>CAYJLF010000009.1:0-185728 GCA_964371055.1 uncultured bacterium | reverse complement strand
TTCCACCACACCCTTGGCCTGCTGCAGCGCAACAGCCAGATTGCTGCAAATCGCCACGCTGTTGGGCTGCAAGCGCACCGCTTTCTCGTGCCACTCCGCCGCCTTCACCCAGTCCTTGGGCTCAGTGCCACCAAGGCTCCTTGCCGTGCTGTCCGCCAGCCACGCGCTGTCGGGGAACTCGCGGGCCAACGCCTCCAACCGCTGCCGCGCTTCCACCACACCCTTGGCCTGCTGCAGCGCAACAACCAGATTGCTGCAAATCGCCTCGCTGTTGGGCTGCAAGCGCACCGCCATCTCAAACCACTCCGCCGCCTTCGCCCAGTCCTTGGGCCGCAGCTTCGTGTATGCTACCCCGACTACACCTGCGCTGGCGGCGTCTTTTGGAAAGCGCTTTGCCGTCTTTAGCGCAATTTCGATTGCCTGTTCTACTTGGCCGGCCTGGGCGAGAAGATCGGCGAGAACCAGGCATTCTCTACCGTCATCAACAGCAGCCTCCACTGATTTGCGGTAAAGCAGTATTGCGCGGTTGGGGTCATGAAGAAACTCATGGGCGAACTCACCTAGTCTCGCCAATGTCCTGGACGACATCTTCTCAGGACATGCAGAATCCAGGATTGCCTTAGCAGATGCCACGTCGCCAGCGGCAAAGTGCATTTTGCAGTGAACGTCAGACAGCTCCTCGTGCATGTCCAAGCCACGGTCTCGCGCGATGGCGAGAAAGGCATCGCGACGTTGCCAGTCATGAAGGGCTGTGCTCAGAGTTAAGCCTGCCCGCATGATCGTTAGACTTGTTGCGAGAGGCACATGGTCGGCACTGGCTAGCGCATTCAAGCCGTCGAGTAGCCGGTTGGACTTGCGCGCAGGTTCACATGCGAGGTCTTCCCAAGCCTGACGAATCGTTGTAAACAATGCACGTCGGGTAGGCTCTTCGAGGCATGGAGCTACGAGATCGCGTAACTCCGCCCAGACGGAGTGATCCACTGGATCTATCCAGCGCGCGGCCTCTCTCAAGAATACCGCCCAAGCTAGTCCGTAGTCGGATTTCGCCTCCCGTGCCGTCCGCACCAACAGCAGAGACAGTTCTTTCTCTTTCTCCATCTCATCAGCCTCCAAACCGTGGATTCGATGGTCAGTGAGAACCAGAAAACGGTTCACGGCGTGAAGGCATGCGCGCTCGACAAAGTCTGGATTGGCGGTTGAGCGCAGGAGTTTGGCAAAAACCTCCTTGATGTGAAAAAGCTTCACCCTGTCGGATCGCAGCGGCTCGACCAAGCTGTAGCCCTTCAGGCGAATCCAAGCTTCGTCGTTGAGCGCCAGACCTGTGGCCGATTCAAGAATCGCTCGGTCAAAAGCGGGGAGAACGGCCGCCACTTGCAGCATGGTTGGAAGCGGATCTGGCATTCTATCGCGGATTCGTCGCCAAAGCCAATCCGGGCCTTGTGCAGGAGTTTCGTCCGTGTCGGCCTTCAACTGCTCTTCTGGTGGCTCTCCTGGTCTAGCCATATCAAACCAGAAGCGAATCAACTGAGGATTGCGCCCGGTCAAACGCTCAAGTGCTTTCGCACATTGCTCGTTTCGTATGCCCTTTCCGGAGATGAACTGGCGAAACTCGGCCTCGTCGAACGCATCAAAGTCGGTAGTCATAGACTTGAAACCATATTCTGTGAATTTTGAGGTAATCTCGGCAGCGGGCATTTGTCCGCCAGCCAGGACATAGAGATCAACCCCTTGCAGCCTGAGGGCCGGAAGGAAGAGGTCAGCCAGCCACGAGGAGGCGACTTCTGGCTTGGGCTGAACTCCTCGTGAGTGCCCGGTCTGCGCCCAGTCCCACGTGTCGATGAAGACAAGCCAAGCCCGCTTTCCGCTGCCTCCAAGAGCCGCAGCGAGATGCCGTGCCAAGCGTGTCAGCACAACCGGTGCGCTGGTAAAAGGGTGAATCGTCACTTGTTGTCTCGTAGCGTAAGTCAGGATGGCTGCTGTTTCCGGCCCGGTCTGCGGGTCATATTGGGGCATTACAGCCCAATCGCCGTCGGGCACGACCTGCAACATCTCTGGCGACTTCGGCTGGTCACTACCGCCTCCTGCTGATCGCACGTCTTCTCCAGCTAACCCCGCTCCGTAAAGCTGCCCCGCTGGTTTTGGTGTGCTTTCGCCCCGTCGGGCCACGACAGCAGAGGCCAACTGGGCAGAGCGTGAGACAACGACTGACAACGGTGGTTCTCGTAGCAGCTCCTGTTCGGCCTCGCGAACAAGTTCACGCGCCTGCGCAATCACCGGGTCTTTCGGGGAGAACCTCCCCAAAGACTCGACGATGGCCCTGGCTGCTTCTAGCGGGTGTCGGACCTGCGTAAGCTGAAGCCAGACGGCCACTATCGCATCCGTCAACTCGCCCTTGAGTGCGGCACGGAACAGCCAACCCAGAGTCGTGGTCTTCCCCGCGCCGCTTAGACCCAAAACGTAATGGAAAGCCGAGAGCTTACCTGAGGCTGCACACCACTGAGTGATGGGCGTTTCAACAGCAGCTCGTGGCTGATAATCTATCGGCGGCTCGAAACCGAGAATATGAGCCGCGTCCGTCGTCATGGCTGGTTGAGTAGTTGTATCTGCAAAGGGTGTCGCCATTTGGCCGGTCGCTTCGGGATTGGGCCGCAATTGCTTGGCGCGCTCGTCGTGCAAAACCTTCAACGCATTCTCGGACAGAGGCGGAATAGAGCCCACTGGTTTGCGGAACGTCACCTGCTTCCAAGGCTTTACCCAGCGAATTCTGCCGCCGGAATCTCCATGCAGGAGGTCATTAATGATTTGCCAATGGGAATCCAACTCGTGTAGAACCCAGTCCGCAATTGTGCGCGTCGTTTCCGAATCGTCAGACCATTCCAAATCGTATCTCAGTTCCTCTGGCAAGTCTTGGTCTGGCGCGAGGATCTGGAATCCCTTTACTAGCAGATGCTTCATCTGGTGGAGCTCCGCGGTGGCATCAAGCTTGTCGAGCTGGTGAATCGATTGGTAATAGCTGGCCCGTGCTTGCGAAAGGTCGAGAAGATCCGCCATAGCCAGCAACAATCCGAGGAGACGAAGATTTCCCCGGTCGTTTCCTAAAAGCACGTCCCTCTGTTCTAGATCGACCGCAAAGCTAGTCCAGTGCGCACGAGCGACGGCAGCAATTGCCTCCTTCGCATTCCGATCGTTGATTGTCAACGTCACTCGACGATCCTCGTTGCGGAGTTGGGGGTGTGGATGTGAGTCGAGAATCAACTTGTATGCGTATTGCGCGTGCTTCTCCCGTGCGTCGCCTTCCCCGAGTTGCATCCCGATGTCGTGGAGGTAACACGCGGCGATGAGCACGAAGATCTCGTGGGGTTGCAGCTTCTGTGGCGAAGCTTGGAGGGCTCGGGTGAGCGCATCTAAGTTTGCCTCCACTTGAAGAATGTGCGTTTGTCCATGCGCCGTGAATTTTCGGAGGTGCTGGCTTTGCCAAAGAACGAGGGCTTCCTCCGTGATCTTGTCGAGACTATCTGCGAGAGAATCCGATTGTCTTCGCAACTCACTGTAAAGAGATCGCATGCTCGTGTCCTTTGTGCCCTTGTTGGTATAGCTCATTCTTCGGGCTAACGCCGCGCTTCACCAGCGATCGCGACCGGTCGGCTTCCGGCCGGGGTGTTGGGGGGGGGGGGGCCCCCCCCCCCCCCCACCCCCCCACCCCGCGGGGCGGGGGGGGGGGGGGGGGGGTGGGGGGGCCCCGGCCCCCCCGCGGGCCCCACAACAGCGATCGGCTGGTGCAAGCGGTTGTTAGGTACCGGGGTTTCCCAATATCGCAACCTTCGCCTCCGCGATCGACAGCCATCGGCCACTATCCGAGACGGCGCGATGAACCATTCGATGGCAGTTGGCGCACAGCAACGCCATGTCACTCAGGCGGGTGCGCCTTTCCGAACCCGCGGAGAGCGGGATGAGGTGATGTGCCTCGAACGCCGACTCTCCTAGACCTCCAGTGTGACCAGCTGCCACGTAGCCACAGATCTCGCAGACCAGCCCCCCCGTCTTCCTCCTTTTCGCCAAGAGTCCTTGCCTCAACTTCGGATCTCGCTCCCGGCGCGCGTGGGTGTAGGTTACGACCCTCCCTTCGGCAAACATCTCCTCGTACCCCGAGTCCTCGGGAATCTGCTCTGTCATCGCGATCCCCGCACGGATCAGCGAGGCGAGCTCTTTCGTGCGCCTCGGGTCCCGTCCTAGCTCCTTCCAGACCTCCCGGTCCGTTCGAGACACATTCGCCAGGCCCCTTCCGGTCGCTACCTGCCGCAGGTTCTGGAGCTTGAACGCAACCCCCGCAGGGTTGCGGAATGACGACCTTCTGGAAGCAACGCTGTGCTGCGGGAACGCCCGTAGTACCGCGGACAGCTCCTTGACCCTCCGGTCGGAAGGACCAGGCAGCTTGTCGCCGCAATCGAGGTAGAGGTCCAATGCCAGGACGACCTCATCTCTGGTCCAATCCGGGTTGCCATGTCCGTGTGTCACTGCCATTACGCGTACCTAACGCCAGCGCTCACCATCGGGCCGACCGCGCAGCGGGCGGACCGGATGGTGCAGCGCGTTGTTCGGCTCACCGCGCTATTCATGGCGGCCTTCAAAAGACTTCTTCCGTTCACCGGCCACGGATCGGGCGAACCGCTTGAGTTGCCATGCCTGCAGCCACCTGTTGGCGAAAGGAGCGAGAACCAGTGCGCCGCTCACCACCAACCAGGCTCGAAATCCCGACAAGGAGGCGTGGGAAAGGCGAAGGGCGATTCCGGCAGCAACGAGAGCACAAAGCGAGGACAGAGGCCCCGCGAAGTAGGAGAACCAGTCCCGGTGCTGTCCAGCGGCGGTCTCCCAGAAACGCTCTTCGCTCGGTGCGTGGGGACTGCTTCCGATGAAGCAACCAGCCCGCTTGATGCCAAAGTCCTCACCCATGACATAGAGGTCAAAAATGAACGACACCAGAGGCACGAGATACAACAGAGACGTCGTGTCCAGATCCTTGAGCACCGACGCGCCACCGACGCCAAGGAGACCAACCACAAGGGCAAGCTTCAGCTTGACATAGCCCATGCGTCGGCTCTGCGTCGCCGCTATCTCAGCCCGAAGGTCCTTCACGAAGTCTCCATTATCTCGCGGCATTGGCTTCCCCTAGTGCCGAACGCCGGCGCTAACCAGTGGGCGCGAAGCGACCAACTGGTTCAGCGCCTTGTTACGCGCCAACGTTGACAATGCTGCCAAGTCTCCTCCCCACCTTTAGGCTCCTGAAATCGTGGAGAAGATTGTGGTACCCGTGATCGTACGCAGGCGGTGGAAACAGCCCATGAATTGTAAGGAGATTGCCACCGCCCAGCCATTCGAGAGCGTCACGAAGGTCAACCCGTAGAATGCCAACGACAGCAGAGATGTAGTCAGACGGGCGCTTGCTGGTATCTCGTAATCGGAATAGGACCCCGTGCTGCGCATGAGGGCGTACGAATGTCGACGGGGCGGCGGTACGGAGGTCAACGACCTCTGCACCCGGCCCCCGCGAGAACCCCGGACTCCCATTGATGGGTGCTACCTGGCTCGGAGCAACGAGCAGAACGTAGCCGAAGTGACTTTCAGGATCTTCCTGACGGTGCTGTCTGCGCTCGAAGTGTTGGAACTCCATTAGCTTACCGGACAGCCGAGCCCTGTGGCACGCAAACCACAGTGCAACCCAGACATTCTCGACCAGATCAACCCAGGTTGTACGAATCCCATAATGCTGTAGGAGCGCCTCCGTGACCTCGGAGGGAAGACTTGCCAACTGACGGCTTTTTCGGCGCGCGGAGTCGACTAGCGCATTGAGGTCGCGCAGGCGCTTCGTCTGGGCGCTGGTCGATGCGCAACCGCGGAATATCCCAGGCACGAGACCGCCATAGAGTGCAGGCTGGCCGCGGAAGTACACGGCCCGTCCAGATTGGGCTCCGACCGTATGCTTTAGATAGCCCGCTGCCTGAATCAGTGCGTGTGGATCACAGACATGGAAGACGTGTCGGCCCGACTGCGCGTCGATGACGTATTCTGAGTGCCGAATCTCAAGTTTCTGAAGTAGCGGCATTCACGGACTCCCTGTGCGTGTAACAGTTAACTCTCCCGTTCCCCTGATCTCCATGGATCCCCTTCCATGTAGGGCGGGAGCTGAATCGAGACGTCTGCCCATCTGCCCCCAACCACTCACCTTAGCCGGGGCCCTCTCGCACTCCCCGCAAGTTCTCCTGCAGGGGCGTCCGAAATCGACCTGACGGTTGTTCTCACGATAGGCTGCGGGCAGGTCAGGGCTATCAGCGAATGACCGCGAACGGGTCCGGTCGCATGCGCAAGTCCGGATAAGCGGATAAGCGCTGCGAACGTGCGTTAAGCTGGAGGTTGTCGGGCCGGTCATCCGTGGTGTCGAGCCCGCGACATGCTGCGCCGTGCTCCGGATGCGCGCGGGATCTGTACAAGTGCGCGCGGGCGGATGGACCGCTCGCCCCTCTCCCCTGGCGGTGCGTTTTCCGGGTCTGCCGTGCGTGCGACCGTCTACCGTCACCTTCACGGTCGCCAACGCCTTCTCTCCCAACGCGGTCGCTCCTCCCCTCACGTCAGCCATGAACGAGGATCTCCCAAGCACCGACGAGCCTAGCACGGCTTCGCGTGGCCGCGCACGTGCTTACGACTTCCGGAGACCGGCGGGGCGGCGGGGACCCCGCCCCCGAAGGAGGTCGGGCTCGCGGACCACGCTCGGAGGAGTGTCAGCGGACGGTCAGAGGATCCCGTCGAGCGGGCTGCGGACACCGCGCCCGCCGCGGTTGAGGACATGGGTGTAGATCATGGTGGTGCTGACATCGGTATGGCCGAGGAGTTCCTGGATGGTGCGGAGATCGTATCCCGCCTCGAGCAGGGCCGTGGCGAAGGAGTGGCGTAACGTATGGCATGAGAATCGCTTGGGGATACCGGAGCTGAGCCTCGCCTCGTGCACGGCCCTCTGCAATACAGTCTCATGGAGATGGTGCCGCCGTTTCAGGCGGGTCCCGGGCACGACGTAGTGACGCGTGGCGGGGAAGATCCACAGCCACGCCCACTCGCGGGCCGCGGTGGCGTACTTGCGTTCGAGGTCGACATCCTTCACGCGCAGCCGGCAGCACTCCATCAGCCGCAGTCCCGATCCGTAGAGCAGCGACGCCATGAGAAAGGACGGGCCGGTCATCTGGCGGAGCACTGTCGACGCCTCGCCGGGGGTCAGGACCACCGGCAGGCGCTTCGGTTCCTTCGCGCGGACCAGCCCGTCCATCCACTCGATCTCCTGCTCGAGGACGTGGCGGTAGAGAAAGACGATCGCGCACAGCGCCTGGTTCTGGGTGGCGGCGCTGACTTTCGCCGTACCCGAAGCAATGCAGGCTGAGTGCCAGCCTCCCCGGAAGGCGGAGGTGGACTTCCGGCGCGGCGACGCTAGACTCGCCCGGTGTCACCGAAGTGCCCCTAAGGGAGGCTCCGTGATCCCATCGATCCGCCGGCAGCGCGCGGCTCGGCTGGCTCTGCTGGCCGGGGCCCTCCTCCATCTCCTGTTTCTCGTCTCGCTCCCCACGGGGATCCTGAACCCGCTCTTCGTCGAGGCAAACGAGGGGCTGAAGCAGGCCTCGGACTTCTTCGGGATCTACCAGGCGGGGGCGAACCTGGTCGGGGGCCACAGCATCTACGACTCGGACGGCTACCGGAACGAGGCGCCGCGGCGGGTTCCGTTCTTCTACTTCTACCGCTACCTGCCGCCGACGGCCTACGTCTTCGCCCCGATCACCCTGGCGCTCCCCCCCTGGCCGGCCTACTGGCTCTGGGTGGTCGCCTGCGAGCTGGTCCTTCTCCTCCTCATCCGCTCCACCCTCCGCCAGACCGAGTGGCCGCAGCATCGCCGGCTTATCGTGGCCGCGCTCTGGTTGGGCTTCTTCCCCTTCTATCTCGAGCAGGTGATGGGGCAGTTCTCCATCGTCATGGCCGCTTTTCTCTGGATGCTCTGGCGGTTCGACCCGGCGCGGCGCGAGGCAGGAGAGGCCACTGTCGACCAGGCTCGCGGCGTCCAGACCCGCGGCGACCAGTCCCGCAGCGACCCGACACGGAGCGTCGAGACGGTGGACTTAGTCCTTCGCCACCAGGAGCAGCAGGCGAGGCACGGCTCCCGCCGGGGTTCGGGCCCTCTCTCCGACCTCGCCGCGCTGGGCGGCATTCTCCTCCGGCGCTGGCGCGCATACACCTGGCGGAGCGATCGGGTCGGCCCTCCGGGCCTCCTCTTGGGCTGGATCGGGGGCCTTTCGCTGAAGAGCTTCGCGGCGTTGCTCCTCGTCCCCTACCTCCGCGACCGGCGCGTGAAGCTGGTGCTCGCCGGGATCGGAGCCACTGTCGCGCTCAGCGCTCCCTACTTCCTCGCGCGCCCGGCCGACCTGGGCGAGTTCGCGCGGCTCAACTTCTCCCCGTTCACGCCGGCCCTGCACAAGGGATCGTTCGGCCTGCACAACCTCCTCCGAGAGCTCGTGTCGCGGATCGATCACCCGGTCTCCGCGCAGGTCCTCCAGGCGGGGCCCCTGCAGCTGAGCCTCCTGAGCGGAACCCTCCTTCTCGTATTCGCCGTGATCGGCCTCCTCGCGGTCCTCGCCTCGTTGCGCCTGCTCGAGCACAGGAACCGCACCGCGCTCGACCTGGCGATCTGGACCACCGCCTTCTTCCTCGTCTTCAAGAGCGTCTGGGAGTATCACTACGTCATGCTCCTCCCAGCCGTCGCCGCTCTCTATCTGACTACGGGATCACGCTTTGTCCTCACAATCGGCATCCTCCTCGGCCTGCCGACTCTCTATCCGCTGGCGCCCCTGCTGGCCGGCGTGGCCAAGGACTCCTCGATCGAATCCTGGCCGGGCTGGTTCTCCGCGCTCCATCTCTCGGTCAAGAGCCTGCCGACGCTCGCCCTCTTCCTCTGGTGTCTCCGGGAGACGGGTCGGGGGAGGAGAACCTCTCCCGGGGAAGTCTCAGGCTGAAACACCCCCCGCTCTCCGTCGTATCATGCCGCCTGGGCCGGATTTGTCGGCCCGCCTCGCCCGGCGCCCGCCGGGGCACCCGAGATTTGGAGGAACCATGCCGTACTCGCGCCCGCGCGGGGTGTCCAGCGCACGCGCCGGAGTCCCCACATCGTCGTCTCTCTCATCCCATCGAAGCGCCGCCCGGACGGCCGCGATCTTCGCCGGCCCCATGGCACGAGCTCGGTTGTCGGTCGCCGTGCTGGCGCTCGCCGTGCTGGTGCCGGCTCTGTTCGTGCCGGCTACAGTCCTCGCCGAGGCGGGCTACATCCGCACCCCCGACGTCTTCGGGGACCGGCTCGTCTTCTCCGCCGAGGGAGACCTCTGGCTGGCGAAGATCGACGGGACCGACGCCCGGCGACTGACCATGCATCCCGGCGACGAGTACCTCCCCAAGTTCTCGCCCGATGGAGCCTGGATCGCCTTCGCGGGCGACTACGACGGCAATCGCGACCTCTTCGTGATCCCGGCCACCGGCGGCGAGCCGCGGCGGATGACCTGGCACCCGGCCCCCGACGAGCCGGTCTGCTGGACCCCCGAGGGGGCGCGCCTCGTCTTCCGGAGCACCCGGCAGAACCCGCACTGGGATTGGGAGCTCTACGCGATCCCGGTCGAGGGGGGCGAGCCGGAGAAGCTCCCGATCGGCTATGCGCAGAACCTCTCCATCGATCCGGTGACCGGGCGATGGGCCTTCAACCGCACCAGCGGCGGCGGCACCTGGAAGCGGTACCGCGGCGGCACGGCGTCCGACATCTGGGTCGGCGATCCGCGCGCCGAGGACTACGCGAAGATCACCGACTTCGACGGCAGCGACCTCACCCCGGTCTGGCTGAGCGGGAAGCTCTACTTCCTCAGCGACAAGGGAGGCACGCAGAACCTCTGGGTGATCAACTCCGATGGTACCGAGCGCCACCGGCTCTCCCCGCTGGACGGCTGGGACCTGCGCCAACTGGAGACCGACGGAAGCAAGTACCTCACCTATACGATCGGCGGCGATCTCCATCTGTACAACTCGCAGTCGAACGTCGGCCGCAAGATCAAGATCGATCTCCCCAGCGAGCGCATCCTCACCCGGACGCGCTATCCCAACCCGCAGCAGTACCTCAACGGCTTTGCGCTCGCTCCCGACGGCGATCGGGTGGCGATCGAGGCGCGCGGCGAGATCTTCTCCCTCCCGGTGAAGAAGGAGGGGATCACCCTGCCGCTGTCCGGAGGGAGCGGCTCGCGCGAAGACCGGATGAGCTACGACCCGAAGGGGGAGCGGCTCCTCTACGTCACCGACGCCAGCGGCGAAGAGGCGATCCTGAGTCTCGACGCGTGGGGACGCGGCGAGCCGAAGGTGATCGTCCCGTCCGGCGATCTCGGGCGCGTGAACACGCCCTCCTGGTCGCCCGACGGCAAGTGGATTGCGTGGTCGGATCAGGCTCATTCACTCTGGCTCGCCCCGGCGGACGGCGGACCGCGGGTCCGGGTCGACCGCAGCGAGCAGTGGGAGATCGGGGACTACACGTTCAGCCCCGACGGGCGCTGGCTCGCCTACTCCAAACTCGACCGTCGGGATCGCCCTTCGATCTGGATCTATGACACCAGGGAGAAGACGACCCGCATCGTCACCGACTGGACGACCCCCAACCGGACCCCCGCCTGGGATCCTGCCGGCCGGTACCTCTACTTCGTCAGCGACCGCGTCATCAATCCGATCATCGGCGACGTCGATTTCGAGACGGTCGAGCTGACGACCTCCAAGGTCTGCGCCCTCCTGCTGCGTCCCGACGTCAAGAACCCCACGCTCCGCGCCGACGGCGCTCCTCCCGGCCCGGACGCCAAGATGAAGGAAGAGGAAGAGCGGAAGAAGGCGGCCGCCCGCGAGGAGAAGGCGAAGTCCGGCAAAGCGGACGAGGAACCTCCGGAGGCGGTGGTCATCGACTTCGACGGCATCGAAAGCCGTGTCGTGGAGCTGCCGATCGAGGCGGGACGCTACTACGCCCTCGCCGCGTCCCCGTCGAAACTCTTCTACTGGGCGGGCACGCTGGGCGGCCTGATGGAGGAGAAGGGCGACTTTCCGGAGCGGAAGGGAGGCACCCTCTTCGTCTACGACCTGGAGGAGCGCGAGTCGAGGCCGTTTTTGAGCGAGGTCGTCGGCTTCGATCTTCAGAACCGGTCCGGCAAGATCGGGATCCGCAAGGCCGAGGGAGAGATCTTCGTCCTCGACGCCGGCGCGATGCCCGGCGACGACCTGTCGAAGTCCTCCGTTTCCCTCGAGAACGTCGTGATCGAGCTCGACCCGCGCGAGGAGTGGAGCCAGATGTTTCACGAGGCGTGGCGGTACCAGCGCGACTACTACTGGGACGAGGGAATGGGAGGCGTCGACTGGAAGTCGATCCGGGACCAGTACGCATCGCTCCTGCCGCGCCTGGCGACCCGCGCCGACCTGCAGGACCTGATCGCCGAGATGATCAGCGAGCTGGCCACGTCCCACACCTACGTCTGGGGCGGTGATCGCGGCGTGAACGTGCCGGCCGTCTCGACCGGGCTGCTCGGCGCCGACCTCGTGCGGGAAGGGAACGCCTTCCGCGTGGGACGGATCCTGCGCGGCGCCGCGGCCGACCGGGTGCGTTCACCCCTCGATGAGCCCGGCTCGATCGTGAACGAAGGGGAGTACATCCTCGAAGTGAACAACCGCGCGGTACCGGCCAACGAACCGTTCGAGGCCTCCCTGGCGGGATGGGCGGGCAAGCCGGTGCTCCTGACGGTGAACAGCCGCCCGTCGAAGGATGGCGCGCGCACCGTGGTCTGCAAGCCGATGAGCGGCGGCATGACCGGACGCCTCCGCTACCACGACTGGGTGCGCCGCAATCGCGAAGCGGTGACCGAGAAGACCGGCGGCAAGATCGGCTATGTCCACATTCCCGACATGGGAGGGTGGGGGCTGCGGCAGTGGGATACCTGGTTCTACAATCAGCTCGACAAGGAAGGGATGGTGATCGACGCGCGCTGGAACGGCGGCGGTTTCGTCTCGCAGCTCGTCGTCTCGCGCCTGCTGCGGCAACTGATGTGGTGGGACCGGAGCCGCGGCGGCAACATCTCGACCTATCCCTATCGCACGCTCAACGGTCCGTTCGTCGTCCTGACGAACGAGTTCGCCGGATCGGACGGCGACATCTTCCCCGCGGCGATCAAGACGGCGGGGGTCGCCCCGGTCATCGGCAAGCGCTCCTGGGGCGGAGTCATCGGCATCCGCGGCGGCGTCCCGCTGGTCGATAAGGGGGGCGTGAGCAGTCCGGAGTTCGCCTGGTGGCACCCGACCAAGGGCTGGGGGATCGAGAACTACGGCGTCGACCCCGACATCGAGATCGACAACCTTCCCCAGCAGGTCGGGCACGGCATCGACGCCCAGCTCGATCGCGGCATCGAAGAGGTGCTGCGGCTGCGCGAAGCGAAGCCGCCGCTCAAGCCCGAGTTCGGACCGGTGAAGGATCGCAGCCGGCGCGCCTTCAAGATGGCCGAGATGCCCCCTCCGGTCACGCCCGGGCAGCCGACACCCGAGGATCAGCAGCAGCTCGACAAGGAGAAGTGAGGCACATCCGCGGGGACGGGACGAACGCGCACGCCGCCTCCTCGCTTGACCCTGTCCGCCACGGCCGACCATAATCGCGGACCGCTGGATCCGGATCGTCCAACCGAAGGAGCTCGGCATGCCGAATCTGCAAGGCTACTATCGTCACCCGACCATCCATGGCGACACGATCATCTTCGTGACCGAGGATGACCTGTGGAGCGTCCCCGCGACGGGGGGGACGGCGCGTCGCCTCACCGCCACCCCGGGCGTCTGCATGTTCCCGGTCCTCTCGCCGGACGGCTCCAAGGTCGCCTTCTCCGGACGCGACGAGGGTCCCCTCGAGATCTACGTCATGGACGCACAGGGCGGTCCGCCGCAGCGCCTGACCTGGCTCGGCGGGGCGAGCACCGCCCTCGGCTGGAGTCCGGACGGCGCGGAGATCCTCCTCGCTTCCGACTGGCGTCGGCCCTTCATGAAGGAGCAGGTGCTCGCGGCGGTCCCGGTCCAGGGCGGACCGGTCCGTGAGTTCAACCTGGGCCCCGCACGCGCGATCGCCTACGAGCCGGACGGCGACGGACGAGTCATCGGACGCAACTCCGGCGACCCCGCCCGCTGGAAGCGGTACAAGGGGGGGACCGCGGGAACGATCTGGATCGATCGCACCGGCAGCGGCACTTTCACCGAGCTCGTCAAGCTCGCCGGGAACCTCGCCAATCCGATGTGGATCGGCAAGCGGATCTTCTTCCTCTCCGATCACGAGGGGTACGCCAACCTCTACTCCTGCACGCCGACCGGCAGGGATCTCCGCCGGCACACCCACCACGAGGACTTTTTCGTTCGCTTCCCCTCGACCGATGGGCACCGGATCGTTTACCACGCGGGGGCCGACCTCTTCGTCTTCGATCCGGCCACGGGCGAGGAGAACCGGATCGCGATCACGCTGCAGAGCCCACGGGCGCAGCGGGCACGCCGCTTCGTCAGTCCGACCCGTTTCTTCGAGAGCTTCAGTCTCCACCCCAAGGGACACTCCCTCGCCTCCGTCCATCGGGGCGGGGTCTACGCCATGGGCTTGTGGGAGGGGGCACCGCTCCGCCTCGGCCAGGCCGACGGACCGCGCTACCGTCTCGCGACCTGGCTTCCGGATGGCCGGCACATCGTCGCCGTGACCGACGAAACCGGTGAAGAGAGCCTCGTTCTTCTGCGCGCGGCCGACGAGGGAACCGGCGACAAGGCCGCCGGCGGACGCGTCCCGCGGGGACGAACGCCCCGTGGACGGGGACGCGCCGCGGCCACGCGCCGGGGACCGGTGGCCGATGGCACCGCGATCGGCGGGGTCGTGCGCCGGATCGACGGCGACTTCGGCCGAGCCGTCACCCTCGCGGTCGCCCGGCACGGGGCCGATCGCGTCGCCCTCGCCAACCAGCGGCAGGAACTGATCCTGGTCGACCTCACCACCGGCAAGCACCGCGTCATCGAGCGGAGCTTGCACAACCGCATCACCGGTCTCGACTGGTCGGCCGACGGACGCTGGCTCGCCTACGGCTTCAGCGATGGACCGCGCACCACCTCCATCCACCTCTGCGAGGCGGCCACCGGCAAGGTCACCCCGATCACGCGCTCCGACTTCAATGACGTGCTCCCCGTCTTCGATCCGGAAGGACGCTACCTCTACTTCGTTTCCTTCCGTGTCTTCGATCCGATCTACGACAGCCACTACTTCGACCTCGGCTTCCCGCGCGGCAGCCGCCCCTATCTCGTCACGCTCAAGCGGGACGCCGTTTCCCCGTTCGCCGCCGGCACGCGACCGCCCCGCGCGCCCGGAACGCCGGCGCAGGATCCGAACGGCGGCGCGGAGAAGAAGGAGGAAGCGAAGGCGCCCGTGCGCGTGGAGATCGACCTCGACGGGATCGCCGACCGCGTGGTCGCCTTCCCGGTCCCCGAGGGGATCTACGCCGACCTCGCCGCGACGAAGAGCCGGGTCTTCTTCAGCACAGTCCCGGCCGAGGGAAGCCTGGACCTCAACTGGTTCGCCACCGAGCCGCCGGCCCGCGCCGCGCTGCAGGCCTGGAACCTCGACGAGGACAAGCTGGAGCCGATCGCCGAGAAGGTGACCTCCTTCCAGCTTTCTCTCGACGCCAAGGTCCTCGCGGTGCGAAGCGGCAACCGCCTCCGCGTCCTGCCGTCCGCCTTCAAGGCCGACGGCAAGCCGACCAAGGACGAGCCCGGACGCGAGAGCGGCTGGGTCGACCTCGAGCGGCTGCGGGTGTCGGTGGTCCCCGGGAACGAGTGGCCGCAGATGTTCCGCGAGATCTGGCGCCTGCAGCGCGATCAGTTCTGGACCTCCGACATGTCGGGGATCGACTGGGTGGCGACCTATCACCGCTATCGCCCCCTCGTCGATCGGTGCGGCACCCGCTCGGAGTTCTCGGACCTGGCGTGGGAGCTTCAGGGCGAGCTGGGCACATCGCACTGCTACGAGGTCGGGGGCGACTATCGGCCCGGTCCGGCCTGGATGCAGGGCTTCCTCGGCGCCGATGTCGACTACGATCGCCGGCGAGGCGCGTGGAAGATCACCCGCATTCCGCGCGGCGACTCGTGGGATCTGAAGTGGTCATCGCCGCTCGCCGCCCCCGGTCTGCTCGTGCGCGAGGGGGACGAGATCGTCGCGGTCGACGGACAGCCGGTCGGCGCGGAGGTCTCTCCCTTCGAGCGCCTGGCGAACCAGGCGGGCCGCGACGTGCGGCTTACGATCCGCCCCGGCGCCGGAGCCGGGGCTGCCCGCGCGGCCAGGGGCGAGAAGGCGGGGCAGCTGCGCACCGTGGTCGTCCGCACGCTCAACCAGGAGTTCAACCTGCGCTACCGCGACTGGGTGGAGCGGAACCGCACCTGGGTGCACGACGCTTCGAAAGGACGAGTCGGTTACGTCCATGTGCCGAACATGGGCCCCGGGGGGTATGCGGAGTTCCATCGCTACTACCTCAGCGAGGTGAACCGGCCGGGGCTTCTCGTCGACGTGCGGTACAACGGCGGCGGGCACGTCTCGCAACTCATCCTGGAGAAGCTGCTGCGCAAGCGGATCGGCTATGACGCCAACCGCTGGGCCGAGCCGACCCCCTATCCGAGCGATGCTCCGATGGGCCCGATGGCGGCCCTGACGAACGAGTATGCCGGCTCGGACGGCGACATCTTCAGCCACTGCTTCAAGCTGACGGGGCTGGGGCCTCTGATCGGCAAGCGGACCTGGGGCGGCGTGGTGGGCATCTGGCCGCGCCACATCCTGGTCGACGGATCACTGACCAGCCAGCCGGAGTTCGCCTTCTGGTTCCAGGACGTTGCCTGGGCGGTGGAGAACTACGGCACAGACCCGGACATCGAGGTCGAGATCCGGCCCCAGGACTGGGCCGCCGGGCTCGATCCGCAACTCGCCCGCGGGGTCGTCGAGGTCGAGAAGCTGATCGGCCGCATGAAGCCCAAGGTCCCTGAGCTCAAGAACCGCCCGAAGCTCAAGCCGGGACGGCTCCCCCGGGTGAAGTAATCCCTGGTCCGGGCCTGGCTTCGTGGAAGCCAGGCCCGGCTCGGCACGAGGGTGCTCGCTTCGTTCCTCCCGCGTGGCTGATCCACCCCGATCGGATCAGGGATTCCCGCTGCATCTGCTTTCCACCCCCCATAAGGGGTCCGTTTCTGCTATAGTTGAACAGGCATTTCGTGCACGGACCCGGAAAGAACCACTGCAGGCCCCGCGAAGCGGAGCTTCCCGGAGGATCGATGTCCCGTCGGCCGCGTCTTTCGTTTGCCTTGGATCCCCTCTCGACCATCCAGACCCTGCTCGGAGCCCCCCTCACCACGATCCTGGTCATGCTCACGGCGGGGATACTCGCCACGAGCCCGGCTGCTGCGGGACCTCCCGCGACGCCGGACCCTGCGGCGCGCGTGCTCGGCCCGGGCACCACGGCCGAACCGCCCCAGATCCGCGTGCTGGAGGAGACCGGCGAGCGGCTGCGGCTTGTCTTCGAACTCCCGGCCTTGGCCGTCGAGGATCTCGTGACCGATGCAGGGATCTTCCAGGCCGTCGCGATTCCGGGGGGAGACGCGTCGGGCGCTCCCGGCGAGCCGATGCTCCCGACCTTTGCGCGGTTGGTCTCGGTGCCCGATCGCGCCGATGTCCGCGTCACCGTGACCTCCCGGACCGACGGGGAGTACGAAGGGATCCGCCTGGTCCCGGCCCAACCGGACGAGGAGAGCGGCTTCGCCTACGATGCCGACGTTTACACGCGGGATGCGTTCCAGGGGGAGGTCCCCGTCCTGGTCGGCGAGCCGGCGATCCTGCGCGGCGTCCGGGTCGTTCCGATCACCTTCTCGCCCGTCTCCTACAACCCGGCGCAGTCACGGCTGCGGGTCGCCCACCGGATGGAGGTCGAAGTCTCGTTCACGGGGGAGAACCTGCTGAACCAGAGGATCGGCCGCACGATCCCCGCCACGGACTCCTTCGATCGGATGTACCGCCAGCTCATCGTGAACGACGGCGGTCGGAGCGGCCAGGCGGCCGGACCGGGCCTGTGGCTTTTGATCACGCCGAATGACGCCAACGTCCTGACCCGCCTCCAGCCGCTGATCGACTGGCGCAAGGAGAAGGGGTATCCCGTCTACGTCGCCACGACCGCCGAGACCGGCACCTCCGCCGGGCAGATCAAGTCGTTCATCCAGAGCGCGTACAACAACTGGGCGAACCCGCCCGAGTTCATCGTCCTGGCCGGAGACGCGGGCGGCACCTACTCGATCGCCACCCACTACGAGTACATCTCCGGGTACACCGGTGAAGGGGATCATCCCTACACCCAGCTCGACGGGAATGACCTCTTGGCGGACGCCCACATCGGCCGCCTCTCCTACGGCACCCTGACCGAACTGGAGACGATCGTCGCCAAGATGGTGAACTACGAGAGCAATCCTTACATGACCGACACCTCGTGGTACACCCGGGCGTGCCTGGTCGGCGATCCGTACGACTCCGGATACAGCACGGTCCAGGTGATGCAGTGGATCAAGGCGCGCCTGCGCCAGATGTCCTACACGCAGATCGATACCGTCTTCGACTCCCCCTTCGTCAGCCGAATGTCCTCGTGCCTCAATCAGGGGGACACCGTCTTCGCTTACCGAGGGATCTATGGCGTGAGCGGATGGGGTAACAGCAACACCTACGCGCTGAGCAACGGCTGGAAGCTCCCCTTCTGCATCGTCATCACCTGCGACACCGGATCCTTCGCCAGCGGCACCTCCCGCAGCGAAGCATTCCTCCGCGCCGGCTCCGCCTCCACGCCGAAGGGAGGAGTCGGGGCGGTCGGCACCGCCACGACCGGCACGCACACGCGCTACAACAACTGCTACACCTTCGGAACCTACGAGGGACTGCTCTACCGCCAGGCCTATGAGATGGGAGCGGCGCACAGCCAGGGGAAAGTCAATCTCTACCTGAACTACTACACCAACCAGCCGAACCAGGCGACCTGGTTCAGCCACTGGAACAACCTGATGGGCGATCCGGCCGGCGAAGTCTGGACCGGCGTTCCCCAGCCGCTCGGCGTTTCGCATCCGACGACGGTTCCGGTGGGTTCGAACATGGTCGCCGTCACAGTCACGGAGGGGGGCCAGCCGGCCGAGGGAGCCTTGGTCTGTCTCTACCAGACCGCCGCGGTGGAGGTGCAGGTGACCGGCCTGACCAATGCGCAGGGTCGGGCCGAGCTCTTCATTCCTCCGGCCACCGCGGGGACGATGAAGCTGACCGTGACCAAGCATGACCGGCTTCCGTACCGCACGACCATGGCGGTCAACACGAGCGAGGTCTACGTCGGGTACACCGGCAGCCTGATCGACGACGACGAGCTCGGAGAAAGCGACGGCAATGGCGACGCGGTGATCAATCCGCGCGAGACGATCGAACTCAAGATCCAGCTCCGCAACTTCGGCCAGCAGGCGGCCAACAACGTCACCGCTCAGCTGTCGACCGAAGATCCCTACGTGACGATCCAGGACGCCAACGACAGCTTCGGCCTCATCGGGCCCGGCAGCGCCGCCTGGTCGGCCGGGAACTACGTCTTCAGCGTCGCGGCGGGCACCCCGAATGGCCACCGGGCCCGTTTCGAGCTGCTGGCCACGACGGGCGAGCGCTTCTGGACGTCGATCATCGAGCTGCCGGTGGTCTCCGCCGGGCTCGAGTATTCGACCCACCACTTCACCAACGCCGGCGGCAACAACCTGCCGGACCCCGGCGAAACGGTCAGCCTCTCCGTCGCGCTTTACAACGGTGGCGACGTCACCGCCGAGTCACCCACCGCCGCCCTCATCTCGCTCAGCGATTTCGTGTCGGTGATCGAGCCTTTCCGGACCTATCCGTTCATCTCCCCCGGCGGCACCCAGGAGAACACGGCCCATCCGTACGTGATCTCGGTGGATGGTGACTGTCCCATCGGTCACCTCGCGGAGTTCCTGGTCAACGTCTCCTACAATTCCGGCGCCCAGAACACGACCCGATTCTCGATTCCGATCGGCGTCGCCCAGCCCGAAGACCCGACGGGGCCGGACGACTACGGCTACATGGCCTACGACAACACCGATATCGACTATCCCGAGCATCCGACCTACTCCTGGGTGGAGATCAACCCCAGCCTGGGCGGATCCGGCACGCAGGTCCAGCTTGGCGATCTCGGCGAGTACCAGGACAAGTCCCGCAGCGTGGCGATGCCGTTCCCGTTCACCTACTATGGTCAGACTTACACGCACGCCACGATCTGCAGCAACGGCTGGATCACGATGGGAGCCACCTACCTCACTGACTATCGCAACTGGACCATCCCCAGCCCGGGTGGCCCCGACGGCGTGATCGCGGTCTTCTGGGACGATCTACGTGAATCGAACACCACGCCGGGACATGTGTACCAGTTCCATGACGGCGTCAATCATCGCTGGATCGTGGAGTGGAGCCGGATGCGGAACGAGACGAGCTCGTCCCACATCGAGACCTGCCAGGCGATTTTCTATGACCCTGCTTTCCACCCGACGGAGACGGGAGACGGCATCATCCTCTTCCAGTACTCCTCGGTCTACAACTACGACAGCGTCGATGGTGCCGCCACGATCGGCATCGAGAAGCCCGATAACAGCGATGGTCTGCTCTACACCTACTTCTTCAACTACACTCCGGGATCCGCCACGACGGTCGCCGGCCGCGCCATCCGTTTCGTCCCGAAGCGGATCGGCACGGTCGCGGTCGAAGATTCTCCGGAGGATCCGGCGTTCGGCTTCACCGCGGACATGCCTAACCCCGTCCGGCCGGGCGCGACCTCGCTGCGGTTCAGCCTCGAGCGGTCGGGGGCGGTCTCACTGTCGGTCTACGATCCGGCGGGCCGGCTGCTCCGGCGTCTACTCGACGCTCCCCTGAGCCCGGGAACCCATGCGATCGCGTGGGACGGGTGCGATCGGGAAGGACATCTGCTGCCGGCGGGCGTTTACTTCTGCCGCCTGGAGCAGGGGCCGAGGGCCCAGGTGCGAAAGCTGGTAGTCGTCAAGTAGCCCCGCGACGGCATTTCCGGCGTCCCGGGCGGCCGCTCTCCCTCGCGGGGGGCGGCCGTTCTGCTTCCTTGACAGGTCGCGGCGGGGCCGCTACTCTTATCGTAGATCGACGATAAACGATGGAGGCCCGCATGGCAGAGAAATCGGCTCCAAAGCCGGCCCGGCGCACCGGGGACGAGGAGCTCGCCCGGCTGGCGCGCGCCCTGGGGCATCCCGCGCGGGTGCGGATCCTGCGGCACCTGGTGCGGTCCGGCTCGTGCGTCTGCGGGGCGATCGTCGAGGTGATGCCACTCGCGCAGGCCACGGTCTCGCAGCATCTCAAGGTGCTGAAGGAAGCCGGCTTGATCCAGGGTGAAGTGGAGGGGCCGCGGATCTGCTATTGCGCTAATCCGGCGGTCCTGAGGCGTTTCGTGCGGGGGCTCGAGGCCCTCGCACCGGGGAAAGGAGACGAGGCATGACGACCGACCGGCCTGGAAATCCCAAGGCTCCCTGTTGTGGCTCGACGAGTCCGAAGGAAGAGCGCAGCACCCCCTGCTGCGGCGGGACCACGCCGTCTCAGAAGCAGGAGCTCATCGCACAGACGGATGATGGCATCCGCGCGCAGGTCCGCGCGCGCTACGGCAATGCGGCCAGCGGGGGCGGGTGCTGCGGCGGCGGCGAGGGTGGAGCGACGCTCGAGGAGCTTGGCTACTCGGTCGAGGACGCCGCCCTGATCCCGGACGGCGCGAACCTGGGCCTCGGCTGTGGCAACCCCGTGGCGATCGCCGCGCTCCGGCCGGGCGATGTCGTGCTCGACCTCGGATCCGGCGCCGGCATCGACTCCTTCCTGGCCTCGCACAAGGTCGGCCCGACCGGGCAGGTCATCGGCGTCGACATGACGCCGGAGATGCTCTCCCGCGCCCGCGCGAACGCCGCTCGCGCCGGCATCGCGAACGTCGAGTTCCGCCTCGGCGAGATCGAGAACCTGCCGGTCGCCGACGGCGTCGCCGACGCGGTGATTTCCAACTGCGTCGTCAATCTCTCACCGGACAAGCCCCGCGTCTTTCGGGAAGCCTGCCGCGCGCTCAAACCGGGCGGACGGATGTTCCTCAGCGATCTCGTTCTGCTGCAGCCGCTCCCTCCCGAGCGGCAGCACGACCTGGAGCTCTACGTCGGCTGCGTGGCCGGGGCCTCGCTGCGAGACGACTACCTGCGGATGATCGCGGAAGCCGGGTTCGAGGAGGTGGAAGTCCTCGCGGAGGACCGCTACACCGCCGGCGCGGAGGCCCTGCCACCCGATGATGAGAAGCGCTCCGTCTTCGACGCGGTGTCGTCTCTCAAAGTACGGGCCCGGAAGCCCGCGAACGCTCGGTGAGCGGAGACCGGGCTGACCTTCCCGGCCGGCGCCGCGGTCGGTCTTCCGTCGATCGTCAGCGGCCTCCGTCACTCCGTCGAGCGGGGATCAACACCACGAGGCGGGACTCCTGTCGTCCGCCCGACTCCAGGCGTACGTAGTAGACCCCGGCCGCGGCGCGATGCCCCTGATCGTCGCGGCCGTTCCACACCTTCTCGTGTCCCCCCGACGGGAAGCGGTCATCGCTCAGCAGACGGACGCGACGGCCGCCGACGTCGTACACGGTCAACCGCACCCGAGCCGGCTCGGCCAGTTCGAACCGGACGGCGCACTCCCCGCGTGACGGATTCGGCACGGCCGGGAGGAGCCTCGTCACTGGCGGTGGGGGAGTCGGCCTGGGGCGCGGAGGGAGGAGCGCCTCGAGCGAGAAGTCATCGAGCGCCGCCTCCAGAACTCCGGGTTGGCGCAGGTCGCAGGCGCGGATGCGCAAGCGGGCGCCGGCGGTCAACGACGTCGAGTCGGCCAGACGGTACGAGGCAGCCCGCCAGAGCGTGTCCGCCGTCGCGATCCGATCCAGCGGCCGCCAGGTCAGGCCGCTGTCGGCGGAGACGTCTATGAAGAGCGTATCGTCGCTCGATGCGCCCCCCATGCCGAACCAATAGCGGAACCCGGCAAAGACCTCGTTCTCTCGCGAGAGATCGAAGATGGGGGAGAGGAGCGTGGTGCACCCGCCGTCGACGTCGGCCTCGCCTGCCGCTCCGCCCGGTGAACCGTTCCCCGTGACGAAGCAGAGGACACCCGGTTCAGGCGTGGTGTCGTCCTCCGGCTGCGTGAGGCGTTCCCCATCGGTGGCCCCGACCGGATCGGCCTGAACCCACCACCCCGCCACGGCATCGTCTTCCGTCCCTCCGGCGATCCAGGCCGAATCGGGAGCGACCTCGAAGCCGTTGCGGTAGATCAGGCGGCGAACGTCCAGCAGGGCCGGCGCCTCCTCCCCGCCGGGCGGCCAGGTCCCGATCAAGGCGGCGCCGTCGGTGGCCCGGGCGAAGTACGCGATCCGTGTCCCGGGCGGCGCACCGGGCAGAATCGCGCGGTAGGTCAAAGTCGGTGGGATCTCGTTGGCCAGGTCGGCGGTGACCGGCGCGTCGTTCCACGCCCCGTCTCCCAGGCGATACCGGACCGCGACCGTCGTGACCCCGCTCGGGTCGGTCGCCGCGAAGATGACGGAGTAGGGTCCGAGGGTATCCGTGGTGCTGGCGGCGGGAGCCAGCGCCTCGATCGCGGGTCCCGTGTTGTCGAAGAGCGAGAACTGGACGTCGATGGTCTCGCCCGGCTCGATGGCGATCGTCGCCGTGTCCGGCTCGAACCCCGAGGCGGCGGCCACCGCCCGGTAGACCGCGGCCGCGGCCGCTCCACGGAATCTTCCTTCCGCATCTCCCCGGAACCGATACTGCGTATCGAGCAAGGTCACGGTCGCCCTGTCGATCGGCGTCCCGCCCGTACTTCCATTCTGGACCGTTCCCTCGACCCGGCCGAAGTCCTGCATCGCTCGAAGCACCGCAGCATGCGCGTCGACGAAACCCCAGCCGTACTCGTTGTCCTCGCCGGCCCGACCCAGGTCCCGGGCCGTCTCCATCAGGATCCGCTTGATCGTGTCGACGTCGAGGTCGGGATTGGCCTGGCGCAGCAGCGCCACGATGCCGGCCGCGTGCGGCCCGGCCATCGAAGTGCCGCTCCAGCCGCCGCGATACACCCCGCCGGGAAGACTCGAGTAGACGTCGACGCCGGGCGCGACGACCTCCGGCTTGACTCGATCCGCCTCGACCTGGGTGCAGAAGCTCGGCCCGCGGCTCGAAAAGCCCGCCAGGGTGTACGGAAAGCTCGTCCCGGTCGCCATGACCGCACCGATCGAAAAGGCGTTGGTCGGAGAACTGGCTCGATCGGCCGGCACGATCATCGTCGCGCTGGCCGGGCCGCTGTTCCCCGCGGACCAGGTCACAACCACCCCGGCCGCCTCGCAGTGGTCGATCACCTCCCACCAGCGCGCCTCGCACGCGATGTATCCGGGCTCGTCCGGGGCGACTCCCCAGGAGTTCTGCACGACGTCCGGGACATCCTCGATCGTGGCCGGATCACCGTCCGGATCGGCGAACCACTGGAAGGCCGCGATGATCGGATCGCCGCCATCCGGCGTGGTGTCGGCCTGAATGCCGTTGCTCGCGATCCAGTCCGCGCCCCATGCCACGCCGATCGAGTCGTTGGTGGTGGCCCCCAACCCGGCCATTGTTCCCAGCACATGAGTTCCGTGTCCGTGCGTGTCGACGGGGAACTCGCTCGCCGGATCGGCGGGATCGAACCAGCCGTGGCGCGGCTCCGATCCCGGACGCGCCCCGCGCCAGCGCGAGGCGAGGGCGGGATGCATCCCGTCAACGCCCGTGTCGAGATTGGCGACCAGCCGCCCCTCGCCGTTGATCCCGAGTTCGTGCCAGACGCGCGGGGCCCTGATGGCGCGTACGCCGTCGGTGACACCGGCCCCCATCGGAGCGCCGAGATCGACGCCCTGCGTCGAGGCGCTGCTGTCGCCGGCCGCTCCCGACTCGAGCGACCCTGACACCGGCTCGATCAGCCGGGCGCGAACAGCCGGCTCGATCCACGCCACCCCGGGCTGAGCCGCGAGGGACTGGATCGCATCGGGCGTGGCGCGCACCACGATGAGGTTGGCGATCCAGTACGGAACCGCGCTCGCGACCCGTCCGAGCCCCTTCTCCTGATCGAGCCGCCGCCGGATCGTCTCCTGCGAGCGCGCGGCATCCATGAGCGCGGTCACCACCTCCCGGTGCGCTTCCGCCCGGCTAGCTCCCCGTGCTTTCTGGGCGGGCCGGATCCGGTCGATCGGCGCCTGCTCCTCGAGGAAGAGATAAACCGCGAGCGTATCCCCGGGAGACGCCGCCGCTAGGCGTCGAACGAGATCGGGGCTCAGCGGGCCGGCCGCGGTCGAGGGGCGGGGCACGTCGCCCGGGCGCGCGAGGGCAGCCGCGGGGAGCGTCAGAAGGGCGGAGAGAACCGTGATCGCCCGAAGACCGAGGGCGCGTCGGGGGCGGAGCGTCGTCGACATGGCGTCATCCCCATTCTTCCATCCACCTCCCCCCCGGCCTGGACGGTGGCTCGTCGCGCTCATCATACCCCAGTCGTCCCCGCGGGGGGAAACTCCCCGCTCGAGTGGCAGGCGCCGGAACCTGGTGTTACAATCCACGTCGACTTGCCTTGGATCGACGGGAAGGGTGGAGGGGGACGCACGGCCCGCCCGGGCTCGGTCGTCTCCGGAAGGGAGAAGTCGATGGTCCGCGTCGATGGTCAGAACCTCAGGATCGAGGATGTCGTGCAGGTGGCCCGCCACGGAGAGGCGGTCGCGCTCGATCCCTCGGCGGTCGAGCGGATCCGGACCTGCCGCGCCATGGTCGACCGCAAACTCGAGGCGCGGGAGATCATGTACGGCACGAACACGGGCATCGGCGAGTTCTCCGAGATCGTGCTGAATGACGAGCAGGTGAAGGAGTTCCAGCGCTTCCTCATCTACAACCACGCGGCCGGCATCGGCGTCCCCTGTCCCATCGAGCATGTGCGGGCCGCGATGCTCAGTCGCATCAATGTCCATGCCCGCGGGCATTCGGGCTGCCGCCCCGAGATCACGCAGACCTACGTCGAGCTTCTGAACCGCGGCATCACCCCGGTCGTCTGTGAAAAGGGAAGCGTCGGCGCCTGCGGCGACCTCGCCCCGATGAGCCAGATCGCCCTCTCGCTGATGGGCGAGGGCGAGTGCTTCTACCAGGGCCAGCGGATGCCGACCCGGATCGCGATGGAACAGGCGGGCGTCCCGATCCCCGGCCTGCACGCGCGCGACGGCCTGGCCGCGATCAACGGCAGCAACCTCATCACCGGCATCGCCTGCCTCACCCTCGTCGACGCCGAGCGCTGGATCGCCCACTCCGAGATCGCCGCCGCCATGACGCTCGAGGCCCTGATGGCCAACCTGAAGCCGTACGACGAGCGGTTGCACAAGCTGCGCGGTTTCCGCGGGGCGGTCATCTGCGCGCGCAACCTGCGCACCGTGATGCAGGAGAGCGACCTCATGACCGGCAAGCTCAAGACCAAGGTGCAGGACGCCTATTCGATGCGTTCGACGCCGCAGGTCGTAGGCACCCTGCGCGACCAGATGTCCTGGACGCGCCGGCAGATCGAGATCGAACTCAACGGCGTCGCCGACAATCCGATTTTCCTCCCGGAGTCGAACACGGTGCTGACGGGGGCGAACTTCCAGGGATCGCCGATCAGCCTTCCGCTCGACGTCACCGGGGCCGCGATCTGCATGGTCTCGGTCCTGAGCGAGCGCCGGCTCAACCGCCTGCTCAATCCCGCCCTCTCGGTCGGATTGCCCGCCTTCCTCACCAAGGGAGCGGGCATGTTCTCCGGAATGATGCTCAGCCAGTACACCGCGGGGATGATGGCGGTCGAGCAGCGGATCCTGAGCCAGCCAGCTTATACGCAGTCGATCCCGGCGGCGGCCGACCAGGAGGACTTCGTCAGCATGGGGATGAACTCCGCGCTGAAGACGAAGCAGATCCTGGAGAACGCCTGCGGCATCATCGGCATCGAACTGATGGCCGCGGCGCAGGCGCTCGACTTCCGCGAGTTCACGCCGGGACGGGGCACCCGCGCGGCGCGCACCGCGATCCGGCAGGTGGTCGAGCATCTCGACGAGGATCGCCCGCTCTTCACCGACCACAACAACATCATGGCTCAGGTCAAGCGGGGCGAGATTCTCGCGGCGGTCGAGGCCGAGGTCGGGCCGATGGCGACGAGCTGGGCGGAGTAGACCGGCGCATCACGCCTGGGGGGGGGAGATGAACGACACGATCCTCATCCACGAGGTGGGACCCCGGGACGGCCTGCAGGCCGAGAAGACCGCGGTCCCGACGGAAAAGAAGCTGGAGTGGCTGCGTGCCCTCGTCCAATCCGGCCTCGACATCGTGCAGGTCGGCTCCTTCGTCCGCGGGGACAAGGTGCCGCAGATGGCCGACACCGATGAGCTTTTTCGCACGCTGTCGAAGGAGCCGCATCGTGCGCTTCTCTCGGGACTCGTCCTGAACGAGAAGGGGCTGGAGCGCGGGATGGAGGTCGGGGTCGAGCTCTTCTGCATGGGCGTCTCGGCCAGCAACACCCACAGCCAGAAGAATACCGGCATGACGACGGAAGAGGCGCAGGGCCGGATCATCGCCATGGCCCGCTCCGCGTCCGACGCGGGGCGGAAGGTGCAGGTCTCGGTCCAGAGCGCATTCGGCTGCGGCTTCGAGGGGCGGATCGACGAAGAGCGCGTGCTCGGCATTGTCGGCGCGTACCTCGACGCCGGCCTCAAGAACATCAGCCTGGCCGACACCGCAGGCCACGCCTATCCCGCACAGGTGGAGCGGCTCTTCGGCGCGATCTTCCGCCTCGATCCCGAGGTGCAGGCCACCTGCCACTTCCACGACACCTACGGACTCGGCATGGCCAACCTCTACGCCGCCCGGCGCGCGGGGGTCCGCTCCTTCGAGACGTCCTTCGCCGGGCTCGGCGGCTGCCCGTTCACGAAGGTCGCCGCCGGCAACGTGGCCACCGAGGACCTGGTGCACGGACTGCAACGGGAGGAGCGCCGGCGGGAGATCGACCTCGCGGCGCTCATCCAGGTGGCTCGCGATGTCGCCGCCTTCTTCGGGCGCGAGATGACCGGCTGCGTCCATCGCACCGGACCGGTCAGCTACTGAGGCCATCGGCCTCACGACCCCGGCCACCGATCGACCAGACCTGGAGGAATCGAACGATGAAGAAGCGCATCCTCGAGGGCGTGCGCGTCCTCGACCTGACCAACGTTTTGTCCGGTCCCTTCGCCAGCCTGCACCTTGCCCTGATGGGGGCGGACGTGATCAAGATCGAGAATCCGAAGGGGGGCGACCTGGCGCGCGTCCTCGGCATCGTGCCGGAGTACAACAAGAAGCTGATGGGGACAAGCTTCCTCGCGCAGAACAGCAACAAGAAGTCGGTCTCTCTCAACACCAAGAGCCCCGAGGGAAAGGAGATCTTCAAGCGTCTCGCCCGGGAAGCGGACGTGGTGATCGAGAACTTCCGTCCCGGCGTGATGGATCGCCTCGGCCTCGGGTGGAGCGTCCTGAAGGAGATCAATCCGAAGCTGGTCTATTGCGCCATCTCAGGCTTCGGGCAGACCGGTCCTGACGCCGACAAGCCGGCCTACGACCAGAT
This sequence comes from uncultured bacterium, assembly GCA_964371055.1. Lineage (GTDB taxonomy): Bacteria > Eisenbacteria > RBG-16-71-46 > CAIMUX01 > CAIMUX01 > CAYJLF01. Next base: position 157,896 of record CAYJLF010000009.1, on the reverse strand, counting down.
CATCCAGGGATTGTCGGGGGAGATGGCGGTCAACGGAGACGAACGACTCAACCCGCTCCGCACCGGATTTCCGGTCTGCGATACGGTGGGCGGATTGAACGCCGCCTTCGCCGTCATGGCCGCTCTCTACCACCGCGAGCGGACCGGTGAAGGTCAGTTCATCGACATAGCACTCCTCGACTCGATCATGCCCCTGATGGGCTGGGTGGCGGCCAATCTCCTGATCGGCGGCCAGCAGCCGGTCGTGATGGGCAACGACAACTTCACCGCCGCCCCATCGGGCACCTTCCGCACGCAGGACGGGCACATCAACATCGCGGCCAACAAGCAGGAGCAGTGGGAGGCGGTCTGCGACGTGCTGGAGCTCCCCGAGCTCAAGCTCGATCCACGCTTCCAGGAGCGCGACACCCGCAAGAAGAACCGCAAAGAGCTGACCCCGTTGCTCGAGGTCCGGCTGCGGGAGAAGCCGACGCTCCACTGGGTCGAGGCGCTGAACGCGCGCGATGTCCCGAGCGGGGAGATCCTGAGCCTCGAACAGGCGCTGCGTCAGCCGCAGGTGGGACACCGCGGCGTCCTCCAGAAGACCGACGTGCCGGGGATCGGCGAGATCGAGGTCTTCGGCCTGACCGCGCTCTTCGAAAAGGCTTCGGGCGAAGTGGCGACTCCGCCTCCCACCCTCGGACAGCACAACGCGGAGATCCTCGGCCGGCTGGGATTCGGCGAGACAGAGTTGAGGGAGTTGAAGGAGAAGGGTGTGATCTGATCGGCGCCGCGGTGGCCATCACGGCGCCGCGTTCAGCGCCACGGGCTGCGTTCAGCAAGATGGGGCCCGGCCCGCTCTTGGAGGGCGGCGCCGGGCCTTCTGCACCCTGCTAGATCCTCCGCACCAGGTCGTCCAACGGGCGACGGGGAACGTCCGGCGGCTCCTCGGCCGCGCGGCCCACCGGCATGATCACGAGCGGTCTCTGCCCCTGGGGAAGGTGCAGCGCCGCTCCCGCCTTCGCCTCGTCGAACGCCCCGACCCAGCAGGTCGCAAGTCCCTCCGCGACTGCGGCCACCTGGGCATACGCGGCCGCGATCGTCGCATCCTGAATCGCATAGAGGCTCGCCCCTCGCTCGCCGTAGCGCTTCGCGCGCGCGGGAACCGCGCAGAAGACGAGGGCCAGCGGCGCGTCCTCGATGAATCGCTGGTCGTAGGCCGCCAGGCTCAGCGCCTCGCGCACCGCCACATCCTTCACCAGGTAGACCTGGTACGCCTGCAATCCCCCCGCGGACGGCGCCTGGTTGATCGCCTGCAGGATACGCTCGATCGCCTCCGGGGCGACCGGGTCGCCCACGTAGGCGCGCACCGAGTGGCGCCGACGCAAGGTCTCGAACAACTCCATGATCCCCCCTCCACGCAACGCGCTGTTCCGTCCCGGACAGGCCCGCACCGAACGGGTCCGTATCGGGTCGCCGGATCGATGGATCACTCTAAGCCGCGGGCCCGTTTCCCTGCAGCAGGTCTCTGCCGGCGCCCACGGTCATCCGCTGGTCCGCCGACCGATGCCGGGAATCGCCGGACATGCGGCGCCTGTTATCAGCGCGGCTTTCCCCAGCGATCGGCTTCGATGAAGCGTACCTCACAGATACTGGTGGTCTCATGGTGGCGGACACGAGCCCTATCCTATTGCGATACAAAGCATTGTGTGGCTTCCGGGCATGTTCCGAGCCCCCGCCGGACTCATGATGTGTAGTAGATTCTCTGGATTGCGTCGGGTCGCTTGTGGGGAGAAAATAATCGGGTTTGGCACCAAACACCCCGGCCAGATCTAGGGCGGTTGGGGGGGACAGTAAGGAGGGGATCATGGCGTGGAAGTCTGCCGCTGAGTTCATGGAATACGTCAAGCAGCGGAATCCGAACGAGCCCGAGTTCCACCAGGCGGTGCACGAGGTCGCCGAGTCGCTCTGGCCGTTCCTCGAGAAGCATCCGCACTATCTCGAGGCCGGAATCATGGAGCGGATCGTCGAGCCCGAGCGGATCATCATGTTCCGCGTGCCGTGGGTCGACGACCGGGGACAGGTGCAGGTGAACAAGGGTTACCGAGTCGAGTACAACAGCGCCATCGGCCCCTACAAGGGCGGCCTGCGCTTCCACCCGACCGTCAACCTGAGCATCCTGAAGTTCCTCGGTTTCGAGCAGGTCTTCAAGAACAGCCTGACTACGCTGCCGATGGGCGGCGGCAAGGGCGGTTCCAACTTCGACCCCAAGGGCAAGTCCGACATGGAGGTCATGCGGTTCACCCAGAGCTTCATGACCGAGCTGCAGCGTCACATCGGCGCGGACACCGACGTCCCGGCCGGTGACATCGGCGTCGGCGGCCGCGAGATCGGCTTCATGTTCGGTCAGTACAAGCGCCTGCGGAATGAGTTCACCGGCGTCCTGACCGGCAAGGGACTGAACTGGGGTGGCTCGCTCATCCGTCCGGAAGCGACCGGCTACGGCTGCGTCTACTTCGCGGCCGAGATGCTCTCCACCCGGAACGAGGGAATCAAGGGGAAGACCGTGGCCGTCTCCGGGTCGGGCAACGTGGCCCAGTACGCGGTCGAGAAGGTCAACCACCTCGGCGGCAAGGCCGTAACGCTCTCCGACTCCAACGGCACCATCTACGATCCGAACGGCATCGACGCCGAGAAGCTCGCCTGGATCATGAACCTGAAGAACGTCAAGCGCGGCCGGATCCAGGAGTACGCGCAGAAGTTCAACTGCGAGTACTACGAGGGGAAGCGGCCGTGGGGCGTGAAGTGCGATATCGCCCTGCCGTGCGCCACCCAGAACGAGGTGAACAAGGCGGAGGCCGAGACTCTGGTGAAGAACGGCTGCTTCTGCGTCTCCGAAGGCGCGAACATGCCGTCCGATCCAGACGCGATCGAAGTCTACCTGAAGAGCAAGGTCCTCTACGGCCTCGGCAAGGCCGCCAATGCCGGCGGCGTCGCCACCTCGGGTCTGGAGATGTCGCAGAACTCGATGCGGCTCGCCTGGAGCCGCGAAGAGGTCGACCAGAAGCTGCACGGGATCATGAAGAGCATCCACGCCTCCTGCGTGAAGCACGGCAAGCAGCCCGACGGGTTCATCAACTACGTCACGGGTGCGAACATCGCCGGCTTCATGAAGGTCGCCGACGCCATGCTCGACCAGGGTGTCGTCTGATCGGCATCTGATCGAAGGGACGAACGCGCGGGAAAGAGAGGCGCGGCCGCGCGCCGCGTCCCTCCAGCCCGCACCCAGGGCCCGGACGCTGAAGTACAGGGCGTCGAAGATTCGGGTGTGTGTGGTGGGGAAAACGGCCGGGGCGGCGCCAGCCGCTCCGGCCGTCGTGTATGTAGTCGTGCCGGTGGGTCTGTGGTGAACTCAGCGGCTCACTTCCACCTCGGACCCAGCGCGTACTTCCCCGGCCCGATGAGCACGAATCCCAGGTAGACCGACAAGAGCTCGAGCGCGTGAGAGGCGCCGTCCCAGCCTGACGCGGGAGCGTCGGCCGGCAGGCTCAGGTGGCGCAGCACGGCGACCAGCATGGTGAAGGCGAGGACTCCGGCCGCGGGGCGGAAGAGAAGCCCGAGGATGATGAGGACCGAGCCGAGCGATTCCGCCAGCGCCGCCATCAGACCCCAGAAGGTCGGCAGGAAGCGGATCCCGAAGTGCGCCATCTCACCGCCCAGCTTCTCCCATCGCTCCGGTCCGGCCGTGATCTTGCCCCAGCCGTGGAAGGCCAGCACGCTGATCCCGATCCCCAGCCGGATGATGAGAAGACCCAGGTCCCGGTAGCGATCCATCGCATCTCCTCCTTGAGCCACGGCGACTCGACCGCGGCGGCGATCCTTCGGCTGCGCCTCCGGGGCTCCTCGCCCCCCGCGACCGCGCTCGGTTCGCGTCCAGCCGTCAGCATAGCAGTCATCTCGAAAGAGCGCCTTAGCCGGACCTCCTCTGGAGGCGCAAGGCGGACGGCCGCGCTGGAAGATCCGGGCGGGAGAGACGTGAGGCCGATGGCGGGACAGACGTCTCGACGTCACCCGCCGATCAGCTGCCATTGAGTGTGATCGTCCATCCTGTCATACTTGATCATGACGTTCTCGGGACCAGGCATCCGGCGTGCTGACACCGTGGGCTCGATCCGACGACGGAGGTGAAGATGCGAGGACTGAAGGTCTCCCGTGCCTGGTGGGTGGCATGGATGGGCCCGGCGATCCTGGCCTGCCTGGCGACACCGCCCTCGGCCCGAGCCGATGACCCAATGCTCGCTATCCGACTGACCGGCGGCGCAAGCGCGGTCTACGCGGTCGGCGAGATCGAACGGATCGGATTCGAGGATGACGCGACGCTGGTGGTGGAGTGGACCGGCGGCTCTGAGAGCTACCCCGCAGCGTCGATCGAGAAAATCGAGTTCCTCTGGGAACTCTCCGGCACGGACGATCCGCGTGACGCCGCGGCGCTCGTGAGGGCGATGCACCTGTTCCAGAACCAGCCGAATCCGTTCTCGCCCGAGACGCGGATCGCCTTCGAGCTGCCGCAAGCCGGGAAAGTGGAGCTGGGGATCTACCGCCCCGACGGTCGGCTGGTGCGCACGCTGGTGACCGGAGAACGCCCGGCGGGCCGCCAGGAGGTGCGCTGGGATGGCCTGGATGGTGCAGGCCGCAAGGCAGCCGGCGGAGTCTACTTCTACCACCTGCGAGCGGCGGGAATCGTGCTCAGCCGGCGGCTGGTTCTTCTGCCATGAGGCGACGAATCATGGTGGTCCTGGCTCTGGTGCTGGTCTGCGGCGCGACGGTGAGCCAGGGCGAGTGGAAGATGCGGATCTACCGCGGGGGGAACATCTACACGTACCCCGTGGCGGACATTGACAGTCTGACGTTCTTCGACGACACACTCAGCGTACCCGGCCCCGAGATGGTCGCAGTCCCCGCCGGCGTCTTCACGATGGGCGACGGGACGGCCACCTGCGGAACGCAAGAGCACCAGGTGACCCTGACCCGGGGGTTCTACCTGGGCCGGCACGAGGTGACGAACCAGGAGTACCTGGAGGCCGTCCAGTGGGCGTTCGACCACGGGTACGTGACAGCGACCGCGACGTCGGTGCGGGACAACCTGGACGGGAGCACCGAAGAGCTTCTGCGCCTGTCCGGATCCGGCGAGATCGCGTGGAGCTACGGGACCTTCACGCTCCGCGATGTCGGCCACGGGATCAACCCACACCATCCCGTGAAGGAAGTGACCTGGTATGGCGCCGCGCGTTACTGCGACTGGCTAAGCCTGCAGTCGGGCCTCCCGCGGGCCTACCAGCACAGCGGTGACTGGGCCTGTAACGGCGGAGACCCTTACGGCGCCGAGGGCTACCGCCTGCCGACGGATGCGGAGTGGGAATACGCGGCGCAGTGGGACGACGAGCGGATCTACCCTTGGGGGAATGAAGCGCCCGACTGCACCCGCGCGAATTTCTATCCCGACAATCACTGCGTCGGCTGGACCTCTCCGGTGGGGGTTTATCGACACGCGCCGGCCGCGCTGGGTCTCTCGGACATGGCGGGGAACGTGTGGGAGTGGTGCAATGATTGGTGGGTATGCAACCTGGGCACGGCCCCGGTGACCGATCCCCCAGGCCCGGAGAGCAGCTCGCTACGGCTCCTGCGCGGCGGCTCCTGGGGCCCCGACGCCGCCGGCGTCCTCCGCTCTGCTGCCCGGCTCAGCCACTACCCATCTTTCACGGTGCCCAACTACGGGTTTCGGTGTGTCCGGACTCAGTGAAGGAGATCACGGGCAGCCCTCGCCGCACGCCGGGATCAGCGCCGGCGCCGCCAACAGCCCAGCAGCACGGCGCCGATCGCGAGGCTCACGAGTCCGACGGCCGACGGTTCCGGCACATCCGACCTCATCGAGAAGTTGTCGAAGTAACCGATGTCGTCGGTGTAGTCCCATTGGCCCGCGAACGCGACGCTCTCGACCACGTTGCTCGAGCCCCCGAACGCGCCCGAGTAGATCTCCGCGCCGTTGTAGTAGACCGTGGCGATCCGTGACCGGAAGTCGAGTACCTGCTGGAAGCTGTTCCACGCATTCCGCGTGATCCACGCGCTCGTGTCGTGCCGAATCGGTCCCAGGTTGCAGACGTAGATCTGTCCCGTCCAATCGACGTTGATGTGAACGAACTCGTCCCCGAACCAAGCGTCCAGGACCGTCCAGTGGGAGTACTGCTGGTTCGCAGGAGCTGTGAGCAGGGCATCGATACGGAGGGTAATGACCTGATTCAGGGCATCATACCCGTAGCCGCGTATGGCGCCCTCGTATGCAGCCGTATCATGATACGAACGGTCGATCTTCACGGCCTGGAGGCCGCTTTTCGCCACCGCATCCTGCACCGTGACGCGGGAAGCGATACCCCAGGTGCTCCAGCTGTCCTGTCCGTGGAGATTCCCGGTCGAGAAGGCCAGCGGTTCGAACCCGGTCTGGTACACCGTGTAGGTACCGTGCGCGGATGTCACAGCCAGGAGCAACGTGCTCAATCCGAGCAGTACCTGCCGAACGTCCAAGCGTTTCATCGGCTTGCCCTCCGCCGTGCCGCCGGAGTCAGCGAACGTACAGAGATGGCTCCCCGCTCGGGGGCCGACCCTGGAGATTGCCGTCCTGACGCGGCCTGTAACCGGCACGGGATTAGCTACGGACTCACCCGAGGGCGCTCCGCAAGATCCGGACCAACGGCAGCCCGTGATGGTTGGCAGACCTAAGGTGAGACCCTACGGGGCACTGCCCATCCGGAGACGGCCGATCGCATGCCGGTACGCGCCCAACAGTGTCGGCAAAGGCTCCGCCGGAGAAGCGAACCCCGCACGCCGGGCGAGTCAACTGATTGCGGCGGAACAGAGACCGGGTGTGATGCAGAGTGTCGGAGATCCTGACGATTGTGCCTCCTCAGTTGAAACCGAAGGAACCGTGGCGCGGCTCGTGCTGCGTCGTTCCATGGTGTCCGCCGGCGCCCTGCCTTGACGCCGGCGCCGCGCTGCAATCGGTCGATCGGCGCTTCGAGCGCGGCTGGCTCGGAGTGACCGCAGCCAGCTACTGCCCGCTTCCCGTCACGGTGAGGTGGAGAGTGACGATACTCTCCATGTTCTTGGGCTCGCCGAACTCCGTGGCGATGTAGATTTCGTGCTCGCCGGCAGAGAGGGAGGCAAGCATCACGAAGCAACCGTCGACCTCGAGCCGTCCGATGCCGTGTCGATGAAAAGCATCTTCCCTACCGGGGCCGTGGCGTACCACTCGGCATAGCTCCTGCCTCCGGGCCGCGCCCCGGGATCTGCCGGACGCGGCCCATCGGTGGTTCCTGAGATCCGATCCGCCGCCGACCCAAGCCCCCCCTTGGAGAGACGCCCCCTCTCGCGTAGGATGCGCCGGTCGGGCGCGGGCCCGGACCGAATCGCGCGGAGCAGCCGGCATCGTCCGGGCGCGCGGGGCATCCGGGCGTGCCGGCCTGACATCGGCGTGGGGCAGGCGAGGCGGGGGCTCCGCCTCCAGAGGGGAGGTCAATGGCATGAGCGCAAGGACACAGGACCCTGCCCGTGGGCACCACGGCCCGGAGGAAGAGATCGACAAACTTCCGATCGAGGGGTTCAAGGGCACGCCCGAAGAGATCGAGCTGCAGTGGTACGAGCAGGTCTATCGTGGTCGCGGCGACAGTATGCTGCAGCTCACGTGGCGCGCGGTCCTCATGGGCTCCGTCCTGGGTGGCGTCCTCTCGCTGACCAACCTCTACATCGGCCTCAAGGCCGGCTGGGGATTCGGCGTCGCCATCACCGCCTGCATCCTCTCCTACGCCATCTGGACCTTCTTCTACAAGATCCGTCTCGCTCGCACGCCGATGACCGTGCTCGAGAACAACTGCATGCAGTCGACCGCCAGCTCCGCCGGGTACTCGACCGGCGGCACGCTGGTCTCCGCCTTCGCGGCCTTCATCCTGCTGAACGGAACCTCCATGCCGGTGCCGCTCATGATGGCCTGGGTCTTCTGCCTGGCGCTTCTGGGCGTGACCATGGCGATCCCGATGAAGCGGCAGATGATCAACACCGAACAACTCCGGTTCCCCAGCGGTATCGCCGCGGCCGAGACGCTGCGTGCGTTGCACTCCAAGGGATCGAAAGGGATCATGTCCGCGCGCGCTCTCGCGTGGGCCGGGTTCTTCGGCCTGGTCAGCAAGTTCTGGACCGAGGGGCTGGTCCGGATCAGCAGTTCGCTCGAGCCGCTCATGATCGGCACGTGGGTCGGTCACCTCAATCAGAAGGTCTTCGGCGCCGCCTGGATGGGGCGCACCGTCCTCTTCTCCTGGGAGCCGATGTTCATCGCCGCCGGCGCGATCACCGGGTTGCGCGTCTGCGTGTCGATGCTGATCGGCAGCATCACCTGCTGGATGATCGCGGCGCCGATGCTGCAGAACGCGGGCCTCGTCGCGCCCGAAGGAGGTTACCGGAACATCGTCAGCTGGACCCTCTGGGGTGGTACCGCCTGCATGGTCACCTCGGGGTTGCTCGCTTTCGGGCTGCAGTGGCGCAGTGCGGTCCGCGCGTTCAGCGGCATCGGCGAGATGTTCCGTCGGGGGGGAAAGAAGACCCACGATCCGCTGAAGGCGATCGAAACTCCCCCCTCCTGGTTCTTCCTGGGCCAGGGCCTCGGCTTCGCGGGACTCGCCATCCTCGGGCACATCACCTTCGGGATGCCCTACTGGCAGACGCTCCTTGCCGTGCTCCTCTCCTTCGCCCTGGCGCTCGTCGCCTGCCGGGTGACCGGTGAGACCGACACCACGCCGGTCGGCGCGATGGGGAAGATCACCCAGCTCACCTTCGGAGCGGTCAGCCCCGGGAACATGAACGTCAACCTGATGAGCGCCAACATCACGGCGGCCTGCGCCGGCTCATCGGCCGACCTCTTGACCGACCTGAAGAGCGGATACCTGCTCGGCGCGAATCCCCGCAAGCAGTTCATCGCCCAGTTCGCCGGGATCTTCGTCGGGACGCTGGTTCCGGTCCTCTGCTTCAGCATCCTCGTGCCGGATGCGTCCGTGCTGGGCGGCGATCAGTTCCCCGCGCCCGCCGCGCAGACCTGGAAGGCGGTCGCCGAGGCGCTCAGCCGCGGACTCTCCTCGCTGGAGCCGGTGAAGGTCTGGTTCATCGCCGTGGGCGGCCTGCTGGGTCTCATTCTGCCGCTCCTCACCAGGGCGTTCCCGAAGAAGGCGAAGTGGATCCCGTCGCCGGCCGGGCTGGGACTCGCCTGGACGTTCCACTGGTACTACGGGCTCCTCTTCTTCATCGGCGCGGTCATCGGTGCCTGGTTCGAGAAGCAGCGTCCGACGCTCGCGGCCGACTTCACCTTCCCGGTCGCCTCCGGCGTGATCGCCGGCGAGTCACTCATGGGAGTGGTGCTGGTGATCTGGGAGAACGGCCCGGAAATGGTGAGGAAGATCCTCGGGTTCTAGCAGGGTGCGGAAAGGACCTCCATGCCGTTGCCGTCCTGGTTGCCCGACGAACCGCTCGAACTCTTTCGTTCCTTCCTGAAGGACGACATTCGGGACCGGGTCGATTTCTCCCGGTCTGATCAACGGCGCGGCCTGCCGATGCCCCCGGTCGAGCAGCCGGCCGCCCCGGACGCGCTCCGGGTGGCGCTCCCCGCTCCCGCGGAGTTCGAGGCGCTTGGCGTCGGTTCCGTGCCCGTGATCGAAGCGATCCGCCGTCGCGAAAGTGTGCGGGACTTTGGAGATACCCCGCTCACGAGTACGGGCCTCTCTTTCCTGCTCTGGGCGACCCAGGGGATCCGTGCGCGACGGGGTCCCTTCGCCGTGCGGAACGTTCCTTCGGCCGGCAACCGGCATGCGCTGGAGACCTATCTCCACTGCCGACTGGTCGAAGGGATCGCGACCGGGCTGTACCGTTACCTTCCCCTGGAGCACGAACTGGTCCGGGTGAAGGAGGACGCGGATCTCGAGGAGCAGATCATCGAAGGGTGCCGGGGGCAGGTCTTTGCCGGCGCTTGCGCGGCCACCTTCATCTGGACGGCGGTCCCATACCGGATGGAGTGGCGCTACGGCCTGGCGGCCCACAAGGTCATCGCACTCGACGCGGGACACGTCTGCCAGAACCTCTACCTGGCCGCGACGGCGATCGGCGCAGGCACCTGCGCCATCGCGGCCTACGACCAGGCCAGGATGGACCGAGTCGTGGGGGTTGACGGGCAGGACGAGTTCGTGGTCTACGTCGCGCCGGTGGGCGTGCCATGATGCTGGTCGCGGCGGAGATCCGAGGAGCGGCCGCCGGGACCTGATCAGGAGGGGAACCATGGACCTGGCGACCTTTCGCGTTCATCTCGAAGAACGCCAGGTGGCGCCGGAGCGGATCGAGCGCTTCGCCGCGGCCGCCGCCGAATTCGAGCGCTTTCTGGAGTCCCGGAGCGCATCACCGGGCCGTCCTGACCCCGATCCTGCCGCGCGGCCGTCCCCTGACCGCCCGCTCCCCTCTGCGGAGGAGTTGCGCGCCTATGCCGCGGACCTGATCCGCCGCCGGGCCAACGAACAGGAGACCTTCATCGGGCTCGCCTCCTATTTCCACTTTCGGCGGGCCCACGAGGCCTTCGTCGCCGTCGTCGAGCTCCTCGATGGCAGCGAGGCGCTGGCCCGGCTCCATCAGCGCCTCGGAGAACGTGTCAGCGCGGCCGCGCGGGACGCCGTCTTCCAAGGCGTCGAGATCCCCCTCCTCGGCGCGCCCGTGACCGAGCGCCCCATCATCACCGCCCTTGTCATGAAGCGCATGGAGGCGATGCTGGGCGAGGCCCGTTGCCGCGAGATCCTGAGCGACAGCCTGCGGGTGCTGCCGGACGAACCGCACCTCGAAGACCGGAGGAAGTTCCTGGCTGCCGGCAATCTCGACGAGTTCCTCCGCCGGCGGCGGGAGGAGCAGGTCGCTCATCTCGAGCGACTGATGCAGGAGGACAAGCTCTACTTCACCCAGCCGATCACCCCGGAGGTCGTCGAGTTCGTGCGCAACCGGCCGGATGTCGCCGGGGGCGTGCGTCTGGGCCGTCGCCTCATCGAGACCAAGATCCCCTACATGACGCGCGATTACCTCGCGGCGACGAACGACCGCGAGCGCCAGTACTACTACTGCCATTGCCCCTGGGTGCGGGATGCTCTGCGGACCGGAAGCGCACAGGTCTCCCCGACTTTCTGCCAGTGCAGCGCGGGATTTCACAAGCACTACTGGGAGGTGGTGCTGGGCTGCCCGCTGCAAGCCGAGGTCGTCGAAACGGTCCTCCGGGGCGATCCCTGGTGCAGCTTCGCCATCCGACTCCCCGACGAGTTCGTGCCGGAGGACGAGCGGGCGGCTTGAGAGGAGCGGTATGCGCGTTCTCGTTCTCGGCGGCACCGCCTTCACCGGTCCGCACATCGTGCGCCGGCTTTCTGCCCTCGGACACGAGGTGGCGGTCTTCCATCGGGGGCAGGCGACGGCCGAACTGCCGCGCGAAGTGATCCGATTTCAGGGTGACCGGAAGGATCTGCTTGATCACGCGGCGGAACTCCGTTCGTTCTCCCCCGAGGTCGTCCTGCACATGATCCTGATCACGGCCCAGGACGCCTGGACCTGCCTCGAGGTCTTCCGAGGCGTGGCCCGCCGGGTCGTCGGCATAAGTAGCCAGGACGTCTACGGCGCCTACGGCCGGCTGCTGGGACAGCAGGCGGGACCTCCCGACCCGGTTCCGCTCGGCGAGAACGCCCCCTTGCGCACGAGGCTCTTCCCCTATCGCGATCGTGTGAAAGGCCCCGATGATGCTTACTTTCACTACGACAAGATCCTGGTCGAGCGCCTGCTGCTGAGCGAACCGGGGATTCCGGGCACGATCCTGCGCTTCCCCATGGTCTACGGCCCTGGCGACCGCCAGCACCGACTCTATCCGCTGATCAAGCGCATGGACGACCAACGTCCGGCGATCCTGCTGGACGAGGGGATGGCGTCGTGGCGATGGAGCAAGGGTTACGTAGAAGACATGGCCCATGCGGTGACCCTCGCTGTGACCGACGAGTGCGCCGCGGGGAGGGTCTACAACGTGGCCGAAGAGGATGCGCCGACGCAGGCCGAGTGGACGGCCACGGTCGCCCGCGCCGCCGGGTGGAACGGACGTGTCCTGGTGCTCCCTCCGAATCAGACGCCGAAGCACCTGGCCAACGACATGAACACGGCGCAGGACCTGGTGGTGGACACGCGCCGGATCCGGGCGGAGCTGGGCTACGCCGAGCAGCACCCCCCGGAGGTCGCCCTCCATCGAACGATCGAGTGGGAACGGGCGCATCCCCCCGCCCGGATCGACCCGGAAGCCTTCGACTACCCGGCGGAGGACGAAGCGATCCGGTCCGCCGGCTGATCCCGCGGTCGGCTTTGCCCGCAACCCCCTCCCCGGCGCCTGCGTATCCCCCTGGTGTTCCAAGTCGCCGCCTGCCCGGGAGGTTCTCATGCTCCGACGTATCCTGGTCCTGGTTAGCCTCTTGCTCGCCCTCGCCTCCGCCGCCCTCGCCGGCGACAGCACTCGCTACCTCCACGTTCGGATCGACCAGACGGGGGGGGACGACGAGCAGGTGACGGTCACCGTCCCCGTCTCCCTCGTCATGACCGTGCTCCCCTTGCTGGAGAAGGCCGATGACGACCGGCACGCTCGCCTCTCGATCGCCGATCACGGGGTCGAGCACGAGGAGTTGGCCGCCATTTTGGATCGCCTCAAGGACGCCCGGGATGGGGAGGAGATCGCGGTTCCGGTCGACGATCCGGACACAGAAGCCTGGGCTTCACGCCGCGATGGACAACTCCAGGTTCGAGTCCTTGAGTATGACGATCCGCCCGCCCGGCGTCATCGCGGAGAGGGAAGCGGCCAGGTCAGCACGACGTTGGTGCGCGTTCCGTTGGAGCTGGCGACCGCCATGGCGCGGGATCAGCTCGACTCGGACGACCTGGCGCGTGTCATCGAAGCGATGGGGCGTGACGGCGGCGAGATCCTCGTCGTGGAAGACGAAGAAGAAACCCGGATCCACATCTGGATCGATCAACGCAGCGGGACAGACTGATCCTTCGGGGGTGTCACCATGCCGAGCCAGAGTCGAAAGCTGCTGTATATCCTCGGGGGCGTCGCCCTCGGGTTCTGCCTGACGGTTGTAGCCGTCGGCGCCTGGGTGCAGAGCCTGGGCATGATCCAGATCGAGGTCCGCGAGGATGGCCCCGGCGGGAGCGACGTCCGCCTCCGCATCCCGGCTGTTCTCGTCCACGCCGGGCTTCCCATCGCCCGGCACGCGGGCGCCCCGTTCGGCCCCGACGGCGTGCTGCGAGATCACGACCGGCAACTGGTTCGCGCTCTGCTGCGTGAGATTCAAGACCTGCCCGACTGCGATCTCGTCCGGGTCGAAGACGCGGACGCGCGCGTTCTGATCACGAAGCGCGACCGCACCATCATCATCCAGGCGGATGACGAAGGAGAATCGGTCTACCTCTCCGTCCCGGTAAGGACGGCCCGGCGAATCGCCGAGATGATCTGAACGGACCCCGCTCATCTGCTCACCCGGGTTGCTCTCTTGAACGGTAAGGGCCTGCTGGCCATCACGCGGGGGCAAGACCTTTCGTTCTTTCGGGCCTTCCCACCCGCTATGATGCCGCGGTATGCGCCACCTGGGAGAGACCGCGGCTCTGCTCACCGTTGCCTGCTGGACCGGCACCTCGCTGCTGTTCAGCTACGTCGTCAAGCATATCGGTTCGTTCCGGCTCAATGTTGCGAGGCTCACCTTCGCGACTTTGGTCTTCTGGGTCCTCATCCTTCTCACCTCGGGCGGGAGTTGGCTCGTAACGGCGGATCGGCGCTCGGTCGGCGTGCTCGCGCTCTCCGGGTGGATCGGCCTGACGATCGGCGACTGGGCCTACTTCCATTCGCTCGGCATGCTCGGACCTCGCCTGGCCACCCTGCTGGTCACCCTGACCCCGCCGATGACGACCATTCTGGGAGCGCTCTACCTCGGTGAGGTTCCCGGACCAAAGGCGCTCGCCGGGATGCTGGTGACGCTCGCCGGCGTGACCTGGGTCGTGCTGGAACGATCAGGAGAAAGCACTCCGCGCGGACATCGCATCCGGGGCGTCATGCTGGGCGCTCTCGCCTCGCTGGGGCAGGCCATCGGCTACGTGATGTCGAAGGCCGGCATGGCCGGAGGGATTTCCCCCCTGCAGGCTTCGGCGATCCGCATGGCGGCGGGAACAGCCGGGGTGTGGATCCTCTTCGCACTCTCGCGGCGCGCCCTCGAGGCCGGTAGCCTTCTTCGGCCGCGATCGGTCTTCGTCGCCCTGCTCGTGGCCTCGATCATCGGTCCGGTCGTCGGGATCTGGCTCTCGCTCGTCGCCGTACAGCACACCCAGGCCGGAATCGCCTCGACGATCATGTCGATGGTGCCGGTCTTCGTCCTTCCCGCGGTCGTCCTGCTGCAACGGGAGCGGGTGTCGCTGCGAGCGGTCCTGGGCGCGATGGTCGCCGTGGCGGGGGTCGCGATCCTCTTCTGGGGGAAGGGGATGGACTGAGCGCCCGGACCGGCGTTACGCTCTGAGTTCATGGACCAGGCAGACCGTACCCTCCCGCAGTGCCTCACGATCGCCGGCTCGGATTCGGGCGGCGGCGCGGGGATTCAGGCCGACCTGAAGGCGTTGCACGCCAACGGCGTCTTCGGCCTGTCGGTGCTGACGTCGATCACGGCGCAAAACACCGTGCGCGTGACCCGCGCCCACGATCTTCCAGTCGATCTGATCGAGGCCCAACTCGAGGCGGTGTTCGAGGACTTCGAGGTGGCCGCCGCCAAGACCGGCATGCTCTCGTCCGCTTCGATCGTATCGGCCGTCGCCTCGTTCTGGCGCGCGCGGTCGGCGGCGCCCCCGCTCGTCGTCGATCCGGTCATGATCAGCAAGAGCGGCTTCGCGCTCCTGAAGCCGGAGGCCGTGGACGAGGTTCGATCCGCTCTCCTGCCCCTGGCGACCCTGGTCACGCCCAACCGGTACGAGGCGGAGTTGTTGTCCGGCCTGAAGATCGAAAGCCGTGCGGCGCTCGACGAGGCGGGGGAGCGGATCCTGGATCTCGGTCCACGCGCAGTCTTGATCAAGGGAGGACATCTCGAGGGGGCCGGATTCGACGCCGATCGCGCGGTCGACGTCCTTTTCGATCGCGATGGCCGGCGCCGCGAGTTCTCCGGACCGCGCTTCGAGACGTCTTCCACCCATGGCACCGGGTGTACCTACTCTGCCGCGATCTGCGCCTGGCTGGGCCGCGGCGTCGACCTCGACGTGGCGGTCGCCAACGCCAAAGGGTACATCGAAGGGGCGATCCGTCACGGTCTCCGGATCGGACACGGGCACGGGCCGACGGACCACTTCTTCTTCCTGCGGGATGCGGGAGAAGGCCGGCCGTCATGACGCGGGTCGGCCGGCTCCATATCCTGACCGACACATCGCTGCAGGACCGCTGGAGCCACCTCGACCTGGCCCAGGCCGCCCTCGCCGGGGGAGCGGATACCGTCCAGTACCGGTCCAAGGGGGGGGCAACGCGACGGATGGTGACGGAAGCGGTCGCCTTACGCGAACTCTGCCGACGAAAAGGGATTCCCCTCGTGGTCAACGACCGCGTCGACGTCGCGATCGCGGCGGACGCCGACGGCGTTCATCTGGGTGACGACGATCTGCCGATCCCGATCGCGCGGGATCTCCTCGGACCCCATCGGATCATCGGAGGATCTTCGGACAACACCGAGGAGGCAGCCGCGCGACGCCGCGACGGCGCCGACTACGCCGGCATCGGACCGGTCTTCGCCACCGGATCCAAGCGGGACACCGGTCCGGTCCTCGGACTCGACGGCCTCGCCCGTGCCGTCCGTGACGCCGGGCTCCCACTCATCGCGATCGGCGGCATCGGACCGGAGAACCTCGAGTCGGTGCTGGCCACCGGCGTGCACGGCGTCGCCGTCCTGGGGGCAGTCTGCCTCGCGGACGATCCCGCGGCCGTGGTCGCGCGCCTGCGGGGGATCCTGCATCGCGCCCGAAACGGAGCCTAGCGGCGCGCGAGGCCCCGGATCCCAAGCTCTGCGGCGGATCCCCCGCGGGGGTACAGGAGACCGATGCACGAACGAACCACGATCGCGGAGCTGGGCGAGTTCGGGCTCATCGAGCGGATTCGCCGCCTGGTCGAGAGCCGGGAGGGTGGGTCTACGGCCGGCCCGCCACGCGACGCCGACCTGCTCCTGGGAATCGGGGATGACGCCGCCGTCCTCCGCCCCGAACCAGGGTGGGACCTGGTCGTCACCTGCGACGCCCAGGTTGCCGGCCGTCACTTCCTTCCCCGGTGGATGTCGGCGCGGACGATCGGTCGTCGCGCCATGACGGTCAACCTCAGCGACATCGCGGCGATGGGGGCCGAACCGAGACACGCTTTGGTCTCGCTCGGGTTGCCCTCCACTCTGTCCGTCTCTTTCGTCGATGGGCTGTACGACGGGTTCCTGGATGCCCTGCAAGGGAGCGCGGCGCGCATCATCGGGGGGAACCTGACCGGCGCCGGGCCCGACTGGTTCTGCGACATCACGTTGATCGGCCGGGTCGAGACGGGATCCGCGCTGCGCCGGGATGGCGCCCGTCCGGGTGACCGGATCTTCTGCACCGGCTCCCCGGGGCGCGCCGCGGCGGGTCTGACCCTGCTCCGGGAGATCGAGCGACGCTCCGGTCCGCCACACCCGGACCAGAAGCCCGGCCGCGCGATCGCGACTTTCGAATCGGAGCACCCCTGGTCTAAGTCCCTGCTCCACGCCTTTCTAGAGCCGAACGCACGGCTCCGGGCCGGTCGGATGCTCGCCGGCCTGAAGGGGGTAGCGGCCGTGATCGATCTGAGCGACGGGTTGGTGGGCGATCTGACGCGGATCTGCGAGCGGAGCGACGTCTCGGCCCGCATCGACCCCGCACGGTTTCCCTCCGACCCGGATCTCGAGGCCGCAGCCGCGGCCACCGGGTCTTCACGTGTCGACTGGACCCTCTCGCCCGGCGATGACTACGAACTTTTGTTCGTTCTCCGCCCCGACGAGGCGGCCCCGATCGCGCGAGAGATCGCCGGGGCGACCGGGATCCCGGTCACGGAGATCGGCGAGATCATCGCGCCCGACTCGACTCGAGTGACCGGCATCGAAGGATGGGAGAGCCGGACGGGCGGGCCCCGGGGGTGGGACCACTTCCGTGGTTAGCTGAAGCGACGCGATCTCCCCCCGACAACTCGCAACCCGCTACCGGCCATCATCGTACGAGCTTTGATCTCCGGCCGGCGGACAGGACGGACAGACGCCGGGTTGCCGGAGCGGGTGCTACCACGCAGGAGGACCGACCACGATGTCCAGAGTAGGTTTCGCCGGTGCCGACCCGGCCGCCTCTGACCCCATCTCGAGCTTCGCCCGCCTTCGGAAGCCACGGCCCGTCGCGACAGTCTTGCGGCGCACCGATCGCTCGCTGCCCGTCGTCGCTCTCGCGGCCATCCTTCTCGCCTGGGCCGTGACGGCGATCCTTTTCCTCGCGCACTCCGCCGTCGCGCTCGCGGCCGCTCCTCCGGAGCTGATCCCGCGCGAGGTGCTCTTCGGCAACCCGGTTCGCGCCAATCCCAGCCTGAGCCCGGATGGAACGCGCCTGGCGTACCTCGCTCCGGTGGAGGGCGTCCTGAACATCTGGGTCCGTTCGCTCGGACAGGCGGACGATCGGCCGATCACGGCCGACCGCGGCCGCGGAGTCATGGCCTACTTCTGGGCTCCCAACGGTGACCAGATCCTCTACCTCCAGGATCTGAACGGCGACGAGAACTGGCGCGTCTACAGTATTCCCGCCACGGGAGGCGAACCACGCGATCTCACTCCCTTCACGGGGGTGATGGCGCAGATCATCGCGGTCAACCGGGACATCCCGGACGAGATCCTGATCGGACTGAACGACCGCAACCCGCAGCTTCACGACATTCACCGACTGAACCTCCGCACCGGCGAACGGACGCTGGAACTGCAAAACGACCTCGGAGCGATGGACTGGGGCGTCGACAACACCCTGACCGTGCGTCTCGCGTCGGTCCCGACGCCCGACGGCGGTTTCTCGATCCAGAAACGCTCCGGGCGTGACTGGGTCGAGATCATCAAGGTCGCGAGCGAAGACATGATGAGCACGCAGATTCACTCCTTCGCCAACGACAACCGGACCTTCTACTACACCTCCAGCAGCGGCGCCAATGCCGCGCAGTTGCGGTCCTACGATCTCGAGACCGGCGAGCAGAAGGTTGTGGCCAGTGATCCGATCTACGACGTCGAGTCGGTGCTGCGCCACCCGCGCACGCGCATCATCCAGGCGGTCTCCTTCGATCGCGCCCGCCGCGACTGGACGATCCTCGATCCGGCCATCCAGCCGCACTTCGACACGCTGCGGAAACTCAATCCAGGCGATCTCGCCATCACCGGGCGGGACAACGCCGACCGCATCTGGACGGTCGCGTTCACCCAGGATCGCGGGCCGGTCGCCTTCTACTCCTACGACACGACCACGCGGAAAGGGGAGTTCCTCTTCAGCCACCGGCCCGAACTCGACGGACTCCCGTTGGCGGAGATGAAGCCGGTCTCGTACAAGGCCCGGGATGGCCGGACCATTCACGGCTACCTGACGCTTCCACCCGGATTGCCGGGCCGCAATCTACCCGCGATCGTCAATGTGCACGGCGGCCCGTGGTATCGCGACAGCTGGGGCTTCCACCCCGAGGCGCAGTGGCTCGCCAACCGGGGGTATGCCTGCCTGCAGGTCAACTTCCGCGGCTCTACCGGATACGGCAAGGAGTTCGTCAACGCCGGCGACCGCGAGTGGGGCGGCAAGATGCAGGATGACATCTCCGACGGCGTGGCCTGGCTGATCGAACAGGGGATCGCCGATCCGAAGCGGGTCGGAATCTACGGCGGGTCGTACGGCGGGTACGCGGCACTGTGCGGCCTGACGATGACTCCCGAGCTCTACGCCTGCGGAGTCAGCATGGTCGGCCCCTCGAACCTCATCACTTTCATCAACACCGTTCCGCCGTACTGGGCACCGATGATCGCCGTTCTCCACCAACGCGTCGGCCATCCGGAGAAGGACCGGGAATTCCTGCTCGCCCGTTCCCCGTTGACGCACATCGATCGACTCGAGGACCCGCTCTTCATCGCGCAGGGCGCGAACGATCCCCGGGTCAACCGGGAGGAGAGCATCCAGATCCGCGACGCGCTCCAGAAGAAGGGAAAGCCGGTCGAGTACCTCGAGTTCCCCGACGAGGGGCATGGATTCGTGCGTCCGGAGAACCGCCTGAAGTTCTACGCGGAGGCCGAACGCTTCCTGGCCCGGCACTTAGGTGGCCGGTTCGAGGAGTAGCGGGGCGCCGGCGGCGTGAGACGATGCCATGAAGCGCGGGGGGGCGGGGGCCGGGGGGGGGGCCCCCCCCGTTATCGGGGGGCGCGGGGGGGGGCCCCCGCCCCCTTCCCGCGGGGGGCCGGGCCCCGGGGGGCCGGCCGCAGCGCTTTCACGAGGCAACGGGTGAGAAAGAGGGTCCGGGGCTCCGGCGTTGACTCAGTCGCGCGAAGCGGATGCAAACCTCGGAGGCGGTTCCTTGGTGTCGCTCTTGATGGTTGACCCGAACCACCCCAGTAGAGGTGACTCGATACCACGGACCCTCGTCTCAGCACGGGCCGGATGTCCCGAGGACGACCGGCCCCGAGAGAGTGATCGTCGGCACCTTCCTCCTGCTTGAGAAGAAACCTCCCGGCCCGGGGAGAAAGACACTCAGTCGTCCGCCTGGCCGCCCACGTGTCGTTGCATGATCTGCCGGCAGGCGTTGAGCCGGCGTTCGATCTCCGCCGGAGGCTCGTCCTTTCCCTCGAAGAGGACGAAGAGGAGTCGTTTCGTCCCGAGAGTGACTCGGGTGCGATCGGAGTCCGCGGAGGGGTTGCCGAAGGGACCGACCTGGTCGAAGAGAGCGGGCCGGCCGTCCAGGTGGATCGTCTCCTTACCGATACCCGCGTAATCCTCCCCGGCTCTCCCGAGCCGAAGCACAATGACGCCGACCGCCGCGGGGTTGGCGGTACCGCTACCGTTCGCGATCGCCTCGGAGGGGTCCCCGGTCGCCCCGGGGCGGATCGGCTCGATCAGATCGGCGTCGTAGAGCCCGATCGAGCGATGCACGGCCAGCGATGCCAGGTTGGCCGCATCGACCGCGGTGTTGACGCGATAGAGCTCCTTGCCCTGCAGAACGCGACGCACCAAGGCCTCGGATGAAGGGCGGGTCTTCGATGGGTCCAGGCCGAGCGCGTGGTACATCTTCCGGGCAGGCGCGAAAGCCGGCAGGGCGGAGGCCGGGTCGCGGTAGCGGGCCTGCAACTCGCCGCCGCGAAGACGGATCTCCTCCCGCAACGCGTCCGACGAGGTCTCTACCGTCACGTCACGCAGCCCGAACCAGGCCGGATGGACCCGGTTGGTCAATTCGTTGCGGATGATCCAGCGCATCGATCCTCCCGTCGCCGCCGCGGCCCACGGCGCCCCTCGAATGCCCCTCACAAGTCAGCCCGGAAGTCTTTACGGGGAGAGCGTGCCGCCGTCAACCGCCGAATCGATCCGCTTGGCAGGGGATCCGCGCCGGTCTAGGATCGCCACCGGGAGCAACCCGGCTTGGAGTTACTGACGCTCTACAACGCTGTCTGGATCCTCGCTTCCGGCGCCGCCGCCGGTTTTCTTGGTTCGCTCCTCGGAGTAGGCGGTGGGATCATCCTCGTTCCGCTGCTGGTCCTGATCTTCCACATTCCGATCCACTTCGCGATCGGCACCAGCATCATGACCGTGATCGCCACCTCCAGCATGGCCGGCTCATTTCAACTGGAACGCGGCACCGTCAACATCCGTCTCGGCATGCTGCTCGAGGTCGCCACCGCGCTCGGCGCCCTCTTCGGCGGCCTCATCGCGGGGGTGATCCCGGGATCGACCCTGACTGTCCTCTTTGGCGCCATCCTCCCTCCGATCGCGATTCTGATGTGGCGGAAGGGGAACGGCCTCGCCCGCAACGGCGTTCCCGAGCACGAATACCACCTCCGCCGCCTCCCGGTAGCGATGGGGCTATCTGTAGGCGCCGGAACGATTTCGGGGCTGCTCGGCATCGGCGGAGGGATCATCAAGGTCCCCGCGATGACGATCTTCTGCGGAGTGCCGGCGCGCATCGCCACGGCGACCAGCACGTTCATGATCGGTGTCACGGCGGTCGCCAGCGCGTTTCTCTACTTCGGCCGCGGCCAGATCCGACCCGCACTGACCGGGGTCGTCGTCCTCGGGGTCCTGGCGGGAAGCGCGGCAGGAACCCAGGTGGGTCGACGCTTGCGCTCGCACCAGGTCATCCGCCTGTTTGCCATCCTGATGCTCGCCGCGGCGGTGCAGATGATCTTTCGTGGCGTCCGGGGAGCGATGCACTGATGACGGCCTGGCTGCAGAGGGTCTATCGCGAAGTCGGTGCTTCGGCCGGTCGTCTCGACCGGGCGGAAGGCCCCGCACGCCGCGCGCTTTTGATCGGAATCTGGATCAGCGCCCTGCTCCTGGTCACCGGCCTCGCCCTCACCTTCCTGCGGGACGAGATCAGGCCGGAGGGTCCGCCGACCCTGTCGGAGATGATCCGCGGCGCGATGCAACTCCACGGGGTCTGCCTCGCCTACGCCGGACTCCTGGCGCTGGCCGCCACGCCGATCCTTCGCGTGGTTGTGATGATCGGCGTCTATGTGCGGAGGCGGGAGTGGTTCATGGTGGCCGTCTCGGCCATCGTGCTGGGCCTGCTCACGACCGGACTCATCCTCGGCACGGGATGATCGCTCGGGCCGTCCGGAATCTGCGTTGCCCACGGATCGATCCCGTGTGTATCCTCGCGAACGGCGCGCCGCACGGAGACCAACTCACCGGAAGGGGGGCCGATGGGTTTTCCGCGAACCCGGACGATCCTTGTCCTTTCATGCCTGCTCCTGATCGCCTTCGTCCCGCATTCTCCCGCCCAGTCCCAGACCGGTGGCGCCCCGGCGCCGGCCGAATCGGCTGATCCGCGGTCCGGGGAGCCCGCGGCGGCTTTCCCTGCCGTCTCGCCCGTCACGGACCTCTTCGTTCGAGACAAGCCGCTGGACGACGGCACCGTGCTGAAGGTCACCTTCGGCCGGGCCGCGGGGGACTCGCTCGGCCGGACCGGCGTGGCCCGCTACGAGCTGCTGCGCCGTGCACCGGACGAGACCGAGTTCCGGGTCGTCCGCACATTCCCCTCCAACCAGCGTCTCGATCGCTTCTCCTTCGACGACACCGGACTCAAGCCCGGCCGCCCCTTCATCTACAAGGTCCGGACGCTCAAGGCCGCCGCGCTCCCCGACGCCGCACCGGACCTCGGATCGAGTGCCGAGAGCGAAGAGTCGCCACCGACCGCACCTCGCCGGCAGTGGTTTTTCACCAACAAGCTCAACACCGCGGTGGCCACTGCTACCTTCGTGCTCCTCGTTCTCTTCTTCGTCCATGCCGCTCGCCGGGGACGCCCGCTCTTCATCCGTCGCATCGCCGGACTCGATGCCATCGACGAGGCGGTCGGGCGATGCACCGAGATGGGGAGGCCGACGCTGTACGTTCCCGGGATCAGCACCATCAGCGACGTGGCGACGATCGCCTCCCTCAACATCCTGGGACAGGTGGCGAAGAAGATCGCGCAGTACCAGGCGCGCATCCTCGTGCCCAACCGCGACCCGATCGTCTACCCGGTCACCCAGGACGTGGTCAAGGAGGCCTTCCTCGAAGCCGGCTATCCCGATCACTACCGCGCGGATGACGTCTACTTCGTCACCAACGACCAGTTCGCCTATGCCGCCGCCGTCTGCGGCACCATGGTGCGCGAGAAGCCGGGCGCCAATCTCCTCCTCGGAATGTTCGCCGCCGAGTCGCTGGTCCTCGCGGAAACCGGCGCCTCCGTCGGGGCGATCCAGATCGCCGGCACCGACGCCATCACCCAGTTGCCCTTCTTCGTCACCGCCTGCGACTACACGATCATCGGCGAGGAGTTGTACGCCGCCAGCGCCTACATCGGCCGCGAGCCATCCCTGCTCGGCAGCCTCAAGGGACAGGACTTCTACAAGATGGTCTGTATCGCCGTCATCATCCTGGGGGTCCTCGCCATGACCGCGGGCGTTCTCTTCCGCGGCCGGCCGTACGACCTCATCCTGAGCCTGGTGACCGTGAGGGGGGCCGGCGGATGAAACTCCAGCTTCCTCTCCTGATCTGCGCCCTGGCCGGGATCTTCATGGGCGTGCAGTACTTCGTCCCCGCCTTCCTCCCTCTCTACAACCGGATGACCGACTACATCCAGGTCGTCACCGCCTTCAGCATCGTGCTGGGGGTGGCCAGCGTCATCCACCGCCACGCCGGCCGGATGAAGCGTCGCGGCCCCGAGAAGCGGCGCCACGGCGACTGGCCGTACAGCCTCGCGGCGATCGCCGGCATGGTGGTCATGACCGTCGTCGGCATCGGTTGGGGACGCGGCCAGGAGTCGGTCTTCCAGAAGCTGTTCATGTCCATCCTGCTGCCGGTGCAGGCCACGATGTTCGCCCTCCTGGCGTTCTACCTCGCCTCGGCCTCCTTCCGCGCCTTCCGCACCCGCAGCGTCGACGCCACGGTCCTGCTGGTCGCCGCCGTCATCGTCATGATCGGCCGGCTCGACGATCTCAAGTCGATCGGGGTGCCGTGGCTCTCGAACTGGATCCTCGAGTACCCGAACCTCGTCTCCAAACGCGCCATCATCCTCGGGGTCGGTCTCGGGATGGCCTCGACGGCCCTCAAGGTCGTGCTCGGTATCGAACGGTCCTACCTCGGATCGGGAAAGGAGTAGCGCCGTGAACACCACCGCCCTGCTCCAGTGGATGCTCAAGCTTGACCGCCGGGTCATCTACACCCTGATCTTCGTCGGGGTCACGGTTCCGTTCTACGTCACATGGCCGGTCCGCGTGGACGTCTCGCAGCCGGTCGAGGACACCTACCAGGTCATCGAGGGGCTCGAGCCGCACGATCGTCCGTTGCTGGTCTCTTTCGACTACGATCCGGCCTCCGCGGCCGAGCTGACGCCGATGGCGGAGGCGATCCTCCGGCACTGCTTCTCCCGCGGCGTCCGCGTTCTCGCGATCAGCTTGCAGTACACCGGCCAGGGGGCCGGCATCGCCGCGGAGGTGGTTCCGAGAATCGCCGCCGAGTACGAACGCGAACAGAACGTCGACTGGGCCTTCCTCGGCTTCCAGCCGAACGCCATGGTGGCAATGCTCCAGATGGGCGAGAGCATCCCCAAGACCTTCCCGGTCGACTACTACGGCACCCCAGCCGCGGAGATCCCGCTTCTCGCGGGCATCGAAAACTACGAGCAGATCCCGGCCGTCTTCACCATGGCCTCGACCGCGGTCGGGGAGTACTGGGCGGTCTACCCGGGAATGCGCTACGGCCTCAAGGTCCTGGCCGGCTTGACCGCGGTCTACACCGCTGACATCCAGCCGTTCTACCAGAGCGGGCAGATCAGCGGCGTCCTCGGAGGTTTGAAGGGGGCCGCGGAATACGAGAAGCGGATCGGGCGGGAGGCGGACGGCACGGCCGGAATGCGCTCTCAGAAGGTGGTCCACTACATGATCATCCTCTTCATCGTGCTCGGGAACATCGCCTACCTCGCCACCAAGAGGAGGGCACGCTGATGCCCGACGCGGTCGGCTGGACCATCCTGGGTGGCCTGATCACCCTGGCGATCTTCTCGTTTCTCTACCGGGACAACCCCCTCTACAAGCTGGCCGAGCACGTCGCCGTGGGCGTTTCGGTCGGGTTCCTGATCGTCACCTACTACTACAACGTCTTCAAGCCCAAGGTCTGGGACAACGTCGTCCACCGGGGACAGTACGACTACCTGATCCCGTTCGTGCTGGGCGTACTGCTCTTCAGCCGTTTCGTCCCGCGCGCCGGCTGGCTCAGCAGATTGTCACTCGCCTTCCTCCTCGGCGCCGGCTCCGGCCTGTCCATTCCGGCCACGCTCGAGAGCCGGGTCCTGAAGCAGATGGAGGGATCGATCACGAGCCTCGTCACCCTCGCGGGACCAAGCGGGGCCGTGGGGGCCGCCGCCTTCTGGGGGAGCATCTGGGCATCGTTTCTGTCGATCTTCCTCGTCCTGGGTACGCTGGCCTGCCTCGTCTTCTTCCTCTTCTCCGTCGAGCACAAGGGACCGGTCGGGCGGTTTGCCTACACCGGGCGACTCCTGATCATGGCCGGTTTCGGTGCCTCGTTCGGGTACACCGTGATGGCCCGCGTCTCCCTCCTCATCGGACGGGTCCAGTTCCTGACCCGCGACTTCATGGAGGCGATCGGACGCATCTTTACTTAGCGTTTCCCAAGCGCCGTCCGCGCGTGCAGAATGGCCCGCCATGGGGATTCTCTACTCCACCGGATGCGCGATCGCCTGGGGCTTCGCCGTCATTCTCTTCCGGCACGCCGTGGAGAGGGTCGACGCCCTGGGGCTCAATCTCTTCCGCGTCACGCTGACCTTTCCCCTGCTCGTCCTGACGACCGTGGTGGCGGGCCAGTCGCTCCTGCCTGCCGCCCCCGCCTCGGCTTATCTGCGTCTGGTGGCAAGCGCCGTCCTCGGGATCGTCGTAGCCGACACGCTGTTCCACCTGTCGCTCCGCCTGGTCGGGGGCGGGATCACGGCGATCGTCGACACGCTCTACTCGCCGATGACCGTCCTCTTCGCCTTCCTGCTCCTCGGTGAGCGGATCGGGCCGAAGGACTACGCCGGGATGACGCTCATCGTGGGAGGGTTGCTTCTGACCGGCACGCTCCATCCTCCCGCCGGCCGCACCCGCGCGCAACTCGCCCGGGGAATCGTCATCGGGCTTCTCGGCATCGTTCTGCTCGCGCTGGCCATCGTGATCGCCAAGCCAGCCTTGGACAGCTTCTCCGTTCTCTGGGCGGCCGGGTTCCGGCAGGGCGTCAGCGTCGTCCTTCTGATGGCCGTCGCGGGCGTGTCGCGCCGGCGCCGGGACCACTTCGCGGTGCTGCGCCCGTCGGCCGCGTGGAAGACGATGGTGGGGGGGACCCTGCTGGGGTCGTACCTCTCCCTCACGCTCTGGATCGCCGGAATGAAATACACGATGGCGGGAATCGCGGCGATCATCACGCAATCGTCGACCGCCTACATCCTGATCTTCTCCACCCTCTTCCTGAAGGAGCCCTTCACGAAGCGCAAGGCTCTCGCGGCCGGCCTGGCCCTGGCCGGCGTGGTGCTGGTCAGTCTCCGGTAGGGCGCGGGACCACTCAGTCGAGGCCGGCCCAATGCTCGTCGCGCGCGCGCAGCGCGACCCGGTAGGGAAAGAGCCTCGCTCGCATCACTCCGGCCTGCACCGCGGGGTCGGCTTCCATGATCGCCCGAGCGTCCTCTTCCGAGCCGGCCCGGTACATCACGATTCCGAAACTCTCCTCGTCGGTGTTCAGGGTCCGGCCGGCCAGCAGCACCTCCCCTTCGCGTGTCCGGTCGGAGAGGTACTCGAAGTGCCACTGGATCGCCGCGGTCTCTTCTTCGGTCAGGCCGGTCACGAGCATGTCCGGTCGCGTCGGCCAGAGCTGGTAGAGCCAGGTCGCCATCCACCCCTCACTTCCGGCTGATCTCGCCCCGGCGCAGCTGGCGGTACATGTCGAGTGCGTCCCGAAGCATCTTGATCGCGTCTTCCGGGCCCAGGAAATCTTCCACGATCACTGTCTTGTTCTCCAGGCTCTTGTAGTCCTCGAAGAATCGCTTGATCTCGCGCAGGGTATGGGGCGGAAGCTCCGTGTGGTTGCGGTACTGCTCGACCGCCGGGTCGACGGTGCAGACCGCCAGGATCTTGTCGTCGATCCCCTTCTCGTCCCGCATCCGCATGGCGCCGATGGCGCGGGCCGGCACCACCGTCAGTGGATCGACCGGTTCCTGGCCCAGCACCAGCACGTCGAGCGGATCCCCGTCGTCGCAGAAGCTCCGCGGCACGAATCCGTAGTTCGCGGGGTAGTAGACCGCGCTGTAGAGGACCCGATCGAGCCGCAGGAGCCCCGTTTCCTTGTCGAGCTCATACTTGTTCTTGCTGCCCTGCGGGACCTCGATCACGACGGGAAACTCGGACTGGATCAGCTGCTCATCGACGTAGACATCGTGCCAGGCATGCATGGATGGTGACTCCGTGCGGGGTGCAGGTGATGGACGGCCGGGACGATCGGATCTACGATTCAACTCATTGTAACATGGTTCATTGGTGACGCGTCATCACGGAGCGATTTCGGCCCGCGGACGCCCCTGGTGCTCTCTCTCCCCCCGGGTCAGCCAGTTCGAGATCTTCCGCCCGAGGTCATCGAAGAAGGTGTAGACCACCGGCACCACGATGAGCGTCAACACCGACGAGGTGATGAGCCCGCCGATCACGGCCCGGGCCATGGGCGCCCGGAACTCGGCCCCTGCTCCCAGCGCCAGCGCCAGCGGCAACATTCCGAAGATCATCGCCAGCGTAGTCATCACGATCGGCCGCAGCCGGATCTCCCCCGCATCGATGAGGGCCTCCCGGCGCGCCTTCCCCTGCCGGCGCCCCTGGTTCGCGAAGTCGACCAGGAGGATCGCGTTCTTCGTCACGAGCCCCATCAGGAGGATCACTCCGATCATGCTCATGATGTTGAAGTCGGTGTCCGTGCCGAGCAGGGCGACCATGACACCCACCAGCGAGAGCGGCAGCGAGAGCATGATGGCCAGCGGCTGAAGAAAGGAGCCGAACTGGCTGGCCAGGATCAGGTAGATGAAGACGACGGCCAGGATGAGGCTCTCCACGATGTAGTTCACCGTTTCGGCGAACTCCTCGGATTCGCCGCCGAAGACGATGCTGTAGCCGGCCGGCAGCGCGATTCCGCCGAGGCCGCCCCGAATGTCTCCGGTCACCTCGGTCAACGAGCGGCCGTCGAAGTTCGCCTCGACGGCCACCATCCGTTTGAGGTTGCGCCGTTCGATCTTCTGCGGACTGCTGCTCTCCTCGATCTTTGCGACCTGGCCGAGAGTCACGAATTGAGAAGTCCCGGTCTGGGCATCGATGCCGCGCGACATCAGGGGCAGGGCGGCCAGCTGCTCCACCGATCGCCGGGCCTCTTTCGGGAGGCGGACGAGCACGTCGTGCTGTTCGCCGTTCGGATCCTGCCAGCTCGACGCTTTTTCACCCGCCAGGGCCGGCCGCAGCGTTGAGGCCAGCGTCCCGATGCCGATCCCCATCTCGTTCGCCACGTCCCGTCGCAGATCGATTCGTACCTCCGGTCGTTCCTCCTCCAGACCCGACTTCGCCTCGATCGCACCCGGCACCCGCCGGACGACCGCGAGCAGCTCGTTCGAGATCCGACGGAGCTCGTCCATCTGGTCGCCCTGGACATAGATCTGGATCGGTCGTTGCGATCCGCCGAATCCACCCGCCTCGAGCACCGCCACCGTCAGACCGGGGCTCCCGCCGATCTGCCGGCGCAGAAGCCGCATCACTTCATCCTGCCGGAGCTTTCGCTCCTCCTTCGGCTTGAGCTTGACGAAAATCTCCGCCTGGTTGACCTGCGCGTCGAAGCCGCTCGCGATCGTTTCGTAGGTGTAGTCGACCTCGGGGTTGCGACGGATCTGCGCCGACAACTCCTGCAGCCTCTCCTTCGTGTACTCGAGGCTCGATCCGACCGGCCCGCTCATGGTCACGCTGAGTTGCGCGTTGTCCGCCTTCGGCATGAACGAGCCGCCCACCAGCGGGAAGAGGACCATCGCGCCGACGAAGGCCAGAATCGCGATCCCCACCACGATGATCCGGTGCGACAGGGCCCAGCCGATGACGCCCCGGTACCACTGCCCCAGGCCGCGGAACCCCTCGTTGAACCGTTCCAGCCACCGGCCCAGGCCGCGGCGCCGTGCGTCGCTCTCCGCCACGGGGTCGTACCAGACCGAGGAGAGCATCGGATCGAGCGTGAAGGAGACGAAGAGCGAAACCGCGACGGCGGCCGCGACGGTCACGCCAAACTCCTTGAAGAACTTCCCGACGATCCCCCCCATGAAGGCAACCGGAACGAAAACACAGAGCGTGGACATCGTCGTCGACAGGACCGCGAAGCCGATCTCGCTGGTGCCTCGCATCGCCGCGGTGTAGTGATCCTCGCCCAGGCCGACGTGGCGGACGATGTTCTCCCGCACCACGATCGCGTCGTCGATCAGGATTCCGATCGCCAGGGAGAGGCCCATCAGGGTCATGGTGTTGAGCGTGTACCCGAAAGCGTAGATGGCCAGGAAGGCCGCGATGACCGAAACCGGCAGCGTCAGTCCCGTAATGACCGTCGAGCGCCATGAGTTCAGGAAGGTGAAGACCACGAGTACGGTCAGGATCGCCCCGATGATCAGGGTCGTCTCCACATCTTCGACCGAATCGCGGATCCAGACCGAGTTGTCGCGCACGATCGAGAGTGTCACTCCCTCCGGAAGTCTCTCCCGCAGTGACGCGACCGTCTCCTTGACCCGTTCGGCGACCTCCACCGTGTTGCCACCGGTCACCTTGCGAAGGTCGATCGCGATCGCCGGGGTGCCGTTGACCAGCGCGGCGGAGCGCGCTTCCTCGGCGTCATCGATCGTTCGCGCCACGTCGCCCAGCCGGATCGGAACCCCGTCGCGGACTTCGATCACCAGACGATCGAACTCCTCCGGTGTCCGGATGCGTCCGGCCACCCGCACCAGCTGCTCGCTCGGTCCCAGTTCCAGCCGGCCGGCCGGCACCTCCAGGTTCTCTCTGGCCAGAGCCGTCATCACCTGTTCGACGGTGATCGACCGGGCCTGCAAGCGCGCCGGATCGAGCTCCACCGCCACGGCCCGCTTCTCGCCACCGACGAGCTGGACCTGCCCGACGCCGTCGACGCCCTCCAGCGCCTTGCGGATCGTCTCGTCCGCCAGGGTGGTCAACTCACGGAGCGTGCGCGTCTCCGATCGCAGAGCCAGTGAGATGATCGGGATGTCCTGCAGGTTGAACCGCAACACCTTGGGGCTCTCGATATCGTCCGGCAGGAGTTCCCGAATCTCCTCGATCTTGCTCCGAACGTCCTGCTGCGCTTCCTTGTCCTTCGTATTCAGGTCGAACTCGATGAAGATGGTGGAGAGGCCCTCGGTCGAGGTCGACGTCAGTTCGCGAACCCCTTCGATCGGGTTCACCGCCTCCTCGATCGGCTTCGTCACATCACGCTCGACCGATTCCGGCGAAGCCCCGGGGTAGATCGTCTGGACCAGGATGAAGGGGAACTGCACGTCCGGCCACTCGTCGATCGAAAGGCGACGGAAGGAGAAGAGCCCCAGCGTCACCAGGGCCAGCATCATCATGGTGGCGAAGACAGGCTTTTTGATGGAGATGTCGGACAGGAACATTCTCGTCACTCTCCCGCGCGCGCCGCACCGGCGTCGACGCCATTCTCGTTCGCGAGCACCCGCACCCGCGACCCATCCCTGAGCCCCGGCACGATGCCGGCCAGGAGGGAATCGCCCCCGGCGATACCTTCGGTCAGCTCGATGCGGCCTCGTTCCTCATCGATCAGACCGGTCGTGACCCTCGCGCGCACGGCGGTTCCATTCCGCAGGGAGTAGACGACCTCTTCGCCCCCCTCGCGTCGCAGGACGCTGACCGGTACCACCACGGCGTTCTCGCGCACCGCCTCGATCACCCGCCCGCTCGCGAAGAGACCGCCCAGAAGGCGACCATCGGGATTCGGTACGCGGGTGTAGATGCGGACCTGCCGTGTTCCCGGCTCGGTCGTGGGATTGATCCGGTCCAGAACTCCGGTGAAGCTCTCCTCGGGGTATGCGTCGACCCGGACGACGATGGCATCTCCGAGGCGCACGCGCGACAGCGCTTCGGCCGGGATGGTCGCGGAGAGTTCCAGCGTGTCCCGCCGCACGATCGTGACCAGAGGGTCCCCGGTCAGAACATGATCGCCGGCGTGCACGACGACCCGGCTGATCCACCCGCTGATCTCGGCCGGAATCGCCGCCTTCTCCGTGTTCTCCTCTGCGACATCGAGCTGCGCGCGGGCCGCGCGGAGCTGCGCCTCGGCCGCTGTCCGGGTCATCGCGGCCGCCTCCAGGTCGCTCGGGGCCGCTGCCCCGGCATCGTGGAGCTTGCGCACACGCCGTTCGGCGTTTTCCGCCGCCGCCAGTCCGGCCTGCGCCGCCGCCACTCCGGCCTCGGCGACACTCCGGGCGTTCCGCACGTCGCGGGAGAGGAAACGACCCATCGACTGGCCCCGGCGCACGCGATCCCCTTCGCGGACGTAGACATCTTCCACATCCCCGTCGAAGCGCGCTCCGACCGTGACCGCATCCACCGGCGAGAGCTCACCGGTGAACGCAACTCCGGACTCGAGGCGTTCCCTCGAGGCGATGACGACGTCGGAGGTTTTGACGAGGAGCGCTTCGTGCGCCAGCTTCGCTTCGGCTTCCTGGACGCGGGCCTCCGACTGGCGGCCGGAGCAGCCTGCTCCGATCACCGTGGTGACGAGGGCCACGATGATCAACTCCCCGGCCACTCGTCTCTCGTGCTTCTGCCTTGTGGTTCGCATCTTCACCTCACTGCATGTCGATCGGCGCCGCTTCCTTGAAGAGCGGTCGCCCCGTGTACCGTTCGAGCTGCGCCAGCGCGACGAAGTAATCGCGTCGCGCCTGGGCCTCATGGGTCAGCGCCATCTGCCACGCGGCGCGCGCTTCCTGGACCTCCAGCGCATCCGCCGCTCCCTCCTCGTAGCGGAGGCCGGCCAGGTCGAGCGCCCTTCGAGCCAGCTGGACGGTGCGCGAGCGGGCCTGAAGCTCCGCGGCGGCCCGTTCGGCCTCCAGCGCTCCCTGTCTCACCGCCAGACGCACCAACTCGCGCGCCTGCCCCAGTTCCTGGCGCGCCGCCGTGAGCTGGGCCTTTGCCTCCTGGACGGCGCCGGAGGTGTAGAACCCGTCGAAGAGGCTCCAAGTGGCCGTCAGGCCGACGCTCTGATCACGCCTCCAGTCACGCCGCCGGGGCCACGCGTCCGGCGGAAACGCCTGTTGCGAGAAGTTGCCGAAGGCCGCGATGTCGGGGAAGTATCCGGCTCGGGCGACCGTGACGGCATTTCCGCGGGCCGCCAGCATCTCCTCGAGCGCCCGGACCCCCGCCTGCGCGAGGGCAGCCGCCTCCAGCCCCACGGTGTCGACCGGCGCCGCTCCTGTCGCGAGAGTCGCCACGTCGAGCAGCGGGCTCACCAGGCGCACCGGTTGGCTGGCCGGGAGATTGCAGATCTGGCGCAGGCGCAGGTCGGCCAGCTCCGCCCCCATCTCCGCCGCTCGGAGCGGCGGGATCGCGTTGTCCCGCTGCACCTCGGCGCCGAGGAGCTCGTACTCCGAGGCATGCCCCGCCTCCTGCCGGAGTCGGACCCGCTGAAGCTGGGTCTCCGCCTGCTCCAGCCCGAGGCGTCCGATCCGCACACCCTGCCGCGCGAGCAACGCATCGAGATAGACCTCGCGCACCTGACGGATCACCTCCGCCTCCCGGTCCCGCAGCGCCAACCCGGCGGCGTCCAGGGCGTGCCCCGCGGCGCGGATCGAGCCGATGATCGATCCCCCCTGCAGGAGCCGCTGGCGGATCGAGAGAGCGGAGATCCACGAGTTCTCCGAAGCGAACGAGCTGGAGCTCAGAAGCTGCTGGATGGCGAGGAAGCCCGAGGTCGGAAGCGCGTCTTCGAGGTCCCTCACCCTCTGCTCCCACGAGGCCAGCGTGTCCGGCTCGAAGGACATCGACTCGGAGTCGCCGCCGCCCTGGAAAATACTCTCGAGCTGGCGAGTGTAGGTCGTCGTCAGGGTTACCTGCGGCAGGGCGGTGGATCGCGCCTGGAGATACCGCGCGTGTGCGGTCTGACGCGTTGCCTCGGCCTGCCGGATCTCCTCGCCCACCTGCAGCGCCCTCTGCACGCACGCCTCGAGGGTCAGCGACATCGAATCGGCCGCGGCCTGCAGGAGGTACGGCTCGGGGCCGCGCTGCCGATCGCCCGAGCCCGGTTGTCCCGCCACTCGATCCGGTCCCCACCCGGCCAGGACCAGGGCCAATACCAGAGGCAGCAGGCCGCCGCGGGCTTGTCCTTTCCTCGATCCGCACCGGACGCTGGGCGTGACTCCTGTCGATTTCTCAAACCACCGCCGCATGGCTCCCTCACCCCCTCACCTTTGCTCCCGGCCGCGCCTCCATTACACCCCGGCAGATCAGATCGAGAATCGGGCCGGCGCGATCGACCAGAGGGTCCCGGCTCCGGCTGAGCGTCCACTCCTCGGCATGCCCCATCACCATCGCGACGAGCGAGATCGCGGTCGTCTCCAGATCGAGATCGGTCCGGATCGTCCCCTCGCGCTGTCCCTCTGCGAGGAGTTGCACCACGCGCCGGTGAGCCTCCTCGTGGAAACGGGTGATCCGGCTCGCCATCGGGCTCTCACCCTGCACCAGCCTCGAGCCGACCTCCAGGTTGTAGATCCGAAAGAACGCGCGATGCTCCTGGAAGAAGGCCAGGGCGGTCCGCGTCTGTTCACGCAGGTTCTCGATCGCGCCACGGTCGGTTCGGGTCACTTCCGCGACCCGGCGGTCGATTTCCTCCGCCTTCGCGAGAAAAGCCGCGCGATAGAGTTCGAGTTTGCTGGGGTAGAGCTTGTAGATCTGTCCCACGCTGCAGCGCGCCCTGGCCGCCACGGCGCGCATCGTGGATCCCCGGTAGCCATGCCGTGCGAAGATCTCCTCGGCCTGGCGCGTGACCTGGCGGCGCTGGCGCTCGAGTTCCGCCGAGCGCGGGGGTCGGCCCCGCGGCGTGGGGACCGGAGGAGCTGCCGGTCCGCTCCCGCTCGCGGCACGCGAACGGATGTCGCCGGATGCCCGCGCCTGCGGGGCCCTCGATCGCCGGATCGCCACGACCACCCCTGCCTCCCCCCATCCATGTGAACGTCCGTTCAGGATAAGTCCCCGCGCCGGAACCGCGCAAGAGCTTTTCGTGAACCATCGTTCACGAACCGATCCGGGTCGAGCGGACGACCCGACCCGGCCACGCGGCGGCGGATTGAGCTGCCTTGAGCTGCAGAGTGGATCGATCCGGGTGGGAAGCGCACAAGACGGGGAGAGCACCTTCACATTCGCGGTCGCGATCGCGGTCTGGGCCAGTCGCAGACCGGCGCGGACTGCCGCGTCGTGAGGTCCCGGCGCGCTCGCCCGATCACGCCGCGAGCCGGAACCTTACGGCCTATGCCTTTGGATCGTCGCCGTTCTCTTCCTCTTCGTCCTCTTCGTCATCCTCGAACAGGTCAGGGTCGATCTCGGCGAGCGCGTCATTGAGGTACGACACCAGGGCGGCAACCTCACCGGTCTCGAAGCGCTCCGTCTCCAGCATGGCGGACATCGCCTGGCGGATCCGCTGGGCGAGTTCTCCGTCGATCGCCTCGTCCTTCTCCGGCGGGATCTCGATGTCGTCCTCGCTCTCCGCCTCCGGACCGAGGTGCCGAGCCACGACATCTGCCTGCAACTCGTCAAAGCTGCGCATCAAATCGTGCAGCGCGTGCTGGAACCGGGTCGTCTCGGGCTCCGTCATGACAGATCCTCCTGGTTGGGCAGAGCGCCCCTGGGCCGTCCCCGCCCCTGGGACCGATCCGGGATCCGGAGCGGAGAAGCGGGTGTCGCTGCAGCACTCTATCGTCCGGGTCGGTCCCCGACCAGCCTTTTCCTCGGTGCGGAATTGCCGGGAACCTGGCCTTCGAGACCCGGTATACAGGCACGTGGCGGGTCGAGGACCGACGCCCGCCGCATGGATCGCATGACCGAGCGTTTCTCCGTATCGAATCCCTGACCTGGCAACGGGCCGGGCCGGCTGGTGAGAACTCGAGACCCCGTTCTCTCCGGCGCGGCCCGGCCGCCCTCCTTCCCTCCAGCCTCCCTCCGGTCGATCCGGAATCGGGTGTTCGGGCTGCTCCGCCGGCTCCGCTGCGCTATGCTCCACCTCATGCGTGAGGCCACACCTGCCGGAAACGATCCTCCCGCCCCCGCGATCGACACCTGGATCGCCCGCGCGGCCGTCCTGGTCGCCCTCGCCCTGACCACCATCCTCTGCATCTTTCCGGAGCTGGACTTCGACATCTGGTGGCACCTGCGCACGGGGCGCCTGATCCTCGAAGAAGGACGGATCCCGTTCACCGATCCGTTCAGCTTCACCGCGGCAGGCCGGCCCTGGGTGACACACGAGTGGGGCGCCGAAGCCCTCTTCCACACGATCGATCGGCTGGGTGGCATCGACGCGCTGATTCTCTTCAAGGCCCTGATCGCAACCACCGCCCTCGCCCTGAGCGCGTGGGCGGGCGCGGTGAGCTCCCGCGCTTCCGCCGGCGGAACCGCCGCCACTCGGATGCGACGATCGACCCTCCCCGGCGCGGCCCTGGGGCTCCTGCTCGCCGCCCCCCTCATCGCCCCGCGGGCCTTCGTACGCCCTCACATGCTGACGGCGTTCCTGCTGGGTGCGACCCTGCTGATCCTGCAGAAGGAGCGCGAGACGGGTCTTTGGAGGTGGCGGATCATCCTGATCCCGCTCTTCGTGCTCTGGGCCAACCTGCATTCCGGCTTCGTGCTGGGCCTGGCCACGGTCGCACTCTCCTGGATCGGTGCCGCGATCGAGAGGCCTACTCCGTCAGGCCCGACCCTGCGCGCTCGAGTTCCTGGCTTCGCCCTCCTCGCCGCAGCCTGCCTCGTCAATCCTCACACCTGGAAAGCGTTCGCTTATCCCTTCGCGCTGATCGGCCGCCCCGAGGTCCGCTCCGGCATCGTAGAGCTGCGCACCATCTTTCACCCGGCCTACGCGGGGGCGCTCTTCCTCCCGGCGCTGCTGGCCGCGGGACTCATCCTCGCCGCACTCCTTCTCGCCCAGCGCCGCACGATCCGCTGGTCGATCCTCCTTCCCGGGCTGTTCTTCGCGGTGCTGGCGCTCATGACGCTGCGCGGTGTCTCCGAGTTCGCGGTACTGGTCCCGGCCCTGGTCGCGGCACACGGACGGGTGCTCGCGCCCCGAAGCTCCGGCTCTCTCCTCGGCCGGGCGGCCCGACGAAGCCTCCCGATCCTGATCGCTCTTCTCACGTTCGCCGGGGGGATACTGGCCGCGACGCGAGGAGTCCCGATGGGAGCGGAGGCATCACGCCGCGTCGGTCTGGGCGTGGATCGAGCCAATCTACCCGACGCCGCCGTCCGCTTCCTGCGGGACGCCGCGCCGCCGGGGCGCGTCTTCCACATCCTGGCCTTCGGTGGCTACTTCATCCATGAGCTCTGGCCCGACCGGCAGACCTACATCGATGGACGGCTGGATGTCTTTCCGGAAGGCTTTCTCGACGCCTACCGCGAGATGATGCAGACGGGACATGGCTGGGAGGACGCGGTGCGGGAGCACGACCTCGCGTTCGCCGTCGTCGACTATCTCGACGACCCGTCGCTCGACACCGGCCTCCGCGCTCACCTCCGTGACGATCCCGAGTGGGTCCTGGTCTGCTTCTCCGACAACCTGCTGGTCTACGCCCGGCGCATCCCGGCCAACGCGGAGCTGATCCGCCTCTTCGGCTCTCCGTTCGACCCCGGCCTGCGTTCCTTCGACTCCCTGCAAGCCTGGATGGGAAGCGTTCCCGTGGATCAGGTCCGGCAGGCGGCCGCTTCGATCGAACGGATGCTGCCGTACACCGCAAACGCTGCGACTCCGACCCGCATCCTCGCCATGATCCTGGTCCACCTGGCCGAGATCGAGCGCGCCTCGGGCGCACCGGAGCGTGCGGCGGCGCACTTGCAGAGGGCGGTGCAGCTCGACGCGACCAACTTCCTCGCCCGGCTGCGCCTCGGCATCTCCTGCGCTCAGAGCGGTGACCTGGAGGACGCCCGGCGTCACTTCGAGGCGGCAGGCCGGCTGCGCCCGAACGATCCCTCGCTGCGACGCAACGTGGAGATCCTGAACGCGATCGAGCGGAGCCGCGGAACGGCCATCGAACCGGCCCGGTGACACGGGCCGATGGCGGGCGGTGGGCTGAACGGTGCGGCGGATCCCGGACGAACGAGTTCTTCCGGACCGGGCTAGACAGCGTCCTGGATCTTGCGCTGCGCCCGGCGATCGGTGGCGGCGCCGACGCCCAGAATCATGCGGTACTTCGTGACCGTGCGGCGG
The DNA here is from genome assembly GCA_964371055.1 of uncultured bacterium. GTDB lineage: Bacteria > Eisenbacteria > RBG-16-71-46 > CAIMUX01 > CAIMUX01 > CAYJLF01. The sequence goes on along the minus strand of CAYJLF010000009.1, from coordinate 120,537 downwards.
CTGATCGGAAATCCGCGACGCTTCAGGATCTCCGAGATCTCCTGATCGCTCCAGGGGCGCGTGGGATCCTCTTCTTCGGCGATGAGCCGGGCCAACGCATCCTGCACCGCCTTGTTCGACACCTTCTCTCCGCGGCGATTGGTGATCGACCGGGAGAAGAAGGCGTTCAGCGGCATCAGGCCGCGCGGGCTGAGGATGAACTTGTCCTTGAGGATTCGTGAGACGGTCGCTTCGTTCAGCCCGAGGCGCTCGGCCAGTTCCTTCTGGAGAAGAGGCTTCAGCGCCTCCTCACCTCGTTCGAGGAAGTCCGCCTGCTCGCGCACCAGCGTCGTGCCGATCTCGTACAGCGTTCGGTCCCGGTACTCGGTCGCGCGGACAAGCATGCGCGCATCCTGACGCATCGCGCGCAGGCGACGCAGGGTCTCCGCCGGATCGTCGGCCGCCTCCTCGACCTGGGTCGCCGCTTCCCCGGCGCTCGAAGGGCGTGCCGCGTCCTTTTCCATCGCGCTCTTGCGCGGGATCTTGTTTTCGCGATACCGGTAGCGGCCCGAGAGTGGATGGCTCAGGTTCACCTGCCACTCGCCGTCGACCTTCTCCACGATCAGGTCCGGATAACGCGTCGGCTCGGTCGATTGGTCGAGGAGCGACAGGGGATTGCGGTAGAGCCGGTGCAGATCAGCCAGTGCGTCATGCAGCTCCGCCCCCGTCACGCCCAGCTTCCGGGCCACGCTGTCGAGATTGCGGGGCTTGATGTCGGCCAGCACGCCGTCGCGGATCAGTCGCGCGGCCAGCGAGTCGACCTTGCCCTGTCGCTCGAGCTGGATCAGGAAGGAGTGGCTCTGGTTTCTCGCTCCGACCCCGGGCGGTTCGAGCTGATACCGCAGCACGCGCAGCGCCTGGTCGAGGAGTGGCCGGTCCGCGTCGGTCAGGTCCATGCCGGGAACCAGCCAGGCATCCGGATCTTCCGCCAGGCGCCGTCTCCACTCGTCCACCGGCAGGAGGCGCATGATCTCGAAGTCTCTGAGTTCCTCGGGAGGCGGCAGGTAGCCGTGACCGTCGAGCGCCTGCAGCAGCCGGGTCGCAAGCTCCATCACCGGCCGGGTGAGGTCCTGCTCACGGACCTGGTGTTCGAGTTGCTCGTAAGGAGACTCGGTGGCGACCGCCATCAACCCGGGCGCCTCGTCGGCGGGGAACTCCTCGTGCGTCCAGGGAGTCGCCGCGACTGGATCGTCCAGCCAGGCCTCCGCCTCGTTGAAGTCCCTCTCGTCGCGCGCCGTGCGCTCGACCCGGCTGGTCCGGTCGGCATCGCGAATGAACCGCGGATCGACCGCCTCTTCGTTCCGCTCGATCCACGGGTTCGCCATGACCTGCTGCTCAAGGTGCTGCACCGCCTCCAGGATGGGAGCCTGGATCAACTCCAGATTCATCCGCATCTGCGGGGTGAGTGTCTGGCTCAGGCGCAGACCCTGGCTCAGGTGGATTCCTTGACGCATGGCCCCTCTTCTTCCGACGATCCGTGGCGCGTACCGGATACCGAATGGTACACACCGTCGCGGTCCCCGACAAGCGCCGGGCCGAGCCCGGCGGAAAGCGACTCGACGTCCGCCCGCGCGACGGTCCGGGGCGGCCGGCGAACGGACTCCCTTTCTACTATTGCGGATGGCGCGCGCAGTTCCTGAACGACGAACTTCCCGCCGGCGCGAAACCGCGCGAATTCAGCCGATTTCGGGCTCGGCCGCGACGCCCCGCGGAACCATCCCTGACACACCCGTGCGGCCTGGGCTAGACTCCCCGGCGACCGGAGCAAGGAGGGGAGATGATGCACGTCACGACGGAGATCGGCCGCCTGCGCCGGGTCCTGGTGCACGAACCGGGTCCCGAAGTCGATCTCATGGCGCCCGGCATGATGGAGGAATTGCTCTTCGACGACATCCTCTTCGGCGATCGCGCCCGCGAGGAGCACGCGATCTTCCGTCGCGTTCTCCGTCTTCTCGGGGTGGAAGTGGTCGAGGCCCGGGTCCTCCTCGAGGAAACCCTCTCCCGAGATGATGCGCGCCGGTGGCTGATCGAAAGCGTCTTTCAGGATGTCCCGGCGCGGCTGCGACAGTGGCTGCTCCAGGCTCCGGCGCCCGATCTGACGGGAGTGCTGATCGAGGGCCTGCGTCGCTGGTCGCCCGAGAGTGAAGAGGGCGACATCCTTCCTTCGGTCCGGGACAGCACCGAGACCAGGACGGAGCCCCTGTTCCGGGATCTCGCTCCCACCGGCTGGAACCCGGATCAAGGCGGCTCCCTCTTGCCCGACGAGCGAGCGAGCGAGAACAGGCTCTATCATCTTGCTCCGCTTCCCAACTGGTGCTTCCAGCGCGATCCCCAGGTCGTGATCGGTTCCGGCGTCGTCTTCGCCGCCATGGCCGCGCCCGCCCGCCATCTCGAGGGGATGCTGGCGCGGGCGATCTTCCGACACCATCCTGACTTCGCCTTAGCGCCCGTCCTGGCGGAACCACTCGACACCGCCCATCATCAGCATCTCTTCACCGACCCGGCGCTGCCTCGCCTGGAGGGAGGCGACGTCCTGCTCTTCTCGCCGGAGCTTCTGGCGGTGGGACTTTCCGAGCGGACCAATCGCTCTGCCGTGCTGCATCTCGCCCGTTCGCTCTCCGCGGTTCCCGCGGGCCCTCGATGGTTGCTGGCGATCGAGATTCCGAGACGCCGCGCTTACATGCACCTCGACACTCTTGTCACGCCGGTCGATCGAGACGTTGTGCTTGCCTACACCCCGGTCATCGTGGGGCCGGGACCGGAGCTGGCGCGCGCCTGGGAGATCGACCTCAAGGCGAAGGAGATCGAGGTCTCGCCGGCGGGAACGCTGCTCGAAGCGCTGCGTCGACACGGCCTCGACTTCGAACCGATCCCGTGCGGCGGCCGGGACCCTCTCTTCCAACAGCGCGAGCAATGGACGGATGGCGCCAACGCCCTGGCGGTGGCTCCGGGGATCATCCTGTTGTACGATCGCAATGTCCGAACCGCCGAAGAGCTCTCGCGACGCGGCTTTCGCGTGGTCCCGGCCATCGACCTGCTCATGGGCCGCTCCGAGATCGACTTCGACCATGGAGAGCGGACCTGCATTCTGGCGCCGAGCCATGAGTTGTCGCGCGCCCGCGGCGGGCCGCACTGCCTGAGCCATCCCCTGGTCCGCGACGACCTGACGTGACCTCCGCAGGGCGTCGGCCGGAGCACCCTCGCCTCCGCACCCCTCCGCGAGCCGCGGCCCGTCTCGACGCTTGGATCGGTCCCTGCTACACTTCGCCCCGTCGCCCGGGCATCATTCCATCCGGAGGAGCGCCATGAAGGTCTTCATCTCCGTCGACATGGAGGGGATCACCGGGATCACCTCCCTCAAGCAGATCAGTCAGGGCGGTTCCGAGTACGGACATGCCCGGCACTGGATGACCGACGACGTCAACGCGGCCGTGGCCGGCGCCCTGGATGGCGGCGCCAGCCAGATCTTCGTTCGCGACGCGCACGGTCCGGCCACCAATATCATGCCCGACCGTCTCCATCCGGCGGCGCGGCTCGTCGCGGGCTGGGCGCCGGTGCTCGACATGCTGCAGGGTCTCGACGGCAGCTTCGGCGTCACGTTCTTCGTCGGATACCACCCGGGGCCTCCCGCCCTCGGCGGCGTCCTCAGCCACACCTATTCGATGTCGCTCATCCGCGAGGTGACGATCCATGGCGTCTCCGCCGGGGAGACGTTGATCAACGCGCTCCAGGCGGGAGATCTCGGCGTCCCGGTCGGTCTGGTGACGGGCGAGAAGGCGCTGCGAGACGAGATCGCACCGGTTCTGGGCGAAGCGCTCTTCGTCCAGACCAAGGCCGGCTACGCCTGGCAGTCGGCGCTGCTCGAACCGGTCCAGGAGTGCCGGGAGCAGATCCGCATCGCGGCCTCGGCGGCGGTTAAGCGCGTGCTGCAGGGCGTCGGATTCCCGGTTTACAAACCGGCGCTCCCCGTGGAAGCGCGGATCGACTACCACCGTGCCGACGCGTGCGCCGCTTCGCTGCTCGTCCCGGGGGTCGAGATGATCGACACTCGTTCCGTCCGCCTGACGGCGACTACGGCGGCCGAGTTTGTCCGGCGTTTCATGCTCCTCTGCCAGGTCTTGTACGGCATGGAGAAGTGAGCGCCTCCGCCGAGGCCGGACGCGACGCGTTCCGGAACCGCGAAGATCCTCAGTCGATCACGATCGACCGGCGCCCCGTCGCCCGTCCGTCGACGTCCAATCGCACGAAGTAACAGCCGCGGCTCAGGCCGGACCGCGCCAAGGTCACGCGATGCGTTCCGGCCGCGCAGGGTCCATCGGCCAGCTCGCGCACGCGCCGCCCGCCGACGTCGAAGAGTTCCAGCCGCGCCCAAGCGGGCCGTGATAGCTCGAAGCTGATCTCCGTCCGCTCGCGCAGCGGATTCGGAGTGACCCGCAAGGCCGATCCGGCAGGGAGGCCGGTGATCTCCTCCTCCATCGGTACGCTCGACTCGATCAGAGTCATACGCCAGTCGGGATAGAGCCCCCCACCCATCCGCTGCACGATCCCGCTCGGCCAGCGAACCACGATGGAATCGATCAGCGCCGCGCCGCCCAGTCCGAAGGCGACGGTCCGTTCGTTCTGGGCCATGTAGCCGCTGTCTCCACCGACCTGCCGTATTTGCCACATTCCCCCGGCCAGGAGCGACACTCGTGCTCCCACCGCGGAGACGTTCGAGACCGTCCCGACCAGGTCGATCCGCATCCAGTGCCGCCCCAGGGACGATTGGTTCCGGAAGAGGCGGTTCGGGCCGTTGTTCACCGCCAGGTAGAGGTCGAGATCCCCGTCCCCTTCGATGTCACCCCAGGCTCCGCTGTAGCTCTGTGCCTGGTGATCGACCGGCGAGACCGACACGTCTTCGAACGAGCCGTCGCCCCGGTTGCGGAAGAGGCGATTCGGCTGCCCGTCGTTGCAGAGGTAGAGATCGAGCCAACCGTCGTTGTCGTAGTCGGCCCAGCTCGCCGAGTGGCCATTGCCGGAGTCGTTCACCGGGCTTTGCGTGATCGAGGTGAAGTCCCCGCCGCCGTCATTCCGCAGCAACCGGTTGGCGCTCATCCGATTGACGACATAGAGATCCAGGTCCCCGTCGTTGTCGTAATCTCCCCACGCGGCGCTCGAGCCGGCGGCGTTGTCATTGAGCGGGCCGGAAGTCACGTTCGTGAATTGCCCGCCGCCATCGTTGCGGAAGAGACGATCGGACTGATCCCTGGCCACGAACAGATCGAGGTCGCCGTCGTCATCGTAGTCGCCCCAGGCGACTCCCCGGTTGTTTCCGGTCAAATTGAGCGGTGATGCCGTCACGTCGGTAAAGACCCCGCCCCCGTCATTGCGGGCCAGGTGGCAGCTCTGGTTGTTGACGCGAAGAATGTACAGATCGAGGTCGCCATCGCCGTCGTAGTCCGCCCAGGCGGCGTCGACACAATCTCCCTCGACCATCAGGGCCGGGGGCGTGGCCTCGGTGAACTCCCCGTCGCCTTCGTTGTGGTAGAGCGTGTTCGGATCCTGCCAGTGGACGACGAAGAGATCGAGTCGCCCGTCATTGTCGTAATCTCCCCACTGCGCCGACATGCCGCGGTTGGCGTTGTTCAACGGCGGCGCCGTCGCGTCGCTGAACGATCCGCCGTCGTTCCGCGCCAGTCGGTCCTGATGATCCGTCGCGGGCAGGAACAGGTCCGGATCGTCATCTTCGTCGAAGTCGCCCCAGGCCGATCCGTGGCAGGTCGGGGTCGCGAGGAGGCTGGTGGTGACATCGACCCAGGCGGTACCGGGAGGATCCGGATCGCAGGTCCCGAAGTCGAAGATGAAGTAGAGGCCGCACGCCGAGGTGAACATCCCTTCGTGGTCGTGCCCGACTCCGGGCACCACGGCCCTCGCCTGCCGCGTCCAGATCGAAGGACCGAAGTGGTGCTCGAGGAAAGCTCCGTAGACCGTTCCCCGCTCCAGGCGATGATCTCCCTGGAGCATGGCCGGACAGTCCCGGTCCAGATAGTAGTCATACGGGTTCGTGTCGGCGCCGCCGAGCAGATAGATCACCTCGCGACGCGGATAGCGGGCCTGCAGGCTGTCCGATCCCGTGGCCATGTAGGGGTTCAGGCTCTGCAGACCGTACTTGTAGTCATCGAACTCCGGGCACTCCTCGAGTTGCTGCGCCGTCGGCACGTCAAACGCATAGGCCGTACCGTCGACCCAGCGCTCGGGGCTGAAGTAGAGATAGCTGCTGGGATTGCTCACGATCGACCTCACCGCCACGCCATGGATCGAGGCGAGATGCTCATGAATCGTCGTCCCGGCCGTATACAGGTTGGAGAACTGGCCGCCCGCCGAGTGCCCCGCCAGCACGACCTGCGACAGATTGGGGCAGGTTCCGGCGAGACGGGCGAGGATCGAGTCTGCCACGGTGAACGAGCTGAGGACGACCGGCCGCGGGTTCTGCGTCGTGTTGACCGACAGGTCTCCCTTTCGCCACCCCATGTAGGCCCAGTACGCATAGGTGTCGGGCAGGTGGAAGCGATCGATGTCCGGCTCGGTCAGAAACTGGGGCGTGATCACGAATGTGGTGTCGCCGGCCCCTCCGACCATCTGCGCGGCCAGTTCGATGGAAGCCTGGTACTCGTCCGCGTTGCGGAGGGTCCCGTGCAGGACCAGCACCGCGCGGGTCACCTCGGGGTAGGTCGTGCCCAGGGTTCGGTTCGCGTAGTACGGGATCCGGACCGTCTCGCCCTCGATGAGCAGGGAGAGCGTCACCGGCGAGACGTGCTCCGCGACATCGTTGGTGTCGGCGCGATCCTCGAACCGGAGGGTCAGGTCCGGCCCCGGCGTTGGAGCGGTTCCGGAGGCATGGGCCGTCCTTCGGTCGATCGGAAGACTGGCGAGAAAAACGGCTAAGGTTATGTAAAATAGAAAAATCCGGATGCGCGGTGTCGTCTCCAAAGCTGTTCCTTCCGGCTGGTGCGGTCGGGGTCGGAAAGCGAGGGCCCGGCAGGCGACCCCAAACCCCGCCGGACAGCATCCATCTGGCCGGATAAGAGTATAGCGCAGTGTGCAGTGCGCGCGCGAGGGTTACGGAGATCCCCCCCGGCAGCTACCCGCTGGCCAAGTCAAACCGAATCTGCTAAGATTGGATATCAAGAACTGACCGTCCCGTTTCGAACCGCCTTAGCTGTAATGAAGTATCGGGCAAGGAGATACGAATGGGATCGCGAACGACTCGCCCCGATCCAGGTTGCACGTTCTCGTTGATCGCTCTCGCCATCCTCTTCTCCGGCGCATTCCTGGACGGAATCGCCCTGGCCGGCACTCTCGATCCGTCGTTCGAGGAAAGTCTCGCGCGCAGCGCGTCCGGGGAGACGGTCAGTGGACTCGTGATGCTCTCCGAGCAGGTGGATCTCCAGGCTGTCGAGCGCAGCCTGTCGAGTCGAGGGCCGGTTTCCCGTTGGCGCCGCCACCAGGCCGTGGTGCTGGAGGCCCAGCGGATCGCCGCACGTACGCAGCCGTCCCTGCTGGCCGAGCTCGACGGACTCCGGGCGCGCGCCCAGGTCCGGTCGGTCCAGTCGTTCTGGGTCACAAATCTCATCGCCGTCGAGGCGATGCCCGATGTCTTCCGATACCTCGCCGGCCGGAGCGACGTCGACGTCATCTACGAAAACGCGAAGATCGATCTTCGCCTCGGGTGGGACGAAGGGGGCGCGATCCCGGCCGGCGGGCCGCGGGTACTTCCCAATAACCTCATCTGCGTCAACGTCGAACCGGTCTGGAACCTCGGCTTCCGCGGTGAGGGACGCCTGGTGGCCGCGTTCGACACCGGTGCCGACGGTGACCACGAAGCGCTCGCCTCCAAGTGGCGGGGCACAGAGCCTGGCGTTCACTGGTCATGGGCCTGGAAGGACCCCGCCACCGGTACGGAGTTTCCGTACGACTGGGGCCAGCACGGGACGCACGTCACCGGCATCATCCTGGCCGAGAAGCCGGATGGCACGCCGATCGGCGTGGCGCCGGGCGCGCAGTGGATCGCGGCCGGGCTCTTGATCGGGTACAACGTGCAGAACGCCCTCGAATGCTATCAATGGGCCGTCGATCCCGACGGCGACGCGGGAACGATCAGCGACGTGCCGGACGTGATCAACAACTCCTGGGGTACCAGCGGCGACTGCGATCCCACCTACTGGAACGCGATCGACCTGGTGGAGGCCGCGGGGATCGTCAACACCGTGTCGGTGGACAACAGCGGTCCGGCGCCCGCCAGCGTCAACTCCCCGGAGAGCCGGGCAGCGTCGTCCACGGTCAACTTCGGTGTCGGCAACGTCAATCCGCACCTGCCGGACTACCCGATCAGCTCTACCAGCGGCCGCGGCCCATCCCCCTGTGATTACGCCTCCATCAAACCGGAAGTGACGGCGCCCGGAACTCAGATCTACTCGACCAAGCCGAACGACACGTATGGCAATCTCTCCGGCACGTCGATGGCGTGTCCCCATGTCTCCGGCGCCGTTCTTCTGCTGCGGCAGATCAATCCCGACCTGACGGTCGACGAGATCAAGACCACCCTGATGGAGACCGCGCTCGACCGGGGCAACACCGGTGAAGACAATGACTACGGTTGGGGAATCATCGACATCGGCGCAGCCGCCGATCGGGTCCGCACGGCCCTTCCCAACCTGCCGCCGGAGTACCTGTATGCTCTCGTGGACGACAACGACGTGGCGCTCAGCTGGGCGCCGCCGACCCGCCTTTTCCCCGGCAATCCCATGCTCGCCTACCGCGTCTACCGCGCGCCGGCGGGCGAACCGTTTCCGGAGGAACCGATCGCCGAGATCAGCACGCTCTTCTCGATCACGTTCTATCAGGACCAGGAATTGCCTCCCGGCGACTACCACTATGTCGTCACGGCCCTCTATTCGAATGGGGAGAGCGGTCCGAGCCCCGAGGCCAACGTAACGATCGAGGCACCGTCATCCGTCGGGGAAGCCGCCTCGCTCGATGCGTCCCGGCTCCTGGCGGCTCCTAACCCCTTTTCGGCCACGACCATCATTCGATTCCGGACCGAGCGCGGTGCACCGGTCTTGCTCACCATTCACGATGCCAGCGGCGCGCGGGTTCGTACGCTCACGACCACCGGTCCGGCCCTCGATGCCTCCGCCGCAGCCCTTCCCTGGGATGGCCGCGACGATCACGGGCGACTCCTGCCGCGGGGAACCTACTTCCTGCGTCTCCAGCAGGGAGACCGCGTCGACAGCCGCGGCGTCACCTTCGGCCGTTAGCGGGTCGCCCCTCTGGCCGGCTCAGTCATACGGCACGATCTCGGGCGGACGGGGCAGCAGAGTCTCGAATCGATACGACTCGGCGCTGCCTGCCCGCCACGGTTCCAGCTCCGCGCCCGAAGGCCGCGCGGGGACGAAGGCAAAGCGAAGATCCACCGCGTCCAAGGCCAGCTGCTCGTTCTTGAGGCGCAGGCCCAGGCCCAGCGAGGTGTAATGCCGCGCCTCACGAAACCCGTTCGCCTCCTTCGCCACGGCGCCGATATCGGCGAACAGGTAGGCCGCCATGCGGAAGCCGAGAACGCTCCACGGGGTGAAGGTCACCGACTCGAGATCGGCGGACCACCGCGCACGACCCCGCGGTCCGTCGTCCCGGACGCCGCGCAGCCCATGCTCCTCGTCGAGGTCGATGAAGCGATCGCCGCGCGCCGCGAGGTCGGCCGTGTACTCGAGGCGAAGGAACTGCCGGTGACGAAAGCGTCCCCACTGGAGCAACTCGGAGAACCACCCCGCGCCGATCCTCGCCACCGAGCACTCCCACCTGCCCCCTGACCGGTATCCGCCGACTTGCAGCGATCCGGAACTCGTGCCGACCCTCCCCCCCGCGTGAGCCAGGGCCAGCCTGATTCCCGCATACCGACGACGCGTCGTCTCTCCGAACTCACGCCCCAGATTCAGCGCCGCCAGGTAACCCAACGGAACATCCTCGACCCGCCCGAACCCGGACACCAGCCTCGTCTCGCGATAGGTCGTTCTTCCGAAGTGGACGCCGGCCAGCGCCGTTACCTGGTCGTGTTCCTCCGCGCAGGGCGAGTCCGATTCCACCTCCGGTTGCACCAGGTAGTGGAGGCGGATCACGCGGATCATCGGAAGGAGAACTGGCCGGCGCTCCCGTCCATCCGCGGATCTCCCGGTGGTCAGTCCGTATCCCAGCCAGCCGTCGTACCTTTCGTACGTGGTCGTCCGGGTCGACCCGGTGGAGTCATCCGGCGCCTGCTGCCGGACCGATTCGCTCAGAAACGCCCCGGCCGCCCGGATCTCCGGGGCCAAGGGCGTCCGATCGATCGAAAGAAACGCCCTCCTTTCACGGTCCGTTCTCTCACGGAGGCCGACCTCCATACGGATGAAACTCCCGGCGATATTGTTCGCCCGATAGACGACGCGACGGTCACGCCGATCCGCGACCAGAGGATCGTACTCACGGCGGAGTTCGAGATGGTGACCAAGTCCGAACAGGTTCCGATCGTAGACACGGAAGGAGAACTCCGGTAGGTCTTGCACCGGCGCGGCGACGCCGATCGACCAGAGATCGCGTACGGTGACCTCCAGATCGACCCCTTCCAGCTCATCGGAAACGGGAACCGGCTCGATCGTCGCACTCGAGAAGAGGCCCGCTTCCCGAAGCAACCGCTCGCTGTCCGCGACGCGAACGGGGTCCAGTCGCTCTCCCTCCCGTACCAGAAGGTACTGGCGTATGGTGCCGCGGCGGGTGTCGGCATGCAGCCACTCGACCGCGCGCTCGCCTCTGGATCCGGGTGTCGGTCCGTCCGGCGGACCGTCGCCTGGCTTCGGATCCGACGTGACGTCGGACCGGCCGGACACCATGCTCAGGCGAACGATGCGGATCCGGCGAATCCAGCGGCCCTCGTAAGGCCGAAACGACTCCTCGGCCGCACGCAGATCACCTTCTCGATCCGCGGCGGGCTGCACCGCCAGGTACCGCGTGATCCGCCGCATGAACCCGCCGGAGAGGGTGTCGGGAGGCGTCGCGCCTTCGGCTTCGTCGGGTCCCAGGGTCAGTCCCGCTGCCATCGCCCCCATCGCGCGTGGAACGGCCGGTGACGTCACCTCGACGTTCGGCCCGCTCGTACCCGCGCTCGCCGTTTGCGTCGAGAGAAGCCCGGCTACGCCCAGAAGCAGAAGGGCCGGTCCGCGTTCCCGCCACCGGCCCATCCCTGGGAGTTCCCCCCTGTCACCTGGGAATGCCATCGCTCCCGATGGTCGCTGATCCCAGCATGAACGCAAGGGCCGTCAGCCGGCCTGATGGCGCGGATCGACCGCCTCGACCAGGTAGACGACCTCGTCGGCGATGTTCTTCGCATAGTCAGCCACCCGCTCCAGCGCCTGCGCCACGAAGATCATCTCGATCGTCTGCGGCAACTGGCCGGGGTTCTCCATCGCGTACTGGACCATCGAGTGAATCATCGCGCGGTACACCGCGTTGACGTCCTGATCGCCCGTGCGCACCCGGCGGGCCAGCGCTGTGTCCTCCCTGACGAACGACTGCATGGCCATCCCGACCGCGTCGCGCGCCATCGCGGCCAGCCGGGGCAGCTCGTGCCACTCCCGGGCGGGCGCCTGTCTCAGCAGGTCAAGCCCGACCCGTGCGATGTACACCGCCTGATCTCCCATCCGCTCCAGGTTGGTGTTGATCTTGAGGGACATCGCGGCCAGCCGGAGATCCTTGGCCACCGGCTGCAGGCGCAGGAGGAGCTCGACGCACTCCGCGTCGACCCGCACTTCCATCTGGTCGATCTGGGAATCGCGGTCCACCACCTCGCGGAGGAGTCGTTCATCGCGGTTCAGGAGGCCGTCGATCGCGCGCTCGAGGTTCTCCTGAGCCATGTACGACATCTGCAGGATGAGGTCGCGCTGCGAGGTGAAGTCTGATTCGTAGTACCGGTCCATGGTGGTAGCGCGAAACCCGGGTCCGGCGATCAGCCGGCCGGGGTCGCTGGAGCCCCCTCTGTTGTGGCCCGCGGCGGGCCGGCCCGCATCAACCGAAACGTCCCGTCACGTAGTCTTCGGTCTGCTTGACATCCGGCTTCTGGAAGATCTTCGTCGTGAGGCCGAATTCGATCAGCTTACCGAGATAGAAGAATGCCGTGTAGTCGGAAATGCGGGTGGCCTGGTGCATGTTGTGGGTCACGATGACCACGGTGTAGTTGTCGCGGAGCTGCAGAATCAACTCCTCGATCCGGGCCGTGGCGATCGGGTCGAGGGCCGAGCAGGGTTCGTCCATCAGGAGAACCTCGGGCTCGGTGGCGATGGCTCGGGCGATGCAGAGCCGTTGCTGTTGTCCGCCGGAGAGGTTCATCGCGCTCTCCTTCAAGCGGTCCTTGACCTCTTCCCAGAGTCCCGCCGCGGTCAGCGACTTCTCGCACGCGTCATCTAACACCGAACGTTTGTTCGTTCCATCAATCCGCAGCCCGTAGACCACATTTTCGTAGATCGACTTCGGGAACGGGTTCGATTTCTGAAAGACCATCCCGGTGCGCTTGCGGAGTTCGATCACGTCGACTCCCGGGGCATAGATGTCCTCGCCGTGAAGCCGCACCGTCCCGGCGATCCGCACACCCGGAATCAGGTCGTTCAGTCGGTTCAGAGAGCGGAGAAGGGTCGACTTCCCGCACCCCGAGGGCCCGATAAAGGCCGTCACCTGGTGTTCGGGGACCAAGAGGTCGATGTCGAAGAGCGCCTGGGAGGGGCCGTACCAGAGATTGACCCCCTCGACCTGGACGGCCGGCGGCGCCATCGGCTCGTCGCCGCGCGCATGCCGGATCTTTCTCGCTTCCAGTCCGGGATCCTTGTCCACCGAGAGTGCAGCCATCAGCAGTTCCTCATTCGCCGATCCCCCTCCGGGACGGCCGGACGGCCCGGGCCCTGGAGTTCGATCGGCCTCCTCGAGCGTCCCGCCGGAGCGGGCGACGGTCGTGTCAATCATGGGCCCCCCGATACTTGCGGCGCAGCCGGTTTCTCACCACGATCGCCGTGAGATTGAGCAGCACCACGACCACGATGAGCAGGAGCGCGGTGGCGTAGACCATCGGTTTGGCCGCTTCCACGTTGGGTGACTGGAACCCCACGTCATAGATGTGGAACCCCAGATGCATGAAGCGGCGGTCCAGGTGGAGGAACGGGAACTCCCCGTCCAGCGGGAGGGTCGGCGCCAGTTTCACGACTCCGGTGATCATGAGCGGGGCGACCTCGCCCGCCCCGCGGGCCATGGCCAGGATCGCCCCGGTCATCACCCCGGGCGCGGCGCTCGGCAGAACGATCCGCCAGATCGTCTGGAACTTGCTCGCTCCGCAGGCGATCGACCCTTCGCGCATTCCCATCGGCACGGCCGCCAGCGCCTCCTCGGTTGCCACGATCACCACCGGCACGGTCAGAAGCGCCAGAGTGAGCGATGCCCAGAGAATCCCTCCGGTCCCGTAGGTCGGATTCGGCAGGCGCTCCGGATAGAACACCTGGTCGATCGTTCCGCCGATGGTGTAGACGAAGAATCCCAGGCCGAAGACTCCGAACACGATCGACGGAACCCCGGCCAGATTGTTGACCGCGATGCGGACGGCGGAGACCAGTGCCCCCTGTTTGGCGTACTCACGCAGGTAGAGCGCCGCGAGCACACCGAACGGGACGACCGCCACGGTCATGATCAGGGTCATGAGCACGGTGCCGAAGATCGCGGGAAAGACCCCTCCCTCGGTGTTCGACTCGCGCGGATCGGCCATGATGAACTCGCCGATCCTCGAGCCGAAGACGAGGAGACGCCCCGCGAGCCCCAGACGGTTCGGCTGGTACGCCCGCACGATCTGGGAGACCGCCAGCTCCTTGGGCCTTCCGTCGACCGAGAGGAGTCGCACCTGATGTCGCGCATCCTCGGTTCGCAGGACGCGCAGCTCTTCCTCGAGCGCAGCGTACCCGCGCTGCAGAGTTGCGATCTCCGCCTCGATCCGCTCCTGTCGTCCGGTCCCCTCTCCGCCCTCCGCGCCGTCCCGGAGTTGCAGCCTCCGCGTCTCCAGGCGCTTCTCGTCGAGAGCGCGGTTGACCGCGCCGATCCGGTTCTTCTCGACTTGCCGGATCGCCTTCTGCCGCTCCTGTCCGTCGCGAATCGCCGCCGGAAGCGAAAGGCGCGCCTCCTCTCCGGTCAGGACGCGATCCGCCAGCCGCAGCTCACTCAGATACCCGACGAACGGGCCCCACTCCTGCCTGGAGATGGTCCACGCATTCACCGGACGGGTGGTCGCCTCCACTTCCGCCATCTTGATCCAGCGGAAGTCGGCGCCATAGAGGTCTCGATTGCTTACCCGCAGGAGCACGCGCGTCTCTTCCTGATCGTCTCTCTGGTCCGGCATCCTCTCACGGCCACGGACCTCTCCCAGCACGACCGACCCGTCTGTCAGGCGCAGCTCGACGAGGTTCTCGGGCCACATGGCCGAGAATCCCCGCCAGGTGATCAGCGCCAGGATCCCCACGATCATGAGAATGGACAATCCGAGCGCGGCGCCGGTCATCCAGACGAACGGATCGCCGCGCTGGAAGACACGCCCCCAGAAGCCCGGTTCAGGCCGCGCCAGACTGCGCGGGCGAGCGCCGTGGTCGCCATCCACACGGATCTCTCTCCTCGGCCTCGCCATCAGTAGTTCCCGAACTTCCGCTTCAGCCGCACGCGGACCACCTCCGCCGCCGTGTTGATGACCGACGTCAGCAGGAGAAGAAGAAGACCGGCGAAGAAGAGGATCCGGTAGAGCGTTCCCCGGTACGGCGCCTCCGGCATCTCCACCGCAATGTTGGCCGAGAGGGTGCGCATCCCGTTGAAGACCGACCACTCCATGATCGGCGTGTTCCCCGTCGCCATGAGCACGATCATCGTCTCACCCACGGCGCGTCCGAAGCCGATCATGATCGCCGAGAAGATTCCCGACCCCGCCGCGGGGAGGATGATGTTGATCGCGGTCTGCCAGCGCGAAGCTCCGCAGGCCATCGAACCGGCGATCAGGCTGCGCGGGACGGCGGTCAGCGAATCCTCGACGATCGTGAAGATGATCGGAATGACCGCAAACCCCATGGCGAAGCCGACTACGATGCAATTTCTCTGGTCGTAGCGGGTTCCGGTCGACCCCATCAACCACTCCCGAAAGCTCCCGTCGAAGACGATCTGCTCGACCCCGGGGCCGAGCCAGCGGGCAAGAAGGAAGGTCAGGGCCACGATCGGAATGACGGCGACGAGTTCGAAGCCGAGCGGGAGGCTCCCGCGGATCCGACCCGGCAGGAGTTGCCAGGCGACGCCGATCGCGGTCGGCACCACGGGAAGGAGAAGGAGGAAGACGAACGTCGCCGGCACCATCGTCTCGAGATGAGGGGCGAGGAACAGTCCCGCGAGAAACCCGAGCACGACGCTCGGGAGAGCCGCCATGATCTCGACGGTCGGCTTCACGAACTGCCTGACGCGCTCGGCCATGAATTGCGAGGTGTAGATCGCGGCCAGGATGGCGATCGGCACGGCGAAGATCAGGGCATAGATCGTCCCCTTGAGTGTCCCGAAGATGAGCGGGACCAGGCTGATCTTGCTCTCGAACTCGTCGCTGCCGCCCGTCGACTGCCAGACGTAGTCGGGTTCGGAGTACCCCTCGTACCACACCTTGCCGAAGAGCGTCCGGAACGACACCTCCGGGTGCGGCATGATCACATCGTAGTGGCCGAACCTGGCGTCTTCCCCCAGGACCGCCAGTCCGTCCGCCTTGGGCGCGAAGGAGACGACCCGCACCGGCGCAGGTCCCGGCAGATCCACCGCGGCCAGCACGCGGTGCGTCGTGTTGTGCAGCACGCGCACCCTGCCCTCGGCATCACCGACGGCAAACGATTTCGTGCGCGGCGAGACCGCGAGCGCCGTGATCGGCCCGGTAGAGGGGGGGAATTCGCGAATGCGGCGGAAGGGACGCACCTGGTTTCCGAGGTTCGGGTCCTTCACGCCGAACCAGGTCGACACGCGCCCGTTCGCGGTCCCCACGACGAGGGTGGCGTCGCCGAGGAGAACCGCCAGGCGGGTGACCGCCTGCCCGTCCCCCGCCGACAGCACCTCCTCGAGTTCGGGCGTCCCCGAGTCCGGCAGGGCGAACCGATAGATCCGCCCCTGCGCGGTGCCGGCGAAGAGCATCCCGGCATCCTGCGGCAGCGCCAGCGATGTCACCGGCTCCGGCACGAGCGCGCTCAGATCGTGTTCGCGGCTCGTGACCGACGCGCCGCCCAACAGACTGCGGGTGATCTCCTGGGTCACGACGCGGAGGCCGGGAGATCCGTCCGGCCGCGCCTGTGCCACGGCGATGATGCCACGCTTTTCATCGCGGCGCGCCGTGACATGAAGCACCGGAAGAGCCGTCTGGAGGTGAATGCAATCGAGCGTGGCCCAGCTGAAGGTGCTGATTCTCTTCCCCTCGTTCCACTCGGCCGCGAACCCCGGCCGACCGAGCACGACCCTTCCATCGTCGGTTCCAAGCGCGAGCAGGTCTCCGGCCAGATTGAGGTCCAGGGAGGTGACACACGCCTGCGAGAGCGAGTCGATCGGCAGCGAACGAAGGACGCGACTCTCCCGGGGGTCAAAGAGGGTCAGCTCCGGGGCAGACCCGATCGTCCAGCCCAGCTCGCGGTACTCGTCCAGGGCGACGGCCAAAGGCGGCGACCAGCCGACCGCTTCGATGGCAGGGGCGGAGGATTGGGGAATTGGCCCCCCGGCCACGGGGATGACGCGACCTGGCAGAAAGAGCGGGAGCGCTTCGAGGAGGATGAAGATGAGAATGCCGAGGATCGCCGCGATGATTCCCAGGCCACCGAGCGTGATCCCGGTCCGGGCGGTGCGGTCGACCAGGATGACCGCCCGGGAGGTTTTACGTCGCTGTCCTCCGGACGGTGTCGTTGGGCTTGGGGTCAAACGTCCCCTCCGGTTCTCGTCCGGTCGTGGCCGGGTGCGCGGGGCAGACGTTGCCGGCGGGGCTCGACGACACACGGTCGCCGCCCCGCCGCCCACACCCGCGCCCCACCTCGGGCGACTACATCAGCTTCTTCAGCTCTTCGTCCACGACGCTCTTCGGCAACGGCAGGAAGCCGTCCTTGATCACCACGTCCTGTCCCTGCTGGCTCAAGATGAACTTCAGCAACTCGCCGACCAGCGGGTCCAGAGGCTTGCCCGGCGCCTTGTTGACGTAGACGTAGAGGAACCGGCCCAGAGGATAGGTACCCTTCACCACGTTGTCGAGAGTCGCCTCGAAGGCCTCGGCGCCATCCTTCGTACTGAGCGGGACGGCGCGAACTCCGGAGGTGACATACCCGATCCCGCTATATCCGATGGCGAACCTGTCGCCCGTGACTCCCTGCACGACCGACGACGAGCCCGGCTGTTCCTTCACCGTCGACTTGAAGTCGCCCTTCATGAGGGCGTGGTCCTTGTAGAACCCGTAGGTGCCCGACGCGGAGTTACGTCCGTACAGACTCATCGGCCGATCCCACTCCCCCGTGAGTCCGACCTCGCCCCAACGAGTGATGTCGGCATGTCCGCTCTTGTGCGTGGAGGAGAAGATACCGTCCAACTGCTCCAGCGAGAGCGACTTCACGGGATTGTCCTTGTGGACGAAGACCGCCAGGGCATCCAGCGCGACCCGGATCTCGGTCGGCTTGTAGCCGTACTTCTTCTCGAAATCGTCGATCTCGGTCGACTTCATCGCGCGCGACATCGGTCCCAGTTGCGCCGTGCCGGCGATCAGGGCCGGCGGAGCGGTGCTGGATCCCTTCCCCTCGACCTGAACCCGGACGCTGGGATAGAACTTGGCGAACCCCTCGTTCCACAACGTCATGAGATTGTTCATCGTGTCAGATCCGATGGAATTGAGGTTGCCGCTCACGCCGGAGACGGCGGTGTATGACTTGACACCTTCGGGAACCCCGACTCCCTCCTCGGCCGCGACCGCTCCGGCCGCCGCCATGGTTCCGACCAGCATCGACACCACACCCAGCCACTTCCATACCTTCACGGGTTCCTCCTGCCTGCGCTCGCGCGCGTTTCCCGGAACTCATGCGCACCTCGACCGACCGACGCGCCCATTCTTCACCTTTGACTCCGAACAGACTTCCAGAGATCGGCGAGATCCATGTGAACGGCAGATGAAGAAATGGTGAAGGAGACCGTCCGCCTCATCTTCTGAGCCCCCGCGCCGGGACTCCACTCGCCCCTCCCGGGGGTCACGGTCAGCATGGCGGTTCCTGGGACGAAATCGGCTTTCCTCGCCCGGGGATCCGGCGTAGGCTGGCTCTTCGATTCCGCCCCGCCCACCAGGAGTGGGCTGGCAACACATCTGAAGTCATCAGGTTAGGCGTTCCAGCGGCCCGGGGCTGGAGGGAGGTGGGGGATGGCAAGGGAGGTCGCAAGCCTGTTCTCCGGCGTTGGCCCGCATCGGTTCACCCGCCGGTTGCTGCTCGCCGGCCTGGCACTCGCGGGATCGACCGGAGTCGCCTTCGCCTCGGGCGGAGGAGGGATCGAGGCTGCGGCGCACGACATCGGGTCCCATCTGCCCGTCTACTCCGTCATCCCCTTCGTGTTGATGCTTCTCTCCATCGCCATCCTCCCACTGACCGCGGAACACTGGTGGGAGAAACTCAAGAGCAAGGCGCTCGTCTCCTTCGCCCTGGCCCTGCCGATCGCGATCTACTTCATCCTGCACCTTCCCGCTGAATTGGGTGTCGTCGGCGCCGAGTACGTATCCTTCATCGCTCTCTTAGCGTCGCTCTTCATCATCTCGGGCGGCATCCTCCTGACCGGAGACCTGCGCGCCACGCCCACGGTCAACACGCTCTTTCTGCTGATCGGCGCGGTGCTGGCCAACTTCATCGGGACGACCGGCGCCAGCATGCTTCTGATCCGCCCGATGCTTCAGACCAACTCCGAGCGGCGGAAGGTTGCTCACATTCCGATCTTCTTCATATTTCTGGTCAGCAACATCGGGGGCTGCCTCACCCCGCTCGGTGACCCTCCCCTTTTCCTGGGCTTCCTGGAGGGCGTCCCTTTCACTTGGACACTGCAACTGGCTCCCGAATGGGCCTTCATGGTGGCCGCCCTCTGCGCTGTCTTCTACCTCCTCGACCGCTGGATGGTCCGTCACGAGACCCCCGCAGCGCTCCGCCTGGACCGAGTCCGGACCGAGCCCCTCCGCCTGGCCGGCGCGCACAACTTCCTCTTCCTGGCCGGAATCATCCTGGCCGTGCTCTTCGTGCACCATGAGTGGCTGCGGGTCGGGGCGATGGCCTTGCTGACGGTGGCGAGTTACTTCACGACGAAGCGGGAGATCCACCGGGGAAACCACTTCACGTTCTACCCGATCAACGAGGTGGCAATTCTGTTCGCGGGGATCTTCGTCACGATGATTCCGGCCCTCCTCATCCTGGAAGCACGGGGGGCCGCTTTCGGGATCGACAAGCCCTGGCAGTTCTTCTGGTTGACCGGGACGTTGTCGTCGTTCCTCGACAACGCCCCGACCTACCTGACCTTCACCCGACTCGCGCTGGGCGTGGAGCAGATCGTCCCGCCGGCATCCAAACCCCTGATCGCCCTGGTCGATCACGAGTCGGGCCAGGCGCTCCTGCGGGCCATCAGCCTCGGGGCGGTCTTCATGGGAGCCAATACCTATATCGGCAACGGCCCGAACTTCATGGTCAAGTCGATCACGGAGTCCCGCGGCCTCAAGATGCCGAGCTTCTTTGGCTACATGCTCTGGTCGGTCGGCATCCTCGTGCCGCTCTTCGTGCTGGTCACCCTGATCTTCATCCGCTAGGCTCGCTTCGCGAGTCGAGGTTCGCCGTCCCGGCTGCCCGCCCGCACGGGAGCTCATGACAGGTGGAGATGGACTGGTACTACCTCAAGGATGGCCAACCACTCGGCCCGGTGGGCGAGGGATCGATCCGCGCCTGGCTGGAGTCCGGCTTTCTGCGCCCCGCCGACCTGGTCTGGCGGGATGGGCTGCGCGAATGGACGGCGATCTGGCAGCTCCCGGAGTTTTCCGGCTCGGAGGCCCCGGCGGCGGCGCGTCCTTCCGAAGACTCCCCGGCATCGCCTCCCTACCGGGATCAACCGGCCGAGCCGGCCGCGGGCGAGAGCAACGACGCGGGGCTCGGTCGCGAGAACGACGGTTCCCGGGGCACCTGGCCCGGCGCGCCGCCTCCGACCTGGCAGCCGCAGCCCGACCCCGTCGTCGCCCTCGGTCCCAAGGCGCGCCCGCTGGTCTTCGCCGGCTTCTGGTTGCGGGTCGGCGCCGCGATGATCGACTGGATCGTCCTCAGCATCGTGATGATGCTGGTCTTCCGCTCGGAATTCACTCGCGTGATGGCGATGACCGGCGAGATGACCGGCCTGGAGCAGTGGAAGCTGGCCATCGAGGCGATGAACGCCAATCGGTTCCTCGTCGCCTTCTCCCTGGTCTCTCCCTGGCTCTACTTCGCCGCGATGGAGAGCTCTCCCTGGCAGGCGACCCTGGGCAAGAAAGCGTTCCGTCTTCGCGTCTGCAACCTGTTGGGCGAACGCATCGGTCCGATCCGCGCGACGTTCCGCCATCTCCTCAAGATCGTTTTGATGGACCTGACCTTCGCCCTCACCCTCGTACCCGCTGCCTTCACCCGTTACCGCCAGGCGCTGCATGACATGGCGGCAGGAACCCTGGTCATTCGCGAATAGCCGTGCCGGCCGGGATGTCAGATCCCGCGGTGCCTTCGCACCACCAGCCAGACGAGGAACGGTGCTCCCAGCGCCGAGGTGACGGCGCCGATCGGCAGTTCGGACGGCGCCCAGATCGCACGGGCGAAAGCGTCAGCCGAGACCACGAGGATCGCCCCGACGAGCGCGCTGCCGGGGAGCACGAAGCGGTGATCGGTGGTGCGGAGCACGCCCCGGGCGATGTGCGGCACCATCAGGCCCACGAACCCGATCACGCCGCAGGCCGCCACGGAGGATGCCGCGAGGACGGAGGAGAGCACGAGCACCCAGCCGCGCACACGCCGCACGGAGCTGCCAAGGCTCGCGGCCACTTCGTCTCCCCATAACAGCAGGTTCAGGTCGCGGCTCAAGAGAAGAGCCGGGATGCCGGCGGCCAGCAGCCACCCTCCGACCATCGTCACTCTCGGCCAGTCGGCGCTGCCGAAGGTCCCGAGCATCCAGAGCAGCGCCCCCTGGATGCCGTCCCGGCTGAAGAGCAGGAGAAGCGATGTCAGGGCGCTGAAGACGGAACCCACCGCGATCCCGATGAGGAGCAACCCCTCGGACTGGAGGAATCGGATCCGCCGGGCCAGCGCGTGCACCAGTCCGACCGCCAGGAGACCGCCGGCGAAGGCGGCGAGTGGCACCGGTCCGAAGGGACCAAAGCCGAAGCTCAGTCCGAGCGTGATCGCCGCGACCGCGAAAAGGCCGGCCCCGGCGCTGACGCCGACCACGTAGGGACCCGCCATCGGGTTCTGGAAGAAGGCCTGCAGAAGGACGCCGCTGACCGAAAGCGCCGCACCGACCAGGCCGCCCAGGGCGATCCGGGGCAGCCTGAGATCCAGCAGGATCCGGCGCAGCGGGTCCTCCGCCGACCCCGTGGTCAGGATCTTCCAGGCACGGCCGGGGGAGATGATGGTCGACCCGAACGAGAACGCGACGAAGCTGACGATGACCAGGAGAAGAGCGAGCGCGATCAGCCGCTGGACTCGACCCAGGGGGCCGGTATGCACGGACGAGGTGACCTCGCTCGACGATGTCGTCAACGTGCTCATTTCCCGTCCACGTGCGCGGGCAGGGTCGGGAGCGCCCGCTCCGGGTGCAGACAACCCGCCAGTTCGAAGAGAGCCCCGAGCATGCGCGGTCCTGGACGCAGCAGGATCCCCGCGTCGATCCAGCACATTCTTCCCTCTCGCAGCGCCTCTGCCCGCCTCCAGCCCGGATGTCGCGCGAGCGCGCCTCGGGCGGTTTCACGATCCGATCCCTCGCTCCAGGCCAGGAGGAGCAGCTCCGGCGAGAGGAGCATCAGTCGTTCAGCCGAGATCTGCGGCCAGGCCAGCCCATCGGTGATCACGTTCCGACCTCCCGCCAGGCGGATCAGGTCATCGATGTGCGAGCCCGGTCCGGCGCTCCAGCCCGGGTGGGTCGGATCGCAATAGAGCACGAGCGGGCGCGCGTCATTCGGGATCGAATCGGACCAGGCCCGAAAACGGGGAATGCCCTCATGATAGGCACGCAACAGACTCCTCGCTCTCTCCGGCTCGTCCGGACCGACGAGTTCCGCCACTTGCGAGAGGATTCCCTCGATGTCCTCGAGGCCGACGCGATCATCGATGGCGAAGACCGCAAGACCGAGCGATCGCATCCGCTCCACGAGGTCGATCGGCGTCCCGCGCACGGCCAGAACCAGGTCCGGGCGGGCCACCAGGATCGCCTCGAGCGACGGATCGACGATCCCGCCGATCTGCGGCCTGGTGCGCGCCTCGGGCGGATAGTCGCAGAACCGCGTCACGCCCGCGATCCGCTCCGGCGCGACCCCAAGGGCAAAGAGAACCTCGGTGACGCTGGGGGAGAGGGAGACGATGCGCCGCGGCCAGGTTCCGGCGGGAAGGACCACCCCGAGAGCATCCACCATGGCCGGATGCCCGCCCGAGGCACCGGCGGGGACCGGCGCCAGGACCGCCAGGACGAGGAACAGCCAGGTCGCTGCCAACGTGGTCAACTTCTGCTCCCCGGATCGCTCGACTCCGCCGGCCGCGGCACCTGCCCCATCCGCCACCGCACGGCCGGCCGGCCTGTGTGCGGGTCCCGATCCACGCGAAGCGGAGTCCCGAAGACCTCTTCCAAAAGGTCCTCCCGGAGAACCTCTTCGGCCGAACCGGCGGCGGCGACTCGCCCGCGAGAGAGGAGAACCAGGCGGTCGCAGAAGAGGGCCTGGAGGTCGACGTGATGATCCGCCGCCAACACCGCGATCCCGTCCTCGCGGGAGAGGTGACGGGCCAGCTCGTAGACCTGGCGCTGGAACGCCAGATCGAGACTGGCCACCGGTTCATCGAGGAGGAGGACCCGGGCCTCCTGGGCTAACGCTCTCGCGATCAAAGCCCTTTGCCACTCCCCGCCGCTGAGCGTCCCCAAGTGCCTCTCGGCCAGAGGCTCTAGTCCTACCCGACGGAGGGCCGTCGCGACCGCCGCTCGATCGGCCTCCCTCTCTCCCAAGCGGAGCCCGAGATAGGGATAGCGACCGGCTGTAACCATCTCGGTCACAGTACATTCGAACGGTGTCTCGGACCGCTGCGGGACCCAGGCGAGGAGCTTCGCCCGCTCCGCCGGAGACAACTTGTCCACCGGATGTCCACAAATGTAGACAACTCCGCGACGAGGTGTCGCCAACCCCGCCAGCAGCTTCAAGTATGTCGATTTCCCGGCGCCATTCGGCCCCACCAGGCCGACGAACTCGCCCGGAAGCAGTTCGAAATCATCGACTTGGAGGAAGCTCTGGGCGCCGTAGCCGAACTCCAACCCCTCGACGCGAAGGAGTGGTGTCACGCTCGGGATCCCCATTGCCTCGAACCCAACCATATCGTAAACTTGACGGAGCGATGGATGACAACCGCCGAACCTTCGTCGACCGCCGCCGGTCCCCCACCCCCGCTGTCAGCCGCTACACGCTGCGGGGGGGGCGTCGGATCGCCGTCCGCCGCGACGATGATCCGCAGGCCGTCTATCTCGACCGCCTCGGAACGGGGACTTCGGCCATCCTCTTGGCAGTCTTTGCTTTCCACGTCCTGGACGCCTTTTTCACCCTGGTCCACATCTCGCGGGGCGGGATCGAACTCAACCCGATCATGGACCTCTTCCTCCGGATCAGTCCCGCCGCCTTCGTCGCGGTCAAGCTCTCGATGGCAGCGGCCGGGCTCATCTTCCTGGGCCTCCACAGCCGTTGGCCGCTGGTAAAACGAGGGATCCAGGCGCTCTTCGTGTTGTATGCCGGAGTCGTCTGCTATCACCTCGTCCTGATCGCCCGCGCCGGAGTCACGCCCTGGGACATCGGCGGTTGATCCCCTACCGGCCCGATTCGGCCTCGCCCCCGCTTCCGAAATCGACGACCGGAACCTGGTCGGCGCCGGCCACCGCCTCGAACTGACTTGCCGGCTTGAACCCGAAGAGACCTGCCAGCAGAACCGTCGGGAAGCTCCGCACCTTGATGTTGTACGCCTGGACTGTCTCATTGTAACGGCGCCGCTCGGTCGAGATCCGGTTCTCCGTTCCCTCCAGCTGGGCCTGAAGATCCCGGAACGATCCGTCGGCCTTCAGGTTGGGGTACTGCTCGACCACCACGAGCAATCGGGCCAACGCGCCCGAGAGCTCCTGGTTCGCGTTGATCTTCTCATCGACCGTACCGGCTCCGGCCACGCGGGAGCGCGCGTCCGTGACCGCCTGCAACGTCTCCCGCTCGTGGGAGGCGTACCCGCGGACGGTGTTGACCAGATTGGGAATCAGGTCGAGTCGGCGCTGGAGTTGGTTCTCGACCTGGGACCAGGCGGTCTTGACCTGTTCATCCCCCTGGACGAGTCCGTTGTACATCCCGCGGAGGCCGCCCCCGACAATGAGAACGACGAGAATGATGACCGCGAGCGTGATCAGAGTGCCTTTCTTCATCGGTCCTTAGTCTCCTTCCTGGTCTGATTTCGTCATCGATGTCGCCCCGATGACCGTCACAGCAATCGGCCGGGCCCGTCTCGGCCCGTCGAATTCGCAGAGGAACAGCCGTTGCCAGGTTCCGAGCGCCAGGTCTCCACGTCGAACCGGCATCGTCTCCGAGGGTCCGATCCAGGCAGAACGGAGGTGCGCCGCGCCATTGTCGTCGACGCGGTCATGACGCCACGTCCCTTCCGGAATCAGGCGCGCGAGCAGGTCGAGCAGGTCGTCCTTGAGCGCGGGATCATCCCCCTCGTGGATGATGATCGCGGCCGTCGCACCCGCGACAAACGCATGGCAGATCCCGCTCTGGACGCCACTCTCGCGCACCGCCCGCCGGACCAGCTCCGTGATGTCGACCAGTTCGAGCCGCGACCGGGTTGGGACCTCGAACGCGAACTCCTTCACCACCGGTCGACCTCGTTCATCAGGCGGGCCAGTCCGTCGACGACCTCGCCGAACTGCTGCCGCACCACGGCACGAGCCGGCACGCGGCGCGTACCCCGCGTCTCCTGGAGCGATGGCAGCATACCCACCGGCAGCTCCAACTGGGACTGGGCTGCCTCCCAGAATGCGCTCCCCTCCGCCTTCCAGGGTCCGCCTTTCAGCCAGAGCAATCCGCGAACGATCGCCACGACGGACGGCAGCCCGCGATCGAGGATGAGTTTCAGCCGTTTGGGGGCCCCCTCGCTCTCCAGGTAGGCCCGACGGAAGAGCAACAGCTTGGAGCGGATCTCCCGCTCACACTGCAGCCGCACATGCTCGCGATGAAACTCGAGATCCCGGAGTGGGTCGTCGCCGTGCAGGACACGATAGCGCGAGGCGATCGAGAGAAACTCCAGAGGATAGGAGTCGAGGGCGGTGCGCACGAACTCCGGACGCATCACGAGCGGCGCGGCAATCCGTCTGCGGCGCCACTTTCCCATTTTGGCTGCCAGCCGATCCAGCAGGTCGAGATCGACCGGTTCGCAGATCAGGAGGAAGTTGTAGTCCGACACTCCCGCTCGGAAGTGCTCACCGAGCGAACTGCCGTAGACCAGGACCGCCTTGAGGGCCGGGCCGGCCTGGATTCTGACCTCCGCCGTGAACTCGTTGAAGACCTTGTCATGATCGACCATCTTGTCCTCGCCTCCGTCCGCGCCACCGCCTCGGGAACCGGCCCGGGCGCAGGGTCCCTTTCAGTAGCTCCCCCCCGCTCCTCCGCCCCCGCTCGAGCCTCCGCCGAACCCTCCAAATCCGCCGCCACCGCCACCCCCACCGAATCCGCCAAATCCTCCGCCGAACGGTCCGAAGGGGCCGCCGGCGTGCACCCTTCCGCCCCGTCGGCTGCGGCTGGAAAGGACCATGAACAGGACAACCAGGAAGATGATGACCGGTAGCGGAATCGCCCGCTCCGTCCCCGGTCGCCCTTCACGAACCGAGAATCCACCGCCCGCGAGCAGCGAGTCCAGTCGGGCCGGATTGTCGCCCCGCTCCTCGAGTACCGGTGTCAACAAGGCCCGGACGGTCGCCGCGTACGCGACTCCCCGCCGGGAAGGATCGGCCTCGGCATCGCGCAGATAAGCGAGAGCCTGATCCCGGATGCGCGCGACCCGCGCATCGGGGAGTATCCCTTCCAGTCCGTATCCGACTTCGATCCGGTAGAAATTCCGACCCGGACCTCGAATCAGGTCCAGCACGAGGATCCCGCGATCGGTCTTCCGGTTGCCTATGCCCCAGGCTTCGTAGAGGAGGTTGGCATACTCGGTGGGGTCCTCATCGCCGATGTCCCGGGTCGCGACGATGGCCACCTGGACCTCGAAGAGCTCGTCGGCCTCGGCGAGCATCGTTTCGAGACGGGCGCGCATCGATGGCTCCAGCGCGCCGGCGAGATCGTTGACGTAGCCGGTCGCCTCGGGGAATTGGCGTTCGCCGGGCAAGCCCTGGCTCACCCCGGCCGTGAGCAGGAGTCCGGCGAAGAGGAGCCATACGGCGGTCGCGGACCGAATCCGCACCTTGTCTGCTGCGTGGTCCAGGCGGGCGTCTCCCCGATGAGGCATCCATTCCTCCCTCGATCATCGATGCGCCCTCGAACTCTCGCACATGGGACCGACCCGATCAGCAAAAACCGGCCAGGTGAGCAGGAGAGAGAATCGGTCGACCCCGGGTGGTTCCGCCCGGTATCGTTCCCCGGATCCGGGCCGGGGGCGAAGACTTGGTTTCAGAGGGGAGATACGATTGCCGACATCGAACGTGCCGGGCGAAGCCGGCGTCGTGCGCCGCATCGACAACAGCCGATCGATCATGATCGCAGCCGCGGACTGCCGCGCCCTGGGCGACGCCTGGGCTCGGCACGCGACCCTTTGGGGAGGGGAGCCGGATGGGCTGTCCTCCATCATGATGCGACAAGCCCTGGCCGCCGCGACCCTGCATCTCGCCAACCGGCCGCGGAACGAGACCGTGGCCTGGACGGTCAGCATCCAGAAGCCGCCGACCAACCTCTTCGTCACCGGGAGCGCCACCGATGGCACCGTCACGGGCCGGGTCATGACGGACGGGGTCAAACCCCAGGAGTCGAATCGCCTCTACGTCCAGGTCCTGCGGGGACGGGAGGAGCCGCACACGAGCGCTCTGGAGGTCCAAGGGTGGGACCTCCTCGCGATCTTCGAGCAGTACTACCTCCGCTCCGAGCAGAATCCGGCCCGCTTCTTCGCGCCGGAGGACGATGCGACCATCATGGTTCTGGGGTTGCCCGGGGTGGACCGGGGCTGGCTCCAGGACCTCGGGGCCGACGAGGCTCGGTCCGCGTTTGGCTCCGCCGCGCCGCTGGACGATCGTCGATTTCGCTTCGAGTGCGGCTGCACGCTCGGCAAGATCCTCTCCGCCGTCCGCACGATCTACCGGGAGAATCCGGACGAGCTCTTTCTTTCGGAAGACCGGGTTGAGGTCTTCTGTCCGCGTTGCGGGAGAACGTGGTGGGTAGACCGGAAGCTCTTCGCGGAGGGGGCGTGAGTCGCGATCGAGGAGTGCCGGATGGCCCGAGTGCGGTCGCGTTGGCGGCGGACAGTCCCGGGTTCTGAAACCATGAGGGGAACCAGGAGGGGGAGGAGATGACGGTACGAGAGGTTCTGGGCGGCCTGGATTGCAGCATTGTCGGCGGACCGACCGGGTCACACCCCCGACCCGCTCTCGCGGTGGTGCTCTGCCATGGGTACGGGGCGCCTGGTGATGACCTCGTGCCGATCGGACACCAGATCGCAGAGGACGATCCCGTCCTTGGCGCACTTATTCGCTTCGTCTTTCCGGCGGCGCCCCTCGTCCTCGGAGGCCAGGGTCTCTTCGCAGCTCGCGCCTGGTGGCCGCTCGATGAGCGTGTGCTCGAAGCGGCCGCCGCGGGCCTGAGTCCCCTCGACATCCGCCGGCAGGATCCACCCGAGCTTCCGGCGGCGCGCGCCCAGATCGAAGCGCTTCTCGAGGAGCTTCAGACACGCGAAGGACTCCCCTTGGGTCGCATCATGCTCGCCGGATTCTCCCAAGGTGCGATGCTGGCTCTCGACACCGCGCTTCACCTTCCCGAGAGTCCGGCCGCCCTCTGCGCCTTTTCAGCGACCCTGCTGGCGGAGGATCGGTGGCGCGCCGCGGCGCCGGCCCGGCGGGGCTTGCCGGTCCTTCTCACCCACGGTCGCCAGGATACACTCCTCTCGTTCGCGGCTGCCGAGAGTCTGCGAGATCTCCTCGTGGAGGCGGGACTGGTGGTGGACTTCCTTCCTTTCGACGGCCCGCATACGATCCCGGCCGAGGCACTCCGTCGGATGATCCGCCTCCTGCGTCGGATGGTGCCGGCGTCGGGGGCGTAGCCCCGGGAGGATACACCGATGCCTTTGCTGACCCTGGTGATCGTCTTCGGTTCCTGGCTCCTGCTCCTGATCCTGACCGTCATCGTCCACCTCGTGACCGCGCGCGGAGGGGATGACGCATGACCGGCGCGATAGAGTGGCCGCTGCTGATCGGTTTCGGTGGGTACCTCGTGCTGATGATCGTGGTCGGGTTCACCACGGTCCGTTACATGCGTTCGCTCGACGACTTTGTCCTCGGCGGCCGGCGCCTCGGCCCGTGGGTCGCCGCCATCAGTGAACGCGCCAGCGGCGAGAGCGCATGGTTCCTGCTCGGCCTGCCCGGCGCCGCCTATGCGGTGGGGTTCCGAGAGTTCTGGTCCGTGATCGGAATTGCCTTCGGAATCCTCGGATCCTGGAGTCTCGTCGCCTACCGGCTTCGCCGACAGACCGCGGAAAGCGACTCCCTCACGATCCCCGACTTCCTGGAGTCGCGCTTTCCCCGCACCGGTCCGGCCCTGCGGATTGTCGCGACCGCCATTGTCGCCTTCTTCTACACCACCTACCTGGCGGCGCAGTTCGTTGGCGGTGGGAAGATCCTGAACGCCGCGTTCGGGATCGATCTGCTCCCCGCGATGGCGCTCGGCGCCGGCATCGTCGTTCTCTACACCGCGCTGGGTGGCTTCCTCGCGGTTGCGTGGACCGACCTCTTCCAGGGAATCCTCATGGCAATCGTCGCGGTGGTGCTTCCGGCGGTCGCCTTCCTACATCTCGGCGCCGAGGGATTCACCTCGACCCTCGCCGCCCGAGGCCCCGAGTTCCTCACCATGGACGCCGGGAAGACGGGGCGCGCCTTCCTTTTCGGCGTAATGATCGGCGGGCTGTCCTGGGGCCTGGGATACTTTGGACAGCCGCATCTCCTCGTCCGTTACATGGCGGTGCGGCGACCGCGCGATATCCGCGCAGGACGGCTGATCGCGCTCTCCTGGGTTCTTGTCGCCTACTGGGGCGCCGTCTTCATCGGACTCACCGCCGTGGGGATCCTCGGCCCGTCGGTAGCCGATCCGGATCAGGTCATGCCCCTGCTGGCGAAGGCCCTGATGCCGGCCTGGCTGGCGGGGATCATGATCTCGGGGGCGGTGGCTGCCATGATGTCGACCGCCGACAGCCAGTTGATGGTCGTCAGCTCGGCGGTCGTCCAGGATGTCTACGTCAAACTCCTTCGGCGCGGCCGCGCGGCGGAGCCGCCCGCCCGCCTGGTGACGATGAGCCGCCTCGTCACCCTCGGGATCTCGGTCGTTGCCTTCATTCTCGCCCTGACCAGCCAGAAGCTGATCTACGAAATGGTCTCCTACGCCTGGGCGGGGCTGGGATCCTCGTTCGGCCCGGTCATTTTGCTCGCCTTGTGGTGGAAAGGGCTCACCCGCGGCGGGGTCATCGCGGGGATGCTGACGGGGATGGTCAGCACGATCCTCTGGAAGAACTTCGCCGCCCTGCAGGCCCTGCTCGACCTCAAGGCGGCGTCGTTCGTGCTCGCCTTCGCCGCGGCGATCCTCATCAGCCGGCTGGGGGTGGGGGCTCCCGCAGCTTCGCGATCGCCTCTTCTTCCGTCTCGGCGATGACGAAGACCATCGAGAGCTTCGTGATGTCGAGCACGTTGGCGATCCGTTTCGAGACATGGACGAGGACCATGCCGCCGCCCAGTTCCTGGGCTTTCAGGTGCGCCTGGACGAGCGCACCCAGCCCGCTGCTGTTGGCGTAGTTGACGAACTGGAGATCGATGACGATCCGCGCGTCGCCCCGCAAGAGCGCCTCGGAGATCGCTTCCTCGAAGTCGACCGCCTTGCTGACTCCGTCCGGGATCCTGTTCGGAGTCAGGATCAGGATCCCGTCCCGCATCCGGCTGTCCATGCTGATGGTTCTCCTCCGTCGGGCCAGGACCACGACCCGGCGGATCATGATACCGGACGGCGCGTCCTGCGTGGGCCGTCGTCTTCGCGTCCGGGAGAGGCGGATGCGCTCGTTCCGGCTCCCCCGCCCGGCCCCCCCTCAGGCCCGTCAGAGTACCCGCGCCAGGAACTCCCTGGTCCGCGCCTCCCGGGGTGATTCGAAGATGCGCGCCGGAGGGCCGATCTCGACGACCGCCCCCTGGTCCAGCACCACCACCTGTTGGGCGACCTCGCGGGCGAATCCCATCTCGTGCGTCGCCACGACCATCGTCATCCCCTCGGAGGCCAGCCCCCGCATCACTTCGAGCACTTCGCG
Organism: uncultured bacterium; assembly: GCA_964371055.1. GTDB lineage: Bacteria > Eisenbacteria > RBG-16-71-46 > CAIMUX01 > CAIMUX01 > CAYJLF01. Next base: position 89,635 of record CAYJLF010000009.1, on the reverse strand, counting down.
GATCATCTCCGGGTCGAGCGAGGAGGTCGGTTCGTCGAACAGCATGACCTTCGGCTTCATGCAGAGGGCCCGGGCGATCGCCACGCGCTGCTGCTCGCCGCCGGAGAGCTGACTCGGGTAGCGGGTCTCCTTCCCCGCCAGCCCGACTTTGGCGAGAAGTTGCCGGGCGTCCTGTTCGGCCTCCTCGCGGGCCCGGCCCCGCACGATCCGGGGCGCCAAGGTCAGGTTCTCCACTACCGCCAAGTGCGGAAAGAGGTTGAACTGCTGGAAGACCATCCCGGTCTCCGATCGGATCGCATCGATCGTCTTCGCCTCGCGGTCGAGGGGAATCCCGTCGAGCCAGACCGAACCCTCATCCATCCGCTCCAGGCCGTTGATCAGCCGCAGCACGGTGCTCTTGCCCGAGCCCGAGGGACCAATCAGCACGGTCACGGTAGCCGGAGGAACGGAGAACGAGACCTGGCGCACCGCCGTCACGGCGCCGAAGCGGCACGTGACCCGCTCCAACCGGATCATCCAGCCCTCCGGAGCCGCGCTTCGAGGACGGCGGAGAGTCGCGACAGGGCCAGCGTCATGATGAGGTAGAGCAGGCCCACCACCAGCCAGGTCTGGAAGTCGAGGAAGGTACTGGATGAATACTCGCGGCCGGCCCGGGTCAGCTCGCGCAGCCCGACGATCGATACCAGCGACGAGTCCTTCAGGCAGGCGATGAAGTCATTGACGATCGGGGGGATCACGATCCGCGTCGCCTGCGGCAGGATGACGTGGCGCAGCGTCCGTCCGTGGCTCAGCCCCAGCGAGCGGGCCGCCTCCCACTGACCCCGGGGCACCGCCTGGATGCCGGCGCGGATCGTTTCGCCGACGAAGGCGCTGTAGCAGATGCCGATCGCCAGCACGCCGGCGAGGAACTGAGGCAGGTGCAACAGGCGGCCGAGCCCGAAGTAGATGAAGAAGATCAAGACCAGAAGCGGCACGCCGCGGATGCCATCGACCCACGCGCGTCCGACCCAGGTCCAGGGGCGTCGCCGGGAGATGCGCAGGATCCCGAGGCCCGTGCCCAGCATGAGGGCGAGCGCGAAGGAGACGAGGGTCACCTGCAGGGTGGCCGGGACGGCCGGAAGGACGAAGCGAAGGATGTCGGCCAGGATCTCGAACTGGCGGTCCATGGCTCAGCGCGCCGGGGCGATGCCCCACCGCTCTTCGATCCGTGACAGTTCGCCCGAGGCGCGCAGCGACTGCAGCGCCTCGTTGATCGCACGGAGCAGCTCCTGGTCTGCCGGTCGCATCGCCAGGCCGAACTCCTCGCGGGTGAGCGGGTCGCCCGCCAGGGCCAGAGTCGCGTGATCCCGGATGAAGATCCGCGCGGTCGGCGTGTCGGCGATGACCGCGTCCAGGTTCCCGTTCTCGAGATCACGGAAGGCCGCACCGATCGCATCGAAGCTGACGACGTCCGCCCCGGGGATCTTGCGGGCTTCCAGCTCCCCGGTGGTGCCAAGCTGGCAGCCGATCCGACGTCCGGATCGGGTGAGCGGAGCCTCCGGCGGATCGGGCTCGCCGGGGGCGCCCCGTCGCACCACCACCGACTGTCCGGCCACCACGTACGGATCGGAGAAAGCGACCTCCCGGGCCCGTTCGGGGGTGATCGTCATGGCAGAGGCCACGAGGTCGTACTTTCCCCCTTTCAGCCCAGCAATGATCCCATCGAAGGGGACGACCGTGAACTCGGCCCGTACGCCCAACTCACGCGCCAGCGCGCGGGCCAGGTCGATGTCGAAGCCGGTGACTTCGCCGCTTTGGGCGTCGACGAAATCGAACGGCGGATAGGTCGCGTCGGTCCCGATCCGGAGGACACCGGTCGTGCGCACCCGTTCCAGCGTCCCCCGCGAGTCACGCGCGCAGCCCGCCGCGGCGAGGAGGACTGCCGCCAGGAAGGAGAGCCAGACTCCGAGCCGGTGGTGATGGATCTGTCCGCTCATGTCCGTGCCGATCGGGGGAGGGTGAAAGGCTCCCTCTCGGCGGCGAACGGGCCGCGCGCCAGAAGGTACGACGGTCCATCGTGGTCGAGGAGATAGGCTTCCGCCCCAACATCCGGGGCGACCGGGTTCGGGGCGACAACGTCCGGGGCAACGAGATCCGGCGCGAAATGGAGGATCAGCTCGTCGGTCGTCGCCGGAATCCGCGCCCACAGTTCGTCCAGTGAAGGAACGCGCGCCCCGACGATGTCGAAGAGCTTGAGCGTGGCGCCCTCCGCCTCCGCGCAGAGGACTACGTCGAGATCCTCTGCGTACCGCAACGGCCGCCGTCCTTCGTTGAAGAAGAAGACCGCCTTCTCCGGGCCGACCCCCACGCGCCGGGAGACCGGCTGGCGATGTTCCAGCAGGCGATTCAGGAGCGCGATGTCGACGGGATCGTGGAGATCAAGCTGACGCCACGAAGCCCAAAGCTCCTCGGGCGCAGCCGGGGAACTCGCCGGACGCGGCACCCGGAAACGATGCTCCGGCAGATGCCGGAACCCGAAGGCCTGATAGTACTCGGGGTGATCGGTCGTCAGGACCAGGGTATCGTAGTGATCAGCCGCCCACGCCAGGGTCTCTTCCATCAGACGCCGGAACAGCCCGCGTCCCCGTCGCTCGGGATCGGTCGCGACGGCATGGACGGTTCCCACCACGGCCGGCGCGCCCTGCAGGACGAGAGGAAGTTCGATCAGGCCGACGTGGGCAACGACCTTGTCCCCCTCCCGTTCGATGAACGGGACCGAGACCGACTCCCATGCCGCCCCCAGGCGCCGAACCTCGCTCGCGCCCTGTCGAATGCCCGGGAAGACCTGGTCGAGCAGGTCGAAGAGCCGACCGCTCAGGGCCGCGTCTTCCTGGAATGACCCTCTCATGCGGTCATCCGGGCGTTATCGCTTTACGCCGACCCAGAGTCCGCATCCCTTCTCGATCTCCACCTCACCAGAGGCATCCACCGACTCCGTCCGCCCGGAATGGACCGACGTCGCCAGGGTCTCCCCGGCGATGTATCCACCAAACGCCTCGAACATCGCCGCCGCACGCGGGTCGTCGGATTGCCAGTGGACCGTGATGCGATCCTCGACTTTGTACCCGGCGGCCTTGCGCAGATCCTGGACGGCGCGGATGAACTCGCGGGCGTACCCTTCCCGGCGAAGCTCTTCCGTCACGACGGTATCGATCACGACCAGAACCTCGCGATCCGATGCGGCGGCCAGCCCCTCGCGTCCGACAAACTGCAGGTCGTACTCACCCGGCTCGAGAGTCTGCCCGGCGACCTCCAGCGTCCCGTCGGCCCCCTGCCGCCAGGCTCCTTCCTTCGCCGCCTTGCTCACATCCTTCATGGCCGGACCGAGCTTCTGGCCCAGGGCGGCGAAGTTGAGCTTGAGCTCGCGCGTGACGAGATCGTCGGCCCGGGCGCCCGCCTCCACCGTCTTGACGTTCAACTCCGCGGCGATCTGTCCCAGCAGGTCATCGTCGAAGCCCAGATCCCGACCGTCGAGCGCCACGACCCACATCCGGGCAAGTGGTTGGCGCACCTTGAGTTGCACCTTCTCTCGCGCCGCGCGTCCAAGACTGACGGACGACAGCACCCTTTCCATCCGCTCGTTCAGCGCACCATCGATCAGGTCGCGGCGGATCGCCGGCCACCGTCGCAGGTGGACGCTCTGTGGCCACACTTCATACTCGGGCCCGTCCGGTGCGATGCCGTCGGGGGCCGCGGGCGCGACCCCTGCTCCCAGCATCACGCCCCGGTGCTTCTCCCTCAGCGTTCCGGTCAGGTTGCGGTAGATCTCCTCCGCCAGGAAGGGGACCACCGGAGCCAGCATCTCCGCGAACGTCTCCAACACGTGGAAGAGGGTGCGGTAGGCGAACCGCTTGTCCTCGTCGGCCGTCGACTTCCAGAAACGCCGGCGGGAGCGACGCAGGTACCAGGTCGACAACGCTTCGAGGAACTCGTCTGCCGCTCGGACCGAGGAGGCGGCGTCGTACTCCTCGAATCCACGCTGCACCAACTCGAGTGTCCGGTAGAGATCGGAGAGGATCCATCGGTCGAGCGGGTTGGGGCTTTGGCCGAGTGTCTCCTCGACGGCCGCCTCCGCGGGATCGAAGCCGTCGATCTGGGCATAGGTCACGAAGAATCCGTAGACATTCCAAAGGGTGATCAGCCGCTTGCGCAGTTCGTCCGCCACGTGGTACCCGAACCGGAGGTTGTTGTTCGGGTTGAAGGCGCAGTAGAGCCAGCGCATGACGTCCGCGCCCATCTTCTCGACCGCTTCGTCGAACCAGATGGCGTTGCCGGTCGACTTGTGCATCGGCTTGCCCTTCTCGTCGAAGACCTTTTCGTACGAGAAGACCGCCTTGTACGGCGCCCGCCCCTCCAGCGTCACGGAGGTGAACATCATCGCGTAGAACCAGAGTCGGACCTGCTCGCGCATCTCGATCACGACTTCGGCGGGGAACCACTTCTCCCAGTAGGAGCGGTCCTCGAAGTACTCCATGGTCGAGAAGGCGACGATCCCGGCATCCAGCCAGCAGTCTCCGACGTCCAGAATCCGCTCGGCCGGCTTCCCGCACTCGGCGCACCGGATCCTGACTTCGTCGATCCAGGGTCGATGCAATTCCGGCAGGCCGTCCACGATCGCCGGGTCGACCGCGCGCTCCCGCAGCTCCGCCCGGCTGCGAATCATCGTCAGGTGGCCGTCCGGGCACCAGTAGAACGGCAGCGGCAGCCCCCAGTAGCGCTTCCGGGAGATGCACCAGTCTCCCATGTTGTTATACCAGTCCTGCGTCCGCTTGCCGACCGACTCGGGGACCCAGCGCACGGTCTCGGCTGCGGCCTTCATCAGCGGCCGGATCTCCTCGCTCGCGATGAACCACTCGTCCTCGACCCTGAAGACCAGCTTCTCCTTGCAGCGCCAGCAGAACGGGTAGCGATGCCGGTACGTCTCCTGCCGGAAGAAGATCCCCTTCTTCTTCAGGTCCTCCAGGATCGGCTTCTCCACGGCGTGCACGTTCATCCCGGTCAGCCAGCCGAAGCCGTCGACGTAGCTGCCGTAGCCATCGAGCGGCGCGATCACCGGCAACTGGTGCTGCTTGCCCAGGTCGTTGTCCTCCGCCCCGCAGCCGGGCGCGATGTGGACAATGCCGGTCCCTTCGGTCTCTCCGACCTCGTACCAGGGGATCACCCGGTGGCCCACCCCGCGCGCGACCGGCAGGTCATCGAACGGTCCGTCGTAGGTCCAGCCGATCATCTCGGCGCCTTTGACCGTACCGAGGACCTCCCCCCCCTTCTTGAAGACCGCGGGATAGGTGCCCGCGCTGAGGTAGAGGATCCGGCCTTCGTGTCTCACCCTCACGTAGTCGAGCTCCGGATTGACCGCTGCCGCCACGTTCGAGGTCAGAGTCCAGGGGGTCGTGGTCCAGACCAGCAGTGACTCCCCTTCGCGCCCGTGCAGGGGAAACCGGACGAAGACCGAGTTGTCAGCCACTTCCTCGTATCCGTCCGCCAGTTCGTGCTGGGAGAGCGACGTCCCACAGCGGGTGCACCACGGCATCGCCTTGTGGCCCCGGTAGAGCCAGCCCCGATCATGGCAGACGCCGAGGAAGTGCCAGATGTACTCGATATTGGTGTCCGACATCGTGTAGTACGAGTCGTCCCATCGCATCCACTGTCCCAGGCGCGTCGACTGGGCGGTCATCACCCCGCTGAACTTGTCCACCCGGGAACGGCAGGCCCGGGAGAATCTGTCCAGTCCGTAATTCTCGATGTCGCGCTTGCTGTTGAAACCCAGATCCCTCTCGGTCTCAACCTCAAGCCAGAGTCCCTGGCAGTCGAAGCCGTTCTGCCAGCGCTGGTCGTATCCCAGCATCGCCTTGTAGCGCTGGAAGACGTCCTTGTACGTCCGGCCCCAGGCATGATGCACGCCCATCGGGTTGTTCGCCGTGATCGGGCCGTCGATGAACGACCAGGGCGTCCGGCCGGCGTTGCGGTGTTGCAGCCGGTCGAAGATTCCCGCCTCGCGCCAGAAATCGAGGACCCGGTGCTCCAGCTCGATGAAGTCTTGTTTCAAGTTGACCGGAGAGAACATCGGAACTCGTATCCCCCTCTGTTACTTCGTCTCCTCGTCATCCGGATCGTCCTCGACGTCGCCTTCGTCGTCTTCCTCATCCTCGTCCTCATTCTCGTCTCCGACGTCTCCCTCGAAATCCTCCGGGGCTTCGATCTCGTCGGCCTCCGTCCCGACCGTCGGCACGGCGGTTTCCGTCACCGCAGCCTCCCCGTCGGGTTCGATCCCGGCCGTCAACATCCCGTTCGAAACCGGGACCTCGCGCGCCAGGCGCGTGATGTCGATCACGACCTCTTCATCCTCGAGCTGGATCAGCTTGACGCCCTGGGTGGCACGGCCCAGGACCGACACATCCCTGACCCTCAGCCGGATCACCTTGCCGATCGAGCTCATGACCATCAGCTCATCGTTGTTGTTGACCGCCATGATCGTCACCATGCGGCCGTTCCGGGCGGACGTTCGGACGGTCAGGACACCCTGGCCGCCGCGGCGCGTCACCCGGTAGTCGTCCAGGCGGCTCCGCTTGCCGAAGCCCCGCTCCGTCACGACGAGCAGATCTTCCGAACGATCCCGCACGACGACCATCCCGATCGCGGCGTCGTCCGGGCCGGCGAGCTTCACGCCCCTCACCCCCGCGGCATTGCGGCCCATGGGGCGGGCATCGGTTTCCGGGAACCGGATCGCCCGGCCCCGCCGGGTCGCGATGATCACTTCGCACCCCGGTTCGGCCAGCCGCGCCCCGATGAGCGCATCTCCCTCCCGAAGCTCCATCGCGACGATCCCCTTGCGTCGCGGCCGGCTGAACCGCGACAGCCGGATCTTCTTGATCACGCCCCGCCGGGTGGCCAGCAGCAGGAACCGGTCTTCCGGGAACTCCCGCGTCGGCACATAGGCCGTGATCCTCTCGTCCTTCTGCGCGCCGATCAGGTTCAGGATCGACCGGCCGCGGGCCGTACGTCCGCCCTCCGGGATCGTGTGCACCTTCAGCCAGTAGGCGCGTCCGTGGTCGGTGAACAGCAGCAGGTAGGAGTGCGTCGAGGCGACGAAGAGATGCTCGACGAAGTCGTCCTCCTTCGTCTCCGCGCCTCGCAGCCCTCGCCCGCCCCGGCCCTGGCTCCGGTAGAGCCGCGGCGAGGTTCGCTTGATGTAGCCCGAGTGCGTGATGGTGATGACCATCTCCTCCTCGGGTATCAAGTCCTCGATGTCGAAGCTGGCGTCGTTCTCCTCCATCGAGATCTCGGTCCGTCGCTTGTCGCCGAAGCGTTCCTGCAGCGACTCCAGATCGGATCGAATGATCCCGTAGACGCGCCGCGGGTCGCCCAGAATTTCCGTCAGCTCCGCGATCCGCGCCCGCACCGCCGCATACTCGTCGTCGATCTTCTTTCGTTCCAGCCCCGTCAGACGCTGCAGGCGCATCTCCAGGATCGCGTCCGCCTGCCGCTCCGACAGGCCGAACTGCTCCATCAGCCCGGTGCGCGCCGCCTCGACATCGACACTCGCCCGGATCAGGGTGATGACCGCGTCCAGCTCGTCGAGCGCCCGGCGGAGACCCTCGAGGATGTGCGCCCGCGCCTCGGCCTGGCTCAGTTCGAACTTCGACCGGCGGACGATGACCTCGAACCGGTGCTGCAGATAGGCCTCGAGCAGACCCTTGAGGTCGAACACGACGGGCCGGTTGTCCTTCAGAGCGAGAAGGTTCACCCCGAACGTCGTCTGCATCTGCGTGTGCTTGTAGAGCTGATTGAGCACGATCGAGGCCTGCGCGTCGCGCTTCAGCAGAATGACGACCCGCATGCCGTCCCGATCGGACTCGTCGCGGATATCGCTGATCCCGGTGATGTGCCCCGATTTCACCAGCTCCGCGATCCGCTCGATCATCGCGGCCTTGTTCACCTGGTAGGGAATCTCGGTCACGAGGATCACGTCCTGACCGCTCTTCAGCGTGTCGATCTCCGCGCGCGCGCGAACCGACAGCAGGCCCCGCCCGGTGGTGTAGGCGTCACGGATGCCGCGCCGGCCCCGGATGATCCCACCGGTCGGAAAGTCGGGACCCGGCAGGTGGCGCATCAGCTCATCGACGTCGGCGGTGGGGTCGTCGATCAGGCAGATCAACGCCGCCACGGTCTCACCCAGGTTATGGGGGGGGATGTTGGTCGCCATCCCGACGGCGATCCCGGACGCCCCGTTGACCACGAGGTTCGGAACGTTGCCCGGCAGGACGGTCGGCTCTTCGCGCGTTTCGTCGTAGTTCGGCCGATAGTCGACCGTTTCCTTCTCCAGATCCCGCAGCAGTTCCTCCGCGACCTCGTTCAGGCGCGCCTCGGTGTACCGCTCGGCCGCCGCGCTGTCACCGTCGATCGAGCCGAAGTTCCCCTGGCCTTCGATCAGCGGGTAGCGCAGCGAGAAGTCCTGCACCAGCCGGACCAGCGTGTCGTAGACCGCCGTCGTGCCGTGCGGGTGGTAGTTACCGGTCACGTCTCCGCTGATCTTGGCCGACTTGCGGTAGGGCCGGTCGTGGTAGAGCGAGAGATCGTTCATCGCCACGAGGATCCGCCTCTGCACCGGCTTCAGCCCGTCCCGGGCGTCGGGCAGAGCGCGCGACACGATGACGCTCATCGCGTAATCGATGTACGACGACCTCATCTCGTCTTCGATGAGGACGGGGACGACTTTCTGCGGTTCGTTCTGCTCCTGGTCCATCCTGCTTCCTGTCGGTTATCCCGCCGGCGGGGCCTGGTCCGCCTGGGCCTCAGATGTCGAGGTTGCGGACGAAGTGCGCGTTCTCCTCGATGAACTGCCGCCTGGGTTCCACCTGGTCTCCCATCAAGACCGAGAAGACCCGTTCAGCCTCGGCGGCATCCTCCAGCGAGACCTGCAGCAGGGTTCGCCGTGAGGGATCCATGGTCGTTTCCCAGAGCTGATCGGGGTTCATCTCGCCCAATCCCTTGTACCGCTGGAGGTGAACCCCCTGTCGTCCGATCGCCTCCAGTCGGACGTCCCGCTCCGCCTCGTTGTACACGTACTCGATCACCTTCCCCTTCTTGATCCGAAAGAGGGGAGGCTGGGCGATGAAGATGTGCCCGCCTTCGACCAGCGGCTTCATGAAGCGGTAGAAGAAGGTCAGGAGCAGGGTGCGGATGTGCGCTCCGTCCACGTCGGCGTCGGTCATGATGATGATCCGGTGGTAGCGAAGCTTCGCCAGGTCGAAATCATCGTCCCCGAATCCCGATCCGATCGCGGTGATCATCGTCCGGATCTCTTCGTTCGCCAGCGCTTTGTCCAGCCGCGCCTTTTCGACATTGAGGATCTTTCCCCGCAACGGCAGGATCGCCTGAAAATTGCGGTTCCGCGCCATCTTGGCGCTGCCCCCCGCCGAGTCTCCCTCCACCAGGTAGAGTTCGCAGATCGCCGGATCGCTCTCGCTGCAGTCGGCCAGCTTTCCGGGCAGCCCGCCGCCGTCCAGGACTCCCTTCCGCCGCGCCAGCTCCTTGGCCTTACGGGCGGCTTCCCGCGCGCGCTGCGCCTGGATGCACTTCTCGACCACCTTGCGGCCGATCGCGGGGTTCTCCTCGAGGTAGTAGGCGAGAAACTCCCCGATCACCGAAGCCACGATCCCCGTGACCTCGCTGTTGCCCAGTTTGGTCTTCGTCTGGCCCTCGAACTGCGGGTCGACGAGCTTCACGCTCAAGACCGAGGTCAGACCCTCCCGCACATCGTCGCCGGCCAGGCTGTCCCCCTTGAGGACGCCACTCTTGTCGCCGTAGTTGTTCAGCACGCGCGTCATCGCCTGCTTGAACCCGACGAGGTGCGTCCCTCCCTCGGTCGTGGGGATGTTGTTCACGTAGGAGAGAAGCGTCTCGTTGTACGAATCGGTGTACTGGAGGGCCAGTTCGATCGCCACGCCCTCGCGCTCCTTGACGATGTAGATCGGATCCTTGTGCAGGACCGTCTTTCCTTCATTGAGGAAGTGGACGAAGGACTCCAGCCCCCCTTCGAACTGGAACACCTGCTCTTTGTCGTCCCGCTCGTCGCGCACGCTGATGTAGAGCCCGCGGTTCAGGAACGCCAGTTCGCGCAGCCGGTGGAGAATCGTCTCGTAGGAGAAATCGACCGTCTCCGTGAAAATCGTGGGATCCGGCTTGAAGGTGACGCGGGTACCCGTATGAGCGGTCGATGCCACGACTTCCAGGTTCGTGATCACGTCCCCGCGCTCGTAACGCTGGCGGTGGATCCGACCTCCCTGGTGGACTTCGACGACCAGCCATTCCGACAGCGCGTTCACCACGCTGACACCGACGCCGTGCAGTCCGCCGGAGACCTTGTAGGAGGATCGGTCGAACTTGCCGCCGGCATGGAGGAGCGTCATCACGACCTCGACCCCGGGCCGGCCCTGCTCCGGATGGATGTCGACCGGAATCCCGCGCCCGTCGTCCAGAACGCTGCACGATCCGTCCGCGCCGAGCGTGACCTCCACGCGGGTACAGAATCCGGCGAGCGCCTCGTCGATCGCGTTGTCCACGACTTCATAGACGAGGTGGTGGAGGCCCCGCGGCCCCGTGCTGCCGATGTACATGCTGGGGCGCTTGCGAACCCCCTCCAGGCCTTTGAGGACCTGGATCTGGCTCGAGTCGTATCCGTTCCCCGGGCGCGGCTGTTCGGTGTTCATTCGTTCCTTCTCACGGTTCCGGGTTCATGGTGAACCGGATCGTGTCGATCGTTGTGCCGGGCGCGGCCGCCCGGATCTTCTCCAGGATCATCGGCGTCAGCAGCGACAACTGGTGCTGCAGGACGGAGCTTTCGACCCAGATCCAGAGCGTCTTTCCCTGGACGCGCAAGGGTCTGGTGGCGATCGCCAGGTGAGGACCGACAACCTCGGACCATCGCGGAAAGACCGCATGGTTCGCGAGACCTTCCGCAAGCGCCGGTTGCCGCAGCAACTCACGCAGCACGGCGGAGATCGGCTTCATCCCTTCCCGTCTCACGCCGGGTCTCGCTGCGACGTCGGCCGTTCCGTACGTCCCCCTCTTACCGTTCCGCCACGCCCGCGTTCACCCCTTCCGCCGGAGTCTCTTCCGGGAGCCGCAGCGGCATCACCAGGCAGAGCAGGTCGGGCTTTCCATCCGGCACGACCGGCTGGAAAACTGTCGCGGAAGTTGGTTCCTTCAGGCGGACGTCGACATCCTCGCAACTCATCGTCTTCAGAAGATCGAGGATGTAGGCTCCATTGAACCCGATGCGGAAGGACCCACCGTCGTAATCGACCGCCAGCGCTTCATCCGCCTCCCCGACTTCGTGCGAGGTCGCGCTGACGTTCATCACTCCCGACTCCAGGTGCAGCTTGACCATGTGGGTCGCCGCTTCGCTGAATACTCCGACGCGACGCAGGACCGACATGAAGGCCTCCCGGTTGATGCGGAGCGTCTTGTCGCTGTCCGCCGGGATCGCCTGCTGGTAAGGCGGAAAGGGTCCGTCCAACAGACGGCTGTAGAGGCGCGTGCTGCCGAGGTTGAACAGGCAGTAGCGCTTGCTGGCGGAAATCGAGATGGACTCCCGCGCTTCCGAAACCAGGCGCTGCAGGACGTTCAAGGTCTTGTTCGGAAGGAGGACCGGATCGAGCTGACCATAGTCGCCGGCGTGGAACGACAGGGCCAGACGGTGGCCGTTGGTCGCCACAAATCGGAGATCTCCGCCCACTACATGGGCGTAGACGCCGGTCTGTTCCGGCCGGGTGAAATCCGAGGAAGCCGCGTACGCGCTCTGTTGGATCAGCCGGGTCAAAATCTCGGTCGACACGGCAAACACCTTGTCCTCGTTCATCTCGGGCGTGGGCGGAAACTCCTCCGGGTCCGGACCCATGATCCGGAACTTCCCCCGACCGCACTGGATCGTGATGCCGGAGCCGCTCGACTTCACCTCGACCACGTCCCCGGGAAGCTCTCTCACCACCTCGAGGAACCGTCGGGCCGGGACTGCCACGACACCCGGCTCCTCCACGCTGGCGTGTAGATTCGTGACCAGAAACGCATCGAGGTCGGTTCCCGTGAAACGAAGCTGTCCGTCCTGCGTGGCTTGAACCAGAACAGAGGTCAAGTGCGGCTGGGGCGTTTTCGCCGGAACAACCCCGGCCACCAGCTGCAGGCTGCGGAAGAGCTCGCTTTGAACGAGAGAGAACTTCATCATCCCTCCAGGCGCCGGCCCTCGGCGCGCTGCGTTCTCGGCCGGTGGGTCGGCCTGTCTGGCGCGCCATCCATCACGCGCCCCGGTTGGATCCCCATGACGGACGACGCGCCCACCCCGCGCGCGGCTCATCCCTCGCGGGCTGTCGTTTCGTCGCGGCCCGAATCTCAACTCAACTTTCGGGCCGCAGGGAATGCCAAACCAGAATAGGACCTTCCCTCTCTCTCGTCCATCGGAAAGTGACATCCGGTCGCGTGCATATTGGTTTGTCGCCGAATGAGTTACCGCCGGATTGGAAGACTTCTCATTTAGGACTTAAAAGAGAGTCGTAGTAGTAGGCATGTGAGTCGTGTGGAGAGTCCGGCGGCGCATCGGCAGGTGGGCACCATCATAGCGGTTGGGACCATCCCGGGTTCTTGATGGTCTGGGGATGGCAGAGGTCCGGGAGGGGAGGTTACTGACCGGTGGAGGCCATCCACGAACTCTCCACGAAAGGCGGTGAGCAACCTCCAACCCGATGCGGTGGAAGGCGCCAGACTCAACGGGAGGGGGTTTGTTCGCCGGGACCGAGAAGGTCGCGACGGATCCGCTCCACGAGGGATGAGAAAGCGGAGTCTGCCTGGATCCGTTCGGTAATCCGGGTGCAGGCATAGAGGACGGTGCTGTGATCTCGGTTGCCGAAGCGGCGGCCGATCTCGACCAAGGTCAGGGAGGTCAGCTGTTTGGTCGTATACATCGCGACCTGACGGGCGAGCGCCACGGTACTCGTGCGACGCTTCCCGCGCAGCGATTCCGCCGGAAGCTCAAAATGCATCGCGACAACACGTTGTATTTCATGAACATCCGGAACCCGCGCCTGCTGACCGCGGATGTAGTCGCCGAGCACATCCCGTGCCAGATCGACCGTGATGGTGCTGCCGGTCAAGGATGCCAGGGCCGACAGTCGGACCAGCGACCCCTCCAATTCGCGGATATTCGAGCGGATGTTCTCGGCGATGAAGAAAAGCACGGCATCCGGGATCAGGACCCCTGATCGTTCAGCCTTCCGCCGCAGGATCGCCACCCTGGTCTCGAGGTCCGGGGGCTGGATGTCGGTGACGAGGCCCCAATTGAAGCGAGAGATCAGCCGCTCTTCCAGGTCCGGGATGTCCTTCGGGGCCCGGTCGCTGGTGACGACGACCTGCTTGTTGGCGTCGTACAGGCTGTTGAAGGTGTGGAAGAACTCCTCCTGGGTCGACTCCTTGCCGGAGAGAAACTGGATGTCATCAACGAGCAGGAGGTCGAGGCTGCGGTACCGCTCCCGAAACTCGAGGGTCGTTCCGCGCTGGATCGACTCGATCATCTCGTTCATAAACTTCTCGGACGAAACATACTGGACTCGGGCGGCGGGACGGCGGAGCTTCACCTCGAAGCCGATCGCCTGCATGATGTGGGTCTTCCCCAGGCCGACCCCGCCATGGATGAAGAGCGGGTTGTAGATCCGAGCCGGGTCCTGGGCCACAGCTCGCGACGCGGCATAGGTGAACTCGTTGCCCCGTCCGACGACAAAGTTTTCGAACGTGAACTGCGGCTTCAGGTTACAGGCAGTAACCATCGAGATGGGCCGCGGAGACTCGACCACCACACCCGGTTCGTCCGTCAAAGGAGTCCGCAGCGGCCGAGCTTCGTACCCCTCTGCCACCACGAACCGGATCTCGGGCAGGGTACCCAAGGCCCTGGCCACCGCATCGCGAAGCGGCGGAAGGTTATGCTCCTCGAACCAATCGATGAAGAACGGATTGGGCGCCTCAAGCAGGACTCGTCGAGACGACACCTCCAGCGGTCGAATCGGGCCAAACCACGTGGAGAACTTCTGTTCCGAGACCGCGGATCGCAGGGCCTCCAAGACCCTCTCCCAAGCCTCCTGGTCGGTCTGGTTCTGCAACGATCAAGCCCCCTCTGCAGATCGCAGCGAAATACTTGTTCACAAAATTATCCACACCCCGGGGCGCTATCCTGCCAAGCGGATAGGCAACCCGCGCCACAAGCGACCACGCGTCGCTGCAGGACCGGCCGAAATCATCAACACCGGCACAGCCGTGTAAAGTGTTTGCATCGTTCGAGTTGTCGCCACGCATGTCCAGATCTCCACAGACACGACAAACATCAGTGTGAACCCGCGATGGATCTTTCACGAAGGCTCCCCGAACCCGTTCGGGTGGGTGCGCGGCCCCATGCCCAGTTATGAACAACCGTCCGGCACTCCCGAAGCGACGCGGATCCTAGCATAGGCGACCGCGGCCGACAACGCGATTTCGAAGCCGCAGAACTTCTGCCTATCCAGAGTTCTGACAGGATGTTAGCAACTCACCCGCGCGGGGTCGAGGAGGCGGCCAAGCGGTGCCGGAGGCGAGACGGGCGGAAAACCGTGCAAACTCGGGGGGAAGCAAGGCATCTGCGTCATAACTTGCCGATAACAAAAGGAAAACGAGATCAGTGCACCCGACAACGCTGCGATCAAGGGGAACACCGCCCGATAATCCGCGCAACTAACTATCAAACAAGGGTTTATGTTGACAGGGGTCCTGAACTGAGGTCGGCTGCGGCAAAAGACGACTCTTGCCCCACAGTCATCCCGCGGAGGGGCCGAGACCCCGGCCGGCAGGAGCCCCGCCCTCGCCGGGTGGAACCTGGTTGGCGGGGGCAGGATTCACGGTTGACCGGGATCGATGGGAGTCGGTAGTCTCATCCTTTGGTCATCGCGCTCGGGATCGAGCTCGAGATCACGCTGCCCGGCCGCCCGTGGCCACACTACCGAAGCCTTAGCGAGGTCGACTGCATGAAGAGGACGTTCCAGCCGCATAATCGCCGCCGCCGCAAGACGCACGGATTCCGCCGCCGCATGAGCACCGCCAACGGACGCAAGGTTCTGGCTCGGCGCCGGGCCAAGGGGCGTCGGCGCATCGCGGTCGCCTGATCAGGCATGCCGGATCACGGCACAGAGGCGAGTACGCCCGGGTCGAGTCGGTTTGGTCGAAGAGCCAGAGCGTGAAAGCACCCGGCACGCCCCTGTCGATGTCATCCGCCGCCGATCCGATTTCCAGCGGATCCATGAGAACGGCCGGGCCCTTCATGGGGCCCTGGTCGTCGTCGTCTGTCTACGGACGAGTGCACCGCATCACCGGTACGCAATCATCGCGAGCCGCAAGGTCGGCTCGGCAGTACGCCGGAACAGGGCCAAGCGCATCTTGAGAGAGGCGCATCGGAGCATCGCGCGTGAGGGTCGATTGATGGGAACCGAACTCCTCCTGATCGCCCGCCGCGGCGCCGCCGCCTCGACCAGCCCTGCCGTGCGCCACGAACTCCAGGCCCTCTACACCATGGAAGGCCTGTTCTACACAGGGACGGAACCCCTGTCGGGAGACAACCGCGAAACCCAGTGAGGAGAAGACCGCAGGCGGGCCGACGACGGTCGCCGCGCTGCTGATCGCCGCCATTCAGGTCTACCGGCGCTTTCTTTCGCCGCTCATCCCGCCGGCGTGCCGGTTTACACCGACCTGTTCCGCGTATGCGGCCGAGGCCCTGGGCCGATTCGGCGCTGCGCGTGGATCCTGGCTGGCTTTGCTCCGCCTTCTCCGTTGCCACCCCGGTCATCCGGGCGGCTGGGATCCGGTTCCGTCCGGCCGAGGAAGGAAACAAGCAAGAGATGGATCGCAGGACGATCACGGCATTTCTGTTGATGGCCGCGCTACTGGTTCTGTATCAGGTCATCTTTCCTGAACCGAAACGAAGCGCGCCGACGACCCGAACCACAACCCCCGACACGATCTCGGGTCCACCTGAAGCGAGCACGCGGGCCGCGGCTCCCCCGCCCGAGTGGACCGGCGAGCGGCCGGAGGTCCCGGAAGCAGAGCCCGGGACGAAGTTCGGCAACCTGCTGATTTCCCCCGATTCGAGCCAGGCGCCCATCCTCCTCGAGAGTCCGTTGCTGAAGGCGGTCCTCAACCCTGACGGCGCAGTTTTCACGACCTGGACCCTGCAGCAGTTCACGGACGCCAGAGATCTCCCAGCGGACCTGGTACGCCGGCCCGCGATTGGAATCCTCCGACCGAGGCTCGAGATCGACGGACGTACGATCGACCTCTCGGAGACCCTCTTTCAGGTGGAGACGGCCGAAGAAGACGGCCGCTCCGTCACCGTGCTCCGAGCGCGGGATCCGGGCGGGGCCGAGGTCACTCTCGAGTACCGCTATCCCGGGCGAAACGAGTACACCGTGGACCTGCGGGTGCTCGTCGACGGACTCGACAGCAATCGACGCGATGCCTTCCTCGTGCTCGCCATCCCCGACGGGGTGCAGCACCTGGAGAAGGATCCGAAAATGGACCGCGTCGGGTCTGCCGGGGTGGGACAGGTCGGCAGCCGTGTCGTCAAGCATGCGCTCGAGCGAGGCGGGTTCGGCTGCGCGGGCGGGGGCGGAGCCCGCGCCTGGCGAGAGAGCGTCTCCGGCGTGATTCATTGGGTCGGAGTTCGCACGAAGTACTTCCTGGCCGCTCTGGTCGTCAAGACTGCTCCCGACGGGGAACTGGTCCTTGCCCGGCCGGAGGGAAGTGCGGAGATCTCGGCCGAGGTGCGTCTGCCCCTCCATCTGGATGGACAGACGGCGTACGACTTCGAGTTCTATGCCGGCCCGATGCAGTTAGGGGTTCTGCAGGAGTTCGGAGTCGGTCTCGAGAAGTCGATGGACCTGGGCTGGAAGATCATCCAGCCCTTCACGCGGCTTCTCTTCTGGTTCTTCCAGGCCGTCCACCGGGTGGTGCCGAACTACGGCCTGGTCATCATCGTGCTTTCCGTGCTCGTGAAGGTGATCTTCTACCCGCTCACGCGTAAGAGCATGGAAAGCATGCGGCAACTCCAGGTACTGAAGCCGGAGATGGACCGCATCAGCGCGAAGTACAAGGACGATCCGACGAAGCGCAACCAGGCGGTGATGGAGCTCTACAAGAAGAACAAGGTCAATCCGCTGGGGGGCTGCCTTCCGATCCTCGTCCAGATGCCGGTCTTCATCGCGCTCTATAGCGTGCTGAACGTCTCCGTGGAGTTGCGCAAGGCTCCATTCGCTCTTTGGATCACCGACCTCTCCATGCCCGACCGTGTCGGAGCGATCATGGGGCTGCCGATCAACATCCTCCCGCTGGTCATGGCAGGAACCATGTTCTGGCAGCAGAAGCTCACCCCGACCGATCCGCGACAGGCCGCGATGGCCTACATGATGCCGATCATCATGACGATCTTCTTCTACTCCATGCCCTCTGGACTGGTCCTGTACTGGACCGTGACGAACGTCATGGCGGTCGCACAGCAGATTCTTATCAACCGAGGCACGAAGAAGCAACTTGTGGCCGCCTGAGCGCGGCCCGGAGACACAGGATGAATCGAGACAGATTTCGCAGATCGTCCGCGCCGTTGTCCGTTGAGACGACCGGCAAGTCCGTGGATGAAGCGGTGCAGGCCGCGCTGAGTCGCCTGCGCGCGCGCCGCGACGAGGTTGACATCGAAGTGGTTGAAGAGGGCCGGGGAGGATTCTTCGGCCTGGGGGCGAAGGAAGCCCGCGTGCGCGTGAGAAGGCGTGGCACGGGAAGCGAGGGTCGGCCCAGCCGTCCGCCGGGCGGTCGTGACGATCGCGAGAGCCGGGGAGGACGGTCCGAAAGGGACGACCGTCGCCCGGAAGGGCGCCGTCCCCGCGAGGATCGCGACAGCCGAGGAACGCGCGACGCGAGGGATGTTCGTGATAGTCGGGAAGGCCGGGAAGGCCGGGAAGGGCGCGAAGGGAGCGGAAGCCGGGACGAATCCGGACGCGGCCGGACGCGGAGCATCCCGGCCGTGCGGGCCAAGGAGGAGCTGGATCGGCTGGAGAACGAATTGCGCGTGCGGCGCGAAACCAGACGGAACGAAGGCCCACGCAGCCGGACGCCGCTGGGTGAATCCGACCGGAACGGGGAACGCACGTCGAGCCGCGCATCGGGGGAGAGCGGAGACCCGCGACGCCGTCGCCGGTCACGCCGCCCGGGTGGCGATGGGGTCAACCTCGAGACGATCGGGGCCGATCCGGTAGAGACGGCCCCCGTGCGGGAGGAAGCACTCGGCGCGGAGCCGCGCGTGGCCGCGGATGGAAGCGGCCGTGCTGGCGGTGGACGTGGAGGAGAGAGGCGCCGTCGCGGAGCCGATGAACGTGCGGTCACCGTCGTGCGGTCGTCGGGGTCGGCCGGCGAAGAACCGTCCGAATCCGTTCCCGCAGGACCGATGCCGGAAGACTACCCGGATCCGCAGGAGCTGGCGGGCTTTGCCCGGGAGCTGCTCCAGCGGATGGGATTCAAGGCACAGGTCGAGGCCGGGTGGGGTGGAGATGCCTACGAGCTGAAGATCCACGCCGGCGAGAGTGACGAGGTCCTCATCGGGCGGCGCGGGGAAACGCTCGATGCGCTGCAGCACGTATTCGCGAAGATGGTTTCGCGCGGCCGTGAAGAACTGCTGCGGGTGCGCGTCGACGTGTCGGAATACCGCCAGCGCCGGACGAGCGAACTGGAGGAGCATGCGATGGAGTTGGCGCGGCAGGTTCGGGAAACCGGGCGCGAGATTATCACCGAGCCGATGCCGGCCGCGGAACGCCGCATCATCCACCGCACACTCTCCGAGCTTCCCGACGTGACGACGGTAGGCCTCGGGGATGGACACGAGAAGCCGGTCTGGATCGGGCCCGCGGGCAAGGAGCCGGAAGAGCGCGCCTCCCGACCGCGCTTCCGCGAGGGACGGGATGACCGCCGCGGTCCCCGGGGCGGACGTGATCGACAGGGATCCGTGCGCGAGCCGGCCGAGGTCGAGTCGAGATCCGAGGAGCGGGTGGAGTCAGCGGCCGGCGACCGGTCGGAAGGACTTCCGCCGCTCTCGATGATCGACTCGTGGGACTCGGCTGCGCCGAAGCCCGGCGCGACGTCAGAAGGCTCCGAGTGGGGGCGTCGACCGAAGCCGGCCAAGGGACGCCGGCGGTGAGACGCCGGCGGGGCCGGCGTTCACGTGGATCGCGCGCGTCCGAACAGGGCGCGCGCGGCGGCGTGCCGGTCGAGGAGGAGATCGATCACCTGGCCGAGGCGGTCCGTTCGTATGCCATCGATCTGGACGGTCCGGCCCGGCAGAGACTCTGCCGCTTTTCCCGTGATCTGATCGAGTGGAATGATCGCCTGAACCTTCTCTCCCGCACGGACGTTCCCAACGTCGTGCGCAAACATGTCGCCGCGTCGATCGGAGTGCTCCTGGTTGCACAGCCGGCGCCCGCCGAACGGTGGATCGACATCGGAACCGGGGCGGGATTTCCCGGGATGGTGTTAAAGCTGGTTCGTCCCGACCTGGGGATCGCGCTCGTCGACGCAGCGCGCAAGCGATGCGTCTTTTTGCAGAACACCGTGCGGCAGTTCGCTCTCGATGGTGTATCGGTCCATACCTTGCGGGCCGAGACGATGATCGCGCGCGGGGAAGGGATCGGCGCTTACACGACTCTGACCACGCGAGCCGTCGCGTCGCTCTCGGACACCGTGCGGGAATTCGGGCCGCTGGTGAAAACCGGCGGACGCATCGTGACGTTCAAGGGGCCGCAATGGCGAGAGGAGACGGATCGCGCAGAGACCGATGGGTCGCTCCAGCGCGCAGGCTTCGCCTTGGCGTCGGCCACCCGGATCCCGTGGACGCCGGGGCACCTTCTCGTTCTCAGCAAGGGTGGCCCCTCGGCCTGACCTTGGCTTGTGAGTCCGCCGCGTTCGCCGCGGTGCTCCCAGGAACCGAAACCGGGTCAAACTCCCCCGCGGGCCGAATCGTGGGGCACATCCCCGATTTGCGGCCACTTAGCGACTGAATACACACAATCGTTCGGTAATCAGGCCAGGCTGGTCTCCGTCCAGGTCCAACGCGTCCAATGTTCCACGTGGAACTTGTGCGTTGACGGCCCGGTGCTCCACTGCTACGTTTCCGGCCGTTCGCGGCAGGCATGGATCTGCCTGGTCGCCACCAAGGGAGCAGTGGCCGGCCCCGCTCCGGCGCGAGCAGGGTGCTGAAGAACCGGCTCGGTCTTTCAGCCGCCTGCCAGGGGAACCTCAAGGATGACAACGAGTTTGCCCGAGGCTTCGGTTCAGGCAGAAGTTCTTCCCCAGCCCCGTACCGTCACCCGCGTCCTCGCGATCACGAACCAGAAGGGTGGCGTGGGAAAGACGACCACGGCGATCAATCTCGCCGCTTCGTTGGCCAAGCGGGGGATGAGAGTCCTTCTGGTCGACATCGACCCGCAGGCGAACGCCAGTTCAGGGGTCGGGGTCGTCGCCGGTGTCGGTGTCGGGACCGTGTATGACCTCCTGGTCGGTCGGCTCGAACTGCCGCAGGTCCTTCGGCGAACCGAGACTCCGGGCCTCGATCTGATTCCAGCGACGCCGGAACTCTCCGGGGCCGAGGTGGAGCTGGTCGAGGCCGACGGACGGGAGAACCTGCTACGTCACGCGCTGGGGCGGGTCCGCGGAGACTACGACTTCGTCCTGATCGATTGCCCGCCGTCGCTTGGACTCCTGACTCTCAATGCGCTGGTCGCCGCCGACAGTGTCGTGATCCCCCTTCAGTGCGAGTACTACGCCCTGGAGGGGCTGGGCCACCTGGTCGGCACCATCCAGAGGATCAGGGAGCGGCTCAACCCGACCCTCAAGATCGAAGGTATTGTCCTCACGATGTTCGACGGGAGGTTGAATCTCTCGGTCCAAGTGGCCGAGGAGGCCCGGCGTCACTTCCAGGGAAAGGTCTACGCCACCATGATCCCGCGCAATGTACGGCTCGGCGAGGCTCCCAGTTTTGGCAAGCCGGTCTCGTCATACGATCCATCATGTATTGGAGCAATGAGTTACGACAACCTGGCCAAGGAGATCGTCGGAGATGAGTAGGAAGGTGCTCGGCAGGGGCCTCGAGGCGCTGATTCCCAAGGAAACGGCGAACGTCGCTCCGGAGGGGACTGAAAAGGTACAAATGGTCCCCGTGGATCAGATCCGGCCGAACGCCCGCCAGCCACGGCAGCGCTTCGACGACGCGCGCCTGGAGGAGTTGGCCCGGTCCGTCCGTGAAAAGGGAATCATCGAACCGCTGATTGTCCGTCCCGGCGATGATGGGGGCTTCGAACTCGTGGCAGGCGAGCGGCGCCTTCGGGCGGCGCAGCGGGTTGGCCAGAGCGAGGTGCCGGTCCTGATCCGTGAGTGTCGTGACCGCGAGTCCCTCGAGATCGCGCTGATCGAGAATCTTCAGCGAGAGGATCTCAATCCAGTCGACGAGGCCCGGGCCTACCTGCGACTGGCGGAGGAGTTCGGGCGAACGCACGCGGAGATCTCCCAGGAAGTCGGTAAAGACCGGAGCACGGTCACGAACCTTCTCCGTCTGTTGCGGCTGCCGGAGGAGGTGTTGGAGGAGGTTTCACGTGGAACCATTTCGGTGGGCCACGGACGGGTCCTCCTGGCGGTGGAACACGCGGATCAGCAGATCGAACTTTGCCGGCGCATGGTTGCCGAGGGATGGAATGTCCGCCAGGCCGAGAAGTTTGTCTCCAAGTTGACAAAGGCGACGCCCGAGCCGGTTGGTTCCCCGGGACCGGAACCGAGAGATCGAGACGTCGTGCGGGTGGAGGAGGCGCTGCGCTACGCCCTCGGGGCAGAGGTGTACCTCGATTTTGGCCCCAAAGGGGGTCGGATCGAGATCCGGTTTGAGAAACGGGAGGAATTGGAGCGGATTCTGGAGCGTCTTGGGGTGCAGGTTCACTGACTTGGTGGTTAGGTTCCCACCCGACGATCGATGGGGAAGTTGAAAGGAAGCGGATTCGGCGCGATGGGACTCCAGTGGCGGAGGGGAGGTGGCTCGGGGCGGCGCGGCACCGTATCGGTCCTGGTCACCTCCTCGGAGAGCGGAAGATCGTGGTCGTGGACGGTGTCCTTCAACACCGCCCGCGCCCTGATCATCCTCCTGTCCTTGTTTCCGCTGATCCTGCTTGGCTTTATCGGTCTGGCCGTTCGGGTGGGATCGGACAGCCTGAGGATGCAGGGCCTGGCGGCCGAGAACGACTCTCTTCAACGGCAGCACGCACGCATCCAGCACCTCGAGGCGGAGTTGGAGCAGATGATCAGCCTGGGGAACCAGATGCGGGTGCTCGCGGGAGTCGACTCCCAGGCGGGCGCCGGAGATAAGAGCCTTCCGTGGGAGGCGGCGGAGGATGACTCCATCCGTCCGGGATCCGGAGAGACAGATGGCGCCCCTCAGGTGCGGTGAGCCGAGGGCGTGGGCACAGTGGGGAGAACCATGAGGAGTGATGAAGGTCTCTCCTCGATCGAGAGCGTTGGCTGGGCGCCGGCGACAGGTCGGTCGCGGGGTCGCAATCGTCCCATGGAATGGCGGGCGCTTCGAGGTCCGTGGCGGAGCGTCATGGGGCAGGATGAGAATAGGGAGGTGGTCATGTTCGGGAAGAGCTCGGAGTCGGTGGTCAGTGATCGGCACTCGCATTCGGTCATCCAGGACGGGGTGACCGTTTCAGGTTCGATCGAGGCGAAAGGAGACCTGAGACTCGATGGCTCTATCGAGGGCAAGCTTGTTGTTTCAGAAAGACTTACCGTTGGAGCTTCCGGGCGGGTGATGGCCGACATTGATGCCGGCGAGATCATCGTGATGGGCCTGATCGAGGGTACCGTGCGAGCGCGGCGGCGGCTCGAGCTGCGCAAAGGCGCGAAGGTCGTGGGGGATGTGACCTGCCCGATCCTCGTCGTTGAGGAAGGGGTCTTCTTCCACGGCAACTCCAACATGAAAGAGGAATCCGAGACCACCTCGTTCCTCGGGACTGTGCCGGGCGGCGCAGCCAAGTCGGAGAAGGATGAAGAGGAGAAGTATCAGCAGATCTACCAGTAGGTCGAACGGCAGCATTGGGCCCCACCGGGCATCGTGGCGCTGCCGCCGGATCCTCTGGCTCCCACTAAGGCCGCGCGGGCCGGAGCGAGGGGCGAATGGCTGTGGACAACGTTGTGAGCAAGAGCGCAGAAAGGGTGCAGAAGATCCGCGGGCCATATCAAATTCGGCACCATCTTGATGCCTAGTAAGCCATTACACTCGACCGATCGTGTGGACAAGTACCTCGGGGAGCGTGTTGGCATCCACGATGATACCGGCACGCGCAGTGACCGGGAGCACCCGGCGGATGTCTGTCAAAGAGAGAGACGTCGTCTCAACATGGGGGGCTTTCCGTTTGACAGGCCGACGGAAGTGCCATAGATTCACGGCGGATTGACCCCCGGGCCGGCGCGGGTGGCCAGTCCAACCGGTCCACTCGTGGGGTTGGGTGGTCGTACCTGGTGGGGGTCGAGTCCATGACGCGGTTTGTCTGCCTCGGGTTGGTCCTTCTGCTCGCGGGGTTCGTGTCGAGTTGCTCGGAAGAGGGCGCAGCTCCGGTCGGGGACCAGGCTGTGCCCGAGGTCGTCATCCACTATCCTCCGGACACAGCGCCGCTCAACTGGGTTGTCTCGGATTCGATCGACGTCTACGTCGCCGCCCGTGACCTGGGAGCGGAGGGCGCCGCCGGTGAAGTCGCGAAGGTGGATCTTCTCTTCTCGAAGCCGGGCCAGACCGAGCGCGTGACGATCGGCGAGGCGCGTTTCTTCGCCGGAGCGGTACCTGACAGCGTTCTCGAGTATGTCAACGTGCCGCCGGGATGGAGCCTCTACTACCGCAAGTGGTATACCGGCCCGCTTCCGCTTCCGCCGCTGGGCACACCGATCAACAGCAACACCACCGTACAACTCTTTGCCCAGGCGACGGACAGGGCCGGTAACATCGGTCGGACGACCGGATTCGTGCCGATCGATGTGTTCAACCTGGGTGATGACCTGCAACCCCCCAATGCCCGCTTCGTCGTCACGCCGGCCAGCGGAGACGTCGCAACCATCTTCTCGCTCGACCCGAGCCCTACCACCGATCGTCTCGATCCAAACGAAGACATCGATGTACGATGGGACTTCGACGCGGCGACGCCGGAGTGGGACATCGACTGGGAAGACAACGCCCGGGCCGACCAGCCCCAGACGCACACCTACGAGAACCCCGGTACCTACCAGATAAGAATGCAGGCGCGGAATACCTACCTTTCCGTCATCATCGCCGACGCACCTGACCTGTTTCTCACCGTGACGCCCCTGGGAGGCAGGCCAAGGCCGCCCGATCCGGAGAACTACCTCGAGGTCCCCGCCGGCCGCTATCCGATCGGAAAGGCGGCGCCGGACACCTTCTACGTGCTCGATGGCACTCAGCACCGGCTCGAGCGGAGCGAACGGCACGGTTTCACGGCGGACATCCGGGCGAAGTACCGGATCTCGCGGTATGAGATCAGCAATCGGATCTACCTGGGCTACCTGAACGAGGCCCTGAAGCGCACCGATCCGCCGGCCCCGATCCGCTATGCTTCCGGCGTCGTGCACTACGCCGACCGGACGCCGCCCCAGGACACCACGTGGGTTCTCTTCCGGCTGGATCGATCGAAGATCTTCTTCAGTCTGGACGGCGACAGCCTGGCGATCATCCCCGGTTTCGAGGAGCACCCGGTCACGGGTGTCAGCTGGTATGGCGCATCGCAGTTCTCCATCTACTACGGCATGAGGCTGCCGACCGAAGCGGAGTGGGAGATCGCGGCCCGCGGACTCGGAGCCGAGTTGAACTACCCATTCGCGGGCGGGATCGATCTGCCTGGCGCCGAGGGGCGATTCCGAGTCAACTACAAGGACGCTCGCCGCTCCGGCGATCCTTTCGCCAACAGCACGACGCCGGTCGGCTTCTTCAATGGCCAGGCACTCGGTGGATTCCAGACGGTAGACACACCCAGCTCCTGGGGCCTCTACGACATGGCCGGCAACGTGATGGAGTGGGTGTACGACTGGTTTGGCCCCTACCCGGCGCGAGACGGCGAGGAGAGGCTCAATCCCACCGGTCCGGGCATCGGCGACTTCCGCGTGGCGCGCGGTGGGAGCTCGAACAGTACGCGCGTCGAATGCCGCGCGACCGCACGACGGGCCTACGATCCGGCGGAATGCTACGAGTCGATCGGGTTCCGCTCGGCGTTCAACCCGATCGAGAACTGAGTCGGTGCATGGCGGTGCTGGGGGGCCGGGACGGCGGCGCGGGCGCCGATAGGAACCACGGCACCCAGCCCGGGGCTGTTTCAGGGCGTGTGACTCCCTTGCGCGGCGTGGGATTGGGTGCGCTCTTCATTCTCATCGCCGCCCTCGCCGTGTACCTTCGGGCGCCGTCGAACCAGGGTCTCCCCGAAGACGACGCCGCGATCTGGTCCAACCCCGCGGTGACCGCGAAGAGCCCGGGCGCGGCGCTCCTCGGCCGGTTCTACGATGACCGCCGCGACGGTTTCCGGGCTGCGATCCGTCCGGCTGCAGTCGTTCTCCACCGGATCGAGTTCGGGCTGTTCGCACGAAGGGGCCCGGCGGCTGATTCCCCTCCGGCGGCGTCCCCCGTCCCGCCGGATCCGTCCCGCGCGCCGTTGGCCAGGGTGCGAGTCTTCCTGCTGGCCGTCTCCGGACTCGTGTTCTTTCTCGCCTGGCGCCAGACCTGGGCGCCCGCGGTCGCGCTCGCGGCGGCCTTGGCCTTCGTCGTTCATCCGCTCGGGGCGGCCGCTGTCCTCCCGCTGGCGGGTTCGGGCGAGCTGTTGGCGCTCGTCTTCTCCGGTCTCGCCATCTGGTCGGTGGAGTGCGCGCTGCGGGGCGTGGGGAGGGACCGGCGCAGCGTGGTGCTCTCCGGCCTCTTCGTTCTCCTGGCGGGGTTGAGTCACGAGCTCGGGTACGTCGTCCTCCCGGTGCTTGCCGTGCGCCTCTGGGCGCAACTTCGGGCGCAGAAGCAGACGGACGGTCGGGCGGTTTCGGAGATGCGACGGTACCCGGCCGTCCCAGCGATCGCGATCGGCGGCGGCCTGGCTCTGGGACACCGTCTCCTCTCGCTGGCCCTCCTTCCAGAGCATCTGCGGATCGGGCCGGCGGTCGACACGGCCGCGGGACTCGGCCTAGTGCAGCGCTTCTACTACGGGCTCGCCGGATGCGGGGAGTTCGTGCGGTCGTTCCTCCTCCCTTTCCGGCTGAGTTACGTGAACGACTTCATCCTCTCCTCTGGGCTCACCCCGATGCGCGCGGTCGCCGGGTTGGCGCTCCTGGCCGTGCTGGGCGCCTGGCTGGTGCGGAGCGTGCGCGCCGGGGAGAGGAACGCGATCTGGATCGGCTGGACCTTCTTCTCCCTGGTCGGCGCGACCGGTCTCGTCCTTCCCACGCCCGATGTCGCCTCGCCTCGCCTCTTCTTCTTCGTGGTGCCCGGAGCGATCAGCCTGATCGTGTTGGGAGTGCGCGCGGCCTTGAAGAAGGGAGAGCTGGCAGGAAAGGCGCTTCAAATCGGGCTTGGCGCGGTGGTCGGGGTGGTCCTCTTGCTCCTCGGGCTGCGGACGGCCGACCGCGTTCGGGACTATCGCGACTGGGAGACGGTGGTCCGCCGGCAGACGGAGGAGTTCCCGCGGAGCGCGCAATCATGGTTCGACCTAGGCAATCTTCGGTTCTCCCGAGGCAATCTAGTGGCGGCCATCGCGGCCTACGAGAAGGCGACCGAACTCCGCCCCGGCTACTGGGCGGCCTGGATCAATCTCGGAGCGGCCTTCGCCAACCAGGAGGAGCGCGGGCTTGCCCTGCGCGCCTATGAACGGGTCCTGGCGGGCGTCCAGGGCCGGGAGGAGTTCCGGGTCATCGAGGCGCGGGCGCACTATCACCGGTCCCTGATCCTCCTGACGCAGAACCGGAACGTGGAAGCCGCGCAGGGATTCGAGAAGATGCTCGAGGTCTTTCCCGACCATCTCTACTCGCACGCCAACCTCGGCTTCCTCTATTCGAACAGCCGGAGCCTCTACGAGAAGGCGAGCGCTCACCTGAACCGCGCCATGGACTTGGAGACCGATCCCGCACGGCGCGAGACGCTGACCGAGTACCTCAACGGGATCCGCGTCCGCCAGGCCCGGCTATCGGACGTCCCGGACGGGTCCGGCCAGGGCGGAGCCACGGGCCAGTCCGGGGAGGATCCCGGAGACGCCTTCGACGATGAGCCCCCCGAAGACTCATCCGATCACGAGGGAGATGCCGGACGATGAGCGCTGTTGAGACTAGCAGGGTGCTGAAGATGGGCGATGGTTGGTGTACCGGCCCGGCGCGAGGGAGTCGCGGGAGTCGGCGGGGCGAACCACGCTCCGTTCGGGTTGGCGCCTCATTCGTCCTGGCGGGCCTGTTACTCCTTCTGATCCTCGCCGGCTCCGCCTGGACGGAGTGCGTGCTCGCGGCGGATGGCGCCGCGGAATCCGGCGAGTCGACCGCGCCCGAACAACCCACGGACTTAGGCGAGATCCCGGCGCCTCCAGTTGATGTGCGGGCCGCCGATACCCCCAACGATCGCGGCGAATCGATCGACCTGACCTGGGGCGTCAGTGCCGACGAGTCGGCGCGTCCGGCCCTCGTGCTGGGGTACGTGGTCGAGCGGGCGATACCGCGGGAAGGGCCGTACGAAGAGGTAGCGCGGACTCCAGCCGGCGAAACGCGCTACACCGACAACTCGGTCTCGGACGGACCGAGCTATCACTACCGGATTCGCGCTCTGGGGCCGGGCGAACGGATGAGCGAATCGGTGGAGCCGGTGGGACCGGTACGATCCCGGGGACAATGGTTTGACCAGCGCAAGTTGGCGACGCTCCTCCTGACCTGCCTCTTCTGTCTGGCGGTGATCATCCTGATCCAGGTCGCGCGCCGCGGCCGGTCCTTCTACATCCGCCCGATTCCGGGGCTGTCGGCGGTCGATGAGGCGATCGGACGGGCCACGGAGATGGGGCGGCCGATTCTCTTCGTCAGCGGTCTGGGAACCTCGGGGGACGTGGCGACCCTGGCCGCGTTCACTCTGCTGGGTCGCGTCGCTCGGAAGACCGCGGAGTACCAGACGCAGGTCCTGGTCCCCTGCTACGACCCGATCGTGATGACGATTTCCCAGGAGATCGTCAAGTCGAGCTTCATCGACGCCGGCCGGCCGGACCTCTACCGCGCCGAGGATGTCTTCTTCGTCACCCAGGACCAGTTCAGCTACACCGCGGCGGTCAATGGGATCATGCTGCGCGAGCGCCCGGCGACGAACTTCTACATCGGCAAGTTCTACGCCGAGAGCCTGGTGCTGGCCGAAACCGGCAACCTGGCCGGCTCGATCCAGATCGCCGGGACCGACGAGATGACGCAGATCCCCTTCTTCGTCGCGGCCTGTGACTACACCCTGATCGGCGAGGAGCTCTACGCCTCGAGCGCCTATCTCTCCCAGGAACCGCCGCTCCTGGGCACGCTCAAGGCTCAGGACTACGGCAAGGCGGTCGCGGTGGCGATCGTTCTTTTTGGAACGGTGGCTGCCCTGCTCAACTGGCAAGGCTTCGTCCACTTCTTCCGCGTCCAGTAAGGGAGGGACGTGATGCAGCGCGAGCTTCCCCGGATCATCACCTTCGTGACCGGGATGTTTCTGGCGATCCAGTTCTTCATTCCGCACAAGGCCTCGGAGCAGTTCTACGAGACCGCCCTCGACTGGCTCATCATTGTCGGGATCTTCGCCATCATCATGGGAATCATGAGCCTGGTGCAGCTCCACGCGACGAAGATCCGGCAGGCCGAGAAGGGGAAGAAGTACAGCGTCGTGCTGCTGGCGGGACTGGTCTACATGATCGTCACCGGGATCTTCTTCGGGACGGAACAGGGAGGTCCATTCCGCCACGCCTACAACGGGATCCTGATGCCGATCACCTCGACCATGTTCGCCCTCCTCGCGTTCTACATCGCTTCGGCCGCCTACCGGGCCTTTCGGGCGCGGACGGTGATCGCGACCATCCTCCTCCTCTCGGCCATCATCGTGATGCTGGGACGGGTTCCGATGGGGGAGTTCATCCTTCCCCGGATCCACGTGGGAGGAGTCACCCTGCCGGGCGTGGCCGACATCTCGGACTGGCTGCTCAATGTGCCGAACATGGCGGCGAAGCGCGCCATCGCCATCGGCCTCGGCCTCGGGGGGAGCGCCACGGCGCTCAAGATCGTGCTGGGGATCGAAGCCCCGCACCTGCGGTAGGAGGAACCGGTGGCCAAGCTCGATCTGACCAACCTGGACCGCCGGCTGATCTACGGCCTGATCTTTTTGGCGGTCTTCATTCCGCTCTTTCTCCCGGCGCCCAAGACCGTACGGGTGACCCCCGAGGTACGGACCGTCTACGAGC
This sequence comes from uncultured bacterium, assembly GCA_964371055.1. Classification (GTDB taxonomy): domain Bacteria; phylum Eisenbacteria; class RBG-16-71-46; order CAIMUX01; family CAIMUX01; genus CAYJLF01. The sequence goes on along the minus strand of CAYJLF010000009.1, from coordinate 60,029 downwards.
GGATCGAGTCGCTCAAGCCGGGACAGATCGTCATGCTCGCCTGCGAGTACGACCCCTCGATGTCGGCCGAAATGTCCCCGATGCACATCGCCGTGCTGCGACAGTGCTTCCGCAAGGACCTGCGGGTGCTGGAGACCTGCCTGACCTCGAACGGCGTCTCCCTCGTCCAGGGAGAGCAACAGCAGGTGATGGCGGAGTTCGGAAAGGTCTACGGAAAGGACCTGGTCTTTCTGGGCTACAAGCCCTACCCGGGCATCGTCATCATGGCGATGGGGGAAGACTTCCGCGGCCCGTTCCCGAACGACTACTACAACACCCCGGTCGACTCGCTGCCGATGATGCAGGGGATCAAGAACTACCAGAATGTCGCGCTCGTGCTCACGATCAATTCGACGAGCGGAATCGACTACTGGATCACCTATGGCCAGGGGCGCTACAAGTTCCCCCTCGCGGCGGCGGCCACGGCCGTCATGGCGCCGAACTACTACCCGTATCTGCAATCGGGGCAGCTCTTCGGCCTGATCGGGGGGCTGCGCGGCGCCGCGGAGTACGAGCAACTGGTCGGAGCAGCGGGACCGGCGGTCAAGGGGATGTTCGTGCAGTCGATCTCCCATCTTCTGATCGTGGCCTTGATCGTGCTGGGGAATGTCACCTACTTCGCGTCGCGGCGGAAGAAGAGCTGAGGGGGACGCACCGTGGACCTATTCATCAACACCATCGCGGCGCTGATGACGATCGCCATCCTGTCGTTCCTCTTTCGGGACAATCCGCTCTATAAGTTCGCCGAGCACCTGGTCGTCGGCGTCTCGATGGGATACTGGGTGGTGATCCTGTACCAGACGTCGTTCTACCCGAAGCTCTACCAGCCCCTGCAACGGACCTTCGCGGGGACGTCGCAGACGATCCTTGATCCGCTGGTCTTTCTGCCGGGCCTGCTCGGGATCCTGCTCTTCACACGGTTCGTCCCGCGGGTCGGCTGGCTGGCGCGGATCCCGATGGCCTACATCCTCGGGGTCGGCTCCGGGGCCGCGGTGCCGCTCCTGATCCAGGTGAACGTCATCCAGCAGATCTACCCGACGATGACGGTCTTTTTGCCGGGGAACACGACGACCACGGCCGCGATGGTGAACAACGTTCTCGTCCTGGTCGGCGTGATCTGCGGCCTGGCCTACTTTTTCTTCTCGGCCCGGCACACCGGGGCGCTGGGAGGCCTCTCCCGGGTGGGAATCTGGATTCTGATGGTCGGTTTCGGCGCCAGCTTCGGGTACACCGTGATGAGCCGGATCAGCCTCCTCTACGGCCGGATGGACTTCATGGTCTTCGATTGGGCGCAGCCGTTGCTGCAGGCGATCTTCTAAGGATGTCGATGTGGGCGAGGACAGGGTGGGCGTAACAGGCGGGGCGTTGGATCCTGAACGACCCGGCACAGACGCGTCCTCGATCCCGATCGCCAACGCGGCGCTCCACGAGTTGCGGGAGGCAGGGCTGCTTCCGGCCGGGACGATCCTGGGGCACGAGCGCTACAGCGTCTTTTTGACCACCGAGGGTGCGGGGGTCTCGGCGTACGTGGAGTGGATCCTGACCGGCTGGACGGGCGATTCCCTGCAGGATCCGGGCGGTTTCTACGTCTACCTGCGTGATCGCGGAAGCGGACAGGCCTGGCCCGCGACCCTGCGTCCGGCCGGGGGCGACCCACGATCCTGCACGGCGAGATCGTTCGAGGACGGACTCCGATTTCAGCGAAGCGCGGAGGGGATCGAGAGCGCGTTGGAAGTCCGGGTGCCGGTCGGCGAAACGGTGGAATTGCGTCGCCTGACTCTGCGGAACGAGACGGCACATCCGCGCGACATCGATCTCACCAGCTACGCCGAGGTTGTCCTGCACTCTGCTTCGGCCCACGCCGGGCACCCGGCGTTCACCCGGCTGTTCGTCCATGCACGGTTCGTCCCGGATGCGCGTGCGCTCCTCTTCCGCCGCCGTCCGCGGGGCGAAGGAGAGCACTTTCCGTTCCTGGCGCACGCCCTCCTGGACGGCGAGGTGGCCGAGTTCGAGGCCGACCGAGCGCGATTCCTGGGCCGTGGTCGGACCGCCAGGGCACCGCGGGCGATGCTGCCAGGCGTCCGTCTCTCCGGCACGACGGGCGATGTGCTCGATCCGGTCTGCGCACTGCGGACGAAGGTGCCTCTCGCCCCGGGCGCGGTCGCGATCCGAACCTTCCTGCTGGGCGCCGCCCCGACCTTCGACGAGACCCTGGCACTCGTGCGTGCCTGGTCCGAGCCGGGCAAGGTGGAGAGGCTCTTCGGAGAAGCGATGGGCGGGCTCCCGGCATGACGAAGCCGACTCGCACCCCGGATCGCTCGCTGCCGCGGCATGACCTCGGAAACTTCACCGATGATGGTGGCGCCTACCGGATCCAGATTCGGTACTCCGGAGCGAGCGGGCACCGGCTGCCGCCGCGGCCCTGGATCAACGTTCTCGCCAACGAGCGTTTCGGCTGCCTGGTGAGCGAAACGGGCGCCGGCTACACCTGGCATGGGAACAGCCGGGAGCATCGGCTGACACCCTGGGCGAATGACGCGGTGACCGACCCGCACAGCGAGGCTCTCTTTGTCCGCGACGAGGAGAGCGGCGCTTTCTGGTCACCCCAGCCGGGGCCGGCGCCGGCCCCTACCGACTACGAGACGCGGCACGAGTTCGGAGTGTCGCGGTTCCTCCTCTCCTGGGAGGAGATCGAGCACGAGACCGTGGTCTTCGTGCCGAGAGAGGATCCGGTACGCATTGCGCGGCTGCGGTTGCGTAACCTTGGTGATCGGGAGCGGCGGCTGGCGATCATCTTCTATGCCCGACTCACTCCCGGTGCACGTCCCGGCGAGGCGGTTCCGCCCATGCTGGCGGAGACGGAGCGGGCGGGCGCCATGATCCGCGTTCGGCCGTGCGATGCCGGGGGCGTACCCACATCGACGGCCATCGTCTCCGGCCGGGGTGACTTCCGCGGGGCCAGTTGTACCGCCGATCGAGAGAGCTTTCTGGGCGTAGAGGGCGACCTCGCCCGGCCGGCGGCTCTCCTCCGTGAGGGGCCGCTCGATGGCCGCTGCGGCGAGGGGCTCGATCCGGGTGCGGCCATCCGCCTGGAGGTCCAGCTCCCGGCGCACGGGGAAATCGAGGCGTGGTTCCTGCTCGGCGAAGGCGACGACATCGAGGGGGCCCGTGCGCTCGAAGCGAGGTACGCCGGAATCGAGGCGGTGCGCTTGGCCGAGGCGGAGGTGCGTCGATTCTGGCGGGATTCGCTCTCCGGGCTCCAGGTCGAGACACCCGATCCCGCACTCGATGTCATGATGAACGGCTGGCTGGTCTACCAGGTCCTCGTCTGTCGCATCTGGGCCCGCTCCGCCCTGTACCAGTCGGGCGGCGCCTTCGGATTCCGCGATCAACTGCAGGATGCCGCCGCCTTGATCTACCTCCGGCCGGAGCTGACCCGGGAGCAGATCCTGCTGCACGCCGCGCACCAGTTCGTCGAGGGAGACGTCCTCCATTGGTGGCATCCGCCGGCCAGCCGTGGGATTCGGACCCGCTTTGCCGACGACCTCATCTGGCTCCCCTACCTCACGGCGTTCTACGTCGGCGTGACCGGGGACCGTGAAATCCTGGACCAATCGATCCGGTTCCTGGCCGCGCCTCCCCTCGATCCGGGCGTCGACGAGGCCTATCTCGAGCCGCGGGAGAGTGGCGAGTCGGCCGACCTCTATGAGCACTGCTGCCGGGCGCTCGATCGCTCTCTGGTGACCGGCGCGCACGGCCTGCCCCTCTTCGGCGCCGGCGACTGGAACGACGGCATGAACCGGGTCGGCCGCGAGGGGCGAGGCGAGAGCGTCTGGATGGCCTTCTTCCTGATCGCGGCGATCGATGCTTTCGCGCCGCTGTGCGCCGCGCGCGAGGACAGAGCCCGAGATCTTCGCTACCGGGAGTTCGCCGAGAGCCTGCGCGCGGCGGTGAACGATACGGGGTGGGACGGGGATTGGTATCGGCGTGGTTACTACGACGATGGCACGCCGCTGGGATCGGCCGCGAGCGACGAGTGCCGGATCGATGCGCTGGTTCAGGCTTGGGCAGTCATGACCGGCGCGGCGCCGCCTGAGCGGGCTTTGCGCGCGTTGGAGGCGGTCGAGGAACACCTCGTCTCGGAAGAGGGACGGATCGTCCGGTTGCTCGCCCCACCCTTCGCGGAAACACGCCACGATCCCGGGTACATCAAAGGCTATGCCCCCGGCGTGCGCGAGAACGGCGGTCAGTACACGCACGCGGCGCTCTGGGTCGTACGGGCGGAGGCGGAGTTGGGGTGGCGTGACCGGGCGATGCGCCTCCTCACGTGGATCAACCCCGTGCACCGGACGCGAACGATGGAGGAGATCGAGATCTACGGCCTCGAACCGTACGTCGTGGCGGCCGATATCTACGGAGTCTCGCCGCATCTCGGTCGGGGGGGGTGGAGCTGGTACACCGGTTCGGCGGGGTGGATGTACCGGGTCACCCTGGAGACGATCCTCGGGTTCCGCCTGGAGGACGGGCATCTCCTCCGGATGAAGCCACGGATCCCCGACCGCTGGGAGGGATTTCGGATCGACCTCCGGAGGCCGGGAGACGGCACTCGCCTTCGGATCGAGGTGGCCAATCCCGACCGGTGCGCGGAGTCGGTGCGGGCGGCAAAGCTGGATGGGGTCGACGGGGAGCACGTTCGGATCGAAGACGGCGAGGCGTGCATCGAGCTACCGTCGGACGGGGGCGAGCATCGCATCGAGGTTCTCTTGGGGCGGGCCGGATGAGCGCACCGCACGAGTCCGAATCGGGCGGTCGCGGCGACGATCCCTTGGGAGCCGACGGTCCTTTGGCCACCGGGCGATTCCCCCGGGACTTCCTCTGGGGCGCGGCGACGTCCGCCTACCAGATCGAAGGATCGCCGCTGGCCGATGGCGCGGGGCCGAGCATCTGGCACCGCTTCTCCCACACGCCGGAGATGACCGAGAACGGCGACACCGGCGACGTCGCCTGCGATCACTACCGCCGCTCGCTCGACGACGTGAAGGTGATGAGACGGCTCGGACTGAACGCCTATCGATTCAGCATCTCCTGGAGCCGCATCCTCCCCGAGGGGCGCGGGAAGGTGAACCCGGCCGGCGTCGGGTTCTACGATCGCCTGGTCGACACCCTGCTGGAGCGCGGCCTCGCCCCATCGGTGACCCTCTACCATTGGGATCTCCCCGCGGCCCTCGATGATCGCGGGGGATGGGTCCATCCGGATGTCGCCTCCTGGTTCGCCGACTACGCTCAGGTGATCTATCGTGCGCTGGGCGATCGGGTCCCGCTCTGGTCCACCCTGAACGAGCCCTGGGTCGTGGTCGACGGAGGATACCTCTACGGCGTCCACGCGCCGGGCCACCGCAGCCGCTCCGAAGCGCCGCGGGCGGCGCACCACCTGCTGCTGGCGCATGCCGAAGCGGTCCGCGCCTTTCGCGCCACGGGAGGTGTCGGAAAGATCGGACTGGTCGTCAACCTCGCACCGAAAGATCCGGCCTCCGACGATCCGCGTGATGTCGAAGCCGCACGCCGCGCCGATGCCTACATGAACCGGCACTACCTCGATCCTCTCTTCCTCGGGAGCTATCCCGAGGAACTGCGCGACATCTACGGCGAGGACTGGCCCGAGTTCCCGGAGGCGGAGCTTCGGTCGCTTCGGGAGCCGATCGACTTCCTTGGGATCAACTACTACACCCGCGGTGTCGTGCGCCACGACGAGACGGAGTGGCCCCTGCGCCTGAGCGAGGTCCGCTCGGCCGGGGCGCCGCTCACCGCGCTCGGGTGGGAAGTGCATCCCGACAGCTTCACGCGCATCCTGCGGTGGGTCCATGAACGCTACGGGGCGATGCCGCTTTACGTCACGGAGAACGGCGCCGCCTACGACGATCCCGCGGAGACCGTCGCGGGACAGATCGACGATCCCCTGCGCGTCTCCTACCTCCAAGAGCACCTGCGCGCCGCTCGCGAGGCGATGCGGGGCGGCGTCGACCTGCGCGGCTACTTCGCCTGGTCCCTGCTGGACAACTTCGAGTGGGCCTGTGGCTACTCCAAGAGATTCGGCCTGGTGCACGTCGACTACCGCACGCTCGCGCGCACGCCGAAGCTGAGCGCCTATGCCTACCAGGAGATCATCGCATCGGAGGGTGCGTCGCTCGACCTCAGCCTGGCGCAACTGATGGAGCGCGCGAGGGAGCGGCGGGAACGCGACGGGGGGTGAGGGGCGCGGGGCCGCGCCGGCACGTGCCGTACGGCCTACGTTCACCGAGGCTTTCGCGGCCGTGGTCCGCGAGGCCGGTCCGGTCGGCAGCTCTTTCGATCAGGGCCGGACGACGACCGTCGCCGGCACTGCCCGGACGATCACACGTCCCCGCGCATCGACGCCGACGGGCACTCCATTCACGGTGGCGACGCCCGTGACCGGCAAAGCGACGGCGAGGCCGCCCGAGGGAACGGTGATCCCGCCTTCGATCCGCATCTCGATCGTCTCTCCCCTCGCGATCGCGTGATAGCCCAGCCGCCCGAACGGCGTCGGCATCCCCTGCACCCGGACGCCGTTCTCCTGCCGCAGCCACTCCAGGGGGAGACCGGCCGCCAGGACGAGCGTTCCCTCTTCCTCATGCTCATAGGCGAAGAGATCGAGCGTGGAGCGGACGAAATCGGAACCGACCCACGTGTGCGGGATATCGCCCAGGAAGCGCTGGGTCGTCGGATCGCTCCAGACGATTTCGGACCACTGCTTCCACGCGGGCGGGCAGCGGTGCGCCAGGAAGTAGTCGATCAGTTCGTGCGCGCGCTCCCGCCAGCCAAGGCGGATGAAGGTCCCGATGGTGCGGACCTCGTACGGGGTGAAGGCCTCCCAGGCGGCGCCGTCGCGGCGGGCCGCGAAGAACTCCCAGTAGCGCTGGAAGGTCGCGACGACCGCATCGGGCGGGATCAGGTCGGTGGCGGCCGCCGGCGTCAGCGCGATGGTCGTGGAGGTGGCGTCGAAGTCGCCGAGGTCGGCGCAGCCCGGCACGTAGGTGATCCGATGGATCCGCAGCGAGGCGAGGATCGATGCGGAAAGATCGGTGGCGAACTGATCCCGGCTGGCGGAGATGCGCGCCGCGGCGCTGCTCTCGCCGAGTTCTTCGGCGAGGAACGCGGCATCCTTCAGGCCGCGGTAGGCCCAGAAGTCGTCCCAGTAGGAGTGCATCGGTTTGGCCGAGTATCCCTCGTGGCTGATCGAGGGGGGAAGGAGGCCGTAGAAGTGCTCCATCCCGGGCTCTGTGTAATCCAGAGTGCGACGCTCCCCGCGCAGGGTGTCGATGTAGGCGGCCGCCAACTCCAACGCCGGCCAGACCTCGCGCGCCGTCGCGAGGTCACCGGTATAGCGAACATACTCGGCGGCCAGGTAAATCAGCTCTCCGTGGCTGTCGTGCTCGGGAACGGGATCGGCGCCGCGGTGGTCGATGCAGCAGGGGACCTTCCCGTCGGGGTACTGGTGGGAGGCGAACCAGAGGAGAAACTCCCGCACGACCTCGGGATGGCCCAGCCGCAGGAGCGCCGTCGAGGTCAGCGCGCCATCGCGGATCCAGGAGCGTTCGTACGAACGCGATCCGGGCTGGATCCCCGCGCCGTCGCGGTTGATGAGGATGTAGCCGAGCTGCGCCCAGAGGCTTTTGACCAGGTCATCCGCGGATGATGGGACCTCGATGACGATGCCGCGCCGGTGGGCCTGCCAGCGGGCGATGACCGCGGCCTGGAGCTGATCGAGCACGCCCGGGTCGAGGGGGAAGGCGCCGGCGCTTCCTCCCGATCCATGGGCCGGGACGCCCGTCTCGGCCTCGCCCCTCCGCTCGAGCGGGATGCGGAGCGCGGCTTCGGCCGAGGCGCCCGGCGACAGGGAGAGGTCATAGGCGAGGGCGGCGGATGCGCGCTGGAACGGGTCGTTCGTCGTCGCCGTCGCGGGGAGCCGGCCGCCTTGCAGGTAGTCGGTGACCAGATCCCCCTCGTCGAAGGTGGCGGCGCCGAAGGCGTCGAATGGGGTGAGGGCGGCGATGGTGGGGCGACCCTCGCACAGGATCATGGTTCCGTCGCGCTCGATCTGCCGGAGGACTGCCGTCCCGCCCGGTGTGTTCAGAAACTGTGCGGGCGGGTTGGCCTGGAAAGGGCGCAGAGCGAGAAAGAGCCTGACTTGCTGCTCGCGGGGAGCGGTATTGCGGAGCCGGTAGCGCACGATCATCTGTGGGTCGAGGCCGGGAGCGACGGGGGAAAGACCGAGAAGGCGTCTGCTCTCCGTATCGTCTCCCGCGAGGGCGAAGGCGGTGATGGTCAGCTCGAGGCCAGGCCTCGTCCACTGCACGACTGGGACCGGCAGGTCGTCACCCTCGAGCCGGGGCGCGCGATCGAAGTCGTTCCAGGAGAGGAGTCTCCCGTCGAGGAAGAGAAACGGTTCGATCGAGGGGCCGGCCTTGGCGATCTCGAGACGACCGTCCTCGTCCATCAGTCCTTCGGCGGGATGGCCATCGTCCGTGCCGACCACGGTCCAGCAGACCGGCTCGCCGAGGATCGATCGGGGATAGGCGCCGCGCGGGGCTTCTTGCGCGAGGGTGCGGAAGAAGGTCTCCGCGCTTTCACCCCAGGCGAGAGGTTGGATTCCGATCTCCCGGAGCGCGATCCCCTCGGCGGGGAGGCCTGTCTCCGCCTGGATCCGGAGGTAACGGCCCTCCGATTCGGTCAGCAGAAGCCGATCACGCCCCCCGTTCGACCGGCGGACGACGCGGAGGAGACTCCAGGAGAGCCGGTCGGGTGAGATCTCGATGGAGTAGCCGGCGGGGTGCCGCTCCGGCGCCCAGTCCAGCACGAGGCCGCCAAACTCCCGCTCGACCGTGAGATCGAGCGTCAGGACAGGATGCGCGTCTCCGGGGCCGGCGACCCACGCGGTCAGCGTGTCCCCATCGATCGCGCGCGACGGCTCGAACGGCGCCAGGAAGGACGAGGCTTCGGCGAGCGGTTCAGGAAGAGCTGCGCCGGCGGGGGGGAGCTCGTGCAGCTGAAAGTCGTCGATCCAGAGACTCCCTTCGCCGCCGCTGCCTGCGGTCACCACGAACTCGATCGCCGCCACCCGTGGAATCTCGCCTCCTCCGGCCGGTCCCCAGGCGAACGAGATCTGCCTCTTCTTCACCGTGAAGCGCTGCCACTCCGACGGGAAATGCTGGTCGCGCCGGACGAACCACCAGACATTCTCGCCGGAGGCGTCGAGCAGCTTGAACTCGAGATGATTGACGGGGGCTTGCCCGCGAAGCTGGAAGGAGAAGGCGTAGTTTTCGGGGAGTTCCACGTCGAGCGACCGGCGCGCGACGGCATAGCCGCCGCCGCTGAAGCGAAAGTCCATCCGCAAAGCCCGACCGTTCAAACCCGGGTCGGAGACGAGATTCAGGTCGACCCCGCTGGCGGGATGGGCGGTCCAGCCCGAGATCACCTCGAAGTCGTCGAGGAGGCGAGGCTCGGCAGCCTGCGCCGGGCCGGACTGCAGGGCGAGCCCCAGCAGGCCCGCCAGCGTCGCGAGCGGGATGCGACCCAGGACGGATGGCCTTACTCGCACGGATCGCATGGATGGCATGGATGGCATGGATCGCATGCATCGCTGTCTGAGGGATGCGCGGTACTTCATCCTTTCACACTCCCGGCCATGATCCCGCGGACATAGGCCCGTTGGAAGAGGAGGAAGACGATCATCGCGGGAAGGATCGTCAGGACCGATCCGGCCATCATCAACTCCGTGTCCTGAACATGCTCGCCAGCGAGGTTGGCCAGGGCCACCGGCAGAGTGTAGTTCTGCGTATCGCTCAGGATGATCAGGGGCCAGAGGAAGTCGTTCCAGGCGCTCAGGAAGGTGAAGGCGGCCAGCGTGACCAGGATCGGCCGGATGACCGGAACCACCACGGAACGGAAGACCCGCATCTCGCCCGCCCCGTCGACCCGAGCCGCGTCGAGGAGGTCGTCCGGCAGGCTGAGCGCGTACTGGCGGATCATGAAGATCCCGAGCACGCTGGCGAGGTAGGGGACGATGACCCCCGCATAGGTGTTGACGAACCCGAGCTGCCGCAGGAGGAGGAAGAGCGGCAGCATCCCGACCTGGGCCGGCACGACGAGCGCGAGCGCCAGGCCGCGGAAGATCCGGTCGCGTCCGCCAAAGCGAAGCTTGGCGAAGGCGTAGCCTGCCATTCCGTTGATCAGGACGGAGAGGACGGTCGCGCTGACGGTGACGATGACGCTCGCGACGAAATGCCGGGCCAGATCCATCCGGGTGAAGAGGGCGACGTAGTGCTCGAACGTGACCCGGCTGGGGATGACGCGCGGGGGGAGGGCGTTGGCCTCCCCCGCGGGCATGAGGGACGCGCCCACCATCCACCCCAGGGGGGTGAGCGTGACGATCGCGCCGACGATCAGCCCGGCGTGCAGGAGCGTCGAGCGCAGGACCGGCTTCATGATGACCTCCGCTGCAGGCGCATCTGCACCAACGTGGCGATCAACGTGATGAGGAGGAGGATGAAGGCGATCGCCGAGGCGAGCCCCATGCGCCACCAGCGGAACCCCTCCTGGTACATCAGGAGGACGACGCTGGTCGTCGCCTTCAGCGGTCCCCCCTGCGTCATGACATACGGTTCCGCGAAGAGCTGGAAGTAGCCGATCATGGTAGTCACGCCGACGAAGAGGAAAGTCGGCGCGAGACCGGGCAAGGTCACGTGCCGGAAACGCTTCCCGGGACCGGCGCCGTCGATGGCGGCCGCGTCGTAGAGGTCGGCGGGAATGCTCTGGAGCCCCGCGGTGAAGATCAGCATGTTGTAACCGAAGTTCTTCCAGACGGCGAGCAGGATGATGGCCGGCATCGCCCACTGCGGATCACCCAGCCAATCGATCGGACCGGCGCCGAACCATCCCAGGACATGGTTCAGGAGTCCGTAGCGCGGGTGGTAGAGGTAACGCCAGACGATCGCGACCGCCACGAGGGTGGTGACCACAGGAGCAAAGTAGACGGTCCGGAAGAAACTCCGCGCCCGCACCAGGCGGCTGTTCAGGAGGAGGGCGGCGCCGAGGGAGGTCAGGACCGAGAGCGGACCGCCGACCACGACGAAGTAGACGGTGTTCTTCAGCGCCAGCCAGAAGTCGGGTTCGGCCAGGATCCGTCCGTAGTTGCGCAGGCCGACGAAGCGGGCGGTGCCGGGGGATCCGATCGCGTAGAGATCGAAGTCGGTCAGGCTGAGCAGAAGTCCGGCCAGCACCGGCACGCAGAAGAAGACGGCGAAGAGCACGAGGGCCGGCGCGACGAAGGTCCAGGCCGCCAGCGACTGGGCGCGATGGAGGGGGTGAGTGCGGGCGGGCGTCGTCTCGGCCATCATCCGTCAGATTCCCCCGTCATGGCCTGGGACCGCGGGACGTCGCATCGGACCGGCGTTCCATCAACCAACGCCTCTTCTCCAGGATCGTCCAGGCATCCCGGTCGAGCAGGGCCAGGGCCGACTCCGGCTCCACCGCGCCGCGGATCGCCTGCTCCGCCCGCTCCTGCACGCGCGTGGCGATCAGCTCCCATTCCGGCACGGTCGGCGTCGGGGCCACGTGACGCAACTGCCGGCCGAAGGCTCTGGTGTGTGGGTCGACGGAGAGGGCGCTGTCGCCCCAGGCTTCGACCCGGGCGGGAAGATCCCCCGTCAGCTCCCAGAAACGGAGCTGCGTTTCGGGACGGGAGAGAAACTCGATCAGCTGCCAGGCAGCTTCCTTCTGTTCACTGCCGCGGAAGACGACGAGACTCGATCCTCCGGCGGTGGAGACGCCGGACGCGCTTCCTTCGGGTCCCGGCAGCGGCGCCGTGGCCCAGGCATCCTGCAGTTCGGCCGGGAGACGGCGGCGGAACTCTCCGAGGTTCCAGGGACCGGTGATGTACATGGCGAAATAGCCGCGCGCGAACTCCTGGTAGAGGTTTGCGATCTCGTTGTTCCCGATCGGCGGGGCGAGTCCTTCGCGGAAGAGATCGAGGTAGAAGGTGAAGGCGCGCCGAAACTCCGGTTGCCGGAAGGCGCCGACCGTGGCGTCGCGGTCCAACAGCGGCGAGCCGGCCTGGAGTCCGAGCACGACGGGCGGGACCCATTCGTTGACCGGGAGGAAGATCGCGTAGCGATCGGACCCGCCCCGGCGCTTGATCTCCCGCATCGCCGCGAGCCACCCCTCCCAGGTTGCCGGCATCGAGTCGTAACCGGCCGCGGCCAGCAGATCGCGCCGGTAGAAGAGGAGCCTCGTGTCGACGTACCACGGGATGCCGTAACAGACCCCTTCGACCAGGTTGGTGCGCCAGATGCCGGGGAAGAAGGCGACGGAGTCGATCGCGGCCGCTGGCCCGATGCGGCCGTCGAGCGGCTCGAGCGCTCCCAGGGCGGCGAACTCGGAGATCCAGGTGTTGCCGAGCTGAGCGAGATCCGGGGTGGAGCGGCCGACGAAGGAGGTGAGCAGTTTCTCGTGGGCGGCGGACCAGGGGAGCTGTTGGACCATGACTTTGACGCCCGGATGCTCGCGCTCGAAGGCGGGGACGAGCTCCTGAACGACCTCCCCCTCGCGTCCCATGGCCCAGAAGCGCAACGTCGTCGGGCTCTCCGATCGACCTCCGCAGCCACCGAAGAGGGGAGAAGAGAGCAACGCCACCCAAGCCAGGATGAGGCCGAATCCACGCCTCCGCCACGCCGGTCCCGGCACGGAGCTCACCGCTCCACTCCGGTCGAATCGAGCCAACCCCCGCTGAACCCGGCGGCGCGCAACGACCTCACCAGGTGCGGATTCTTCCTCATCGTCTTCCAGACCAGACCGGTGCGGTAGTTCTCCACCATGGCGAGGATCGGACCCTGATCGATCCCGAGGTAGTCGGTGTCGTACCAGCCATGTTCGGGGTGGACCCGGCCGTGCTGCACCGGGAGGTCGAAGCGGAAGGAGGGATTGAACGCATCGAGGAATCCGTAGGTGGAGAAGAGCCGGTCGCCGTGCGTCCGGCGCAGGTGCAGGAGAGTCGGCAGGACGATTTCCGGCGCGAAGGGAAGCGAGGCCGCCGCCGCGGTGGGGGCGATCGTACCGTCGTCATTCACCTCGGTGAACGAAGCGCCGCGCGCCCAGTACGTGTGGACCTGACGGCGCACGCCGTGAAACTCGAACTCCCCGTGCACCGGTCCGTCGCAGGCCGTGAGTCCCCAGCAAAGCGGTCCGTATCCTTCCCAGCCCATCGGGTTGGCGACGGCATAGCGCTGCTGCGCGAGCGTCGCGCGCCGCGAGTTCTCGAAGTAGTCGATCCCCTGTTTCCGCATGGCGGCGTCCTGAACTCCGCGGAAGTCGACCCAGACATGAGTGTACTGGTGGCCGAACAACGGCGCGAAGCCGAGGTGATCCTGATCCTCGAAGCTCCCCCAACGGTATCCGGAGGTCCACGCCTCCCACGCTTCGGGTGCCACGGCGTGCGTGGGTGAGCCCAGCGCCAGGAGATAGACCAGCATCGCTTCGTTGTAGCCGCGCCAGTCGTAGGGCAGATGCCCCCCTTCGGGGTCCCAGCCATGTCCGATCGTGGGGGGGCGGACCTGGGCCCAGCGCCAGTCGGCGCGAGCGTAGAGGGAGTCGGCCAGAGCGCGGATCGCGATCTCGTCCGGATGGTCGCGGTCGAAGTACGACTGGCAGAAGAGCGCCCCGCCGAGCAGGAGCGCGGTATCGACCGTCGACAACTCCACTTCACCGAAGCGATGGGCGCTCTCCGGTTCGAGGAAGTGGTAGAAGAAGCCGTGATAGCCGATGCGGCCGCTCGGTTCGGGGCCCTGCGGCGCGGTCCAGTGAAAACGCAGCGCGCAGAGGACCCGCGCCCGAGCCGCGTCGCGCGAGATCCACCCGCGCTCGACCCCGATCGGAAACGCGGTCAGCGCGAACCCCGTGGCGGCCGAACTGGCGAACGAGCGGGTCGGCCATCGATCCGGCGACAAACCGGTCAGGGAATCGGTGTGATCATGGAAGAAGAGGTAGGTACGGTGCTGCAGCGTGTCGAGGAACGCCGACTCCTCTTCCGACGGGCGGTGGGCGGCCGAAGCGAGGACCGACGCCGGGGAACGACTCACTCCGGCGCGTTCGCCGGCGGAATCGTGAGCCGAGGGGGGCGGAATCCCGCGCGAGCCGGGGCCCGCGCAGGAGATCGCACCGAGGATCAGGATCCAGAGGACGCAGATCAGTATCGAAGAGACGGGAGACGACGCTCGTTCCACCCGATTCCGCCACTCTCGCGATCCCACCGACGTTCCTCCTCCGGCCGGCGGCCGGTCAGGGGTCCGATCCTCCGGAGCGGGGGAGTTCCGGGATCTCCCCAGTCCTTCACGGCAGCTTGACAATACCTTCCCGATTGGGGATAATGTAACCGTTTTCTACGCCCCCGATTGCTCTGGTCCGGGTCGACGAAAGAGAGAGGGCGAATTCGCCCTAACTCATTTTAGGAGTAGGCGTTGGCGACTATTCGTGATGTGGCGCGCGCCGCCGGGGTCAGTATCGCGACGGTGTCCCGGGTCTACACCGGGAGTTCGGCGGTGAGCGAGGATACCGGCCGCCGGGTGCTGGCGGCCGCCGCGCGCCTCGATTACTGGCCGAACGGCGCCGCCCGCAGCCTGACGACCAGCCGGACTCACACCCTGGGCGTGCTCCTGCCGGACCTGTACGGCGAGTTCTACTCCGAGGTCATCCGGGGGATCGACGAGGCGGCGCGGGAGGCGCGCTACCAGGTGCTGGTGTCGGGCTCGCACGCCGATGCCGAGACGCTGGTCTCCGTCGGGCGGTCGCTGCGCGGGCGCGTCGACGGCCTGATCATCATGGCGCCGGATGACGCCTCATCGCAGGCGATCGCGGACCTGATGCGGAGCTACCCGATCGTGCTGCTGAATGCCCCCTCGAGCCGGGACCTGTGCGACACCATTTCGATCGCGAACTTCGAGGGAGCCCACACGCTCGTACGACACCTGATCGGGCTCGGGCATACCCGCATCGCCGCGCTCCTCGGACCGACCGGAAACAACGACGCTGAGGATCGCCGGAAGGGATACAGGTCCGCGCTGCACGAGGCGGGACTGAACGGCGGTCCTCCCCCGGAAATCCGCGGGGATTTCACGGAGGCGTCGGGTTACCAGGCGGCGGAGGCTCTGCTCGCGCTGTCGCCCCGCCCCACCGCGGTCTTCGCCCTGAACGACTACATGGCGATCGGTCTCTTGGGTGCCCTGAACGATCGCGGTGTTCGCGTGCCGCAGGATCTGGCCGTGGCGGGATTCGACGATATCGCCGTTTCGCGCTACCTCAGCCCGCCTTTGACGACCGTTCATGTCGATGCGCACGACCTCGGGCGCCGCGCCGTGCTGCAGTGGCTGCTGGGAGTCCAGGGGGTGCGTGATCGAGCCAAGGTGCACGAGGTGCTGCCGACGAAGCTGGTCGTGCGCGGCTCGTGCGGATGGAGGCCCCGGGCCGAGCGGTCGGGGCAGACACGTCTGGTGTCGCCGGCCCGCGGGAACATACCGGGAGCACGCCGCAAGGTCGCGGCTTCCGTCGACGAGGGAAGAGCGCCCGGTTCGATGCCGGGACAGGAGGCCTGATCGGTTTCGCGCAGGAATCAACGAGGAACGATTCGCTCCGGAGGAGGACAGGACGATGAAGATACGCCTCATGCCGATGCTGCTCCTGGTTCTGATGGTGGCAGGAGCGATGCCGGGATTGGCCCAAGCGTCCCGGCTGGATGCGATCTGGGCGCGCGTCTCGACCGGTTCGCCCATTACGCTGGACGGCAACCTGAACGAGCTGGGTTGGACCAAGGCCGAGTCGGTCACCGTCCGTTTCGGGATCGACAACGGCATCCCGGGAAGTGGATGGAAAATCGAGAGCGGCCAGCTCCCGAACGATACGACGGTCGCGGTGCTGAAGTTCCTGGTGTCGGGCAACCAGCTCTACCTCGGCGCCAAGGTGAAAGACCGGTCGGTCGGCGGATCGAAGGACTTCAACCGCTTCGACGGCCTGCTCATGTCTCTCAAGGACCACGCCGACTTCAACGCTCCCAAGCCACCCGCCGAGTACTTCTACGCCTGGTGGTACGCCGAGTCGGACGATCCGCAGCCGCCGGGACAGTCACCCGCCTTCATCGGGCGGTGGGGAAGCTGGCCGCCCGGCACGCCGCGCACGCCGGAGGCGATCGATGCCTGGGATGCCGTCACCGTCGTGCACGGACTCTCGAACTCGGATGCGACGCTCGACACCGGCTACACCGTGGAGATGCGTTTCGATCTGACCGTGATGGGCTACGACGTGACCCGCTTCGAGGGGGACATCGTCGAGTGGAACGTTTCGATCTATGACTGCGACTGGTTCTGGCCCTTCGTTCCCTCGACCTTCACTTCATATCGCACCTGGTGGCAGAGTCCGTGGGGGAACGCCGCCTGGTACAGCGAGGTGCGGATCCACGCCCGCCCCGACGTCACGATCTTCACGCCGGTGCTGCCGGCGATCGGGCCCGAGGTGCACGTGTTGAACGCGGCGGCGCATCCGGCGCCGGTGATCGACGGAGTGCTCAACGAGACGGCCTGGGGAAATGCGTGGCCGCGCTTCGACCTCCGTTACGGCGATGACGAGCTCCGCCAGAGCTATCCCTATGTCGGCCGCTACCGCGCCGGCCAGTACCAGCCGGATGTCAACGGCGGGCAGGCGGCGGTACTAGATCCGGCCGACGCGACGGTCAAGATGTTCTACCGAGGAGACAAGCTTTACCTCGGCTTCGACGTCCGTGATCAGGTCGTGCAGTTCCACCCGAGTTTCGACCGGTGGGACGGCTTCCTCGTCTCGATCAACGACCGCGTGCAGCGGAACCCGGACCAGGCCCTGTTGGGGCGGCGGCTCTCCTTCCAGGTCGGACCGACCGGCGCCGCCGTGCCTCAGGACTATCTTTTGACGATGGTCAACGCCGGCACAGCAGAGATCGCGATCACGCTCAAGCCGGGGACCGTCGTCGACACGCTCGGCATCGAGCCCGATGCCGGTTACTACGCGGAGCTGGCGATCGACCTGACCGCGCTCGGATATCCCACCGGCCTCGGAGACGGCGTGCTCTTCATCGGGGTCAATCATCTCGATGGAGACTCGTTCATCCCGACCTCGGACAGCTACGGCACGCGCACCTGGTGGTACCGGGAGTACGAGGGGAACTGCTGCCCCGCCTGGGCCTACCTCGACCCGACGTTCGTGACGTCGGTGGAGCCGGAGGTGGTTTCGGAGCTGGCGCCGGTCACGCTGCGCAACTTCCCGAATCCGGGGGCGAGAACCACGATCGAGTACGCGCTCTCCGAGGGTGGAGCCGTGTCGCTCGAGGTTTTCGATGTCCAGGGTCGCCGGGTGGAGCGTCGTTCCCTGGGGGTTCGTCCGGCGGGTGACGGCCAGGTGGAATTCGACGGCGCGGGCCGTCCGGCCGGGCTCTATCTCTATCGGATCGAGGTGACTGATCCCCAGACGGGCGCGCTGCGCGCAACCCGGCAGGGGCGGATGGTGATTCTGAACTAGGGGGTGCCCCGGCACTCCACCGGTATGTGGGTGGAGGCCGAGGCCAGGGCTGAGAGCCCGCGAGGGGGTGGCGTCGCAGGACGCCGCCCCCGGCGGGAGGAGAACGCAGGATGCGTTGCGGTGCTGACAGGGTGTGGGAGGCGTGTTCCGGAGGGATACGGCGGTTGCTGGGCACGGTCCTCGTGGGGTGCCTGCTGATTCCTGCTGCCGTGCAGGCGGGCACGACCGGGAAGCTGGCCGGACGGGTGGCGGACAAGCAGGACAAGCCGGTGGCCAACGCCACGGTCGCGGTCGCGGGGCAGCCGTTCGGGAACTGGGCTGACCAGGACGGGCGGTACAACATCCTGAACATTCCGCCCGGCACCTACGACATCCTGGTCAGTCACATCGCGTACAAGCCGATGACCGTAAAGGGCGTGAGCATCTCCGCCGATGAGACGACCTGGTTGAATCTCCAGTTGGAAGAAACCGCGCAGGTCCTGGGTGAGGTCGTGGTGCAGGCCGAGCGTCCGATCCTCGATGTCCGCCTCACCAGCACGCGCGCGACGGTCACCTCGGAGGAGATCGACGCGCTGCCGGTCCAGGAGCTACAGGACGTGGTCAACCTCCAGGCCGGCGTGGTCGACGGCCACTTCCGCGGCGGCCGGCTGCGCGAGGTCCAGTATCAGGTCGACGGCGTCAGCGTGAACAACCCGTACGACAATGCCGCGACGCTCAAACTCGACCGGTCTCTCCTGCAGGAAGTCCAGGTGATCAGCGGCGTCTTCGATGCCGAGTATGGGCAGGCGATGAGCGGCGTCGTCAATGCGGTGCTGAAGGAGGGCACCGGCGGGTTCGCCTGGAACGCGGAGGCCTACGGCGGCGGGTTCGTCTTCCCCGGATCCGACCGGCGCACGGTGGACGACAAGGTTCAACCGGCGACAACGCAAAGCCTCCAGCTCGGGATGAGCGGGCCGCTTCCCGGAGGCAAGACCAGCTTCGTCGCGAGCGGGCGCTACTATACTTGGGAGGACTACGTTCGCGCGGAGCGCCGCTTCGAGCCCACTGATTCGTCCGACTTCGAGCGGTCGATCTTCCGACCTACCGGCGACGGCGACAGCGGGCCCCTCGGGCACTCGAGGGAGTGGTCGGGGGTGGCGAAGATCACGGACGCCTCGATCCCCGGCGTCAAGTGGAGTTACCAGGCGATCCTCAACGCGTTCAAGGGGCAGCGGACGTCGTGGGCCTACCGGTACAATCCGGCGGGGCGCACCACGCAAAGGACCTTCGCGGCCACCCATGGCCTCGACTGGACGCACACCCTGAGCGCATCGACCTTCTACTCCCTGGCGTTGCGACAGAACTACTTCGACTACTCCGACTTGGCCTACGAGGACCTCTTCGATCCTCGTTATGACGCGGCGGGCCCGACCCTCGGGAGCGACAATTACGAGCCGGGGGTGATCGTCCAGGGGGTGGACTTCAACCGCTTCGAACAGACCACCGATGCCTTCATCATGAAGGGCTCGGTCGTCCGCCAGGTCACAGCGGACCAGATGATGAAGTTCGGCGGCGAGTTCCAGTGGCCGGTCGTCAGCTTTGGCGCTCCGGGCCACCTGGTCTACACCACCGTCGACGGGGTGGAGACCCTGGTGCGTCACGTCGACGAGCCTCCCGACTGGCCCGGTCCGAAGACGTACTATCCGAGGATCGGGGCCGGGTACGGACAAACGCAGCTCGAGTGGAACGATTTCACGGTGCGTGCGGGTCTCCGCCTCGAGTACTTCGATGCCGCCGCGGCGGTCCCGAGCGACCTGGCCAACCCGGCGAATTCGATTGCGGGTGCTCCCCCCTCCCGGCTGGAGAGGGTCGCCGCCAAGACGAAGTTCGCGCCCCGCATCGGGATGGCCTACCCGATCACCGAACGGTCCGGGATGCACTTCGCCTATGGGCACTTCTACCAGTACCCGTCGTTGAACGACATCTTCTCCAACGCCGATTACACGATCCTGAACGATCTGCAGGCCTCCTCCACGCGGTATGTCGTGATGGGGAACCCCAACGTCCGGGCCGAGCAGACGATTCAGTACGAGCTGGGCTACAAGCAGATCCTCTCCCGCGACGTCGGCGTGGAGTGCAGCGTCTTCTACAAGGACATCCGGGATCTCATCGGCGTGCAGTTCATCTCGACCTACAACGACGCGGAGTATGCCCGCCTGACCAACACCGACTTCGGCAACGTCGTCGGACTGACCGTGGCGCTGGAGCAGCGGGCGATCGGTCCGCTCAGCTCTTCCGTCGCCTACACCTGGCAGAGAGCGCGGGGGAACTCCAGCGATCCACGGGAGACGGCGACTCGCGCTCAGGGGGGCGAGGACCCGCGTCCCCGGCAGGCGCCGTTCAACTGGGATCAGCAGCACACGCTGAACGTGACGATGCAGCTCGAGAAGCCCGGCTCTTACGCGGCCAGCGGGATCGTCCGGGCCTCCAGCGGGCAGCCCTACACCCCGGTGCTGGAGTCGGGTTTCGGCTATGGCCTCGAGCACAACTCGGGCCGCAAGTCGGCCTCGGTGCTGATCGATCTGCGCGGGGAGAAGAAGCTCCAGTTGAGCGGCCGGAAGGCGAGCCTCTTCGCCCGGGTCTTCAACCTGCTCGACACTCGTTCGGCCAACGGCTTCGTCTTCGCCAGCACGGGAAGCGCCGACTACTCCCGGTTCCCCGAGGCGGACCGGGTTTCGCTGTCCGACCCGACGCGCTACTACGCTCCGCGGCGGATCGAAGTCGGGATTTCGCTGGAATCGCAGCGGTGATGGAGGGGGTGTGCGCAGGATGAGCATGCATTCGCGAAGAGAGGGTTGGGGATGGATTCCCAGCCCGGGCCTGGCGATCGGCCTGATCGCCCTGGTGATCGTGGCGGCGGCGCCGTGGTCCGCTCTCGCGCAACTGGAGAACCCGGTTCCGGCCGACGAGCGGGGCACCATCGATGCCGAGCGCTCGGGATTCCACGATGCCGCGAACATCCGCACCGTCTTCTGGAACTACGGCATGGTGGGAGACTATCCGGCCGATCCGGGGAACGTCGATCTCAGCGTCTTCCACTCCTGCGAGGTGCCGAAAGGAAGCGGCATGAACTACAGCGACGGGATCACGCCCTTCGTCCTCGCCAAGATCCGGCAGAACAACGGCAACGAAGCGTTCATCATGGAGACTGGTTTCCGCGAGCGGCAGGCGCCGAGCCCGCACTACAACCGCACCATGCGCTTCGAGCCCCGCCCGGGCTACTTCCAGGCCGATCCGGCACGCAATCCCGGGCGTTCACCGGCCATCAGCAGCGATCCGCGGACCTGGCCGGACTTCTGGCCCGACCAGATCGACGACCCGGACGATCCGGGCTGGGCGGGCTCCTGGAACGGCTATTTCGGCAAGCGCCCGGCGGCCGACCAGGAAAGTTACATGGTCATGGATGACGATTTCTACGATGCCTGGGACTTCCACCCCGACAGCCGCGACACCACCCGCCGCGGTCTCGGCCTGCGGATCGAGGTGCGCGGCTTCCAGTGGGCGAATCCCCAGGCCGGCAACGTGATCTTCTGGCACTACGACATCACGAACGAAGGTACGACCGACTACGACGACAACATCATCTTCGGCCTCTACATGGACTCCGGCGTCGGCGGTTCCGCGCTGTCGTGCGACGGCATCTTCGAATCGGATGACGACAACGCCTACTTCAACCGCCGGTTCGACGAGAACGTGATCAACCTCGTCTACACCTGGGACAAGTACGGACACGGCCGGGATCTCTCCGGCAACTGCGGGCGGACGGGATACCTGGGTTATGCCTACCTGGAAACGCCGGGCAACCGGTTCGACTTTTTGGACAACGACGAGGACGGCATCGTCGATGAGAGGCGAGACGGCGGGCCAGGGGAGAAGATCGTCGGCCAGGAGGAGATCCGGGCGGCGGTCGAGGCCCGCTATGACCTCACCCGGTTCGAGATCGAGTACGGTCCTCTGGACCGCCGGCCGGCTTATCGAGCCGGGGTCTGGTGGACCGGAGATGAGGACCTTGATTGGAACCCGGAGCTGCACGACACCGGCGCGGACGGTGTTTTCGACACGGGCGACACCGGCGAGCGGGACGGGATCCCGACGGATGGGGAGCCGTACTTCGATCGCACCGATCTGAACGAGTCGGACCAGATCGGGTTGACCGGCTTCAAGATGAACCGCATCCGCGCCGGGCAGGGCAACCCGGATCCCGAAGTCGACGGCATCGTCTTCTATACCGATTCCGCTAACTGGCCGCAGCGGCTGTACGAGAAGTTCACCGATCCCGATCCGGCGAACCGGTTCGATCCGGAACTCGTCGCGAACTACAACATCGGTTTCCTCTTCGCTTCCGGCGCCTTCACGTTGAAGGCCGGGCAGACCGAGCGCTTCAGTCTCGCTCTGGCCTACGGAGGCGATCTCGACGAGCTCCGCCGCACGGTCCGGACCGTGCAGCAGATCTACAACGCCAACTACCAGTTCGCGGTGCCGCCGCCGATGCCGACGGTCTCGGCCGAATCGGGGGATGGGTATGTCCGTCTCTCCTGGGACGACGTGGCGGAGCGCGGCGTCGACCCGGTGACCGGGGAGTACGACTTCGAGGGATACCGGATCTACCGTTCCACCGATCCTGATTTCCTCGACGCGCGCGTGATCACGACCGGCACCGGCTCGGGGTACATCGGCAACGGGCGGCCGATCGCCCAGTTCGATCTCAAAAACGGCAAGCGTGGGTATACGGAGCAGACCCAGGAAGGAGTCGCCTACCATCTCGGCCAGGACACCGGGCTCGTGCACACCTGGACCGATTCGACGGTCACGAACGGGCAGGAGTACTACTACGCGGTCACGGCCTATGACTACGGGCCGAAGGCGCTGGCCGACCCGGCGGCGTCCGACTCGGTAGCCTTCTATCCCTCGGAGAACCCGATCACGGTCTCGCGGACCCTGCGTGGCGGCACCATCCTGCCGAAGAACACGGTGCGGGTGCGGCCGGAGCCGAAGGTGCTGGGGTTTGCGGGGGCGACGGCGGAGGGGATCACCCGGATCTCCGGCGACGGCGTCGGTAAGACGGAAGTCCGCATCGTGAACGGCAACCTCGTGCCGGATGATCACCTCATGGCGGTGACCTTCCAGGCCAGCCACCCCGAGAGCCTGCGGGCGGAGTCGTATACGCTGCGCGACAGCACCGATCATGTGACCCTCTTCACCACCGGCTGGGACCTGGACGGTGAGGGAAGCGGGCCGGTCGGCGCGGGCCTCCTGCCGGTGATCCGCACCCTGCGCGAGGTGGAGGTCGACTCCACCCGTTCCGGCTTCACCGCCCAAAGTCCGACCGACGCGCGGCTCAGTGTGACCTACCTGCGGGGCACGCAGCTTCCATCGATCAACCAGATCCGCCCCGGGTTCCCCGAAGACATCACGATCACCTTCTCCGACACCTACCTCGACACGTCGCTCGCGGCGATCGGGCTGCCCGCGCGGCCGGCGAAGTTCCGGATCATGTCCCACGGACCGAATGGAGACCACCAGCTCAACTTCCGGTTCCGGGACCCGGACCAGAACGGCACCCTGAGCGCGGCGGACGAGTACATCGACATCGTGACCTACCTGCCGTTGTCGCCGACCCCGACGACGCCACGCGTCACCTGGCGCCTGCAACTCGACCTGTCGGCGGCGGGAGGTGCGCTGCCGCAGCGCCTGCCCGGCGCGGGCGACCAGTTCGAGCTGGCGCTCCGGAAGCCATTCGGCGCGGAGGATGCCTTCGTCTTCCGCACCAAGGGTCAAGGAGCGACCGTCGAGTCAGCGCGGCAGGCGGCCTTCGAGCCGTACGTGGTGCCGAATCCGTACGTCGGCGCGGCCAGCTTCGAGCCGGAGCGTTTCGCGGTCTCGGGGCGCGGGGAGCGCCGGATCGAGTTCCGCGGGTTGCCGGCGCACTGCACGATCCGGATCTACACCGTGCGGGGGGACCTGGTCCAGACGCTCCGCCACGACGGCTCGTACGACGGGTACGTGGCATGGAATCTCCGCACCAGGGACAACCTCGACCTGGCTCCCGGGCTATATGTCTTCCACGTGGACGCCGGACCGCTCGGAAAGAGCATCGGCAAGTTCGCGGTGGTGAAGTGAGGGAGGGCAGGGAGATGCATCTCGGAATGGAAATCCAGGGAAGGGTCGCGAGGGTGGTCCTCCTCTTCGCGGCCGGTCTCCTCGTGCTGGGCGCGGGGTCCGCCCGCGCGCAGAGCAAGACCGGCACGGCGGTGGCGGAGTTCACGTTGATCGAACCGAGCGCCCGGATCGGGGCGATGGGGAATGCCGGCGTGGCGCTGCATGACGGGCTGCAGTGCGCCTACTACAACCCCGCCGCCATCGGCTTTCTGCGGAGGCCGGCGGTGCAGTTCACGCACAGCGAATGGCTGGCCGACATCAACTATGAGTACATCGCCGGCGCGTATCCGCTGGGACGGCTGGGGAACCTCTTCGGCAGCGTGACGGCGCTCACCTCGGGCGAGATCGACGTGCGGACCGTGGACCACCCGCTGGGAACGGGTGAGCGATACAGCGTCACCGACGTGGCGTTGGGCGTCGGGATGGGCCGCGAGTTCACCGATCGATTTTCCGCCGGGGCCCAGATCAACTACATCTCCGAGACGATCTGGAACAGCAGTCTGCGCGCCTTCACCTTGAACGTCGGCACCCTCTACCGGTTGACGGAGAGCGGAACGAAGATCGGCGCCAGCATCACGAACTTCGGGACGAGCGGAAAGTTCGACGGGCGTGATCTCCGCATCCAGTACGACATGGATCCGGACCGGTACGGCGACAACGGCGCGCTGCCCGGTACCCGGGCCACGGACGACTTCCCCGTGCCGGTCCTCTTCCGCCTGGGGATGAGCTGGCCCTACGCGGTAAGCGCGAACAGCCAGGTGAGGATCGCGGCCGATGCCTTCCACTCTTCCTCGAACACGGAAAGCCTGAACGGCGGCATGGAGTGGACATGGCGGGAGCTTCTCGCCGCGCGGGCTGGATACCAGAACCTGGGACAGGAGGATGCGGAGAGCGGCCTCACCCTGGGACTGGGTCTTCGAGGAAAGCTGGGAGCGCAGCGGTTCGAATTCGACTACGGCTGGGCTGACCAGGGGCGGCTGGAGGAGACGCACCGGCTGACCTTCGTGGTGAATCTCTAGCAGGGTACGAGAGACGAGTGTCCGATGAACCGGAGGCAACAGATGTCGAACCACCACACCACGAGCGCGGCGCGGCGGACGTCGCTCTTCCTCGCGAGCCTGGCGATCCTGATCGGGCTCTCGGCCCAGAGTGCGGGTGCGCTCACGACCCCCGCGCTGCTCGACTCGCTGCAGCACAGCGCGTTCCGGTTCTTCTGGCAGGAGGCGAATCCCGCGAACGGGCTCGTCAAGGACCGGAGCACCGCCGGGTCGCCGGCCAGCATCGCGTCGGTCGGATTCGGCCTCTCCGCCATCTGCATCGGGGTCGACCACGGCTGGGTCACCCGCGAGGCGGCGCGCGATCGTGTGCGGACGACCCTCGAGACCTTCTGGACCGGACCGCAGGGGAGCGGGGCGAGCGGCTTCATCGGCTACAAGGGGCTTTTCTACCACTTCCTCGACATGAATACGGCGACCCGGACCTGGGCCTGCGAAGTTTCCACCATCGACACCGCGCTCCTCATGGCCGGCATCCTCGATGCGGCGCACTACTTCGATGCGGCCGATCCTGACGAAGTGGAGATCCGGGCGCTGGCCGACTCGATCTACCGACGGGCGGACTGGAACTTCTTCCGCAACTTCAATCCCGGAATTCTGATGGGTTGGAAGCCCGGCACCGGCTTCTCCGGTTTCGGCCAGTGGGTCGGCTACAACGAGGCGATGATCCTCTACACGCTCGCCCTCGGCTCGCCGACCTTCCCGGTGCCGGCGACCGCCTGGAATGTCTGGACCAGCGGCTACGACTGGCTGACCTACTACGGCTACACCTTCATCAACTTCCCGCCGCTCTTCGGTCATCAGTACTCCCATTGCTGGATCGACTACCGCTACATCCAGGACAACTACACGCGCACGCAGGGGATCACCTACTTCGAGAACTCGCGCCGGGCAACCCTGGCGCAGCGGAACTACTGCATCGCCAATCCGGGGGGCTGGACCGGCTACGGCGAGAACCTCTGGGGGATCACGGCGAGCGACGATCCGTTCGGCTACTCCGCGCGAGGCGCGCCTCCGCCGCAGAATGACAACGGGACCATCGCCCCGACGGCCCCCGCCGGCTCGATCGCCTTCACCCCGAACGAGTCGATCGCGGTGCTGCACAACCTCTACGACAGCTACTACGCGCAACTCTGGGGGCCGTACGGATTCCGCGACGCGTTCAACCTGGAGTTGAACTGGTGGGCGACCGACTACATCGGGATCGACGAGGGCCCGATCATCATCATGATCGAGAACCACCTCACAGGCGCGACGTGGGGCCGGTTCATGCAGAACGAGCACATCCAGCTCGGTCTAGAGCGTTCGAACTTCCTGCCCGCGGCCGGCGTTCCCCTTCCGGGGGCGGATCAGCCACTGCGCCTGGCTGAGCTTCACCCGGCGGCGCCGAATCCGTTCCGTGAGTCGACCGCGCTCCGTTTCCGCCTGGCAGAGGCGGGACCGGTTCGTCTCGTTGTTTCCGACGTCGCCGGCCGGGAGGTTGCCCGCATCGTGGATCGGGCGATGCCGGCCGGAGATCACGTGGTGACGCTGGAGGGGAAGAGCCTCGCCAGCGGCGTTTACTCCTACACCCTGGTCCAGGGAGACCAGAAGATCCGGAAGCAGTGCGTGCTGATCCGGTGAAAGGAGGTGCCGCTCCGGCGCCCCACCGCGGGGGCAGGGCCACCCGCGCATCCGGAGAGACCCTCCGGGACCAGGCCGCCGGAAACGAACCGAACGCTAGTGAGGATGTTCACCTGGCCGGAGCCGCCGGCCCCCGCCTTCGACCCGTCGCGGCTGGGCGGTACGGGACGAAGACAACGATCGATACGCAACTGGAACGAAGGAGGATGACTTCCATGAGAGGAAGAAACCTGATCCTGGCCCTGACGGTCCTCGCCATCGGCGCGACCGTGGCGGCCGCGACCCCGAACATCAACAGCGCCGTCATCATCGAGCGGGTGTTCAATGACTGCCCGAGCTCGACGCTCACGACGGGTAACTTCTATCCCGGACAGATCTACATCAGCGACATGGACATGTCGTGCTTCGGCTATGCCAACCTGCATGTCTTCCGCCTCAGCGAAGACGGCGCGATCCCGGCCGTCTTCAACAACGATTCCAACTTCCGCATCGCGACGGACCTCGTGATCAGCGGCCCGACCGGCGGCGAGGCCGGACTCAACATCAGCCCGTGGTGGTCGCCGAACGTCGACGGCCGCTTCAACGTCCGGATCCCGGACGGCGAGATCGCGGTCTTCGGCGGCCGTCTGCCGTTCTACACCTTTACGGGCAACTACGGCCTGACGTACGTCCAGGGCACCATGATCCATCTCGAGATGGTCTACATGGCGAACGGCTTGAGCGAGACCGATCCGGCCACCGTCGAGTACAAGGTGACCTACAACAACGTGCAGTACAGCAGCGGACCGCTTCCCTTCGACATGGGGAATCCCGACGAGGGCTACGGTATCTGGGGCATGCTGAACGACGGTCGGGTCGGCGGCTACCTGCAGGTCCTCAGCCAGGGCGGGAACCCGGACGCCGGCTGCCGGGCCGACTTCTTCAACAACGAGTTCGTCAACCTCGACGTCCAGACGGGCGCCTGCTGCCTCGCGAGCGGCGAGTGCATGGTTCTTCCCGAGGTTGAGTGCATCGCTCAGGGTGGGGACTACTACGGCGACAACGTCCCGTGCGACCCGAATCCGTGCCCGATCGTGCCGGTGGAGGAGAGCAGCTGGGGCCAGATCAAGAGCCGGTACAGCAACTGATCGTGGAGCGGATAGCCTGCCCGCAGGGTGAGGCGACTCCATCCGCGAAGTGAGTGAGGGTGCGGCCGCTTCCTTCGGGGGCGGCCGCGCCGTTAGGATAAGACGGCGCTGCCCGGCCGGCGCGGAAGCGGACGGGGTTCTGGTCGAAGTCCGGTGCGAGGGGGTGCGAGGATGGCGGAGCTGAGGCTCGAGGGCATCGAGAAGATCTTTCCGGGCGGGCAGGCCGCGGTGACCGGGGTGGACCTACGGATCGCGAGCGGCGAACTGGTCGTACTGCTGGGACCGTCCGGGTGCGGGAAGAGCACGTTGCTTCGCATCATCGCCGGGGTCGAGACGCCGACCCGGGGCCGCGTTCTGGTCGATGACGTCGATGTGACCGGTTTGCCCCCGCAGAAACGGGACATCGCGATGGTCTTCCAGAACTATGCCCTCTATCCCCACATGACCGTGCGTGAAAACCTCGGATTCGGGCTGCGACTGAGGGGTGTCGAGCGGGGGGAGATCGATCGCCGGGTGCGGGAAGTGGCAGAGAGCCTGGAGATCGAGACCCTCCTCGAGCGGAAGCCCGCGCAACTCTCCGGTGGACAGCGCCAGCGGGTGGCCCTGGGCCGCGCGATCGCGCGCGATGCGCGGGTCTTTCTCCTCGACGAGCCGCTTTCCAATCTCGACGCGCAGTTGCGGGTCACGACGAGGGCGGAACTGGCGCGGATCCACCGCAACGTACGCGCGCCGATGGTCTATGTGACCCATGACCAGGAAGAGGCGATGACCCTGGGCGACCGCGTCGTCGTCATGGCGGGCGGGCGGGTGCTGCAGGTGGGGCGGCCGATGGAGATCTACCGCCGCCCCGCGACCCGGTTCGTGGGTGCGTTCGTCGGATCGCCACGGATGAACTTCCTGCCGGTCCGGCTGAGTCGCGTGCACGATGGATGGTCGATTCGAGGGGACGGCGTACGCCTCGAACTTCCGTGGAAGCCACAGACGCCTCCCCCGGCCGGGCCCGCCTCGGATCAGCCCGCGATCCTCGGCATCCGCCCCGAGGACCTCGAGATCGTTCAGGCCGGAGAGGGAGACCTTCTCGCCCGCGCCGACCTGGTGGAGCCACTCGGTCGCGAGTCGCTGGTACACCTGGTGGCTGAGTCGAAGGACGCGGATGCTCCGGTCATCATGACCGCCGTGACCGGGCCTGAATTCACGGCCGAGCCAGGGGCGGCCGTGGGGCTCCGCATCAGCCGCGAGGCGATGCACGTGTTTGATGGGGCGAGTGAAGCCAGGATCGGGTGATCGGGTGCTTCCGGCCTATCCGGTGGTAAGGCATACGACCGACGCGACTCAGGCGAGGAGCGCAAGGTGATTGCGCCATCGACCGCTCGCTGCCACGCCAGCGCCTGAGTGGCAGGCCGCGGGGTCACAGATCATCCCGTCCTCCCGCCTGCCGCAGCCTCAGATCCTTGGAGCTCGACATCTCGCCCGCGAGGATTCCGTCGTCTTGACCGCGGGCGGGCGCTATACTCGCGCCGGCCCGATTTGAAGCGGGCCCGGAGCGCCGCGCCGGCACAGCCCATTTCGTTACGGTGAGAACCGCGAGCCAGCATGACGTTCCGACGTTGCATCGCGCCGCGGACGGAGTGGAGGCAGCGATCGT
Source organism: uncultured bacterium (assembly GCA_964371055.1). Lineage (GTDB taxonomy): Bacteria > Eisenbacteria > RBG-16-71-46 > CAIMUX01 > CAIMUX01 > CAYJLF01. Next base: position 30,735 of record CAYJLF010000009.1, on the reverse strand, counting down.
TGCCCCGCGACCGCATGTGCATCGCCTCCTCGTGACCGCGGCCGACGAATCGGAGTGACGCGCGAATGTTGTTCCGGTCGATGTGACCGGGCCCGCCGACCGTTGAGTCACAGAGGAGGCAGATCATGCGCAGGTACCTGTACGTTCTGTTGTGCGGATTCGTTCTGCTGGCCGTCGGATGCGTGGAGGAACGCCCGTCCGCGCCCCCGACGCTTTCCGAACTGCCCGGCGACGGACTTGCCGTTGAGGCCGAGGGTTTGGCGAAGACGTTGGTCAACGAGGCCCGCTGGACGATGGAGGATGACGCCCTGGCGGCCGCCGATGGCGCGATGGACCGCCAGGTGGCGTGGCCTCTGGTGGAGTTCGAGCGGCAGCCGATTGTCGGGCCGATCGTCCACTACCGCGCCACGATCCGGGTCGGTCCCGGAGAACACGACCTGATCGGATTGCATCGTGTCGTCCGAGAGACGGCGCCGTTCCATCCGATTCGGACGCGGCGGGCCGTCTTCATGGAGCATGGAGGGGGTAAGGACTTCGTGGGCAACATGCTGCCCGGGCTCGATTCCCCGAGGGCTCCCGATGACTTCGGGATCGGCGTCTTCCTCGCCCAGAACGATGTCGATGTCTGGGGAATCGACCACGGCTATACGCTCCTACCCTCGGGTCTGACCGACTACTCCTTCATGGCCGACTGGGGACTCCAGCGGCATGTGGAGGACCTCCAACTGGCGATCGAAGTGGCTCGTGTCGTGCGCCGGATGACCGGCAATGGCTACCGGAAGATGCTCGTGAGCGGCTTCAGCGCGGGTGCGGTGATCAGCTACTGCCTCTTGAACGAGGAGACGCAGCTACCCCCCGGACGCCGGCAGGTGAGCGGGTTCATTCCCGTCGACTACGGCCTCAAGACCGATAACGAGATCATCCACGAAGTGACGTGCGCCGACTACGAGACGAAGCTGGCGATGGCCGAGCAGGGAATCTACGGCTGGGAGGACAATTCCTACGAGTTCGGGCTCCTCGCGAGAGATGACCCGGATGGGCCGTCGCCCTACTTCCCAGGGCTGACGAACCTCCAGGTCGTGCTGACCATCTCGGCATCGCCGTTCTCAGCGCTGCCTGGCCACTTCTGGGCGGGCGTATTCGACGAGAACGGGATCGTCAACGCGCTCCAGTACACCCCCGTGGATCGCGTGGTCGACTTCTGGATCACGTTCACCCGGGTGGCCCAGCCGGTGATGCTCGAACTGGAGGGGGACAGGCTCTGGTGCCCCACTCAGGAGTCGCCGTGGGACGACCACCTGGGCGAGATCACGGTCCCGATTCTCCTCGTGGCGCCGGCCGGCGGTTTCGGGCCGTACTACGACCGGACGCTCGAGATGGTCGGCAGCGACGACGTCAGCCGCATCGACATCGCACTGCATCCACCGGAGGAAGTGCTCCTCGACTACGGCCACGTCGATCTCTACACCGCCGACAACGCCCGGGATCTGTTCTGGCAGCCGATGCTGGAGTGGATCGGGGGGCACGTACAGTAACGCCGTCTCCGGCCGTGCGGGAATTGTTCAAGGACGGACCGGGGCGTTGGCGTACTCCCGTGGATGAAACCAATGCCCCGGTCGGCCGCCCTGACGGTCTACCGCGGATTCAGCCGAATCACCGAGAAGTGAGCTCCCTGCGGATCCTGCAGAACGGCGAAGCGGCCGACGTTCGGGATGTCCATCGGACCGTGCACCGTCTTGCCGCCCAGCGTTTGGGCCTGCGCGACCGTGGCGTCGCAGTCGGCGACCTGGAAATAGGCCATCCAGTGCGGCGGCACCGCGCCCCACTCCGGCTGGATCTGCATCATCCCGCCGATGGAACGCTCACCCACGCGCCACTCCGTGTAGGCCGCGGGACCGCCCATCGCCTCGGTCTTGTGATTCCAGCCGAAGACCGCGCTATAGAAGTCACGGGCGCCGTCGGCGGTCGTCGTGCTGAGCTCGGGCCAGCAGAGGGAGCCGGGTTCGTCCATAATCCCGATTCCGATGTGCTCTCTCGCCTGCCAGAGGGCAAAGGTGGCGCCCTGCGGGTCCTGGATCACGGCGGCGCGGCCGAGCGGCGGTCCGCCGGGCATCTGGACATCGAACGGCCCCATCACCACCTTGCCGCCGTTCTGCCCCACGCGCGCGGCGGCGGCGTCGACATCGTCGACCGAGACGTAGAGCAGCCAGTGGGGCGGGACTCCCTGGTCGAGCATCTCCTTGGGCATCTGGTAGGCGGCCCCGGCGTCGTGGTCTTTGAGGCGAAAGATGGTGTAGACATCCTGGCCCATCGGCGCATCGAAGGTGCTCCAGCCGAAGAGCTCGGTGTAAAACCCGGCCGCACCGGGACGGTCGGTGGTGCCGAGATCGAGCCAACAGAAGTGTCCGTGATCGTGCTTCTGAACGAACGCCATGGCCGAGCCCTCCATGGATCCTGAACCGTTATGGGGTTGAGGTCGAATCGGTCCGACCAGAGTAGCCGCCTACGGAGACAGAGTCACGATAGATTCCGGGGATCGCAGACGGGGCGCTCGACGTTTCGAGACCCGAAACTGCAGGTCGCACCGCCGGGCTGGAGCGCAACCTCCCGCAAGCGCGGGGGATTGCCGCTTCCCTGGTCGGTGCCGATCTGGTCCAATGCCGCCGTGAGCCAACCCAAGGGCAGAGATGCAGGCTCGAGAACCCCCTCGGATCCCGGCCGCGGGCCGGGGACGGCTGGCCGGATGCCGGGGTCTGCCGGCGGAGTGCCCAGACTCGCCCGGCACATCGGCCTCTTCTTCCTCATTGTCTACGGCGTCGGCGACATCGTCGGGTCGGGGATCTATGGCACGATCGGAGTCGCCTCCGGCCAGCTGGGAAATGCCGTCTGGCTCGCCTTCGTCGCCTCGATGGTGGCGGCCATGCTCACCGGACTGACCTACGCCTCGATCTCCTCGCGCTATCCCCGGGCCGCTGGCGCTGCATACGTCACGCAGCGTGCTTTCCGCCGGCCGCTGCTCTCCTATGTCATTGGCCTCGTGGTCATGGCCTCAGGTCTGACCTCGATCGCCACGGCGTCGAATGTCGTGGCGAACACGGTGGCGTCCTTCGCGGGGGGGATCCCGCCGCGCATCGTGGTGGCGACGTTCCTCCTGCTGCTCGCCGCGATCAACCTGCGCGGGATCCGCGAATCGATGTGGGCGAATCTCCTCTGCACCGCGGTCGAGGTCGGAGGGCTGATCTTCGTCATCGCGGTGGGAGCGCGCTTCTGGGGGAGCGTGAACTACCTGGACGTGTCGGCGGGGACGCTGGCGCACGTCACCGGAGCTGCCGGGGGCGCCGCAGGCGATCTGGGGTCGGCCGTCGGCGCGACCACCGTCCCAGCGGGCCTCAGCCTTTCACTCCTGCTCACCGGGGCAGTCCTGACCTTCTACTCCTTTGTCGGCTTCGAAGACATGATCAACGTGGCCGAGGAGGTCAAGCAACCCGAACGCAACCTCCCGGTCGGATTGATCTCGGCGGTCGCGATCTCCACCCTGTTGTACATCCTGATCAGCCTCACCGCCGTCTCGGTCGTGCCGGCGCGGGATCTCGCGAACCGTGATCTCGGAGCGCCGCTGGTGCAGATCACGAGGAAGGCCGCCCCCTGGCTGAGCCCCTGGGTCTACAACGGCATCACCATCTTCGCGGTGGCCAACACGGCGCTTCTGAACTTCATCATGGCCTCCCGGCTGGCGTACGGCATGGCCTGCCAGGGACTCCTTCCGCGCCGACTGGCGGCCGTCCATCCTCGCCGGCGGACACCGCACAGGGCGATCCTCGTCCTTCTGGCCGCGGCGATGCTTCTCGCGCTGGCCGGCACGGTGCCGAACCTGGCGCGGGCGACCTCGGTTCTGCTCTTGAGCGTGTTCGCGGTCATCAACCTGGCGCTCATCCTGCTGAAGAGACGGCGAGACGAGCCGCGCGGGAGGTTCGAGGTGCCGGTCCTGGTGCCGGCCCTCGGCATGATCGTCTGCGTGGTCATGATCACCTATGCGAGGCGGGCGGAGGTCCTGATTGCGGGGGCGATTCTGGCGGTGATCCTCTTTCTCTACGCCTGGCTCAGGCCGAAGCATGGAGTCGTGGATCCGGCGGAGTGAGGGCGGCGGCGCGGGCGCTGGATCGACCGATCAACGATGGGGAGGGGACGGTGTTTCACCAATCGGCTCGCTACTACGACCTCATCTACGAATCGATGGGGAAGGACTACGCGAAGGAGGCGGCGAGCCTGCGCGAGTGGATCGCCCGCTACCGGAGGACGCAGGGGAACCGACTGCTGGACATCGCCTGCGGGACCGGCGGACATCTTCGCTACCTCAAGGACGACTTCGCCTGCGAGGGACTCGATCTGGAGCTTCTCCTCCTGGCGCGGGCGCGCGAGACCTGCCCCGGTGTCCCGTTCCACCAGGCGGACATGATCGACTTCGACCTCGGACGGGGCTTCGACGTCGTCCTCTGTCTCTTCGGCTCGATCGGGTACCTGCGGACAGCGGACCGGCTGCGGGCGGCGATGCAGAACTTCGCGCGGCACACCCTTCCGGGGGGCATCGTGATGCTCGAGCCGTGGTTCAGCCCCGCGGCCTGGAACGCCGGCCGGATCCACGCCGCGCTGGTCGATCGTCCCGAGATCAAGATCGCGCGCGTGGCCCGCAGCACCGCCGAGGGCCTCGTCTCGATCATCGAGTTCCAATACCTCATCGCCACCGTCGACGGGATCGGGCACCTGTCGGAGCGGCACGAGCTGGGCCTTTTCACCGACGAAGAGTATCGAGAGGCCTTTGCCGGCGCGGGTCTGGAACTGGTCTACGAGGGTGACGGACTTTGGGGGCGGAGAATGCTGATCGGGATCAGGGGGTAGGCTCTCCGAGATCTTCTCGCAGCTCACTTCATCCGGGGAGCGCCGGGACTACCGGGCGAAGTGATCCCACCAGGCGGGGTTCGCCCGGACCGTCCCAGCGGCGGCGCGCAGTCCCGTGATCGCGGCCAGTGGATCGCGGTGCATCGACAGGATGATCGCCACGGTCAGAGAGACGCTCGCGGCGGGCGGCAGGTCGAACGGCCCGGTGCAGAGCATCATCCGGCGGTCGTAGTCTCCAGCATCGACCCATCCTTCGCCGGTGACCGGATCGCCCGCCAGGCAGAAGGAGGTGGCCTCCTCCGTCGTCGGATCGGTGAAGGGGGCGCCGTCGACGTTGACCCCGCGCAACAGGCGGTAGGCCTCGAGCGAGCTCTGCGGCTCGGTGGTGTTCTTCAGGATGCGGGGGAAGGCGGTCAGGCGCAGGTCGTTCGGCGTCTCGAGGAGGAGCACGCCGACCGCCGGTTGGCGCGTTCCCCACGCGGATTCGGGGGTTTCCGGATCCGTCCAGGCGTATCCCAGATCGAGGTCGGGATCGCAGGCGATGCGGTCGTTGTTCACCAGGCCGACGTCGGTATCGCACCACAGACCGAGGTAGGTCCCCGACCAGGCCTGGTTCGAGACGTTCCGGATCTCGAACCGCTCGAAGAGGACCGAATCGGGCTGGTGGTACGCCCAGATCGTGCGCCTGATCTGGGCTCCAAGCGGCAGGGACGCGAAGAGCGTGTGACGAGCCGGATCGAGATCGTCGTGCGCGGTCCAGGCGGTGCGATCGCCCAGCAGCAGCGGACGGTCGAACGGATCGACCGGCGCTCCGGCCGCCCGCGGCCAGAGATCGTAGTCGGGATCGCCCTGTGCGGTGTGGACGGTGACGAGGTAGACCTGCGCGACCGAGTCGGCCGAGATGGGGAGCGGCTGGACTTCCGAGCTGAAGTAGGAGAGTGCTGAAACACGCTCCAGGCCGTTTACATTGGCGCCGATCCAGAGGCCGTAGTCGAAGAAGACCATCGCGCCCTCGAACGACACCGGCCCCCAGGGGTCTGTGATCCACATCCCCTCGTTCGAGAGGATGTAGGAGAGACGATTTTCCTCGAAGAGACGGATCGGCGCCGGATCGCCTTCGTCGGGGAAGAGCGGCGGCGACGGTTTCTTGTCGCCGGAGCAGGAGGTGGCGAAAAGGACGATCGCGAACAGGACGATCGCGAAAAGGACGGCTCTGGAGCCGGCGGGACCGAGAGTGATGGGGCGTGTCCGCAGGCGGGACGGCGAGTGACGCAGAAGGCCAGGCTCAGGCAGGTTCATGGCAACTCCCGTGGGCAGGAAGTCCAGTGACCGCGCGCCTCGGGGGAGTATAGCCGGGATTTCGTCAGGGAGGTTCGCGGACGAGGAGATGGGCGCGACGCGGAGGTGGCGTCGCGCCCTCGGTTCCCCGCTCTTCTCGGCCCTTTCTGAAATCGTGCGTGTGCGGGCCCGCAACGCGAGACGTAGTACGCCTAAGGCAGGGGGAGGTTCCGCGAACTCGGGCGGTTCTCTCCGCCCGAGACGAGCGCCGCCGGAGGGCGGGTCGTGGGGTGGTCCGCCCCCCGCCGTCCTCAGTGTATAGTCGCATATCTGCAATAATTTCAATTAGTTGCGCAGGTTGTCACCCCGGACTTCGCAGGGGGCGTCGATTGCCGAGAGCAGGACAAAGACCTAAGAATATGCATATCGATCGGAAGAACACGCTTTACATACCTTGAAATATGCTATAGACTGCCGATCACTGGGTGACGGATGCGATCCCCTCAGAGAGTCGGCCGTCCGGCCATCCGCGAATCGCAGCGTGCACCCGCGAGAGCCGAGGCATCGAGGGGAGATGTTTGGGTAGCGCCAAGAACGTGGCCCGCGACCGGATATTGGATCCAACGTAAGTATTCCCGCCCGCGCCTCGACCGGAGAGGCGCGGGCGGGTTTTTGATCTATCAGTCGCCCGGGATCCCTTAGTGGTACAGGCAGAGGATCACGTTCCTCGACTGGTCGTACCAGCCGTCCTCGCAGGCGTCGTCGGTCAGGGCGTCCAGGCTCCACTCCAGATCCGCCCGGCTGTCCGGGTCGAGCCAATAGTAGGTGTGATCGGAGTCGGGATCCTCGTTCACCGGCGTGACGGTCACGAGCGCCTGGTCGCCCAACTCCAGATCATCGAAGACGATCTCGACATACCCCGAGACACCAGTCGTGCCGCTCCCCGAGTCGACGTTGCCGGTGCCGGGACGGTAGATCGTGACGTCGATGTCGGCGCCGGAGATCCAGCTTCCGAGGCACCGCTGCACCTTGAGTTTGAGCGTGCCGGTGTCGCCCGCCTCCGCCCCCTCCCAGGAGAAGAGAGCCACGAAGACGACGAGCGCCACGAGCAGCCAGGAACGGATCGATCGTTCAAGAACGGGAATGGGAAACATGGAGAGCCTCCTTGTCGCCGCCTCGACGGCGGCATCGGTCACGTGAGAAATGGCGCCATCCGGTCTGGCGCCGAGGTACCGTCACTCATCAGCCAGCGGCCGGGGCGATACCCCGGGGCGCCAGCTACGTCTTCCTTCGCGCGATCACCTACGCGTCTTCACTCTCCCACGCCATCCGCATCTCGAGGCCGCGCGCGAGCCATCGCCGGCAGCGGACTCGCCGTGCCAGGGCGATCGCCTCGTCGAGGCGGCGACTCGAAGCTTTCCCCTGCCCGGCCAGGCGCAGGGCTTCCGCCTGACGTGTCATCGCACGCACGCGCCAGTAGCCGTAGGCTCCGGCCGGGAGGTCCTTCAGGCATTCATCGATCAAGGCGGCCGCCTCGAGCGAGCGTTCGCGCCGCTCGTGCCCGGAGGCGGCCTGCAACAGCACGTCGGCACAGTGATAGAAGAAACTCGAGGCCTCCAACCGTGCGCTCAAGCTGCGTGCCACCGGCAGCGCCGGATGGAGGTGCTCCCAGGCTCCGGCGGGATCCCCGTTCGCGGTGGCGACAAGCGCGCGGGCGCGCGCGAGGGTCACCACCGCGTCGGAGTCGTCCGATCCTCCATCGGCCGTGAGTTCCGTGGCGTAGCCCTTCACGGTCTCCCAGTCCTCGACATCCATGAGCGCGTCGATCACGTAGCGGAGCGCGCTGACTCTCAACAGCTGGCTCGTCGACTCCTGCCATCTGCGCAGGTAGGTCTGTACGGCCTGCACGACCTGGCCCTCCTGCAACAGGCAGTGACCGACCACGGCCGTAACGGTGCGGTGCTTGGATAGGGCGTTCCGGACCGAGGGGAGCCGCAAGAGCGCCAGCGCATCTTCCTTCGCCTCCTCGATTCGGTCCAGCACGGCCCGGTTCCAGAGCAGCCGGAGACGAAGATCCAGAACACTCTCCGGCCGCGCGCGCCCGGACACTTCACGCAGCCCCTCGGCGGCGCAGGTGACGGACTCCGCCAGTCGGCCCATGCGGGCGTACATCAGGGAGAGGTTGAACCTGGCCTGGGACCGAAGCTCTGGATCCGAGGTGGCCTGAACGGCCTGGCGCATCGATCGGAGCGCGGCTCGGGGCTGATCGGTGAGCTGCACGATCGCCAGAAGCTGGTGGTTGAGCGCCTCCCAGTAGAGGCCGCTTCCGCGCAGCCGACGACTGGCCCGGCGAGCGGCCTCCAACGCTTCCTTGGACTTGCCGAGGAGTTGGAGGTTTCTGGCCAGCAGGAAGTCTGCGACGCCGGCCAGAGGGGATCCGGGGACCTCATCCCAGGCCCGAAGCCGCGGGAAGAGCTGCGCGAAGCCGTCGTGGTTCTCCCGGACATTGTGATCGTCGAGGAGATAGGCAAGAGCGGGCACGGCGGCGTGAGGATCCTCGTCTCTGGCAACATGCTCCAGGATTTCCAGCGTGAGGGCTCGGTTGGCGGAACGGACGCTGAGTGCGGCCAGGCCGAGAACCCGGCTGGGGGACCAGGTCGAACCGGGCATCGTGCCGAGCGACTCGGCTTGGCGCTCGAGGACCTCCCGCGTCCAGACGGGGGGCGGGTCCGATGGGTAGGCCACCAGCGCCTGGATGGCTCGCATCTGGCGGCCGTTCGCCGCCGCATCGAGTCCCTGGCTCAGGATCGCTCCCTCCGCCTGAGCGTCTCCTACCCGCCGAGCGCGGCGGGCGGCGGCAAGCACCTCCTCGACCCGGTGCGAGTCGGGGGTCCAGTGTTCGAAGAGCCACCGATCCAAGTCGGGACGGACGGCGTCGGAGGGCGGAGTCGCACCACGCCAGAATCCCCGCGTGCAGAAGGCGACCCGGTTCGGCTCCGATTCGATCAGGTAGCCATGAGAGAGAAGATCGAGCAGCGGCGTATCCGGATGGAAGCGGTTGAGCAATGCCTCCACGACCGACTTCGGAAGCTCCATCCCGGCCCAGGCGCAACTGCGGAGCGCCGCCGCCTGATGGGCCGCGAGGTTCTTCCACTCCGGGCCGGGAGGTGCGGGCTGCCATCTCTCGGACCACGCGGTGACGGCCTCCACCGGAAGCTGCGTCTGCGTGCCCTCCTCGATCGCGCAGCTTTCGAGGCACGAACGGAGGCCGTCTCGCAGCAGACGGAGATCGCCTTCGGCCCGCTCGACCAACGTGCGGATGAGAAGATCGCCGCCCGGAGTCCGCGGCCCCAACGCCGCCATCAGGATCTCGTCCTGGTCGCTGGTGGGCAGTGGCGGCAGAAGGACGCGGTTCCAGGATTCCGCGGAGAGACGTTCGCGAAGTGGTGAGTCCGCGGCGGTCGAAAGGGTGTGCAGCCCCGGCGAGGCATCGTCGATCCCGCAAAGCAGGGCGATGCCTGAAGCGTGGCACTCCTCGATGCACGCATCGAAGTACTGGCGAGCCCGGTCGGGGTCGTCACCGCAACGCGGCAGGTCGATCAGGTGGACGGGCCGCCCGGCGCGCGCCGAGGCCAGCGCGGCCTCCAGGAGAAAGCGGGTGAGCCCGGTCCCGGCTCGCGCCTGGACCAGCACACAGGAGGGAGATCGGCTCTTCAGGACCGTGACGACCTGCCGGAGCTGCCCGGATCGACCGACGAGTCCGCCGCCGCCAAACCGGGGCCAGCGTGCGTCGCCCGGAGGCAGCCCGAACGCCTGCTCCACCGCCTGCCGCGCGGCCAGCGCGTTCGCATAGCGTCCGGCGATGCGAGGTGCACTCAGAGAGGACAGGATCCCAGCCCACGTCTCCTCGTGAACGAGCGAAGGGAAGAGTTCACGCAGCACCATCCCCGCAGAGTAGAGATCGGTGCGGCCGTCGACGATCCGGCCCTGCGCGAGCTCCGGCGCGATGAAGGGAAGGGTGCCGCCCCGCGGTTCGTCGCCGGAGGCCCCGAAGATGTCGATCGCCAAACCGAAGTCGACGAGGCGGACGCGGGGGTCGAGCCGGTCACCGAAGACGAGGACGTTGCCCGGACTGAGGTCGGCGTGGATCCATCCCGACCGGTGCAGGTGACCGAGGCACTGTAGAAGTGCGCGCGCCAGCCGAGGAATCTGCTCGACCGGCCACGCACCGGCCGCTTCGGCGAGAGGGACGCCCTCGATACGCTCCAGCACCAGCGTCCAGCGCTTCTTCGTTACCGGGAAGAGGTCGAGAAGCCGGGGGCCGAGTTCCTCGGGCAGGGAGAGCAGACAGGTCGCTTCGTGCGCGACGAGTTCCAGCGCACCGGTCTTGAGGACGACGCTGGTCTGCGTCAAAGTGTCCCGGGCGAGCTCGACGAGGCAGTCTCCCCCGGCGGTGAGACGGGCCTCGACCGAATAGCGCAACGAGCCTTGCTGGGGACGTTTACGAGTGGGCACCGAAGCAGCCTCCCACGCCCGCCGGCCCGCTCCCAGACTACTAAGGCAATCGCCTAGGCCGTGAGAGGCCTCCTCTCGGGGATTGTAGTGTCGCGGAACTGGCCGGGCAACGGGTTGATTCTCGCTCGGGAAAGACCTACAATTGTTCATGCAGACCGGACTCCGGAGGGGTCTATCGTGAGTGGCGCTGCACGGTGAGTGTTTGAGACCAGAACGTTCGGGTCGGGGGCCAGAATGACGAGGCGAACCAGGAAGGGCCCGACAGCGCCCGTCGGCCGTGGATCGATCCGCGACCTGGCGGAACTCCAGGAATTGGGCGAGGAGCTGGCGCGACCGGGAGCTACCGGCGCGCGTGACGCTGCCGAGTCTACCGTGATGCCGCCCGCGACCGGCGTTAGCGGATCGGGTTTCACGGCCGGGACAAGCACATGGCTCGACCGGATCACCGGCGTGTCGTCGGCGATCAGCGGCGAACTCGATCTCGACCGGCTGGCGCGGACGATTCTCGAGCAGTTGCTTCGACTGCTGCAGGCTGATCGGGGGATCCTCTTCCTGGGGCGTCCCGACGCGGCGGGACTGGTGCCGATCTTCGCGGTCGATGTGGCCGGCGAGGAGCTCCAGGAGATCAGCCGGGTGAGTCGGACCATCCTCGGCCGGGCACGCGCGGGGGAACTGGTCATCACCGGCAATGCCCCCGCCGACGCCCGCTTCTCCACCATCCGAAGCATCCGGCTGAACGAGATGCGTTCCATCATCTGCGGTCCGCTCGTGTCGCCGTCCGGCATCGTCGGCGCCCTCTACCTCGATGCGGTCGGAGCCCACGCCTTCGCCGAACCGGCGAACGAGTTCTTCCGCGCCATGGCCGGCATCGCGGCCGTCGCGCTGGAGAAGGCGATCGTGCACGGCGAGCTGATCCGCGAGAACCGCGAGTTGCGGGACCAGTTGCGGGACCGACGGCGGGACCGACTGCCAGACCATGCGCCCGGACACTTCCGGGAGTCGTCGACGGAGTCCGCGGCGACCGGCGCGACGATCGGCAGCATCGTCGGAGCGGGCGAGGCGATCGAGCGGCTGCGCCACCAGATGCTGGTGGCCGCGCGCCTGGATGGCCCGGTGCTTCTCGTCGGCGAGCCGGGCACCGGACGGCGGACCCTGGCGCGCGCGATCCACCAGGCCAGTCGCCGTCTCGGCCAGCCGTTCGTCGTCTTCGACTTCGACGCGATCCCGCCCGACCACCACCGTAGCGTGCTGATGGGGCGCACCGGGCCGGCGGTGAAGACCTATCCCCATCCCGAGCCGGGGATGGTGCGGCAAGCCGAGCCGGGCAGCCTCTACCTCGCCGGCGTCGAGTCTCTTCCTCCGGAACTCGCTCCGAGCATCACCCGGCTGGGCGAGAAGGGTGTCTTCCGCCCACTGGGGAGCCGTCGTGACGAACAGGCGAACATCCGGCTCTTCGTGGCGCGGACGGAGATACCCACCGGTCGCGCCGGCTCCGGTGAAACGGGAGGTTGGTCGCGTGTCGCCCAGTGGTTCCACCTCGTCGTCCCGCCGCTGCGCGAACGGTCCGAAGACATCCCGGATCTGGCGACCCGTTGCGCCATTGAGCTGATCGGAGCGGCGGCCGGACCGACGGCAAGACCGACGGCCAAGCCGACGCCCAAACCGACGGTCGTACCGATCTTCACGACGGAGGCGCTCGATCGCCTGAGCCGGCATCCCTGGCCGGGAAACCTTCGCGAGCTTCGCCACGCCATCCAGAGGATGCTTCTCGTCGCGCCCCGTCTTCCGATCGCCGGCTCGACCGTGGAGGAGGTGCTCGCTTCTTCCGACGTCGACTCCAGCGCGACCCTCGGCCCCTGGTCCGGTGAGATCCGCCCAATGCGCGAGTGGGAAGACGAAGCGATCCGCCAGGCCCTCCGCAAGACCGACGGCAACAAGGCCGCGGCGGCGCGACTCCTGGGGCTGCACCGGAACACGATCGTGATGAGGACGAAGGGGGAGAAGAAGGGGTGAAGGGAGACCATCCTGACGAGGGTTCCAACCTGCGTTGTGTGTTCTCTTCATCTCGTGACCACTCCCAATCTGGGCGTGGAGTCCTTGCCTAGTTGCGCGACGCCTCCCCCACATACGCCCCCATCGCATCCTCGAACCGCAGGCGGTCGCGGCTTTCGAGCCCGCGCGCGACGGCGGTGAAGGCCTGGACGATCTCGAACCTCTGGGCGCCGAAGAGGGTGAGGTTGCGGCCGACTTCTTCGGCGACCCAGCGGCCGATCCGCCCGTTGGGGCTGCCGAGGCGATGACGCTGAAAGATGCCGCGCACTTCGGCCTCGGGCTCAGGGACCATCTGGGCCCGGGTCTCGGCGAGCTGGTCGGCCAGGGCCAGTCCGCGGGGAACGATCTGCGAGAGCGCGCCTTCCACCGCGCGGGTGACCACCGAGCGATCGACCTGCACCAGCCTCTGGCGCAGCGCCTTCTGATCCTCGATCGGGACGGTCAGCCCGTTCTCGCAGACCAGCCGCAGCAACAGGTGGCGCAACTCGAGGGGGTGGACGCCGGTCTCGCTGCTCAGGATCGATATGCCGACGCGACCGGGGTCCTTGCTCTGCTCCGTGCCGAGATTGACCGGTCGTCCGGCGTCCTGGACCAGGCGCAGGGACATGCTGTCCTCGTCGACCTGGATCAGACCCACCTCGAGACGGCCGCCCAGGGCCGCGCGCGCCATCCGCACGATCTCGAGGTCGTCGAACCGCACATAGCTGGACGGAAGGACGGCGCGGATGGTGGTCCAGCCCTCCCCCTGGCGGAAGCGCATGAGGTACGACCGTCCGTCGGCCAACTCCGAGGTGTCCTGCAGCGTGCGCAGCAGGCGGAGCGCGACCGCCGCCGGCAACCGCTCGACGAACTGGGGCGGCACCTTGAGGAGGTTGCAGACCTGGGCCATCGAGTGTGGAGTAGTTGCGGCCGGGATCGACTTCGAACCCGCCTTCACCGTGAACTTGAAGCGTGAGCCCAGGGGGGCCAGCGAGTCGTTCACCTCGATCCTGAGATCGTTCAGGGCCGCGTAGGTGTCGAAGCACCCGCGCCGCTCGGTGACGACCATCTCCTCCGCCGATTTCAATGGGATGGCGTGGATGCCGATCCGTCTTGCCATGTGATCCGCCCTCCTTGCCCACAGTCCGTCGTGGCCTGGCACTTCTTGCAGTACGATCCCGGGACGAGCTCCTTCTTCACGCAGACCGCTTCCCTATGAATCCGGCCGTCGCCGTCGATTTCGAGGAATCGGTTGCTGCCGGCGATGTGGGTCCACGTGGGATTGATCGGCTCCGGGCGGTCGTCACGCCTGCGCCCGCGCCTCTGCTCGAACGAGGTGTATCCGGGGACGAAGAACCCCTCCTCCTTCAGCACCCGCAACCTCTGGCGGGAGTGATTCCGGAAGACCCCGGCCGCATCGTCGTCCCAGAAGTCGACATAGAGGCAGCTCGTCTTGCCCGGCGCGCGCCGCATCCCGCGCCCGACCGTCTGCACCACCTTGGCCCGTGACTTGAACCCGCCGGCGTTGATCAGGACGTGGATGCCGTCGATGCTGACCCCTTCCTGGAAGAGGCCGGTGGTAGCGATGAGGCCTTGAATCTCCCCGCCGGCAAAGGCGGCCGTCGCCTCGTGCAGGGCCGCGCGTCCCGACTTGCCGTGGACGAAGGCGAGGCGGGAGGGAGGATCGGCCCCCAGCCACTTGTACAGGATCCGTCCATGCTCGATCCGCTCCACGAGGATCAGGACCGACTTGCCCGAGGCCATGGCCTCGCGGGCGATCCCGGCGAGGCGCCGGTTGCGATCGTCGTTGCGGACCACGAACTCGCGGTAGAGCGTCCCGAACGGCTTCTCGTACATCTCGCCTTCGATCAATCCGCGCTCGATCTGGACCTCGATCGGGCAGGCATATCCCTTCTCGATCAGGAAAGCGGCCGAGTAGCGCCGCCCGGTGAGGGGCGCGCCGGCGAGCGCGTCGAGCACGACCTGGTCGGAGCCGGAGCGGAACGGCACCGCGGAGAGGTAGAAGTGGTGCCGCGGGTTGATCCGGCGGATGAGATCGAGCCAGGTCCGGGCGACGGCGTGGTGTCCCTCGTCGAAGACGAGCGTGCCGCCGGACCAGCGCGAGAGATCGATCGCCTCCGGATCGAGGCTCTGCACCAGCGCGGCGGTGATCACTCCGGGAGAACAGACTCCATCCCCGATGATCCCGGGCTCGATCCCGAGGTGGCGGCGGAGGTTCTCCACGGTCTGACGCAGCAGCGTGCGTGTCGTGACGAGGTAGAACGCCGGCAGTCCGAGGCGCGCGATGATGGCGGCGGCGAGGAGCGACTTGCCCCCGCTCGTCCCCACGTCGATCAGCCCGCGCCCGGCCTTGAGGGCGGCGGCCACGACCTCTTCCTGGTAGTCGCGAAGCTCGAAGCCCTGCAGCGTGAGGGCCTCGGCGCGGGGGAGGACCGACCGCCGGTCGCGCACGCGGAGACGGATGCCGGCGGCGCGCAGCGTGCGTTTGGCGAGGGGGAGGGCGCCGTTCAGGAACGTCGCCCGGCCGGGATCGAAGACGGCCGCGGTGCGGGGGATCCGACCGTCGGGGGAGACGGCCAGCCTCGGCAGGTGGGGGTTGAGGATCCTGTCCAGAAGCTGGACGGGGGCCGGACCCCGCACCGCGGATTCAACGTTACCGATTGATATTTCTAGCGTTACGTTCCGATACGGCATCACGCCCCTGCCCGGTTCGGCTTCGAGAGTGTTTGCTATGGAAAACGATCATATTCGATCAGGCGAACGGTCGTCAACTCGAAATTCGGCATCGAGAACGCGAAATTCTCCTTGTCAAACACCACGGACAACGTCCACTCTTCCTTCCGCGGCCGGTTGGGAGAGGACACACGGTGACACCATGACCTCGGAAGAACGCCAGTCCCTCGGCGAACGCCTGCGCGAGCGCCGGGAGCAGCAGCAGATGACGCTGGGCGACCTGGAGCGTGCCTCCGGGGTGAGCAAGGGTTACCTCTCGCAACTCGAACGCGGCGAAGCGAGCAATCCCACGATCGACATCGTCGCGAAGATCTCCCAGGGACTGGGGGTGCCGGTGTCGGAATTGCTGGGAGAGGTCGCGCTGCCCGACCCGGGCGCCGCACGACTCCCCGCCGGCCTGAGGGAGTTCCTCGAGCAGGCGGCGACGCGGGGCGCCTACGTGGCGGAAGATGACGTGCGCATGCTGCTCGGGATCCGCTATCGCGGCAAGCAGCCAAGGACGGCAGAGGACTGGGCGTTCCTCTACGAGACGATCAAGAGGATCATCGTTCGTTAGCGGCAGGAGGTGGCCGTTGCTGCGGTTCAGCCGGGCGTTCGGGGGCGAAGCTGTCGCCTTCCCGTGGGAAACCGAGGCGGAGACGATCGACGCTGTCGTCGAGCAGGCGCGCGGCCTGACCGAGCGGGTGCAGGCCTGGTTCCCACAGTGGAACCCGCCTCCTTTCGACCCGGCGTTGTACGCGGAGATCCTCGGGATCCCGGTGATCCACGCGTCGCTCGGGCCGGAGCAGGATGCGATCTATGTGCCGCCGGCTGGCGCGGGCAGCGGGGACCGACCCGACGGCGGGGATCGCGAGAGCCGTCGTGATGGCGCCGCGGGCCGGGACAGCGCGGCGCGAAGGGCCAGCATCATCCTGAACGACGAGGTCCGTTCCGCCGGCCGGCGGAACTTCAGTCTCGCGCACGAGATCTCGCACAGCATGTTCGAGGACGATGGCGGGCATCGCTTCTACCTGCGGACCCGGGAGCGGGCGGCGTACACCGATGATCCCGAGATGAGGTTGCTCGAGCGGTTGTGTGACGCCGGAGCGGCCGAGCTTCTGATGCCGCAGCCGTCGTTCCTGCACGCGGTCGAGCGACGCGGCCTTTCGGCGTCAGGGCTCGTGACGGTCGCCCGGGAGTTCGCGGTCTCGCTGGCGGCGGCGGCCCGGCGCCTGGTGGAGACCTGGCCTCGGCCCTGCACCGCCCTCCTCGTGGAAGGAGAAGGCGGGCCGGGCAGCATGAGGGTCGCGTGGGTCTTCCGCGGGGGGCGCAGGTCTGTCTCTCGCGCGGCGTTTCTCGGCTTTTCCCTGAAACCGGGCGCCGAAGTTCCTTCGTCGTCACCGGTGCGCCTGGTTGCCGAGGATGGACGCGAGGCCGAGTGGATGATCGGACCGTCGTCGTCGGTGGAGTCGTCGGCGTTGGCTGCATCGGCGGGGGAGCGGACTGGCTCGAGCCTGCGCGTTTCAGCGTGCGGACTGAGGTCGCGCTCTCCAAGAAGCGCAGCCGCGCGGGCGCTGGTGCTCTGTGAGTCGCGGAATCCAGGATGAAGGGCCGCATCGGGCGAACGGGCCGGGCGGGCGGGGTAGGCCCGGTAGGCAGGGTGGGCTGGGCCACGGTCGTGACGGCTGCCGTCTGTCTCGTCGCGGTGGCGTCCGGGTCTGCGTGCGCCCTCGAAGCTCGCTGGGACTCTCTCGCGCCCGGCCTCGATCTCGGTTCATTCCGCGACGCGTGGGACACCCCCGCCGGCGACTCGACGATCCGGATCCTGCGCATCGACCCGGCCCGCTGGGAGTTCCGCCTGCTCTGCCAGGAAGAACTGGGGCTGGACGGAGGCAAGACCGCGCGGGAATTCTGCCGGGACCATGGTCTGGTCGCCGCGACGAACGCCGGCATGTTCGCCACCGACTACCGCTCACACGTCGGCTACCTGCGCCACGCTGGCCGGTTCGAGAGCGGCCAGTGGAATCAGTATCGCTCGGTCTTCGCCTTCGGCCCGAAGAAGGCGGGGATCCCCCCGGCGCGCATCCTCGATGTCGATCCCGACGCCCCGGGCGGTCCAAACGGACGGAACGGCATGCTCGCGTCGTATGGCTCGCTTATACAGAATCTTCGTTTGATCGCGCGGCCGGGCCGGAACGTCTGGACCGCCAGCGAGCGGAGCTGGAGCGAGGCGGCGCTCGGCGAAGACCGGTCGGGACGCATCCTCATGATCTTCACCCGCTCGCCCTTCGCCATGCACGAGCTGAACCGGATCCTTTTGGCGCTGCCGATCAACCTGGTCTGTGCCCAGCACCTCGAGGGGGGTCCGGAGGCGCAGCTTTACATCCACGCCGGTGATTTCGAGCGGGAGTTTTCGGGAAGCTGGGAGACCTCCTTCCGCGAAGACGACCAGAACGCCCGCGCGTGGGCGATCCCGAACGTCCTCGGAATCGCCCCGCGGGGGAAGTGACGCGCGGCGAACGTTCGGTTGACGCAGTTCTTCAGCACCCCGTCCCCTCCAGCAGCGACTCCCGGGCCGCGAGCGCGGAGAGCACCTCGTGCCGCGTCGGGCGCCGGGGTCCCGGGCGATAGCGCCGGCTCTTGATGAACCAACTGCGATAGGAGTAGCGAGGGGTACGCGCTTCCTTGCCGATCCACCGCGGAGAGGGCGGCGAGCCGGCGTTCCGCGTCGGGGCGAGCCAGACCTCCAGGGCCCGACGCTTCCGCTTGCGGAGTTCCGCGCGGCGCAGCGAGCGCTTCGTGTTCTTGGGCTGGTCCATTCGTCCCTCCCTAGTCGATGAAGGCCAGCCGGCGGAGCGACTCGCCGGACGCCTGCGCTTCGGTGTTCGGCAGCACGCGATGCCAGCCCCGGAGCACGAGCGCGGCGTGATCGCGATGGCGCACCGTGCCCCGGGCGTAGACACGGGGATTCAGGAGGCGGGACTGCCACGACTGGCGGGCAACCCGGGGATCGCGCTTCAGGAGCTGCCGGTACTCCTCCGGGGTGAGGACCTGGCGGAGGTAGACGTAGACGAGGGTGCCGCCCTCGCGATAGACCTCCTCGGCGATGTGCGGATGCCCGGAACCCCGCTGGAGAGGCTCCTGGCGGTGGATCGAGTGCGGATCGACCGCGAGGTCCGGGGCCGGGACGAAGAACCACTCCCCCTGGCGGAGGAACGCACGATTGCGGCGGCGGTTCCGTTCCTTGCGGCGCAGGCCGGAGTGGAAGAAGGCCGCCTTGACCTGCGGCGGCTTGAGCGCCTCCTTGGCCTCGGCGACGGTGGCGGCATGCTTCGGCACGGTGGCGATGAACCACTCGCGCTCGTCGTGGCCGCAGAGGTAGCGATGGACCGACGCCTCGTCACCCTGCCGCACCAGGAGGAGAAGGTGGCGATCGTCGCGATCGAGATGGGCGACCACCGCCTGCAGGTCGCCGACGGCCGGTTCCGCGACGCGCAGTTCGAAGACCTGGCGCTTCTCCACGCGAATGAGGTCGATCACCCAGGAGCTGCCCCGGAAGGCGGGAAACACCGTGAGACGGAACCGCGCGCCCAGGCGCGCGAAACTGCGGGTCAGAGAGGCTTCGTGCAGCATGATCCCTCCAGCACAGGACGCAGGCCGGCCCGGCGACAGCGTGCCGCCGGTCGACTGCACTGGAGCGCACTCCGCACCGGCCGGGGCGAGACCAGGAGGTCACACCCCGGCGAGGCGAACGGCGCGCCACGGGATCATCCCGCCAGCGCAGTCGTTAACTTCGCCTGCGTATTCCTGATTTGGGGAGAGACATGCTGCGATCAGACTCCTATTCGCCCGCGACGCGCCGGCATCGGCTCACACGGTTGGCGCCCAACTGGCCTGCGTGGCGGTGCGGCGAACATCCACCAGCCTATCGAGGCCGTGGAGAGGTTGTCAAGAACCGGACGGTGCGCCCAGCCGCCGACCATCCCTCCGGGCCGCGCCGAGGCGGTCAGGAGCCGTGCCGGAACCGGCCTATAGCCCCACCATCGCCATCAGAAACGCATAGGTGTCCGCCAATCCCTCGATCCGCTTCGTGACGCCGGCTCCACCGACGTGACCCTCGGCCCGGCGAACCAGCAGAAAGATCGGTCCACCGCCCTGGTCGGCCTCCTGCAGGCGGGCGGCCATCTTCCGGGCGTGCAAGGGGTCGACGCGGGCGTCGTTCTCGCTTCCCTCGAGGAGAACCGCCGGATACCTGGCGCCGTCCAGCACGCGCTGGTAGGGGGAGTAGCGGCGGAGATAGCCGAACTGCTCCCTCTCCTCGGCGCTGCCGTACTCCTCGGCCCAGATCTTGGCGATCCCGAAGCGATGGTAACGGATCATGTCGAGCAGCGGCATCGAGCAGCCCACCGCGCGGAAGAGCTCGGGGCGCTGCGTCAGCACGGCTCCCATGAGGAGCCCTCCGTTGCTGCCGCCCCAGATCGCGAGGCGATCGGCGCGGGTGTACTTCTGCTGGATCAGCCATTCGGCCGCGCCGATGAAGTCGTCGAAGACGTTCTGCTTGTTCTCGCGCATCCCGGCCTCATGCCAGGCGCGCCCGTACTCGCCGCCACCGCGCAGGTTGGGCGCGGCGTAGGCGCCCCCCGCTTCCAGCCAGGCGCAGATGGTGGCGCTGAAGTGCGGCGTTTCGGAGACATCAAAGCCGCCGTAGCCCGTGAGCAGGAGCGGAAGCGAGCCGTCGAGTGGCCGGTCCTTGGGCCGTACCACGAACATGGAAACCTGCGTGCCATCGCGGGATGGATACCAGACTTGCTCGGTGAGGAAGCCCTCCGTGTTCACGGGAACGGGATAGCGGTGATAGACCTCCAGGGAGTCTTCCTCGAAGTGGTAGAGGTAGGTGGTCGAGGGGACGGAGTACGAGGAGAAGCCGATCCAGACCTCCGGCCTGCTCCACAGCCCGCCGACCTCGCCGCTTCCGAGGGCGGGGAACGGGAGATCGCGGAGTCTCGCACCGGAGAGATCGTAGATCCGCACCTGCGTGTGCGCCTGGTGCAGGTAGACGGCATGGATCCGGCCGGCGACCGGAGCCAGGTAGCTCAGGCGGTCGTTGGGATCCTCAGGCAGGAACTCCCGCCAGTGCTCACGGCCGGGCTGGTCGGTCGTCGTGATCCAGGCTTTGCCGCGCGGCGCGTCCCGGTCGGTCTTGATCAGAATCGTGTCGCCGATGAACGACACGACGTACTGCCCATCCATCCCGGTCGCCAAGGGGACCGGCGGGGCGGTGTCGCCCACCGGGCCGAAGTAGATCTCATTCTCGTTGAAGTGGGAGCGATAGTAGACCGTCCACTTCGCGCCCTCGGTCACCCCACACCAGTGGAACGCTTCCCGATCGGTGTCGCTGGAGAAGACTTTGCGATCGGCGGTCGAGGGCTCGCCCAACAGGTGCAGCCAGGCGGAGGTCCAGTGGTGTTCCTCTCCGGCCGGCACCTCTCCCGGCTTGGGCCGCGACGCGTAGTAGAAGCCGCGGTTCGCCGGCAGCCATGACGCCCCGTACTGGAACCAGCCGCGCAGCGTGTCGGGCAGCATCGTTCCGGTGTCGATCTCGAGCACGCGGATGACGGGATTCTCGTTGCCGCCGACCGTCTGCCCGAAGGCGAGGTAACGGCCGTCGCGGGACGGATAGGTGCCGCCGAGCATCTCGTCCGCCGCCCAGGTGTTGGGATCGAGGAGCAAACGACCTTCGGACTCGGGCGATTCCTTCCACCAGAGCTCCGACTTCTCCTTGTCCTTCCGCTTGATCCAGTAGAAGACACGACGGCTGTCCGGCACGGGGTCGGGGGTAGACTCGTCGTCGTAGCGCATGAGCTGGTCGAGCCGCTCGACCAGGCGGGCGCGCTGCGGCAACGAGTCGATGAACGCCCGCGCGAAGCGGGCCTGGGCGTCATCCCATGCGCGGACGGCGGGATCCGTGCCGTTCTCGAGCCAGCGGAAGGGGTCGCTGAGGACGACGCCGTGCAAGGTGTCCGCCACCGGATTCCGTGCGGTCTCCGGATAGATCCAGCGCGACTCCTGCGCCCGAGCGACGGGAGGCGGGGCGGCGCTCTGCGTGATGGCGGGGAGGGCGAGCAGGCACCCGACGATGAATGATCGCAGCGCGCTCGGCCGCCTTCGCGTGGTTGAGGTGGACCTCATGGCGAGTAACTGGCCCGGGACCATGGGGGTCAGAGTGTTCTGGCTGGGCCGATGGAGATTCCGCATGGACGGATGGACGTTCTGCATGGACGATGATCCTCCTCTGGCGGGAGTCTAGATATCGAGCCACGCTGTCTCAATGCCCGTCTCGCGCCAGGCGGGGTACTTCGCTCCGTCCGAGGTCATCAGAAGGAGATCGAAGATGAACGGGGATGCCTTCCGGTTGGTCCTCTCCCGAGAACTCGAGACCCTACGGGTTGAACTCCGTGCCTACGCGGATGACAGCCAGATCTGGGCACTGCCGCCGGGGACGGTGAACTCCGCCGGAACCCTGGCGCTGCACCTCTGCGGTAATCTGCAGCACTTCATCGGCGCCGTCCTGGGCCAGACGGGCTACGAGCGGGACCGGGAGCGGGAGTTCGCAGCCCGTGATCTTCCGCGGGCCACGCTGGAGGCGGAGGTCGACGCAGCGCGGGAGGCGGTGACGAGTGGCCTGAAAGGGTTGGACGACGCGGCGATCGCTGCGCCCTACCCGGTGGAGTTTGGGGGATCAACCCTGCCGACTGCGGTGATTCTCGCGCGGCTGGTGGCGCACTTCGGGTACCACCTGGGGCAGATCGATGTGCACCGGCGCCTTGTGACGGGCCACGCCGTCGCGATCGAGGAGCCGCCGATCCGGATGCTGGAGGGGTGAGGGGTTCGATGGCGGACCGCTGGAGTACGTGTCAGTCGTTCCGCCGCCCGACATAGAACACATACCCGTACCACTCCGCGTAGCGTCGGTATAGGTCGATCTCCTGTTGCTCGGCCTCGATGACCTCGAGGGCCAGGGGATCGCCGGCGTAGCGCCGGCGGAACTCGGGCAGGTTCTGCTCGATCGGGGTGTAGTAGGAGTCCCACCAGGAGCTCTCCGGCAGGACGAAGCGGTCCACCAGATCGTAGCCGGCCGCGCGCACGGCCGCTTCGTTGGCCGGAATCGATCGCATGGCGGGATAGGCCTCGTGCCAGAAAGCCGCGAGCTCCGCGGAAGGATTGTCGCGCAACCAGGAGATCTCGGTGACGGCGATGGCGCCGCCAGGCTTGAGGAGCGGCCTCCAGCTCTCGAGCCCCGCATCGAAACCGGCGATGTAGATCGCCCCCTCGGACCAGACGACGTCGAACGACTCCGGCCGGAAGGGAAGCCGCTTCATGTCGGCGGCGACGGGAGAGATCTTGGGCCCGTTGGATGTGGAACTGCGGTGCGCGGGGTCGTGAGGGGCGTGCGGGGCGGACTTCGGCGTGCGCTCGTCGGAACGCCACGACACGGAATCGAGTCGCCTGGGCAGGGAGCGCAGGAACGGAAGGTGGTTGTCGACCGCGACGACGGTCGCCCCGGCGAAGCGGGCGAGGTCCTGCGTCTGGCCCCCGGGTCCGCAGCCGACATCGAGGACGCGGGGGTGGCGGAGCAGGTGCGCCGCCAAGGCCGTCCACGCGCGACGCGCGGAGGCGGTGTCGCCCGGTCCCTCGCGCGGGTTGCCGGAATGGATCTCGAAGAAGACCTGCCGGCGGCGCTCGTCGTCCGGCGGCGGATGCACCCTCTCGTCGGTTGTTTGGTCGGGTGTCATCTCAGGAGGACGAGCCTTTCGGTCGCGACCTCCCCCCGCGTCTCGAGCCGGACGAAGTAGACGCCGGAGACCACCTCGCGTCCGGCCTCGTCGCGCCCGTTCCAGCGGACCGACGATGCGCCCGCGGAGCTCGGTCCGTCCCACACCGTCCGCACGACGCGACCGGCCGGATCGAGGATGCGGGCGGTGACGCGGGCCGGAGTCGAGAGTGACCAGCGGATGGTGGCCGGGCCGCTCGCGGGGTTCGGCCAGGCCGGCGCGAGCTCAAGGATGGGTGCGCCTGGAGAGCCGGGGCTCCACGGCGTCTCGGGCACCGACTCGGTGTCCGCACCGAGGAGCCTGAGCGCGATCGGGTAGCTCGAGTAGACGATCGATCCGTTGCTGTTGCGCCGTGAGAAAGAAGGCTCTCCGCTCGTCCCGACGTTGACCGAGGCCTCGTACTGCGGGACGTTCGCCTTCAGGCGGACGTAGTACCGGCCGGGCGGAAGGAAGCAGGAAATCTCACCTTCGACCCAGACGACGGTGTTGGGACTGAAGCGGAACTGGAGGTCGGCCTCGGCCAGAGGCTGGGACTCATCCGGCATCGTCCCCGATCCGTCGTCGGGGAAGATCGTGGCGCGGAAACCGGCGGGATCGTAGTGGACCGCCCAACCGTCCACGGCGATCCGCGTCAACATGACCCCTGGGACACCGGGCACCGTGGCGAACTCGAACGGCTGGAAGACCTCGAAGCCGCTGGTGGAGTTTCCGCTCAGGGTGCGGCCGTTCGGCGTGGGATCGCTTCCCTGGTCGAGGAACCAGTCGATGACGGCACAGGGATCATCCTCGCACTCGTCCGGGATGCCGTTGTGGTTGCAGTCGACGCTGAACCCACTCTCGAGGTCATCGAGGTCGCGGATGCCGTTGTCGTTACAGTCTTGCATCGGCTGGGGCGGGTCAGCGTCGAGCGTGAGTCCGGTGGGGGAGTGCGTCGATGGGCCGGTGTAGATCGTCTCGAGGCCGCTCCCGTCCAGGTTACAGCGGCGCACCGTCTTCTGCAGCTCGTCGGTGAAGTATGCCTTGCCGCCCGCCAGGTCCGCCTCGAGGTCGAAGAGCCCGCTGGTGGTGAAGAGAGCCGGCGTGTTGTCCAGGAGCACAGTGAACTCGGTGTCATCGAGACGCGCCGAACCGAGGACGTCGCTGTTGGTGTTGGCATCGAGGAAGAAGACCCGGTTGTCGACCACGTCGAGCGCGAGCGCGGTGGCGGTGTTGAAGCCGCGCACGACCGTCTGCACCGGTCCGGTCCCGTCGAGTTTCACCCGGCGGATCTCGTGGGCGGCCGCAAAGTAGACATAACCGTTGACGGGATCGACCACCGGCTTGCCGACGTAAGAACTGACCGGATCGTACGGCGTCAGAGTGTAGATCGTCTGGAGGTCGCTGCCGTCCAGGTTGCAGCGACGGATCAGCCCCATCGCATTTCCCTGCGGAGGCGCTTCGGCCCAGTAGATCTTGCCGTGGACCCGGTCGAGCGCGGCCCCACGCGGAATCTTGAGGCCCGAAACCACGAGCTGGGGATTGGTGCCATCGGCGTTGGCGCGGCGGATCAGGCCGGGCGTGCTGCCGTGTGTCCAGTAGAGCCGGGCGGCCTCAGGATCGTAGGCCAGCCCGACCAGCAGCCAGTCGGAGGGAAGGGGTGGCGTCAACTCCTGCAGCGCCGAACCGTCGAGCAGCATCGTCTTCAGCTTCGGGTTGTTGTAGGCGTACTCACCGAGATAGAGGCGCGTCTGCGCCCGGACCGGGACGGCGAGGAGCCAGAGGGCGAGGAGGAAGACGGCCGGGACGGCGGTGGGGCGCGGGCCGCCAGGGATCATCGATGCGCGTTGAGGGCGACACAGCGGGCGGGGCATGGGGCACCTCCGGATCGGTGTCGGGACACGAGGGTGTGGCGAGCAGAGATGATTCTACAGGGGAGAGCGGGGTGGATCCAGCGGGGAATGGCGTGTCCCGTACCGGCAGAGATCTCCCGCTCGCTGCGGGCCAGGAGCGGGAGCAGTTGGCTCTCTTGCTCTTCCCGCTCATAGGCATCGAGGCTAAGCATGACCGGTTCCGCCTTACATCCCTCCCTCGTCCGCGGACGGACCGTAGGATGATGGTAGGGGTATTCCCTGCATCCGCAGGTAGACGCCGAGCTGCGCGCGGTGGTGGATGAGGTGGTTCATCACCATGCTCCGCAGCACACCGATCCGCGGCATGGTGAAGATCTCCTGGCCGCCGGCGGTCAGCTTCCACGGAGCGAGCAGGGTGGCATCGTCCGCCCCGCCCAGGGAGGCCTTCGCTTCCTCGACGTTGCGGTCAAAGTGCGTGATCAGTTCGGCCGCCGAGTTCGCCGCGGGCGGAGACATCGAGTCGTCGCCCGACATCACATCCAGCTGAGAGGTGTGGATGGTGGCCGAAACCCAGGAGGCAAGATGGGCGAGGTGGCGCGCGAGATCCCCCATCTTCATCGACTTCTCGTGCGGCCTCCAGTCGGCCTTCTCCATCGGCACGCGCTCGAGGAAACTGCGGGTGGTTGCCATCTCGATCTGGAACTCGGGCATCAGGGACTCGTTCAGGGCCATGGTTCCTCCATGATGGGCTCGTTGGTAGCGCCGAGGTCAACCGTGCTCTCCCTCGGGAAGATAGCCCGAGGGGTTCAGATTACGGTATAATGTTACGGATCATGCCACTCAGCGCCTGATTCCTGTCCGGCGCCGGGACTCCGCCCCGCCCGCGGCGGGCGGTCATAGACATCGTCCTCCGGGGAAAGGACCTCGCTGCATGGCCCCCAAGCTGTTCTCCCATAATAAGTTTGCGCATCATCTCGCGACCCTCGCGCTGACTCTCGGCTGCGCCGCCCTGCTTATGACGGGCGCCGCGCACGTCGCGGTCGCGGACACCTCATCCGGGATCGTCGTCGATACCCGGCGGCCGGTGACCGATCCCCCGGAGGAGAACTCCCTGCCGATCGGGTGGAGTCCCGAAGAGCTCTCCCGCAAGCACGAAGTCGGCACCTATATGCGGGACACGCCGCCTCCCCCGGGGCCGGGGATCCGCCAGTGCGCCGAGTGGGAGCCGGTGACGGGCTGCCTCGTGCGCTATCCCTTCGGCCTGCCGTACAACCTGCTGCGCGAGATCGCCGAGGAGATTGAGTTGTGGGTGCTGGTCGCCAGCAGCAGCGAGCAGAACACCTGCTACAGCAGTTTGAACAGCAACGGCGTCAACATGGCCAACGTCCATTTCATCATCCAGTCGACCAACTCGATCTGGACCCGCGACTACGGCCCGCAGTTCGCCTTCGATGCCAACGGCGACCAGGCGATCGTCGATCACCACTACAACCGGCCGCGACCGTTGGACGACGTGGTGAACTACGCCTGTGGCACGGCCTGGAGCGTGCCGGTCTACGGGTCACCGGTGGTACACACGGGCGGCAACTACATGTGCGACGGTCACGGCGCGGGTCACTCCACCGACCTGGTCTACGACG
The DNA here is from genome assembly GCA_964371055.1 of uncultured bacterium. Taxonomy (GTDB): domain Bacteria; phylum Eisenbacteria; class RBG-16-71-46; order CAIMUX01; family CAIMUX01; genus CAYJLF01. The sequence goes on along the minus strand of CAYJLF010000009.1, from coordinate 3,981 downwards.
AGAACACGATTCCCGACAGCCAGGTCGATGCCTATATGCTGAGCTACCTCGGTATCACCCCGTATCGCGTCGTCGATGACATCCTCCTCTCCGGTATTCACCACATCGACTGCTGGGCCAAGTTGCTCGATGAAGAGACGATCCTGGTCAAGCAAGTGGCCACGAGCAATGCGAACTACGCGCGGATCGAGAACAGGGTCGCCATCATGCGGACCTGGACCAACTGCTACGGCCGTCCGTACAAGATCGCGCGGGTCTTCTGCCAGAGCTACAGCGGTGACGTGGCGGCCTACACCAACAGCGTGATCCTGAACCAGAAGGTGCTGGTGCCGACTTTCGGCAGTACCACCTATGACAACCAGGCCCTGCAGACCTATCGGGACGCGATGCCGGGGTACGAGGTCATCGGATTCAGCGGTTCCTGGCTGACTGATGATGCAATCCACTGTCGGGCCATGGGGATCCACGACAAGTACATGCTTCGCGTCGACTGCGTCCCGCTCCCCGACACGGTGGAGATGACGGCCCAGGTGCGGGTCGGCGCCATCGTCGATGACCGCAGCGAGACGGGGCTCAAGGCCGACTCGGTGCGAGTCTACTGGCGCGTCTCCGGCGCTCCGTCTTTCTCGTCGGTGGCGATGACGGCCGCGGCGGCCCCCGACTCGTTCTACGCCTACATCCCCGGGCAGGCTCCGGGCACGACGGTCGAGTACTACGTCTTTGCCGCCGACAACACGAACCGGCGCCAGAAGCGGCCGCTGCCGGCGCCGGCTGGCTGGTTCGACTACTACGTCGGGGCGGATCCGGCCGGACTGGACGAAGAGGATGGCGTCGGCACCGACGGCTCCGATGGCCGGACGATGCTCGAGCTGTCGGCGCCGTGGCCCAATCCGCTGCGTGACCGCGCCACCGTCAACTATCGGCTGGCGAACGCCGGAGAGGTGCGTCTGTCGGTAGTCGACGTGACCGGGCGCGAGGTCGCCGTTCTCGAGCGTGGGACGAAGGCGGCGGGCGGACATGCGGTCACCTGGGATGGACGTGATGCGGCCGGACGCGCGGTAAGCAACGGGATCTACTTCCTCAAGCTGTCGGCGGCTGGCGAGGCGTCGGTGCGGCGGATCGCGGTGATGAAGTAAGGGATCGGGGTCAGATCCGAAGAGCGAACGGAGACCGCGAGTTCGCGATCGAGTCCAGTCGTTCGTGGCGTGCAGGAGTCCACGTCGGTGATCGCCGTCAGCGGGACGGGCGGCCCGCGCCCGTGCGTCACCGTGTGATCAAGATTGTCCGCGCCAGTCGCTGGTTGTCCGCCTGCCCGTGCGCCCGCGGGTGGGCGAAGTAGACCCCCGATGGGACAGGCGTGTCTTGCTCGTCTCGCAGATCCCAGAGGACCATCGAGGCACCGCCCAGCGGCAGCGTGCGGATGAGCCGGCCCCCGACGTCGAAGATCTCGATCCGTGCCGCCGCGGCCAGTGATCCGGACTCCGGATCAGCCTGGGACGAACCCCCGGTCACGGAAGAGCGCAGACTAAGCTCAAGCCGGACCATCGTGCCGGCCGGGTTCGGCCAGATGCGCAGAGCCGGTCCGCCTGAGGTCAGTCCGTCAGCGGATGGGATCGCGTCGTCCGGTTCATCGTCCTCGAGTGCGGCGACGCCGGAGCAATGGTCCCCCAGGGTCGCCTCGACGATCGCGACATCGAGGTCGTCGACCTGTCCCGAACCGTTCAGGTCGGCACAGAAGTCGGTGGTGCCGGCCATCAGGCGGACGTAATCGAGATCGCCCAGGTCGACGATGCAGTTGCCGTCGACGTCAGGCGAGCGCGCTCCCCCCCAGGAGGGACCGTCGCCGGAGTCCGAACCGTCGCAGCCGGCCACGGCCATGCCGGCCTGCGAACAGCCCCCGCCGCGGATCGAGAAGGCCGCGTTTCCGTCCGCGTCGGTGATGGCGTGGACCGTCGGGTGCTCCTGTTCGGGATCCCACGTGAGCTCCAGATCGAGCGCCGGGAAGAACGCGATCTGCAGCGGCTCGCCCTCCACGGGCTCTCCAGTGCAGGCATTGAGCGCTTGCAGGATGGTGGGAGGGACCCCTTCCGGCGCGATCAGAAGCGCGGGGCCACGCTGGATCTCGGTCCGCCGGCATCCGGGCTGGCTGCCGTGGCGCGCCAGGAGCTTCTGTGCGCCCGAGACGGTCTCGATCCAGACCGCGAGGAGTTCCGCTTCCGGCTCTCCGGCCGTCGCGACGACGAACACGGGTGAGAGGCCGGCGGTCGTGAGGGTGTCGAGCTGTGCGTAGTTCCCGTCGATCCGCGCCAGGATCGTCCGGGTCCTTCCAGAGATGACCGGCTCGCTCCACGTGATGAGGTCGAGGCCGATTCCCTGATCGACGCCACAGCTCGCATGCGGATAGAGGAAGCCGGCCGCGCCGGGTTCGATGGATGGCGATCCGTCGACGACGGTGAGGGGAGCCAGATTCCAGCTTTCCTGGTCGTAGGTCATCCGATAGATCTCGGGCTGAGCGCCCGATGGTCTTACCTCGAACCCGACCACGACGTGGTCGTACACCCAGTCGCCGATCCATGCCCGTTCGGCGTGCACCGACGGCCGGCGGCAGGCTCCAGCGAGGTAGGTGAGCCTCTCCTCTGCGGAGAGGAGTCCCGGACCATAGGCTGCACAGGTATAGATCTCCGGCTCGCCGTGGCGCGCGTCGGACCAGATGATCCGCAACCCGGCCGCATGTTCAAGCTGGGCGACGACCGGCTCGCGCGCATCGGAGGTCGAGGAGGAGACCGTCAGCGGTTGAGCCCACTCGCCGTTGACATGCCAGCGGGCGCGAGCGCGGAACCCGGCATCCGTGCTGTCTTCCCACACCAGGCAGGCGCCCCCGAGCGATCGGTCGTGCGTGGCGGAGGGGCGGCGTGAAGCGAAGTCATCATCGCTGACGCACTCTTCCGCCGACCAGTCCGCACCATTCCAGAACCGACTCCAGATCTCGCGGTGACCGCGGCGATCGTCTTCCCAGAAGACATAGAGCTGCTCGCCGGCGCAGGTCACCGGCCGGACCGAGGTGGCGGATCCGTCGCTGAGCTGGACCGCCGGGAGCCAGCCGGAAGAGAGGCGCGTCCGGGCGTAGATCTCGCCATTCTTGGCATAGACGACAAGCCAGGTGTCGTTCCAGCGGACCACGCAGGTCGAGGCGGCGGGGCCGAGGCCATCGACCGCAGTGTCGACGATTTCGGGGACGTCCCAATGGAGGCCGGAAATAGCAGCCTGGGCGTCCGAGCCATTCAGGACGGGCAGGAGCAGCGGAGCCAGCGAGAGGAGCACCCCGGTGAGGTGCAATGCATGCTGGGGCCGAAAGGGCACTCCAGACCTCCGGGATCCGGGTGTGGGGCAGGGTGCGCGAGACCGGTTTCAGTATAACCGGTCTTTGTCCCTTCCCGGAAGGGGATCTGAGGACCCATCCGGACGTGGACGGTGGGTATCTCTCTCTAAGCATCCGGGCCGAGGCCGTTTCAAGCGTCTCCTCGCGCCGAAAGGCCGGAAAGGGTGCCGTCGAGCAGTGACTGAAACGCGGGATCCTGCATGACCGCGTCGCGCAGCTCCTGCCGAAGCACCTCGGTCGCGGGGTGAGTTCGTCGCCTCGCAGCCCAGGAGTTCGGAGAGGATCGGTCATAGTAGGCCCGGCCCTGGATCGAGTCAGGGAGTTCCTCCTGGAAGCGGGCGACGGTCAGGGCACGGGCCAGTGGAAGGCCGATTCCAGGGAGAACGGAAGGCAGGCGTCGGAAGCCGCGATCGAGGGTCAGGATGTCATCCATGGTGCACGACGCCCGTCCTCGCCCGTGGAGTCGGAACCGGTAGGACGCGGAAGCGCCCGCTGCGGTCGAGCATTTTCGCCTGCACGATGCTCCGTAACGCGTTGGTTGTGGCCTGAAGATTGGGGATTGGCGGGACGGCGCCGGCTTCTGCCCATCCCGATCGGGTGGT
>CAYJLF010000008.1:0-216769 GCA_964371055.1 uncultured bacterium | reverse complement strand
CCGGTGTAGGTGGCCGGGTTGGAGCGCGGCGTGCGGCCGATCGGCGACTGGTCGATCTCCACCACCTTGTCGATCGATTCCAGGCCGAGGAGCGCGCGATGCCGCCCGGGGGCGGATCCGCCCTGGTGGAGGGCGCGGGAAACCGACCGATAGAGAATCTCGTTCACCAGCGTGCTCTTGCCGCTGCCGGAAACGCCGGTCACGCAGACCATCCGCCCGAGCGGGAAGCGGACCGTCAGCTCCTTCAGATTGTGCTCGGCCGCCCCCTCGATCGTCAGCGTTTCGCCGTTCCCTACCCGCCGTTGGGCCGGCAGCGGGATCTCCCTTCGCCCCGACAGATAGAGCCCGGTCAGCGAGGTCTCGTGCCGCATCACCTCGGCCGGCGGCCCGGCCGCGACGACCTCTCCGCCATGCCGCCCGGCGCCCGGACCGAGATCGACCAGCCAGTCGGCCGCCAGCATGGTGTCGCGATCGTGTTCCACCACGATGACGGTGTTGCCGAGGTCGCGCAGGTGCAGCAGGGTCTGCAGCAGCTTCTGGTTGTCACGGTGATGGAGTCCGATCGACGGCTCGTCCAGGATGTAGAGCACCCCCATCAACTGCGAGCCGATCTGCGTGGCGAGGCGGATCCGCTGCGATTCGCCGCCGGAGAGGGTGCCCGAAGCGCGGTCCAGCGTCAGGTAGCCGAGCCCGACGTCATCGAGGAAGCGAAGCCGCTCGCGGATCTCCTTCAGGACCTGTCCCGCGATCTTCTTCTCGCGCTCGGTCCCCGCCATCCCCTCGACCACCGCCAGCCCCGCCCGGACCGACAGCCGGGTCCAGCGGTCGATGTTCCACTCGCCGATCCGCACCGCCAGGCTCTCCGGCTTGAGCCGCGCCCCGCCGCATTCGGCGCACGGTTTCGGGCTCATGAACTTCTCGATCCACGCCCTCATCTCGTCCGACTTCGTCTCGCGGTAGCGGCGGGTCAGGTTCGGGATGATCCCCTCGAAACGGGTCCGCCAGCGGACCTCGCCCCGCTCGCCGCGATGACGCACCTCGATCTCGGATCCTTCGCTGCCATGCAGCAGGACCCGCTTCTGCTTCGCCGTCAGGCGCCCGAACGGAGCATCGAGGGAGAACCCGTACTGCTTCGCCACCGCCTGCAGCACCGACCCATGCCAGCCCGCCTCGGCGTCCCGCCAGACCGCCAGGGCACCCTGGCCGACCGGGGCCGCTGGATCGACCACGACGAGGTCCTCGTCGAACTCCAGCAGACTGCCGAGTCCCTGGCAGTGCGGGCAGGCGCCATAGGGGCTGTTGAACGAAAAGTTGCGCGGATGGAGCGCATCGAACGAGAGGCCGCAGTGGGCGCAGGCCGCCTTCTCGCTGAAGAGCTGCTCGTCTCCCCCCTCGGTGACGACCCGCACCAGCCCCTTACCGGTCGCGAGCGCCGTCTCCAGCGAGTCGGCCAGCCGCTGGCGACGCGCCGGATCGATCGCGATCCGGTCTACCACGACCTCGATGACATGCTTGCGCTTCTTGTCCAGCGCCGGCGGCTCCTCGTCCAGCGAGTGAACGTGGCCGTCGATGCGGACGCGGAGAAAACCCTGTCGCTTGAGCCCTTCCAGATCCTTGCGGTACTCCCCCTTCCGCCCCTCGACCAAAGGGGCCAGGATCTGCGTCCGCTGCCCGGCGTAGAGCTCGAAGACCCGGGAGACGATCTCGTCGATCGACTGGCGCGTGATCGGACGCCCGCACTGGTGGCAATGCTGCCGCCCGACCCGCGCGAAAAGCAGGCGCAGGTAGTCGTAGATCTCGGTCGTTGTGGCGACGGTCGAGCGCGGATTCCGCGAGGCGCCGCGTTGTTCGATCGAGATGGCCGGCGAGAGACCCGAGATGTGGTCGACGTCCGGCTTCTCCATCTGACCGAGGAACTGCCGCGCGTAGGCGGAGAGCGATTCGACGTAGCGCCTCTGACCCTCGGCGTAGAGCGTGTCGAAAGCGAGGGACGACTTGCCCGAGCCGGAGACTCCGGTCAGCACGACGAGCGCATCGCGGGGGAGGGCGATCGAGATGTTCTTGAGGTTGTGTTCGCGGGCGCCTTCGATCCGAATCGTCGACTGCAAGGGGGCATCCTTTCGGTCCGGGCGGACCCGTGCGTCCGGTGTTACCGGCCGTCCCCCCGGCGGCCGCGAGCCGGGAGGATACCACAGGTTCGTGATTCGGGCGAGTCACCCCGGGCGGCGGCGTTCACTCGTACCGGAGCGCCTCGACCGGATCGAGCCGTGAGGCCCGGAAGGCGGGATACCAGCCGAAGAAGATTCCGACCGCGGCGGAGATCCCGAGCGCCAGCCCGATCGCCCCCGGCGTCACGGCCAGAGGGACTTTGATCGCCGCGCTGATCCCTCCCCCGAGCGCGAATCCGAGGCCGATCCCCAGCACTCCGCCGACCAGGGTGAGGGTCACCGCTTCGGTCAGAAACTGACCCAGGATGTCGCGCCGTCGTGCTCCTAGCGCCGCGCGGACGCCGATCTCGCGCGTGCGCTCGCGTACCGAGACCAGCATCATGTTCATGACGCCGATGCCGCCGACGAGCAGGCCGATCGAGGAGAGGAGGATCGTGACCAGGTAGAAGACTCCGGTGAGGTTGCGATAGAGATCGAGCAGCTGCTCCTGCGAGGTGATGCCGAAGTCGTCCGGCTGATCGGCCCGCACGCCGCGCCGGCGCCGCAGCAGTTCGGTGATCTCGTCCCGCGCGCGCGCCGCCAGTTCCGGGCTGGTCGGACGCGCCACCATGAAGTCGATCGACCGTCCGTAGTTCCGCATCCGGCCGAGCACGGTGAGCGGCAGGAGAGCCAGATCGTCCATGTTCCGCCCGAGGAACTTACCCTTGGGCTCCAGGACTCCGATGACGAGAAACCGTTGCCCCTCGAGACTGACCCACTGTCCCACCGCGCCGCCGTGGGGGAAGAGGATCTCGGCCGGAGCGTGGCCCAGCACGCAGACGCGCACCGCCCGCCGGATCTCGTCCGCGGTCAGGAAACGGCCGGTCGCGATCTCCCAGTCATTCACCTCGGTGTAGCCGGCCTCGACGCCGGACAGGGTGAGGAGCGAGCTCTTGACCCCGGCGGCGGCGAGGAAGCCGGCATCCTGGATCTCCGCCGAAACCGTGGAGACGGACGGGCAGAGTTCCTCGACCGCGCGGGCGTCCTCCAGCGTCAGGTCCTTCCGCACGCGGCGCGGCGTGTCCCCCATCCGCACCCCCGCCTCGTGCTTGCTGATGTAGAGGACCCCGGACCCCAGAGAGGCGATCTGGCGGCTCATCGAGCGATTCAGTCCCTGGACCACCGAAAGCATGCCGATGACCGAACCGATCCCGATCATGAGACCGAGCAGGGTCAAAAAGGAGCGGAGCTTGGTGGCGAGAAGAGAGTCGAGCGCCATCCGTGCGTTTTCGCGCAGGAGCGAGCCGCGGGCCGGACGTCCGCCCTCCCGACGATCCCGCGGATCCCGTGCCTCGGGCCGGGCCGTCGCGGACGGCCGGGGCGGAGCTTCAGCCTTCATGGCGCAAGGCCGCGATCGGAGCGAGCCGGCTGGCCCGCCACGCCGGATAGATGCCGAAGAAGAGCCCGACCGACGATGCCAGCAGGAGTCCGACCACCACCGACCAGGGTTGCACCGCCGCCGGCAGCGGCGTCGCCGCCCGAATGACGATCGCGACGGCGATGCCCAGGACGACTCCCACGACCCCGCCGCCGGCCGCGAGCAGGACCGACTCGACCAGAAACTGCGTGACGATGTCCCGCCGGCGGGCTCCGACCGCCTTGCGGATGCCGATCTCGCGCGTCCGTTCGGTCACGGAGACCAGCATGATGTTCATGATCACGATCCCGCCGACGAGAAGGCTGAGCGACACGACCCCGAGGAGGAGGCCGTAGATGCCGGCGGTCAGGCGCTCGTAAAGCGCGTAGAGCTGCTCGTCGGTCATCACATCGAAGTCGGGACGGTCCGCCGGCTTCAATCCCCGGATGATCTTCATCTGCACGAGCGCCTCGTCCTGCGCTTCCTCCCGGCGGTTCGGGTCGAGGGCCGCCACCGCGATCCCCAGGCTGCGTCCCTCGCTCCCCTGCTGGCGCAGCAGCGTCGTTACCGGCACGAGCACCTGGTCGTCCTGCGAGGAGGTGGCGGTCCCTCCCCGGCGCGCCATCACCCCGACGACCTGGTAGCGATGATCCCCGATCCGGAAGTCGCGCCCGATCGGATCCTCGAGCGGGAAGAGCTTTTCCTTCACGCGGGCACCGATGATCGCGACCGAAGTCCGGCCATCGACGTCGGTGCGGGTCAGCTCGCGTCCCTCCTCGAGCGGATAGCGCCCGATCAACGGATACCCTTCTCCGACGCCGGTCACCGGCGCGTCGGCGGCGCTCAGCCGGCCACGCCGGAGGGAGAGCCGCAGGTCGTGCACGGGCACCACCGCCGCGGCCAGCGTGAGGCGTCGCTCCAGCTCCTCCGCCTGCGCCAGGGTGAGGTCCGGCCTCGCCAGCGCCTTCAGATACTCCTCGTAGTTCGTGATCATCCCGAACTTCGTCAGGATGAAGCCGTTCGATCCGGTGATGGTGAACTCGCGGGCGACGAAGGCGTTCAGTCCCTGGATGACCGAAACGAGGGCGACGACGGAGAGGACCGCGACGACGTTGCCGAGCACCGTCAGGAAAGATCGGAGGCGGTTGCTCCAGAGCGTTCGGACCGCCAGGACGATCGCCTCGCCGAACTCCATCTAGGCCTCGCGACGCTCGTCCGATTCGATCCGCCCGTCGCGGATCCGGACGATGCGGCGGGCGTGGCGCGCCACGTCCTCTTCGTGGGTCACGAGGAGCACGGTGTTTCCGGCGCGGTGCAGGTCGCTGAAGGCCGAAAGGATCTCCTCCCCGGTCACGGTGTCGAGGTTGCCGGTCGGCTCATCCGCCAGAATCAGGCTGGGACGGGTGACGAGCGCGCGCGCGATGGCGACGCGCTGGCGTTGTCCACCGGAAAGCTGGTTGGGTCGATGATGGCCGCGGTCGACCAGGCCGACCGCGGCGAGCGCCTCTTCGACCCGCACCCGCCTCTCGCCCGCCGGCAGGCCCCGATAGATCAGCGGCAGCTCGACGTTGCCGCGCGCGGTCGAACGGGGAAGGAGGTTGAAGGTCTGGAACACGAAGCCGATCTCGCGATTTCGGATCGCCGCCAGTTCATCCTCACTCAGGCTCTGCACCGCGCGGCCGGCCAACCAGTAGACGCCGGCCGACGGCGTATCGAGGCAGCCGATCAGGTTCATCAGGGTCGATTTCCCCGAACCGGAAGGGCCCATGATCGCCAGATACTCGCCCGGCTCGATCACGAGATCGACCTCACGCAGCGCGAGCACCTTCTCCTGTCCGACCTCGTAGGTCTTCTCGATTCCCTCCATGCGGATGAGGGGATCGCGGGCGCCGGAACGAGCCGGACCGGAATCGGCGGTGTCGTGGCTCATCCTTCCCCTTTCCCGCGCCGGTCCGTCGTCGATCGGATCACCGCGCCTCCGCCTCGCCCTTCGGCTCCTTCTTCGACTTCGTCTTCTCCCGACGAACCGGGTCCTGATCCTTGAGCGAGCGCAGGGTTCGGTAGGGGCCGGTGATCACCTCGTCGCCAGCTTTGAGGTCGCCCCCCACTTCGATCATCGTGTCGCCGCGGAGCCCAAGGACGACCGGCACGAAGACGGCGCGCCCGTCCCGATGGAGGAAGACGCCGTCGATCAGCTTCTCGTTCCGTCCCGCCCGCAGGGTGTCGGCTTCGTCCTCGGCCGCCTTCCGGCGGCTCGAGCCGGAGCGAGACGACGGGCGTTCGCGCCTTTCCTGCCACCGGGCCCAGATCCGTTCCGGCTGCGCGGTCAACGCCTGGATCGGCACGACGAGCGCAGAGTCGGCCGCCCCGGCCAGCACCTCGACCTCCGCGCTCATTCCGGGACGCAGATCGCCGGCCGGATCGAGGATCCTGACTTCGACCTTGAAACTCGTCCCCTGCTGCTGTCCGGTCGAGCCCCGTCGTCCCGACATACCGACCGCCCGCACGACACCGGCGAGCGTCGTGTCTTCCCAGGCATCGACCTCGATCCGGGCCGACAGGCCGGGCCGGACCCGCACTACGTCCGTCTCGTCGACCTCCGCTTCGACCTCCATCGTGTCGAGGTCGGCCACGGTCAGGATCACCGTACCGGGGTTGTTCATCGTGCCGGTGATGACATTCTCTCCCACCTCGACGTTCAGCGCCGTCACCATGCCGTCGATCGGGGCCCGAAAGACCGTCTCCTGCACGTCTTTCCGGGCCTCGTCGAGGGACGCGCGCCGGCGCCTCAGTTCCTCGCGGGCGGAGGTGACGCGCGCGGCGTCGACCCGCGCCTGGGTGCGAACCGATTCGATCGACTCGGAGGAGACCAGGCCCGCTTCGAGCAGCTTCTCCTGGCGCAGGAGCGTCTGCCGCGAGAGTGCGGCCTGCGCTTCGGCCAGCTCGAGATCGGCCGCCGCGCCCTGGACGAGCGCTTCGTTGCCGGCCACGGCCGAGCGGTAGCGCTCGTCGTCCAGCTCGAGCAGGAGGTCACCGTTCTGGACGGCGTCGCCCTCGCGCACGGCCAGCGTCCGGATTCGCCCGGTGACGTTGGAGGAGACCTGCACGAGCCGTTCCGCCTGCACCCGGCCGGGAGCACGCACCCACGACTCGATCCGGTCGCGCTTCACCGCTTCGTACCGCACCTCGACGCCCCGTTTCTTCCGCTCAGAGTTCGAGAGGCTCGCCACGACGAAGACGGCGACCAGCACCACGGCTCCGACGGCGATCCAGACCCCCCTGCCCGGCCTTCGCATGCACCCCCCTCTCACGCGGCCGTTACGGCCGGACTGGTCCGCCGGCCGCCCGCTCGAGCTGCGCCTCGGCCACGCGCAGGTCGGATTCGGCCTCAACGATCGCGACGCGCGCCCGGGTCAGTTCGACCTGCGCGTTGTTCCACTCCAGGAGGGTGCCCCCTCCGCTCTCGTAGAGCGCCTTCTGCAGCCGCACGCTCTCCTCGGCGAGTCGCACTCCTTCGCGAGAGGAGACGAGCGCTTCCGACGCGTCTTTGATCGCCAGCAGCGCCTCGCGAACGGCCAGGGCGGCTTGCAGTTCCGCCGCGCGGAGCTGCTCCTCCCTCAACCGGGCTTCGGCGGTCGCCCGCTGCGCGCCGGCCTCGGCGGCGAGGCCGTCGAAGACATTCATGGAGAGCCCGACGCTGTAGCCCCAGCGAGCATCCCGCTTCGAATCCTTGAAGACGTCGGCGACCGCATCCTGCTGCTTGGAGTAGCTGTAGCCGGCCGCCAGGGAAGGGAGATGTTCGAACTTGCGCGCCCGCGCCGTGAGCCGGGCGGCTTCGAGCGCGTGGCGGGCCTGGCGGACATCGTCGCGCTCTTCCTGCGCGCGGCGGATCAGCTCTCCTTCGGCCGGCAGGGCGGGAATCTCCACCACCGGCGCGGGAGGCTCGATCTCGATCCTCGACTCCACCGGCACGGCCAACAGCACCGCGAGGAAAGCCCGCACCTGCTCCACCCGATTCGCGGTGGCGATCCGATCACGCTCCGCGGTCGCGAGGTTCACCTGGGCCTGCAGGACGTCGCTCTTGGCGACCGAGCCGAGTTCGAAGAGCGATTCGGCCCGCCGCAGCTGTTCCTGCCGCAGTTCCACCGACTCGCGCGCCACGCGGGCCAGTTCCTCGGAGCGAGCCAGGGCATAGTACTGGGTGCGGGTCTGCAAAAGGATCTGGGAACGCGCGTCCTCGGCCCCGGCGCCCGCCGCCGCCAGGCTCTTCCCCGCGCTCCGGGCAGCGTACCACGAGGGGAGATCGACGAGGCTCATGCCGCCATTGAGGCTCAGGCCGTACTCGTCGTCCGTCCCCTCCTCGAGCAGGTCCCGCCCGGTGTTCGGATCGACGCGCCCGGCCGAGTAGTTATAGCTGGTCTGGTTGAACTGCAGGCTGGCGCGGAGGCTCGGCAGGAGGGCCGACCACGCCCCCAGGCGCGCTCCCCGCGAGATCTGTTCCGAAGAGAGCGCCTGAGCGATCGAGAGGTTGCGGGACAGAGCGAGCTCTTCCAGCTGCGCCAGCGACAGGGGTCGGCTCAGATCCGGCCCCGACTCGTCGGCCGCGAACACCGCGCTCGAGCCGATCACGACGGCGACGGCCACGAAGGCCAGAGCGGTTCGACCGAGTCGCGCTGACCACGGGCCGGCCGCCACGCCGACGCCTTCCCGCGTCCGCCGCGCGCGTCCACTCCAGGTTCTCGACATGCACACTCCTCCTCTGCTCTCCGCTCCACCGGCGCCGGGGCACGGCAGGGCTTTCCCGCCCGGCACGCACGGCATTGTAGGACCGAATCCGCGTCCGCGCACCCCCGTTGCGCCGGGGCCGATCGGGCGCGATGCAGGCGAAGTACGCGCGCGTCCGGAAAGGGGTTGCGCCGTCGCCGCCCCGCGGCCGGGCGGAGCAGAGAAAAACCGGATCCCCGGGGCTTCCGGGAATCCGGTCCGGTTCGAACCGAAGGGCGTACCGCGCGCCGTCCGCTAGTCGAGCGAGAAGCGGAAGGGGATGACGATCCTGACCTTTACCGCCTGGTCCCGCTGCCGGGCCGGCTTGAAGAGCCACTTGTAAGCCGCGGCCACCGCCGCTTCCTGCAACGACTGAATGGCGTCGGAGGACTGCACGACGGCGTTCACCACCCGGCCGGTCTCGTCGATCGTGATGAGGACATTGACGGTGCCTTCCGCCTCGGCCTGCCGGGCCAGGTCGGGATAGATCGGCGCCTCGGTGTGGACCGGCTCCGGCGCCGTGTCATAGGCGACGAAGACCTCCGCCTGCCCGTCGCCCTGAAGCTGGCTGGCGTCGGGGATCGCCGGCGGGGCGAACGGGTTGAAGTCGGTCGAGGCGATGATCGCGGAATCGTCCCCCCCGGTGTCGCTGATGTCGATTTCCTGCGGCAGCTCGGGTCGCACGATGTCGGCCGGCGGCGGCGGGATCACGATCGCGTCGGGCAGTTCGATCACCTGGACCTGCTTCTCCCGGAGCTGGTACGGGGTCGGGGTATAGGGCGGGGAGAAGATCGCGGCCAGGACGTGCACCACGATCGCCGCGATGAACCCGTAGGTGAAGACCCGGTTGTAGCTCGACTTGAGCTTGAAGTGCTCGGACTGGGTCAGGGTATCGATGTAGATCGCCATGGCGTCCGACTCCTTCCGGGGATCACCCCTTCTCGGCCGGTGAGATGGTGAAGGATGTGTTGAGTGCGTTCGCCCGCTTCAACTGCTCCATCACGTCGTCCGCCAGGTTGTAGGGGACCGCTTCGTCGATCGTGAGCCCCACGATGAGCGTCGAGTTCGCGGAGAGCTTCTTGGCGAGGATCGGCTCGATCATTTCCATCTGGATCAGGAGATCGTCGATGGAGATGTTCCCCCCCGCGTCCAGGTAGACATGGGCTGTCTTCTGCTTGGGGACCTTCTGCCCCATCTCCGCCCGGGGCAGATTCACCGGAAGGCCGTTCTCCATCTTGAAGATGGTGGTGGCCAGGAAGAAGATGAGCAGCAGGAACGCGATGTCGGCGGTCGAGGCGGTCGGTATCCCCGCATCCGACCCGACTGTCCGCTTGAGTCTCATCGGATCATCACTCCCGCGGACCGAGCGCGGTCCGCCTTGGCCGGGACCTGAGGTCCGGGCATCGTCAGCCGCGGCTCATGCGCAGGGAGATCTTCCCCGCCTTGGCCTTTTTCACCTCGTCCAGCATCGTGATCATCGCGCCGTACTTGGCGTCAGGGTGGGTCTCGATCGAGACCACCAGTTCGGGATTTTCAGCCAGGCGCTGTTCCACCCGCAGGTGGATATCGCTCGGAGTGATCGACTCTCCGTCGACGTAGAGCGCGCCGGTCGCATCGCTCGAGACGGTCAGGACGTTCTTCCGGTTGACCGTCACCGACTGCGAAATGTTCCCCGGCAGCACCAGCGGAATTCCCATCTCGATGTCGAACATCGTCGTCGCGATGAAGAAGATCAGGAGGAGGAACGCGATGTCCCCCAGGGACGATTGCGGGATCTCCCCGCTGGGCTTGGGTCGTCCACGAATTTTCATATCGTCCGTCCTTGCCGGCTGAGAGCCGGTCCGCCCCCTACTTCTTGAAGGTCCCCTTCTCGATCTCGTTGATGAGATCGATGGAACTCTCTTCCATCTCCACCACGAAGCGGTCGATGCGCGCGATGTAGTAGTTGTAGAAGCTCTGCACCGGAATGGCGATGAGAAGTCCGGCCTGGGTCGTGATCAGAGCCTCGGAGATGCCGGAGGCAACCAGCTTGGCGCTGACCTGGTCGGCCGCGGCGATCGCCTCGAAGGCGTGAATCATCCCCGAGACCGTGCCGAGGAAGCCGAGCAGCGGGCCGATGTTGGCGACGGAAGCCATGACGATCAGGCCGCGCTGCAGGAAGGAGACCTCGATCCCGCCGGCCGACTCGATCGCCTTCTCGACGGCCTCCGGCCCCTGGTCGACTTTCGTCAGGCCGCTGTGGACGATCGCCGCGATCGGGCCGCGGGTGTTCTGGCAGGTCTCCACCGCCGCGCGGATCCCGTGCTGGCGGAGATCGTCGACCACCCGTCCGATGAACTTGCGGGTGTCGACGGAGGCGCGGCGCAGCGTGACGAACCGCTCGATGATGGCGGCTAGCCCGATGATGGAGGCCAGCAGCAGGGGCCACATGAAGACGCCCCCCTTCTGGAACCAATCGACCAGGCCGGATCCGGACTTGGCCGCCGGCTGGGCCGGGGGCGCCCCGCCTTCCTGTGCCATCGCGATTCCGACGCCCAACATCAACCCGGCCGTGAGAAGCACCCAACCCCAGCGCAGAAGAAGGCTACGACGGTACATGGAATTCTCTCCTCGATATGCCCATTCGGCATCCCGCCGGACGGCAGGCTTACTGCCGGCGGCGGATGTCCAGCCCCCGCTCCACGGCCCCGCCCCCCACCCCGTCGGAAGGTGCGGCACCCGCCGGGAGAATCCTACAGATCTCAAGACGGAGCAACCCTTTTGTCGATCCCGTCATGGCGCGCTCGGGGCCGCACCGCGATGATGAAGAACTCCCCTCGACCTGCCGATAACCCAAAGGAAAGACAGCCGTCGAACCCGGCGGCACCTCGGTCTGGAGGTACCGGCACGTGTCAACCCGATCCCGTCACGCCCTCGACCCGACCCATCCCGAACACGCCCCGAGCGGTCGTGCGAATCCTGGGTCGAGGCTGCTGAACCCCGCGGCATTCCGGCCGCTTCGACGTCTGGGGCGGACGTGGCTCGTCCTGATTCTCCTGGCGACGGCCGCGACGTCGATCCGCTCCGCGACGCCCCCCCCGATCCCGCCCCCTTCGACTCTCACCGCCCTCGACGCGGCCATCCGGGCGACGGAGGCGGAACGATCGGGCGACCGGGGAGACGCGATCGCGCGATGGAGCGAGGCCTCCGTGCTCGATCCCGGAGCGATCCCCCCACGCCTGGCGCTCCTCCGGCTCTACGCCCTCACGGAACCGAGCCGCGCCGCCGCCGAAGCGCGGGGACTCGCCGGGATCATCCTGACCGACTATCGCGCATCGAGGTGGATCGTATCGCACATCGTCCCCGGGACCGCGATGGCGCTCGTCCTCGGTTCGCTCCTCCTCCTCCTGGGGATCCTGGTCCGACACGCGCGCGCGCTGCACCACATGATGAGCGAGTACCTCGCCTGGTCGCTGCCGGCCGGTCGCGCCGCGGGTCCGGGCGCGTGGTGCATGCTGGCTCTTCCGTTCGTGGCCGGGTCCGGTGTCGCCGGGACGTTGCTCTCGTGGGCCTTCGCATCCTCGTTCCGATTCTCATCCCGGGAGAGGATCCTGACCCTCGCGGCCACCGCCTGCATCCTGATCGCCGGCCCGGTGCTGATGGCCGTCAGGCCGCTCTGGGGTCATGCTCCCGACGGGCGGGACGCATCTCTCATCGCCGAGATCCAGCGCGACCCCGCCTCCGGCCCGAACTCGGCGGCGCTCGACGCCTGGCTCGCGGCGGAGCCGGACGGGGCCGCACCCAACTATCTCCACGCTCTCCGCGCTTCGCGGGAGGGACGGATCGCCGATGCGCTTTCTCGCCTCGCCACTGCGGCCGGGAGGGCGGAACTCCCTCCCGCGGTGATCGAAACGAACCTCGGCACCGCGCGCCTCCGGGCGGGATTTCCGGCCGCGGCGATCGAGCACTACCGGCGCGCCTCGGCCCACGATCCCGCCTGCTTCGAGGCACAGTACAACCTCGGCCTCGTCTACGCCGAGCGAAGCGACTACGTAGCGGCCGACGCCGCGATGGAAGAGGCCGCGACGATCGATCTGGAACGGCTGCGCGCGATCGGACGCGTCGCGCCGGGAGCTGTCCCGCGCTCTCCCATCGAGGCCGAGCTCTCCGCGGCCGATCTCTGGTCCTGGCAGCTTCGCCGCGCACCGGCCGGCACGGTCCCCCGCCCTCTCCTCGCGATCCTCCCGCTGGGACATCCGGTCTGGTCGGGGCCGGTGCTCCTCCTCGCGGTCATGATCGGCCTTCTGGTCGGTGGGCACCTGCGCCGACAGCCGGCGCCCCATGTCTGTTTCCAGTGCGGCGCACCGATCTGCCGTCGCTGCCTCCGGCGCGCCGATCGCCGCGCTTACTGCCGCGCCTGCGCCGGCCAGGTCGGGACGGCGGGGATCGGGCAATCGACCCGCATCCTCCTGCAGCGCCTGATCGAGGAGCGACCTTCGTCCTGGTCGCGCGTCCGTCCCTGGCTGGAGTACCTGCTGCCCGGCGTGGGGTGCGCCGTCCGCGGCCATCCGATCGCCGGGGCGCCGTCCGCGATCCTCGCCGGCCTGGCGCTCACGCTCTGGACGGCGCCGAGCTGGTCGCATCCGCTCTGGATTCTTCCCACGGGCGCGGCGGATGCGACCATCGCCCCACGGCTGGCGCTTCTCCTGGCGCTCGCCGCCATGGCCGCCAACGCGCTCGGATTGCGGCTGGCGGCACGGCGGGACGGCGGGCTTCGCGCCTTTTTCGAGCGGGACGTCGATCGACTCGCGGCTTGAGGTGAACCATGTCGCTGAACGGCAGTTTCCACGACTTCACCATGCTCGAGACCCTGCAGCTGATCGGACTGCAGCGGAAAACCGGCAGTCTCGAGGTCGAGTCATCCCGCCAGCGGCGCGAGCTGCAGTTCCACGAGGGGCGCCTGCAGGGCTGCTACGCCACCCGGCCGCAGGACCCCGATCCTCTCCTGGAGACGCTCGTCCTTTTGGCGCTCTGCGACTCCCGTCAGGCCCGCTCCTGGCGTTCGGCCGGTGAACACCGCGAGCCTGAGGCGCTCCGCCTTCACTGCGGCCTCGAGGCCGACGAACTGGAGGCGGTCCACCGCTTCGTCGTGCAGGGAACGGTGGATCAAATCCTCCTCTGGGATCATGGGCTCTTCCGCTTCGAACCATCTTCCGCCAGCCGGGCCCCGGCGACCTCCTACCATCTCGAGGAGATCGTGCTGGAGTCGATGCGGCGCCTGGACGAGACGGCGGAGCTGCGCGCCGGAGGACTCGCTCCAGACGCGATTCCACACGTGGTCGGAGCCGTGCGCCCCGGCATGTTCGAGCAATGGGATCTCCCCGATCGCTGGGTGACGCCGGCCGTGGCGCGGCAGTGCGACGGTCGCCGGTCGATCCGGCGCCTGGTCCAGGAGACCGGCCTCTCGGAGTACGATCTCCTGCAGACCTTGACGGCGCTGCGACAGCGCGGTCTGGTCCGGATCGCGATGCGCGGGAAGGGAGCGACCGCGGGCGAAGGGGGCGGCGAGCCGGCCCGAAGGACATCGCCTCGACTGGCTCCGATCGGCGCCGTCCTCCTCGTCGGCGCGGCGATCGCGGCGGGGTGGAGTGCGCATCGCCTGACCGAGTCAGAGACCGGACGGGAGGTGCGCCTGGAGGCGCAGGCCCGCGAGCACTTCGAGACCGAGCGCGCCCTGCGCCACTTCCTGGAACTGCGCCGCATCCGGGCCGGACGCTATCCGGCCAGCCTCGACGAGCTCCCGCGCGAAGGACTCTGGCCGGCCCGATCGGAGGAACGGCTTCACGCTTTCGCCTACCGGCCGGCGCCGGACGGACTGGCCTACGCGCTGGCGGCGGCGCCGGGGGCTTCGCCGGAGAGAGGCAGCAACGAGAGCAACTCCGGCAGATCGTCCGCCACCCGATCGGGCGACTGAAGCTCCCCCGCATCGATCCGCGCCGCAGTCCGCCGCCCGTGTCCCGAAAGGACGAGACCGACGAGGCAGCCCGCGGCGCGCCCCGCGGCCAGATCGGAGCCGGTGTCCCCGATCATCCATGACCGCGACAGATCGAGGTCATGCCGGTGCGCCGCCCGGCGCAGCATCCCCGGCTCCGGCTTGCGGCAGGCGCAAGGGCCGGTGAACTCCGGGTGGTGTGGACAGAATTCGAGGCCGGTCAGTCGCACCCCTTCGGCGCGGAGCAACTGGTGCAGGCGAGCGTGGACCTGCTGCAGGCCGGCGCGATCGATCAGTCCACGCGCCACGGCGGACTGATTCGTGACCACGACGATCTCCCGTCCCGCCTCCCGCTGCCGTCGCAAAGCCGCGGCCACGCCGGGGATCAGGCGCACATCTTCGGGATGGACGAGGTAGTTCACCTCCTCGATCACGACACCGTCCCGATCCAGGAAGAGCGCCGGTCGACCGGGCCGCCCCGCGCTCCGCGTGCAGAGCTCGTCGATCGCCCGCTCGACCGCGTCGACCGTGATTCCGGTCAGGCACTCGAGCGCGAAGGGGCACTCGGGGCGGAAACAGGGGGCGCACGGAACCGGGTGTTGGACAACGAGCGCCATCTCGCCGACCGGGCCGGTCCACTCCGGCGCCGTGGAGCCGAAGATTCCGACCACCGCGGATCCCGCCGCCTGCGCCAGGTGCATCGCGCCCGAGTCGTTGCTGACGGTCACCCGAACGCCGGCCAGCAGGGAGAGCGTCTCGCGCAGCGAGAGACGCCCCGCGAAGGAGTGCGCCCCCGGCCCGGTCGCGGCCGCGAGGCGCGCGCAGAGCTCCGTCTCGGCCGCTCCGCCGATCCAGGCGACCTCGAAGCCCCGCCCGACCAGGCGGCGCGCGAGTTCGAGGAAACTCTCCTCCGGCCAGCGTTTGGTCGGGCCGTAGGTGGCGCCGGGCGCCAGCGCGATCATCACTCGATCCGCGCCCCCCTGTTCCGCGCGGAACCGGCGCTCCCACGAGATCTCCTCGGCGCGCAACGGCAGGCGCTCGGGCCAGGCGGATCGAGGGTTGGCATGATCGTCTCGCTCCGCGACTCGCCGCAGGAAGCTCTCCGCGAGAGCGAGGAACTGCTCCCGCTGCAGCCGCCGCCGGGTCGGTCTCCCGACGGGGTCGGTGAGGAGCCACAGGCGGCCGTCGGTGGGCCAGCCGAGAACGCGCGGGATCCCCGCGGCGCGCGTCACCGCGGCGGACCGCGCCGACCCGGCGAGCAGGAGGGCGGCGTCCGCCTTCTCGTCGCGCAGCCGCCGAACGACATGGCGAAACGCCCGCCATCCTCCGCCGCGCTCCGGCGCCGCGGGGAGGAGCCGATACGGCTCGTCGAATCCCTCGAAGAGCGGCCGCACTCGCGGATGCGCGAAGAGCAGAATCTCCCACTCGGGACGAGCGTCCCCCAGGCGCAGCACCGCCGGCAGCGCCATGACCGCATCGCCGATCCAGTTCGGGAGGTAGATCAGGACGCGCATCGGATCAACCTCCTCCACTGGAGGCGGCCGGAAGCCGGGCTAGCACCCCCTCGATCTCGGCCCGTCGCGGGGAAGCCGGGGCGAGTTCGAGATAACGCTGAAACGCCTGCCGCGCCAGGTCGGCCTTGTCCTGCCCGATGAAGGTCCGTGCCAGTTCGTAGTGGACCGGCGCGTAATCCGGACGCATCGCCGCGGCGCGGCGGAAGAGCGCCTCGCCCCGCCCCCACAGCCCTGCGCCCGAACAGGCGAGGCCGAAATTCCAGACCAGTTCGAAGGAGTCGGGCTCACGGCGCAATCCCTCTTCGAACGCCCCCGCCGCCGCCCCGAAGTCACCGAGCCGCAGGTAGACCGTTCCGAGATTGTTGTGCAACCCCGGCGCCCCCGGCTCCCACTCCAGTCCGCGCCGCAGCAACGCCTCCGCGACCCGCGGCGCACCGGCGTCCAGGTAGGCCGACGCGAGGCGACCGACGAACCACGCGGTCCCGGGGCCTCCCTCGATCGCGCGCAGTTCACCCTCCGTGAAGGGGCGGTTCCAGGCCGAGCCGTCCCGCAAGCGGTAGAGGCGATAGCCACGCGCCGCTCCCCCCCACTCGTGCACCAGCACGCCGTCATGCTCGACGGCGGCGTAGAAGGAGCGTGGCAGACGGGCGTCGGGACGCTCGACCTGCTCTCGCACGCGGCCGGAGGAGAGGAGGACCCAGCGGAATCCGGCGTACCAGCGCGGCCAGTAGGCGTAGTCGTAGCGTCCCGGGTTTCGGCTGTCGCGCGGCAGGACGAAGAGGAGCCTCTCGGCGGCCGGGTCCTCGTTCCGTCCATCCTCCGCGAACGACACCTCCGACAGGACGAGGTCGTTCGCCGCCGCTCGCTGCGAAAGCTCCGCGCGCACCACGCGTTGCAGTTCGCTCTCGTCCCGCGACTGGCGGCTCAGCGCCACGCGGGCGGGCAGCGCCGCGACGAGCACGGCGATCGTCAAGGCCCGCGCCAGCGAACGGAAGCGGAGTCGGGACGAGCCCAGCACCGCCACCCCCCAACTCGCCAGGATCGGTGCGACGCTCCACTGCACCGACGCGGGACGCTGGACGCCGCTCGCGGCCGGCACCGCCACCGCCACCACCCAGAGCAGAGCCGGCAGGCAGAGGAAGGAGGAGGAGCGATGGCGAAACCCGGCCAGCACCGCCGCCGCGAGAAGCAGGAACGCGCCCGGCCCGAGGGGGAGGACCAGACCCAGGAGGTCCCACGGGACATCCCCCCCGGGCCCACCCCAACCACCCTCCCGATGCCACTCGCCAAAGATCGCGCGCGGGATCTCGAGTGGATGCAGGAGATATCCGGGACCGACGGCCAACGCGACGAGGATCGACGCGCACGCGAGTCCGACTCCGCTCCGCCGTCGGGACGAACGGATGAGGCTCACTCCCCAGGTGAGAGCGACGACCGGCCAGAGAAACGAAAACCACGCCAGGAGGAGCCCCGAGGTCGCGATCGCGAGGATCGTTCGCCACCGGCTGGATGTCATCGCGAGCCTCGACGCGGTCGTGGCCCGCAGCAAGAGGATTGCGAGAAGCGCGGCCGGCATCGCTGGAAGAAGGTGCGCCACCGATAGCGCCAGGGCGGGCGTGGCCACGAGGAGGCCGGCCGTCAACGCCGCCGGCATGACGCCCTCGCCGCGACACCAACGACGGCCGGGCCGCCCCTCCGCCACAGCGCCGCCGGAGATCGACCGTTCGAGCTCTGCGCCCCAGGCCAGCGCCTCGAGCACGACCAGAGCGCCCAGCAGGCAAAAGACAAGGCGGAGCGACCGACGCCACCCCTCGCGGGTCCGCTCGAGATAGTCGCGGGACGGTTCTTCCGCGAGGGCCATCCCGACCCGCTGCGCCAGGCTGAGCGGCGCCGCGATCCAGGCGGTGGAGGCGGGGTAGACCGGGGCGGCCTCCTCCGGGGGCGCAGCGCCCGCCCAGCGCGCCGCGCGATCGAGGATGAGGTTTCCGTCCTCGGAGCCCGTCGCCGGCGCGGTCAGGTGGAAGAGCGCCGCCATCGCGAGGAGGAACGCGACCGGAGCCAGGATCGAGGCGGCGCGCGCGGAGATCACGCGTCAGAAGTCCAGGCCGAGGGAGAGGTACCCGCGGGGCTGGCCCAGCGTTCGCGCCAGATTCGTCCTCCAGGCGAGGTCCCAGCGCAGGACGGTGAATCCGACATTGAGTCCCGCCGAGACGCCGTAGGAAGCCCGCACCGATTCGGCGCGCAGGATGCCGTCGGTCACCCGGAACGGACGGAAGGTCTCGTCCTCCGACCAGGCCGCCCCCGCGTCGAAGAAGAGCGCCCCGCGCACGCCGCCCAGCGTCAGCGGCAACGGGAATCCCAGACTGAGGTACTCGATCAGGGGATACCGCAACTCGACGTTGAGGAGCGCGGCGCGGGTCCCGCGGAACTCCCCATAGGGGTACCCGCGCAGGGTGTACGGCCCCCCGAGCCCGAAGTACTGCGGATCCTCGCCCCGGCTCACCGCGCCGATC
Organism: uncultured bacterium; assembly: GCA_964371055.1. Taxonomy (GTDB): domain Bacteria; phylum Eisenbacteria; class RBG-16-71-46; order CAIMUX01; family CAIMUX01; genus CAYJLF01. Next base: position 198,443 of record CAYJLF010000008.1, on the reverse strand, counting down.
GCGCGCGCGGCCAGGACATACCGCTGCCGCAGGTTCAGGTACCGGCGCAGGTCGAACATGACGTTGTGGAAATTGAGATCGCCCAGCGCGATCTCGCCGCCATAGCGCGAGCGGCCGCCGCTGATCGGGCCGGTCGAGCCCCAGATGGCGTTGTCGAAGACGAGCGCCGCTCCCGGCGCGAGATAGAGCAGGTTCTCGCGGCGCGAGATCCGCTCGTCGTACCGGCCCGAGTAGAAGCTCTGGCGGTAGACCTCCTCCGAGACCGAGAGGACATCGAGAGATCCCTCGAGGCGGCGGAAGCGGTTGAAGGGGCGCTGCAGCATGAGGCTGGCCCCGCGGTAGATCTGACTGATGAATTCGTCGTCGGACGAGGCGGCGTAGATGTAGTAGTCGTTCCGGTACTGGAACGCGCTGACTCCCCAGGTGACCCGGCGCCGGAGGTTGTAGTACTCGAAGAGCAGATCAGCGTCGCTGAGGCTGCCGTAGACGCTCGCGCCCACGACGAGAACCTGGTCCCCGAGCATGTCGGAGAACTGCAGGAGGCTCTGGGCGGCCACGCCGACATTGCCGGCGAAGAAGCCGTTGGCCGCGACGTAGTCGGCCGAGAAACGGGTCCGGTAGCGATCGATGACGAATGCGCCGGAGTCGGGCAGGGTCCGGTTCTCCGCGATCACATTCGCGACGGCGAGGGTCGGGGCGGAGGTGTCGGCGGGACCGGGCATCCGCGGAGGCGGGACCACGACGCGCCGCGGGCCGCGGCCGGGAGGCGGGGCGATCGAGTCGATCGCGGCCAGGAGCGAATCGAGCCGATCGAAGCGATCGGGCGCCCCTTCTTCCACAACCGCCGCGACCTCAGCCGGGGGCGCCTCCGGCGGCTCCGCTTCCACGACCGCCGTCGAGTCCGCTTCGACCGCGGCCGGAAGGCCGGCCGAGGTCTCGAAACCGGTCCCGGCCTGGTAGGTCACCGGGTAGGGACCGTCCCAGCGCGTCCCCTCATCCCACAGCGAGAGCGGATCCTTGATCGCGAAGAGATCCCAGGTGCCGCGACTGAAGGCCGAGAAGACGACGCGATTGCCGGTCCGCGAGAGGGAGGCCGTGGGGCTCGTCTCGGTGACGCCACTGATCCCGCTCAGGATGTCGGTGATCCGGCGGTCCTCGGAGGTCGTGAGGTCCCGGATCCAGAGGTTGGGGATTCCGCTGCGGTCGGAGACGAAGAGGAGGTGCCGTCCATCCGGGAAGAAGTGCGGGCTGATGTTCGTGCCGGCCTGCGCGGGCAGGACCTCCACCTTCCGAGCGGCGAGGTCGTAGAAGGCCAGCCTCGGCTCGGAAAAGATCAGGTTGTCGAAGTCGGCCTCCACCCCGCGGTCCGAGACGAAGACGATCTTTTTGCCATCAGGGGAGTAGCGTGGTTCCTGCACGAGGTAACGATCCTCGGTCAGGCGTTCCAGTCGGTCGCCCTCGACTCGCACGCGATAGAGGTCCGAGCGTCCGCCGGTCAGCCCCGCGAAGGTGATCCATTCGCCGTCGGGGGAGAAGGAAGGACTCAGAACGCCGTCGAGCGGAACCTCGATGCGCCGCCGGAGCTGTCCGCTCCGCGGATCCATCACCGCCAGTTCGTCGCGTCCGCCGCGCTGCGTGACGAAGACCAGACTTCCCCCGTCCGGCGACCAGTCCATCGAGCTGCGGAAGAAGCGGAGACTCTCGAAGTCGGCCCGCCGCTCGCTCTTGACCAGCCGCTGCTGGATTTCCCCCGTCAGCGCCGAGGCGACATAGAGGTCGTTGTAGAGCGAGCGGTCGGAGATGTAGGCCATGAGCGCGCCGTCCGGCGCCAGCGCCGGCGTGCAGTTCAGTCCGGCGGAAACCTGCCTCGCGTCGGTCAGGCGGAAGGAGAACTCCTCGGGCTTCTGGTGATCACGGATCTGCGGCAGATACTGGCGCCGCACCGCCTCGGTCCAGTCCTCGGAGAGTTTCTTCAAGCGAAGACCGACGACCTCTTCCAGCGCACGGTCGACCGAGCGGTCGTGCGGCAGGCGCTTCAGAATCCGGCCCAGGGCCTCGTCGCCGTAGGTCGCTCCCAGGTAGGCGACGAGTGCCTGACCGTAGCGGTAGATCCGGATGTCGTAGGTCCGTTCGAGCTGCGCGATCGAGGTCAGGTAACCTTGCAGGGCTCCGTCCCGCAGCCACATCTCCGTCAGCGGATCGACCTCGCCGATCGAGAGATACTCTGCCATCCCCTCCGCCAGCCAGAGCGGCGGATCGTACCGACCCGTCCCCAGGAGCGACCGCTCGCGCCCCCCCGCGAAGATGTCGAGCATGAACGCGTGAACCAGCTCGTGCGTCAGGACATGATCGAAGTCGCCGTACGACCCGGTCAGCGGCAGCGCCACCCGCCGCTTGGTGTATTCCGTGAACCCGCCGGTTCCCTCTCCCAGGAAGTCGGGAATCACATTGGTCTGCTGGAACTCGGTCTGCGAACCGTAGAGGACGATCGGGATCGGGCCTTCGGGACGGTGGTCGAGCATGGCCGACAGTCGGTCGTAGGCCCGTTCGGCCATCCGGCCGGCATCGACGGCCGTCTCGCGCAGACCGTCGCGAAAGTAGAGCTCGAAGTGCTCGGTCTTGACCACCGACCAGGTCCGGTCGCGGTACTGCACCTTGTTCTGCCCGAACTGCGCCGGCGCGGGCGAAATCGCGCTCCCGAGCAACGCCGCGGCGACCAGGCATGGGAGGAAGGCGCGGCGCGCCCCGTGCACGGCGCCCACCCGTGCGTCCAGGATCGTGGCCCGGGATGAGGGGGCATGGGTGCGCTGCATGGCAGATCTCCTCCGCGGGCGGCCGATGGGGCCCGGCTTCCCTCCCGAACGGAGATCCTCCCTCCATGGAGGGACTTCGCCCGGGTCCGCCCTGCGGCGAGTCTAGCGGATGAATGGAATCTGTCCCAGTCCCCAGAGGAAGAGAGTGGTCCCGACCGGCACCATCAGATTGTCGGCCCCGCGCCGTCCGACCGCCTCCAGGCCGGTCGCGACCGCCGCGCCCAATACGACCGGGAGAAGGCCGAAGGGGGGTCCGACCGCGAACCCCGCGACGGCGACGGCGGCCAGGGAACAGACGAACATCGCGGCCGAGCCCTCGACCGAGCGCCAGCCTTCACCGGCCCGATAGCGGTGGCGGCCCCAGCGCTGCCCGACCAGCGCGGCCGCGGCATCCCCCCACGCCAGGCAGAGGATCCCCGCCGCGGTGGCGGCCCGGCCGCCCGGGATCGCCCAGAACGGCACGATGAGGAGCACGAAGGAGAGCGGAAAGAGGACCGTGCCGACATTGGAGCCGGCCTCGGCGTCCATGGCGCGCGTCCAGCGGCCGCGCAGGCTGAGGAGGTTCAGAAGGACGAAGAGCGCGGGCGGCGAGGCCGCGATCCATCTCGAGTCGAAGAGAAGAAGGGTGGGGAGGATCCACGTGCCGATCCCGACATGGATAATCTTGCGCGAGACCCCGAAGGAGACCCGTCCACCGCGGCGCAGCGCCTCCGCCGCGCCGACGATGACCATCACGTAGGCGAGCGAAATCAGAAGCGCGTAGCCGTCGGTCAAGCCGCCTCCCGGCTCTCGCCGTCCCCGTGAACTGATCGGCTGGCCGCCTCGCTGACCACCGCGTTCCGCCCTCCCCCCTTGGCCTGGTAGAGAGCATGGTCGGCCGCCCGGATCAGGCTCTCGAAGTCGCACCCGTGCTCGGGGAACCCGGCCACGCCGAAGCTGCACGAGAGCGCCTCGCCGGCGAGCCCGCGCAGCGACTCGGAGACACGACGACGCACGCGTTCCGCCAGGACCACACCACCTTCGGGCTGCGTCCGGGGGAGGACGAGGAGAAACTCATCGCCCCCGTACTTCCCCACCATGTCGCAACGGCGGACGCTCTCGCGCAGGATGCGGGCCAGCCGCCGCAACACCTCGCTCCCCGCGAGGTGACCATGCGCCGCATTGTAGACCTTGAGGTTGTCGACGTCGACCATCACCACCGTGAAGTGCTCGTCCCGGCGCAGGGCGGTGGCCACCTCCGCGTCGACCGCCTGGCGCAGAAAGCGGTAGTTCGGGATCAACGTCAAGCCATCGGTCATGGCGAGTTCTTCCTGGCCGCGCCAGAGATCATCGTTGGCGCTCGCCACGGCGGCCACCTCCGCCGCGAGGGTCAGGACCAGCAGGGTGTCGGCATCGAAGGGGGGCGAATCGACCGCCCGCAACGCAACCAACCAGCCGCGGTGCGGTCCGGCGCCCGGCAGGCCGACGGCTCCATATCCCGCCACCCGGACTCCCTCGAGCCCGTCGAGCGGCGCGCGGAAAAGACCACCCCGCCGCAGCACCGGCTCGAGCACAGTCTGCCCGGTCGCGGAGAGGCGGCGGGCCAGTCCCCCCAGGCGCCGTACTTGCGCCTCGCGCAGTTCGTCGTCCACCAGCGCGCGGCAGGTCCAGCCGCGATCATGCGTTGCGCCGAGGTAGACGGCCCGGGCGCCGGTCGCCTGGCGCACCGCCAACAGCAAAGGTCGCAGCCACGCGCCCGTCCCGGCCCCCGGCCGCAGCTCCAGCGCGTGGATGAGTTGACTGAAATAGGCGATTCCGCGCATCCGCTCCATGCCGTACGGCTCCCCCCAGGTGGAGTGACCCCGAGACAACCCCGCAAGGGACGTGCCGGACCCGGGTCGATGCGTCAGGATTGGCTGTCCCGCCGCCCCTCGCGACGGAGACGGAACGCCGCCCGGGCTCGGCTCCAGGCCCTCCAGAGCGCCAGGGCGGCGAAGATCACTACCCCCAGGTTGAAGACCCGCAGTCCCTCCGGGCCGACGCCGAGCCGGGCCGCGGCAGCCGGGAATCGCCGGCCCAGGAGCGCGAGGCTGATGGCGATCGCCACCAGAATGACGGCGGAGAGGGCCGGCGGCAGCCAAGCGTACCGATCGACCGACCGACGGGGAGATTCGATCCGGACCATTGCGTGCATCCTGCATGGGAGGTGTCGCGCCGTGCACTCCGACCGGCGCCGGGCGGGCGCACCGCGAGGCGCGTTTCCCGAGACGAAACGGCCGTGGCTCCATCAGGGAACGCACGGCCGATCTTCCTGTGAGCCCGGCAGGATTCGAACCTGCGACCTACAGCTCCGGAGGCTGTCGCTCTATCCAGCTGAGCTACGGGCCCGAATCCGTTCGGCAGCGACGTTTACATCCTTGTCCCCCCGCCCGGACAGGTTGATGAGTACCAGATCTCCAGGGGGCAGGCAAGCCGCCAGTTTCCGGTGCGCCGCCAGGGCATGGGCGGTCTCGAGCGCCGGGATGATGCCCTCGAGGCGGGCCAGCGCTTCGAACGCCTCGAGCGCCTCCCCGTCCGTGACGTTCAGGTACTCGATCCTCCCCTGGTCCCGCAGCCAGGCATGCTCCGGCCCGACCGCCGGATAGTCGAGGCCGGCCGAGATCGAGTGGGTCGAGCGGACCTGCCCGTCGGCATCCTGCAGAATCCAGGTGCGGGTGCCATGGAGGACCCCCGCCGCCGCATCGCGACCACTGAAACGGGCCGCGTGGCGCCCGGTGTCGATTCCCTCCCCGCCCGCCTCGACCCCGATCATGCGCACACCGGCATCGGCGAGAAACGGGTGGAAGAGCCCGAGCGCGTTGCTCCCTCCTCCCACACAGGCCAGGAGGAGGTCGGGGAGCCTCCCGCAACGCTCCAGGATCTGCGCGCGCGCCTCGCGACCGATCACCGCCTGGAAGTCGCGGACCATCATCGGGAACGGATGCGGACCGAGCACCGACCCCAGGATGTAGTGCGTCGACTCCACGGTCGTGACCCAGTCGCGCATCGCTTCGTTGATGGCGTCCTTGAGAGTCCGGCTGCCGGCTTGGACCGCCTCGACCTCGGCGCCCAGAAGCCGCATCCGGAAAACGTTCAGCTCCTGGCGGACCATATCGTCCGCACCCATGTAGACCCGGCAGGCGAGACCGAGCAGGGCGCAGGCGGTCGCCGTTGCGACGCCATGCTGTCCCGCTCCGGTCTCGGCGATGATCCGCTCTTTCCCCATGCGTCGCGCGAGAAGCGCCTGGCCAAGCGCGTTGTTGATCTTGTGCGCGCCGGTGTGAGCCAGGTCTTCACGCTTCAGCCAGACCTCGGGCCCTCCCCAGGCTGCCTGCAAGCGCTGGGCTCGATAGAGCGGCGTGGGCCGTCCGACGTAGTCCCGCCCCAGCCGATCGAGTTCGGCCCAGAAGCGATCGTCCGCGCGGGCCTCGGCGTAGGCGGCGATCAACTCCGCCAGCGCACGGCTCAACGTCTCCGGGATGAAGCTCCCGCCGTAGGGGCCGAAGTGTCCCTCTGCGTCAGGGCCCGCGTCGAACCTTCCTTCGCCGTGCGTCGCATCATCGTGCGGGCGATTCGTCATCGATTCCCTCCCTGCGCCGATTCGGCCTCGGCGGCGCCCACCGCGGCGAAGAACGCTTCGAGCCGGGCCGGGTCCTTCCGTCCCGGCGCCGCCTCGAGGCGCGATGAGGCATCGACCGCCCAGGGACCGACCGTACGGATCGCGGCGGCGACGTTGTCAGGTCCGAGCCCTCCAGCCAGGAAGAGCCGGTCCGGTCGCGCCGCCCCCACGCGGCTCCAGTCGAAGCTTCGCCCGGTGCCGCCCCCTCGGCCGTCCCCCGGCGTATCGACCAGGACGCCCCAGGCGCCGGAACGGGTCGCCGCTCCGAGATCGTCCGGGCCGCAAGCGAGGATGAGCGGGCGTGGCCAAGGCGTCGGGACCGGCACCGCGAGGCCGTGCACCTGCACGAGATCGAGGTGGAGCTGATCGACCGCCCGAGCGACCGCCTCGATCGTGGGACGCAGGAAGACCCCGACGACCTGCACCTCGGGATGAACTCGCCGCAGCTCCGGCAACCATTCGAGGACCTTCGCCGGCTCCGCCCGTCGCGGGCTCTCGGCCAGGACCAGCCCGATGAAGGCGGCGCCGAGCCGGGCCGCGAGCAGGGCATCCTCTCCACGCGTCACGCCGCAGATCTTGACGAGAGTCATTCCGGCCGCCGATCGCGTTCGGTCGTCGCTCGCGCCTCGCCGCGCAGTTCACGCAGCGCGCCCCCCGGGTCGGACGCCCGCATCAAGGCCTCTCCCACGAGGAGAGCATCGAACCCGGCCGCCTCGAGCCGCAGGACATCGGCCCGCGTACGGATCCCGCTCTCGGCCACCCGGACCCGGTCGAGCGGAAGACGAGAGGCCAGACGGGCGCCTCGCTCCAGGTCGACCTCGAACGTCCGCAGGTCCCGGTGATTGATCCCGATGAGCTCGGGGTCGAGTCGGAGCGCGAGGTCGAGCTCCGCTTCGTCGTGGATCTCGACCAGCACGTCCAGCCCACGGGCGCGCGCCGCCTCCCGCAGTTCCGCCAGCGGGGCCAACTCGGCGGCGGCGACGATCAGCAGGACCGCGTCGGCGCCCAGCGCGCGCGCATACGCGCACTGCCACGGATCGACCAGGAAGTCCTTCATCAGCACCGGCAGGCCGGCGGACCTCACCTTCGGCAGATCGTCGGGCCGCCCCTGAAACCACCTCTCCTCGGTCACGAGACTGATCGCCGCCGCCCCGGCGTCGCGATACGCGCCCGCCACCTCGACCGCGTCGGCCTCGACCCGGATCGGTCCCGCCGAGGGTGAGGCACGCTTGATCTCGCAGAGGAATCGGACGGCGTCCGCACCCGCGCGGCTGAGGGCGGGAGCGAAGGGGCGCCGCGCCTCGCGATAGAGCGGTGTCTCCTCCAGGCGCCGGGAGGTCTGCTCGCGGGAGAGCGCCTCCACCCACCGCCGCTTCGCCTCCATGATCTCGCGGAGGATGCTCACAGCCGCTGCGTCACGTCGCGCACGCGGCGGAGGAGGGAGACCGCCGCGCCTGATCGCAGCGCCTCCTCCGCGCGGGCGCGGCCATCCTTGAGGTCAGCCGCCACTCCCGCCACGACCAGGGCCGCCGCCGCGTTCAGCAGGACGAGCGGGCGCGTGGCATCCTGGACCTCACCCTCCAGCAACGACCAGAGCCACCGCGCGTTCTCCGGTGGGTCCCCGCCGCGAGGCACGACGCCGCCCTGTCGGGAAAGCCCCGCGTCCTCGGGCTGGATCCGCCTTTCCTCGACCTGGTTGCGCTCGACGGCGAAGACGAGCGACTCGCCGGCGATCGACAACTCGTCGAGGCCCTCGCAGCCATGCACCACCCAGGCACGCTTCGTTCCCAGCAGGCGCAGTGCCCCGGCGATCAGGCGCGCCTTTCCGGCGTCGTAGACGCCGAGCAACTGGTGTTCGGCCCCCGCCGGATTGGTCAGCGGACCAAGGAGATTGAACAGCGTGCGCAGCCGCATCTCGCGCCGGGGGCCGGCGGCATGGCGCATCGCCTTGTGCAGGGCCGGGGCGAAGAGAAAAGCGAAGCCGGTCTCGTCGAGACAGCGCCCCATCTGCTCCGGCGTCAGGTCGATCTTCACGCCGGCCGCCTCGAGGACATCGGCCGAGCCGGAGCGACTGCTGACCGAGCGGTTGCCGTGCTTCGCCACCGCCACGCCGCAACTGGCGGCGACGATCGCGGTCGCGGTCGACACGTTGACCGTCTGCTGTCCATCCCCTCCGGTTCCGCAGGTGTCGAGCAGCGGACGCCGCGAGGTGGAGACGGGGATCGCGAACCGCCTCATCGCTTCGGCCGCCCCCGCGATCTCCTCCAGCGTCTCCCCCTTCATGCGGAGACCCATGAGGAGGGCGCCGATCTGGGCGGGCGACGCCGCCCCTTCCATCACCTGCCCGATCACGGTGCGGGCCAGCGCGCGGTGCAGGTGGCGCCCGTCGGCCACCTGCGCGATCGCCTCGGACACCCCCGCGACCCCGCCATCCTCGGCCGTCGCTCCCGGGGCCGACCGCACCCCGGCGAGGTCGAGGAAGTTCCGGAGGAGGCGCATCCCCTCCTGCGTGAGGATCGACTCGGGATGAAACTGCACGCCCCAGACCGGAAGGTCGCGGTGCTTCAGCCCCATGATCTCCCGTTCGTCGGTTTCGGCCGTCACGATCAACTCCGGCGGCAGCGATTCGCGGTCGACGATCAGCGAGTGATAGCGCGTCGCGGTGAATGGATCGGGCATCCCCAGGAAGAGGCCCTCTCCGTCGTGCGTGATGTCGGAGGTCTTGCCGTGCATGAGCCGGTCGGCCCGGCGGATGCGCGCGCCGAAGACATGGCCGATGCACTGGTGCCCCAGACAGACGCCCAGGATCGGGATCTGCCCCGCCAGTTCGCGGAGGATGCGATTGGTCGGCTCGGTCTCGGCCGGGCTCTTCGGTCCGGGCGAGAGGACCACCGCACGCGGCTTGAGCGCGCGAATCTCGTCGACTGTGATCTCGTCGTTCCGCCGCACCAGAGGATCCGCCGAGAGCGCGCCGAAGTACTGCACCAGGTTCCAGGTGAAGGAGTCGTAGTTGTCGATGACGAGGATCACGACCCCTCCTCTGAACCCGCCGGATCGGGCCCTTCCCAGGCGACGCGCGCACCGCTCTCGCGCGAAAAGCTCTCCCAGCCGGCGCGCGCCAGTTCGCAGGCGCGGAGCAACGCGCTTCCCTTGCGCAGCGTCTCCTCGTACTCCGCCTGCGGATCGGAGTCGGCCACGATGCCGGCCCCGACCCCCAGCCAGGCACGCTCCCCGCGGAAGAGGAGCGTGCGGATGGCGATCGCCGCGTCCATGTTGCCATGCAGATCGAAGTAGCCCACCGCTCCCGCGTAGACGCCGCGCCGCACCGGCTCCAACTCCTCGATGATCTCCATCGCGCGGATCTTAGGCGCGCCCGACACGGTCCCGGCGGGGAAGCAGGCGGAAAGGACCTCCGCGTTGCCGGCCGGACCGGCGAGGTCTCCCTCCACGTGGGACACCAGGTGCATGACGTGGGAGTACCGCTCGACCTTCATGAACTCGGTCGTGCGCACCGTGCCATAGGCGCAGAGCCGCCCCAGGTCGTTCCGCCCGAGATCGACCAGCATGAGGTGCTCCGCCCGCTCCTTCTCCGATCCCAGGAGCTCCGCCTCGAGGGCGCGGTCCGCCTCCGGGTCGGCGCCCCGCCCGCGGGTTCCGGCGATCGGGCGGGTTTCGACCCGCTCTTCCGTGCGCCGGACGAGAACCTCCGGCGACGATCCCACCAGCGACAGCTCGCCCATCCGGAGGAAGAAGAGATACGGCGACGGGTTGATGACGCGCAACGCGCGGTAGACGTCGAATGGATCACCGGGATGGTCGATCTCGAGTCGGTGCGCCAGGACCACCTGGACGACGTCGCCCGCGCGGATGTACTCGCGCGCTCTCTCCACCGCGGCGCGGAACTGCTCGGGGGTCATGCTGCTTCGCACGATCGGAGACGATTGCGCCGGCCGCGCGGACGGCGCCGGCGCGGGACGGCGGAGATCCGACTCCAGCCGGTCCAGGCGCTCCGCCGCGGCGCGCCAGGCGGCGTCGGGATCGCGGCCCGGAACCGCGTGCGTGACCAGACGCACGGTGTGGCTGCGGTGGTCAAAGAGGACCGCGGACCGAAAGAGGACGAAGCGGGCGTCGGGCAGGCCGAGATCATCCCGCGCGATCTCCGGCAGCCGTTCCAGGCGCCGCACGGCGTCGTACGCCACGAACCCGATCGCGCCGCCCGCCGGGGCCGGCAGTTCGCTCAGCCGCGCGGCACGCTCGTCCCGCAGGATCCGGTCGAGCACTCCGAGCGGCCGCTCTTCCTCGAAACGTTCGACCTGCCCGTCGCGGGTGAGGGTCGCCGTCGTGCCGCGACACTCGAAGCGCTGCTCGGGATCACAGCCGATGATCGAGAACCGACCCCACGTCTCGCCCCCCTCCATGCTCTCGAGCAACGCGGCGTCGCCCTCGGGAGCGATCTTTCGGAAGGCGGAGAGCGGTGTCTCGAGATCGGCCAGGATCTCCCGATGCACAGGGACGCGTCCATGGCTCTCTGCCAGGAGGCGGAACTCTTCGAGGGTTGGTCGGATCAAGGTGTCCCTTCCCGCCGCGCACCGGCCGCTCGCCGCTGATCCTCAGGCCCGCCACGATTCCGGACTCACGCCACGCCCCTCCGGTCCGCCGCCGCCTCGAGCAGTTCCCAGGCGTGGCGCCGAGCCGTCGCGCTCGTCGCGTCGCCGGAGAGCATTCGCGCCAGTTCGGCGATCCGCTCCGGGCCATCGAGGGAGGATACCGCGGCGCACGGGCGTCCCGTCGACTCCGATTTCACGACGCGATACTGGCGATCGGCCCGCGCCGCGATCAGAGGCAGATGGGTCACCAGGAGCACCTGGGCCCGCCGGGCCATGGACGAGAGGCGGGCCGCCAGGCGATTCGCCGTCTCACCGCCGATCCCCGCGTCGATCTCGTCGAGGACCCAGCATCCGGGCGGGGCGGCCGCCCCCAGGGCCGCGTGCAGGGCGAGCAGCACCCGCGACAACTCACCGCCCGAGGCGATCCTCCCCAGTCCCCCCTCCGCTTCGGTCGGATGGCTGCGAAACATGAGCCGCACCCGCTCCAGGCCTCCACCGAGCGGCTGGACGCGCGCGCCCCCGACGTCGCTCGACGGAACCCCCTCCGGATCGGTCTCCCGCTCGAACCCGAACCGCACGCTCGCGCCGCGCATCCCGAGGTGATCCAGTTCCTTCGCGGCCAAGGCAGCCAGCTTGATCCCCGCCTCCGCCCGGCTCCGGGAGAGCGCCTCCCCCACGGCGCCAAGTGCTTCGCGGCGCCGCTCCGTCTCCCCTTCCAGATCGAGAACGACCGCGCCGAGCCGCTCCCCCCTCTCCAGCTCCGCCTCGAGCTCCGCCTGCCGCGCCAGAACCGCTGCCTCCGCCTCATCCCCGGCCCCCGGCGCGTACCGGCGACAGACCCGCTCGATGGCGCGGAGCCTCTCTTCGACCGCGTCCGGATCGGCATCCAGGTCCGCCTCGCGCCCCGGCAGCGAGCCCCGGAGCGCGCGAACCGCTTCGCGCAGTTCCGAGAGCGTCTCGCGCCACGAGGCCCACGATTCCCCTTCCACGTGGGAGAGGCGGTGGTGGAGCGTCTCGAGATGATCGAGCACCGAGTTCTCCTCGCGAAAGAGGCGCCCTTCCACCTCGTCGGCCAAGGCGAGTTCCTCGTTGCGACCGCGCAGCCGCTCCCGGAGCTCGCGCAACCGGACGCGTTCTCCCGGCTGCAGAGCGGCCGCGCGGATCTCTTCGGCCTGGGCGCGCAGCCACTCCGCTTCGCGGCGGAAGGACACCTCCTCCTCCCCGGCCCGCTGCTGCGCCTCGCGGGCTTCCAGAAACGCCGCGCGTGCCTCACGATATCGCTGACGGAGCTCTTCCGCGCGGCCGAACCGGTCGAGGAGCCACTCCTGCTCCTCGGGATCGTCCAGGACGCGCTGCTCTCCCTGATCGACGATCCAGACCGCGCCCGCGGTCAGTTCGCGCAGTTGCGAGACGAGGACCTGGCGCCCGCCGGCAAAGCACCGGGAGCGGCCATCGGCGCCGATCTCGCGCCGCAGCAGCAGCCCAAAACCATCCTCCAACGGGATCTCAAGCCGACGCGCCGCCGCACGCGCGGGGGGAACCGCGCGCAGGTCGAGCTCTCCCTCGACGAACAGACGGTCCGCCCCGCGGCGCACCCACTCGCCCGATCCGCGGGCGCCGCACAAGAGGGAGATCGCGTCGACGAGGATCGACTTGCCGGCGCCGGTCTCGCCGGTGAGGACGTTCAGTCCGGGAGCGAACTCCAGCGCGGCCCGCTCGACGATCACGAACTCTCCGAGCGCCAGCCGGACGAGCATGCTCAGGCGCTCCCGCCCCAGCGCAGCTTGGCGCGAAGGACCTCGTAGAAGGATCGATCCTGCACCGACACGAAATCGATCGGCCGTTCGGCGCGACGCACGCGGATCAGGTGCCGCGGGCGGTACTCCATGGCGACCTGTCCGTCGACGGTCAGCGCGACATCGCTCGAGGGTGACTTGATGCGGAACTCCACCGTCTCGCGGGCGGGAAAGACGAGCGGCCGGATGGAGAGGGTGTGGGGGCAGATCGGCGTCGCGATCAGCGCATTGAGGGTCGGCTGCACGATCGGTCCGCCGGCGGAAAGGGAGTAGGCGGTCGACCCGGTCGGCGTCGCGACGATGATCCCGTCCGCCCGAAACTCGCCCAGCTTCGAACCCGAAAGGGTCGCCTCGATCAACGCGGCGCGACCTCCCGCCTCGCGGATGACGAGGTCGTTCAGTCCGTAGACCCGCGAGAGCTCGCGCCCTTCGGGATCGGCCGTCGCCGCGCGCAGCATCATCCGCGGCTCGCGGCGCCACTCGCCGGCGAGGATCCGCTCCATCGCGGGGATCATCCCCTCGACATTCACGTCGGCCAGGAAGCCGAGGCTGCCGAAGTTGACGCCTAGAATCGGCACCCGGAGCGGATAGATCGTCCGCGCGGCCGCCAGCAGCGTTCCGTCGCCACCCAGGACGACGAGCAGGTCGACGTCGCGGAGATCGCGGTGGGTGAAGGCCGGACCCCGCTCCTCCGCGCCGCTCCAGCCGGCCCCCGGCGCCGGAACCCGCGTCTCGACCCCGTGCCGTTTGAGCCACGCCGTGAGGCGGCGGAGCTGCGCGTCGCACCCACGCTTGGTGCGATTCGGAAGGATGGCGATCCGCTTCATGCCTTCGAATCCGGCAGCCAGCGATCGGGCAGGCGCCCCACCACCAGACCGATCAGGTCGACCAGCGTCTCCCCGGCCTCCCCCTCGAGCGGTATCCGCGTCAGGGCCTGCTCGATCGCCTCGGCCAGGGCGATCCGCGACCGGTCACGGCCGAGAACGGTGGGATAGGTCGCCTTGCCGCGAACCCGATCCCGGCCCCGGCGGCGGCCGAGATGCCGGTACGATCCGACTTCGTCCATCAGGTCGTCGGTGATCTGGAAGAGAAGGCCGAAGGCGGCGCCGAACTCCGCGAGCCCGTCGAACAACCCCTTCCGTCCGCCGGCCAGGAGCGCCCCGCTGCAGAGCGCGGCGCGGAGGAGGGCGCCGGTCTTCCGTTCGTGCATCCAGCGGAGCGTACGGAACGGGATCTTCCGCCCCTCCGATTCGATGTCGACAACCTGCCCGCCGATCACCCCCCGCGTACCGGCCGCGGCCGTGATCTCCTCCAGGACGCGCAGGCGGCGGGCCGGAGGTACGGGCAGACGCGCCAACTGCTCGAAGGCGATCACCTGCAGGGCATCGCCGGCCAGCACCCCCACCGCCTCGCCGAACTTACGGTGGACGGTCAGACGCCCGCGACGATAGTCGTCGTCGTCCATGCAGGGGAGGTCGTCGTGAATCAGTGAGAAGGTATGGATCAGCTCGATCGCCGCCCCGAGACGCAAGCCGGCATCTCCGCGACCGCCGGCAGCCTCATAGCCGAGCGCGGCCAGGGCCGGTCGGATCCGCTTCCCGCCCGGGAACACGGCGTGTCGCATCGCCCGGTGGATGCTGGTCGGCTTCTCCGTCGAGGGGGGCAACGCTTCATCCAGGATCCGATCGACACCCGGGCCGACCTTCGCCTGCCAGACGCTCCACGCGCCCTCCGCCGGCCCACCCTTGCGCTGCTTCATGGCGCATCCTCCCCCGGCGTCGCCGCCTCTCCCAGATCGACGTTGCCATCCGCACCGAGCACCACCGGCCGGGGCCGCAGTTCCGCCCCCCCCTCGCCCCGCCGCAAGAGCTCCTGCACCCGCAGCTCGGCCCGGTTGAGCAGTTCGCCGCAGGTCCGGACCAGCGCCTGCCCCTCCTCGAAGACCTTCACGGTCTCCTCGAGCGGAAGCTCGCCCGACTCGAGCGTGCGCACGATCTCTTCCAGCCGCGCCAGGGCCGATTCGAAGTCCCGCTCCTGTGCGCGGTCGCCCCCCGGAGTCGACTCCTCAGGCGGTTTGGCCTTCCCCCTCATGCTCCGATCCCCCCTGCACGTGGCTCTCCTCCACCCGACAACGCAGGTTGCCCCGATGAAGACGCACGCGGAGCGCCGTCCCCCGGGGCGCCTCCGCCGCCGACCGCACGAGGCGGCCATCCGCCTCCGCGGTCACGATGCTGTAACCGCGCGCCAGAACCTGCCCGGGGCCCAACGCCTCCAGGCGAGCCGCCGCCAGCTCCCGGCGCCCACGGAGCCGGGACAGCCGATTCTCGCACCTCCGATCGAGCCGTGCGCGGAATTCCTCCACCCGCGCGCGTCGTGACGCGATCCAGGCGCGGGGTTCCTGCTGCCACAGACGGCGCTCCGCCCGCGCCAGGCGATCCCGTTCCGCCTCCGCGCGCCGCGACAGGAGGGTACGCAACCGGTCGGTCAGCCGGTCGAGATCGAGCATCCCGCGCCGCAGGCGATCCTCCGGCTGCCTCATCCCCCGGCTGTCGCGGAACCGCTCGACGGCGAGGTGCATCGACTCCAATCGCCGGGTGACCGCGGCCCGCAGCAGGCGCGCCTCGCGCGACAGCGTCGGGATCATCTCGGAGCGGTCGGGCACGGCGAGCTGGGCCGCATGGCTCGGGGTCGCCGCCCGCTGGTCGGCGGCGAAGTCGGCGATCGTGAAGTCGGTCTCGTGCCCGACGGCGGAGATCACCGGGAGGCGCGACCCGGCGATCGCGCGGGCCGTGATCTCTTCGTTGAAGGCCCAGAGATCTTCGAGCGAACCGCCGCCCCGAGCCACGATGATCACCTCGACCCCGGGCACGGCATTCAGGTCGGCGAGCGCGGCCGCGATCTCCTCGGCCGCGCCGGCGCCCTGCACGGCGCAGGGACGGAGGATCACCTCCACCGCCGGCCAGCGGACCCGCAGGATTCCGAGCAGGTCGCGCAAGGCCGCCCCGGACGGAGAGGTGGCGATCCCGATCCGCCGCGGCACCCGCGGCAGGGGGCGCTTGCGGGCCGGGTCGAAGAGCCCCTCGCGCTGCAGAGAATCCTTCAACCGGAGAAACGCCGCGTGCAGGTCTCCGGCGCCTTCCTCCGCCATCTGATCGACGTACAACTGGTATTGGCCGCGCGGTTCGTAGACGCCGAGCCGCCCGCGGACGCGCACCCGGATCCCCTCCGGCTGTCGGACCAGCCGCGCTAAAAGTTCGGGCGCGAATCTTCGTGCGCTCGAGGACCAGGCCACGCACGCGAGGACCGCCTGGGGATCCTTCAGACTGAAGTAGGCGTGTCCGGAAGAGGGGTGGATCTTGAAGCCGGAGATTTCGCCGCGCACCCGGACGACGTCGAATTCCTCCTCGAGGAGCGCCTTGATCTCGCGCGTCAGCGCGCCCACCGACCAGACGCGATCCTCCGACTCGGGGCGCGGCGCCGGATCACGCACGGTCCGTCATCCCTCCGCGGCATCCGCGGACGCGCCATCCTGCAGGGACAAGAGGTCCCGCCAGAGCGGCCCCGCCACCGCGCCCCGCGTTCGCTCCCACGCCTCGACGGTGTTCGCCAGCAGCATCGCCACGGTCATCGGCCCCACCCCGCCCGGCACCGGGCTCAGCCATCCCGCCACCGCCTCCGCCTCGGCGGCGTCGACGTCACCGCAGAGCCGCGTCTTGCCGGGCCGCGCCGGATCGTCCCGCCGGTGGATCCCGACATCGACGACGGCCGCGCCGGGCTTGATCATCGATCCCCGGACGAAGCGCGGCTGTCCGATCGCCGCCACCAGAATGTCGGCCTCCCGCGTGAGGGCGGAAAGTCCCTCACTGCGGCTGTGGACGCTCGTCACGGTGGCATCGGCCCACTCCGCCTTGAGACCCATCAGAAGCGCCGCGGGGCGCCCGACGATCGAACTCCGCCCCAGCACGCAGACGCGCAGGCCGGCCGTGCGGAGACCAAAGTAGCGCAGGAGGACCAGCACGCCAAGCGGAGTGCAGGGGATGATCGCGGGACGTCCCTGCGCGAGCCGCCCGAGGTTGTACGGATGCAGGCCGTCGACGTCTTTCGCCGGATCGATCGCCTCGATCACCGCTTCGGGTCGCAGCGGCGGCGGCAGCGGGAGCTGCACGAGGATTCCGTGAACCGAGGGGTCCCCATTGGCCTCGCGCACGCGGGCGACGAGCTCTTCTTCCCGGATTCCGGCCGGGAGCACGAGGGTCATCGAGTCGATTCCGACCTCGGCCGATGCACGCTCCTTCCCCGTGACGTAGACCTGGGAGCCCGGATCCTCGCCGACCCGGATGAGAACCAGCCGGGGCCTCTCCGGCGACCCCGCCCGGACGCGACGGATCAACTCCGCGCGCACCCTCTCCGCCACGAGGCGGCCGTCGAGCTTCACCGCCATCACGCGACGTCCCGCCGGACGCGTTCGATGCGCGAGGCGCGTCCGGTCTCCCCGTCGACTTCGATCATGACGCCGTTCAGGCGCGGATCGCCGTCCGCCGGCTGGAATCGCACCGGCATCGACGTCAGCATGCGACGCAACGCCAGCTCCTTGCGCACCCCGATGATCGAGTCGTGCGCGCCGGTCATCCCCGCGTCGGTGAGAAATGCGGTGCCGCGCGGCAGGATCCGCTCATCCGCCGTGGCGACGTGGGTGTGGGTGCCGACGATCGCGCTCACCCGCCCGTCGAGATACCAGCCGAGGGCGATCTTCTCGGAGGTTGCCTCGGCGTGGACGTCGACGAAGATCACGGGCGCCTGGCCGCCGAGCTTCACGATGGCACCGTCGACCCCACGGAACGGGCAGTCGACCGGGTGCATGAAGATCCGCCCCAGCACCGAGATCACCCCCAACCGATGCGGCCCGGCGGTGTAGAGTCCGAACCCTCGCCCGGGCGCGCCGGGCGGGTAGTTCACCGGCCGGACGATCCGCTCGTCCCGGTCGATCAGGGCGACCCCTTCCTCCTTGTCCCAGATGTGATTTCCGCCCGTCAGCACATCGACGCCGGCCTCGAAGAGCTCCCCCGCTGTGTCGACGGTGAGCCCGTTTCCCGCCGCGGCATTCTCGCCGTTGGCAATGACGAAGTCGGCCGCCAGCTCACGGCGGAGATCGGGCAGAAGTCGCTGCACCAGCCGCCGGCCGGGGCGACCGACCACGTCTCCGAGGAAGAGGATTCTCACCGCGCGACCCGTCCGCGGTCAGCGTGCGATATCGACGGCACGAATCTCACGAATCACCACCACCTTGATCTGTCCTGGGTATTGCAGTTCCTTCTCGATCCTTCCCGCGATCGCGGCGGCGAGCGCCGCGGCGTCCCCGTCCTGGATCTCGCGGCTCTGCACCAGCACGCGCAGCTCGCGCCCCGCCTGAATGGCGTACGAGCGCTCGACTCCGGGAAACGCGTTGGCGACCGCCTCGAGCTGCTCGAGCCGCTTGAGGTAGGTCTCCAGCTTCTCGCGGCGCGCCCCGGGACGCGACCCCGAGATCGCGTCGGCGGCCTGCACGATCCAACCGTACGGCGTGTGCGCCTCGACCTCGTTGTGGTGCGCGGCGACCGCCTCGACCACTTCCGGCTTCTCGCCCACGCGCCGCAGGAGTTCCGCTCCCGCCAGGGCGTGCGATCCCTCGTGATCCTGGTCCAGCGCCTTGCCGACATCGTGCAGGAGCCCGGCGCGGCGGGCGAGCGCGGGATCGAGATCGAGCTCGGACGCGATCAGGCCGGCTAAGCGCCCCACCTCGACCGCATGGCGAAGGACGTTCTGTCCGAAGGAGGTGCGATAGTCGAGTTGGCCGAGGATCTCCAGCACTTCCGGCGCCAGGGCCGGCACCCCGACCTCCAGCGCGGCTCGTTCGCCTCCCTCCTGCTGTTCCTGCCTGACTTCCTCCTCCGCCTTCTGCACCACCTCCTCGATCCGCCCGGGGTGAATGCGCCCGTCCTCGATCAGCCGCAAGAGCGCCCGCCGCGCGACCTCGCGCCGGATCGGGTCGAAGCTGGAGAGGAGAACGGCCTCGGGAGTGTCGTCGATGATCACGTCCACCCCGGTCGCCATCTCGAAGGCGCGGATGTTCCGCCCCTCGCGGCCGATGATCCGGCCCTTCATGTCGTCCGAGGGGAGGGTGATGACCGTCACGGTGGTCTCGATCGTCTGGTCGGAAGCGAGCCTCTGGATCGCCAGGCCGATGATCCGTCGCGCCTCGCGTTCCGCCTCGCGGGTGGCGTTCTCGCGAATGCCGGCGGCCAGGCGTCCGGCCGCCGTGCGCGCTTCATCCTCCGCCTGCCGCAGGACCAGGGCGCGGGCGGCGTCGATCGACAGGCCCGCCACCTGCTCGAGACGCAGATTCGCGTCCCTTTGCCTGACGTCCGCCTCGCGGATCCTGGTCCGGACCGTCTCCTCGGCGGTCGCCAGGCGGTCTTCCCGGCCGACGAGTTCACCTTCCTTGCGGGCCACCGCGCGCGCCTGAGACTGGACCTCCCGCTCCCGGTCGGAGAGCTCACGTTCGGCGCGTTCGAGCTGCTGTCGGGCCGCCCGGATCTCGCGGTCGGACTCCTCGCGGGCCTGTTGCAGGCGCTCCCGCGCCTCCACCTCGGCCGACTTGACCTTGAGTTCGGCCTCCCGCTCGTGCTCGCGGGCCCGCTGTTCCGCCCGGGCGATTCCGCCGCGCCCCACGATTCCGCGCAGCCAGAGCCCGAGGCCGATGCCCCCCAGGAGGGCGCCGGCCGTCGCGGCGAACAGCGTCGTCAGATCCATCTATGATCCTCCCGGTGAAGCAGACCGCGGGAGGATAGGAGGGATGATGGAGGCCGCCGCAGGAGGGTTGGGCGCGGGCTCTTGAACCTGGTCGAACCAGGTGGGCGCCTACCCCGGCCTCGTAGCGACTCCCCGAAGGGTTACCACCCAGAGGCCGGCCCTCGGCTCCCCAATTGGGACTGTTGGCTCAAGGAGCCTAAGCACCGGCACCGGTCCGGCAGCAGCCTCCTCCATCCCTGGCGTCCGGGCACCCTCCCCCGCCTAGTGGGCGGTGAAGGGCGCGCAGGCGCCTTCCAGCGCTTCGCGACACCGGCGGACCCGCTCCGCGTGCCCGACCTCCCTGGTCTCGAGCCCGCGTCGCCGGGACCGTTCGTCGTAGAGTTCCTCGGCCAGGGTCAGGCAGACGACCACGGCCAGCCTCTTGAAGTCCATGGCGGGCCGAGCGGCCTGCTCCTCGCGGAAACGTCGCTCCACGAAGGCAGCCAGATCCCGTACCCGCTCCGGGGAGGCTCCGGCGATCCTGAACTCCTCCCCGAGAACCTGGATCGGCGTGCCCGGATCACCCTTGGTCATGGCGTTCCTCAATGACGGATTCGAAACCCGCGACGAGGAGACCGTGGCGTGCGTCGACCTGGATTCATCTCCAATCTACGGCTCGCCCCTCAGAGCGTCAACCTTGGCGATGATTCGTGAGAGCCGCTCCGCCACGACATCCCGCTCGCGGCTGAGCCGGTCCAGGTCGGCCTGCAGAAAGTCGCGAGCTCCCGCGAGCTCCTCACGTTCCCGGCCTTGCACCTCGAGATCTCCCCGCAGCCGCTCGAGCTCCTCGCGGAGCCGCGCGTTCTCGCCGCGCAGCCCGCTCATCACCTCGTGCAGCTCGAGCACGCGGCGCTCCAGTCCGGCCAGTTCTTCTTCGAGCCCCGCCGGAAGCTCACCCGAGCCGGCGACGGCCGCCGACGGAGCGGCATCGACCGGCTCCGGCCACGTCTCAGACATGGGCACTGCCCCGGGGGGCCGTCTCCACGTGTCGCCGCGCCGCCTCGACGATCGAGGCGAAGGCCGCGGCGTCATGCACCGCGAGGTCAGCCAGGGTCTTGCGGTCGATCTGGATGTCGGCCGCCTTCATGCCCGCGATCAAGCGGTTGTAGCTCAGTCCCTGGAGTCGCGCCGCGGCATTGATCCGAAGGATCCACAGCCGGCGCATCATACGCTTCCGCTGGCGCCGGTCCCGGTAGGCGAACTGCAGGCCGCGCAACAGGTTTTCCTTCGCGGTGCGCAGCAGCTTCCGACGGCCGTGGAAGGCCCCCTTGTTCGCCTTCAGGACCTTCTTCTTCCGGGCCTTGCCCGGGACAACACTCTTTGCTCTTGGCATGATGTCCTCCCCCGCCGGCAGTCGTGGGGCGCCGTTCTCCCGGTCCCCAGGGCCGTCCCTTACCTCAGCTCAAGCCGCCCAGCTCAAGCGGCTCAGCTCAAGCGGCTCAGCTCGAGCCGCCCAGCTCGAGCGGCTCAGCTCAAGCCGAGAATCCGCTTGATCCGCTTCTGGTCCTCAGGCGCGACCACCGTCGACTGGCGGAGGTTCCGCTTCCGCTTGCGGCTCTTGCTCCCGAGCAAGTGGCCCTTGCCCTGCTTACGGCGGCGCAGCTTGCCGCTCCCCGTGAGGGAGAACCGCTTGGCGGCGGCCCGCTTCGTCTTCATCTTCGGCATTCGCTCATTCCTTTCCCGTCGCGCGGTCTCCCTCGGGAGAGGTGACCGCTTCCCCCTCAGCCCCCGGCTTCGGTGTTGCGATGACGCCGGGTTTCGCGGCGAGCATCATGGTGAGAAAACGACCCTCGAGTCGGCCGCGTTGTTCGACTTGCGCGACGTCCGACAGGGACGCGATCACCTTCTCCATCAGCTCGAAACCGAGCTCGGGGTGGGAGAGCTCCCGCCCGCGGAACTGGATCGTGATCTTGACCTTGTCGCGCTCCCCGAGAAACTCGCGGGCATGGCGCATCTTGAACTCGAAGTCGTGCCGTTCCACGCGGGGCCGAAGCTTCACTTCCTTCAGCACGGTGACGTGCTGCTTGCGCTTCGCTTTCTGCTCCCGTTTGGCCTGCTCATACTTGTACTTGCCGAAATCCATGATCCGGCAGACCGGCGGCCGGGCGGTGGGCGCGACCTCGACGAGGTCGATCTGCATTTCCCGGGCCAGGCGAAGCGCTTCCGAGACGGCCATGACCCCGAGCTGATCCCCATTGGCGGCGATCACCCGGACCATGGGCGCACGAATGCGCTCGTTCACGCGTACATCGAGCTTTCCGGCGATGGTCGGTTCCTCCCCTATTTCCAGTGGGCCGTCCCGCCCCGAACAAAAAAGAAAGAGAGGGACGGCGTCGAGGCCGTCTCCTCTCCAACGCGACACGCGACCGAACCGACGAGGCACACTCCCCCGTCCGTTCGTTCGCGCGCCATATTGGTAACCCGCCTGACCGATCGGGGCCGGCGGGTGAGAAGCCGGCTTCTGCTTGTGTACCCGGGCTCGACCGACGGCGGCGCGCGCCCCGACGGCCGTGTACGATGGTGGGCGCTACTGGAGTTGAACCAGTGACCTCTTGCATGTCAAGCAAGCACTCTAACCAAACTGAGCTAAGCGCCCACTCAACCACCAAACATACCCGGTCCGAAGAAGATACGGAGGAACCGGGGAACCTGTCAACCCCGTTTCGAGCCACCGGATCGCGGGGGCCGCCCGCCTCAGGAGGGACCGGTGCCCCCCGGTCCAGGCGAATCAGTCCAGTCGATCCCGGGATCTCCCTCTTCGAGCCATCCGAGGTGGATCGGCGACTCTCCCGCCTGGCGGAGGCGGTCCAGGACGGCCGGCTCGTCCGCTTCCGCCACACCGAGGACGAATCCGACCCCCATGTTGAAGACCCGGTGCGCCTCGTCGGCGTCGATCGAGCCGCGCGCCACCAGCCAGCGAAAGATCGGGGGGACGGGCCACGATCCTCGCCGGACCACCGCGCGACACCCTGGAGGGAGGATCCGCGGGAGGTTCTCCGGCAGCCCTCCGCCGGTGATGTGCGCCATCCCACGCACGATCCCGGCCTCCAGGAGAGGCGCGACCGGCCGGAGGTACATCCGGTGCCTGCGGAGCAGCAGTTCGCCCAAGGTCGCGCCGGCGGTGTCGGGCACGACCTCGTCGAGGGCTTTGGGGTCGTGGTCGCTCCCGACGATCCGCCGCGCGAGCGAGTAACCATTCGTGTGCAGCCCGTCGGAGGGGAGCGCGAGGAGGCGATCGCCCGGCCGGAGGGCGCGACCGTCGACGAGCGCGGATCGGCGCACCTCTCCGACGATCGTGCCGACGAGATCCAGCTCTCCCGGCGGGTACATCCCCGGCATCTCCGCGGTCTCTCCGCCGATCAGGGCGCACCCCGCCTCCAGGCAGGCCTCGCTCATCCCCTCGACCAGTTCCGCGACGGTGTCGGCCGAGAGCTTCCCGGCTCCGATGTAGTCGAGAAAAAAGATCGGGCGCGCCCCATGCACCAGGATGTCGTCCACGCAGTGGGCGACGATGTCGTACCCGACCCCTCGCCAGGCGGCGCGCGCTGCGGCGATCTTGAGCTTGGTCCCGACGCCGTCCATCGAGGCGATCAGCAGGCGGTCGGCGCCCGGCTCGGGAAAGGAAAAGAACCCGGCAAAGGATCCGATCTCGCTCTCCACGCGCGGGGTGAAGGTACGGCGGACCAGCCCGCGGATTCGGGCCACGGCGCGCTGCCCTTCTTCGAGATCGACGCCGGCGGCGGAATAGGCCGAAGCCGCGGGGAGTCGGTCGCCGGTCCGGTCGTCGCTCCGGTCGGTCGGAAGATCGGTCACAGGGCCGCCTCGGGCGAGTAGTCCTCGACCTCGTATTCCACGCGATCCTCTCCCGCCAGCATCGGAAGGACCCGATTCAGCGCGTCGAGCACCGCGAAGACGGTCCCTTCGAGCAGATCGGTCCCCACGAGCGCGGAGCCGACCAGGTCGGTCTCGCTCCGACCGCGCAGGAGGACGAGGTGCACCAGCACGATGGTGCGAGTCCCCACGCGGGTGCGCCTCGCCCCGGCCAGTTCGAGCGCCACGCCGTCCCCGAAAAGACGGGAGACCGCCTGCAAGGCCGCACGCGCGACCAGCTTCTCCTGGCTGTTGCGAACCGCCGGACCGGAAGCGGTCCCGGTCAGCACGCGCTCGCCGTCCTGGAGCTCCACCTGCCCTTCGTTGCGATTCCCTTCGCGGTAGATGTTGACGCTTCGGAAGAGGAGCCGGCGTCCGGCCGGCACGAGTTCGGCCGCCTCCGCCGGCGGCCCCGCCGTCGTCGCGACGCTGACCTTGTGATGATGCACGGTGATGCCGTGGCGCGCGAAGAGCGTGGTCACGACATCCCGCACCACCCCTTTGGCCCGGCGGTTCGGCTGCGCGACGACATGGACTTCGGTGATCTCGTCGCCCTCGGCCCGGAGGCGGGCGGTCTGGACCCCCGCGATCTGCCGCAGGCTGGCTTCGATGCTCTCGACCTGGTCCCGATGCACGGTGCGTTGACTCCTCTGCGGCCTCGAACGGCCGATCAGGTGCGGTCTGGCAGATCGGGATCGAAACGGGACAACTCGCGCAGCCGGCGGACGCGTAGCGCGACCGCCTCGGGCGTCGCCTCGAGGAGGCCATCCACGCTGAACTGCTCCACGGCGTGGCTCGCGACGGCGGCGCCGTGCGCCAGTCCGAGCCGGAGCCACGGTTCCTCCAGCGTCCCCCCGCTCCGCGCCAGGACCCCCACCAGGCCCCCCGCAAAGGCGTCTCCCGCCCCGGTAGGATCCTGCGGGCTGTCGAGCGGAAAGGCCGGCAGCGCGAACCAGCCCTGCTCGGTGCGGGCCAAAGCTCCGTGCTCCCCCCGCTTGATCACGACCACGCTCGGCCCCATCATCCGGATTCCCTCGGCTGCTTTCAGCACGTTTTCCGCCCCGGTGAGCTGGCGGGCCTCCTCGTCGTTCAGCAGAAAGACATGCACGCGCCGCAGCACCCGCAAGAGCGCCTCGCGGGCCGAAGCGATCCAGTAGTTCATCGTGTCCAGGACCACCAGGCGGGGCGCCTCGAGCTGATCGAGCACCTCGAGCTGCAGGTCGGGGTGGATGTTCGCGAGAAAGATGCAGGGCGTATCGAGGTAGGCGGTCGGCAGCTCGGGGTGGAAGTCCTCGAAGACATTCAGTTCGGTCTTCAGCGTCGTCCGCGAGTTCATATCCTCGTGGTAGACACCTTCCCAGCGAAAGGTCCGTCCCGCGGCGGTCTGCAGTCCGGCGAGATCGATCCCCCGCCGGCGGAAGAGACCCACGTAGCGATCGGGAAAGTCCTCCCCCACCACCGCCACCATCCGGACCGGCGCGTAATTCGAGGCAGCGAGGCCGAAGTAGGAGGCCGAGCCCCCGAGCTGCTCGTCCTGCTGACCCGCGGGGGTACGCACCCGGTCAAGGGCGACGGAACCGACCACCAGGACCGGCAAGGCCTGCATCGCTACTCCTCCTCCGCGCGCCGGGGAGACTCGGAGGCCGCATCCGCCCCGCTTGCTGCCCCCTCGGGCGGCGCCAGATCCTCACGCGGCGCCTCCGACCAGAGATTCTCCAGTCGATAGTACTCCCGCGTCTCGGCGAGGAACAGGTGGACGACGACATCGACGTAGTCGACCAGGACCCAGCGCCGGTTCTTCAACCCCTCGACGTGCCAGGGACGGAGCCCTTCTTCGGCCAGCGCATCCGACACGTGGTCGGCGATCGCCTTGAGGTGCGGCGGGCTGAGCGCCGACACGATGACGAAGTAATCGCATGCTCCGGACAGACCTCTGAGGTCGAGGAGCACGACATCCTCACCGAGCTTCTCCAGCGCCAACGCGCCGATCCGGCGGGCGAGGTCGCCCGGCTCGATCCCGGCCCTCGCCACGGCCCCGCGTCGCCGGCCCCGGCTCGCGCGCGTCGTCACGCCGCCCTGCCGCTGCTAATGTAGGCGATGAATGGCGTAGGCCACCGCCTTCTCGAGCGCCTCGCGCCAGGGCGTGGCGGGCTCTTCGGCCAGGAGTTCGAGCGAGGAAGCCGCGAGGGAACGCGCGCGCTCCCGGCAGTACGCGATGGCGCCGGTCCGATCCAGCAGATCGAGCAACTCCCTCCAGTCGGCGTCCGACAGCTCACGGCGCGCCGCCAGTTCGCGCAGGACCGACCGATCGCGCGGCCCGGCCGCCGCCAGGGCGTGGATCAGCGGAAGGGTGATCTTGCCCTCGGGAAGATCGCTGCGCACCCCCTTGCCCATCGCCGCCGGGTCGCCCAGATAGTCGAACAGGTCGTCCGTCACCTGGTAGGCGCGACCCAGGTACTCGCCGAACTCGCGGAATCGCGCCGACCGCTCGGGACCCAGCCTCCCGACGATCGCCCCGATCTCGGTCGCGGCTCCCATCAGGGAGGCCGTCTTCTCGCGCACGAGTTGGAAGTACTGTTCCTCGGTCAGGTCCAGGTCACGCTTCTGCTGGAGCTGGAGCATCTCCCCGATCGACATCCGGTAGGTCGTTCGCGCCACGACGGGAACCAGGTCGGTCGCGCCGCGTTCGATCAGCTCGTGGAACGCCTTGGTGTAAATGTAGTCACCGAGGATCGTCGCCACCATGTCGTTGTACATGGCGTTGATCGTCGGGAGGCCCCTGCGCACCGCGCTGCGATCGATCGTATCATCATGGACGAGCGTGGCGGTGTGGATCAGCTCGATCACCGTGGCGGCGGCGATCGCGTCGTCGCGACGCGCCTGTCCCGAGCCGGCGACGAGGAGGACCAGGGTGGGGCGGAAGTTCTTCCCGGTCACGCCCAGCAGGTGTTCCGCGATGTTCCGCACCAGGGGAATCGAGGAAGCGCCGAAGAAAGCGCGAAACGCTTCCTCGACGCCTGCGAGCTGCTCCCGGACCGGCTCCTGGATCTCGCGCAGTTCCGCATCCTTCTGGAACGCCTTGAGGAACGACTCGAGATTCGATAGCGACACGCGGATCCCCTTTCCGACCTTGGCGGGCCGACCGCGCGACCGCGCGGCCCAGCCCGGAGCGCAACGGAAGCTGGCCACGCCTCGGCCGGGGGAACGTAACACCCGTGCCGGCCGGGTGTCAACGCACGGGAGGTCCTTCGGCTTCGCGATCCACCTGCGCCAGGAGCGCCGCGAGCCGCGACGCCTCAAACGACTCGATGACCTGCCCGGCCACCAGCGATTGCTCGAGGTGTTGCAGTCCCTCGGCATAGGCCAGGAAGTCGTTCATCGCCGCGGCCGAGAGTGGCTCGGCCGGGACATTCTTGATCGCCAGGGGGTTGATCTTGACCCCGTTCTGCACGACCTCGTAGTGGAGGTGGGGACCGGTGGCGAGACCCGTCTGCCCGACATAGCCGATGACCTCTCCCTGGGAGACGCGCGCCCCCGGACGGACCCCCTTGGCGATCCGACTGAGGTGACCATATGCGGTCTCGGTGCGACCGGCGTGGCGGACCTGGACGAACTTGCCGTACCCACCCTTCCACCCGGCGAATCCCACGGTGCCGTCGGCGACCGCGACGACGGGCGTGCCGACCGCGGCGGCGTAGTCGACTCCGTGATGCGGCCGGTAGACCCGTCGGATCGGATGGAAGCGCGACTTCGCGTAGTGCGAACTGATCCTCCGGTAGTTGAGCGGCGCCCGGAGGAAGCTCTTCCGCAGGGCTTTGCCGTCAGGGCTGTAGAACCCGCCGCGGGGCGCCGCGGCGTGGCGGAACCAGACGGCGCTCGCGTCCTCCGTTCGCCCGTCGTAGACGCCGTAAAGGATCTCTCCGTAGCCGAGGAACTTGCCGTCGACAAACTTCTCCTCGACCAGGAGCGAGAACCGGTCACCCTTCTGAACCTCGGTCAAAAAGTCGATGTCGTACGCGAACGCATCGGCGAACTTCATCGTCAGCCGGGTGTCGCCGCCGGCATCGTGGATCGCCTCGTCGACCGAGGAGCGGATCGTTCCCTCGAACTTGCGCAGCCGCATCTCCCGATCGACCGGCTGGAGCCACGCCACCAGGGAGTCTCCGCGGGCCTCGTAGATGTAGGTCTCCTCGACCGAGAGCGAGAAGACCAGCCGCCGCAGCACGCCGTAGTCATCGCGCTCCAGGGTCATGGTCTGGCCGGGCTGCAGGGCGCGCGGCGAGAAGAGGGAGAGCCGTCGGGTCACCTCGAGGACTCGGGCGATCTCCTGCATGCCGACGCGATTGCGGAGCAGGAGACCGCTGAAGGTGTCGCCGCGGCGGACCGTGTCTTCCACCTTCTCCCAAACGGAATCATCGGCGACCAGGGATTCGGTGAGAGCCGCCCCGGCCGGATCGACCGAGGGCGCGGAGGAGGGTTGGACGAGGCGTCGCCACGGAATGAAGAGCAGGAGGGAGACGAGAAGCACGAAACCCGCGACCGCGAGACGCCGGCCCGCTCGGAATTCGTCGGAACGTCGGAATCGCTTCATCCGGTTGCGCCTCCAATCCCTGAGATCGCCGATCCAGGGCCCGGGGTGCGGCCTCGGGCCGGCGGGAAGGTATCCCTCCCGGGCCGGCCTGTCAACCCGAAGACTCGACTCACGCCGCGCCCGCTTCCCGGGGCTCTGCCTCGGCCGGCGGGCCGTCCTTTCCTCCGCGAGGATCGCTCGTGGCTGCCGCTTTCGAGGGCCACTCCAGGTGGAACTTCGTCCCCTCCCCCGGCTCGCTCTCCACCCAGATCCGCCCCCCGTGGTTCTGGAGAATCCGGTAGCAGGTCGCGAGTCCGTAACCGTGGCCGTCTCGCTTGGTGGTGAAGCCGGGTTCGAAGACCTTGTTCGCGACTTCGCGCGGCATCCCCGGGCCGTCATCGATGACCGAAACCCGGACGAGGTTCCTCGAGGGACGCGAGGTCCGGACCCGGATCGTCCGGTTCGGCACCGGGCTGTCGGCGGAGGCGATCACGTCACTCGCCGCGGCGGCGTCCCGCATCGCCTCGGCCGCATTCTTCACGAGGTTCAGAATGACCTGCTGGATCTGTCCGGGGTCGGCCCTCACCGCGTCCAACTCGGCGTCGAGTTCGACGTCCAGAAGGACGCGGTCGAAGAGATTCTGCGGCCGCAGGAACTCGATCGTGTCCGCGACGAGCTTGTTCGCGTCGAACTCCTGGATGTTGATCTCCTTGTGGGAGAAGTCCAGGAGTCCTTTGGCCAGGGCGCTCATCCGCCCGACCTGGGTGCGGATGATCTCCGCATCCTGCTTCATCGCGTCGTCTCCCGCCCGACCGGCCCGCATCAGGAGAAGCTGCGTGCGGCCCGAGAGGACCGCCAGGTAGTTGTTGATCTCGTGGGCCACCTCGGCCGCCATTTCTCCCTTCGCCGCCATCCGCTCGGTCGAGATCATCGCCTGGGTCATCTTCTGCAGGTTGATGTACTCGCGGTTCTGGTTGCGGATGATGAGCAGCGGCACGAAGAAGAGCGCGACGCCGGGATAGCCGAGCGTCAGGTACGACAGCGCGAGCAGGGGGGAGAGGGCGAAGAGGGCGACCGACGAGACGATCGAGTTCCGATAGGCGTAGTTCTCCCGCCAGACCGTCGGCAGAGGCTGCCGGCGTTCCAGGCTCACCGCTCCGGCCACCAGTCCGGTGTTGACGAAGAAGTAGACCCCGGCCGCCGCCAGCATCGCGAGGAGGGTCAGAGGCTCGCGCAGGCTGCCGACCTCCATCGGATCCGGGTGCAGCAGGCGAAAGACGAAGGCGGCGCAGAGCGCCGTGACCGCGATCTGCCCCAGGCCGAAGACCGACTTGAACCAGTCCCGCTTCTGGATGAAGCGCGTGGCCGCGAGGACCGAGAGCGCGATGACCCAGACGGCGATCCCACCACCGAAGAGGAAGATCACCGAGAAGTTGACCGTCGAGGCCATGCTGTCGGTGCAGTCGCCGGAGAGAGTCTCCAGCCAGAGGAACTCCGCCGCGATGGAGATCACAAGCCACGCGACGAGAGAGACGCTGAAAAGCTGCGCGAGCGGCCGGCACCCGAGGCCGAGCGCCAAAAACCCCGCCAGGACCACCGCCGCGACATAGAGCAGCAGGGTCCGGTTCCCGACATAGCGCGGAAACAAACGGGCCAGGAGTCCGGGATCCGCGTCCGGTACGAGGGGCGTGACGCTCATCACTTAGGTTTTCGGCGGAGGAGGGGGCGGTCTTGACCCTGCCGTCCCGGAAACGGCCGTTCCGGGCGCGACAGGATCGCAACTCCTGACCGGTAAGCTAGATAGCCGATGCCACTTCCGAGCAGCGCTCCGGCCACGATGTCGGTCGGGAAGTGGACCCCGACATGGACGCGCGACCAGGCCACCAGGGCCGCCAGCCCCAGACCGAGCCACCCCGCCTCCCGGCGCCATGCGAAGAGGGCGACCGCGGCGGCGAACGCGTTGGCAGCATGATTGGAGGGGAAAGAAGGGCTGTGCGCCTGGCGGGGAAGCAGAAGGCGGACTTCGGGCAGGGCGAAGCAGGGACGCAACCGGTCGACCCAGGGCTTTACGAGTTCGGCCGCCACCTGGTCCGCGATCGCGACCGCGACGACGGCGAGGAGAGCCGCCACCCTACCCCGCCGCCCGCCGGCGAGTACGACCACGAGGACGAGACCGCCCAGCCAGAGCAACTTGAATGGAGGCGCCGTCAGCCAGACGAAGAAGGCATCGATCCAGCCGGGCCAGTCCGCCGCCTGCACGGCCCGCGTCAGCCCACGATCGAATGCGGTCATGGCCGGCGGCCTGCTAGACTCCGCCCATGTCGGCGGAGAACTCCTCGATCCGGTTCAGCACTTCCCCCCCTCTGCTCCTCGGGCCCTACCAGGCCGCGGTCTCGGAGCGGAGCGGCGGCGTCAGCGAGGGCCCGTTCGCCTCTCTGAACGTCGGGCGCACGATTCCCGACGACCCCGCGAAAGTCGTCGAGAACGAGACCCGCATCCTTGCCGCGTTGGATCTGCCAGACCGGGTCGCGCGCCTCCGCCTCACGCATGGCGCGCGGGTCGTCGAGGTGTCGGCGCCAGGCTGGTACGGTCCGGCCGATGCGCTCCTCACCTTCGATCCCGAACTGGTGCTCTGGTTCACGGTCGCAGACTGCTTCCCTCTGACCATGACCGACGGCTGGACCCGCGTCCACGGACACTGCGGTTGGCGCGGCACCGCAGCCGGGCTGCCCGAGGCGATGCTGGCGGCGCTGCGAGCGCACGCCTCGATCAGGCCCTCCGGGTCGGCCGGCGCCACGGACGAGATCAAAGCCTGGATCGGCCCCGGCATCGGCCCCTGCTGCTATCCGATCGGTCCCGAGACCGCGGCCTCCTTCCCGGGCTCTTCGCTGCGACCGGCCGGTCCGACCGGGAAGGTCCACCTGGACCTGGCAGCCGACATCCGGCGGCGGCTCGAGGAGGGCGGCGTCCGTCCGGGGTCGATCGTCCAGGCAGGCGCCTGCACCTCCTGCCAGACGGAGCGCTTCTTCTCTCACCGCCGTGACGGCACTCCGTCCGGACGGCACGCGGCACTCTGCTGGCGCGCCTCGAAGCAGGATCACCTCGACCCCAAGAGATCGCGATAGAGCTCTTCGTAACGGTCGACGATCGCCGTTTCGGAAAACGAGGCGATCGCTCGTTCTCTCCCCGCCTCTCCCATCGCGCGACGCCGGGCGGGATCGCGGAGCAGTCCGATCCCCGCCGCCTGGATCGCCTCGATGTCGTCCGGATCGGTGAGCAGGCCGCTTCTGCCATCCTCGATCAGCTCCGCCGTCCCGCCCCGGCTCGTCGCGATGACCGGCACGCCGCAACTCATCGCTTCGAGGGCGACCAGGCCGAAGCTCTCGTACGCGCTGGGCAGCAGCAGGAGGTCGGCCAGCGGCAAGAGCGCCTCGATCTGCTCCTGGATGCCCAGAAAGTGCACCCGATCCTCGACCCCCAGCGCGCGGGCCAGCTCCTGGGCCTGCCACCGCTCCGGTCCATCGCCGACCAGGACGAGTTGGGCCGGCACCCGCTCTACCATTCCGGCGAACGCACGGACGACGACATCGACCTTCTTCACGGGACGAAAGTTCGACGCGTGCATCACGATCGGGAGGTCCGGGTCGAGGAACGGCAACCGCGCGTGCGAGCCGCCGTCCGGACGGAACACCGCGGGATCGACGAAGTTGTGGATCACCTCGATCGGCCGGCGGACGTCGAAGGACGAGATCGTCTGATCCCGCAGCCACCCGCTCACCGTCGTGACCCGGTCGCTCTCCTCGATCGAGAACCGGGTCACCCGATGGAACGAGGGATGGACGCCGACCAGCGTGATGTCGGTGCCGTGCAGCGTGGTCACGATTTTGAGCGGGAAATCGGGCAGCATCTGTCGCGCCATCCAGGCGCAGACCGCGTGGGGAATCGCATAGTGCACATGCACGAGGTCCAGTCCGTGCGTCTCGGCCACCTCGGTGATTTTGACCGCGAGCGAGAGGGTGTAGGGAGGGTGGTGAAAGACGGGGTAGTTCGCGGTCTGCACCTCGTGGAAGTAGACGTTCTCCTCGAATCCCTTCAATCGCACCGGCAGGGCGTAGGTGATGAAGTGGACCTCCCAACCGCGCCGCGCCAGCGAGAGCCCCAGTTCGGTGGCAACGATCCCGCTTCCTCCCGAGCTGGGGTAGCAGACGATTCCGAGCTTCCCCTGCGGTGGCGGGCACCCGGGACGTGATCCGGTCCCCGGCCGTCCCCCGATCGGAGCCTTCATCGTTCCTCCTCCCGCGCCGGCCGGGCCGCCCGCGCGGCCTCCGCTTCGAGCGCAAAGACTTCGAGCCCCGCCTCCCCGCGGTCGAGCCGGTCGAGGTGCTCTTCCGCCGCCCGCCGCAACGCCGCCGCAGTCGACGACGCCGGCTCGTAGAGGAAAGGAGTCAAGAGCGAGAGCGCCCGTTCCTGCTCGCCGTCGCGCGGACGGACGAACTCCCGCCAGCGCGGCAACCAGGCCTCCGCGCGGAAAAGCCGCTGGCGTCCCCGGCTCTGGATCGCTTCCTCGATCCGCTGGAACTGGTAGTCGATCTTCCCCTCGGCCGAGTCGGCGACCTGGAGGAGAGCCGGTTCTTCCGCGGCCGCCTCCTCCCGCCACGCCTGGAACGATGCCCGCCAGCTCTCGCGCACGCGCTGCGTCCCCGCGCGGAGACCCGAAACGGAGGCGAGCGCGAGCCGGTCGATCCAGGCATCCGGTTGGCGGAGAGACAACCAATCGTCGGCCGCGACGGAGCTGGACACCTCCCGATCGATCAGGGGCGGAATCAGCACCGCGCCCAGCCGCGGCACCAGGGGCGGTCGCGGAATTCCGGCCGCGCGGTAGAGCGGGCCGAGCTGTGCGCGGTAGCGGACCTCCGCCGCGCCGCAGACCGTCGCCACGTTCGGCAACAGCAGATCCTGCACGAGGGGACGCAACACGACGTTGGGGGCGAGTGGGGCGCCAGCCTCGAACGGAGCGACCGCCGGCTCGCGGAGCGCACCTTCGAGGCGATAGATCGCGCGGCGGCCCAACTCCGGATCGAGCGCCGGCGCATACCCCGCGGCCTGCGCCTCGGCCGCTCCCTCCTCCAGCCGGGCCGATAACGGCTCTCCGGCCATGCCACGCAACCACTCCGACTGCGCCTCGACGATCGCCGGATGCGCGCCGTCGACGAAGATCGCCTCGAGGTCCGGAATCCGTCCATAGACGAGACGGGCGAAGAGACCGCTCCAGGAGTCCCCCTCTCCTGCCGCCGTTTCCATCCAGGAGCGCACTCGCGTCGCGATCGGACCCTCGCCGCAAAGGGCCGGCTCCCGCGCGAGCGCCTCGAGCTGCCGGGAGGAGGAGAGGTCCCCGATCCGCGAGCCGGCCGGAGGGATCGCGGCGTCGCGGAGCCGGATGACGGCCCGGTCGTCCGCCGGCAGCCAGGCGCTGTTGACCTCGCCGAAGTCCGAGTCGTCGCCGACGATCCAGAAGACCGCCAGGCAGGGCTCACCCGTGTCGCGGGCGATCCGCTCCGCCAGCGCCTCGGCGGTCAGGAGCTTGTACAGCGTGTAGAGAGGGCCCCCGGCGAGCGCGGGTTGCTGGCCGGTCACGACCACCCGCCCCCGGCCCGCCATGATCGTGCGCCACGGAGCCTCGAGCGCCGACGGCGCCCCGCGCCGCCGGTTCCAGTTGAGAATCGCTTCGGCTGGCCGGGGCTCGAGCGCTCCCCGCCGGGGTGTCGCGGTCGCGGCGTCGAGAGGCGTGCGCCCGGACTTCGCGTGCCCGCTTCCCCTGGGCCCGGTCCAACGACCGATCGATCTCATCGCATCACCGCCTCGGCCACGAGCACGAAACGGTCGCTGCCCGCGGGATCGAACGCCCTGCCGTCGTAGTCACCCCAGGTCGCGATCGGCTCGAATCCGGTCGATCGCGCGAGATGCTCCAGGTCGAGCGGCTCGTAGAGCCGCACCCGCTCTTCCCGCGTCTCGTCCGCGATCATCCCCGGCGCGGGCGGCCCTCCGCCCGGGAGCGATCCGATTTCGACCCTCTTCCGGAGAAACGGTCCCTCCTCTTCGATCCAGCGAGTTTCGCGCACGGCACGGCCGGCCACCTCCCGTCGCGACTCGGCCACGAGCCCGGCCCGGACCCGATGCGCGTTCAGAAAGTCGAGGACCAGGATCCCTCCCAAAGAGACCACGCGACGCGCCTCCCGCAGCACGCGCCGATCCTCGTCCCGGTCCCGGAAATAACCAAAGCTGGTGAAGAGGAAGAGGACCATCTCGAAGCGGGCGTCGGCGAAGGGGAGAAGGCGCATGTCCCCGCGCACGAGCGGCTGGCCGGGCGCCTGCCGCCGCGCCTCCGCGAGAAGCGCGGACGACAGATCGAGGCCCAAGACCTCACGCCCGGTCGCACGCAGCGCCCGGAGAAAGCGACCGGCGCCACAGGCGATCTCGAGGATCGGCCCGGCCCGTCCGTAACGTCCGAGCGCCGCGGCCAGGCGTTCTGCCTCACCCTCGTCGCGCCCGGCGTAGAGTTCGAGGTAGAACCGATCGAACGCTCGAAGGTACCACGTGTCATCGAGGTTCGCGGCGGCGCGGCCCTGATCCGGTCGCGGAGCGGGTGGCCCCCCATGCGCATTCAACCGGATTGTACGGGCGGGGCGCAATTTAGGCAACCCCCCGCGCGCGCGGGGGCGCCCTCGCGCGTTGACGCGCCCGGAACCGAATGGTAGCGTTTCCAGGTTCGATCACCCTCGGGAGGATACTCGGATGCCTCGAATCTCACCTGACCGCCCTGGCCCCGTCAGCCTGGTCATGGTCCTGATCGCACTCGCGTCCTGCCTCTGGGCCGGAAGCGGGGTGCTGTTCGCCCAATCCACCGATGCGCCTCCCGCCGCCGTCGCCCCCCCCCCGGGCGCAACAAACCCGCCGGGCGAAACCGCGCCTGCTCCGCCCGCCGTCGCCCCCACTCTCCCTCCCGCGGCGGCCCAGCCCTACAATGAAGGGTTGGAGCTGGCCACCGCGGGCCAGTTCGCAGAGGCGCGGGCCAAGTTCGAGGCGGCGATCGCGGTGGTTCCCGACTACGCCCCGGCGCACTACAACCTGGCGCTGGTGCTGAAGAACGTCGGCGAGCTGGCCGGATCGCGGGCCGCGTTCGAGAAGGCGCTCGCGCTCGATCCGTCGAACACCCAGATTCCCCGATTCCTCGCCGAGGTCCGGTTCGGGCTCGGTGATTTTCCGGCCGCGATCGAGGCCTATCGGCAGGCGATCGCGCTCGACACGACGCAGGTCGCGCTCTACTACGCATTGGCCCAGGCCGTGGAGAAGACCGCCACCGCGCCCGAAGAGGTCGGCCCGGCGATCGCCGCGTGGCAAGAGGCGCTGCGGCGCGGACCGGCCGAGGCGGGTGCCTTCGGAGCGGCCAGCACGGTCGCGCGGCTCTCCCTGCAGGCGAACCGGCCGGAGGACGCCCTGCAGGCCTACAACACCGCGATCCGGCTCCGTCCCGACCACGCCGAGAGCCACTACAACAAGGCGGTCGTCCTGAACAAGCTGAAGCGATTCCAGGACGCGATCCCGGTGCTGGAGAAGGCGATCGCGCTCAAGACGCCCAACGGCGCCGCCCACTACCTCCTCGCTTCGATCTATTACCAGCAGCTGAAAGACGAAGCGAAGGCGATCACCCACTTCGAAGCGGCCGCCGCCGATCCCGCCTTCCCGAAGAAAGCCGACGCCGCCAAGTACGCCGCCTCGATCAAGGACTATCTCGAGAAGAAGAAGGCGGCCGAGGCGGAAGGAAGCACGGGGAACTGAAGCGCGGAAGCACCCTGCTGCAGAGTGCCGCTGGCTAGAATCGGACGCCGGTCGAGGTGTGGATCCGGACCTGCCGGCCATCGGTCGCCAGGTCGAGGTTGAGCACGCTGACGAACGGCACGACGATCCGCAGCCCGGCGCCGGCGCCCCAGTGCGTCCGGGCCCGCCCATCCTCCAGGGCGCTTCCTTCCCAGATCGCCCCGGCGTCCACGAAGAGGGCGCCGTCGACGGTCAGGTCGAGGTGGTACTTCCCCCGCGCGATGGCGAGCGTCCGGCGCCCGATCAGCGGGATTCGTTCCTCCAGCCATCCGGTCCATCGGCTCTTTCCCCGCCAGCGGTTCGGCCCGCTCCCCCGCAAAGTTCCGCTGCCGCCCAGTCCCAGGCGCAGATAGCTCGGCACCTCGCCGCGGGAGACGACGAGACGTGAGGCGACCGTGAGCGCCGTCGCGCGCCCCGTCGGCCGCACGATCGCCGCGTCGAACCGGTACTGCTCCATCGAGGTCGTGCCGCCGAGGATGCCGCCGTGCGCGGTCAGCCCCGCGCCGAGCGCGGTGCCTCGCGTGGCGCGGGCGCGGTACCCGCGTGTGTCCCGCCAGACGCCGGCGGAGACCCAGCGGTGGTCATCGTCCCGCAATCGACCCGGCGTCGATTCCGCGTCGGGGTCCGGGCGCGTCTTCACTTTCTCCGTTCCGACCCCGAGCGGGAACGACAGCGTCGGCCCTCGTGCGAAGCCCAGCCCGATCGCGCCGGTCGTCCGGTCCTCGATCGTCCCTTCCCCTTCGTTGGATCGTCGCGAGCGAGTCAGCCCGAGCGCCAGGCCCAGACGTCGCCCCGCGACCCAGCGGGTCGACCACCAGAGCTGTCCGAATCGCCGTCCGCCCCATCCGCCGGCCACTCCGGCGTTTTCGGCCCGGCCGCGGAAGTTCAGGTCCTGGACCAGCGCCCCGGCCGTGATGCCATCTTCCTCGCTGTAGTCCATGGTCGGGAGGGCGAGAAAGGCCGGCCGCTCGCGCGCCACGACCAAAAGGACCGGTCGGTCGGAGAGCGTGTCGCGCTGCGCGCGGAGTTCGATCGACGCGAAGAGTTCGGTCTCGAGGAGGCGAAGGCGGTCGCGATCCAGGCAGGCCCAGTCGATCCGGTCGCCGGGACCGAGCGACAACTCGCGCCGCACGACCACATCATCAGTCCGACGCAGCCCGGCGATTTCCACGCGCGCGAGCGGGCGATCGACCCAGAGGGACGATGCGGCCGGGCCGGCTATCGCCTCTGCGGGGGAGGCACGGGCGGAACCCGCCGAGGCGAGGAGAAGGAGGAACGCCGCGAACGGGCCGGCCGATCGCGCGGCGCCCGAGAGGCTCAGCGGAGCGACGGGGGATCCTCCTTGGGGGATTCCCTCCGGCTCTTCCCCAGGTCGTCGGCATCGAGCAACTCGTAGACGAGGTAGCCCGCCGCTCCCGCGGCACCCGCATAGAGCAGGGTCTTCCCCAGGTCGCGCCGCGCCACGCGGACCGAATCAACCTGGGAGAGCGGGGCGCGAAAGAAGCGCCGATCCTCCACGAACGTCACGCTCCCCCCCTCTCCTTCGCGCTCCACCGTGACCTCGTATTCGCCGACCAGGGTGTCCGCCGGGAAGGTGACGCGACGGAAGTCATACTCCATCCCTCCGCGCAGGTGCACGCGACTGGGGCCCAGTTCATGGCCGGGAGTCATCTCTTCCCGCGGAATCGTCTGCAGGGTCGTGCAGCCGACCCCAGGTAGAAGAAGCACCACGCCGAGCCATCGATGAAGCTGGTGCCGGCCGAGCGTCCCGGAGCGCGAACGGTTCATGCGTGAGGTGCCCTCCCTCTCGCAGTATATCCGGGTCAACCCTCCTCCTCCAGCGAACGCTTCCAGCGCGCGATCAGCTCCAGCGCGGCCAGTGGAGTCAGTCGGTCGGGATCGCACTGGCGCAACTCATCGATCCAGGCCGGCTCGGGGGGACCGAACAGGTGGAGTTGGGCGGCCCGCGAAGATCGCTCCCCCACTCCGGTCGGGCCACCGTCGGCATCCGCCGGCCGGAGTGCCGACCCGGTCCCGGGCGCTCCTGAATCCGGCTCATCGTCGCGCCGGACCGCACCCTCCGAGTTCGCCGGCCCGGAGGCGCCTCCCTCTGCCGGCGTCCGGGACAAGGGGCGGGACGGAACGGCGGGAGTCGGCGCGATGCGCCGGCCCTCGCTCTCCAGTCGTTCCAGGATCACGCGCGCGCGCTCGATGACCGGCGGCGGCACCCCGGCCATCTCCGCTACGTGGATCCCGTAGCTGCGATCCGCCGCGCCCGGCTCGACCCGTCGCACGAAGATGATCCGGTCGCCCCACTCGCGCACGACGACGTTCAGGTTGACGAAGCCGCGCTCGGGGCGCGCCAGGCGGGTCAGCTCGTGGAAATGGGTGGCGAAGATCGTCAGAGGCCGCGCCCCCGCCGGCGACTCGAGCGCCTCAGCCACGGCCCACGCGATGGCAAGCCCGTCGTAGGTGGAGGTGCCGCGTCCGACTTCGTCGAGCAGCACGAGGCTGTGGGCGGTCGCGTGGTGCAGGATCCGGCTCGTCTCGATCATCTCCACCAGAAAGGTCGATTGCCCGCGGGCGAGGGCGTCCTGCGCCCCCACGCGCGTGAAGATCCGGTCCCGCCGGCCGATCGCGGCCTCCGCCGCGGGCACGAACGACCCGAGGTGGGCCAGGACCGTGATCAGCCCGACCTGCCGCAGGTAGGTCGACTTGCCGGCCATGTTGGGTCCCGTGAGGACGGAGGTCTGCCTCGTGTCGCGGTCGAGGTCGGTGTCGTTGGCGACGAACCTTCCCGCCTCGAGGGACCTCTCCACGACCGGGTGCCGCCCGTCCCGGATCGTGATCCGCTCCTCGTCATCGACCAGCGGCCGGACCCAGCGCCCCTCCGCCGCCGCCTCGGACAGCCCCTGCAGGAAGTCGATCCGCGCCAACGCCGCGGCCAGACCCTGGAGGCGCGCCGTCTCTTCCCGCACTTCGGCGCAGAGCGCATCGAAGAGGTGACGCTCGAGCCGCGCCATTTCCTCCTCCGCGTGCAGCACCTTCTCCTCGAACTCCTTCAGTTCCGGCGTGAGGAACCGCTCGGCGCCGGCCAGGGTCTGCTTCCGCTGGTAGCGCTCCGGCACGCGGGCGAGTTGCGACTGGCTGATCTCGATGTAGTAACCGAAGACCCGGTTGTAGCCGACCTTGAGGCCGGAAATTCCGGTCGCGCGACGCTCGCGCTCCTGGAGCTCGGCGATCCAGCCGCGCGCGTCCCGCGCCAGCCGCTTGAGCTCGTCCAGTTCCGGGTCCCACCCCTCGCGGAAGATCCCGCCGTCGGATACGAGCGCGGGGGGCGCGTCGTCCAGCGCACGGGCCAGCCGATCGGCCAACCCCGACGGCTGAAGTCCCTCCAGCGTGGGGAGCGCGTCTCCTCCCTCGAGGCGCGCGCAGGCTTCGAGGTGGCTCGCGATCCGCGGGGTGACCGCGAGACTCTCGCGGAGCGCCGCCAGGTCCCTGGGAGTCGCGCGCGCGCAGTGCAGGCGTCCGAGGATCCGCTCGATGTCGGCCGTCGAACGAAGGAGTCCCCGCAGCTCGGCGCGGGCGCGGCCGTCCTGCCAGACCGCAACCGCAGATTGACGGCGCGAAATCTCGGCGATGTCCGCGGGGGGCCGACGCAGCTCCCCTCGCAGCAGCCTGGCCCCAGCCGCCGTCACCGTCCGGTCCAACACGGCGAGGAGGGTCGAGGCGGTGGAACCGCCCGGCATCGGCTCGAGGATTTCGAGGCTGCGCAAGGTCGCTTCGTCGAGCATCAGGCCCTCGTCCGGCCGCAGGCGCCGCGGCGGCCGGAGATGCCCCAGGTCGGACTGCTTCTGCTCACGCGCGTAGTGGAGGAGCGCCCCCGCCGCACCGAGCGCGGGGCCCAGCCGATCGGCCTCGAAAGGCTCGAGGGTCGCGACGCGATACTGCTCTTCCAGGAGCTGCCGGCCCCGGTCGCGACCGAAGAGCCACGGATCGAGCGTGGTCACAAACGCGGCCGGCTCCAGACCGCGCACCAGCTGCGCCAGTTCGGCCGCTTCGGAGTCGACCATCAGAATCTCGGACGGAGCCAGCCGCGCGAGTTCCTCTTCGACGGCGTCCCGAGACATCTCGCCGAGGACGCATTCACCCGTCGAGATGTCCGCGGCGGCGAGACCCACCACCTCACCCTCGAGCCGCACGGCCGCCAGCCAGTTGTTGCTCCCCGCCGACAGCACCGCATCGTTGAGTGCCGTGCCGGGAGAGAGGACCTCGGTCACCCGGCGCTCGAGCAGCTTCTTGCCCTGGCCCGGCTCCTCGACCTGGTCGCAGATCGCCACCCGATGACCCGCGCGCAGCAGTTTCGCCACGTAGTTCTCAGCCTGGTGCCACGGAAAGCCGGCCAGGGGGATCGGATCGGGATCGCCGGCGTTCCGGCTCGTCAACGCCACACCGGTGTCGCGCGCCAGCACGCGAGCGTCCTCGAAGAAGGTCTCGTAGAAGTCTCCCATCCGGAAGAGGAGGATGGCGCCGGGATGCTCGGCCCGCACACGCAGGTATTGCGTCATCATCGGCGTCGCGGCGGCGGCGCGCCGGCCGCGGCCCTTCGTCTCGCTCCCGCTCACCGGGTCCCGCGATCCCGTTCGCCCGCCACGCGTACCACGCGCCACGAGAGGCCGGTGCAGCGCGTCCGCGCGAACTCCTCCGCTTCCTCCGCCGAACGCATCGTTCCCACCCGCACCGCATGAAATCGTTCGTTCCCGACCTCCTCCTCCTCGATGCGCGCCTCGAGCCCGAGGTCCCGCAGCCGTTCCGCCTCCCGCCGCGCACCGGCCGGATCGCGGAAGGCTCCGAGTTGCACGGCGAAGGCTGGTCGGCTTGCTCCGGGCGCGGCCTCCGCCACCGCACCCTCCGATGCCGCGGGATCGAAGGCGGATCGAGCCGTGTCCCCCGCCGCCACCTCCGCGAAGTACGTCCCGCGACCCGCCTCGCCCGCGGGGGCCGGCGGCGGGCTCGAAGGCTCGACGGAGACGAGCGCACTCACCTGGGCACGCTCAGGAGAAGCGGCCGCGACCCGGGCGAGCGTCTGCAGCTGTCCCGTCTCGAGGCCGTTTCCGCGACCGCCCGCGGCCACCAGGCCGAGCCGATAGAGCAGGGGTCCGACGCAACCAGCCCGGCGGGCCTCGTCCTCGAGCGCCAGGTACGACGCGATCGCGTCCGCGCCGCGCCCCCGGCGCACCAGACCGTCGGCTTCCGCGATGCGGCGCAGGAGGTCATGCACGCCTCCCCGTTCCGCGCGAGGAAGCCCGCCCTCACCTTCGCGGCCGAGCAGCTCGCGGCACTGCGTCGTCCAGAAGATCGCTTCCGCGCGCGGCCCGGGATCCGCCTCGAGGTCGGCACCCTTCTCGTACCAGTAGAGAGCCGCGGTCAGGTCGCCGG
The DNA here is from genome assembly GCA_964371055.1 of uncultured bacterium. Lineage (GTDB taxonomy): Bacteria > Eisenbacteria > RBG-16-71-46 > CAIMUX01 > CAIMUX01 > CAYJLF01. Next base: position 157,008 of record CAYJLF010000008.1, on the reverse strand, counting down.
CGCCGTGGTGGAAGTGCCCCAGCCACAGACAGGCCGCCTGGGCCGCGGCCGAACGGTCACGGGAGGCGGCCGCTTCGTAAAGTGGGAACGCCTCGGCCGCCGAGGGGATCGATCCCGCGCGTGCGACGAGTTCCGCGGCGTCGGCGCGGGTCAGCCAGTCCCGGATCTCGCCCCAGATCCCCGTCCGCCGGGGCGGCTCACCCTGCGCTTCGGCCCGGGGCAGAACCGGTCCCGTCAGGGCGGCGGCCACGAGGGCGGCCGTCACGAACACGGTGCGGGCATGACTCATGGTTCGCTCCTTGTCCGCCGCGATTCTAGCAGGGTGCCGAAAGAGTGGGGCAGCGAAAGGGCGGGACGCACCGGCGCCCCGCCCAAAGACCCGCCCGAAGGGCGAGAGGTGCAATCCCGCTCAGCCCTCGAGGTCGCTCGGAGCATCCTCCATGTCGCGCGGGGACCGCCCCTTGCTCTGTCCGTCCTCTTCGGGGCTCTCGGTCACCGTGGCGCGCTGCGGCGAGTAGGTGTCGTGGAAGGCCTGCTTGGTGGCGTCGTCCTGCTCCACCAGCCATCCCTTCACCGACAGCACCATGCGATGGTTCGCCAGATCGATCCGGCCGACCTGGCAGTCGAGCTCGTCTCCCTCGATGAAGTGCTCGCCCGGGTGGCCGATCCCGTCGAGACCGAGCTGGCCTCCCGGGATGAACCCCTCGAGCTCGCGGTCGACGAGGACGACGACCCCGCGGTCGATCGCCTTGCTCACGACCGCCTTGACCATCGAGTTGATCGGGTAGCGCTCCAGCAGGAGCGGCCACGGGTCGTCGCCGACCTGCTTCAGCCCGAGGCTGATCCGCCGCTTGTCCTTGTCGATCGAGAGGACCTTCACGTCGACCTGCTGCCCCTTCTTCAACACCTCGGACGGGTGGTTGATCCGCCGCGTCCAGGACATGTCGGAGATATGGACCAGCCCGTCGATCCCGTCCTCCAGCTCCACGAAGGCGCCGAAGTTGGTCAGGTTGCGCACCTTGCCGCTGATGACGAGCCCCATCGGGTACTTCTCGTCGAGCGTGAGCCAGGGATCCGGCTCGACCTGCTTGAGCCCGAGGGAGATCTTCTCGTTCCCCTTGTCGACCTTCAGCACCATGCACTCGACTTCCTGCCCCTCGGTCAGGATCTTGTTCGGATGGCGGATGTGCTTCGTCCACGACATCTCGGAGATGTGGACGAGCCCCTCGACGCCGCGCTCCAGCTCGATGAAGGCGCCGTACTCCGTGATGGAGACGACCCGACCATGAACCCGCGTGCCGACCGGGTACTTCTCCTCGACCCGCTCCCACGGATACTCCTGGAGCTGCTTGAGGCCGAGGCTGATCCGCTCCCGCTCCGGCTCGAAGGAGAGCACTTTGACTTCCAGCTTGTCCCCGACGGTCAGCACCTCGGAAGGGTGCTTGATCCGGCCGTAGGAGATGTCGGTGATGTGGAGCAGGCCGTCGATGCCGCCCAGGTCGATGAAGGCGCCGAATTCCGTGATGTTCTTCACATAGCCGGATCGGATCTGTCCGACCTCGAGAGTCTTCAGGATCTCTTCCTTCGCGCTGGCGCGCTCCTCCTCGAGGACGAGACGGCGCGACACGACGATGTTGCGGCGGCGCTTGTTCAACTTGATGATCTTGAACTGGAGGACCTGGTTCATCAGCTGTTCGACCGACTGCGGCGGGCGCAGCGCGATCTGGCTGCCCGGGAGGAAGGCCTCGACGCCGAAGAGATCGACGACGGCTCCGCCCTTGATCTTCCGCGTGATCCGTCCCTCGACGACTTCGCCCCGTTCGGCCGCTTCCTTGACGCGGTCCCACACCTTGACGAAGTCGGCGCGCTGCTTCGACAGCACGACCAGGCCGTCCTGGTTTTCCATCTTCTCCAGGAAGACGTCGATCTCGTCCCCCACGCGGACCGCATCGGCGTCGGCGAATTCGCCGAGCGGGATGATCCCTTCGGACTTGAAGCCGATGTCGACCACGACCTCGTTCTTGTTCACGCGCAGGACGCGCCCTTTGAGGATCTCGCCCTCCTCGAGGTTCTTCATCGAATCCTCGTAGAGCTCGAGCATCTCCTTCATCGCCTCGGCATCGGGCCCGTCCTCGTCATCCTGGTTCACGATGATGATGGTCGGACGCCGCCGGGGAGCCGCTTCGAGGTCGGACTCGTCGCCGGTGACGATGGCAGTGGGCGAGAACGCGCCGCTCCCCTCATGGTGGCGGGAACGGGGGTGTTCGGGGGACGGGCCGGACGGCGCCGGCGCCGCCGCGGGTTGCGGGTTGGGCTGTGAGCCTTCCTGACGATCTTCCTGCATGGAAAGGAATCCTCCGGACGAGAGACACGTAGTCGCGCCCGGCCGCGGCGGGGCTCTCCCGCGCGGCCTGGCCGCAAAGCCGTCAGTGTACCACGCGGAGGGTCGAGCTCAATCGGGATTCTCAAACTCAGGGGCCGCCGACGGCGGAGCGCCGGAATTCCCCTCCGGGGCGAGGCGGCCGATCGCCGCCATGATCTCGCGTGCCGCCTCGAGATAGCGGCCCCGCGCCGAGCCCTCCGCCCCCGACGCGAAAGAGACGGGCGGCCCGAAGCGGATGAGAACGGGGATGCGCCGGAGGAGGTTCCGGCGCGGCTCCCAGGAACCGGTGATGTAGCAGGGGACCACCGGCGCGCCGGAGCGGACCGCCAGCATCCCGATTCCGGCCTTCGGCTCGGCCAGTCCGGGCCGGCGGATCCGCGTCCCCTCGGGAAAGACCAGGAGTCCGTCGCCGCGCGCCAGGATTGCCAGCGCGGTGGCGATGGCGCGACGATCGGCCCCCTCGCGGTCGACCGGGACGGCGCCAAAGGCACGGATCACGCGGGAGAAGAGCGGGATCGCGAAGAGCTGGCGCTTGGCGAAGTAACACAACTCACGCTCCGCGAAGCCGCCCACGAGGGGAGGATCGAGGTACGACTTGTGATTCGCAGCCAGCAGGAATCCCCCCGCGCGTGGCAGGTGCTCGTTCCCTTCGACGCGGCAGCCGAGGAGGAGCCGGGCGAAGAACGAGATCAGGCACTGCGCCAGCACATAGTGGGGTCGCCGTCGCGGCACGGGCGGTTTCATCGCCCACCGGTCACGCGCCGGTAGGCGGCGATGATCGCCTCGACCTGCTCCTCGATCCCGCACGAGGTGGTGTCGATCTCGAGGGCGCCCTCGGGTCGGCGGAGCGGCGCGTCCGAACGGGTGGAGTCCCGCTGGTCCCGTTCGGCCAGGTCCCGCGCCACATCTTCGCGGGAGACCTCGACCCCCTGCCGGTGGAGGTCGCCTCGCCGCCGCTCTGCGCGGACCGGCAGCTCGGCCGTGAGGAAGACCTTGAGCGTCGCGTCCGGAAAGACGACGGTGCCGATATCCCGCCCCTCGACCACGAGCGGCCCCAACCCCGCCGCGGCGCGCAGCAGTTGGCCGACGCGGGCGCGCACGGCGGGACGCACCGCGATCCGCGAGGCGAGGCTGCCGATCTCCGGCGCCCGCAGTTCCGCGCCCAGTTCGCGCCCGTCCAGATAGACGCGGAAGGCCCCCGGCTCCGGCCGGATCACGATCGGCGCGGCCGCGGCCGTCGGATCGGTCCGGGGATCGGCGTCCTCCGCGATTCCCGCGACCGTCAGGGCGAGGGCGAGCGCACGGTAGACCGCCCCCGAGTCGAGATAGCAGAATCCGAGGCGCGCCGCCACGCGCGCCGCGCTCGTGGTCTTGCCGGTCCCGGCCCCGCCATCGATGGCGATGACGTCGAAGCCGACCCCGCCGCCGGCGCGCGCCTCTCCCATCTCTACGCGCCTCCCCGGCGGAGCGACTCCAGCCGCGGCAGGAAGTCCGGATCGCTGGTCGACACCATGCGGAGCGAGTCCACCGTGACGACACCCTCGGCCGCGCAACCGGCGACGAGGGCTGCCATCGCGATCCGATGATCGTCCCGCGAGAGAACCGTGCCGCCGCGCAGTCTCCCGGTGCCGCGAACGGCGAGGTTGTCGGCCCCCTCTTCGACCTCGACGCCGAGCGCGCGCAGCATCGCCGTCGTGGCGGCGATGCGATCGGACTCCTTCACCCGCAGTTCCCCGAGGCCCGAGAAGCGGCTCTCCCCTTCCGCCATCGCGGCCGCCACCGCCAGGACCGGGATCTCGTCGATCAGGCGCGGCACCTCGGCCCCCTCGATCCAAAGCGGGCGCAGCGGTCCCGCGAGAGCCGTTACGCTGCCGATCGGCTCGGGTCCGTCATCCTGGTCCATCTCGACCTCGAGCCGTGCTCCCATCCGTCGCAACGCATCGAGCGCTCCGGTGCGGGTCGGATTCAGCCCCAGGCCGCGCACGGTGACCCGGCTGCCGGGCGTGATCGCGGCGGCCACCAGGATGAAGACCGCGGCGGAAAAGTCCCCCGGCACCCGCCACGAGCGCGGTTCCGGTTCCAGGCCGCCCGGCATCACGATCCACTCTCCCTCGCGCGCCACCGGCACGCCGCACCATCGCAGCAGCCGTTCCGTGTGATCGCGGGAGGGGAAAGGCTCGCTCACGCGGACGCTGCCCTCTCTGAGACCAAGCCCGGCCAGCAACACGGCTGACTTCACCTGGGCGCTCGGCACCGGACTCGTCCAGTCGATGGGACGGAGCTCTCCGCCCCGGATCGCGAGGGGCGCCCGCATCCCTTCCCGCCCCTCGATCCGCGCGCCCATGGCCAGCAGCGGGCGCGCGATCCGCTCCATCGGCCGGCGGCGCAGCGAGGCATCGCCGGTCAGGATGCTGAGGAACGGAAACGGGGCCAGGAGGCCCGCGAGCAGACGCATCGCCGTGCCGGCGTTGCCGCAGTCGATCACATCCTCGGACTCACGCAGCGATCCTCCGTCCAGGATCCACCGGTCGCCCTCGATCCTCGTCTCGACGCCGAGCGCCGCCACGGCTCGCAGCGTCGCGCGACAATCTTCTCCCGGATTCGGATCATGAAGCACGGTGCGACCGCGCGAGCGCGCTCCGAGCAGGACGCCGCGGTGCGTGATCGACTTGTCGGGGACGACCCGAACCGTGCCGCACAGCGGGGAGGACATCTCACAGTTCCAGCTGGGTCCGCTTCGCGAGGATCGCGACCTCCTCCGGCTCGAGCGGGCGGAGCGCGCCGGCCGGCAGGTCGCCCAGGTGGATGCCGGCAAAGGTGACGCGGCGCAGGACCAGTACCTTGATCTCGAACGCCCGGAAGAGCCGCCGGACTTCACGGTACTTCCCCTCCCGCAGCGTCAGGCGCACGCGCGTCGTGTCGGTGCGCCGGCCCAGGATGCGGGCCCGGGCCGGGCCGCTTTTCTCTCCGCCGCCCAACGAGACGCCGCCGGCCTCGATGGCCTTCAGGGCGCCGAACCCGGGAGCCGGCTTGACCCAGGCGACGTAGGTTCTCTCCTGGCGATAGCGCGGATGGAGCAGCCGGTTCGCCAGCTCTCCGTTGTTGGTCAAAAGGAGCAATCCCTCGGTGGCCCGGTCGAGCCGCCCGATCGGAACCAGCCGCCCGCGCAACCGGCCGAGGAGGTCTTCGATCGTCTTTCGACCCCGCTCATCGGACCGGGTCGTGATGTAACCGGCCGGCTTGTGCAGGGCATAGTAGAGCCAGTGGGTCGGGAGACGCAGGCGTTCACCGTCACAGCGGATCTCGTCCCGGCGCGGTTCGACCTCGGGGCCCGGCAGCGACTCCACGACCTCGCCATTGACCTCGATCCGGCCGGCGAGGATCAGCGCTTCACAGGAACGCCTCGACCCGAGGCCGGCCGCGGCCAGGAAGCGGTTCAGGCGCATGGCCGATCAACCGCCGCCGAGCGGCGCTCCTCCGGCTTCGCTCCACGCCGCGTCGGACGCGAAGTCCCGCGTCATCGCCTCGTCCTCCTCGACCTGAACCGAATCGTTCCGGTCCGCTTCGGCGTTTCGATCGGCGGCCACGTCAGCGGCGGCGTCCGCGGGCGCGCCGGCCAAGGTCTCGCCGAACCCCTCGTCCTCGAGTGCACGCTGGATCTCGGGGTCCTCGAGCGGGTCGGTCCCGATCAGGGATTGCAGCTCCTCGGGACTCGGCAGGTCGGCCAGCGTGTTGAGGCCGAAGTAGCGCAGGAACTCGGCCGTCGTCCCATAGAGCAGCGGGCGCCCCAAAGCCTGGCTTCGCCCGCGGATCGTGATCAGGTTGCGTTCGAGCAGAGTGTGAATCACCTGCCCCGAATCGACACCGCGGATATCCTCGCACTCCCCCCGCGTGATCGGCTGGCGATAGGCGATGATCGCCAGCGTTTCCATCGCGGCGCGAGAGAGACGCGTCCGCCGCTTGCCGACGAGAAACCGCGTGACGTACTCATGCATCTCCGGATCGCTGCGGACCTGGTATCCGCCGGCGCAAGGGATCAGGCGGAATCCGCGCTTCTCCTGTGCGTACTCCCCGGCGAGCCGGCGGAGCTCCGCCTCCACTTCCTCCACCTCGCGACCGGGGAGCGCTTCGAGGAGTTGCCCCGCGGTCACCGGCTTGTCGGTGGCGAAGAGGATGGCCTCGAGGACCCGTTTGAGCGGCGGGGAAGCTGCGTCGGGCCGCGGGCGTCGTCGAGCTCCCTTCACCGGAGAATCGGGGAGCGGAGTCTCTTCGATCTCCCCGGCCGGCTCGTCCAGCGCAATCCCGTCGCCGAAGAGCTCGTCGACCTCCGTCGTCGCCCCCTCCGACGCGATGAACTCAGCGGCGGCATCCTCGGCCCCACCGGATTCATCGGTCCCCGGTAAGCTCTCCAACGGCGTTGCTTCCACGCCCCGGTCCACCTCTTCCATGTCGCTCATGCCATCTCCTCCGGCGGGTTCGCACCGGTTTCCAGTTCGACCCGGACATCCTCTCCCGTCTCCACCAGGAGCGAACGTTCCTCGGGCGGCCGATTCAGGATCCAGATCTCCTCGAGGGCCGATCGTTGCCAGAGTCTGAGTTGCTGCAGGCGCGCCAGCTCGAGCGCAGCCAGAAACGTCACCGCAATCTCCAGCCGAAGCCAGGGCCGGCGCAGGAGCCGGCGAAAGGCGATGCCGGCGCGCCCCACTTCGGGCAGTTCCTCGAACTCGGTTCCCGACGCGAGCCGCTCGCGGATCCAATCGATCTGGTCGTCGAGCTTGACCTCTTCGAGATGCACTTCGTGCGAGGTCACCGGTTCCACCCGCGAAAGCAGGTCGCGAAGATACTCCGTCAGGTCGATCAGCCGCGGTTCGGAGAGCGGAAGCTGCGGTCTGGGCCCGAGTGACGCCACGGCGCCCACCGGGTGCGATCGGCCTTGCAGCGCCTCCCAGCGCGCCATCTCGCGGGCCGCCTCCCGATAGCGCTTGTACTCGACCAATCGCGAGATCAGAGCGTCGCGCGTCAGAGGCTCCTCGGCGTCGTCGGCGTCGGTCAGAAACGACGGCCGCGGCAGCAGGTTCTGGCTCTTGATCCGCATCAGCGTGGCGGCCATGACGAGGAAGTCGCCCGCCACCTCGATGTTCAGCGCGCGAAGGCTCTCCAGGTATTCGAGGTACTGGCGGGTGATGCGCGAGATCGAGATCTCCCAGATCTCGATCCGGTCCTTCTTGATGAGGTGGAGCAGCAGGTCGAGTGGCCCCTGAAACACCTCCAGCGCCACCTGGTGGCCCCGGAACTGCGCGGCTTCCGCCGCCGGGATGGATGCGTCGAGGTACACGCCCCCGGATCCCTCCTGCCTTCCCTGGCTCCAGCCTTCCCCGGTTCCGGACGGCCGCGGCGTCGGCCAGGTGGGCCGACGGCGGATCCGGAGTCATGCGTTCTTCGAACTCGTCCCCGCCTGATTCCGTTCAGGAGGCGAACCCTACCGGCCGCTGGCGGATAAGTCAAGCGGCGGTCCCTTTGCCGGTGGAGAATCCGCCCGGACGTCGAGTTGGTTAAATGAGTGCGCGGCCCCCGAAGGAGCCGCGCACGAGGTCAGGCCGGAAGGTTCCTCCCCTGAGTGTGCAAGTCAGTGTGTGGAGCGGTTGACACCCCCGTGCGGTCTCCCACCGACGCAAAGCTGTCCACCTGCCTTCCAGCCTAGACCCTGGGACGCCGGCCGTTCCGCCTTCGTCCCGTGAACACCGAATTCGATCCGAGGAGCGGCCGCGATGCGACCCCCGGGCGCCAGATCGGGCCTACTCACAATCCACCTCTTCGATCGCCGTCTCGGTCACGAAGTCGTCACCGACCCGGTCGACCGCGACCAGGACGAACGGCTGAGTCGGCCCCGTTTGCGGATGGCACGACGGGCCCGGCTCGTAGCTCCGGAACCTGACCCGGAGGCGGCCGCTCTCGGTCAGCCCCGCTCCTTCGGACTCGAGCAGGTAACCGTCCGCGGGGCACTCGCCCCGAAACATCCCGACGACCATCTTCCGCGCGAAATCGATCCGGGGAGTCGCCACCGGCCGATCGGGCGCATGCCGGCGCAACAACGCAGCGAGCGCATCCTGGCTGCGGATCGTCACCAGTTCGGCCCCGCGAATCGCGCTGGAGGTTCCGGCCAGAACGATCTGCACCGGCACGGCCTTATGGAACGGCTCGAGAGCCTGCTCCGTCAGGCGCCGCAGAAACTCCACCAGGTCCGCGACCTCGACCGGAAGATCCGGGTCACCGGCCCCGGATTGGTAGCTGAACTCCCGGTCCCCGCGCGCCACCGTGAGCGTGAACCGCTCGGACGGGCAGGGTTCGGCGGGAGCGTAAGAATGGGGGGGAAGGGCGTCGACGAGGCGGATGAGCGTCTCCAGGTTCCCATCCGCGAGGAGGCCCTGTGACGACACCGCATTCCCCCGGCCATCGAGGAGGGTGAGAGCGCCGACAGGCAGGACGGAGAGATCGGAAACCGATCCTTCCGGCCCGCCCGTCGCGTCAACCAGCCTCACCTGCGTCCAAGTGACACCCTGCGGCGTGGGATCCGTCGCGTGATCCCGGCCGCAGCCCGCAGCGGCCACCAGGAGGCAAACGGTAAGGTTGAGGAGGAGGTTCTTCATGGCTTCACCCGGGGACACCACTGCCAGAACCGTACCAGGAGGAGCGAATCGGCGGGAAAAACACGATCACATTCCATCACAGTAAGTTATCGCACTCGCACCCTCTCCCGGTCTGGGGTCTCTCCAAGCCAGAGCCTCGGAAATCCGTGGATCCGGGCCTGGCCTCCTCAGAAGTCTGAGCCCGAGCCCCACCCCCAGGTGATCCCAGCCGATGGAACTGCCTTGTCGTAGTACTCCCCCACGACGGCCGACTCGTTCCGATACCAGGCCACCCGCAGGTCCGCCGAGAGGGAGGGGAGCAGGCGGCGGGAGAGGCGCAGGGCGATCGTATTGTCCTCCTCCCCCGCCTCCACCTCGCCGACGCGCGTGATGTCGAACTCCTCCAGGGAAGGGTCGGTGTAGCGCGTCCAGCCGACATGCCCGAGAAACTGCCCGGTGACGCCACCCCAGAGAGGGCGGGCGAGGAGCCAGGAGACCTCGTGGCGGTCGTACCTCCCGTCGACCGAGTTGGACCGTTGCGTTCGATAGCCATATTGCGCCTGCGCCAATAGCCGCCCCGCCCTCCGCAGTCCGAGGTGAAGGAATCGGGCGCGGTCCTCGCGGTCGCGTCCGTAGACAAGGGCACGATTCGGGCTCTCTCCGTCCGCCTCCAAGCGCAACGACGGGTACCCGTGGTTCGAGGTGCCGAGCTCCAGGCCTCCGGTGGCGATCCACCGCCGTCCCACCGGGTGTTCGTAAGCCAGATCGAAGCTCGCGCCGCTGCGATCCCGGCGCGCGGTCCGGCGGAAGTCGAGCGTCCACAGGTGGCAACGCCCGACCAGACTTCCGACCGGTCCGACCGGAACGGCTCCGGTGAGCCGGCCCCAGGCCTGCCAGTGCGTGCGCAAGGCGGAGTCGGGGTAGTCGCGGCCGCGGAGGCCACCGTCGATCGACACGCGGCGACGGAGTCGAGGCTGGGCCGCGCTCCAGGCCAGGGTCACCTCCCCCTGACGACGGTCCTCCGCGGGAAACCGCCCGTACTGCTCGACGAGCCCGCGCACGGCCCCACTCAGGCGGCCCGCCGGAAGGAGCCCGCGCACGGTCAGCTCCGCGTCGGCCTGCCGTCGGAGGAACAGGTCTCCCTCGCGATCTTTGGCGTCTACGAGCTCGAACAGGTTGCTGTCATAGCCTCCTCCCTCGCGAACGCGCAGGCCGGTCTCGATCTCGGCCGCCCGCGCCTCGGAGGCGCGCCACGAGGAGCCGGGGCCGTCGCCCCGGGACACCAGCCGCGCGGGGAGCAGCATCCCCGCGAGGGCCGCCGCGGCGATCGACGCCGCCGCGATCACCCGGCGTCGGCGGACGCCCGGGTTAGCGGGGCGTCCCGGCATCCGGCAGGATCCTGGCAAGGATCGCCTCCCTCGTGCGTAGAACCAGGTCGATCTCCCGGCGGATCTCCGTTCGGAATCCGTCGAGCGCCGCCAGCAACCGGTCCGATTCCTCGGCGCTGGTCGGCGCCCAGCCCAACACCAGCTCGATCTGCCCCCCGACCGTCCCGGGTCCGGACGGAACCGCCTGACGGCCGGCCAGGCCCGGCTCCGGGGCCGGGGAACCATTCGGCGCGGAGGGGAGCGCGCGATCACCGCGCGGCGCGACCCGTCCGCCTTCGTCCAGAAAGCTGAGATCGTCCACGAAGCGCCGCGCCTCGATCAAAGTCCGCCTCTCCTCCGCGACCTGATCCCGGCGGACATCGAGGCGGCGCAGAAGCCCCCCGAGATGATCGCGCAGGTCGTCATGATAGAGCAGCTTCGCCCGCAGGCTCTCCTGCGTGTCGAGGCTGTCCGGCGGCAGCAGAGGATAGCCGAGCGAGGCCACCGGCGCGGACTGCGCCTCCAGCCGATCGCGCGCCGCACGAAGCCGCAGCAGATCGCGGGCGCGTCCGGGGTCACCGCCCCCGCCTCCGAGGTCGACCTCCAGCCGGCGCAGGCTGGAATCACAGAACGCGATCGCACGCGCGGTCTCCTCGCGGCATCCCTGCCGCTGCACCAAGAGCTCGAGCTCGAGGTCGAGCGCCTCGCGTTGCAGCCTCTCCGCCCGGCGCAGGAGCGAACCGGGGGCGCTCCGTCCGCCCGACTGCGCGTCCTCGATCCGGCCACCCAGCGAATCGGCCTGGAGAAGGAGGCGCTCGCGCCGTCTTTCCCCCTCGGCCTGCCGTTCGAGGCAACGGAGCGCGTCTTCGACCACGTCGGCCCGCGCCTCGCCCCCCCCGGGTCCCCCGCCGCTCCAACGCCCCAGGATGGGCCACGACGCGGCGAGAAGGCACGCTCCGAGGATGGGCGTGATCAGGAATGGCGGCCGGCGTCCCGACATCGACCCGCTACGCCTGATCCCGTTCGGGGATCAGTCCGTACTTCTCCAGCTTGTAGTAGAGCGCACTCTCCTTCAGATCGAGCAGGCGGGCCGCCTCCGCCTTGACTCCGCCGGCTTCCGCCAGCGCGCGGGTGATCAGGGCCCGCTCCAGCTCTTCGACCGCCTCACGCAGCGGAACGATTTCCTCCGGCAGGATGAGCCCGGCGTGGCTGCCGGCCGGCGCGCGGAACGGCAGGTCCGCGGGGGTGATCTCTCCTCCCTCGCAGAGCACGAGGGCCCGCTCCAGGACATTCTCCAGCTCCCGCACGTTGCCCGGCCAGTCGTAGACCTTGAGGAGTCCCAGCGCGTCGGCGGACAATGCGGCCGGCGGGCGGCCCATCTCGAGGCAGAGCCTCGTCAGGAAGTGCTCGGCCAGAAGCGGGATATCCCCGCGCCGGGCGCGCAGCGGCGGCACCTCGAGCGGAATGACGAAGAGCCGGTAGTAGAGATCCTCGCGAAAGCGTCCCTCGCTCACTCCCGCGCGCAGATCATGGTGCGTGGCGGCCAGGACGCGCACATCGACCTGGAGAGTCTCCTCTCCCCCCACCCGTTCGAAGCTCCGTTCCTGCAGCACCCGCAGGAGCTTCACCTGCAGGGCCGGAGTGATCTCGCCGATTTCGTCGAGCAGGATCGTCCCGCCGTCGGCGAGTTCGAACCGGCCGCGCCGCTGGCGCACGGCGCCGGTAAAAGCACCCCGCTCGTGACCGAAGAGCTCGCTCTCCAGCACCCCCTCCGCCAGCGCGCCGCAGTTCACCTTGACGAAGGGGCCGTCGCGGCGGCCGCTCCGCCGGTGGATGGCGCGCGCCACCACCTCCTTGCCGGTGCCGCTCTCTCCCAGGATCAGGACCGAACTGGGCGTCGCCGCCACCTTCTCGATCTGCCGGAAGAGCTCGACCATCCGATCGCTCCTCCCGATCAGCCGTCCCTCGTCGAAGATTGCTTCGACCTCGTCGTGCAGCAGCGCCGACCGGTCGCGCTCGCGCTCCAGGAGGCGCCGCTCCTCCAGCACCGAGAGGACGCGCCGGACCTTCTCCTGCAGTTGGGCCATGGCGAACGGCTTGACGAGGAAATCGAACGCCCCGGCCCGCATCGCCTCCACCGCGAGGTCGACGGTGGCGTAAGCGGTCATGATCAACACCTCGCTGCGCGGCGAACGCCCGCGAACGTGGCGCAGGACCTCCATCCCTCCATCGGGAGTCTCGAGTCGGAGGTCGGTCAGGACCAGGTCGGCCGGGTCCCGGTCGAAGACGCAGAGCCCGTCCGCCACGCTGCCGCACCCTTCCACCGGCAGCCCCATGCGCGCCAGAACCTCGACGATTCCGGCGCGGAGCGATTCCTGGTCTTCGACCACCAGCACTCGCATCATCCCCCGCCTCCCCACTCTCGCCCCGCCGCCGGAGCGGACGGCAGACTCACGATGAAACGCGCCCCCCGGGCCTCGCCCGAAGCCAGTTCGACCGCCCCGCCGTTGGCGCGGGCCAGCCTTCGCACGATCGGCAGACCCAAGCCGGCGCCGGTCGGCTTGGTCGTGTAAAACGGTTCGAAGAGCCGATCCTGCGTCGAAGCTGGAATGCCGGGGCCCTCGTCCTCCACCACGATCCGCACCCTGGCTTCGTCCCTCTCCGTCCGCAGGAAGACCGTCCCGCCGTCGGGACTGGCATCGACGGCATTCTGCATCAGGTTGCGCAGGATCTGGCGCAGGTGATTCGGGTCGCACCACACCACCCGCTTCCCCCCGGTCGCGGCCGCCGGCACCCCGAACCGAACGCCGCGCGGGGCGACCGTGGGCAGAACCCACTCGATGAGCTCATCGATCACCTCCTTCACGTCGACCTCGCACGGCTCGGGCGCCGCCGGCCGGGCGAAGAGAAGGAACTCCTCGACGATCGCACCGAGACGGTCGATTTCGCGGAGCATCCGCGCGAGGCGCGCGCGGTTGGACGCGTTCTCGCTCCCCTCCGATTCGAGCAGCTCCGCCGAGAGACGGAGTCCGCCGAGAGGATTGCGGATCTCGTGCGCGACGCCCGCGACCATCGCACGCTGCTCGCGATCGCGCGCCTCCAGGTCGATGCGCATCTGTTCCAGGGTGGTTCCCAAAAAGGCGATCTCGTCCCGGCCGCGCGCCGGAACCGGCGCCGACAGGTTGCCCGCCCCGAACGACCGCGCCCAATCGACCAGAAGGCGGATCGGGCGCGTGAGGCCCCGGGCCACCGCCACCGCGAGCAGAAAGGCCAGGCCGATGCCGACCGCCCCGATCGCCACCACGCGGAAGCGCAGCGCGCGCACCGCCCGGAGAAAAGTCGCGTCGGCCTCCACTCCCACCAGGGCGATCACGGTCTCGCCCTGTCGCCAGGGGACGTAGGCGGACTTGCGATCGACGCCCGACTCATCCGTGAAGAGCGGCGCGGCGGCGGCGCGCCCGGTCAGGACCGTGCGCATCTCCATCCGATCGGTCCTGAGCTGGGTGAGGGGCGCACCCACCGCCACGCGCGGGTCGGTGTCGACGAACGAGCGCCCCGTCGAATCGGCCACGAAGATGCGCCGCACGCCGGTCTGCTCGCGCAGCTGCAGAAGGGCCTGTCGCCGGTCGCGGTAGAAGGGTGAGGAGTCGAGCCCGGGGCCGAGGCGGATCAAAGCCGGGGCGAGACCCGGCCCCAGAAGCTGGATCGCGGCGCTTCCCACCGCCTGGAGTCGCAGCGCCAGTTCGTTCTCCAGTTCCTGTCGCGCCTGGTGTTCGATCAGCAGCGCCGTCGCGGCGAGCAGAACGGCGCTCGAGAGAACCACGGCGAGGAAGATCCGAGCCCGGATGCCGAACAGCCACCCGGGCAGGACGCGCCCCCCGGGGGCCGGCTTCGGAGGGCGGGTCTGACCGTCTCCCAGCATGCCGCGGTGATCTCCTTCCCCGACCGCAGCCTAGCATCGGGTGACCGATCCGGCACCGGGAAAGGAGGCTGGGGAGCGGTCCGGGCCCCTCCTTCATCCAGGCTCGCCCGGCCGGCCGAGCCCCCGGGACTCAGCCCTTCGCCGGCGAGAGGAGCCTGGCGATCGAGGCGATGAGTGCCTCGAGTTCGACCGGTTTCGGCAGGTACTCGAAAGGTCCGGTGCCGATCTGGTTGCGGATCCAATCTTCGTCATGGTAAGCGCCGGAGATGAAGAGGACCGGAAGCCGGCCGAACTCCGGTTCGGAGCGGAGCACGCGGTAGACCTCGAAGCCGGAAATGTCCTGGAGCTTGAGATCGAGGACGACACAGTCGGGCCGGTCGTGCCCCACCCGCACCAGGGCCGACAGACCGCTCCCCGCGGTCGTCACCGTAAAGCCCTCCAGCGCGAGCATCTCGCTCAGCACCGAGCGGACTTCGGGATCGTCATCGATCACCAGGATCCGTCCGTGCGTCGTCATCCCGCTTCTCTCTCCTCGTTCGATCGGCCCCTTTGGAGATCGGCCGCCGGCGTCAGGATCTGGAGAACGGACGCCGCACCGGGGGAAGAAGCGAAACCGGGCTCCGCCTTCGCGAAGCCCGGTCGAAAGATGGTGCCGGGAGCGGGACTTGAACCCGCACGGGTCGCCCCATACGCCCCTCAAACGTACGTGTCTGCCAATTCCACCATCCCGGCTCGCCTCGCGGTTGGGCGTGTCAGTTTCCGCCCGGCGCCGGAGCCTCGGGGGCCCCCTCCGACGGGATCGGAGCCGGCTCGGACGGGGTCGTCGCACCGGGGATCGCCGGCGCGCCCATCGGCACGGGATCCTTGGGGATCACGCTTCCGCCGGCGCCGCCACCCGAGCCGCGGTGCGATGAGAGCACCGCCAGCGTCAGGCTCGTGAGCATGAAGAGCCCGCCGAGCACCCACGTCGCCTTGCCGAGGAAGTCGACCGCGCCGCGTCCGCCGAACAGAGTCTGGTTGCCGCCGCCGCCAAACGTGCCGGCCAGTCCGCGTCCCTTGCCGGACTGCATCAGCACGACTGCCATCAGCACGACCGCGACCAGAATATGCAGAATCAGGATGACGACATACATCGTTTCGGACCTCCCCAAGCTCCACGCATGCAAGCTGTGAGGCTACCAGCCGACTTCGCGATCCGTCAAGGCGGAAGTTGCCCCCACTTCAGGAGGCCGCTCCGGCGATCTCCAGGAAGGAGGCCGCATCGAGGCTGGCCCCTCCGACGAGAACGCCGTCGACCTCCGGCTGGGCCAGGAGCTCGGCCGCATTGCCGGGCTTGACGCTCCCACCGTAGAGGAGCGGCACGCCGTCCGCGGAATCGCCCCACGCTTCGCGCAGACACTCCCGCAGAAAACGATGAGCCTCTCGGGCCTGGTCGGGCGTGGCGGTGCGCCCCGTTCCGATCGCCCAGACCGGCTCGTAGGCGATGACGAGACGCCCGAGGTCCTCTCCCGACAACGCGCCGAGGCCGAGACGCACCTGCCGGCCGATCACCTCCTCCGCCCGGCCCGCCTCCCGTTCCTCCAGGCTTTCTCCCAGACAGAAGACCGGGGCCAACCCGTGGTCGAGCGCGCTCCGCACCTTCTCCGCCAGCCACGCATCCCGCTCGCCGAAGTGCGCGCGCCGTTCCGAGTGGCCGATCAGCACCGATGTCGCGCCGGCCTCGAGGAGCATCGGCGGCGAGATCTCCCCGGTGAACGCCCCCTCCGCCGCGGGATGGACATTCTGGGCGCCGACCTCGATGCGGGTCCCGCGACACCGTTCCGCGACGGCCGCGAGCGCGGTGAAAGGAGGGAAGATGGCGAGGCGAACCGCGGGAGGCAGAGCGTCCACCCCCTGGCGAAGCTCGTCCGCGAGCGCCACTCCTTCGGCGCGGGTCCGGTACATCTTCCAGTTCCCGGCAATCAGCATCTCTCCCCCGGATTTCATCGGCGGGGCGTCAGGGCCGCCACGCCGGGAAGGACCTTCCCTTCGAGGAACTCGAGCGAGGCGCCTCCGCCGGTGCTGAGGTGGCTCACCGCCCCTTCCAGTCCGGCCTGGGCGAGCGCGGCGGCAGAGTCACCCCCGCCGACAACGGTCACGGCTCCCAGCCGGGTCGATTCCACCAGCGCCTGCGCCACCGCGAGCGTCCCGGCCGCATAGGCCGGCACTTCGAAGATACCCATCGGCCCGTTCCAGACCACGGTTCGAGCGCCGCGCAGGATCTCGGTGTAGGCGGCGATCGTCTCCGGTCCGATGTCGACGCCCATCAGGTCGGCGGGATGCGCGGACACGGAGACGGTCTGCCCCGCGTCCGAGCCGTCGGTCGAGGCGGCCACGCGCACATCGCGCGGCAGGAGGATTTTGCCCGCCAGCGGCCCGTTCAGGAGGGATCGAGCCAGTTCGAGGCGATCTTCTTCCACCAGCGAGCGCCCCGTCGCCTTCCCCTCGGCGCGAAGGAAGGTGAACATCATCGCCCCGCCGATCAGGAGCCGGTCGACCCGCGGCAGCAGGTTCTGGATGACGTCGATCTTGCCGGAGATCTTGGCGCCGCCCAGCACCGCCACGAACGGGCGCCCCGGCGAGGCGAGAGCGCGCCCGAGATAATCGAGCTCCTTCTCCATCAGAAACCCGCTCAGGCAGGGTTGCAGGTGGTGCGTGACTCCTTCCGTCGACGCATGGGCGCGGTGCGCCGTGCCGAAGGCGTCGTTGACGTAGAGATCACCCAGCCGGGCCAGCGACGCGGCGAACGCCGGATCGTTCTTCTCCTCCTCCGCGTGGAAGCGGAGATTCTCCAGGAGCAGCACGCTTCCGTCGACCAGGGTCGAAACGGCCGCCTCCGCCTCCGACCCGACGCAAGCGGGGCTGAACCCGACCGGCTGTCCCAGGAGGGCCGCGAGACGCTCGGCCACCGGGCGCAGCGACTGGGCCGGATCGGGCTTTCCCTTCGGGCGTCCGAGGTGCGACATCAGGACGACCCGAGCTCCATGTTCGACCAGGTAGCGGATCGTCGGGAGGGCGGCCTTGATCCGCGTGTCATCGCCGACGCGCCCTTCCTTGAGCGGAACGTTGAAGTCGACGCGCGTCAGCGCACGCCGGCCCCGCCACTCGACATCCCCGAGCTTCATCGTCTCCACGGTATCCTCCCTCCCCGACCGACACCGGCGGATCACCCCCGGAAAGTCCCGGCAGAACGGCATCGTAGCCACGTCCCCGCTCTCCGGTCAACCGGAGGCCGCCCGGTCACTGCATGCCCCCCGACAGGTTGGTGTAGATGAGCACGTAGTCGCCATCGCCCCGCTCGTCGGCAAAGATGAACTTCAGACCAAGATGCTGCCCCGGATTGAGGTAGTCGGGAAAGAGCGGATCGCCCCGGGTCGTGTAGTCCCAGACTTCGTACGCGCTGTAGTCGAACTGCAGCTTCTGCCGGGAGAGTCGGCGGCGCGACGTCGCCTCATCCTCTCCGGCGTCCACCATCTCCTCCGGAAGCTGGTTCACCAGCATGTCATCCCCGCGCGGATCGATCGCCGTTCGGATCTCGTCCGGCGGCCCGAAGCGGACGTAGACCCGGCCCCGATCCGATCGCAGGCCCGGCCGCAAACCGCGGAAGTTCCGCTCGGCATACGCGGCGCGGGCGCGGAACTTCTCTTCCAGGGGGTTCACTCGCCCCGGCTCGGCCGGCGCGTGGCGATTCCAGAGTTCGCGCAGAAACGTCTCTTTCCCCCCGCGGTCGAGGGTCCGGAACACCTCGAAGTCGTCGGACGGCAGGATCGCCCGTCCGATCACGCTCATTTCGCTCTCGTCCTCGACCCAGCTTCGCGCTTCCCAGACGATCTGGAACTCGCCGGCGGCGACGTCGAGGAGCTGCGTCGGATCGTCGAGGGGGCGGAGCGCGACGTGCAGTCGATAGCTCCCGCCGGGGAGAGAGGAGAGCTCGAAACGCCGCAGGGTCCAGTCGGCGGCGGCCGCCTGGAGGACCGTATCCCGCGCGGCATAGACCTCGGTCGAGTCGGCGAGCGCGATGATGCTCACCTCCTCCAGCCAGCGTCCGGCACCCGGCTGTGGACCGCCGCGACGGTACCGCTCCCAGTAGACCGTCAACACCCGCTGATGGAGCCCATAGAACCGATACGGATTCGGCTGCAGGCGGCCGCGAACCCCTCGAAGTCCCGCGCTCGACTCGCCCGCGTCGACCTGCGCCTGAGGTCCCCAGACGAAGAAAAAATCGCTGAGGGCGTCCCCCGCCGGCGCCCGCTCCTCGGGAGCCGCGATGCGGGCCGCGACCTCCCCCTGCCAGGCCCGTTTGCGGATCTGGTCGAGGAGACCTCGCTTCGCGCGGTCCGGCTCTTCCACGAGGACCCGCAGGCCGACGGTCCCCTCGATCCACGCGGGGCGCAGCCGGATCCAGCGCCGCGGCGCCGTCCAGGATCCGCTCGCCGGAACGGTGGCGGGAGGGAGGATCAGCTCGGTCGAAAAACGGGCGAGAGACTTCTCGTCCCGGTCGAGCGGTTCGATCGTCACCCGGTAGCGCACGCTGTCGGCCGGGGCTTCTTCCGCGGCATCGACCTCTTCCGGGATCGCCAGGTAGACCTCAAGCTGCGGGCTCTCCCCCTCCAGGTAGCGCGCCACGTCGGCCTGAAAGTGGATGTCTCCGCTCGCCTCCAGCGGAAAACGGAGTTCGAGGGGTTCGGACCCGAACGAGGGCCAGAAACCGCCCCAGAACCAGATCCACCACGGGATGATGGATGGCATGAGCGAACCTCCCCCGGCCCGGAAAGACTTCGGCCCCGGCCGCGAGTCTGGCCGGGGCCGCCGATGAGACGTTCCCGCGCTGTCGCCGGCTCCGCTAGAAGCGGAAGTCGGCCGAGACGCGGTGGACCCCCGGCATGGCGTCCATGTCGGTGTAGGCGTAGTCGATCCTCGCCTCCGCGTTGAGGCTGGCGGCGACCTTGAAGCCGACGCCGGCGGTCATCTTCTCCAGGTCGTAGTTGAAGTGGTAGCCGCCGCGAAGGAAGAGGAACTCCTTGAAACCGTACTCGGTTCCCCAGCTGGCCCGCTCGTTGTTGTCCGGCGGGTGGCTGAAGTCGCCCGCCATGAGCAGCAGGTGACTGGCCGACTCGTAGAGGTTCATCGACATGCCGACCCGGAAGACCGTCGGCATCTTGATCTCGTCCTCGATGAACTTCATATCGCTGCCGATGTTCTGGATCGCCATGCCGATCCGGAGGCTGCGGTAGCCGGTGTTGTACAACGTGCCGAAGTCGAAAACCATCGCGCTGGCGCTGTAGGTCGCCAGCGTGGACTGGAGGTAGTTGGCAGAGATGCCGGCCGAGAACTTGTCGGTCAGGGATCGTGCATAGGTCAGACCGATCGCCAGGTCGCCGGCATCGAAGGAGCGTCCCTCGCCGTCGGGCCGGTTGACCGTCAGGACCGGCTGCGCGTCCATGTAGAGGCTCCGCGCACTCAAGGCAAATGTCCCGGGCATGAGGCGAGTGTGGAAGAGGTAGGCGGCCTGCGTGAAGCTGATGTCGGCCAGCCACGCCGTGTGGTTGACACTCACCACCCCCTTCTGGATCCGCGCCACCCCGGCCGGATTCCAGTAGACGGCGGTGGCGTCGTCCGCCACCGAGACGAAGGCGCTTCCCATGGCCACGGCCCGCGCCCCGACTCCGATCTTGAGGAACTGCCCCCCGATCGTGCCGACCTTCGCGAACTCACGCGCCGCAGTCGCGGTCCCGGTCCAGGACAACGCCAGCGCCACCACGAAGATCATGATCCGCTTCACCTGGCTCCTCCTTCGATCCGGCCTCCGCCGGTTCCGGACGTCGTCCTAGCGGACGATCACAAACCTCCCCACCTTGCTCTTGCCGCCGCAGTCGACCAGGTACACGTAGACCCCGCTGACGATGTCCTGCCCGTTCCGGCTGATGAGATTCCAGAAGACCGTCCCGTTGGCCTGGCGGCCCGACTCGTTCGAAAGCGTCTGCACGAGATCGCCCGAAAGGGTGTAGATCTTGACCTGGCAGGGCTCGGCCGGCAAGCCGACAAAAGCCAGCTTGGTCCCGGTCGGGTCGGCGTCGCTGGGCGTCAGGTCCCACCCCGCCGGATTCTCTCCGCGGATGTACGGGTTCGGAACCACGAAGATCTCATCGAGCGAGCCGGAAGGCCGGGGTTTCCAGATCGGAACGACTCTCTCGGCTTCGACCGCCGACGGGCTCCCCTCGAGGATCGTGCGGCTGGAAGCGCCCCGCTCGAGGATCGCGCTGTAGGCCGTCACGTCATAGAAGTAGAGCATCCCGTTCTTGAGGCCGAGGGAATCTCGATAGACGTACCGACCGATGGGGTACTTCCAGCGCTGGGCTTCCTCCTCGACGGAGGAGCCGGTCTCCACGAGCTCGAGGGAGTCGACGTCCTGCTGGTATTTCAGCAGGTAGTCATCCGATTCCGGTCCCAGCGAATCCCCCGGCATGAGCGTCAGGTCGGCGATCAACTCCCAGTCGGCCGGCGCCGGTCCCGCCGAGCCGACCGGGCGGTTCCAGTTCTGCGCGCGATAGACGCGGTAGCCGGTGAAGGTGATGCGAGGAGGATCCTGCCCGCCGTCCGCGCTCAACTCGCTCAGGTTGTCCCAGGCGATCGTGACCACCCGGTCCCCCGCCGGATTGAGGAATCGCGGGTCCGTCGGCACCGAAAGGGCGTCGCTGACGTTGGTCGCGGGCGAAGGGGGCGCAACCGTCCCGGCCCAGCGGATCAGGCTTTCCAGCCCCGCCCCGGCCGCCTCGGTGGGGTTCCGGAAGAGCGGCGTGCAGCAGTCGCAGTCGTTATCGACGTAGTTGTCGGGAATACAGGTCGTCTCCTTGATCACGCGGACGGTGGGATTCAGAGAGTCGCAGGGATCCTTCCACTGCAATGGCTCGCCCTGGACCAGCGCCCGGAGGCAGGTCTCCCGCCCCTCGATTCCGGTCCGCCCGATCGCGTCGCCGTCGACGTTCCGCCAGCGGCCATTGTAAGTCTGCTGGGCGCGCACGGCATTGTTGAGCATGCCATCCTTGCCCATGCCGATCACGAAGGCCACCTGGAGTTCCAGTTCCTCGCCCGGCGCGAGTTCGGTGAAGGGACCGGCCGAGAAGCAGTACCGGTAGTCGTCCGGCTGCCCGGTCGGCCGCAGGGGCTTCGCTCCGGACTGGAGCAGGTCGTACCGCTCCGTGTCGTTGCGCGGGTCGCCGGCCGGATAGGCGTTGCTGCCGCTGAAGAACCGCGCGGTGTGCACCTGAACGCGCTGCGGCGCCCGCTCACCGAACGGGTCGATCGTGTGCCCCAGGAACATTCCGCCGAAGTAGCCGGGAACGTCTCCTCCGGTCGCGTTCTCGCCGTTGTCCAGCACGTCGTACATGTAGCAGATGTCCAGGTGGAGCTGCTGCTCCGCGCAATTGCGCGTCTCGCCCGTAAACTCGTCCTGGACGCACTCGTACCGGACCGACGGGTCCGTAAAGGTCGTGTCGGTCGTGTAGTAGGCACCCCCGTCATCCACGAAGTAGCGATCGGCCGTGCGCGGGCCGACGTCGGAATCGACGAAGAAGCCGAGATAGACCCGCCGCAGGAGTTCGAACCCGTCGTTGATGATCCGGAAGTCGAACCCGATGAACTCGTTCAGCCGGGCGGAAGCCCAGGCGTAGCTTTGCTGGCGGATGCGGACGTTGAGAGGACGGTGCTCGGCGTAGCGGCTCCGCGCCTCGTCGGTGTAGTCCCAGTATTCACAGGCGAACATCTGCTGCGCGATGGCCGCATAGTCTTCGTCGATGCGCCCGTCACCATCGTCGTCCTTGCCGTTGAGGGGGTCTTCGTCGACCAGACCATCGCTGTCATCATCCGGTCGGTTGGAGAATCCGGGCCGATTGCCCCCCGTCGCGCCCTCGAAGGTCTCGTAGATCTGGTCGACTTCGCCCAGCGACGGGCGCAGTTCGTAGTCGTAGGCGCCGGTCGAGACATAGGCGAGATTGTCGCTGGCCACCGCCCCGATCCACATCGAGGCCGCGTAAAGGTACTCGCCGTTCCGCCAGCCGGCCCCGAACTGATCGAGCCCGAGCGGGTTGCCGACCACCCCGAGGTTGGTCACGAGGAGGTCGAGCGCCCCCTTGTTGTGGCGCTTGAGGTACGGATCACGGATGGCGTAGATCTTGTCGAGCCCCTCCGAGGCCGGACCCCGCGCGGAAGCCTGATCGATCCAGGGCGCGAGAAGCAGGGCGAAGGTCGCGGCCGCGATCGCCGCCGCCCGCCCCGCGGATCCCGGATCAAGAGTCCTGAGTCGCACCGTGCACCTCCCGGATCGGCTCCTGGATCGAATGCCCATGGTCAGAAGCTGTAGGCGACGCCGATGCGGACCGACCGCGGATCCCCGAAGACCCGCGGGTCGTTGACCTGCACCCAGTCGCCGGTCCCGTCGCCGTCCACGTCGTCCCCGATATACGCGCCACCCGCGCGCCCGGTCTCGGTGTAGTACTTGATGTAGTCCTGCCCGTCCCGCCCCGGAGCGCTGGGCCAGTTGTTCGGAGCCAAGTCGGTGATGTTCTTCGCGTCGAGCACGTTCCGGCCGTCGAGGAAGACCTTGAAGCGCTGACCCCAGATCTGGTAGTACTTCTCCGCCCGGATATCGAGCGAGGTGGTGGACGGCAGCCGCCGGGAGTTCGTCATCTCCGGCTTCTGCTCCCGCGTGTTGCGTCCCCACGGTGTGTAAGGGAATCCGCTCTCGTACTGCCAGATGAGAGAGGTCAGCCAGTTGCCGCGCTCGGCCATGGTGTAGTTGATCCGGAAGGTGTGCCGCACGTCCCAGTCGAGCGGCTGCTCCGAAATCGGCAGGTAGGCGAAGCTCTGCTCCGCCGCGGCATTCGGGTCGGAAGCGACCCCGGTCGCGACCTGGAAGCCGTAGTTGATCTCGCCGGCGAAGTTGTTGGCGAAATCCCGGCTCAAGGTGGCCTCGAAGCCCCGGGCCGAGGCGTAGTCCTTGTTCACGTAGTAGGTCACGTTGCCGACGCTGCCGCTGGCGGCGAGTTCCTCGGTCGAAAGCAATCCGAAGATGTCCTTGTAGTAGACCGAGAACTGTCCCTTGACGATTTCGTTGAAGAGGTGCTGGATCCCGGCCTGATACGAGACCGTGGTCTCGTTCTCCAGGTTCGCGTTGCCGCGGATCCGGCCGTCGTTGACCTCGCGGTCGTCGAAGATGTAGCGACGGTCCGGGATCTGGTAGAACCGGCCGTAATGGAAGTTGAAGACGTCCCGGTCGGAGATCGGATACGCGATCCCGATGCGCGGCGACCATTGCTGCTTCACGCGGTCGCGGACTTCGCTGATCGAGAGCTGGTCGCCGACGCTGAAGACGTCGAAACGGAGGCCGGCGTTGAGGACCATGCCCTCGTGCTCCCAGCGGTCCTGCAGGTAGAACGCTCCCTCCGGGTTGTAGTAGTGGTACCGGGTCCGCGTGCCGATGCGGCCCAGAGCGTCGGTGTTGTAAGGACGATCGACCTGGATGTAGGACATGTCGTTGTAGGTCGCTTCCGCCCCGGTCTGCATGGTGTGCCGCCGGAACTTCCGCGTCAGGTCAACCTTGCTGGTATAGACCTTGGTCACCCGGTTGCTCTGCGTCGGATAATCGCCGTTGATGACGAAGAACTCGCTCGATTCATTGTCCCGGTAGTTGTAGAAGAGATCCTGTTCCCGTTCCGGATCGTACTGCCACGGTTCCTTGCCGCTCACCCGGGAATCGAAGTAGAAGTAGTTCCGGTTGACTTTGATCGAGTAGAACGTCGCGGCGTCGATGGTCTGCGTCCAGACGAGCTTGACCTGGTTGAAGCGGCGCGAAACGTCCGGCGTGTGCTCGGCGGCGTTGTAGTAGGCATAGGTCGAGTCCACCTGGGTCTCCGCCCAGCGGCCGCGGCGGATCCGGACGTCGCCGGTCTGCGGATTGGTCACGGTGAACGTCTCGACCCATCCCGCCCGGCTCCAGTTGTGGATGTAGTTGTCATAGCGCTGCCGCTCGTTGATCGCCTCGGCCGTCAGCTTGTAGTTTGCGCCCGGCCGGAAGGCCAGCTTTCCCTGGAGACGGACCTGATTGTTCTTCCGGTCGCCGACGGAAATGAAGTTCAGGATCCGCGTCCGGTCCCGGCGGCGATTGGTGGCCGGGTAGTTGTCGGAGAAGACGCCCTCGCCCGAGACGTAGTAGGTCAGATTCTGGACGGGGGTCGGTCCGCCGGCGCCGATGAAGACGCGATCGAGGTTGTCGTAGGTATTGTCGGGCTGCCCGTAGTCATCGGTGATGTACTGGAGTTCGCCCTCGAACTCGGTTCCGCCCTCTTTCGTCTTGTAGTTGACGACACCGGACTGGGCGTTGCCGTACTGCGCATCGAGACCGCCCATGATCTGCTCGACGTTCTCGATCGCCAGGGCGGCCGGGCTCATCCCGCCGCCGACCAGCGGGTCGCGCACCGGAACTCCGTCGACCTGGTACTGCACCTCGCCCGCGCGCCCTCCGCGGAAGTGCAACTCGCCGCCCCGCGCCACCACTCCGGCCTTCAGGGCGATCATGTCGGTGATGTTGTCGACCGGCAGCGTCGAGGCGTCATCTCCGGAGAAGCTGTGGCCGATCTCCGTCTTGTCCTTTTTGATGATCTCGCGTCGGGCGGTGACTTCGACCTCCGGCATCGTGCCGAGCGGCTTGTCCTTGATCTTGAACGACACGGTCGCGGTCTCGCCCTTCTCCACCTGGACCTTGTCGATCGTCTGGTCCTCGAACCCGATCATGTTGACCTGCAGGCTGTAGCTGCCGGCCGGGATGCTCTGGATCTTGAAGGTGCCGTCTTCCAGGGTGAAGGCTCCCCAAGGGGTACCGATGATGAGGACGTTCGCGTAGGCGAGCGGCTTGCCCTCACTGTCCGTGACGCGTCCGGCCACGGTCCCGACCCCCCCCGTCTGCGCCTCGGCGGGGAGACTGGGAGCCAGCAGGAGAAGGAGAAGTGGAAGCCCGAAGAGGAGGAACAACGGGCGCGACCCCGGGGTTCTCATGGCTGTGCTCCTTTCGCGGATGGACCGCGGTGCCGCCGCCAGGCGGCCAGACCGCCACGTCCGACCCAGTTTCGGCCGATCCGATCGCGGCCGACCCAGTCGCACGAGGCTCTACCATCCACTCTTCGATCGTTCAGAAGGAGTCCACGCCCAACCCCTGAAGGCATCGTAGACAAGCCCCTCCGTCGCTGTCAACCGCTCGCCTTCCCGCGCCCACCCCCGGGGGGTGGAGCGGAAGCGGCTAAAAGAGGACGCGCAGGCCCAGCAGGATGTCTCCCGACTCCGCCACGGCGTTGGCCGCGGTCCCGTCGTCCTTCGGATCCTCCCGCCACAGGCGGACCGATCCGTCCAGGCTGACCGTGCCGCCGCCGGGGACGTAGCCGAATCCGAAGGTCCCGCCGTTGGCGAGGAACAGACTCTCCGGAAGATCGACGTCCCGATCGACCGAACCACGCTGGTAGCCCCCCCTCAGCACCAGGCGGTTGGGGAGGTGGTATTCGAGGCCGGCGCGCAGTTCGTACGATTTGCGATCGACCTCCGTCTGGGCGCGCGCCAGAACCTCCTCCCGGGTCGCCCCGCCGGTCTCGGCCTCGATTCCGACCCGCACCCGCCGAGAGGCGGAGGTCACGCCGAGACCGACACCGCCGAACCAGGCGCTCTCCTCGAACGAGCCGCCGGTCCGGGATCCGGAGAAGTTGCCGTCGGGCGCCTCGTCGATCCGGACCTCCTCCCGGCTCATCCCGGCCACGCCGGACAGGCGGATCCACCTGGCCAGCTTCCAGGCCGCGCGCCCCTCGAGCGACAGCAGATCCTCCTCCTCGATGAAGATCGGGACCCGGGCGACGTAGTTGCTCCCGCCGGGATTCTGGGGGAACCGATCGGACCAGTTGATCGCGGCCTCTTCGGTCCCCTCGCGGTTGACGATCGTGCAGAGCGCTCCGTAGGAGAGGACTCCCGTCCCCTCGGGTCGCATCAGGCAGAAACGCAGATGCGTGGCCGGGCGGCGCCAGTGATAGAGATCGTTATGGAACCCGGACGGATCCCGGCTCTCCCCCTCGATGCGCGTGCGCTCGAAGTCGGCCGCAGCCCCGAGGGTCATTCCGCCACCGAGGGGCAGATCATAGGCGGCGGCCAGCGAGAGGACGCCGAGCTCGGAGTGATGCGACACGGCGAAGGTGTTCGGCGAAACGAGCATCTCTTCGTCCGTCGCCCGGCGCACGCCAACCGCCGCGGCGATCGGTCCCAGCCTCTCGTTGACGAAGGCTCCGTACGACGGGCCGCGCACCCGGGTGTCCTCGCCGAAGCGCATCTCCGAACTGAGACCCTGCCACCCCGCGGTTACACCGATCGCGCGGCGGCCGTCACGGCGATAAACGACCTCGACGCCACCGGTCTCGTCATCATAGCGGGCGCGCTGCCGGACCGAGGTTCCACGATAGGAGCTGTTCTCGTCCTTCCAGTTGCGGGTCTGCCCGACCCAGCTGTCGATCGTCCACCCGCTGCGGTCCCGGGCGACCCCGGCCAGGTTTCGACCGAAGTCCGAGAGGTTGAGCTCCGCGTTCTCATCCTCGATGGCGTAGCGCAATCCGCCGAGCGCGTGCAGGCGCACCGAGGGAGTCGCGCCGTTGACGGTCCAGCCGAGGCGCGACGCTTCGTACTCGAGATACCGTGCTTCGCACGGCACCGCTGCCACGATCAGCACCACCAGCAAACCAGCCCAACCGCGCTTCATTGTCCGTCCCCCGCGCCGGCAGCGCCCACCACCCCGGTCTCCGTCGCGGACCGAGTCGCCACTCCCTCGCCCGTACAGGAGACCCGCCCGCAGCCGGCGAGACCGGTCTCGATTTCACAGGTCTGGAGCCCGACCGCCGTCGGCGCGAATCGGACGGTCACCTCCCGCGATTGCCCGGCGGTCAGGCGGAACGCCCCGCCGCCGGAGACGATCGTGAAGGCGCCGCAGGCCTCGGTCACGTTCCCGGGCAGATCGCCCAGTCCAGGATTCTGAATCGTGAAGGTCAGGTCCTTCGTGCTGCCGAAGGGAACGGCGCCGAAGTCCAGAGCCGGCGGATCGATCGCGCACTTGGGTCCGAACTGCAGGACCTGGGGCCGCGATCCCCAATGGCGCGAGGCGGAGTTGTCGGCGATCGCCAGGGTGAAGACGGTCTGCTCGCCGGGGACTCCGCTGAAGGTGACATCGTTGGCCGGATCTCCCGTCTGCAGCCGGCGTCCGACCTCGAGCGTCCAGATGCCCTCGACGAACGCAGCCTTGCCCCGCACGTCGGCCCGGCTCTCGGTCGGATAGACATAGAAGTAGGCTCCGACGCGATCACCGCTCTCCCAGACGCGAGATTCGGATCCGGTCGGCAGGACCGCCTCGTTCAACACGTCGCACTGGTCGAACTCGGGCGGAACCCGCGTGATGTCCTCGCGCCAGATGTAGTACTGGGGGAGGCCGTTGTTCTCGCGGCACCGCTCGCCGAAGGCACTGAAGCAGTTGTTCGGATCGCCCGGACGAAAGAACGGATCGTTGGCGGTCCGGTAGATCCAGCGTGGCACCGTGCCGCCGCCGGGGCGGCTGTTCGGCTGCCAACCGGCACGCCCGGGGTCGGGCACCAACCCCGCGAGCGAGTCGGCCGCATAGTCGTCGAGATAGCCGGGGATGCCGTACAAGGGGAAGTTGGCGTTGTCGAAGGGATCGTAGAGATTGCGCAGCGGATCGGTCCGGCAGGCCAGCCACTGCCACACGTCGAGCCGGCCGTATCCGGTCCGTCCGTACCCGGGCACCGATCCGGGATGACAGGCAATCTGGCACCCCTGGTCACGGTAGGAGCCGAGTCCGTCCCCGGCCCGGCCGCCGATCTCCCAGGCCAGCATCAACCGATCTTCGTCGGATTCGGTCGCGATCCTCCAGGCGCGCTCGTCCTCCAGCACGCTCGCGCACGGGGCGCCGGGACCGGTCAGCGAGTCCGGAAGGTCGGGGCCGACATAAACGAACGGATTCTTCTCCCGGTCAGCGCGGGGATCGGCCCAGCGGATCAGGAGGAAGAGGTCGGTCTCGGTATAAATCGCCTTCATCGAGACGTACTTCGGCTCGCCGGGATCGCCGTTCCCCTCCTCGCTCGTCACCTGGACCTGCGTGAACGGCCAGTCTGCGCTCCACGCCCACTCCAGGTCCTTGATCTCGCCGTTTATCTCGATGGGGCGCGTGCGGAGCAGGTCCGAGGGAACGTAGAGCGCCGTCAAGACGTTGGTCTGGACGTCGCCCGGCCGGAAGAGCTCGTCGTCGTCCTGCTGACATCCGGCCAGCAGGGGCACTCCGAGAAGTACGATGAGGAAGACCCAGAGCACGTTCGCCGCGAGTGCGGGCCCGCGGGCGACGAGCCTCCAGTGCATCGCCATACAAGCTCCATTCCTGTGGGCCTGCGAGGCGGGACGAGGAATCGGGAGGGCAGCAAAAACCTGCCTGTGCACCCGCCCCCTCCGGACCATCCAGGCCTCCCGCCAACCCCAGGCAGATCATCCCGTCGCGGAACTGCTTCCGCCACACCTGGCAGGGAGCCTAAGCGGCGCTTCCCCTAGTGTCAACCCGATTCCCGGTCCGACGGCCACTGCACCTCGGGATGGGCGGAGAGGACCCGCCGGAACTCCGCCTCGATCCGGCGAAGCGATTCCCTGGTGCGTCCCTCGAAGCGGAGGACGAGCACCGGCTGCGTGTTCGAAGCCCTGACCAGACCCCACCCGTCGACAAAGGTGACGCGCGCGCCGTCGAGATCGAGGACCGGGCGGCTGCGCGCGAACTCCGCCGCCGCCTCCGCCACCACGCGGAATTTCGCTTCGTCCGCGCAGGCGACGCGGATCTCGGGGCTGTTCTCGTAGCGGGGAAGCGTATCCGCCCAGACCGAGAGCGGTTCATCCCGCCCCGCCACCAAGGCCGCGAAGCGCGCCCCGCCGTAGATCCCGTCGTCGTGCCCGTAGAATCCGTCGCCGAAGAAGATGTGCCCCGAGAGCTCGCCCGCGAGCGGCGCGTCGAGTTCGCGCATCTTCGCCTTGGTCAGGGAGTGCCCCGATTTCCACATGACCGGGCGACCTCCGCGCGCGATGATCTCTTCCTCGAGCCCCAGAGAGCACTTGACGTCGAAGACGATCGGCGCGCCCGGCCGCCGCGCCAGTACGTCCCGCGCGAAGAGCGCGAGGAGCTGGTCCCCGAGCAAGAGCCGCCCTTTCTCGTCCACGGCGCCGAGGCGATCGGCATCGCCGTCGAAGCCGAGGCCCAGGTCGGCTCGCTCCGCCACCACCCTCGCGCAGAGATCCCGCATCAGCTCCGGCACGGTCGGATCGGGGAGGTGGTTGGGGAAGCGGCCGTCCGGCTCGGCGTAAAGCGGGATCACGCTGTGTCCGAGCGCCTCGAGGATCGGCACCGCCACCGGCCCGGCGGTTCCGTTGCCGGCATCGATCACGATCCTGAGACCCCGCGCCGGCCGGCAACGCTCGATGACCATGCGGCGGTAATCGTCCAGGACCTCGCGCGAGCGGACCTCGCCCTCGCCCCGCTCGAAGCGCCCGTCCTCGATCCGCCGGCGGAGATCCCGGATCGCAGCGCCGTGCAGCGATGCCGTCCCGAGCTGGAGCTTGAATCCGTTGTACTCGATCGGATTGTGGCTGCCGGTGATCATGACGCCGGCGTCGGCGCGCCACTCCGCCACCGCATAATAGACGACCGGAGTCGGAGCCACGCCGATCCGCCAGACCGAGAGTCCGGTGGAGACGAGCCCCTCGGTCCACGCCGCATCCAGTCGCGGCGAGGAGAGGCGAACGTCCCGCCCCAGCACGACCGTCCGGCCGCCGCGCTCCCGGATCACCGAGCCGAAAGCACGCGCCAGAAGTCGCGCCACGTCATCGGAGAGATCGGCGTCGGCCACGCCCCGGATATCGTACTCGCGGAAGATGTGAGGGTTGATCACGCTGGACTCCTCGTCGGGGTGGCGGGCCGGCGCGCGCTTCCTCGTCCCCGGCCCCATCCGTGTCCCGGGATCGGATCACGCCTTGAGGGTGCCGCCCTTCCGCTGGCGAAGCCAGGCATCGATGAAGGGGTTCAGGTCACCGTCCATCACGCGCTGCACGTCACCCGTCTCGTGACCGGTGCGGTGGTCCTTGACCATCGTGTAGGGCTGGAACACGTAGGAACGGATCTGGTGCCCCCACGCGATCTCGGTCTTGGCATCCTCGAGATGTCCGAGCTTCTTCGCCTCCTGTTCACGCGTCCAGGCCCAGACGCGCGCGGAAAGGATCTTCATCGCCAGTTCGCGGTTCCGATGCTGCGAGCGCTCGGCCTGCGAGGCCACGACGATGCCGGTCGGCAGATGGGTCAGCCTCACGGCCGACTCGGTCTTGTTGACGTGCTGCCCGCCCGCTCCGCTGCTGCGGTAGGTATCGACGCGCAGATCCTCGTCCCGGATCTCGACGTCACCGACCTCGGCGACCTGCGGCAGAACGAAGACGCTGGCGAAGCTGGTATGGCGCCTCTTCGCGGCGTCAAAGGGCGAGATCCGGACGAGTCGATGGATGCCGGTTTCGGCCTTCAGGTAGCCGTAGGCATACTCCCCCTCGATCTCGACCGTCGCGTCCTTGATCCCGGCCTCGTCGCCGGGCTGGTAGTCGAGGATGCTCGCCTTGAAGCCGTTCGCCTCGACCCAGCGCAGGTACATGCGGTAGAGCATCTCCGCCCAGTCCTGGCTCTCCGTTCCGCCGGCTCCGGGATGGATGGCGACGATGGCATGGTTGAAGTCATGTTCCTCGTCGAGCAGCGTGGAGAGCTCGAACGCGTCGACCTCGCGCTGGAAGCGCGCGGCCGCGGCGGCGGCCTCGACGGCCGCCTCGTCTCCGTCCTCCTCGCTCAGCTCGAGCAGGACGCCGAGATCCTCCCAGTGTCCGTTGAGCACGGCGTAACGGTCGATGAATCCCTTGTGGACACGCAGATGACGGAAAAGCTCCCGCGCCTGCTGCGGCTTCTCCCAGAAGCCGGGTGAGGCCATCGTCTCCTCGAGGCGCTTTACCTCCTGGCGCCGGGCGTCGAGGTCAAAGATAACTCCGCAGCGTCTCCAGACGCTCCCGGCCCTCGTCGTGCATGCGGCGCAGTTCAGTGGTGTTCATCTCGCTTCGTCCCTTCTGTGGGCCCGCCGGAGTGCCTCCAGCCGATCCCAGACCATCTCCGCCGCGCGCCGAAGGTCCTCCGGCGCGCCGTCATTGTCGACCCGGATCCATCCGGGCGACGCGCCGTCCGGAAAGAGACGTTCCTGCGCCTCCACCCGTCGACGGGCCTCACTCCGGCTCACCCCCTTCGCCTCGAGTCGCTCGAGGCGACGCTCGAGCGAGGCGCGCACCAGGACCACGGCGTCGGGTCGGAGCGCTTCGATCCAGTCGGGCAGCAGGGCCGCGTCGAGCAGGATGATACCGTCAGGCCCGGCCGCCGGCAAGGCGGCGATCCTCTCTCCGATCCGGCGGACGATCCACGGGTGCACGATTCCGTTCAAGTCGGCCAGCGCGTGCGGCGCGGCGAAGACCAGCGCCCCGAGCGCGGCCCGGTCGATCTCGCCGTCACGCCCCAGGATGGCCGGCCCGAAACGGGCGAGCACGAGGTGGGCGATCCCCCCCTCCCGCCGCAGCGCTTCGTGCCCGAGAGCGTCGGCATCGATGACCGGACAGCCGTGGGACTCGGAGAGCATCCGGCAGAGGAGGCTCTTGCCCGAGCCGGTTTTGCCCGTGACGCCGGCCAGGAACGGTCGGTTCACCCGTGCGCCTCGTCCCAGTTGAGACCGCGCCCCACCTCGACCTTGAGCGGCACGCGGAGGGACGCCGCCCCTTCCATCGCCTCGCGCAGCAGCGCCTCCACCTCCGGGACCTCCTTCTGTGGGGCCTCGAGCACGAGTTCGTCATGCACCTGCAGAATGAGCCGCGCCGCCAGCCCGCGATCGGCCAGGGCCTGGTCGACGCGCAGCATCGCTCGCTTGATCAGGTCGGCCGCCGAGCCCTGGATCGGAGTGTTGGCCGCGATGCGCTCGGACTGGGCCCGGAGGCGCGCATCGCCGCTGGCCAGCCCCGGGAGCGGCCGGCGGCGGCCGAAGATCGTGGTGACGAAGCCGTCCCGCTTCGCCTGCTGCTGCACTCCCTCGAGATAGCCGCGCACGCCTGGCATCTTGGCGAAGTAGGCCTCGATGAAGGCGCGCGCCTCCGAGAGCGGAATCGACAGCTCCCGCGCCAGGCGCGACGCTCCCATGCCGTAGATGACGCCGAAGTTGACCGTCTTGGCGCGGGCTCGCAGGCCGGGATCGACCTTCGCGGCCGGCACGCCGAAGATCCGTTCCGCCGTCGCGGCGTGGACGTCGGTTCCGGTGGCAAAGGCCTCGAGCAGTCCGGCATCGTGCGAAAGATGCGCGAGAACCCGCAGTTCGATCTGCGAGTAGTCGGCGGAGACGAGCCGGCACCCCTCGGCGGCGATGAAGGCCTGCCGGATCGCGCGGCCGCGCGGCGTCCGCACCGGAATGTTCTGGAGATTCGGATCGCTCGAGGAGAGCCGGCCGGTGGCGGCGACCATCTGGTGGAATCCCGCATGGATGCGCCCGGTCCGCGGGTCGACCAGCTTCGGCAGCGCGTCCAGGTAGGTCCCCTTCAGTTTCGCCAGCTCACGATGCTCGAGGGTCAGCCGGGGCACGGGGTGGAGCGAGGCCAGTTCCTCCAGCACCTCCTGGTCGGTCGACCGGGCCGTCTTCGTCTTTCGCTTCGCCGGCAGGCCGAGCCGATCGAAGAGGATCCGTTCGAGCTGGCGCGGCGCGGCGACGTTGAACTCCTCTCCCGCCGCCGCGTGGATCTCCTGCTCGAGCCGTCGCAGGTCGACCGCCATGACGGTCGAGAGCGCTCCGAGCAACTCCGTGTCGACCTTGACCCCGGCCTGCTCCATGCGCAGCAGAACCTGGACCAGGGGACACTCGAGGTCGGACCAGAGTGCGCGAAGCCCCAGCTGGTCGAGCTGCTGCAGGAGCAGCGGGTGCAGCCGGAGGGTGACGTCGACATCCTCGCCCGAGTACTCCGCGACCCGGGCGACGTCGACGCGGTCCATCGTGATCTGGTCGCGCTTCTCCCCGATCAGATCCTTGATCGGGATCATGCGATGCCCGAGCTGGACTTCGCTCAAGGCGTCGAGCGAATGGCGCCCTTCCGGGTCGACGAGGTAGGCGGCCAGGAGGGTGTCCTCGAGGCGGCCCCGGGCCGTGAGCCCGAGACCGGCCAGAACGTGCAGGTCGAACTTGAGGTTCTGGCCGATCAGCGTGACCGCCGGGTCGGAGAGGATCGGCCCGAGCCGCTCCACCACCCCTCCTGCATCGAGATTGGGCCCGTCGACGTGGCCGATCGGGAGGTAGGCCGCTCGACCCGCCTCCCACGCCAGGGTGAGGCCGACCGCCCGTGCCGTGCGCGCGTCGAGGGAGTCGGTCTCGGTGTCGATCGCGAGCGGAAGCCCTGAGGCCTTCCAACGTTCGAGCCACCGGTCGAGCTCGTCGAGCGAGCCGAGGGCCGCGTACTCCGCCTGCCAGCCGGTCGAGGCCGAGGGCCCGAGCGTCTCGAGGAGGCGGCGGAACTCCAGTTCCTGGAGGAGGGCGATCAATTCCGGTCGGGCGGTCACCGGGGCGACGACCAGGTCGGACAGCGCACAGGGCAGCGGATCGAGGTCGGTCCGGATCGTCACGAGTTCGCGGCTCAGGTAGGCGTTCTCTCGATCCTGTTCGAGGCGCGCGCGCACCGCCTTCTTCCCGAGCTCTTCGAGATGCGCGTAGACCGCGTCGAGAGAGCCGTACTGCTGCAGGAGCTGGGCGGCGGTCTTCGGCCCCACGCCCTGAACGCCGGGCACGTTGTCCGATGCATCCCCCATCAGGGCCAACAGGTCGATCATCTGACCGGGATCCACGCCCCACTTCGCTACCACCTCCGGCGCATCGATCCACTGCCCCTCGCCGCCGGCGGTCGGCGGGATCCACTGCCGCACCCCCGGGCCGATGAGCTGCATGAAGTCCTTGTCGCCCGAGACAATGACCACATCGCACCCGGCATCGACGGCGTGGCGGGCCATGGTGCCGATGAGATCATCCGCCTCCACCCCCTCGCGCTGCAGTCCGGTGAGGCCGGCCGCCGCGACCAGTTGCTGCACGCGGGGGAGCTGCGGGATGAGCTCCTCGGGCATCGGCGGGCGGTTCGCCTTGTAGGCGGCGTAACGCTCGTGCCGGAAGGTCGGTTCGCCGCGATCGAAGGCGACGCCGAGGTATTCGGGCTTCTCCTGCCGCAGGATCTGGAAGAGGGCGTTGGCGAAGCCGAAGACGGCGCTCACCACCTCCCCCCGGCGGTTCATCATCGGATTGCGCAAAAAGGCGAAGTGCGCGCGGTAGACCAGCGCCGTTCCGTCGAGCAGAAAGAGGCGCGGCTTGCGCTCTTCGGTCCGGTTCATCGTCACCCTCCTCGGTGATCACCCTCCGCCCGTTCGCGGTAGAGGCCGCGCTCGAGAAGGTAAAGTCGCGCTCCCTCCGGCACGAGAAACCTCAGCGACCGACCCTGCGCGGCGCGGTCGCGGATCTCGCTCGAGGAGAGACGCAAGGGCGGTCCCGGGATCCAGCGAATCCGACCGTTCCTCTCCCAATCAGCCACGGGAGGAACGCGGAGGGCGGCGGCGGCGGGATCGATCCCCGCGCTCCATCCCGGTCGTGGGTAGACCGCGAGCCGGGCGAGCTCGACGATCGCCTCGGGTTCCCGCCACGAGGTGATCTCCTCGAGCGAGTCGCCTCCCAGGAGGAGCCAGAACTCGTCATCCGCCGGATGGCTCGACCGCAGGCGGCGCAGCGTCTCGACGGTGAAGTTCGGATGCCCGTCCTCGCGCTCGAGATCCGACGCCTCGAAACCGTCGATCTCCTCCACCGCCAGTTCGACCATCCGCATCCGGTCGGACCAAGGTGTCAGAACGCGCTCCGGCTTGTGCGGGGGCCGCGCGGCCGGGATCAGGAGCACGCGGTCGAGCCAGAGCGCATCCCGGGCCTGTTCCGCCAGCAGCAGATGACCCAGGTGGATCGGATCGAACGTGCCGCCCAGAAGGCCGATGCGCACTCAGGGGTTCTCCCTCGAGGTGGTCTCGAGGCGGGCCAGGGCCTCTTCCGCCTCGCGCCGGGCGCGCGCCAGGCTTTTCCGCGCCGCGACGCGCTCCGGCGTGACGAACTCGATCACCGAGCGGTAGGTCGATCGAGCGGCCTCGGGATCCGCGCGCAGCTCGTGGGCCCGCGCCAGTCCGAGGAGCGCGTCCGCCGCGCAGCTCGACTCCGGGAGCTCGGCCAGCGACTTCTCGAAATAGATCCGGGCCGCCTCCCCGGCTTTCAGACGGAGGTAGGTCAGTCCGTTCTGATACGCCTTGACCGCCAGGCGGTCACGGCATCGCGTGATGTTCTCCTCGGATCGCGCCGCGTACTTCCCCTCGGGATAGAGCCGGAGATAGGTGCGGAAGGCCTTGAGCGCTTCCTCGATCGGCTCCGGGTCGAGCGCCGGGCCCCGCACTTCGGCCATCCAGCTCATCGCGACCTCGAACTGCGCCTCCTCGCGATGCTCGGATTGCGGAAAGTCGCGCAGCAGGCGAACGAACTCGTCGCGCGCCAGGAGGTGCTCACCCGACTTCTGGTGCGCAACGCCGAGCAGGAAGATCGCGTCGTCGATCCGATCGCTCCCCGGGTGATCGTTGCGGAACGCATCCAGCGCTTCGATCGCCTGGAGGTACCGCTTCTGCTCCAGCAGGCGTTCACCGCGCCGGAAGTCCCCTTCGGAGCCGAGCGGATCGGCCGCGGGGATCGTCCCGCCGCACCCCGAGAGGGCGAACGCGAGCGCGACGAGGAGGAACAGCCTTCGATGCAATCGATCCTCCTAGTTCTGGTTCGTGTAGAAGAGGTAGACCAGGCTGCCGATGATCGCGGTCACGACGACCGGTTCGATGTAACGCCCGAGGCTGGGCGCCTGCAACAGCGGCGGCGAAAACGGATACGACGCCCCCTCGACGAGGGCGCGTTGCGAGCCGCTCAGCCGATCGACCCGGTGCCGCTCCGCGTTCGCGAGCCGGCGGAAACGCCCCTCGGGACCTTCGAGCCAGCTGGCCTGGACCGACACGCCGCCGACCCGGGTGAAGCGAAGCGGACCGAAAAGGAGCCGGCGCCCGGCGTCCGGATACCCGATCCCGAACTCGAGGATCCTCAGATCGACCACCGTCCCGGCCGGCAGCGACCCCGGCCTGGGCCGGCCTTCGGCACTTCCGCGCCCGGGTGCGCCCGGTACCGCGGCCCCGCCGGCGGGGCGCTGCGGCTGCGGAGGCTCGACCGGCGTGGAATCCCCCTCCTCCTCCGCCTCCGCCGAGGTCGGCGTGCCCCAGAGTGGGTCGGCGGTCGCCGCGGCCACGCTGTCGGCATACGCACCGGTGGTATCAGCCTCCGTGGGGTCGAGGAGGTCCCCCTCCGCCTCGCCTTCGTCGTCCTCGCCCCCCGTATCGTCGCCGTCTCCGGGCGGCGCGCCCGGCACCTGGGCGCGAGACGGCGCCGGCGGAGGCGGGCTCCCGGCCGAAGGGGCTCCCGTGGAGGCGGCGCCCCAATCGCCGATCTGGACCGGGTAGCCTCGGGCGGCCAGCACCTCGCCCAGGAACTGCCCGACGTACCAGTTGGCCTCGTGCCAGCTCGTCGCCATCAACGTCACCGGGCGACCCTCCGGGAGGGCGAGGGAGTCGGCCAGCTCCGTCACCGCCTGCCGCGTCAGGAGGTCGAGGAGTCCGAGGTTGCTATAGACCCCGCCCGGGCGGGTCGTTTCGCGCGCCCGCTCCCGCTCCTCCGCGGTCGGAGGCTCCGCCACCCTCCGCGGCGGGCTCTTCCATCCCTGCGCATCGGCCGCGGAGACTCCCGCGGTAGCAAGCAGGAGAATCAGTCCCCAGCGGCACGCACCCCGCCAGCCACCTCCACACGCCTCTGATCGTCTCACGGCTCGGGCACCTCCTCGGGGGTTGCGATCAGGTCGTAGGGCCCGGCTCCCCGCACCCGGGCACGCACGAAGTCTCCCGCCCGGGGGGCGGTAGGGTCACTCTTTCCCGGCGTCGACAGCGGTAGGATCACCTCGCCGTCGATCTCGGGCGCCTGTCCGGAGAAACGCCCGCGCGCGACGGCGCGTTCGGGCTCGATCCGTTCGATCAGCACCTCCAGGCTCCGGCCGATCCGGGCCCGATTGCGCCGCAGCGAGATTCCCCTCTGCTGGCGAAGCACGTCGTGCCGGCGCTCCTCCCGCACCGCGTCTGGGACCTGGTCCAGATAGGCGCCGGCCGGCGTCCCGTCCTCGGTGCTATAGGCGAAGGCGCCCAGGTGGTCAAACTCGAATTCGCGGAGCGCCCGGAGCAGGAACCCGTGATCCTCCTCCCGTTCTCCCGGGAAACCGGTGATCACGGTCGTTCGCAGCACCATCTCCGGCGCCGCGGCGCGGATCCGGTGGAGCAGTTCGAGGGTCCGATCCCAGCCGAGACCACGCCGCATCCGCTTCAGCACCGGATCGGCGGCGTGCTGGATCGGAATGTCGACGTAGGGAACGAGTTTCTCCAGCCGGCCGAAGCAGGCGAGGAGGCGGTCGGTCCAGCCCCGCGGATAGGTGTAGAGCAGACGGATCCACTGCACGCCGTCGACCCGGTCGAGCCGTTCGAGCAGCCGATCGAGCGTGACCTCCGCCCCGAGATCGCGTCCCCAGGCCGTGGTGTCCTGCGCCACCAGGGTCAGTTCGCGGACGCCCCCCTCGGCGAGCTGCCGCGCTTCGGCCTCGATCTCGTCGATCGACCGGCTGCGATGGAGCCCCCGCAACTTCGGGATGATGCAGAACGAGCAGCGGTGGTCGCACCCCTCGCTGATCTTGAGGTAGGCCGCGTGGCGGAACCCGGAGAGCACGCGCGGTTCCCACTCCGGTTCCAGGCGATCCAGCCCGCCGAGGCGCGACCCGCGCGCGATCGAGCCGTCGAGCAGCCCCGCCGCCACCGCCGGCAGCTCGTGCAAGGTGCCCGGGCCGAGCAGAAAATCGATCTCCGGGATCTCTTCCATCACCGCCTCGCCGTGCCGTTCGGGAAGGCAGCCGGTGACGATGAGCGCGCGGAGGGAGCCTGCCTCCTTGAAGCGCGCGACGTCGAGGATCGCATTGACCGACTCCTGTTGCGAGGCGGTCAGGAAGGCGCAGGTGTTCACCACCGCGATGTCGGCGGCATCGACCTCGCCGGTCATGCGAAATCCGGCGTGGAGGAGCCCGCCGGCCATCCGTTCCGAGTCGACGAGGTTCTTCGGGCAACCGAGCGTGACGAAGGCAATCGTCGGGCGCGCACCGGCGGCGCCCGTCGCCGCCGAGGAGGTCGGTGGCGTCGTGGTCATAGGCGAAACGACTTCCCCGGGCGGCGCGGGATCACGGAGCGCCCAGTTCGACGACCGGCGTGCCGGGCGGAGGCGTGAAGCGGAAGAGCTCATCGGCCAGGGGCGGGTTTCGCTTCGTCCGCCGCAGGCGATAGCGCGTCACGTTGCCCGAGCTGTCGGTCAGCTCGTACTGCGCCAGTTCCGCCTCCCCGATCCGCGTCCAGAGGCGCACGGCCCTAAGCCCCATCCCCTCGGACGGGTGCAGCAGCACCACCCGGACCGGACGGCCGTCGAGTTCCTCCTCGCCCAGGAGCGAGTCGGCCTGGCTGTTCTCCAGGATCCATCGGAGCAGGTCCCCGGTCCCGGGATCGAGGGGAGCAACGAGGACATCGCCGCTCTCAGGCACCCACGTCCACACTTTTCGGCCATCCGCGACCTGCAGGTGCCCCTCCGGTCGCCGGTACTCGATGCGGAAGAGGTTCGGCCGCTTGAGGTAGAGCGTGCCGAGCGACGGTTCGGCCTCGTCCATGCCGGCCCACTCGCGCGTCTGCTCGAACTCCGCCTCGTAGGAGGCGAGGCCGCGGTAGAACGCGGCGATCTCTTCGAGGGCGCGCGCGCCCGGCGTTCCCGGCGCGACCGGCGGAGTCTCCCCCGCGGGTGCCGGGACGGACGCGGCGAAGGCCCAGCCGGCCGTGAACGCCGCCACGGCGATCACGCTCATGACCGCGTGGAACCGGCGCCAGCCGGCGCGTTCGCGACACCCGGGACGCCCGGTCCGAGCGGGCCCTCTCCGCCTACACCGCCTGTCTCGAGTCACTCGCCCTCGCTTCCTCCCGCCACCGCGCCAGGAATGCATCGTCCGCCAGAACTTCGCGAGACTTGCTCCCATCCTGCGGCCCGACCGCACCGGCCCGCTCGAGGAGATCCATCAGGCGGCCCGCCCGCGAATAGCCGACCTTGAGACGACGCTGGAGAAACGACGTCGAGGCCTGACCGGTCTGCACGATGAGCCGGAGAGCGTCCTCCAGCAGTTCGTCCTCGATGCCGGCATCGGGCCCCCCTTCGTCGACCACCTCCTCGCGGTAGAGGGGGGGGGCGGGAGGCTGGGCCCGCAGGAATCCGGCCAGCGCCTCCGTATCCCGTTCGCTGACGAAGGCACCGTGCACCCGCACCGCTTCGGCCTTCCCCGGCGGAAGGAAGAGCATGTCCCCCCGGCCGAGGAGCGACTCGGCGCCGTTGCCGTCCAGAATCGTCCGGCTGTCGACTTTGGTCGCGACCTGGAACGCGATCCGGGACGGGAAGTTTGCCTTGATCACGCCGGTGATGACATCGACCGAGGGGCGCTGGGTGGCGAGCACGAGGTGAATGCCGACGGCGCGCGCCATCTGGGCGAGTCTCGCGATCGGCCCCTCGATCTCGTTCGCCAGGGTCAGCATGAGGTCGGCAAGTTCGTCGACCACGATCACCAGGTGGGGCATCGGCTCGTGCCCCTCGGCTGCGGTCGTGCGGACCTTTTCCCGGTATCCCTCGAGGTTGCGCACGCCGATCGCGGCCAGCCTGCGGTAACGGCGTTCCATCTCGCCGACCGCCCAGGTCAGCATGCGGGCCGCCTGCTTCGCCTCGGTCACGACCGGGCAGACGAGATGCGGGATCCCGTCAAAAGGGGTCAGCTCCAGCATCTTGGGATCAATCAGCAAGAGTCGCAGCTGGTCCGGCGTACGCCGCAGGAGCAGCGAGGCGAGCGCGCAGTTCAGAAAGACGCTCTTGCCCGAGCCGGTCGTCCCGGCCACGAGGAGGTGCGGCATCTGCTCGAGTCGCGCGACGAACGGCCGTCCCCGGATGTCGCGCCCGAGCACGATCGGCAGCTCTCCCGGTACTCCCCCGAGGTCGATCTCTTCGACGATCGACCGCAGCGCGATCGTCGAGGCCTGCCGGTTCGGCACCTCGACCCCGACGGCGGCCTTCCCCGGGATCGGCGCGACGAGCCGGATCCGGGAGGCGCGCAGGGCGAGGGCCAGGTCCTCGGCACGCGAGACGATCTGCGCGACCTTGACGCCGGCGGCCGGCTCGTACTCGTACTGCGTGACGACCGGGCCCGGATGGATCTGGCCCAGCTGGCCCGTAATGCCGAAATCGGCGAGGGTCCGGACCAAAGTACGACCGGTTTCGGTCAGCTCCTCTCGATCGACCCCGGCCGGCGGCTCCCCCGGCTCGAGAAAGTCGATCGGCGGCAGCACCCACGGTCCGGAAGAGGGCGCGGGGGTGGAACGGGCACGCGCACGCGCCGGTCTTTCCTCTTCGACCGGATCGCGTCGGCTGCGGGAACGTCCCGCTGGCGGACTCTCCGGCGCGCTCCCCGCCAGCCCGTCGAAGAGACCCGGATCGGCCGCGTCCTCCCGGGGCCGTCTCCGTCCGCGCCCCTCCATCGACGCATCCCCCGTCGAGGCAAGACCCCGCTCCATGGAAGCACCGCCCCGATCCGAGGCGCGATCCCCCTCGCCCGGGACCGGTCGCAGGTTCTTCCATCCGTGCGCGAGAACGCTGCCCGAGGCGACCGCCGCCCGTTCCGCCGCCGCGCGGGCACGGAGCGGCACCCAGCGCATCAC
This sequence comes from uncultured bacterium, assembly GCA_964371055.1. Lineage (GTDB taxonomy): Bacteria > Eisenbacteria > RBG-16-71-46 > CAIMUX01 > CAIMUX01 > CAYJLF01. The sequence goes on along the minus strand of CAYJLF010000008.1, from coordinate 115,586 downwards.
CCCGACCAGCGAAAGCGCAAGCAGGACCGCTCCCGTCACGAGCCCGGCGCCGACCGGACCGAGAAGCCCCGGGGAGGCGATCGCCTCAGCCAGTTGTCCCGGAGCCTCCCCCCAGCCTCGACCGCCACCGAGGGCCGACCCGAGGACGGAGAGGACGAAGGCCGTGACCAGAGACCACCCGAGGAATAGCCACGGCCGGTGCGGGTGCCGGAAGAGCGCGCGCAGGGCCAGCGCCAGGAGGAGAACCCAGCTCCAGACCGCGATCGGCACGCCGAGGCCGGCGCGCAGGTAGTGCGCGACGACCCGGCCCGCGGCGCCGCAAGCCTCCTGCGGCAGGCCCGGCAGGGTAGCTGCGCCCGGCCACGGAGGGGTCGACAGCAGCGAGATCCCTACCAGGAGGGACAAGGTCAACAGCAGTACCCCCAGAAGGGGGCGACGCATCGGCTCCTCCCGCCTGGCCATGGCCGTCGTTGATCCTCCGAGCGAAGCTAGGTGCCCATCTCCCACGATGCGAGATAGGTGACCTGCTCCGGGGTCAGAGCGTCGATCGGCACGCCGAGAGTCGCGAGCTTAAGGCGCGCGATCTCCTGATCGATCTCGCGCGGGACCGGGTAGACCCGCCGCTCGAGGGCATGTCCCGCCGCGGACGACCCGCCGCCGGCGATGTACTCCGACGCGAGGGCCTGGTTGGCGAAGCTCATGTCCATGACCGACGCCGGATGCCCTTCGGCGGAGCTCAGATTGATCAGTCGTCCGTCGGCCAGAAGGTAGATCCTCCGGCCGTTCGGCAGGGTGAATTCCTCGACGAACGGGCGCGCGATCCGCCGGGCCGTCGCCAGCGCCGCCAGACCCGGGATGTCGATCTCGACGTTGAAGTGGCCCGAGTTCGCGACGATCGCGCCATCCTTCATCGCCGCGAAGTGCTCCGGCCGCAGCACGTGCAGGTTCCCGGTCACGGTGACGAAGCAGTCGCCGAGCGGCGCCGCCTCGGCCATCGGCAGGACCCGGTAGCCATCCATCACGGCGTGAAGCGCCTTCAGCGGGTTGATCTCGGTGACGATCACCCGCGCTCCCATCCCGGACGCGCGCGCCGCCAGGCCCGATCCGCAGTGCCCGTAGCCGGCCACGACGAAGTTCGAGCCGGCCAGCAGCATGTTGGTCGCCCGCAGGATGCCGTCGATGGTCGACTGGCCGGTGCCGTAGTGGTTGTCGAAGAGGTGCTTCGTGTCGGCGTCGTTCACCGCCACGATCGGATAGCGGAGGACACCCTCTTTCTCCATGCTGCGCAGCCGGATCACGCCGGTGGTCGTTTCCTCGGTCCCGCCGATGACCCCAGGGAGAAGATCCTGGCGCTGCGAGTGGAGCACCGAGACCAGATCGGCCCCGTCGTCCATGGTCAGTTGCGGACCCGGATCGAGGACCGCATGGATGTGCTGGTAGTAGGTGTCGTTGTCCTCCCCCTTGATGGCGAAGACCTCGATGCCGTAATGCTGGACCAGAGCCGCGGCGGTCTCGTCCTGGGTCGAGAGCGGGTTGCTGGCGCAGAGCATCACCCGTGCGCCGCCTGCTTTCAAAGTGCGCGCCAGGTTCGCCGTCTCCGTCGTGACGTGGAGGCAGGCAGCCAGCGTCTTCCCCTCCAGCGGCTTCTCCCGGGCGAACCGCTCCCGGATCATCCCGAGCACCGGCATCTGGCGGTCGGCCCACTCGATCCGATCACGGCCGGCATCGGCCAGGCCGAGATCCTTCACATCGTGCTTCATCCCCTCGTTCCTCCCATCCCGTGAGCGGCCCGGGCCGCCTAGAGGGCCTTCTTCAGCGCCTCGATCCGATCGAGTCGCTCCCAAGTGAACTCCGGCTCCGGCCGGCCGAAGTGACCGTAGGCCGCCGTCTGACGATAGATCGGGCGCAGGAGGTCGAGATCGCGGATGATCGCTCCCGGCCGCAGATCGAACGCCTGGCGCACTGCCGCCTGGATCGCCTCGTCGGAGATCTTCCCCGTGCCGAAGGTCTCGACATGGATCGAGATCGGCTGCGCGTAGCCGATGCAGTAGGCGAGCTGAATCTCACAGCGACTCGCCAGCTCCGCCCCGACGATGTTCTTCGCCACCCAGCGCGCCGCGTAGCTGGCGGAGCGATCGACCTTCGAGGGATCCTTGCCGGAGAAGGCGCCGCCGCCGTGCCGCGCCATTCCCCCATAGGTATCGACGATGATCTTGCGGCCGGTCACGCCGCTATCCGCCGCCGGTCCGCCTTTGACGAAGCGGCCGGTCTGGTTGATCAAGAGCCGCGGCTTCTCCCGCACGAGCTCCGGCGGCAGTGCCGGCGTAATGATCTTCCGTTCGATCTCGGCGCGAACCTCCTCCTCGGAGACCTTCGCGGAGTGCATCGCGGCGCAGACGACGGTGTCGATCCGCAGCGGGCGATCGCCGTCATACTCGATGGTGACCTGTGACTTGCTGTCGGGTCCGAGCCACGGGAGCTGTCCCGATCGACGCGCATCTTCGAGCGACCGCACGATGCGGTGCGCCAGGACCACCGGCAATGGCATGAACTCCGGGGTCTCGTTGGTCGCGTAACCGAACATGATCCCCTGGTCGCCGGCCCCCTGCTCCAGCGGGTCGGGCCGGTCGACGCCCTGCGCGATGTCGGCCGACTGCTCGTCGATGGCCGTGATGACCCCGCACGATTCCCACTCGAAGTAGTAATCGGGCTGGTCGTAGCCGATGTCGCGGATCGTCTCCCGGACCACCCGGGGGATATCGACATACTCCGCGGTGCGGATCTCGCCCGCCACGACCACCAATCCGGTCGTCACGAGCGTCTCGCAGGCGACCCGTCCCAGGCGGTCCTGGGCCAGGATGGCGTCGAGCACCGCGTCGGAGATCTGGTCGGCCACCTTGTCGGGGTGCCCCTTTCCCACCGACTCGGACGAGAAGAGCTGTCTTCCGGCCATGCATCGTTCCTTTCTTCAGGTTAGCGCTTCCCGCCGCAGGCGGCGGAGACGATCTGCAAAATCGGCTCAGCCTATCACCACGCCGGGCATCCTTCAACCGCCGGGGCGACCGATCCCGGCCGGACGCGCCTCATCCCTTGGGGGTGGTCGAGAGGTCGATCTCGGAGGAATCTCCGACGTTCAGCCGCTGGAAGGTCCCCCGCACGATCGCATTCTCCCCCACCAGGCTCGAGTCCAGGACCATGTCCCGGACCTCGGCGCTCTCGTTGATGATCGAGTTGCGGATGATCGCGTTGTCGATCACCGCCCCCGCCGCGACCGAGACGTTCGGTCCGATGATCGAATGGGTCACCCGCGCCGTGGGGTCGATCGCGACGGGGTGACGGATGAGGACTCCCGGCGCTTCCGGCGCGCGGGGCGCGAGCCGGAGGAGGTACTCGTTCGTGCTGAGGAGCGTCTCCGGCTTGCCGCAGTCGAACCAGCCGTCGACCGGACTGACCCTCATCTCGTGCCCGTCCCGGAGCATCAAAGCCAGCGCATCGGTCAGCTGGTACTCTCCCCGGGTCGTCAGTCCCCGCTCGATCACGAGCCGCAGCCGCTCATGGAGGACCCCGGCGTCGGGCAGGTAGTAGAGGCCGACCAGGGCAAGATTGCCCGGGGGATGTTCCGGCTTCTCGACCAGCGCGACCACGCGGTCGCCGTCCACCTGGGCGATCCCGAACCGGCGCGGATCGTCGACCTCCTTCACCCCCAGCACGACCCGGTCGCCCCCCAGAAACGCCGACCAGTCGGTCTGCACGATCGTGTCGCCGAGCACGATGAGAATCGGCCCTCCCGGCACCAGGTCGGCCGTGAGGTGCACGGCGTGCCCGAGGCCGAGCCGTTCCTCCTGCTCCACGCAGACGGCGACGCCGCGGTAGCGCCGCTCGACGAAGGTGCGGATGCTGTCTCCCATGTAGCCGACCACCAGCACGACCTTCTCGATCCCCTGCTGGACCAGCGCATCCAGGATGTGCGCAAGGATCGGCTTGCCGGCGACGTTGACGAGCGCCTTCGGCACGGTGTGGGTGTGCGGCCGCAGCCGCGTCCCGATCCCGGCCGCAGGTACGATGGCGACGGGCATTCCGCCGTGGCGATTCATCGGTCGAGCTCCTTTCCACAGGCATCCTTGACGCGCGCGATCGCCTCCACCGGGAGGGGATCGACCGCGCGCCGCTGAGCCAGTTCCGCGCTGGTCCGGTCGGCGAGCAGGACGTGCGACAGGAGAACCCCGGCCGTCGTCGTTCCCCGAGCCGGAATCCGCGTCACCTGCCCGCCCAGCCTCGTCCACTCCGCGAGCGAGGCCGCGATCACGCGGCCACGCATCCCCTGATCGGCCTCCTCGTCGTCGAGCACGATGAGCCTCGCGGGGGCGATCCGGAGGAAATCCTCCCAGCCGACGATCTCGTTGTGCGCCAGTTCCGGGTAGGCCGTGGCGATCGCCGTCTGTTTGCCATTCTCCATCACCTGATTCCGCCAGCGGAGCGCCGCTGGCCACGATCGCTCGCCGGTCGCGGCGAAGCAGGCCAGCTGCCCGTCGAGCTCCGCCGCCAGCCCGGCCGGGTCGCGGCCCGGCAGGGGCGTTCCCGCACGCCAGAGGCGCAGTTCCTCGTCGAGCAGCCCGGCCGCTCCGCGCAGATCCTCGCGCAGGCGGGAGACCCGCTCCGGCGCCGCGGAAGCAGCCACGGCCAGTCCAACCGCGACCGCCATCCAGCCGAAGGCAGCGCGGGGCGCATATCCGCCCGGCACGGCAAAGTGGGGAATCCCCCGCGCCGCGGCCTCGCGTTGCAGCCCGCCGCCCGAGGAGACAGCCAGCGCGGTCGCTCCGCGCGCCGCGGCGTCCTGCAGCATCTCGCGTGCTTCCCAGGTTTCCCCGGAGTAGCTCACCGCCACGACCACGACGCCCGGGCCGACCCAGCCGGGAGTCCGGGGGTCCATCTGCACCCGCACCGGAACCCGGAGGTCATCGTGCAGGATCGCGGTGGACGCCAGGCCGGCCATGGCGGACCCCCCCATTCCTCCGACGTAGACCGCGCGCGGGGCGGCCATGGCCGGGGGCCAACCGGCCCGATCAGCCGCCTCGATCGCGTCGCGCAATTGATTCGGCAGCCCTTCGATCCACGCGAGCATCCGCTCGAGTCCCGGGGACGGCGCGCCCGCGGCGGAGTCGATCATCTTCCGGCTCCTTCCTCTCGACGTCCCTCCGACCGCGGGGCGGCCCGCGCCGGGACGTCCGGGACTGCGGCTTCTCCCAGCACCGAGCGCACTGCGGCGTGCGCCTCGGCGGTCGTCGCCAGGCGCAGGAGATCAGCACCCAGGCGGCGCAGATCGACCAGGCGGGTGCGCCGCAGCAGGTCTTTCACTTCGGCGATCTGGTAGGGACTCATGCTGAGGTGGCCGCATCCGAACCCGAGGAGCACGGCCGCGCCCGCGGGGAGGCCCGACATCTCGCCGCAGCTGCTGACCGGGATCCCGGCGCGGTTCGCCGCATCGATGGTGGCGGCCAGGGCGCGCAGCACGGCGGGATGGAACGGATCGTAGAGCCCCGCCAGCTTCTCGTTCGCGCGGTCGACGGCCAGCGTGTACTGGATGAGGTCGTTCGACCCGATCGAGAAGAAGTCCGACTCGCGCGCCAGGATGTCGGCCAGCGCCACCGCCGCCGGGACCTCGATCATCACCCCGCGTTCGATCCGCTCCGGCACGGCGACTCCTTCGCGCCGCAACTCATCCCGCGCCTCGTCCAGCATCCCGTTGGCGGCGCGCACCTCCTCGACCGAGCTGATCATCGGGTAGAGGATGCGCACCGTGCCGTGCACCGCGGCCCGGAGGATGGCGCGCAGCTGCGTGCGGAAGATGTCGGGGTGCCCGAGGGAGAAACGGATGCCGCGGACCCCCAGAAACGGGTTCGTCTCGCGGCTCGTGCCCAGGTAGGCAGCGAACTTGTCTCCCCCCGCGTCGAGGGTCCGGATCACGACCGGTCGGGGACGCACAGCCAGCACGACGCGGCGGTAAGCCCGGTACTGCCCCTCTTCGTCAGGCAGGTGCGCCCCCCGCAGGTAGAAGAACTCGGTGCGATAGAGGCCGATTCCCATCGCGCCGCTCTTGACGACGTTGCCCGCGTCCTCCGGCGTCTCGATGTTCGCCAGGAGAGTGAAGGGATGGCCGTCGATCGTGACGGGCGGTGCGGCCAGACCGCGGACCTGCGCGCGATGGCGTCGCGCGGCCTCGCGCCGGCCCTGTTCGAACGCGAGCAGTTCGGCCCGGCCCGGACGGAGCGTGACTGTGCCGTGATCACCGTCCACGAGCACCGGATCCCCCTCGCGCGCATGTATCGAGAGGTCGGCCAGTCCCACCACCGCCGGGATGCCGCGCGATCGCGCCAGGATCGCCGCGTGGCTGGTCGGCCCTCCGTGGTCGGTCACCAGTCCCCGGACGAGTTCGGGATCGAACGAGGCCGACTCGCTGGGGAAGAGCTCGACCGCCACGACGACGGAGCCGGCCGGCACCGCCTGCGCGCGGCTTCCGCCCCCCTGCAGATGCGCGAGAAGACGACGGCGGACATCGAGGAGGTCGGCCGTGCGCGCGCGAAAGTACTCGGAACGAGCCGCCTCCAGAGGTGCGATCACCTCGTTCAGGACCTCGGTCAGGGCGACCGCGGCCAGGTGACGGCCGACGCGAATCCCGTCCTGCACGCGGCGGACGAACTCCGGATCATTCAGGAGCATCCGGTGGGCATCGAGGATCTTGAGGCCGGGATCGTCCGCGTCGCCGAGAAGGCACTCCCGCAGCGCGTCGATCTCGTCGAGGGATCGCCGCAGGGCCAGCCGGAAGCGCCGGGCCTCACCGGCAACTTCCGCCGCCTCGATCCGCCTCTCATCCAGGGGAAGGTCTTCGGCCGGCCGCACGAGATGCACCGGTCCGGAAGCGAACCCGCCCGAGGCGGGCACGCCGCGTCGAACGATGGTGTCACGCGGCCCGCCCCGCTCGGGATCGTCCGTCGTCCCGCGGACGCGGTCGCGCGCCCTGGCGGGACGCACCCCCGATCCTCTTGCGGTCTCCCCCGGATCGGTCACGCCCCCTCCTCGAACTTCAGGTCGACCAGCCGGACCAGAGCGGCCACGGCATCGGTCTCGTCCGGACCGTGCGCGCGAATCACCAGGGTCGTTCCGGTCTCGGCCGCCAGCATGAGCACCCCCATGATGCTCTTGCCGTTCACGCTCAGCGAACCGTTCGCCACGGTGATCTCGGAGCGGAAGAGAGACGCCTTCTTGACGAACAGGACCGCGGGATGGGCATGGATCCCGGGGTAGTTCCGCACGGTGACCGCTCCTTCCGTCAAGGGCGCATCTCCTTCCAGCCGAAGCGAACCAAGGCCAGGAGCCCGGCGAGGCCGAGCCCGATCCATCCGAGCGCGAGCCCCCCGACCCGGCCCGAGCGAGCCAGCACGAAACCCAACACGCAGGCCGAGAGAAAGACCCCGCATCCCTCGGGACCATGACTTAGCCAAAGCCCGGTGCCGATCGCACCGATCGTCAGGCCGAGCAGAAACCTTCCGGCCCCCGCCAGACCCCGGGCCCAGGCGCGCAGCACCGGGCCTCGGATCTCGGCGCGCACGGCCTCGTCCCCCGCCAGGCCGATCGTCCAGCTGCGCCGACGCCAGTAGACTTGGACCGCATTGTACCCCACCCAGTACCACAACGCCGGTTCCCCGACCCAGAGAAACGCGCTCAGGATGCCGATCAGGCTGAGCGCGGGCCGCAGGCCACCCCAGATGATCCGGTCCCCCATGCCGCTCAGGAGCGGCGCCAAGGTCTGCCGGATTCCCTCGATCGCGACCTCCGTCTCCTCGGCCTCGGACGCACGAGCCTCGCGGGCCAGCCTTACGGCCAGGAGCCCCGCGAGATATCCCGCCAGGACCGGATTGCTGTTGAACGGTCCCTGCAGCAGGGACGCGATGACCGGATGGTCGCGCCCGCGCCCCGGGACGGTTCGCAGGAGTCCGGCGAGAAGCCCGCCGCGCTGTTGCCCCGCCGGATTGAAGAGGGTCTCCAGAAGCTGGCTGCCGGGCCAGCCGGCGAGGCGTCCGGCGGTCAGGACTTCCGCCGGTTTCGTCCCCTCTTGACCCTTCGGCGGCATCATCCGAGGCTCCGGATCAGCTGGGCCAGGATCCCGGCCGCAAGACCCCAGAGCATCGCGGGTGACACCCGCGGCCGGGGCCCATGGAAGAGCAGGTGCAGCGCCCCCAACCCCAGCGACAACGCGGCGAGCGGCAAGGCCCAACCGACCTGCGGCCAGGGTGCCTCCCCCATCCGTCGCACCCCCGCGGGCCACAGGTAGACCACCGCGGCCACCATCACCCCCAGGCCGGTGATCACGACGCCACGCGCCGCGGAGTCGAGGATCGCGCCGCGGAGCGCTCGATCCAAGGCAGCCCCGAGGGGTAGCGTCGAGGCGAGGGCCGTCTCCTCTCGCTTCGCGTTCCGCGCGCGCGTTCCCTGCTCCCACGCGCCGCCCGCCGCCGCCGCCAGGAGGCCCAGGACGACGCCGAACAGCAGAGGACCATCGGCGGTCCAGAGGGCCTGCGTGCCGACCAGGTGCGCGCCCCACCCCGCGACCGCGCCACCCAGGACGCCGGCGAGGCCGACCGCCGGGAGCAACACCCCGCCGATCGGCAGAAGCCCAGGCCACAGGCACTGGAAGACGATCCCCGCGGTCATGCCGCCGGTCAGGTTGCCCATGAGCGCGCCGGCCACCGAACCGGCGACAATCGGCTGGTGGAACACGTACGAACCCAGACATCGTTCGTCGAGGGAGACCACAGCGGCCCAGAGAAGGAGAAGCACGAGGCGGATGCCCAGCTCGGTCATCCGGCCGGCTCCGCTGTCGCGTCCCCCGCCGGCCCGGAGAGCAGAGTCGCGAGCGGATGGCGCGGGTTGCGCGGCAGATCCTGCGCGTAGACCTCGTCACCGCCCGCGGCCAGGGTGCGCAGGATCGTCACGTCCTCCGGGGTCAGGAAGAGATACGGGAGAACCTCGCGAGCTCCGGGACGGAGGTGGATCCCTCCCAGGTTGAGCGGTCCGGAGACACCCGCCTGGATGAGTCGAGCCGCGGAGTGGAGACTCCGCACCACGAGAATCGTCCGTGCCGGATCGAGAGGGGCGCTTTCGCTTCCCGCCTCCCGCCCCACGGCGTCGAGCGACGCGATCCGCACCACGCTCCCCTCCGGCGCCATCGCCTCATAGAGGAGGGCGGCACCCGGGTCGGCGGCGAGCCGGTCATCGGCGAGCAGAAAAGCACGCGCGCCGAGAGGCGAGCCCCAGCCGAGAACCACCTGGCCGTGCAGCAGGCGGTCGTCCACGCGGAAGAGGAGGTACCGTCGACGGCCGTCCGTTCCGGGTCGCTCCGTCACAGCGCGTGAATCCCTTCGCGTCCCTTGGCCGTGATCCTCTCGACCAGCGGTTCGAAGGCGACCCGCTCCCGGTTGATGAAGAAGTCGAGCAGCATCGGCAGGTTCACCCCGCTGACGACCCTGGTCGCCGGTCCCGGCAGGCCGCGGCAGGCGTGACCGCAGCTTCCCCCCATCAGGTCGACGAAGACGACGAGAGGCTGGCCGGCCGCCAGCTCGGCGCGAATCCGCTCCGAGAGCCCGTCGAGCGACGCCCCGGCGTTGGAGAGGCAGGCCACCCCTTCCTGCGGGCCGAGGATCGCCTCGATCGTGCGGATGAGCTCCCCCCCGAGCTCACCGTGCGTCACGATGAGGGCGCGGACCGCCGGCGTCATTCGAGGTCGTCCTTCGCCAGGATCTCCAGGTTCGCCTTGCGGCGCAGGAGCTGGACCAGGTTGTCGCTGAAGTGCTCGGCGGGATTGTATCCGTACGCCTTCACCAGGTAGTTCAGCGCGATCGTCTCCGAGATGACGGTGATGTTCTTGCCCGGGAAGATCGGAATGACGACCCGCGGGATCCGGACGTCGAGCATCGTCGAGTGCTGCTCCTCGAGGCCCAGACGCTCGTAGTCCTCCTTCGAGTCCCACTCCGCCAGGTTGACTTCGACCTCCACGCGCTTCTGCGCTCGGATGGAACGGATCCCGAAGATCGCCTGCACGTCGATGATGCCGATCCCTCGGATTTCCATGCAATGCCGGAGCAACTCGTTTCCGCTGCCGATCAGCACGTTGACCGCCCGCCGCTTGATCGTGACGACGTCGTCCGCCACCAGCCGGTGCCCGCGCTCCACCAGGTCGAGGGCACACTCGCTCTTGCCGATCGCGCTGCGGCCGGTGAAGAGCAGCCCGACTCCGTAGACGTCGACGAGGCTGCCGTGCACCGAGGTTGTGGGGGCAAAGATCCCCTCGAGGAGATCGCGCAGCTTATGGATCATGTCGGTCGTGGCCAGCGACGTGCGCAGGACCGGGATCCCGCGCTCCCGCGCCATCTCGACCAGTTCCGCCGGAGGATCGAGCCGCTTCGAAATCAGGATGCAGGGGAGATCGAACGCGAGGATCGGCGCCAGCGCGGCCCGTACCCGTTCCGATTCCAGGGTTCGCAGGTAGAGCACCTCGGTCTGTCCGAAGACCAGCACCCGCTCCTCGAGGAAATTCTCGAGGAAGCCCACGAGCGCCAGCCCGGGTCGATGGATGTCGGTGGTCGTGATCGGCCGGCGGCCGGTGGGATCGCCGGTCAGGCACTCGAGGGGGATGCTCCCGCGCGCCTTCTCCATGAAGTCCATGACCGTGATGGCCGCCATGATCGCCGTCTCCCTGGCCCGGCCGCCCGCGCCGTTCGTTTGAGCCGCGGGGCCGCGCCTACTCCGCTTCGATCAGCCCGAAGTTGCCGTCCGGCCGCAGATGCACGGTGCACGGCCGGCCGGTGCGCGCGTTCGCGAACATGATGAGCTCCCAGTCCTTCTCGCGCAGGATGCGGATCGCGTCCTCCACCGAGATCGGGGTCGCGTGCCACTGCGGGCAGCGGACGACGACCGGGCTGAACTCCTCCTCGACCTCGATCTCGGGCAGATCCTCTTCCTGCACCACCGAGAACGCGGGAATCACCCGCGTCGCCTTCCGGTCCTTCAGGCGCGCGTTCAGCTTCTTCAACTGCCGCTCCATCCGGTCGGTGACCCCATCGATCGCCGTGATCATCTCGGACGACTCCTCCCGGCTGACGAGGTGATTGCGCCCGGCGCGCAAGGTCAGTTCGGCGATCTGCCGGTGCTTCTCCTCGGCCAGGATCAGATGGGCTTCCATCTCGCTGTCCGAAAAGCGCTCCAGTTTGGCCAGGCGCTTCTCCGCCGCTTCCTTGATCGCGGGGGTCAGCTTGTACCGACGGCCGGTGGTGACGATCTCCATCGCGTCCTCCTAAAGAGAAGGTTGAGACGATCCTGCGGACACATCGCGTCGCGATGCCTCCCCGGCAGGGCGGGTCCGGCGGCGCGGCGCTCGTTCGATTCCCATTCCTTGACGGTACTTGGTGACGGTCCGGCGAGCGACCACCACTCCCGCGCCCCCGAGTCGCGCGGCCAGAGCGGCGTCGGACAGCGGCCGGGCGGGATCCTCCTCCGCCACCAAGCATCGGATTCTCTCGCAGACCGCCCGCCCGGACCACCGCTTTCCGGGGGGACCGAGCCCGGCGGAGAAGAAATGGCGCAACGGGAGGAGACCGAGCGGCGTCTCTGCGTACTTCCCTCGGACCGCCCTCGCCACCGTGGACTCGTGCAGGCCAAGACGGTCCGCTACCACCTGCAGAGTCATCGGCCGCAATCCGGCGGATCCCCGCTCAAAGAACTCCCCCTGTTCCCGCACGATGCACTCCATGACCCGGACGAGCGTGCGTCGGCGCCGATCGAGCGCCCGCACCAGCCGCCGCGCCGACGAGAGATTGTGGCGCAGGAAGACGCGGGCCTCGAGATCTCGCCCCCCTTCGACCAGCAGGCCGCGGCTCCAGGGGCTGAGGCAGAGTCTTGGCCGGACGGACTCTCCCGCGTCGACGACGAGTTCGTCGCCGACCCGGTGCACGGAAACGTCGGGAGTAATGTACCGCACGGGACCGTCCGCGACCAGCCGTCCAGGATGCGGATGGAGCCGCCGGATCTCGGCGCGCGCCGACGGCAGCCGGCCGGGCGGCACCCGCGCCCGCCGCGCCGCCTCGACCCATCGCCCGCGGGCCAGGAGGTCGAACGCCGTCTCCACGAGGCGCCACGGCGGAGAACCCTCCCGGCCGCGACGGGCCAGCTGCAGCAGAAGGCACTCGCGCAGGTCCCGGGCCCCGATCCCCGGAGGATCGAGCGACTGCAGGAGGACGAGCCCTTGGTCGATCGACGCCCGCGTCTGTCGCAGGTCGTCCGCCGCTTCGGCCAAGGGGACGGCAAGGCGCCCACGCTCGTCCAGGCATCCGATCAGGTAGCTTGCGGTCCGACGCAGCTCAGGATCGATGACCGGCAGCAGTTGCCGTTCCAGATGGCTCCCGAGCGAGACAAACGCCACCGGTTCAGGCGCGACCCACCGATCCCGGTCGACCGTCGCCGGCCGAGGTCTGTCGTCTTCCCGCCCGATCCGCCGCCACCACTCCGGCGCCACCGACCCTGGGAGCGTGACCGCCTCCGTCTCCGGCCGCTCCTCCGGCTCCGCGGCCGCGGGCGAGGCGCCGGCGGCGATCGCCTCCTCGTCCTCGTCGAGCTGGAGAATCGGGTTTTGCAGGGTCTCGCGCCGGAGGCGGGCGGCGAGCTCGACGGCGGGGAGTTCCAGAAGCTCGAGGGCGAGACGCAACGAGGGAGAGAGGCGGACCCCCACCTGCGGAGCGAGCCCGGCCAGCAGACGGGTCGACATGGAACCTCCAGGGGAGCCTCTGGCCTGCGCGGACGCGCCGGTCCGTCGGCTCAAAGTCGGAAGTTCTCTCCGAGGTACAATTTCCGCGCCTGCGGATCGTTGGCCAGCTCGTCGGCCGTACCCGAGAGGAGCACCTTCCCCTCGAACATGAGGTAGGCCCGATCGGTCGCGCCGAGGGTCTCGCGCACGCTGTGGTCGGTGATGAGAACGCCGAGCCCTCGACGCTTGAGCGAGATGATGATCTGCTGGATCTCGGCCACGGCGATCGGGTCGATCCCGACGAACGGCTCGTCCAGGAGGATGTACGCGGGCTGGGTGACGAGCGCCCGACTGATCTCGGTGCGGCGCCTCTCCCCTCCCGAAAGGTGCACGCCACGCCGGTCGCGCAGGTGGAGGATGTCGAGATCCCGCAGCAGCTGTTCGCAGCGGTCGCGCCTCTCTGACGGGCTCATCGGGAGCGTTTCGAGGATCGCCATCACGTTTTCCCAGACGGTCAGGCGGCGGAAGATGCTCGGCTCCTGCGACAGATAGCCGAGCCCGAGACGCGCGCGCCGGTACATCGGCATCCGCGTGATGTCGCGCCCGTTGAGATGGATCTTTCCTTCCGTGGGGGGAAGAAGGCCCGTGATCATATAGAACGTCGTCGTCTTGCCGGCGCCGTTCGGCCCCAGAAGGCCGACCACCTCGCCCGGCGAGACGCGGAGCGAGACGCCGTTGACGACCCGGACCTTGCCGTAGTTGCGGACGAGCCCGACGGCTTCCAGAGCCTCCCCGGTGGGCGCCGCCCCGACCTCCTCTTTCTCCGGCGCGGCCGCCCCGTCATTCACCATCCAAACCCTCCAGGATCTTCGTGTCGTCCTGGTCCCGCACCTCCGCTCTCACGTCGCGAACCACGGAATAGCGACGGAGGTCGGGATCGGCCGAGAACCCGGTTCCGGTCAGGACGTCGCGCCCCTTCGTCAGCCGGAAGTAGGCGTCGGTGGTGATCCTCTCCGCCCGGGGATCCCACCGCAATGACTCCGTCTCCAGACGTTCCCCGTCCGGGGTCACGACCACGACGGAGTCCTGGGCGAACAGCGTGCGCGTCGACTCGTCGATTTCCCCCCTCCGGCTCGTCAGAACCGATCGCACCACCCCTCCGCCGTCGTAGAACCGGACCGTCATCAGGCGGAGCTCGGTCGGTTCACCCGGGGCGTAGGAGGTTCCCTCCGCCGCCTGGAGCACCCACAAGAGTCCGCTCGCGCCGGTCGTCCGAAGGGTGAAGTTCTCCAGCACCTGGCGCGGCACGCGCTCGCCCGCGACCGGATCGGGCGGCGGCTCGGCTTCCCGGCACCCAGCCGCCAGGATCACCGCCGCCACGATCACCGCCGCCAGGCCCGCGGCGATCGTCCACACCCTGACCCGTACCCTTGCACCGGCTTGGACGGGACGGAGCCCGCGGGAGCGTCGAAGCTCATCCAACATCCGCATTTCCAATCGATTTGGACCGTACCTTCCAGCGATTTTCGAACCAGGGCCATTGCTCGGGCGCGACTCGAATCTGCTCCTCGAGGATCGCCGTCAGTCGCCGGGTGACGTCCACCACCTCCTCTTCGGAGCGGACCCAGAGCGGCGCACGCAGCGACACCCGATACCGATCCCGTTCCGACCAGAGCGCGGCCGGCAGCAAAGGCGCACCCGCCAGCCACGCGATCCTCGCCGCTCCCGGCGCCGTCCGGCAAGGGCGCCCGAAGAACCGGTCTTCGATCCCGCCGCCGCGAGGCGGACGGTCGATCACGACCCCGAGGACTCCGCCGCGCCGCAAGGCACGCAGGGCCGATCCGAGATTGCCGTCCGCCGGCAGCGCCTCTACCCCGGCCCGCTCCCGGATGCTCCGGACGAGTCGGTCCAGCCGTTCCTCCGGAAAGGGATGATAGAGCACCGTGACGGTCGGTCCCAGGGTCGCGAACCAGGCGCCGAGCAACTCCCAGTGACCAAAGTGGCCGGTGGTCGCCACGACACCCGAACCGGCCGAGGTGGCGGCTTTCCAGTGTTCGAGACCCTCGACCCCGAGGTCCCGCCGCACGGCGCTCCGCGCTCCGCGTCCCAGCTGCAGGAAATCGGCTCCGGTTCGACCGATCCAGGGGGTGACGCCGCGCGCGACTTCCTCGTGACGCGTCGCCGGCCACTCCGGAAAGGCGGCCTTCAGGTGCAACCTGGTGCGCCGCCGGAGTCGCGGCATGAGCCACCACGCGACCCGCCCGTATGATGCTCCCAGGCGCCGGGCCTGAGTCGGCGGAAAATACCGAAGCGGCGCCAGCAGCGCCCCCAGGACGACGTAGCGGAGGGCCCGCCTCGCCCCCCCCCGATGCGCTCTTCGCTTCCCGGCCGGACGCCGGGTCGACAGCTGCCCTCCGGTGCGCCGGCCGGCACCGGTCACGGCGCGCGAAGGCCGGTCCATCACCCGGCGCGGCGCAGTCGAAGGCAGTCGTGCAGGTGCAGCACCCCCTCGACCATCCCCGCGTCATCGGTGACGACGAGCGCTGTGATCGGACCGGGACGGTTCCTCTCCATCTGTTCGACCGCCGTCGCGATCGAGGCCTCCCGGCCGATCGTCCGCGGCGATCTCGTCATGACATCGGCCACGCGCAGAGGATCGATCCTCTCGTGCGCATGGACCGCGCGACGCACGTCGCCGTCGGTCACCAGGCCGAGCAACCGCCCCTCCCCGTCGACGACGGTCGTCAAACCCAGCCGCTTGGACATCATCTCGACGATCGCCTCGCGCAGGAAGGCCTCGGGCGTGACGCGCGGAATCGCCTCCCCGGTGTGCATCAGCGCCTCCACCCGGTGGGAGACCATCCCGCCGATCAGCCCGCCCGGATGGAGCCAGGCCAGATCCTCCTCCGAGATCCCGCGCGCGGTGTAGACCGCCGCGACGAGCAGGTTGCCCAGCACCTCGAAGACCGTGATGCTGGTCGAGGGGACCGCTCGGATCGGTCCCGCCTCCTCCAGCGGCCCGACCATCAGATGCAGGGCCGCCGCCCGGGCCAGCGGCGAGTCGGCCCGGGCCGTCGCCGCCAGCAGCGGGACGCCGAGGCGCTCGAAGCTGGGGAGGAGGCGCAGGAGCTCTTCGCTCTCCCCGCTCTTGCTGAGGAAGAGACCGACATCGTCCGGTTCAATCAGCCCCAGGTCGCCGTGCACCGCTTCGACGGGATGGAGGAAGAAGGAAGGCGTGCCGGTCGACCGGAAGGACGCCGCGATCCGCTGCGCCACCAGCCCCGACTTCCCCACACCGCAGGCGAGCACGCGCCCGCGCGCGCGGCAGAGGAGCTGGATCGCCGCCTGAAACGGCGGCTCTTCCACCAGCCGGCGCAGAGAACGGATCCCCTCCTCCTCCCGGCCGAGCATCTCCCGCGCCAGGTCGCGGATCGCCTCAGGAGATGCCGGCATCCGCCGTTCCTCCCTCGCCGCCGAACGCCAGATCGGTCGCAGAGACCCAGCGGGCCTGAAGGCGCTTCCACTCGACCATCTCCTCGAGGAAGTCCTCGATCTCGTCCAGCGGAAGCTGGGTCGTGGCGTCGGAGAGCGCCCGGGCCGGATCGGGGTGCGTCTCGAGGAAGAGCCCGTCCGCGCCGGCGGCGATCGCGGCGCGCGCGAGGGGGCGGGCGAATTGACGGTCTCCGCCGACTCCCGGGTGCTGGAGAGAGTGCGTCACGTCGTAGACGACGGCGACCCCGGGGAGGCGCCGGAGCACCGGGAAGACGCGCATGTCGACGACGAGATTGTGATAGCCGAAGGTCGCGCCTCGCTCGGTCAGCCAGATCTCCGTCGCGGGCCGGGCGGCGCGGATCTTCTCGACCACGCGGGGGCAGTCATCGGGCGCGAGGAACTGCCCCTTCTTGACATTGACCGCGCGCCCACAGGCCGCCGCGGCCTGGAGCAGCGCGGTCTGCCGCGAGAGGAAGGCCGGGATCTGCACCACGTCGCAGACCTCCGCCGCGGGCGCGACCTCCGCCACTTCGTGCACGTCGGTCAGGACCGGGACGCCGAGGTCCCGGCGGAGGCGGCCCAGGATCGCCAGTCCCTCCGCGTCGCCGAGCCCCGTGAAGGAATCGACGGCGCTGCGGTTGGCCTTGCGGTACGACGCCTTGAAGATGAACCGCACGCCCAGCTTCGCCGCCGCTTCCCGCACGCGCCCGGCGATCGCGAGCGCCATGTCGCTTCCTTCGAGGACGCAGGGACCGGCGATGATGAAGAGCTCCCCCGCGCCGAGCGGGCGGCGCAGCACGCGAACCTCCCGCCCCCGCTCCCCTCTCGCATTCCCGTCCATCAATCCTCCTCTAGGCGCGGCCGTCCTTCGCGCCCGGCCTCGGAGGCCAGTCGTTCCCGGCGCCGGACGACCGCGGCGGCCACAAACGACCGGAAGAGCGGATGCGGACTCCGGGGCCGCGACTTCAGCTCCGGGTGGAACTGTACTCCCATGAACCACGGATGCTCGGGGAGCTCGATCACCTCGACCAACCCGTTCTGCGGGCAGATCCCGGAACAGCGAAGGCCTCCCCGCTCCATCTGATCACGATAGTCGTTGTTGTACTCGTAGCGGTGGCGATGCCGCTCGCGGATCAGGGGCTCTTCGTAGATGGCCCGTGCGCGGCTCCCCTCGGCCAGCTCGCAGTCGTAGGAGCCGAGCCGCATCGTCCCACCCTTGGTCGTGTAGGAGAGCTGCTCCGGCATCAGGTAGATCACCGGATGCGGAGTCGCCGGATCGAACTCGGTGGAGTTCGCGCGTTCCAGGCCGCAGGCGTGGCGCGCGAATTCGATCACCGCGCAGTGCAGGCCGAGGCAGATCCCGAAGAAGGGGATCTTCCGCGTCCGGGCAAACTCGACCGCCCGGACCATCCCCTCGATCCCCCGTTCGCCGAATCCGCCCGGCACCAGGATGCCGTCGACCCCGTCCAGGAACTGCGCCGGGGGGCCATCCTCGAGCTGCGACGATTCCACCCACTGGATCTCGACCTCGACGCCGTTGGCGGCACCGGCGTGGATGAACGACTCCAGGATGCTCTTGTAAGCGTCGCGCAGATGGGTGTACTTGCCGCAGATCGCGACCTTCACCCGCCCCGGCGGATCGACAATGCCGCGGACGAGCTGCTCCCACGGCCCGAGATCGAGCGCACGGGGCGACTCGAGGTTCATCAGGTCGAGCACGATGGCATCGAGCCCGCCGCGATGGAGCACCACCGGCACTTCGTAGATCGAGCGGGCATCGGGCACGTCGATCACGCAGTTGGCCGGCACGCTGCAGAAGAGCGCGATCTTGCCGCGCAGGTCGGCCGACAGCGGCACCTCCGAGCGGCAGAGGAGGATGTCGGGCTGGATGCCGATCTCGCGGAGACCCTTCACGCTGTGCTGCGTCGGCTTCGTCTTCAGCTCCTGCGCCGCCCGGATGTAGGGGACGAGCGTGACGTGGATGAAGAGCGTGCGGTTGCGCCCCACCTCCAGCCGCATCTGGCGAATCGCCTCGAGGAACGGCAGGCCCTCGATGTCACCGACGGTGCCGCCGATCTCGATGATGGAGACGTCGCTGTCGCTCCGCTGGGCCGCCTCCTTCATCCGGCGCTTGATCTCGTCGGTGACGTGGGGGATCACCTGGACGGTCTTCCCGAGATAGTCGCCGCGCCGCTCCCGCGAGAGGATCTGGTCATAGATCTGTCCCGCCGTCACGCTGTTCTCCCTCGCCAGATCGATCTCGGTGAACCGCTCGTAGTGCCCGAGATCGAGATCGGTCTCGGCCCCGTCATCGGTCACGAAGACCTCGCCGTGCTGGTACGGGCTCATCGTGCCGGGATCGAGATTCAGGTAGGGGTCGAACTTCTGGAGCGTGACGCGCAGTCCCCGCTCCTTCAAGAGGAGGCCGAGCGACGCGGCGGCGATCCCCTTGCCGAGCGAGGAGACGACGCCTCCGGTGACGAAGACGTAGCGATGCTGTCCGTCCATGGCCCCTCCCGTTCTTCCCTGCCCCGCCGCGGTCGACTTCCGGCCCGGCTCCGTCGTCAGCCGCGATCCTCCAGCCCGGCGCGCCGGATCGCGGCCGCATCGGGGTACTTCGCGCGCAGTCGTTCCAGATCCTCGGGCGTGTCGATGCCCGCATCCGCCCAGGCGCCGGTCAGGACCCGGATGGTGAGCCCCGCTTCGAGCGCCCGCAACTGCTCCAATCCCTCGATCCGCTCCAGCCTGCTCGGCGGCTGCGCCAGAAAGGCCTGCAGCAGTGCGCGGGGATAGCCGTAGACCCCGACGTGGCGCAACGGGGCAACACCGGCCCAATCCTCACCCTCTCGGAAGTGAGGAATCGGGGCCCGGGAGAAGTAGAGCGCGCGCCCTTGGGCATCGGTCACGACTTTGACCACCGAGGGGCGAGCGAACTCCTCCGGCTCGCGGATCGGCTCGGCCAGGGTCCAGATCGCATCAGGCCGCGCCCGCATCGCCAGGAGGAGCCGCTCGATCGCGGAAGGCGAGAAGAGCGGTTCGTCCCCTTGCAGGTTGAGAACGAAGGCGGGGGCGGGTTGAAGCCGGGCGACCGCTTCTCCGATCCGGTCGGATCCGGAGGCGTGGAGGGGAGAGGTCATCACAGCCTCGGCGCCGCAGCGACGGGCCTCGTCCGCGATCCCTTCATCGTCGGTCGCCACCAGCACGCGATCGAGGCCTCGCAGGCGGAGGGCGCGTTCCAGCAGGTGCGCGAGAATCGTGCTGCCGTGGAGGGGATGGAGAATCTTCCCGGGAAACCGGGTGGAGGCGAAACGGGCGGGGATGACCGCGACTGTCAGGCTCGAGCCCGCCGGAATGATCCTTCCCTCCGCCGGCCGAGGCGCCGGCTTCCCGGGGCCGCGACCGTGGAATCGCGGCGGCCGTCTCCATGGCCTCCCAACAGGTTCGCGCGACACCCGAAGCTGGGCCGGCGGAAGAGCCGCCGTCCGGCCGGCCTCGCCGCTCCCTGCTAGATGTTCAGTTCCTTGATCGCCTCTTCCACGCCGCGGGCCGAGCGCGCCAGCGCTTCCTTCTCGTCTTCGGTCAGGGTGACCTCGATGATCTCCTCGACGCCGGTCGCGCCGAGCTTGATCGGCACGCCGAGGAAGACCCCCTTGAAGCCGTACTCGCCGTCAAGGAGGACCGAGGCCGGCAGGATGCGCCGCTTGTTCTTGAGGATCGCCTCGACCATCTGCGCGGCCGACGCCGCCGGGGCGTAGTAGGCGGAACCCGACTTGAGCAGCGCGACGATCTCCGCGCCCCCTTCGCGCGTCCGCTGGACCATCTTCTCCAGGCGGTCGGCCGGGATCAGCTCGGAGACCGGGATACCGCCGACGTTGGTGAACCGGGTCAGCGGCACCATGGCGTCGCCGTGTCCGCCCAGGACCATGGCGGTCACGTCGGTGACCGAGACATTCAGCTCCATCGCGATGAAGGAGCGGAACCGGGTCGAGTCGAGGACTCCCGCCATGCCCATCACGCGGTTGCGCGGAAACCCGGTGCGCCGGTAACAGAGGTAGGACATCACGTCGAGCGGATTGGTCACCATGACGACGAAGGCGTGGGGGGCATAGATCCGGGTCTTCTCGGAGATCGAGGTGATGATCTCCGCGTTTCTCATCAAGAGGTCGGTCCGGCTCATCCCGGGCTTGCGCGCCAGCCCGGCGGTGATCACGACGACATCGGAACCGCGCAGCTCCTCGAAGTCGTTGCTGCCGCGGATCCGGGTGTCGACGCCGCGGACCGGCGTCCCCTCGAAGATGTCGAGCGCCTTCCCCTGGGGCATCCCGTCGACGACGTCGAGCAGGACGACGTCGGCAACCTCTTTCTCGGAGACGTAGAGAGCCGTCATCGCCCCCACGTTCCCGCCGCCTACGATGGTGACCTTCGCCATACGCCGTTCTCCTTTGTCTGGCTTGCCCGCCATCCCGGCGGGCCAGGCTCGGGTTGTTCCCCGGACAGCCGAAGGGCAGCCAGACATGGGGTCGGTGCTGCCCTGGGGAAAGACGTCACGGCGCGAGGCGAAGCGCCTCCCGCCCCGCTCTTCGCCGCGCTAGGCGTCGATCGTCGTCTCGGTCTTCGGCTGCGTTCCAGCCTCGATCGCGGGAACGATGCTGACCTGCTTGCGGGTCCGTCCGATCCGCCGGAAAAGGACGTGGCCGGTCACCTTGGCGAAGAGGGTGTCGTCCTTCCCCTTCCCTACGTTGGTGCCCGGGTGGATCGCGGTGCCCCGCTGCCGGATGATGATCGAGCCGGCGGAAATCAGCTCTCCGCCGTACGCCTTTACGCCCAACCGCTGGGAGTTCGAATCCCGCCCGTTCCGCGAGCTGCCGACCCCTTTTTTATGCGCCATGACTCTGCCTCCGTCACCTGAGGGCCGCCAGACCCCACCCCTCTGGGCTCACGCCGTGATCGAGCGGATCCGGATCTCGGTGAAATCCTGCCGATGGCCGTTGCGCCGCCGGTATCCCTTCCGCCGCTTGAACTTACCAACGATGATCTTGGGCCCGCGACCGTGGCGGACGACTTCGGCCTCCACGCTGGCCCCGACCACGAACGGGGTCCCGACCCGCATCGCCTCGCCGGTTCCGACCATCAGGACCTGGTCTAAGACCAGGGTGCTCCCCGGCTCGGCGGCGGTCAGCGGGATCTGGACCCGCTCTTCGGGCTTCACGCGATACTGGAAGCCCTTGCACTGCACGATTGCGAACACGACTTTCCTCCCCCCGGCGGAACCCCCGTCGAGAATGCCAAAGCTTGGAGTCTACGGACCCCGCCTCGCTCCGTCAACCTTCGAGTTGGGGGGAATTCCGTCCCCCCGGCCGGCCGGGGACCGGGGACGCCCCCGGTTACACCCCGAACTCGTCCGTCACGTCCTTCTGCAGGCGCGGGAAGATGATCCGGACATCGTCCCGGCGCAGCCGCGGATCCTCCCGCACATCGACCTTCAGCCCCAGCTCCTTCTCCAGTTCCTCCAGCCGCTCCGCGCGCACGTCGAAGAGGTGCGTCGCGGCGTCAGGGTGGAGCCGGAGTTGCACGTTCTTCTCCTTCGAGTGGGCGGCGATCCGGCGCAGGAAGCGATCGACCCGCATCGCGACGGAGTTGCCGGAGAGGATCTTCCCCGAGCCGCCGCAGGTAGGGCAGTCCTCGCTGAAGTAGTGCACGAGGCTCGGGCGTTCGCGCTGCCGGGTCATCTCCACGAGCCCCAGCTCCGAAAGCCCGTAGACTTTGGTCCGCGCCCGGTCCTTGCGCAGGGCGGCGCGCAACGTGTCGAGCACCTGTCGCTTGGAGCTCTCCTGCTCCATGTCGATGAAGTCGATCACGATGATCCCACCCATATCGCGCAGGCGGAGCTGCCGGGCAACCTCGTCCGCCGCCTCGAGGTTCGTCTTGAGGATGGTCTCTTCCTGGCTCTTCTTGCCGGTGAAGCGGCCGGTGTTGATGTCGATCGAGACCAGAGCCTCGGTGTGGTCGATGACGAGGTAGCCCCCCTTCTTCAGCCAGACCTTCCGTTCGAGCGACTTCTCGATCTCCGCCTCGATGCCGTACTCGTCGAAGACCGGGCCGTCTCCCTTGTAGAGCTTGATCCGCCCCTTCAGCTCCGGGGAGAACGCCTTGAGATAGGTCAGGATCTGCTTGTAGGCCTCCTTGTTGTCGATAACGAGGCGGTCGATCTCCTCCGTGAAGAGATCGCGGATCAATCCGGTCGTCATCTCCATCTCGCGATGGATCAGAGCCGGCGCCTCCATCTCGGCCGCCCGCTCTTCGATTTCCTTCCAGAGATCGACCAGGTACTTGACGTCGGCCTCGGCCTCCTTGCGGCTGCGCCCCTCCGCCGCCGTGCGGCAGATCAGTCCCGCGTGGTTCGGCTTCAGCTCGTGGAGGATCTGCTTGAGCCGCTGCCGCTCCTCCCGGTCGGTGATCTTGCGCGAGACCCCGATGTGGTTCAGCCCGGGCATGAGAACGAGGTAGCGACCCGGCAGGCTCAGGCGCCCGGACACCTTGGGCCCCTTGGTGCCGATCGGCTCCTTGATCACCTGCACGAGAACCTCCTGCCCCTTCTGCAGGTAGTTCTCGATGCTCTGGGGCTCCGGGCGTCTTTCCCCCCCGGTCGGCTCGTCGATGTCGAACATCTCGAAGTCGAGCATCGACTCGAGCATGTCGGAGCTGTGCAGGAAGGCGGTCTTCGGCAGGCCGATCTCGAGGAACGCGGCCTGGATGCCCGGCAGGACGGCGTTCACCTTTCCCTTGAAGATGTCGCCGACCAGGCGCCGGTCATCGGCGCGCTCGACGAACAGCTCCACCAGCTTCGTATCCTCGAGCACCGCGATGCGGGTCTCATTCGGGTCGACGTTGATAACGATCTCTCGGAACATGCTTCATCCCCGGGGCGGCGTTCCCGCCACCCCCCTTTGTTCGGACCCGCGCGCGGCGATGCCGCGGCGTGCGTCCGAGGACCAGGGCTCCTGCGACGCGAATCCCCGCGGCCTCCAAAGCCGCCGCGGCCGCATCCAGGGTCGCCCCCGTCGTGTACACATCGTCGACGAGCAGGACGGGCCCCCGCGGAACCCCATCCTTCTCGATCATCGTCCCCGACGCGATGAACGCGTCCGCCACCTCGACGCGCCGATCACGCGCGTTCAGACCGCGAAGCGGCCGCCGCCAGCGCGACCGGCGGAGCCAGCCCGACGCCACGCGGCATCCCATCAACCCCGCGAGCGAGCGGGCCAGGTCTTCGGCCGGATTGAAACCTCGTTCCCGCCGCCGGGCCGGCGCCATCGGCACCGGGATCAGGACCGGCTCGTCGGGCCTTTCACCGACCGGAGCGGCCAGGCGGCCCGCCCGGACATCCTCACGCGCCGTCCGCGCCAAGAGCGGCACCATCACTCCCGCCAGCGACGGAACCGGATCCTCCTTGTACGCCCGGACGGCCCGTCCCCAGGACCCGGCCAGGGGCCCCGCGGCGATGACCGGCCATGTCGTCGTGCCTCGCCCCGGCGGTTCGCCCCGCTGGAGGCGGCGACCCGCCGACCGCCTTCGCTCCCGCCCCAGGCCCCTCCTTACCTGGCACGCGCAGGGAAGGCAGAAACCGGCGCGGGCGACGCGTCGACGACACCCCGGGCACTGGGGCGGCGCCAGGAGTTGCTGCAGCACCAAGCCCACCCGCCGCCACTTCGAGCCGCCGCCGGGCCCGCTCAGCCGAATCCGGGGAATCATGCCGCTTCAGCGCGCCGGGCGCAACGACCGCGCGCTCCGGCCGAGCGCGGCGAAGAACTCCTCGGGCGGAACCGTCGTCCCCAGCCAGAGCCCGAGGGAGAGTGCCGCCTGGTGGCAGAGCGGGCCAAGCCCGCCGGCGGCGGGGATCCCCGCGCCGCGGGCCCGGTCCGCGATCCGGGTCCTTCCCTCGCCATAGTTGAGGTCGAGGAGTCGGGATCCGCCCGGCAAGGCCCGCCAGAACGACGGGGAGACGCGGGTGGACGGCGGCAACGTCGACACCCAGACCGCGGGGAGCGGCCGACCGTCGAAGGGGGCGAAGTCGGCCCAACTCTCCACTCGGACTCCGCTCCCCCCCCAGGCACGCAGACGCCGCCGAACCTCGCCGGGACGCCGGGTCACGATCACCTCCAGGGGATCTCCTTCGGCCAGCGCACGGGCGACCAGGCTCCGCCCGGAGGCCCCGAACCCGAAGAGGCCGAACGGCGCCACCGCGCCGTCCCAGTTCCGCAGGCAGGCGAGGATCCCCGCGCCGTCCGTTCCCGTGCCGCGCGGTTCTCCGTCCGCAAAGAGGACCGTGTTGACCACGCCGGTCCGCGCCGTCTCCTCGTCGAGCGGCTTCACGAGCCGGGCGATCGCCTCCTTGTACGGTGTCGTGACGTTCAGGCCGAGCACTCCGATCTCCGCCGCGGTCCCGAGAAAGGCCCGCAGTCGTCCCTTCGACACGGGGAGCGGCAGGTAGATCAAGTTCCGGTCCAGACGGCGGAGCACGGCGGTGTGCAGCCGCGGGGAGAGAGTGTGCTCGAGGGGATCTCCCAGGATCCCGAGGATCCGGGTCTGCCCATCCGGCAGGTGGGAACGCCACCCGGCTCGTGTCATGGTCGACCCGCGCGGGAGGACGCGCGCATCTGGTGGAAGAGGAGCCAGAGCCCCGCGATGAGGAGCCCGGCCGCGGTCAACTGGCTGCGGGTGGTGATCACGGGGGCCAGGGAGGTGATCCGGTCGACCGGCTCGTAGTAGCGCGTGAAGTCGACCACCCAGCGCACGCCTCCCTGCAGCGCCAGAAAGAGCGCGAAGACGACCCCGAGCGCCGGACGGCGCCGCTCCAGCCGAAGGAGCAACACCGTCACGAGGAAAAACGCCGCCGAGAGGATCAGCTGCGAGGGAAAGACCGGTACGCCGGCCCCCAACGCATCGGCGGCATAGGAGTCGGCCGGATAGTGCACGCAGAGCGTCCCGTGGCACTCCCGCCCGAAGCAGCACCCGTTGACGAAGCAGCCGATGCGCGTGATCCCCTCGCCGAGCGCCAGGGCCGGAGCGGTGAGATCGGCGATCGAGAGGAACGAGAGCCGGTGACGCCGGAGGTAGATCCACGACGCCAGCATCGCACCGAGAAGACCGCCATACTGCGTCAGGCCCCCCTCCCAGATCCGGAAGGCGTCGAGGGGATTCGGGAAGCTCTCCGGATGCCCGAACACGAAGAAGGCGCGCGCGCCGACGATCGCCGCCAGGATGATCCACCAGAAGAGACCGAGCAGCACCTCTTCCGGGATTCCGCGCTCCCGTCCGCGGCGCAGAGTCAGCCAGCTGCCGGCCAGAAAGGCGATCGCCAGCGCCAGCCCGTAGGCGCGGAGCTGAAAGGGACCGAGAGACAAGAGAACCGGGTACATATCGACCTCAGTATTCGTAACGGTGGACGGCGATGTTCTCGAGAAGCCCAAAGCCGGCCATCATGGTGATGAGAAACGACCCGCCGTAGCTGAGGAAGGGGAGCGGCAGGCCCGTGACCGGGAACAACCCCATCGTCATGGCGATGTTGACCGACGCGTGGTAGAGGACCAGCCCGGCGATCCCGGAGGCGAGCAGGCTGGCGAAGTCGCTGCGGCAGGTGCGCCCGATGTAGAGCGCGCGCAGGACGAGGGTGCCGAAGAGGAAGAGCACGAGTACGCTCCCGGCGAAACCCCACTCCTCTCCGACGACCGAGTAGATGAAGTCGGTATGCTGCTGGGGCAGGAAGGCGAGGATGTTCTGCGTTCCGCGGAGATATCCCTTTCCCATCGCGCGCCCCGAACCGATCGCGATCTTCGACTGCATCACCTGGTAACCGGCTCCGGCCGGGTCGGCATCGGGGTCGAGAAAGCTGGCGATTCTCGCCTGCTGGTACGGCTCCAGTTTCTGGATCACGCGCGGCGCGCCGAAGAACACCAGCGCGTTTACCGCGGCGACCAGGCCGAGGAGGAACCACGAGAGGCGCACGCGATGGAACCAGACCGCCACGAGCGCAAGAAAGGCGACCCAGAGATACCACGTCCCGGTCATGGCCAGCGTGAGAAGGGGCGAGACCAGAACGACCAGCGTGAGCCACGGCAGCCCGGCCCAGAGCAGCATGACGAGAGCGAGCCCGGGAAAGGCGCCGGAAGTGCCGAGGTCCGGCTCCCGCAGCACGAGCGCCATCGGCATGAGCACCAACCCGAGCGCAACCGCCAGATGCGAGGCGCGGCCGAGATCGATCCGCTTGCCCGAGAGGAAGCGCGCGAGCGCCGCGATGAGGGCGAGTTTGGCGAACTCCGACGGCTGGAAACGAAGCGGACCGGCCCGGAACCAGCGCCGCGCGCCGTACTCCTCGACCCCGAGGAAGAGGACGGCTGCCAGGACGAGGAGCGCGGCACCATAGGCGATCCAGGCGGAGTCCTCCCAGACCCGCAGGGGGACGAAGAGGCAGACGGCGAAGGCGCCCAACCCGAGGGTCAGAGCCACGAGGTGCCGCCAGAAGTGGCCGTAGCGGGCGCTCTCGGGCTGGTGCGTCGCACTGTAGATCGAGAGAGAGCCGATGGTCAGAAGGAGCACGACCGGCAGCACCGTGGCCCAGTCCCAGTGCTGCCGGTAGACGCGCGGGATCCGCACCGTCAGTCCCCCTCGCCCCAGGCGGCATCGTCCCAGGGGGCGTCGATCGAGACATCCTCCGGCAACGAACCGGTCAGAAAGACCTGCAGCACGCGCTGCGCGACCGGGGCGGCCATCGAGCCGCCGTGACCGATCTCCTCGGCCACCACGGCAACAACCAGGCGCGGATCGTCGACCGTGGCGAAGCAGGCGAAGAGGGCGTGATCCTCGCCGTGCGGATTCTGCGCGGTGCCGGTTTTACCCGCGATCCGAAACTGCCCGACCCGGGCCCGTCCGCCGGTGCCGCTGTTGTCCATCACGACCCGCTCCATCGCTTCCACCACCAGCCGCAGGTTCTCCGCCCTGACGGGCAGAGGCGCCAGGCTCCAGTTCTCCTCCGACGCCTCCCGCGTCACGGTCCCGTCGACCGCCTGGACGCGCCGCACGAGGTGCGGGCGGTGCACTCTTCCCTCGTCGGCGACCGCCGCGACAAAGCTGGCGATCTGGAGCGGCGTCAGGAGAACCTCGCCCTGGCCGATCGAGATGTTGAGCGCCGCGCCAGGTCCGTACCCTCCCTTGCCGTAGTGGGCATGGTACCACTCAGGCGTCGGCACGAGGCCGCTCCGCTCCTCCGGCAGATCGATCCCGGTCTTCTTCGCGAGACCGATCTTCTCGCCGAACCGGCCGAGTCGCTCGACGCCGAGCGCAATCCCGACCTGGTAGTAGTAGACGTCGCACGAGCGCGCCATCGCCTCGGACAGCGCGAGCGCGCCGTGTCCTCCCCGGCGCCAGCAGCGAAACGTGCGGTTGCCATAGTAGTACCCGCCGGTGCACGGGGAGAAGGTCCGGTGCTCGGTGATCACCCCCTCCTCCAGTCCGGCCAGCGAGGTGAAGATCTTGAAGACCGAGCCGGGAGGATAGGACGAGGAGATCGCACGGTTCAGGAGCGGATGGCTCGGCGCGTTGAGCGTGCGCCACTCCTCGCGCGAGAAGCCGCGCACGAAGAGGTTGGGGTCGAAAGGCGGCCGGCTCGCCAGCACCAGGACCTCGCCGCTGCGGGGATCGATCGCGACGACCGCCGCCGCCACGGGGGGCCCCAGCGAATCGGGCCGCTCCCCGGCGGGAGGCAGAACCTTCGGGTACCGCGCTCCCGCGCGCGGCATGCCGTCGAGCGCGCGTTCCGCCGCGCGTTGCAGCTCGAGATCCAGGGTCGTGACCAGGTCGTGGCCCGGCACGGCGGGACGGGCAGGGAGCTCCGGGAAGATGTGGGTCCGTCGCCCCAGAGCGTCGACCTCGACGAAGTCGGCGCCGTCGCGCCCGCGCAGCAACTCCTCGTACTGCCGCTCCAGCCCGGTCCGGCCCACCAGGTCTCCCATGGAGTATCCCTGACCGGCCCGAGCCTCGAGTTCCGTTTCCGAGATCTCGCCGAGGTGCCCCAGCGCATGCGCGGCGATGACTCCGAGCGGGTAACGGCGGGCCGACTCGGTGATCACCTCGACACCGGGTAACCGCTCGGGACGCTCCTCGATCTGCGAGAGCTGAGCAAAGGTCAGGTTCCGCGCCAGCGAGAGGGGAGCGTACTGCCTCTTCCGGATCCGCTTCACCTGCTCGACCAGGGCGTCCGGATCGGTCTCCAGGATCCCGCCCAGGATCCGCGTGACACGCTCGAGCTGCGGGTCGTCCCGGCGGAACGCCAGATCGCGCGGATCGAAGACGAGCCTTCGAGCGGGAGCGTTGTCCGCCAGGACCGCGCCGTTACGATCGAGGATTCTCCCCCGCTCGGCCCGCAGGATTTCCGGACGGACCCGGTTCTCCTCGGAGAGGAGGCGAAAGTGCTCACCTCGGATCAGCTGCAACCAGACCAGGCGCCCGGCCAGGATCGCGAAGGCTGCGACGATCAGAATCGCCAGGTCGCGAAACCGAGCGGCCCGCGCGACCGGCCCGAAGTCACGGGGCATCGGGCATCCATCCGCGCAGGCCCGCGAGCCGGCACCCTGTCCAGGCAAGCAGGGGGACGACCAGCGTGGTGTAGAGAGCTCCGGGGAGCGCCCAGCGCAGCCAGAGCAGCGGGTAGTCGCCCACGCCGCCGGCGACCCACAAGAGTCGCACCGCGTCGGCCAGGAAGGCGGCGACGAAGAGAAGCCCGGTCGCGACCAGGGGATTGTGCCGGTCGAGCCCGATCGATCCACGACCGACCAGGAGTCCCGCGCACCCCAGGGCAAGAGCATCCCGTCCCAGGGCGTCGGGCTGCTCCACACCCGCCAGGAGCCCGAGCGCGACTCCGGTCCAGACCCCCCAGGTCGCTCCCTTGCGCAGGGCGACGATCAGCACTACGCCCACCAGGAGGTCGGGGACGATCCCCGCGATCCGGATGCGCGGCACCCACGTCGCCATCGAAGCGAGTACGAGGAAGAGCACCACTGCCCAACGAAGGTAGCGCACGGTCACGACCTCAGAAGACGGGCGCCAGCGCGCCCTGCCGCGCGGGATCGGCCGGGGCCGCCCGCGGAGACCGTGATTCCATCGGGTAGAGCGGCGGCGATCGATCCGGTTCGCCGAGCTCGAGATCGCGCGCGTGCAGAAGGAAGAGCTCGTGCACGCGGTCGGACGCCGCCGCGGGACGGATCAGGATCGTCTGCAGGACGCCTCCGCGCCCGGCCCTCTGCCCCCGCACCCAGCCGGCGAGAATTCCGCGCGGAAAGGCGGCGCCCAGCCCCGAGGTCACCACGCGGTCGCCGATCTGCCAATCGGCCTGCGCCGGCACCCCCTCGATCGCGAGAATCGATCCGGCGGGGTTCCACTTGAGGATCCCCCCTTCGCGGCTGCGCTGGTTCACCACGCTCACCGCGACGTTCGGGTTGGTCAGACACTCCACCCGCGCGAACGGCCCGTCGCGCGATGCCACCCGCCCCAGGAGCCCGTCCGGAGTGACGGCCACCATCCCCACGAGATCGGGGACGGGCCGTTCCGGATCGACGATGAGAAGGTCGCCGAAGCGTGCGCGTCCGCGACCAACGACCGTGGCGGCCACGAGGTCGATCGCGGCCCTTCGCTGGAACCCGAGCAGGCGCCGCAGTCGATCGTTCTCCCGGGACGACTCCATCTCGCCGTCCCACGCCCGGAGACGCTCCGCCATGGACCGGGCTTCGGCCGACATTTCGCGCTGGGCGATGAGGGATCGCGGCCCCCACCCCAGGGCGAAACGATAGGGAAGGAACAGGCTGTACTCCAACCCGCGGGCGATGCCGCGTCGCGTGGAGAGCGGCACCAGGGTCAAAAGGAGCGCGAAGACCAGGCCCGCCACCGGCGCCAGCCAGGGACGCAGGCGCCGCCCGAGGTTCTTGCGTGAGGATGGCATCGGGTCCCTGCCGGAGTCGGTGTCCACGTCTGGCCCCGCCTCCCGACGTTCGGGAGGCCGGCGCCGCTCAGGTGCTGTGCATCAGCACCTTGTGGTAGGTCTGCAGGTCGTCGAGGATCTTGCCCGAGCCAAGCACGACGCAGAGCAGAGCGTCTTCCGCCACGCGGATCGGAAGATTCGTGACATCATGGAGCAGGAGATCGATCCCGCGCAACAGCGAGCCCCCCCCGGTCATCACGATGCCGCGATCGACGATATCGCTCGAGAGCTCGGGCGGCGTCCGCTCGAGCGAATCCTTGACCGCCTCGACGATCGCCCCCAGCGGCTCCTGCAGGCACTCCCGGATCTCCTGCGAGGTGATCTTGATCGTCTTGGGGATGCCACCGATCAGGTCGCGTCCCTTGATCTCCATCACCTGCTCTTCTTTCATGGCGAAGGCGGAACCGATCTGGAGCTTGATCCGCTCGGCCGTCTGCTCCCCGATGAGAAGGTTGTAGGCGCGCTTCACGTACTGCCCGATCGCGTCATCCATCTTGTCACCGCCCACGCGAATCGATGTGTCGGTGACGATGCCGTTCAGCGTGATGACCGCGATCTCGGTCGTGCCTCCCCCGATGTCGATGACCATGTTCCCGGTCGGCTTGTCGACCGGCAATCCGACCCCGATAGCGGCCGCGATCGGCTCGGCGACCAGAAAGACCTCGCGCGCGCCGGCATGTTCAGCCGAGTCGCGCACCGCCCTCTTCTCGACCTCCGTGATCCCGCTCGGCACGCTGACGATGATCCGCGGGCGAACGAGGTAGCGGTGCGACTGCACCTTCTGGATCAGTTTGCGCAGGAGATCTTCGGTCTTCTCGAAGTCGGCGATCACGCCATCCTTGAGCGGACGCACGGCATCGATGCCGGTCGGCGTCCGACCGAGCATCTCCTTCGCGTCACGCCCCACCGCCAGGACCCGGTTCGTCCCCCGGTCGACGGCCACGACGGAGGGCTCGTTCAGCACGATCCCCTTCCCCTTGACGTAGACCAGGGTGTTCGCGGTGCCGAGATCGATGGCGACGTCGCTGCTGACCAGACCAAGCAGGCTGCGGAGTCCCAAATCCCCCCCCTGACACTCCCTGCGGGACGATAGCGCGGGCGCAGTCCAACCGCCCGGCACCGCCGGATCCCTGAACCTCCTGCGGGACGCGGGGCGATCTGACCCCGCCTCTCCGCCGCCCCCGAGGCGCCGGAAAGCTACCAGACCGATCGGCCCATCGCAACGGCTTTCAAGAGGTTCCCCCCCTTGACCCAGTCCGGTGCCGCTGATACGCTGCCGCCATTGTCGGGGCGAGATCGGGCGGCGCAGAGGAAGCGGCCGCCCCGCCCACGAGGATCACGGGCCGCGGCCGCTCAGCGGCGGCTCGGAGCGGGACGAGGTTCGGATCGGGGCGCCGGCGCACCGGGGAGGCTGAAGCGTGAAGCACGGGATGTTGCGGGCGGCTATGGCCGTCATGGCCTGGATCGTTCTGGCGGGGCCCGCCTGGGGCGCCAGGACCGATCTCGTCCTGCAGGGAAAGGTCTCCGATGACACCGGCGGAGGGTTGGGCGGCGTCCAGATCAAGGCGTTCGTCGACGGATTCCTGCGGGGCCAGGCGATCTCAGGCGCCGATGGGACCTACATGGTGTCGTTTGCCTACGACGACCTCGCCGATCAGACGATCGTCGTCTGGTGGCTGCCGGCCATGGGCGGGCAGGTGCCGGAACTCGTGATCCTCCGCGAGAGCCGACGCTCGCAGCAGCTCGGGTTGTGGAGCCCCTGCATTCCCAGGGTCACCGCTCAGCCCAGCATGACCTATGACCTCGTGATCCGCCAGGAGGCGGAGAAGTTCAAGCTGCTGGGCGAAGACGAGTGCATGAAGGCGCTGCGCGGCGCCAAGTAGCGACGGGGCGAGTTCCGCCCGCGGAGAGGGGACGGCCCCGTCCGCGGCCGGGCGTGGTGCGGGTCGGGGTTGGCGGAGGAGGTTCTACGAAGATGGCGCGCCGATGCTTCACACTGGGTCTCGTCTTCCTGGCCGCGGTGGGAGTCAGCTGTTCCGATGACAGCCCCGGTCCGACGACGCCGCCGGTCCCACCGCCGGTCTCCGCCAGCGACCTCTACGCCGCGGAGACCGGGGTCGCGCGCGTCCGGCTTCGCTGGCGCGACAATTCGGCGAACGAGTCGGGATTCCGCATCCAGCGCCGGGCCGCGGGGGAAACCGATTTCACCCGCCTCGACAGCGTGGCCGCCAACGTCACCTCGTTCGAAGATCGCCGCGTGACGAACGAGCAGACTTTCACCTACCGCATCGTTGCCTTCCGGGGCCCGAACGAGGCGACACCATCCAACGAGGTCACCGTCCTGGCGACCCAGAAGCTCCCCCCCGCTCCTCCCTTCGATCCGGTGCCGGCCGACGCGGCCGCCGACATCAGCGAGATCGAGGACGTCGTCCTGCAGTGGACCGGTCGTGACCCGGCCGGCGAGTCGCTCGTCTATGACGTCTACTTCGGATCCGCGCGACGCGGCATCGAGAAGAAGAGCGAGGGCCAGGCGGAAACACGCTACACGGTGCCCGGACCGTTCGAGCGCAATGCGCACTACTTCTGGCGCGTCGTCGCGCGCGACCGGACCGGCGTCTCGGCTCCCTCTCCGATCTGGGGGTTCAATACCCCGGTCGACCGCGACACTGTCCCCGCGGGCTACTTCTTCATGGGGGACACGCTCCAGTACCCGGACACCACCAACCTGGAGATCGTCAATCCGCTCTGGCACCCGGGTAACCCGATGAAGACCGACCGGACCATCTCCATCGACCGCTTCCTCGTCAATAACCAGCAGTACGCCGACTTCCTGAACCAGATGCTCGAACGGAAGAGAGTCTGGATCGACGCCGACCAGGTCTACAACGACGGCCGGGACACCCTCTGGGCGGTGATCAGCCCGCGCGATGTCGACAGCGATCTCTCCTTCTCCGTCGCCGACAGTTCTTTCTTAGTCGCCGATGGACGGGCCCAGTTCCCGGTCGTGCAGGTCACCTGGTACGGCGCGTCCATCTACGCGCAATTCCAGCAGCGACGCCTTCCCACCGAAGCCGAGTGGGAGAAGGCCGCCCGCGGCACCGCGGACGATCTCTGGGGCAGCCGCGTCTATGAGACCGGCAGCGAACCGATCGTGGTCGGCCTCGGATATCCCTACCCCTGGGGAGCCTGGAATGGCGAACAGGACCTGAACCGCGCCAACTATCGCAACTCAGGCGATCCGTACGAGAGCGCCGGACGCGTGCGCACGACCCCGGTCGGCTACTACGACGGCTCGGTGCGCGGCGGCTACGTCACCGGTGACGGCGCCAGTCCCTATGGCGTTCTGGACATGTCCGGGAACGTCTGGGAGTGGACGGCAGACTGGCATGCCGCCTATCGCGTCGACGGCCGCCCGCCGACGACCGGACGGTCCAAAGTCGTTCGCGGTGGATCTTTCGACAAGGGGTACGGCAGCGCGACGACCTTCAACCGATCGGCGATCGATCCATTGACCAACGATCGCACGGTAGGGTTCCGCACCGTCGCCGACGTGCGCTGAGAGCGGCGCCGAGAGCGGCCGGAAGTCGCCGGGCGTGACGCGGCCGGCGCCTCATGACCTCCCGGGCTGGTAGAACTCGTAGCGGCCGTAGCCGTCGTAGTCGACGAAGACGAAACGGCGTCCGCTGCGCACGTAGGTCCAGATCTCGTAGGCCGGCGAGTCAAGGTTCATCGGGTAGCTCTCGATCTGGTCGGGGGGCCCGTAACGGATGTAGGTCCGTCCGCGGTCGGTCCGCCATCCCTGTCCCCCGCTGGAGAACTGCTCGTTCGCCTGGCGGACGCGGGCAAAGAACTCATCGCGAAACTCGTTCTGCGGCGTCTCCGGAGTTGGATCCCGCCGCTTCCAGAACCGATTCCAGGCTTCCTTCCGCTCGGCCGACGGGGCCTCCCGCAGACGCCGCACTTCATCCGCGTCGGCGATGAGGGCGATCAGATCCAGGCTCTGAACCGCATCCGCCTCCAGCGCCCCCGCCGAGGCCTCGACCTGGAATTCGAACCGCCGGCGCGCTTCCTGCCCCCCCGCCGTCACCCGGACTTCGAAGAGGTATCCCCCGATCCAGAGAGAAGAGAGGTCCGGCGCGAGTCGAAACGGCGTCACCGCAGCGGCGGGGAGTTCGGCCTCGCCGCGTTGATGTTCTTCTCCGCGTGACCCGACGACTCTCCAGACGAGGCGGGAGGGCTCGGCGCCCGGATCCGGCCGGTAGATCTCCCCCTGAACCCACACCGGACCCTGGAGATCGAAGAAGCG
Source organism: uncultured bacterium (assembly GCA_964371055.1). Classification (GTDB taxonomy): domain Bacteria; phylum Eisenbacteria; class RBG-16-71-46; order CAIMUX01; family CAIMUX01; genus CAYJLF01. The sequence continues at coordinate 80,966 of CAYJLF010000008.1, read as the reverse complement.
GCGCGTCAAGCGCCAGCCGGGAGGAGGCAGGGTGGCAGCCAGGGTGTCCTCGCCGGCCTCTCCCTCGGAGAGCCAGAGCGAGGAGAGGGCCAGCGGGAGCTTCTGGTAATCGGGCACCTCGAGGTCCCACCGGACGCGCGTTTCGCGGCCGGCCGTCGCCTCCCTCAGGGTGACCTCCGCCTGGTAGCGGCCGGGCTTGGTCGGCAGAGAGATGGCGCGGCGCACCTTCGAAGCCGCATCCCGCGTCGCTTCTCGCGATCGCACCTCGATCGCCTCGGTGAAGAGGTCGCCGGCGACCTGCCGCTTCCCCTCCCGCAAGACGAAGATCAGGTCGAACCGGCTTCGCCAGCGAGTCCCGCCGGGACGGAAGAACAGTTCGCTGTACGGCACTTCGAAGGCCAGGACCGCCTCGGGACCCTGAGACGTCAGTCTCGTCCCGCCATCGGCTCGGAACCGCGGGCGCGACAGCGGGAGCTCCGGCGCCCGCTCCACGACGTCGAAGGCCAGGGTCTCGCCGGCAACGGCGACGAGGACCAGGCCGAGGGCGAGGATAACGACCGCGGACGAGGCGGTGAAGCCGAGCCCGAGCCGTCTCCCCTTTTCGGCCTGCATGGCTCTCTCAGTCGCCAAAGGAGGTCCCCACCGACCGCGCGGCGCGAACCACCTGCGAGTCCGGATCGACCCGCCGAATCTGGGTCACCGCCTCGGCCAGCGGAACCGAATCGACATCGAGCCCGTGGAGGGCGACCATGCGTCCGAACTCTCCGCGCGCGACCAGGAGCGCGGCCGCCACACCGAATCGCGTGGCCAGGACCCGGTCGTAGGCCGTCGGCGATCCACCCCGCTGCAGGTGGCCGAGCACCGTCGTCCGGGCCTCCCACTCGAGCCGCGTCTCCAGTTCCTGCGCCACCCAGCGCCCGATTCCGCCCAGACGGATCGCGTCGGTCGAATCCTCGATCCGCCGCTCGACGAAGAGCTCTCCCCCCTTCGCCACCGCGCCCTCCGCGACGACCACGATCGCGAAACGCCGGCCCCGATATCCTCGCTCCCGGATCGCGTCCGCGACCTTGGCGATCTCGAAGGGGATCTCCGGAATCAGGATGATGTCGCCGCCTCCCGCCATCCCGGCGCCGAGGGCAATCCAGCCCGCATAGCGCCCCATCACCTCGAGCACCATGAGCCGGTGATGGCTGTCGGCGGTGGTGTGGAGCTTGTCCACCGCGTCGGTCGCGGTGGCGAGAGCGGAGTCGTAGCCGAAAGTCACGTCGGTCGCCGCCAGGTCGTTATCGATCGTCTTCGGCACACCGACGACCGGCAATCCCTTCTTCGAAAGCTCCTGCGCGATCGAGAGGCTTCCGTCGCCTCCGACCACGACGAGCGCCTCCAGCCCGTGCCGCTGGGCCGTCTTGATCGCCTGGTCAGAGAGGTCGCGAAACGACAGCTCGCCCCCCTCCCGCACCGGCACCCGGAACGGGTTGTCCTTGTTGGAGGAACCCAGGATCGTCCCGCCGCGCGCCAGGATCCCGCTGACATCGTCGGACTGGAGGGGACGCATGCGGTCGTTGATCAATCCCCCATAGCCGTCCTCGATCCCGACGACGTCGATGTCGTACTCGAACCGACAGGTCTTGACCACGGCCCGAATGACGCCGTTCAGCCCCGGACAGTCACCTCCGCCGGTAAGGATCCCGATGCGCCTGACTTTTGCCTTGCTCACGCTCCCTCCTCCTGTCCATGCCGCCCGGCCGGAGCCCCGCCCGAGTCCAGTCGCTATCCCTGCGGCTGCCGCCCTGGTGATCGTTAGCAGAACGACCGGAGCGCGGCAAGCGGCCCGGCCGCGACCCCGCGGGAAATGCGGGCGTTCCTCGAGGGGGGCCGGATCTCGTCCGGGGGACCGAAGATGACGGGCGACGGAGAGGAGTGCTACCCTCGCCCGCCGGGAGGACACCTCATGGCCCCGAAGAAACCATCTCGCCCGGCCCCCAACGCACGCGCCGCGAAGGCCCCCAAGTCGCCGCGGCGGAAGAAGAGCGCGGCCTCCCCGCCCAGGTCGTCCTCCCGCCGGCGCGGCGCCCCCCGGCTCTCCGCCACCCGCCAGAAGGCCCTTCTGCAGCTCGAGGAGACGCTGCGACGGCGGATCGTCGGCAAGGACGACGCGGTCGACCGGATCGCCCGGACGATCCGCGTGCGGATGACCGAACTCGACTTCCGCCCCGGGCGACCCAAAGGATCGTTCCTCCTCGTCGGTCCGACCGGCGTCGGAAAGAACGAGATGGCCTATGCCGTGGCCGAGGCTCTCTACGGGACCGAGGACGGTGTCCTCTCCATCGACCTGGCCGAGATCGCCGAGGAGGGGGACCTCTCGAAGCTGGCCGTGAGTCTGATCCCCGGATCGGACAACCAGCTCGTCGAGGGGATGCTCACCTCGCCCGTCCGAAGAGACCCCGAGTCGGTCGTGCTCCTGCGCGGTCTGGAGCGGGCGCACGCAGCCTTTCAACCGATTCTGCTGCAGATCCTGGAGCGGGGACGCCTCGAGGACATGCTCGGTCCGGTCGACTTCAGCCGGACGATTCTCTTCGTCACCACCCGTCCCCGCCGCGAGGACATCCCCGCGGGTGAGATCGGCTTCAGTCGGGCTCCCGCCCCGGCCGCCGACGTTCTCCATCGGCGGCTCGAGAGGATGCTCTCGGCCGAGCTACTCGAAGGCTTCAACGAGATCATCGCCCTGCCGCCCCTGACCGCCGGCGATGTCCGCCGGATCGCGCGCTACAAGGTCGAGGCGGTGCTCGGCCGCCTGGAGCAGAGCCAGCGAAGGATCGAGGTCGAGCCGGCCGTTTACGAGGCGTTTCTCCCCGAAACCGAGATCGCTGAGGAGGGCGTGGCCATCCTCCACCGCACGCTCGAGGATCGCCTCTTCAACCCGCTGGCGCGGTACCTGCTGGAACATCGGGGCAAAGGGGCGCTGCGCGTCGGAATGGAAGCCGGCGCGCTCCTGATCCGACCGGTGCGGCGGGCCCGCTGACGACCGGCAGCGGGCCTCCGCTGGGTGCCCGGCGCGGGGGCGCCGCCCCGTCGCTCACCCTTCCGACCCCGATACCCCAGGGCCGGCCCCGGCGGTTCGGCCTCGAGGGATGTCACCGCAATCGGGTCTCAGTGCCGGTTTGGCTAATTCCTGCACAGCATCCCTTCCATTTTTCCTAATACTCGGATATCATCAAAGATAGGTTGTCCGTGGGCGTCGCTGGCCGTCCCGCTGGTCGGTGCGCGTCCGGAAGATCAGGAAGGGCTGCGGACGATAGGACGCGGTCATCGGTCACATGCAGGGGAGGTTCTTCATGCGCCACGCCTGGAAGGCCATGCTCGTACTGGCTGTGCTCGTCACGGGGGCAGCGCTGCCCGCGTTCGCGAGCGTGCCCAAGGTGATTCTCTGCGACGAGTTCGGGTACATCACCTGACCCTACTGTCCAGCAGCCCGGTGCGGGCTGGAAATGCTTCGGAACGAGTTCCCCGCCACGGTCATCCCGGTCGACATCCACACTTCGCAGGCGTATGCCTTCGCGGAAGGTCAGGCCCGCGCCTCCTGGTACGGCGTCAGCGGCGTGCCGGACGTGCGGATCGACGGCAAGTACTCCGTCGTCGGCGCCAGCAACTGCAACACGGCCTACTCCAACTACCGCTCGCGGTACATCACGCGGATGAATGAGGTCGCCAACGTCAGCCCGGTCGAGATCGAAGGGGTCTGGTCGATTGCCGGGGACACCGGGACGATCACGGTCACCTACCGTCTCGTCGATCCGGTCCCCCAGACCGGCGTTCAGGCGACGCTCTTCATCTACGAGGATGACGTCTACTACAACGCCTCGACGACCTTCAACCACCTCGCCCGCGCCCTCCGCAATGAGGCGGTCACCGGCCTCACGAACCAGGGGGACGAGGTCACGATCGTGAAGACCATCCCGATCAACGCGGGATGGGATCAGGACCAGCTCCACTGCGCCGCCGTCCTGCAGAAGACGTCCGGCACGAAGGACATGATCCAGGCCGCGAGTATCCCCTACCTGAGCGACTTCACCGTCAACATGCCGCACAAGGTCGCGTCGGTCCCGACCGGCAGCGGCTACGCCTATTTCGAGGGAACGGTCACCAACGACACCTCGAGCCCCGACGTGATGACCTTCTCGTTCGATAACGGCTTCGGCTGGCCGGGCGAGTTCCAGGTGGAGGGAGATCCGAACTGGTACTCCGCCCCCACGGCGTTCGATTTCGGCGCCCTCGAGGGGAAGGAGATCACGCTCCGCGTCCTGACGGACGGCGTGAAGCGGATCGGCACGGGGAGTTTCCTGTCGAGTTCCCAGAACTCCGGCCGGACCTATCCCATGAGCCTGCGCATTTTCAACCGCTCCTACTCGATCCTCTTCGTCGACGACGACGGCACGCGCACCGACGAGACGGTCTGGACCGACGCCATCGACGGGATCGGCTGGCTTTATGAGGACTGGGACGTCTACAACGGCCACGGCAATCTCGGGCCGACCTTCAACAACATGGCCGGCTTCGACGCGGTCCTTTGGCAGCATGGTTACTTCCTCTCCAGCCTCTTCAGCACGGCCGACACCACGGCGATCAAGACCTACCTGGACGACGGTGGGAAGATCTTCGTCAGCAGCATGGACTTCCTCAACTTCGTGAGCGGCACGCGCCTCTTCCTCCGGGAGTACATGGGAGTCGAGACGCACGCCGACGGCGTCACCGCCAACTCCATCACGGGGGTGGGCGGCGATCCGATCACGGATGGAATGAACATGGCGCTGACCTTCCCCTCCGGCGCCAACCGCGTCGACCAGGTCAACCCGTCCTCCACCGCCTCGGCGATTCTCCACAACCACAACTCCCTGCCGGTGGCGGTCCGGAACGAGCGGGTCAACGGTTCCAAGGCGGTCTACAACTGCGTCCCGCCGAACGCCATGCCGGCGGCCGATCCCGATCCGAACAACGCCCGCGCGTTGATTGAGAAGACGGTCCTCTGGCTGGTCGGTGGGTCCGACCCGGGGAGCGTCGACGACCTGCCCGCGGCGCTCGCCGGCCGCCTGTCGGTCAACCCGAATCCGAGCGTGGGCGCCGCCGCTCTGTCGTTCTCGGTCAGTCCGGCCGCGGCCGGCTCGCCGGTTCGGCTGACGGTCGTCGACGTGACCGGACGGCTCGTACGCACCCTGGTCGACGGCCGGATCGAGGCCGGTTCGCATCAGTTGTCCTGGGACGGAACCGACGCGGCCGGGCGGCCGGTCCCCTCGGGGATCTATTTCGCCCGGATCGAGTCGTCTGACCAGCGCGACGCCCGCAAGGTCGTCGTCACTCGGTAAGAACCACGACTTCCGCCCGGCGCCCGGATCTCGGGGGCGCCGGGGCCCGCCCGCCCAGAGGCGGGGCAGGCTCGAGGGGACCCGGTGAAACCACCGGGTCCCCTCTTTCCCTATCTAGCTCCGCGTCCCCTCCTCCGCTCCCTCCCGCGCAATACACCGATGGCGTAGAGAGCGCCGGGGCCGTGCCTCCTTCCGGCTCGTTCATAAGATTGTCAGTCTGATTACATTCATCTCACTACGATTGTCTTGTTTCACCTGCTAATCTTCAGATATCATTTCGCTTAACTCATTCCGACCACGTTCGGGGCAGGCCCGCAGCTCTTCCCCGGCGGCCGGCCGGAAACGCCGCGGCGCGGCCCGTCGCGGCTGGATGCCCATCCCGACGGGAGGATCCTCATGCGTCACGCCTTCAGGGCCCTGCTCCTCTTCACCGCACTCTCGATCACGGCCGCGCCCGCGCTCGCGAGCGTGCCCAAGGTCATCTTCGCCGACGAGTTCGGCTTCGCCACCTGACCCTACTGCCCGGCAGCCCGGTGCGGGCTGGATATGCTCGAGGCAGAGTTCCCCCAGACCTTCATCCACGTCGACTCCCACACTTCCCAGCAGTTCTCGCACGCCGACGCGGTCGCGCGCGCCTCCTGGTACGGCGTCAGCGGCGTCCCCGACGTGCGGATCGACGGCAAGTATGCCGTCGTCGGAGCCAGCAACTGCAACAGCTCCTACACGACCTATCGCTCGCGCTACATGACCCGCATGGGCGAAGTCAGCAATGTCAGCCCGGTCGAGATCGAAGGGGTCTGGTCGATCTCCGGCAACACCGGAACGATCACCGTCACCTACCGACTCGTCGATCCGGTTGCCCAGACCGGCGTCCAGGCGACGGTCTTCATCATGGAGGACGACTGCTACTACAACCCGTCCACCTCCTTCGACAACATCACCCGCGTGATCAAGAACGAGCCGGTGACCACCCTGGTCAACCAGGGGGACGAGGTCACCGTCGTCAAGACCTTCCCCGTCAACGCGGGGTGGGACCAGGCTCAGCTCTGGGCGGCCGCCGTCCTGCAGAAGACGAGCGGCACGAAGGAGATCATCCAGGGGGCGAAGATCCCCTATCTGACCGACTTCACCGTCAACATTCCGCGTCGCGTGGCGTCGGTCCCCTCCCGGAGCGGCTACGCCTACTTTGAGGGGACCATCACCAACGACACCGCCAGCCCCGACGTGATGACGCTCTCTTTCGACAACGGCTTCGGCTGGCCTTGTGAGTTCCAGGTGGAGGGCGACCCGAACTGGTACTCCTCCGCCACGGCGTTCAACTTCGGCGGCCTCGAGGGGAAGGGGATCGCTCTCCGCATCCTGACCGACAACGTCAAGCGGATCGGGACCGGCCACTTCATCACCGAATCGCAGAATTCAGGGCGGACCTATCCCCTGAGCCTGCGCGTCTTCAACGCCTCCTACTCGATCCTCTTCGTCGACGACGACGGCACCCGCGTCGACGAGACGGTCTGGACCGACGCGCTCGACGGGATCGGCTGGCTCTACGAGGACTGGGATGTCTACAACGGCCACGGGAGCCTCGGGCCGACCTTCAACAACATGGCCGGCTTCGACGTCGTGCTCTGGCAGCACGGTTACTTCCTCTCCAGCCTCTTCACCACGGCCGACACCACGGCGATCAAGGCCTACATGGACGACGGTGGGAAGATGTTCGTCAGCAGCATGGACTTCCTCAACTTCGTGAGCGGCACGCGCCTCTTCCTCCGGGAGTACATGGGCGTCGAGACGCACGCCGACGGCGTCACGGCCACCTCCATCACGGGGGTGGGCGGCGACCCGATCACGGACGGAGTGAGCATGGCGTTGACTTTCCCCTCCGGCGCGAATCGCGTCGACCAGGTCAATCCGTCCTCCACCGCCTCGGCCATTCTCTACAACCACAGTTCCCTGCCGGTGGCGGTCCGGAACGAGCGGGGTAACGGTTCCAAGGCGGTCTACAACTGCGTTCCGCCGAACGCCATGCCGACGGCCGATCCCGATCCGAACAACGCCCGCGCGTTGATCGAGAAGACGGTCCTCTGGCTGGTCAGCGGCTCGGACCCGGGCGGCATGGACGAGCCCGGCCTCGCCCGGCTCGATCCGCTGTCTGTCGCGCCCAACCCGAGTCTCGGAGCGACGGAGCTCTCCTTCAGCCTGAGCGCGAATGCCGCGTCCTCGCCGGTGCGCCTGGCGGTCGTCGATGTGAGCGGGCGGCTCGTGCGTACGCTCGTCGACGGCCGGATCGAGGCCGGCCGGCACCAGTTGTCCTGGGACGGAACCGATGCGGCCGGGCGGCCGGTCCCCTCGGGGATCTACTTCGCCCGCTTCGAGTCGGCCGAGGGGAGCAGGTCGCACAAGGTGGTTCTGACGAGATAAGTCCCCGGGGCGGTCGGCCGAGCCTTGGGTCGGCCCGGCCGGCGCAACCGGATCGACGACGGCGATCCTCTCCGGCGCGGGGAGGATCGCCGTTCTGCGATTTCGTCGACGGGGCCGCGATCGGGATCGCGACCCAGGCGGGTCAGAGGCGCGCGACGAGCGTCACGAGCAGACGCTCGAGCGTCCGGCCGGCCCGGTCGGCGACCTCGACCACCTCTTCGTGGCTCAGCGGATGGGGGGAGAGCCCCGTGCCCAGGTTCGTGACGAGAGAGAAGATCAAGCACCGCATCTGCAGCTCACGCGCGACCATGGCTTCGGGGACGGTCGACATCGAGGCGACGGTTCCGCCGATCGCTCTCCACGCCCGCACCTCCGCCGCGGTTTCGTAGGTCGGGCCGAGCGAGGCGACCAGGATTCCCGAGCGGAGAGGAATCGACTCCTCGCGCGCGGTCTCCTCTGCCTTCCGCGCCAGCTCGGGGTCGGTCAAAGGCCCGCGTACCCGCCAGGGGCCGTTCCAGGCCGGGGCGGCGAGCGGGCGGAAGTAGAGCCCGATGGCGTCCCGGCAGAGGACGACGTCGCCGGGTCCGGCCGCCAGGGCGTCGACCGACCCGGAAGCGTTGGTGAGGATCAGCCGTCGGACTCCGAGGGCGTGCAGGAGACGGACGTAGCGCGTCGCTGTCTCCACCGCGTGCCCCTCGTAGAGGTGGACCCGACCCTGCACCACCCAGGTCAGGCGATCGCCCAGTCGCCCGAGCAGCAGGCGCCCGCGATGACCGGCGACCGTGCTGTGCGGATAGCCCGGGATCGCGACGGCGTCGCGTTGCCAGACAGGATCGAGGCGGTCCGCCAGACCGCCCAACCCGCTCCCCAGGACCACGCCGAGATCGGTCGAGGCCCCGCCGAGTTCTCCCCGGATCGACTCGACCAGGTCCGCCGGCGGCCACCCTCCGGGCTGGTCCGGAGTGCGTCCCGGTCGGCGCCTCACCGACTCCCCTCCCGCTCGTACGGCTCCCCGAGCGCCGCCGGGGCGTTCGAACGGCCGATCCAGCCGGCGAGCGCGATCAGCGTGATCAAGTAGGGCAACATCTGGAGGAACTGCGTCGGGATGACCGTCGAGGGGACACGCATCTGGAGCGCCTCGGCCGCGCCGAAGAGGAGGCACGCGGCCGCTCCCGCTGAAGGACGCCACTTGCCGACGATCATGGCGGCGAGCGCGATGTAACCCCGCCCGCTCGACATGCCGTCGGTGAACGTGTGCTGTTCGAGCGCCAGCCAGGCGCCGCCGAGTCCGGCGAGAGCACCCGACGCGATCACCGCCGTCACGCGGATCCGCGCGACCGAGATCCCCGCGCCGTCGAGCGCCCGGGGACCATCCCCCGCGGCGCGCAGGGAGAGGCCGAATCCCGTGCCGAAGATCACGACCTGCGCCACCACGACGAGCGCGACGGTCAAGAGGAAGATCGGGTGGCCGATCACCTGGAGCAGGCTCTCCAGGCCCGCCGGCGCCGGGATCGGAAGGGGCGCGATGCCGTCCAGGCGTGGCGAGTTGCTCGAACTGCCGTAAAGGACCTTGAGCAGGCCGCGCGTGGCCCCGAGCGCCAACAGGTTGAGCGCTAGCCCGCTCAGAATCTGGTCAGCCTTCGCTCCCACCGTGATGACGGCATGAAGCGACGCGAGGAGCATCCCGAAAAATGTGCCGAAGAGGACGCCGAGCCACGGATCGCCGGTCGCCAGCGTGCCGACCGCCGCGCCGAACGCACCACAGAGGAGCATCCCCTCGAGCGCGATGTTCACGACGCCGCTGCGCTCACAGACCGCCCCCCCCGTCGCCGCGAGGACGTAGGGGACGCTGATCCGCAGCACCTGGGCCGCAAAGGAGGCAATGGCTTCCATCTACGCCTCCCCTTCCAGCGATCGCGCCGCGGCCCGCTCCCGGTGGCGGCGCAGCCCGCTCCCCAGCAGCCGGTCGAAGACGATGAAGAGGACGAGGATCAGTGCCTGCAGCACGTCGAGCAGTTCCCGAGGCACGATGGGGTTCACGACCAGTCCGCCGTAGGACAGGAGGCCGAAGAAGATGGCGGAGGGGATGACCGCGAGGGGACGGTTCCGCGCGAGGAGTGCGACCGCGATGCCGATGAACCCGGCGCCGGCCGAGAAGTCCCCTTCGTAGTAGTGCTTGTAGCCGAGGATGAACCCGCATCCGGCCATCCCCGCCACCGCGCCGGAGAGCGTCATCGCCAACAGAGTCAGCCGCGCCACCGGCAACCCCGCGTAGCGCGCCTGCGGCAGACCCGCTCCCAGCACCCTGAGCCCGAAACCGAGCGGGGTGGAGCCGAAGAGCCAGTGCAGGCCCGCGGCCAGCAGCAGCCCGACGACGAAGGCGAGGCTGAGCGGGCTGCCGCGCAACGCCGGCCAGACCTCGGAGAATCGGAGCAGGCGCGCCCCCTCGGTGATCTCGGCGGTGCGCACCGTCTCCGGCAGGGCGAACCGGGTCACGAGCAGGTAGTTGACCAGAGCGAGCGCGATGAAGTTGAGCATGATGGTGACGATGACCTCGCTCCCGCCGGTCCGCGCCTTCATCACTCCTGGAAGCAGGCCCCAGAGCGCGCCCGCCGCCGCGCCCGCCGCCAGGGCCGCCGCGGCGCCGAGCACGACCGGTAGCTCCGGTCCGGCGAAGCCGATCCAAGCCATCGCGAATCCGCCGACCACCATCTGCCCCTCGGCCCCGATGTTGAACAGGCGAGCCTGGAACGCGACCGAGACCGCGAGACCGGTGAAGAGCAGCGGGGTCGCCTTGAAGAGGACCTGGCTGAAGCCGTACGCGGACCCGAGCGTCCCCCGAAAGAGCAGGGAGAAAAACTCGCCCGGATCGGCGCCGAGCGCCCGCACCGCGAGGGCCGCCAGGACGAGGCCGGTTCCGATCGCCAAGGCGACCGGCCCCAGTCCCCGCACGACCGTTTCACCGGCCGTGCCGACCCAGGCCACCAACTCCGCATCCCGCCTCCGCACGGTCACTCCTCCAATCCCAGGAGGGCGCGGTGCAGGCGAGGCGGATCGATGGCATCCCGCTCCGCCTCGTAGGCGACGCGTCCCCGGTAAAGCACCAGGATCCGGTCCGCCAGCGCCCGCAGTTCCGCAAGATCGGCGCTGACCAGGAGGATGCCGGCTCCCCGCGCCCGCTCGGCCAGGAGCTTCTCGTGGAGAAAACGGGTCGCCGCCAGATCGACCCCGCGGGTGGGGTGCACGGCAAGATGAAAGGGCGGTCGCCGCGAAAACTCACGGCCCGCGACGAACCGCTGCTGGTTTCCACCGGAGAAGGCGCGCAGCGGGAGATCGAGGCGGGACGGGCGAACGTCATACTCCTCGAAGATGCGACGCGCCTCGGCACACATCGCACCACGATCGAGGCGGAAGCCGCGCCGAAACGGAGCGCGGTCATGGCGTCCGAGCGCGGCGTTCTCGGGGGCGGCCCAGTCGAGCAGGAGCCCTTCGCGCTGACGATCGGCCGGGATCCATCCCATCCGCTGTCGCACGGCCGCCGTGCGCGGCCAGGTCACGGGACGGCCGAGAAACCGGATCTCGCCATGTTCGCGCGGAGTGTGGCCGAGCAGAGCCGCGACCAGTTCCGCCTGCCCGTTCCCCTCGACGCCGCCGACCCCGACAATCTCACCCGCCCTGACGGTGAACGACACCCGCTGCAGCGCGGAGGCGGTGCGCCCGGCCGAGAGCTCTCTCACCTCCAGGACCGGTTCTCCGGGCTCGCCCGGAGTCCAGGCAACCTCCGGAGGCGGCTCCCCGCCGACGATGAGCGAAACGAGGGTGTTAGGATCGATGCCGCCGCCGTGCAACGTTCCCATCACGCGGCCATGGCGCAACACCGTGACGCGATCCGCGATCGCCATCACCTCGGGGAGCTTGTGGCTGACGAAGAGCACGGCGCGTCCCTCGCGCGCCAGGGCCCGCAGGACGCCGAAGAGGGCCTCGACCTCGGACGGAGCGAGCACCGCGGTCGGCTCGTCGAGGATCAGGACCCGGGAGTCGCGGTGCAGGAGCTTCAGGATCTCGATCCGCTCGCGCTCACCGACGGAGAGTTCCTCGACCGGAACCTCCAGGCTGGTCTTCAGGCCGTAGCGCTTCATCAACTCGCGCACCGCGTCCTGCTGGCGGTGCGACACCCGGCCGAAGGCGCGCTGTTCCCGCGCCCCCAGGAGGATGTTCTCCATCCCGGTCAAGGTCGGGACGAGGTGAAAGTGCTGGGCGCAGAGCCCGACGCCCAGTTCCAGCGCGCGCGCCGGCGTGGCCCGCGCGAGCTCCCGCCCGAGGACCGTGATCCGTCCCTCGTCCGGCCGCAGGAAGCCGGAGAGGAGCGCCATGAGCGTGGACTTGCCGGCGCCGTTCTCGCCGACGACGGCGTGGATCTCACCCGGAAAGACCGGGAAGCTGACCCGCGCGCAGGCGGTCACCGCGCCGAAGCGGCGGGTGACCTCGACGAATTCGACGGCGGGATTCATGCCGCGCGCGTCACCGACTCAGCGCGCCGACGGGACGGCGATCCGCCCCTCCTGGATGGCGCGGCGCAGAGCCTCCACCGAATCGCGCACCGCGGGGGTGATCCAGCGGGCGTTCCCCTCGTCGAACACGTAATCGACGCCCCCCTCCTTCAGGCCCTCGGAGAGAATCCCCCCCGCGAAGCTCCCCTCCCGGGCCCGCTTGATGACCTCGAAGACCGCCACGTCCACCCGCTTCACCATGCTGGTCAGGACGTGGCCGGGAGCGACCTCGGCCTGGTCGGCGTCCACGCCGATGCCGAGCTTCCCTCGCGCCCGCACCGCCTCGAAGACCCCGAGCCCGGTCGACCCGGAGGCGTGGAAGATGACATCCGCCCCGGAGTCGAGTTGCGCCAGGGCGAGTTCCTGGCCGCGCGCCGGGTTCTTGAAGGCTTCCCCCGTGACGCCGGCGTAGGCGACCAGCACCTTGCCTTCCGGTCGAACGGCCTGGAACCCGGTCCGATACCCTGCCTCGAACTTGTGGATCAACGGGATGTCCATGCCGCCGACAAAGCCGCCGATGCCGCTCTCGCTGACGAGTCCGGCCACGGCGCCGACCAGGAAGGCCCCTTCTTCCTCGCGGAATTTGATCCCGAGGAGGTTCGGCGGTACCTCCTTCCCTTCGGTCCAGGTGTAGTCGATGCAGGCGAACTTCTTGTCGGGAAACTCCCGGGCGACCTTCTCGATGTCGTCGGTGAAAAGGAACCCGATGCCGAGGATCAGGTCGGGATCTCCGCTGGCGAAGAGGCGGAGCGCCGCCTCCCGATCGGTCCCGTCATCCGGCTCGATGTAGGCGAAGGCGATTCCGAGTTCGTCGCGCGCGCGCACGAGACCCAGGTAGGCCGAGTCGTTGAACGACTTGTCACCCAATCCGCCCACGTCGAAGACGAGACCGACGGAGTAGGCCCCGGTCGCGCTCTTGCGCTCGTTGCCACATCCGGTCGCCGCGAGGAGTACGGCGCAAAGCCCGGCCACGACACTCCGCGCGGCCACCGCGCCCCCGGGCGGCCCCGGAGTCCGCGCTCTGGTCCGACCGCCGCAGTGTTGCCTCGACCCAGGTTGCGGACGGTCCATCAGGCCTCCTGTGGTGGAACGAAACAACTGCGGCAGCGGGCCTCGTAGACGTCGCCCGCCCCGACGAGGATGCGGTCCTCGGGACCCGAGATCCGCTGGGTGCGTCCGGCCGGCGCTCCGCAGATGACGCAGATCGCCAGCGTCTTCGTAATGTACTCGGCGCGGGCCAGCAGCTGGGGCACCGGCTCGAACGGAATCCCCCGATAGTCGAGATCCAGCCCCGCCACGATCAACCGCTTCCCCTGGTCGGCCAGCGCCTCGCAGACCCCGACGATCGCCTCGTCCAGGAACTGGACCTCGTCGAGGCCGATCACCTCGGCCTCCAGGGCACGCTGATAGACATCGGCCGAGCTGTGCACGGTCAGGGACGGCACCCTCATCTCCGAGTGCGACACCAGATGATCCGATGAGTAGCGCTGGTCGAGCTCCGGCTTCAGAATCACCGTCTTCCGTCGCGCGATCTGCGCCCGGCGCAGCCGACGGATCAGTTCCTCGGTCTTGCCGCTGAACATCGGGCCACAGATGACCTCGATGCAGCCGCCCGAACGGCGCAGCCCGGCCGAGTCGCCTCCGAAGAGCCCCGGACGCATCTCAGCGTTCATCGGACCCGGCCCCGAATCGAAACTCCTCGGGCCACTTGTGCATCAGAACCGAGGTGATCTTCGTCTTCAAAAGGTCGATCGCCACGCGGTTGTGCCCGCCTTCCGGAATGATCACATCGGCGTAACGCTTGCTGGGCTCGACGAACTGCAGGTGCATCGGGCGGACCGATTGTTCGTACTGGCTGAGCACGCTCTGCACCGTCCGCCCCCGCTCCTCCACATCGCGCCGCAGCCGCCGCAGGAGACGGATGTCGGCCTCCGTGTCGACATAGACCTTGATGTCCATCAGTTCGCGCAGCGCCGCGTCGGCCAGGATCAGGATCCCCTCCAGCACGACGACGAAAGCGCCGCCGATCCGCTTCGTCTCCTCCTGACGCCGATGGTGCGTGAAGTCGTAGATCGGCTCGTCGACCCAGCCGCCGTCGAGCAGCGTCTCCAGATGACGGCGCAGCAGGTCGAGATCGAAGGCGTCGGGGTGGTCGAAGTTCTGGCGGGAGCGCTGCTCCTCGCTCATCCCGCTGAGATCCTGATAGTAGGAGTCCTGCTTGACCACCACGACCCGGGCGCTCGCCAGCGCCTCGATGATGCGCCGGGTCACGAGGGTCTTGCCCGAGGCGCTGCCGCCCGCGATGCCGATCAGGATACCGCGCGACATCGTCAGACCTGCTTCCCGCCGGGCGGCACCGCCGCGCCGTCCTCTCCGACCGCGCGGTCGCCCCCGATCCGCCCGGAGAGAATTTCCTCCGGCGTGAGGACACCCACCTCCGGGAGGCCCCGGTACCTTTCCTGGTAGTCCAGTCCATAGCCGACCACGAACGCATCGGGGACGGTGAAACCGACGTAAGCGACCTCCACCGGCGTCACCCTCCTCGACGGCTTGTCGAGCAGGGCGGCGATCGCCAGGGAGCGCGGCTGCCGGGCCAGGAGGTTGCGGCGGATGTAGTCGAGGGAGCTGCCGGTGTCGACGATGTCCTCGACCACGAGGACGTCGCGCCCGCCGACATCGAGTTCCAGGTCCTTCAGCAGGCGGACCGAGCCGGAGGAGACGGTCTCGCGGCCGTAGCTCGAGATCGAGATGAAATCGACCTCGACGGTGATCGACAGCGACCGGATCAGATCCGAGAGAAAGAGGACCGATCCCTTCAGGATCCCGACGAGAACAGGGACCCGGCCCTCGTAGTCGCGGGAGATTTCGGCCCCGAGTTCGCCCACCCGACGGGTGATCTGCTCCCGGGTGATCAGAACGTCCGTGGCGCCCTCCTCGTTGACGAATGCCGGCCGGCGGGTTAGCCTCGACCGAATCCGGTGGACCTGAGCGGAACGCGGCGCCGGCAGGGCGCGGTCGCGGCGGCGGATGGACCCCCGACGGAGCCGGATTTTCCGGAGGCGGCATGCGGGAGTCAAGAACCAAACCAGCACACGGGCTCGTGATCCGCGGCGGCCTCCTCCTGACCCAGGAGGATGAGACGCCCCGCCGAGGCGATCTTTGGATCCAGGACGGACGGATCGTCGCGATCGATCCACCTGAAGCAGCGCCTCCGGCGGACGACCGATCGATCGACGTCGGGCCGACGGAGGGCGGGACCCGTGCGCCCGACGCCGTCGCGTGGGAGGAAATCGACGCGCGGGAACTCTGGATTCTCCCCGGCTTCGTGGCGGGGCACGTCCATCTCTGCCAGACGCTCATCCGCGGAGCGGCGGAGGGACTCGATCTCTACCGCTGGCTGGAACAGGTCATCTGGCCGATGGAGGCGGCGCACGACTGGGAGACGATGGCCGTCTCGGCCGAGGCCGGCATCGAGCAACTCCTGGCCGGCGGCGTCACGACACTCCTCGACATGGGGACGACCCGGCACACCGGCGCGATCCTCGAGACGGCGGCGCGCATGGGGATCCGCGGCTTCTTCGGTCCCGCGCTGATGGATCGCGGCCCCGAGGCGGCGGGCGGGCTGCTCCGCCCGGCCTCCGAAGCCCTTGACGAGGTCGCCACCCTGGCCGCGCAATGGGAGGGATACGACGACGACCGGATCCGGCTCGCCCTCTGTCCCCGCTTCATCCCCAGTGTGACCGATCCATTCTGGCGGCAACTGGCGGCCGAATCGGCGTTCGCGACCTTCCCCATCCACACCCATGGATCGGAGACCCGAGACGAGGTCGCGGAAGTGCGTCGACTCACGGGCCGGACGCCGCCGGCCTACTTCGCCGCCCTGCCCCGGGCCGAGGGACGGATCAAGATGGCGCACGGAGTCTGGCTGGACGGTGACGACCGCCGGCAGCTTCGCGACTCCGGCACGACGGTCCTCCACTGCCCGGGTAGCAACCTCAAGCTGGGATCAGGACTCTGTGACACCTTGACGCTTCTCGCGGAAGGGGTGTCGATCGCCCTCGGCCCCGACGGCGCCCCCTGCAACAACCGGCTCGACCCCTGGCAGGAGATGCGGCTCGCGGCCTGGTTGCAGGGGTTGACGCATCGCCCCTCCGCGGTCGATCCCGCTTCGATCCTGCGCCTCGCCACGCTGGACGGCGCCCGCGCGCTGGGACTGGGGGACGAGATCGGCTCCCTCGCGCCCGGCAAGCGGGCCGATCTCGTGCTGCTCGATCCCTCCGCCGACCCCGCGCTCTGCGGCGCCGGATCGGCCGGAGAGACACCGGCGGCCGCCCTCGTCTTCGCCGGGTCGCCCGCGCTGGTACGGGAAACGATCGTGGCCGGACGAGTGGTCTGGCGACGGAATGATCCCGAACGGCCTGCCCGCGACCGCGAGCGGATGGGACGCGCCATCGCCGCGCGCCGGGCTCTGGCGGAGCGAACCGGGCATGCCCTCACCCAGGAGGAGAGTTCATGAACTTCGATCTCGACATGATCCGTCGACTGCCGAAGACAGACCTGCACTGCCACCTCGACGGTTCCCTGCGGCCGTCGACGCTGCTCGAATTGGGCACCCGCCAGATCGCGCCGCTGCCGGCCGCCGATCCGGAGGAACTGCGACGGCAGATGAGGATCCGCGACGGCGCTGACCTCTCCGAATACCTGCGGCTCTTCGATCTGACCCTGTCGGTCATGCAGGATGAGGAGTCGCTCGAGCGCGTCGCCTTCGAACTGGCCGAAGATGCCGCACGCGAGAACGTCTGGTACTTAGAGGTGCGGTTCTCCCCCATCCTGCACCAGAAGCGCGGTCTCGCGCTCGAGGCGATCGTCGACGCCGTGCTGCGCGGCCTGCGGCGGGCCGAGGCGCGCTGGCGGATCAAGAGCGGCGTCATCGTCTGCGGCATCCGCCACATCAGCCCCGAGGTGTCGCTCGAGCTGGCGAAGCTCGCGATCTCCTACAAGAACCGCGGCGTCGTCGCCTTCGACCTGGCGGGCGCGGAGCGGGACTATCCGGCCAAGGAGCATCGCGAAGCCTTCCAGCTCATCCTCAAACGGAACATCAATTCGACGGTGCACGCCGGCGAGGCGTTCGGCGCGCAGTCGATCCACCAGGCGATCCACTACTGCGGGGCGCACCGGGTCGGCCACGGCACCCTCCTGTGGGAGGACCCCGACCTTCTGGAGTACGTCACCGACCATCGAATCCCGCTGGAGATGTGCCTGACCTCCAACCTGCAGACCGGCGCCGTGGAGAGCTATGCCACGCATCCGTTCGGCGCCTACTTCCGCAAGGGGCTGCGCGTGACGATCAACACCGACAACCGGCTGATGTCCGACACGACCGCTTCGCGGGAACTCCAGCTTGCCTGCCTCCATCTCGACCTCTACGTCAGCGACCTGCGCAAGATCCTGATCAACGGGTTCAAGTCAGCGTTCCTCTCCCACGACGCGAAGAAAGGGATGCTGCGGGAGGCGATCAGCGTCTGGGACGAAGTCTTCCTGGAGGCGTTCCCGGAGACCTATCGACCTAACCAGACCTTCTTGTAGCCGCGGCCGCGGGACCGGGTGGAGAGCGCCCGGATCGGCCGGCCGGCACGCGGCGGGCCGGGGCGCCGGCCCCGGTCGCAGAAGGCGCCGGATCCGCCCCTTGCCCGGACGCAGCCGGATCCCTATACTCGCGGTTTCGATCGGCTGGAGCCGGCTGTGCCCCTGGGAACCTGGGAGACCCGATGCGATGATCAAGAACCTGTCCGCCGTCATTCTGGGGACCCGCAGTGGTCCGCGTCTCAAGACCCCGATCCCGTTGTTGCCGTTCGGGGATGCGACCGTGCTCAGCCGCACGCTCCAGGCCTACCTCGACGCCGGATTCGCCGAGGTCATCCTCGTCGTCGGTCCCGGCGGGTACGAGTTCCGGTCGTCGCTGGGGCCGCTGGCGGGTCGGATCCAGCTCGTGGAGGCGGGTGAGTCCGAGGATCGCTTCGCCGCTCTCGTCCGGGCCGGAATGGAGCGCGTGTCCACCGCTTCGAAGGGTAGTGCGCTCGGTCTCGCCGACCAGCCTCTCCTCACCCCGGAAGTCCTCGGACAGCTCGCGGCGCACTTCGTCGAAAGCAAGACCCGCATCCTCGCGCCGGGCTGGCAGGGACACCTTGGACATCCGGTCTTCTTCGACGCCGCGTTGCACGGAGAGCTGCGGCAGCTCAAGCCCGAGACCGAGATGTGGGACATCATCAAGGGCCACGCGAAGGAGATCCTGGTGCACGAGGTCGGTGCGACCGCGGTCGTGCGGAGGATCGAGGACCGGACCGAGTACCACGAGCACCTTCGACTGGCCGGATTGCCGGTGCCGGAACCGACCCCGGCCGATCCGCCGATCCCCGCGGCCGCGGCCGGAAACGGTGGTTCGCCCGACGAAGAGGTCTGAGCGAAGCGTTTCCCGGTCACGCAACGCCCGGGAAACGCGGACCTGATCACGACTGGGCCATCACGACGACTGGGCCGTCACGACCGGGCCGTCACGACTACGACTGGGCCGGGTCGGTCTCTCCCTCCGCCAGCTGGGTCCACGACTCCAGGGCGCTCTCGAGGTCGGCGGTGACCTCCCGGTACTCCCCCAGGTAGAAGCCGGCCTTCTCGGCATCGCGGTAGAGGTCCTCGCGCGCCAGGGTGGCCTCCAGCCGGGCCTTCCGTTCCTCCAGAGACGCGATCCGCTCCTCCAACTCCCGCAGCTTCCGAGCCGGAACCCGGCCGCGCCGATCGGATGCTCCGGCGGCGAGGGGCAGCGGCACCGCACTGCCCGACGCGCCGGTTGAACGGCCCGCCATCGCCGCCTCCGCCTCTTCCTGCCGGCGTCGCTTCCACCAGAGGAAGCTCTCGTAGTTCCCCGGGTGATCGGTGAGGCGCCCGTCCCCCACCTCGATCACGCGGTCGGCCAGGCGCTCGAGGAAGTAGCGGTCATGCGAGACGAAGACCAGCGTCCCCTCGAAGGCACGCAGGGCCTCCAGGAGGACATCCTTGGCCGCCATGTCGAGATGGTTGGTCGGCTCGTCGAGCAGCAACAGGTTGGCCGGCTTCATCAGCATGAGGGCGAGAGCGAGGCGGTTCCGCTCTCCGCCGGAGAGCACCGCGATCTTCTTCTCCACCGCATCGCCGCTGAAGAGGAAAGCGCCGAGGAGGCCGCGCACCTGCGGCACGAAATCGTGCGGGGCGCGCCCGAGAGCCTCCTGGTAGATCGTGCGGTCGGCCGGCAGCCGATCGGCCTGGTCCTGGGCGAAGTGGTCGATCGTCACCTTCTGGCCGTCGATCCGTTCCCCGGCCTGCACCGGCTCGCTCCCGGCCAGGATGCGCATCAGGGTCGACTTGCCGGCCCCGTTGGGTCCGACCAGGGCCACCTTCTGGCCACGCTCGAGCTTCAGGTCGACCCGGTCCAGCACGGTGAGCTCCCCGTAGCGCTTCGTCACCCCGGCCAACTCCACCACGATCCGTCCCGCTCGTCCCGGTTGCGGGAATCGAAAGTGGATCGTGCGCGGCGGCGCCTGCGGCGGAGTGAGCTTGGGCATCTTCTCCAGCATCTTGATCCGGCTCTGCACCTGGCTCGCCTTGGTGTTCTTGTAGCGAAACCGGTCGATGAAGAGCTGGACGCGGCGGATCTCGTCCTGCTGGCGCTCGTAGGCCTTCATCTCCAGGTCGTAGCGCGCGTCTCTCTCTTCCAGGTAGCGGGAGTAGTTGCCGGTGAAGTCCTGCAGCCGGCGCGACATGATGTCGGTGATCCGCGTGACCGTGACGTCCAGGAAGTAGCGATCGTGCGAGACCAGAACGAAACTCCCGTCGTACGCGGCGAGGAATCCCTCCAGCCACTCCCGCGCCTCGAGATCGAGATGGTTGGTCGGTTCGTCCAGCAGCAGCACGTCGGGGTTCTCGAGCAGGAGCCGTCCGAGCGCCACGCGCATCTGCCAGCCGCCCGAGAGGGACGGGACCGGGCGGTCGAAGTCACGTTCGACAAAGCCGAGCCCGCGCATCACCCGGTCGACCCGGCGATCGACCTCGTAACCGTCGAGGCGTCGGATCTCCTGCTCGAGCCGATCGTGCCGGGCGAGCAGCGTCTCGGCCAGCGCCGGTTCCAGGCCCGGCCGCTCCAGTTCCTCCGTGAGCTGATCCCGCTCGTCCTGCAGGCGCAGGATCACTTCGAAAGCGCGCTTCGCCTCCTCGCGGACCGTGCCGCGCCCCGGCTCGAAGCCGAACTGCGGGAGGTAGCCGACCCTCTGCCCGCGCGGCATCTCCAGGCGGCCGCGATCGGGATGGTCGAGGCCGGCCAGCATCTTGAGCCAGGTCGACTTTCCCGAGCCGTTCGCCCCGACCAGGCCGACCCGGTCCCGGTCGCCGAGAAACCAGTCGCATGCCTCGAGGAGAACGGCATCGCCGAACATCCGTCCCACGCCGACGGCGCGGATCACACTACGCCTCGGAAGCCGCCCACGGGCCGGCGCCTTCGCCCGAAGCGAACCCGCGGTCGAAGTGTCCTGTCACTCGGTTTCATCGGCTGCGATCGTCCTGCCTTCCAAGCTCGGGAGAGTGCCCGGGGATGGGCGCGTAAAGTCGTCAGTGTACGACAAGCGAGAGGAAGGTTCCGAGGACCGAATCGATCAAGCGGGAAGAGCAGTCGTCCGGAGCCGGCCGAAAAGGCGGGAGAAACCGAGGTCCGGAGGCAGGCTCACGGGACCGGGAGGGAAGAGAGAAGGCTTGATCCGCGCCGGTGCGCGAAGATCGAGGGAGAAAGTCGCCGCGTCGTCGCCCTCTCCGGCGGGGTCTACGCCGCTTCCTCCCGCCGCCGCCGCCGCCGTTCGGCGCACTCCTCCGCCGGCCGCTCCAGCCATTCGCGGATCTTGTCCAGGAGAAGCTGGCGACTGACCGGCTTGGCCACGTAGTCGTCGCAGCCGGCCTCGAGGGTCTTCTCCAGGTCCCCCTTCATCGCGCGGGCGGTGAGCGCGATGACCGGGATCGCGTCGAACTCCGGATCGGCCGCGATCCGGGCCGCCGCTTCGTACCCGTCCATCACCGGCATCATCATGTCGAGGAGGATGAGCCGCGGAGGGGCCTGCCGGGCCCGCTCCAGCGCCAAAAGGCCGTTGTCCACGATCTCCACCTCATACGAGGCGGCGTTCAGGATGGCCCGGAAGACATACTGGTTGGTCGGATCATCTTCCGCCAGCAGCAGGCGGACCGATCCGGTCTGCCCTTCGGTGATCGACAGGTTCATGGTCTCCTCACGTCCCGTCCCGGCGGGGTCTACGCGACCCGCCTTTGTGCGTCGACGCCGTCCTTCGCCTCGTCCTTCAACCCGGGCGTGCTCGCCCCGGAGGAGTCGCCGGCCGGAACCGCTTCGCCGTCCGCTTCCAGCACCTCCTCGAGGTCGAGTACGTTTCTCGCATTGGTGACGTTCTGCTGGGCCGGGCGCTCCCGCCAGGCCGGGATCCAGAAGGTGAAGACCGATCCCTGCCCGAGATCGCTCCGCACATGGATCTCGCCCCCCATGAGGCGAACCAGTCGGCGTGAGATCGCGAGGCCGAGACCGGTACCGCCGTGACGGCGCGTCGCGGAGCCATCCACCTGGCGGAATTCCTGGAAGACCGACTCCTGGTCCTGCGGCGCGATTCCGATCCCGGTGTCCTCCACCCAGAACGTGATCCGTTCCTCGTCCGGATCGACGCGACCCGTCAGCCGCACCCATCCGCGCTCGGTGAACTTGACTGCGTTGCCGACCAGATTGCGCAGGACCTGTCCGATCTTGTCGGGATCGAACCAGAGCGCCTCCCCCTCGGGGACCTCGAGGCGGAGGTCGAGCCCCTTCTGCGCGGCCAGCGGCCGCATCTCCTCGGCGACCGACCGAAGAAGCGCGGCGGTCTCCGTGGCCTGCGGCTTGACCTCGACCTTTCCCGCCTCGATGCGGGAGAGATCGAGCAGATCGTTGATCAGCCGGAGGAGGTTCTCCCCCCCCTGCCGGATCAGGCCGAGCTGATGTCTCTGGTCGTCGTTCGCCAGCGGTCCCGTGACCTCGTCGCGCAGGAGTTCCGAGAGGGCGAGGATGGCGTTCAAGGGGGTCCGCAGTTCGTGCGAGATGTTGGCGACGAAGTCGCTCTTCAGCCGACTCGCTTCCAGGACCCGTTCGTTCTGCACCCCGAGCTCGACGTTCTTGCGGCGGAGTTCCTCGGTGCGGCGTCGGACCGTCTCCTCGAGATCCGCCTTCCGTCGCTCCAGTTCGCTGCGGGACGCACCGAGATGCTCCGCCATCTCGTTGAACGAGCGGAGGACCAGGCCGATCTCGTCATCCCGCTGCACCCTCAGGAGCGATGGTTCGCGCCCCTGGCCGATCGCGCGCACCGCCGAGGCGAGATCCAAAAGCGGCGCGGTCATCCGCCGGGCCTGGAGATACCCCACTCCGAGGGCCAGGAGGGCGAAGATCAAGCCGATCGACACGTAGAGCAGGGTGCCGCGGCGGATCGTGTCGGCGCCGTGCGTCGCGTTCATTCCGACGGAGAGCGTGCCGACCGCCTGCGCCCGCGCGTCCCGGACCGGCGCACGCACGACCCTGAGTCCGTTGCGGGTTTCCAGCGTCACCTCGCCGGGTATCTCGGAGCCGAACGGACGCGAGGGGGCTTCGCCCATCACGGCGATCAGGCGGCCCTCCACATCGTGGACTCCGGCGTAGACCACCTCGTCGAACTGGAAGAGCCCGGCCAGCGTCTGCTCGATCCGAGCCCGGTCCCCGGCCTCGAGGGCCGGGGTCAGCTGGTAGGCGGTCAGCGAGGTCAGCGACTCCGCCCCTTCCCGCGTCTCGACATGGACAAAACGACGCAGCAGCAAGCCGTTGGACGCCAGCACCAGGATGACCAGGAGCACAATCGTCGCCGCTCCGCTCCACGCGATCCGTGAGCGCAGTGAACTTCCCGGCGCCTCGCCCTCGGGCAGGCCATCTCCGTCGCGCATCGGCCGCAGCTCCTCGAATCCGGGTTCTGGCTTTTCCATCGCCGTCCTGTTCGCCACGGGACAGGTCGACCGCACGCCTCCATCGCGCGCCCGGTCGATCGGGACCCTGCTTGGGTATCGGAGGCATCCCCGGGCATCCTGAGCCCGAAACGTTGACCCCCCGCGAGGGCGCTTCCTATACTCGGCCGATGAAGATGCACCGAACCGACCCCGGAGCCGGCGGCCGCCTGCCCCGCCGCTCACCCCTCCCGGGCTCGCCGCTCCGGCGAGCCGTCCTGGTCTGGCTCGTGGCGGGTCTCGCCGGCGGGCTCTTCATTCGTCCCGCCGAGGCCGTCGATCCGCCCCGGACCCTGGTCCAGGGCCCGCTGATCCGCTTCAGCGAGCGCACCTGGGACTTCGGCCAGCTCCGCCAGCACGTCCAGGTCTCGCACGCCTTCACGTTGCGTAACGGCGGGACCGCACCGCTCAGGATCCTGAAGGTCGAGCCCGACTGCGGCTGCACCATCGCGACGCCGGCCGACACCATCCTGGCGCCGGGCGCGTCGACGACCCTCGACGTCACGTTCACCTCCCGCGACTTCGAAGGCCCCCAGCGCAAGGTCGTGATTCTCGAGACCAACGATCCAGCCGAGCCGCGGGTCGACCTGCTGCTCCTGGCGGACGTGGTGCCGGATATCAGCATCACGCCTTCCCGGCTGGTCGACTTCCGCAATGTCCCGCGCGGAACCGATCCGGTCCGCGAACTGGTCTTCAAGGCCGAGCCGAAGGTTCCCTTCAGCGTCTCCGCGCCGACGAAGGCGACGGAGTGGGTGCAATGGACGGTGACGCCCGATCCCGCGGCGGGAAACGCCTACAAGGTCACGATCCACCTGCGCCCCGACGCACCGTACGGCCGGTTCAACGAACGGGTCGATGTCCCGGTCCGGCACCCGAAGTACGACAAGATGCGCATCACGCTGCGTGGATTGATTCACGGTCACTTCGTTCCCAACGAGGTCGGGATCAACTTCGGCTCCGTCAAGAGCGGGCGCAACCTCGAGCGGACCGTGAAGCTGCAATCCCACGGAGAGCACGCCTTCCGGATCACGAAGGCGCGCGCCACCCAGCCGTGGCTGGTCCCGACGCTGCGCACGGAGGGACGCGAGACGATCCTCACCGTGCGCCTCGATGCCCCGCCGGAGCCGACCCGGATCAAAGACCGGGTCATCCTCGAAACCAGCGACCCTGACCAGCCCCAGATCGAGATCGATGTCGTGGGAACGGTGGTGCCGTGATGGGCAGGCCTTGGGGACGCATCGTCCTCGAGACCGCGGCCCTCGCCCTCGCCTCGGCGTTGATCGGCTGGATCTCCGCCGAAGTCCGGCAGCCGTCCATCCCCTGGCGCCTCCCGGATGCCTTCTTCCGCGTCGTGTCGGGCGCCGGGCCTCTGCTCCTAGCGCTGGCCCGGGCGCGCCTCGAGGCGGGAGGGTTGGTGCTGGTCGATACGCGGGACGAGCCGGCCTTCCGCGCCGGTCACCTCCCCGGTGCGCTCTCGCTCCCCGCCGCGAACTGGGAAGGGCTGCTGGCGGCCGCCTCCCCGTGGCTGCAGGGGGCGCCGATTCTGCTCTATGACACCGCGCGGAACGTGAACGGAGCCGACCTCGTCGCGGCCGCCCTCCGTCGCGAGGGCTTCGGGCCGCTCTTCGTTCTCGTCGAGGGATTCGAGTCGTGGCAGGGGGCCGGCCTGCCGGTCGACCTCGGCGATGCGGGACGGCTCGATCCGGAGGTATCGCCCTTCGACGACGAGACCGATCCTTTCGAAGACGGAGAGGACGATCTGGAAACGGGAGAGGTCGAGGAGGGCGCCGAACCGTGAACCGCCTCGCTCCTCTGGTCGAGCGCCTCCTGCGTCTCGCCCTCGCCGCCGTCTACCTGGTCGCCGCGTGGGGGAAGCTGCTCGACCCGCTCGACTTCGCGCGCGCCATCCACAACTACCGGTTGCTGCCCGATGCGTGGATCGTGCCGCTGGCCCTGGTCCTGCCTCCATGGGAGGCTCTCGCCGCCCTGGCCCTGGTCACGGGACGATTCTATCGCGGCGCTTTGATGTCGATGCTCCTCTTCTCGATCACCTTCGCGGTCGCGGTCGCCTCCGCGGTCGCGCGCGGGCTCGATCTCTCCTGCGGCTGCTTCGGATCCGGCGTCTCGTCGCGCGCCGATCTCGCCCATGTCGGATTCAACCTGGGTGCCGCCGCCGCGGCGGCTTGGCTCCTCCATCGGACGCGGCGGACTTCCGCTCAGCCGGTCTGGTCGGCGCTGCTCCCCGCGGACGCGAGTTCGGCCGCCACCGCGCGACACTGAGATACCGCCAGCTCCAGCCCTTCTTCGCTGACGTCGAGGTGCGTGACCATCCGCAGGGCCCGCGGCCCGAACCGCACGACGCCGATGCCCCGATCGGCCAACGCGCGCACCCAGGAATCCGGCTCCGCCGCGCCGGCCGCCAGGCGGGCCACCACGATGTTCGTCTCCACGACGGCCGGATCGACCGCGAATCCTGGAATCCCCGTCAGCCGGTGCGCCAATCGCCGGGCCCGTTCGTGATCCTCCGGCAAACGCGCGCGGTTCCGTTGCAGCGCGTAGAGCGCGCCGGCCGCGATGATGCCTGCCTGCCGCATCCCTCCGCCGAAACGCTTGCGGTGACGGCGAGCCTCCGCGATCCAGGCCGCTCTCCCCGCGACCGCCGATCCGACCGGTGCGCCCAGGCCCTTGGAGTAACAGACCGACACCGAGTCGAAGAGCGAGGCGAACACCCGTTCCGCCGTGCCGCTCGCGGCTGCCGCGTTCCACAGCCGGGCGCCGTCGAGGTGGGTCGCCAGCCCGTGCGCCGACGCCTCGCTCGTCAGTTCGCGCAGAGCCTCGTAGGGCAGGACACGCCCTCCGGCCCGATTGTGGGTGTTCTCCAGCGCGACGAGCCGCGTGACCGGAAAGTGCGGGTCATCCGCACGAATCGCCCCGCAGAGGGCGGCGCGATCGATGAGGCCCCGGTCGCCGGGGAGGGGATGAAGCTGGACCGCGGAGAGGACCGCGGGGCCGGCGGCTTCGTAAAGAAAGATGTGCGCGGTCGCCTCGCAGATGACCTCATCGCCCCGCCGGGTGTGGGCGGCGATCGCCACCTGGTTACCCATCGTTCCGCTGGGCAGGAAGAGCGCCGCTTCCTTCCCCAGGATTTCCGCGGTCTCTTCTTCCAGCCTTCGCACCGTCGGATCGTCGCCGAAGACATCGTCCCCCACCTCCGCCTCGGCCATCGCGCGGCGCATGCCGGCATCGGGACGGGTCACCGTGTCACTGCGGAGATCGACTTGATAGCGCATCGACATCCCTCTCACGACCGCCACCGCCCGCGCGGAGAGACCGGACGGCCTCCCACCTCGAGGACGGCCGCACGCCGAAATCCGAACCCCCCGGTGACGCTGCCGCTCACGGCGTAGAGCTCGACCCGCCCGGCCGGAGAGAGGGCGGCCCACAACCGCCGGTGCAACGGATCCCAGGCGAGATGAGTGACGCCGGGGAGGGGAAGAAATCCGCGCTCCGCCAGAGTCGCATCCAGGTAGACGATCCCCCCCCGCCCGCGATCGGCGATCCAGGCCCCGTCCGCGCCGTCGACATCGAGTTCCGCCGGATCCTGCAGCAGGCCGTTCGCGCTTTCCTGCCGGGATCCGTCCGCTGTGAGGCGGGTCACCGTGCCGCCGGCCGGGTCCGCCACCCAGGCGACCCCCGAGCTGTCCACCGCGATCCCGACCGGGCGCACAAACCCGGTCCACTCCCGGAGTGCTCCGCCGCGGCGCAACAACCGCACCCGACCACCTCCATCCACACCGCGCTCGGTCACCCAAACGCCGCCGTCACGCGCACCCCGCACCCGTTCGACCAGCGCGAAGGCGGTGTCCTCCGAGGCCAGCGTTCCATCGAGTCGATAGAGCATCACGCGCCGCTGGTCGAAGCTCCCCACCCAGAGAGCATCCTCGGTCCGATCGAGGGCCAGCGTGTTCGCCCCGGGCACGGCCCAGGCCTCGCATCGCGTTCCTTCCGCATCGAGGCAGAGGATCGCGCCGTATCCGTAGTCGGCAAGCCAGACCCGCCCGGACGGTTCCGGCTCGAGGTCGAGCACGTCACGCCCCGTCTCCGCGCGCAGACGAAGATCACGTCCGTCCGGGGAGAGAAGCCCCACGCCTCCCCCCGCGGCGTCGCCGATCCAGGGGAGCGATCCGCCCGCCATCGCCGTGTCGGGGCGACTGGAGAGCCAGACCCCGTTCGGAGCAAGGATCTCCAGGCGGTAGCGGATCTCGACTCCGTTGGGCAGAAGGTCATCGTGGAGGGATCCCACCCGCTCGGAGATCAGGTCCCGGATCACCGCCTCGGGCTCCGCACCGATCGCGCGCAGGAGTCGCCGGTGAGAGTCATCGTCGAACGATCCCACGTCCCACCGAAGCCCCACCGTCCGGTTCCCCGCCACCGCCTCGAGCAGGCGGGGCTCGCCGGCCGTGTCGGGATTCCCGGGATCGAAGGGGTTCGTGCGGGCACGGTCTTCGCAGCCGGCCAGCAGCAGGGCGGCCGCGGCCGCCAGAACCAGCCATCGCACCCGCGGTGCGTTGCCGGCCGGCTCCGCCTGGACGTGCACCGAGCGGCTCATGGCCGGGCGTCCTCGGGTCGCGTGGAGCGTCGCGGTCCGCCCTCGCCGTTCAGCGGCGACATCCGTTCGCGTCCCCGGTCCCCGTGAAGCCATTGCCACGCCGCCGTCACGAGGCAAGCCTCGGCCCCGATCCAGCAGGCGACGGCGGCACGGTCCAGGTCACGCGCCCGCGCGAGTCGCGAGCGCATCCTCTCGCGGTCGAGCGTCCGGGTGTAGTCCTCGTAGGCCTGGTCACCGGCCTCCCGCGTCCAGACCCCGGCAATGCCGAGGACGACGGCCGCCACCGGCAGCAGCACCCTCGCCTTCGAGAGGTGGCTGTTTCTCTTCACCACCACGCTCTCGCCCGTCAGCGGTCCGCTCCGTTCCAACGGTGCGGGAAATTCCCGGCGTCCCCGATCTCCCAGTCGGAGCGTGTCGTTCCGCCCCGGTCGGACCGGCATCGTGACGATCAGGGGCGCACGCCAGCGATCTCCCACCAGAGGCTCACCGGCCGTGACCTGGACGACGCCGGGTGGGAGCGTCTCGATCGTCAAAGGCGTGCAGCCGACGAAGCGGCCGTCGATCCAGATCGGACGCGCGGCGACGGGATCGATGATGACGAGGCCCCCCACCCGCACCGCTTCGGACGCCTCGCGGGGCTCGGGCTGATCGGACGCGGCCGCCGTCCCGCACGCGACGACGCTTCCCCACAAGAGGAAAGCCCAGGCGCGCGCCGCGCGCGTGCTCCGGCCCCCGCGACGACGCCGGGCGCCAGGAGCCCCCGGCTGACCCGACGTCACTTTCATCTCCTCGTGGTCAAAGGCGATAGGCATGGAGGTTTCCCCGATCGTCCGCCAGCAGCAGCCAGTCGCGGGTCAGAAGCGCCGGCACGCGGAAGCCGCCGCCCGACCGATACGACCAGAGCGAGGATCCGTCGAGCGCATCCAGAGCTCGGACGCTTCCATCTGTCGTCGTGATCAGCACGACGTCGTCCCGCGCGCACGGCGGGGCGGTAACCGCCACCTCGAGATCGACGCGCCAGCGCCCGGCCGCCGCCGCGGCGTCCCCTCCCTCGACGCACCCGTCGGTCGATACCGTGAAGAGCTCCCGATCCGTCCCGAGCGCCGCGCCGATTTGCGATCCGACGCGCGTGCCGCGAGCGAGGAGGGTCCCGTCCGAGGCCGCGACCCAGGCCACACCCCCTTCATGGGCGACCACGGCCACGCCCGCGCCGCCGCTCTGCGCCGGGAGGGCAAAGCGCCCCCCGGGCGTCGAGCGCCAGGTGACCGTTCCTTCGAGGTCGAGGGCGAAGAGCGAGTCATCCCGCGCGAGGTAGAGAATCCTCTCTCCCGCCACGGTGATCCCCGCCGGACGCCAGTCCGCGCGGTCGAACGCCCAGAGCCGGCGACCATCCGCCGCGGCACGGGCCTCGAGCGAACCTGAGCGCAGAAGAACCAAAAACAGCGAGTCCGCGCCAGCCACCTGCAGGGAAGGTTCCGGCAAGGGCTCGGTCCAGACTGGTCGCCCCGTGCCGGCGTCGAGCCCGAGCAGCGAGCTTCCCCGCCCGCGCACCGCGAGCGCGACCACCATCCCGCCCGCCCCCGACACCGCCGCGGGCGCCGCTTCGATCACTCCCTTGTTCCGCCGGGACCAGAGCCGCTTGCCGTCGACGAGTCGATAGGCCGAGACGCGGCCATCCGTGCTGACCGCGACGACGCGGTCGTCCAGCGGAAGGAGCGGCTCGACACAGCTGCGACCGATGCGAGCCGACCACGCGGCGACCAGCGCGCCCGAACGGAGCACGGAGACGCCATCGTCGTCGCCCGTCGCCCGGGGAGGAAGCCCTGCACCCAATCCCAGGACGGCGACCAATCCACCGATCGCCGCCAAGCGCCGGATCGCGCGAGAGAGTGACGCCGCCGGCATCAGTAGTTCCACCCGATGAAGAAGTCGGTGTGGGTCCGGGCCGGCCAGGCGGAGAAGTCGGTGCGTCGTCCGAAGTCGAGGCGCAGCACGAGGAACCCCCCAAAGCCCATCCGCAGTCCGACGCCATAGGACCCCTTCCACGGCGGCGGCCATCCCTCGCCCCAGGCCGAGCCGGTATCGAAGAAGGCCGCACCCTGCACCCCCGGGAGCTCGAGGTTACCAGGAGGGAGTCCCAGCACGGCGCCCCGCAGGAGCGGAAACCGCACTTCCTGGTTCAGCAGCAGCGAGCGTTTGCCGCTCAGGCCCGCGCGCGGCCACGCGCGCATCGAGTGCGACCCTCCCAGGAGAAAGACCTCCGGGTTCTCTCCCTCGCTCCAGCGCCCCTGCAGACGGGTGGCATAACAGGAAAGGAGCCCGAGCCTCTGGTAGCGGGCCCACTCACCGAACAGGAGTGTCGTTTCGGGCTCTCCCACGCGCAGGTTCAGGTTCAGTCCCACCGTGACGTTGAGCCGCTGCCCATCCAAAGGCCCGGTCGAGTGCCACAGCGCCGTGTCCCGGACGTAGGAGATCGAATGCACGCCGATCGGCGCGCGGCGGCGGAATCCGGTGAATGACCGGTCGGTCTCGCTGTAGGCGATCGAGTGGTGAGTCTCGATGCGCTGGAACTTGTCGAAGGGATAGCGCAGCAGCACCCCGGCCCCCGCGCGCCGCTCGAAGTAGGGATAGCCGAGGGGATCGTAGTACTCGCCCGCGGAGTGGAAGGCGCTCAACCCGTAGTTCAATCGGCGCGAGAGATTCACGTAGGTGACGCCCGCGGAGAAGCTCTCGAGGAAGTCGGCCTCCGAAAAGGTCGAGTTGCCGATCCCGACGATAAGAAGGTGATTGCCCATCAGATCGGAGAAGGCGGCCATGAGTCCCTCGCCGGTGCGCATGCCGGGGTCGACGAGGACGCCGCCCTGCGCCACGTCGAGGCTGAAGCGCGTCCGGTAGTCCGCACGGCGCGAGGCCACGGGGCGGCCGATCGCCTGCCAGTCCCATGGCCGCGTCGTGTCCGCTTCGGCCCGCGCCCAGAGCGCCGGCATCGTGTCAGGCCGGGCGAAGCGACGCACCTCGAACCGGCCGCCGCGGTAGACCGTAGCCAGGAAGGCGTTTTCCCCTGGGATCGGCCGCGGATCGAGGATCCCTTCCAGCGTGGAGGTCAGCCGGCCCCCCACTCCGTTTGTATCGACCCGGTGGACATCGTGGAATCCCTCGCGATCGCTGACGAAGAGGATCTCGCGCCGCGTCGAGTCACAGGCGGGAGCGAGGTCTCGCCAGGCCCCGCGCGTCAGGTAGCGGATGTCGCCCGTTTCGAGTTCGAGCAGGAAGAGATTCCGCGCTCCGTCGTCTCCGCCGGCGCAACGGTCGCTCGACCAGATGACGGCGTTCTCCCAGGCACAGAAGGCGGGATCGTGATCCGCGTAGCGATCGTGGGTTAGCCGCGTGAGCCGTGCCAGACCCCGGTCATACAGGTAGAGATCGAGGTATCCGTCGCGGGAGAGCCCGCTGAACAACAGGCGCCGGGTACCACCGGCCCAGGCCGGGGAGGCGATGCCGGTCAGTCCCGGGAAGGCGAATCGATCGATCACCCTTCGTTTCGGGATCGAGTAGACGTTGACCTGGTCACGCCCTTCGTGTTGCGCCACGAAGAGGAGGAGGCCGTCGGCGGAGACATCCATCCGGCTGCGGTAAGCGTGGAACGACTCGAACTCCGGCCGGCGTTCCCCCTCGACCAGGGTCCGCACGTCATCCTCCGGTCGCCGACCGTCCCGCGACGCGGTGTAGATGTTCGTGAAGCCGTCGCGCGGCGAGAGGAAGGCGAAGTGCTCCGGCAGACCGGCCAGCCCCGGCGGCAGGGGGAGCGGCTTGAAATCGGCTCCTCCCCGGTTCGTCAGCGCCCGCGCGGCGAAGGCGGCGGGCTCGCCCCGGCCGATCTCCGGGTAGTAGCGGCGCCTCAGGTGGTGCGCCCATCGCGCGCTCAGCTCCTCCTCGCGCAGGCCGAGGACATCCTCGATGACATCGGCGAACCGCTCGTGCGCCCAGAGTCGATCCTGCAAGAGGCGGATCCGATCATCGCCCCAGGTGTCGGCGACGTAGGCGAGGACCGACTGGCCCAGCTTGTAGGTGAGGTAGCCCCCCTCGTAACGCCAGAACTCGCCGATCGACGGCAGCGTGCCGGAGGTGACCATGTCCCGGAGGATCATGTCGGCCTCGGCATCCGGCTCTTCCGACCAGTGGACCGCCTGTCCCTCGATGAACCAGAGGGGGGGGGTCAGCGGCGAAGGGCGGAAGTGCTCGCGCCCCTGGCGTTCGGCCAGCGAGAGCTGGAAGACGTGCACCAGCTCGTGCCAGATCGTGGTACCGAATTCGTGCAGGGAACCGTTGTAAGGGATCAAGACCCGTCCCTTGGCGAACTCGGTCAGTCCGGCCACCCCTTCGGGCAGGAAGTAGGGGGTCACGTTCGTCTGCTCGAAGTGGTGGTGCGAGCTGAAGATGATGAGCGGGATCGGGCGGCGGACGTCGTGGGCGAACCGGGCCCGGAGGGCGGCGTACCCATCCTCGGCCAGGCGGAGCGCCTGCTGCGCCAGTTCCTCCTCTCCCTCGTAGAAGTAGAGGCGGAAGTGGCGGCTCTCGAGCAGGCGCCAGTCGAACTGGTCGTACTGGACCTTGTTCTTCCCGAAGGGGGTGGACTGCGTGGCCGCGGGACCTGCGGTCGTGAACAACAGAGCGATCGCCACGAATCCGGCCCGCGTCAGCGCGCCGATTCGGGACCACGCGTCAGGGATCGACCGGTGCGCGCGCCTCATGACTCGCCAGCGTAACACAGCCCGCGAGGTCCGTCTGCGGCGCCCGGCGGACCGGGGAGATAGCGGGAGAGCAGGCCGTAAGCCGGGTTCTGTTCCGGATCCGAGGATCCGGGATCATCATTTCTCTGGGACGGCCGTCTCCGGCCGCCTCGAGCAGCCAACCCGAGAGTGCAAACGAGGCGGGCCGCCTCTCCTCTCCTATTCGGCCTTGCTCCGGGTGGGGTTTGCCTAGCTGCCGGCGTTGCCGCCGGCACTGGTGAGCTCTTACCTCGCCGTTTCACCCTTACCGGGATCCCGAGGGACCCCGGCGGTCTGTTTTCTGTGGCACTTTCCCTGGGATCGCTCCCGCCGGGAGTTACCCGGCACCCTGCCCTCTGGAGCCCGGACTTTCCTCGGCAGCCGACCCGATCGACCCGAAGGCCGAGCGGACCGGACTCCCGCGATGATCCCACCTGCTCTCCCTCACCCTCCCTTCAACCGGTCAGCGCGGCCAGACCAGGATCCGGCCGCACCCTTCGCAGACGATGATCCGCTCCTGCCGCTGGATTTCGACCAGCCGCTGCGGAGGGAGATTATACCCGCATCCCCCGCAGGCGCCGGCGTTCACCCCGACCACCGCCATGTCGCCCTTGCTGCGGCGAATCCGCTCATAGCGCGTGCGCAGCACGGGACCCAGCCGTCCCACGAGATCCTCCCGCCCGCGGCGCGCCTCCTCGAGCTTCCTGCGATACTCTGTGAGCTCCTGGTTCAAGCGCTCACGGACGCCGGAGATGCGACGGTCCTCCTGCTCGACCAGCTCCTGCAGCCGCGCGATCTCCTTCTGGACGTCCTCTTCCTCCTGCAGGATCTTCAGCGCCTGATCCTCGAGGTCGGACGCGCGGCGGCGGAGGTCCTCCACCTCCCGCTGCATCGCCTGGTACTCGGCGTTCGTCTTGATGCGCGACTGCTGCAGCTCGATCTCCCGCCGCCGGGCCTTGGTCTGGTCGACATCGAGTTCGAGCATCCGGCGCTCGTGACGCAGGTCCTCGAGCCTTGTCTCCTGCGTCTCGAGGTGCCGGCGTTGGACGACGAGCTCGGCCTCGTGCTTCTCCAGCTCCCGGGGGATCGCCTCCGTCTGTCCGTGCAGACGCGAGCACTCCAGATCCGCCAGGCTCAGGTCGACCAGCACCACGATCTCCGCGTTCATGCGCGCCTCATCCCTCCCGCCGGACTCGCACGCCGGCCTGGCAAAAATGAAAGAAGGCGCACCTTGTGGATGCGCCTTCATTCGCGGCTGCGTCACCCGCCCGAAGCGGGAGACGCACTATGGTGGGCGGAACAGGACTTGAACCTGCGACCCCCGGCTTGTGATGCCGATGCTCTGCCAACTGAGCTACCCGCCCCTGACTTCCCGCCGCGCGGCCGGCGTCCGCTCCGCGCGGAACTCATCCGTGGGCCCACTTGGATTCGAACCAAGGACCAGCCGGTTATGAGCCGGCGGCTCTAACCCCTGAGCTATAGGCCCTGATCCCAAGTGGCCTTGGGCGCAGTACACTAACAGCCTGCGCCGTGATCGTCAACCGCCTGCCTCGGCCGTGATCCCGGGCCGTGACCCCGGGCGGGAATCGCAGGGCGTGACTCCCGGGCGCCGCCGGTCGGGTCCCGCAGCCGGGTCCCGCGGCCGCGTCCGGCGATCAGGTCATCTCCATGAACGCCCGCAGCCGGCGGCGGCGGGTCGGATGGCGCAGCTTGCGCAGCGCCTTCGCCTCAATCTGCCGGATCCGCTCGCGGGTGACATTGAACAGCGCGCCGACCTCCTCGAGCGTGCGGGGACAGCCGTCCTCGGTCAGTCCGAACCGCAGGCGGATGACCCGCGCCTCCCGCTTGGTGAGCGTCTCCAGCACCTCGTTCACCTCGTCGCGCAGCATGGCGAAGGTGGCCGAGTGCGCCGGCGAGACGACGCTGTGGTCCTCGATGAAGTCGCCGAGGTTCGAGTCGTCATCCTCGCCGATCGGCCGGTCGAGGGAGATCGGCTCCTGCGCGGCCTTCAGGACCATCTTGATCTTGTCGACCGGCATCTTGAGCTTGTCGGCGATCTCCTCCGGGGTCGGCTCCCGCCCGAGATCCTGCAGCAGCCGGCGCGACGTCCGGACGACCTTGTTGATCGCCTCGATCATGTGGACCGGCACGCGGATCGTCCGGGCCTGGTCGGCGATCGCGCGGGTGATCGCCTGGCGGATCCACCAGGTCGCGTAGGTCGAAAACTTGTATCCCTTGCGATAGTCGAACTTGTCGACCGCGCGCATCAGCCCCGAGTTCCCTTCCTGGATCAGGTCGAGGAATTCGAGCCCGCGGTTGGTGTAGCGCTTGGCGATCGAGATGACGAGGCGGACGTTGGCCTCGATCATTTCCCGCTTCGCCTGGTCGCGATTCCGCTCCCCCTGCAGCACTCGGCTCACCACCTCGGTGAGCTGCGCCAGGGTCATGCGGATGTCTTCCTCGGTCCGCCGGATCCTGCGCTTCTCCGCTTTGATCGAGCGAACCAGTTCCTTCGCCCGCTCGTTCTCCTCGCGGAGACGGGCCACGCGTTGCGCTTCGGCGGCCAGGGCCCGGGCCGTCGGCTTGGCCGGCGCCTTGGCCGCAGTGGCCTTCGCAGCCGGCTTGGCGGCGGCCTTGCCGGAGCTCTTGCGCGCGCGCGCCGGGGACTCGAGCGAAGCCGCGGAAGCCTTCGCCGCCGCGAGTTGTTCCTCGAGCTGGCGGATCGTCAGATCGGCGTCCTGCAGACGCTCCAGCTCGCGCTTCAGCCGCAGGCTGATCCGCTCGACGAGCTTCGGGTTGACGCCGAGCTTCTGCACCTCGGCCACGAGCTTGTCCCGCGACTTGTCGAGCACCGCCTGCGCCTGCTCGCGGCGCGCCCCGGCCATCCGCTTCGCGTTGGCCTCGGTCGCCTTCTCATAGTCGGTGTAGAGCGTCGTGATGCGGCGCACCGCGGCCGCCACGCGTTTCTTTTCCTGCTGGGCCGAGAATTCGCCGTTCCAGTTGGCCAGGTCGACCTGAATGATGTCCTCGAACTTGCACTTGCCCACCTTCAGCTTCTCGGCCGTCTGCTGCAGGTCGCGAATCGCGATCGGCGTCATGAACATCGCGCTGATCACGCCATGCTCGGCCGACTCGATCCGCTTGGCGATCTCCACTTCGCCATCGCGGTTGAGCAGCGGGACCCGCCCCATCTCACGCAGGTACATCCGGACCGGATCGTCGTAGCGAACCGCCGGCTGCGCGGACGGCTTGATTTCCTTCTTCTTGTCCTCCGGCGGGCGCAGGCTCTTCTGGGACTTGTACGCCTCCTCCTCGCTCTCGTACCAGGGGACGTTCAGCTCCTGCAGGAGCCGGAAGGCCTCGTCCATCTGGCGGACCATCGCATCACTCTCGAGATTGTGATCGATGTTGGCGTCCACCTGATCGACGGTGACAAATCCCTGGCGCACGGCCAGATCGCGCAGTTCCTGGAGGGTGGGTGCCTTCGGTTTCGGCTTGGGCTTCATGCGCGAGGCTTCTCCTTTCCGAGGCATTGGGGCAAAATACCCGACACCACCGGGAGCTGTCCAGTCGTTTTCCCCACGATGGGGAAGATCATTTCAAAACTCATCCGTTTCCTGGGGAGGAGTCTCCCAGGCGGCCCACTCCCCTCCGTCCTCCGGGTCGGGTTCGACCTCGATCGGCCCGAAGGGATCCGCAACCTCCGGCCCCGGCTCCGGCCCCTGATCGGGCCCCGGGCCCGTCCGAGCAGCTCGCGCGGCTCTTTCGGGCGACGGCTCGCCCGCCTCCCGCGCCGGAGACGTCGGGGGGGGAGAGTGGACGGTCGCGGCGAGCAGGCGCGCCCGCTTCGCCGCCAGGGCCTGCTTCTCCGCCAGGAGTCCGTCCAGCAGTTCCCGGTCTCCCCCCTCCTCCGCCGCTCGGATCCGGCGCCCCAACTCGTCCATCCGGCGCTTGAGTTCACGCCGCCGCAGGTCGGCGAAAAGCACTTCGAGCGGCTCCGCCGGCGTCGAGGCGCGGGCGACCAACGCCGCCACCGCCGGACCGGCCGGGATCTCGTGGACCGCTCTCGAGACCAACTCCGCGGCTCGGGCCGGTCGTTCCGATCCCGCCACCACCCCCGCGATCCACCGCACCACTTTCCCGGCCGGCGTCACGAAGCCGAAGGCCTCTTCCATGGCCCGATCGAGCTCAGCCGCCGCCGCCGGCTCGAGCAGCGCGCGCCGCACCGCCTCGCGCTCGACCGCGCTCCAGGGAGCCTCCCCCGCACCCGGGCCAGCCGAGGCCGCCGTTCCGCTCGATCGAGCCCCCGTCGGGAACCGGCGATCGCCCTGCTCGGAGGGGCCGCCGGCGCGACCCGGCCGGCCCGTCGCCAGGCGCCTCACCCCCTCGGTGAACGCTTCGAGGTTGATCCCGAAGCGCGTGGCCCCCTCCTGGGTCCAGAGGTCACGGTCGAGCGGGTCCTGGATCGCCGCGGCGAGCTCGGCGGCCCGCCGGGCCCCTTCCCGTCGCGTCATCGTCCCGCCACCGGTCAGTGCCTCCAGAAACGCCAGCGGCCCGGGGGCGGCGGCCAGGGCGGCCGCCACGACCTCCGTCCCCTCCGACCGGATCCAGTCATCCGGGTCCTTCCCCTGCGGCGGACGCGCCACCCGCACCTCCGGCACGACGCCGACCAGAAGCGGCAGGGCCCGCAGCGTCGCCCGCAGGCCGGCGTCATCGCCGTCGAAAAGGAGCACCAGGCGTTCGGACAACCGCTTGAGGAGCGTCGCCTGATCGCCGGTCAGTGCCGTCCCGCATGTACCCACGACGCCCGGAATCCCTCCCTGGACCAGCGCGATGACGTCGAAGTACCCCTCGACAAGAACGACCCGCCCTTCCGCGCGGATCCCCTCCCGCGCCGGCGCCGCGCCGAAGAGGATCGCCCCCTTGCGATAGAGCGCCGTCTCCGGGGAGTTCACGTACTTCGGCTCGCCTTCACCGAGCAGGCGCCCGCCGAACCCGACCGGCGCGCCGGCGCCGGTCTCGATCGGGATCATGAGGCGATGACGGAACCGGTCGTAGATCCGCCCCCCCTCCGACTCGGCCGCCAGTCCCGCCTCGATCAGAGATCTCTCCGCCAAAAGCGGACGGGCGTGTCGAAGAAGTCCGTCCCAGCGGTCCGGCGCCAATCCCAGGCCGTAGCGCTCTCGAATTTCAGATCGAATTCCCCGTCGGTCGAGGTAGGCCCGCCCCTCCTCTCCCTCCGTTCCCTCCAACTGGGTCCGGAAGTACGCGCGGGCCACCCGCAGGGCTTCGCGGATGCGCTCGAGCTGGTCGGTGGCCGGTCCGCGCTGGTCCGGCAGTTCGATCCCGGCCCGCGCCGCGAGGTGGCGCAACGCCTCGGGAAAGCTCATCTTCTCGTGCTCCATCACGAAGCGGAAGATGTCTCCTCCGGCGCCGCAGCCGAAGCAATGGTAGACCTGCATCGACGGGTTGACCGTGAACGACGGGCTCTTCTCGCGATGGAACGGGCAGAGTCCGCCCAGGCGACTGCCGGTCTTGCGGAGGGCGACGACCTCGCCGATCACCTCGACGATGTCGTTGGCCTCCCGCACCCGCTCGACCAGAGGATCGCTTCCTGCGGCCATTCCCGCCTCTCCTGCTTCCTGCGACCGGACCGGCGCTCTTGGTCGCCGCGTCCCGAGGCGATGATCCCGGTTCAGTCCGGCGACGACCCGAGATTGGCGACGGTCACGCCCCAGCTTCCCTCGGCCAACTCCCCCATCCGGAAGCTGGTGACCAGGGGATGGGACCTGAGATGACGTTCGACCTCGCGCTTGAGGGCTCCGGTCCCCTTCCCGTGGACGATCCGGACCTGGTGCAGATTGTGGAGGCGCGCCCGGTCGAGAAACACGTCGAGCCGCGCGAGGGCTTCCTCCGCCCGGCAACCCCGCAGGTCGAGCTCCCGGTCGGCCGGCTCCTCACCGACTTCCGGGAGATTGACGCCCCCCCGGGACGGGAGATCCGAGGCCTTCGCCGCCGCCTCGGGAACCACCTCCAGATCGTGCCGGGCGACCTCGAAGCGGCGCCCGGAGGCGTCGACCCAGACCCGCGCCCCGGCGACTCTTTCGATGCGCACGCGGGCCCGGAGGCGGGACAGCCAGGCCTCGCTTCCCGGATGGATCTCCTCGGGTGGCAGGGGCCGGCCCGGCCGCTCGCGCCGGTGGGGAGCCTTGAGCTCGGCCACGCGGCGGTCCAAGTCCCGCTCCCGCCCCCTGACCTGCTCCATCGCCGCCTGCGCAGACGCTTCGTTCACTTTACGTTCCAGCGTTAGCTTCAACTCCTGCACGAAGCGGGCAGCGTCCTCGTAGAGCTTCCCCGCGGCGGCCGCGCGTTCCGTCCGGACGCGCTGGAGCCGATCCCGCAGCCGGGCGGCTTGCCGGTCCTTCTGCTCGACCGCCGCCGTCAAACGACTCCGTTCCCCCTCGAGTCGCCCGCGCTCCTCCTCGACCCGCCGGCGTTCGGCCTCGACGCGCCCGAACAACTCCTCCATCTGGACCAGAAGCGGGGAGCGGTACTGCTCCGCACGGTCGAGGAGGTCGGTCCCGGGAAGGAGGCGGCGCGCGATGTCGAAGGCACGACTGGTCCCCGGTTCTCCGATGCGGAGGAGGAAGCGCGGCGCCTGGGTGCGGGGGTCGAACTCCATGGCCGCGTTCTGCATCCCCGGCCGGTCGGCCGCGAAGAGCTTGACCGCCGTCAGGTGAGTGGTCGCGAGGGTCAACGTTCCCCGGGCCGCGAGCCCTTCCAGCAGCGCCATCGCCAACGCCGCCCCCTCCTCGGGATCGGTCCCCCCCCCGAGTTCGTCCAGGATCGCCAGCGAGCGGGGTGTCGCCTCGTCCCACATCGCGCCGATGTTGCGGAGGTGTCCCGCGAAGGTCGAGAGGTCCCCCTCGATCGACTGCTCGTCCCCCAGGTCGACGAAGACGGAATCGACCACCGGCAGATCGGTGCCATCGGCGGCCGGCACGTGAAGGCCGGCGCGGGCCATCAGGACGATCAGGCCGACCGTTTTCATCGCGACCGTCTTGCCCCCCATGTTCGGCCCCGAGACGAGGAGAACGGGGGCGCCGCGGTCGATCTCCAGGTCGAGCGGCACGACCGGGGCGCCGCCGCGCGCCTCGGCCTCCACCAGAATCGGATGACGCCCGTGCACGATCCGGAGCCGCCCTTTGTCGTTCAGCTGCGGCGCCTCGGCGCGGAGATCGAGCGCCACCCGCGCCTCGGCGCGGATCAGATCGAGGATGCCAACCGCCTCGAAGCCGGCGGCCAGATCGGCCCCGCGCGCGCGCAGCTCCTCGGTCAGCTCCTGCAGAACGCGGACCTCCTCGCGCTTTTCTTCCTCGCGCGCCTCGGCGACGCGATTGTTGGCCTCGACCGCCTCGAGCGGCTCGACCAGCACCGACTGGCCGCTCTGGGACCGGCCGTGCAACAGCCCCGGCAGGAGGGAGCGCTGATGCGAGCGCACCGAGAGGACATACCGCCCCTCTCGGAGCGTGACGAACGACTCTTCCCGTTCGGCGCCGAGCCGCGCCCGCAGGTCGTCGAGCAGCGAGGTCGCCCCTTGCCTTCGCTCGAACAGCTCGCGCCGGGCGCGCGCCAGGGCCGGACTGGCGCTGTCGAGGATCTCGCCGCCCGAGGAGATCGAGCGCTCCAGCCGCTGCCGCACGGCGCGCACTTCCGGCACGCGCGCCAGGATCTCGGCCAGGCGTGGTCGGGCCGTGGCGCGCTCGGCCGCCGGCGCTTCGCCCGAGGACCAGAGGGCGCGCAGGCGGGTCAGGTGGTCGAGAAACGGCAGGAAGCGGTAGAGCTCGGCGGCGTCGAGGAAACCGGTCCCCCGTTCGAGCCGCAGGAAGAGCGGGCGAAGATCGTCGATTTCGGCCGCGCCCGGGGCTTCACCGCGAAGCTCGAGCGCTTTCCACTCGGAGATCCGCTCCTGCGAGAGCCTGATCGCGTCGGGAGT
This sequence comes from uncultured bacterium, assembly GCA_964371055.1. GTDB lineage: Bacteria > Eisenbacteria > RBG-16-71-46 > CAIMUX01 > CAIMUX01 > CAYJLF01. Next base: position 40,188 of record CAYJLF010000008.1, on the reverse strand, counting down.
GAGGTCGGGAGCCAGCGCCCGGACATGTTCCTGCCCAGGGATGGAGAAGGTCCACCGGAGTAACATCCGGCGGACCTTCTCGAACTCCAGAACGTCCAGCGTGTGGGGGTTCAACTCGGGGCGGCGACCGCTGCGCCCTTCGGTGACGAAGCCGGTTGCGGGCGCGGCAACCGGCTCCGGATCTTCAGTCATGCCTCGAGGATCGAATCCTCACGGCCGCCCCTCTCCTCAGCTCCGGTCGCTTGGGGCTACCGGGCCTTCTCGCGCGGCCGGCCGGCTGGACCTGGGCTTTGGCCTGGGCCTTGGGCCGCTGCCGTCCGCCACTGGACGAGCGCGATCAGTAGCTCTGCTGGGCCCGCTGTAGGGCCTGCATCTTCCGGCGCGCCGCGTTTTCCTTCCGCTTCCGCTTCTCGCTCGGCTTCTCGAAGTGCTGGTGCTTACGCACGTCGGACAGGATGCCCGCCTTCTCGCACTTCTTCTTGAAGCGGCGAAGCGCGCTCTCGAATGATTCGTTATCTTTGACGCGAATGCCTGGCAAGCGCTCGTTTCCCCCCCTCGTCCTGTAAATCGGTTTCACGGGAAGATCGACCCGCTCCTTCGGAGCTGCATCCCGGGAAACGGCAGGATATCCTTGCGACTTCCCCCCTGTCAAGAACTTGCCGGATCCGTTGACCCTATCCGGCCCAGGGTGGTACCATCCAGGGCAGCCCCGAGCTGAACTCATTGTTTCACAACAAGTTACCAACGGAGTGGCCAGGAGAGAAGCATGCCCGCGTTCCGGGAACTCGATCTCTACCGGGTAGAGGACCTCCTGACCGAGGAGGAACGGGCGGCGCGCGAGACGGTGCGGGGCTGGGTGGACTCCCGCGCGATGCTGCTGATCCGGGACCACGCTCGTGCGGGGACCTTTCCCTCGGCGCTGGTGCCCGAGATGGGAGCGATGGGGATCTTCGGCGCCTCCTTCACCGACTACGGGTGCGCGGGCCTGAGCGACGTCGCCTACGGCCTGATCCTGCAGGAACTGGAGCGGTGCGATTCCGGGCTGCGTTCGTTCGCGTCGGTGCAGGGCTCGCTCGTGATGTACCCGATCCGCGAGTTCGGCACGACGGAACAGAAGGAGCGCTGGCTTCCGCGCCTGCGCACGGGAGCGGCGATCGGCTGCTTCGGCCTGACCGAAGCGGACCACGGCTCCGATCCCGGCGGCATGGAGACCCGCGCCACCCCCGACGGTGACGGTTGGATCCTGCAAGGGTCGAAGATGTGGATCACCAATGGCGGCATCGCCGATGTCGCGGTGGTCTGGGCCCGCACCGCCGAGGGGATTCGCGGCTTCCTCGTCGAACGGGGCACATCCGGATTCTCGACCGCCGAGGTCCGGCACAAGTGGTCGCTGCGGGCCTCGGTCACCTCCGAGCTGATCTTCGATCAATGCCGCCTCCCCGCCGGCGCGCTGCTCCCCGGCGCGAACGGTCTGCGGGCCGCTCTCCAGTGCCTGAACCAGGCTCGCTTCGGAATCGCCTGGGGGGCGCTCGGGGCGGCGCAGGCCTGCTACGACGAAGCTCTGCGCTATGCGCTCGAACGACGGCAGTTCGACCGCCCGATCGCGTCGTTCCAGCTTGTCCAGCGGAAGCTGGCCTGGATGGCGAGCGAGATCACCAAGGGACAGCTCCTCGCCTGGAGACTCGGACGTCTCAAGGAAGAGGGTAAACTCCGGCATTGGCAGGTATCACTGGCCAAGCGGAACAATGTCGCTGTGGCACTCGAGACCGCGCGCACGGCGCGCGATATCCTCGGGGCAGCCGGCATCACGGACGAGTACGCCACCGGGAGGCATCTCTGCAACCTCGAGTCGGTCTCTACCTACGAGGGAACTCACGACATCCACGGGCTGGTGATCGGGGCGGCCGCGACCGGCATCGAGGCGTTCCGTTGAACGCCGCCGCGCTGGGCGCAGGCCTCGCGATCCTCCTGTCATCCGTCGGCGCGATCCCGGCCCCGGCCCAGGAGCTGGACTCCGTCCCGCGCCGGCCCACTTCCTCGCCGGCGGGAGGATGGAGCGCGAGCTTCGGCCCCCGCGGCGCCCTTGCGCTCGACGATACGATCCGGGAGATCTACGGCTCCGCACCCCACCCGGGCTTCGGAGGCGGACTCCGCTATGCCTGGTCGCCCCGCTTCCGCGCGCAGGTCATGCTCGACTGGCATCGGACCGAAGACGCGCTCGATCCCGGGCTCGCCGCGTCGGCCGAGGGATCCCTGACCCTCCTGCCATTCGTGACGGAGTTCCAGTTCCGCCCGCTCCGCGCCCGAATCGCCGCGCACGACGTCGGCCTCTGGATCGGAGTCGGTCCCGCGGTCGTCTTCACGCGCGAGACGATCGCCTACACGCTCTTCGACGAGACGACGACGCTGCGCGGCCGCCGATCCGATGTCGGCGGAAGCGGGAGCCTCGAGTCGGAAATCGCCTTCGGACGTCTCTCGATCAGCGCGACGGGGCGGATCGTGCTCACGGGCGGTCACCGGGAGATCCTGAGGCCGACCGGACGCAGCGACGAAGGAAAGGCCCGCTCCACGCCGACCCACGTCTCCCTCGGCCTTGGCCTCTCCTACCGATTCTGAGCAAGGAAAAGGACGGACCGCATGCAGCCAGCCAGTTCCGCTCTCCGACCGACCCGCCAGTTCCCTCGAGGCGGAATCGTCCTCTTCGGCCTCCTGTGGCTTCTCCCCGCGCCGATGGCCCGGGCGGCGACCGCCGTCATCCAGGCGCCGGTCGCGCGCCTCATCGAGCGTGCGACGTCCGACCCGGCGCGGGGCGGCGCGCCGTTGGGCGGAGGGACGGCGGCCGACGCGGCGAGCGGGACCTCGTCCCCCTTCGACCCCGTCGTCGGCACCGATGGGAGGATCACGCTCTGGCTGACGATGGACGAGACGAGCGTCGGCGTCGATCCGACGTGGGAGTCGGGCATCGTCGACTGCACGGTGGTCGGCACGCTCGGATCCTCGGTGCAGGTGCGGATCCCACCGGCCCGAGTGATCGAACTGGCCCGCGTGCCGGGAGTGCGGCACATCGGACTTCCGCCGCGCCCGCTTCCCCTCGCCCGTTCCGAGGGGCTCGACGGCATGCGCGCGCCGGAATTCTGGTCCCGTTTCGGCCGCGGCGCCGGCGCCCGGATCGGCGTCATCGATGTCGGCTTCGCGGGATACGACCGCCTGCTCGGATCGGAGCTCCCACGGAAGGTGACCGCGCGCTCGTTCTACGTGGACGGCGGCGGCGCCGACATCACGGGGGGGGGCGAGACGCATGGCACCGCCTGCGCCGAACTGGTGCACGATGTAGCGCCGGAGGCGGAGCTCTACCTGGCCAACGCCGGAACGCCGGCGGAGATGTCCCAGGCCGTCGACTGGATGATCGATGAAGGGGTGGAGGTGATCAGCCACTCCATCGGCTGGCCCTTCGGCGGCGGCGACGGCAGAGGCCCGATCCACGGCCTCGTGGAGCGCGCGCGGCAGAACGGCGTCCTCTGGGTGAATGCCGCGGGCAACTTCGCCGACGGACACTGGGGAGGCCCCTGGTCCGACGAGGACAACGACCGGATCCTGGATGTCGATGCCGCGAAGTCGGAGGCGATCCGACTGCCGTCCATCGGTGAAGGGACCGACCTCGTGGTCTGGCTGCTCTGGGACCGCTGGCCCCAGCATCAGGGGGTCACCTTCGAGGTCGACCTGATCAGCGCCGATGGACGGACGCTGGCCTCGTCCCAGTATGACTGGGCCGACTATCCGTATGCCTTCCGCCCGCTCTTCTGGCAGGCGAACGCCACCTACGAAGGCCTTTATCTGCGTGTCCGCACCACCGGCGGTGAGGCGGACGGGCGCTTCGTCCGCGTCATTCGCACCGATGGCGAACTCGCTCCGGCCAGCCAGATACCGGAAGGAAGCCTCGCCATGCCGGCCGACGCGCCCGACGCGATCGCCGTTGGGGCATTCGGCTGGAGCAGCGGATCGCTCGAGGTCTTCAGTTCGCGAGGCCCGACGCTGACCGGACTCGCCAAGCCCGAACTGGTCGGCCCCGACCGGGTCACGACCGAAGCGCTCCACGCGTTCTGGGGAACCTCGGCCGCCTGTCCGCACGTCGCGGGGGCGATCGGCCTCATCCTGTCGGCGGGCGTGCGCGGCGGGCTCTTCGACGGGCGATGGAGTCGCGACGAAGTCCTCGCCTTTCTTCGCCGGAACGCGGAACCGCTCGGCGGAGCGACCCCGCCTGGCGCGGAAGGCTGGGGCGCGGTTCGCCTTCCGCTGGAACGCGAGGAGGACGGCGGGCCGCGGCTCATCGTCACAGGGTACGGCGATCCGGACGGTCCGGTCCTCACCCTGCTGCGCGCGGGCGGTGCCGTCGAGCCGGTTCGGCTCTTCGACCTGCAGGGGCGGCTGCTCGGCCGGATCTTCCCGGAGCCGACGGGCGACGGACGGATCCTCTACCGACCGGGTCGCGCGGAGCTGCGCCTCGCGCGAGGCCGCTACTGGGCGATGGAGCCGGCGAGCGGGGCGCGGGCCTCGTTCGTCTGGCCCCGTGGGACGACCCGGTGACGGCGAGGAACCGACCAGAGATCGAAGGCGCGGCGGGCGAGCCGACATCCCCCTGGCCCGCTGAGCCGGAGGCGAGGCGGAGACGGCACGGTGAGCTCCGCGAGCGCATCGCCGCCGTGCTGGCGGACGAGTCTGATCTGATCGCGCGGATGGCGACCGCGGCGAGTCTGCTCTTCGAAGAGATGCCCCACGCCTCGTTCGTGGGCTTCTACCGCGCGCACCCGGGCGAGACGCTCGTTATCGGGCCCTACCAGGGGCCGCTCGCCTGCCTGCGCATCCCCTTCGGGCGCGGCGTCTGCGGGACCGCGGCGACGGAAGGGAGGTCGATCCTGGTCCCCGACGTCCACGCCTTCCCCGGGCACATCGCCTGCGACTCCCGTTCCCGATCCGAACTGGTGATCCCGGTCCGTGATCCGGCGGGAGCCCTGATCGCGGTCCTCGACCTGGACAGTCATCTGCCGGCGGCGTTCGACGAGATCGATCGAACGGAGATCGAGAGACTCGCCGGACTCCTCGCCCCAGCGACGACGACGCATTGACCCTCCGCCCGGTCGTCCCTATACTCCGTCGTTCTGGCTCGCGAACAAAATGCTGATTACCCGGGGGAGGGCGCCGTGCGACGTGCTCCGCGACTGAAGGAACTGGCGGGGCGGATCCTGCAGGCTCCGCGCATCGTGTTGACCACTCACGCCGGCCCGGACGGGGACGGCATCGGGTCGACGCTCGCCCTCGGCCGGGCGCTGGAAGAGCATGGACATGACGTCACCCGCCTCCTGCCGGAGACGCTTCCTCCCCGCTATCGCTTCCTCGACCCCGATCGATCGATGACCGAACGGACGACGCTCGAGGCAGAGGCCCCGGACGCCGCCTGGGACCTGGCGATCGTCCTCGACACCCACCAGAAGGAAATGCTGGGCGATCTCGCCGACTGGCTCGAGCCGCGGGCGGCCCAGGTCGTCTTTCTCGATCATCACCCGCAAAGGGGCGAGGCGCGTCCCGAAGTCTATGGCGACTGCGATGCCGCCTCGACCGGTGAACTCGTCTATCGTCTCCTGCACCAGAACCTGGGCTGGTCGATCACGCGCGAGGTGGCTCAGGCCCTCTACGTCTCGATCAGCTTCGACACCAACTCGTTCAAGCATATCCGGAGCAATCCGGCCAGCCTCCTGATCGCGGCCGACCTGATCACGCGCGGCGTCGACACCAACGAAGTCTACCGGCATCTCTTCGCTTCGAATTCGCCGGCCAAGGCCCGCCTGCTCGGCTGGGCGCTGAGCTCGGTGCGGTTCGAGTGCGAAGGACGCCTGGCTTACGTGACGATTCCCCACCGGCTGATCGGCGAGTTGGGACTCGACCGCGACGAGATGAGGGACAGCATCCAGCACATCCTCGAGATCCGCGGCGTCGAAGTGGCGGCCACGCTGAAGGAGATGGAGCCTGGGGAGATCAAGGTCTCGCTGCGCTCCAAGGGGGCCTGCGCCATCGACGGTGCCGCGGCGGCGCTGGGTGGCGGCGGCCACCCGCTGGCCGCCGGCTGCGATCTGCAGGGAACCTGTGAGGAGGCCTGGGAAGTGCTGCGACCAAAGCTGGTCGAGGCGATCGAGGCGTGCGGCCGCGCGAGCGAGTGCTGCGGGGCGTGAGGCTGTCCGGCTGGATCGTCCCGGCGGTCAGAAGCTTGAAGAACGAACGAGGCCGGGAACGAGGCCCGTGCCGCCTGTCCTCCGGGCTCGGACGCCGTCAAGGGATCATGCGGGCCTTCGACTCCTTCGCCAGTTCACGCAGGCGCCGCTCCAGGAGCGCCCGGCGCATCGGGCTCAGGTAATCGATGAAGAGCCTGCCGTCGAGGTGGTCGATTTCGTGCTGGAGGACGCGGGCCCAGACCTGATGGAACTCCTCCTCGCGGAGCTCTCCCTCGCGGTCCTGGAAGCGCACGCGGATCCCTTCCGGGCGAGTGATCTCGGCCGAGAGCTCAGGCAGGGAAAGGCATCCTTCGTCGAAGATCCACTCGTCCCAGCTCTCCATGATCTCCGGATTGATGAAGACCCGCGGCCCGCCCCCGCCGTCATGGTGAGACGCATCGGCTACGAGCAGCCGCAGCGAACGGCCCACCTGGGGCGCGGCCAGGCCGATTCCGTTCTCCGCGTACATCGTCTCGACCATGTCGTCCGCCAGGCGGAGAATCTCGTCGTCGATGTTCTCTACCGGCTCGGCCTTCCGCCTGAGAACCGGATCGCCGTAGAGCCGAACGACCAGAATGGACATGAGCCTCTTCCTCCCTGAGCGCGGGACCACCCTCCCCTCCAGACGGCCCCCTCCATACGCTTGGATGAGGCGGCGCGCCGACCGGTTGCCGCCCGCCTCTCCCCCCGGACGGGCGCAGCCGGCTACAGGTTCGAGTAGACCGGTCCTTCCCCTCCCTGCGGGGGGACCCACGTGATGATCTGGTACGGATCGAGGATGTCGCAGGTCTTGCAGTGGACGCAATTGGTGAAGTCGATCTGCAGGCGTTTTCCGGGACGCCCTTCGTCCGGCACCATGTGGTAGACCGATGCCGGACAGAAGTGCTCGCAGGGATTGCCGTACTCCTGTGCGCATCGCGTGCGGCAGATGTCGAGATCGGCCACCTTCAGATGACAGGGCTGGTTCTCCTCGTGCAGCGTGCCCGAGTGATAGACCGAGGTCAGCTTGGCGAATCCGAAGTTGTCCGCGTCGTCCGCCAGAGGCGGCGGCGGCTCGACCGACCGGCCGGCCCGCCCGCGGGCCTCCAGCGTCTCGAAGTGCGCGTGGTCCGGCTTCGCGCCGCGGCGCGCGCGGACTCCCCGACCGCCGGTCAGCATCTGGACTCCCACCTCCGCCATCCCGGCCAGCAGACCACCCTGGAACGCCTGCCGGAAGTTGCGGCAGGACCAGAGCTCATCGTGGACCCAGCTCTCCCGTAGTCGGCGTTCGAAGCCCGCCAGGGACGCCGGAGCCGCGTCTGACGCGGAGAGGGCCTCGTGCGCCGTCTCGGCCGCCAGCATTCCGGTCTTGATCGCGAGGTGGATCCCTTTCAGGCGCTGGGCGTTCAGGAATCCCGCCGTATCGCCGACCAGAAGCACGCCGTCCGCGTAGGGGCGAGGGATCGCCCAGTATCCCCCCTCCGGAATCGCCTTCGCGCCGTAGCGGATGAGCTTTCCCCCGCGCAAGCGCTCGCGGACCATGGGGTGCGTCTTGAATTCCTGCAGCAGCCGGTGCGGATCGAGGAACGGATCGCCGCCATCGAGCCCCACGACGAAGCCGATCGAGACCTGGTTCGCGGCCAGATCGTAGATCCAGCCGCCGCCGTAGGTACGCCCGTCGAGCGGAAAACCGAGCGTGTGCGCCACCCGGCCGGCGTTCGCCTGCTCCGGCGCCACTTCCCAGAGCTCCTTCGCGCCGGTGGCGTAGCTCTGCGGATTGCGCCCTTCGTCACACTTCAGCCGATTCACCAGCTCCCGGGTCAGGCTGCCTCGCACCCCCTCCGCCAGGATCGTGATCCGCGCGCGGATGTCGACGCCGGGCTCGAAGTTCGCCTTCGGCTTCCCGTCGCGATCGAGCCCCTTGTCCCCGGTGCGAACCCCGACGACCCGGTCGCCTTCGTAGAGGATCTCCTGCCCCGCGAAGCCGGCGAAGAGGTTGACGCCGGCCGCCTCGACCTGTGAGGCCAGCCAGGCGACGAGCCGGTTCAGGCTGACGATCAGATTGCCGTGATTGCCGAAGCCCGGAGGGGTGAGAGGAAAGCGGCGGGCGCGCGTCCGGGTCAGGTAGTGGAGCGCATCCTCCCGCACCTCTGCGTCGATCGGGCAGCCGCGCTCCGCGAAGTCGGGGATGAGCTCGCTGAGCCCGCGCGGATCCATGACCGCGCCGCTCAGGGAGTGGTGCCCGAACTCCCCTCCCTTCTCGATCACGGCGACTTCCAGCTCCGACCCCGCCGAGGCGGCGAGACGCTTCAGGTGCAGGGCCGCCGCCAGGCCGGCCGGCCCCCCGCCCACCACCAGGACGTCCACCTCCAGAGTTTCCCGATCCACGTCCATCGCCGGATCTCCCGTTGGTCAGGCCGAAGGTCGCGGCTTGCCGTTGCCGCGGATCCGCCGGCGGTTGTCGTTGAGCGCGCGGACCTGAGGCACGAGCCGCGAGAGATGCCGGATCAGGAACTGCTGCCGGTGGATTTCCGAGTCGCTCTCCAACAGCGCCTGCCGCTCCATCAGATCCATCTGCACGCCGGCCGCGAGTCCAAAGGCGCCGGACGAAGAGTCCTCGCGGACCGAGCCCGTCTGCGGCCCCGCCTGCGGCTCCTCGTCGCTCCCCTCGGCTTGTGGATCCGACACCGGCTCGTCGTCCTCGACCAGCCTCCGGTACTCCTCGTGCAGGCGCGCCAGGACGATGCAGAGGTCGGCATCGGCTTCTTCCTCGGAATCGAGGAGACTCTCGATGCGTCCCTCGAGATAACCGTCCTCGTGTTCCCGGAGCTCCCGCAGCGTGACGCGCCCCTCTCCCCGGCAGAGGATGTCGAGCCGGCCGTCGTCGTGGCGGTGGAGCACCCGCGCGATCCGCGCCTCGCAACCGATCCGCGCCAGCGCTTCCTCCTGCGCCAGGAAGATCGTGAACGGGGCCCCGCTCTCGAGGCATCGCCGTGTCATCGCGCGGTAGCGCGGCTCGAAGATGTGCAACGGGACCGACTCCCCAGGCAGCAACACGAGCTGGAGCGGAAACACGGGCGCCCAGCGCTCGGGTTGCGCGTTCATCGGTCCGCTGCTCCGGCCGCCGCCATCCCGCTCCCGAGGTCTCGCGCTGAGATCCCCCGGCGGTTCAACGTCCCTCGGCCTCGAGGAAGCGCTCGGCGTCGATCGCGGCGCGGCAGCCGGTGCCAGCGGCGGTGATCGCCTGGCGGTAGACGTGGTCGGCCGCGTCCCCGCAGGCGAAGACACCCGCCACCTTCGTGCGTGTGCTCGGCTCCTGCACCTTGATGTACCCGATCTCGTCGGTGTCGAGCTGTCCGCGGAACGGTGCGGTGTTCGGCTCGTGCCCGATCGCCAGGAAGAGCCCCTCGCAGGGGAACTCCCGGCGGCTTCCGTCCCGCGTGTCCTCGATCAAAAGGCCGCGAAGCTTCCGTTCCTCTACACCGAGGCACTCGAGGACGCGCGTGTTCAACAGCCACTCGATCTTCGGGTTGGCCTGGGCCCGGTCGAGCATGATCTTGCTGGCGCGGAACCCTTCGCGCCGATGGATCAGGGTGACCTTGGTGGCGAAGCGCGTCAGATAGGTCGCTTCCTCCATCGCGGTGTCTCCCCCTCCGATGACGGCGATCTCCTTGCCACGGAAGAAGAACCCGTCGCACGTCGCACAGGCGGAGACTCCGGCTCCCATCAGCGCCTTCTCCGACGGCAGACCGAGGTACTTCGCCGATGCCCCCGTCGCGATGATCAACGTGCGCGCGGCGACATCCTCGCCATCCTCGACTTTGAGCACGAACGGCCGCCGGCTGAGGTCAGCCTCCAGGACGGTCCCGGTCTCGAAGATCGCGCCGAAGCGCTCCGCCTGGGCGCGGAATCGATCCATCAGCTCGGGCCCCGTCACCGCCTCGGGGAAGCCCGGGTAGTTCTCCACTTCGCTCGTGACCGTGAGCTGACCGCCGGGCTGGCGTCCGTCGAGCACCAGCGGCTTCAGGTTGGCCCGCGCCGCGTAGATCGCGGCCGTGAGCCCGGCCGGGCCGGTCCCGAGAATGATCATGTCATGTTCCCGCATCGTCCTCCCCTCCCCCTGCCTTTTGTCGGCCTTTCGCCGCGCTCGTCGTGACGACGATGAGCGCCCTCACTCGGACCGGCCGTACCCCTCGAGCAGGTCGAGGAGCAGGCGCACGCCGTAACCCGACGGCCCCTTCGGCAGGTGCGGTCGGTCTTTGTCCCAATAGGCGGTTCCGGCGATGTCGATGTGCGCCCAGGGGGTCTCCTCGACGAACTCGCGCAGGAAGGCGCCGCCGGCGATGGTGCCGCCGCCCGCGTTGCCGTCCGCGATGTTCTTGAGGTCGGCGGTGTCGCTCTTCAGGTGCTCGGGATACTCCTCCCAGATCGGCAGGCGCCAGACCCGCTCGCCGCTGCTGCGCGCCGCCGCGTCGATCCGTCCCATCAGCGGGTCGTTGTTGGTCAGGACCGCGGCGCCATGATGCCCGAGCGCCACGAGCACCGCGCCGGTGAGCGTGGCGAGGTCGATGATGGCGGCCGGCTTGTGATTCCGCACCGTCCAGCCGAGCGCATCGGCCAGGATCAGCCGCCCCTCGGCGTCGGTGTTCAGGATCTCGACCGTCTTGCCGAGGTAGCTCTTGTGCACATCCCCCGGCTTGGTCGCCCGACCGCTCGGCAGGTTCTCCACGGCGGGAACGACCGCGATGACATCGACGGGACAGGCGAGCGCGCGGAGGCACTTCATCGCCCCGATCACGGCCGCGCCCCCGCACATGTCCCACTTCATCTCGTGCATTCCGGCCGCCGGCTTGAGCGAGATTCCGCCGGCGTCGAAGGTCACCGCCTTGCCGACCAGCGCCACCTTGGGCGCGTCCTTGCGTCCGGCGTCATACTCCAGGACGATGAACTTCGGCGGCTCCTCGGATCCGCGGGCCACGCCCAGATAGAGTCCCATCCCGAGCGCCTCGCACTCCGCCCGTTCGAGAATGGTCGAGCGGAGCCCCTCTTCGCGCGCCACCTGTTCGGCGGCCCGCGCGAGAAGCGTCGGGGTCATCAGGTTGGCCGGCGTCTGCGCCAGTTCGCGCGCGAGGATCACCCCCTCGGAACGAACGCGGCCGCGATGAAGCGCCGCGTCCGCCTCCGGCGCCGGGGTGTCCGCCGGCAGGAGGAAGCCGACGCTGCCGACGAACTTGAACTTCTCCCGATCGACCGTCTTGAGGTCGGTGAACTGCCAGGTGCCGAGAAACGCCCCCTCGACGGCAGCCGTCAGCTGTTCGGCCCTCGTCCAGGCGGTCACCCCCGGGTACGGCAGGACGAAGAGAGCGCGCCCCACGCCGAGGTCACGGGCGCGGCGCAGAGCTGCGGCGCCCGTCGAACGGACTCGCTCCAGGGTCAGATCCTTGATCGGACCGATCCCGAGGAGGAGGACGCGGGCGAAGGAAGGGTGTCCGGCATAGACGAGCAGCACCTCGTTCGGATCCCCCTTGAAGTCGCCGGACGCCAGGGCGGCGGCCACCGGCCCGTCTCCGCCCAGGACCTCCCGCACGTCCACGGACAACTGCAGCGCATCCTTGCTCACGGGGAGCACGAGCAGGTCAGCCTTCTCCCCCGCCAAAACACCGCTCGTCACCGTACATTCCCGAATCGATGCGAAGCCCATCCTCACCGCCTTTCCCCGCCGCCCGGCAGGCTCCGGACGGATGCATCGGCCCGTGGTTCATCCTCGATCAGCTCCAGACCGGTGGCCGGGAGCTTTCCCTCCGCCGGCCCCTCAGCTCCCAAGACCTTCTCGCGCCGCAACCGTGATGCGACCTGCGCGGCCGTCAGCCCGCACAGCTCGAGCAACTCGCTCCGCGAACCATGCTCGATGAAGGCATCGGGCAGGCCGATCATCGAGAGGTGCGGACGTCGCCCATCGGGCAGGTTCTCGATCCAGCGGGCCACCTGGCTGCCGAATCCTCCGGCCAGGACGTTCTCCTCCAGCGTGACGACCCACCGGGCAGCCCCTGCGACTCGGGCGAGGAGAGTTTCATCCAGCGGCCGCACGAAGCGGCAATTGATGACTCCGACCGGCGGGCCCTCCCGGGCCAGGATCTCCGCCGCCTCGAGCGCCACCGGCACCATCGAACCGACGGCCAGAAGCGTGAGCGGCGCGGGATCGCGCAGGATCTCCCAGGTGCCGACCTCGATCGGCCCGGGGAACTCCGGCATCTCCTCCTCCGGCACCTGGTCGCGCGGATAGCGGATGGCGAACGGCCCGCCGTCCCACGCGAGCGCCGACTGAAGCAGGCCGAGGAGTTCCGTGCCGTGTCGGGGCGCGGCCACCACCATCCCGGGCACGCACCCGAGGTAGCTCAGGTCGAAGGTGCCGTGATGGGTCGGGCCATCCTCGCCCACCAGGCCGGCCCGATCGAGGCAGAAGACGACCGGCAGATGCTGCAGCGCGATGTCATGGATGATCTGATCGTAGGCACGCTGCAGAAAGCTCGAATAGATCGCCGCGACCGGCCGCATCCCCTCCATCGCGAGTCCGGCGCAGAAGGTGCTGGCATGCGCCTCGGCGATGCCGACGTCGAAGAAACGCCCGGGGTAGGCGCGCGCGAAGGGAACGAGTCCCGTCCCGTCGACCATCGCCGCCGTGACGGCCAGCAGGCGGGGGTGATCGGCCGCCAGCCGGGTCAGGCCGTTGCCGAAGACCTCGGTGTAGGTGAAAGCCGGGCGCCGGGGCTCGACCTTGCCGCTCCCGGGCTGAATCCCCTTCACGCCGTGATACTTCCTCGGATCGAGCTCGGAGACCTCGTAGCCCTTTCCCTTCCGCGTCTGCACATGGATGAGGATCGGTCCTTTGAGGTCCCGGACCTTCTCCAGCACCGAGATCAACTCCCGCACGTCGTGTCCGTCGATCGGGCCGAAGTAGCGAAAACCGAGATCCTCGAAGAGCATTCCGGGCGTCACGAGAGTCTTGAGACTCTCCTCCACCTTGCGGACGAACTGGCGGAAGGCCTCGCTCTTCGGCATCTTCTCCGACAGATCCCAGATGTCGCCCTTCATCCGGTTGAAGAGCGGATGACTGATGACCGAAGTGAGGTAGCGCGAGATCGCCCCGACGTTCGGCGAGATCGACATCGCATTGTCGTTCAGCACGACGATCATGTCGCGTCCCGAGGCGCCGGCGTTGTTCAGCCCTTCGTAGGCCAGGCCGCCGGTCATCCCGCCATCACCGACGATCGCCACCACCCGGTACTGCTCCCCCCCGACATCACGAGCCGTCGCCACGCCCAGCGCCGCCGAGATGGCGGTCGACGCGTGCCCCGCCCCCAGCACGTCGTAGGGGCTCTCGGCCCGCTTGAGAAAACCGCTGATGCCGCGGAACTGCCGGATCGTGCGGAGCTGGTCGCGCCGGCCGGTCAGAACCTTGTGGACATACCCCTGGTGGCCGACATCCCAAAGGATCCGATCGCGCGGCGTATCGAAGAGGTAGTGGAGGACAACCGTCAGCTCGGCGACGCCGAGACTGGCGGAGAGATGCCCGCCGGCGCGGTTGATCGTCTCCCAGATGAACTCACGCACCTCACGGCAGACCTGCGGCAGCTCCTCGACCGAGAGGGCGCGGAGATCCGCTGGACTTTCGATGCGGCTGAGTAGCGGGCCCGGGACCGGCCAGCCGTCGCCGGCCTTCACCTCAAGCGCTCCGGAAACCGGTCGGGCGGACGGCCACCGGGGGACTCTGCCTGGGCATGAGCGGGCGTTCCTCCTGGGGTAGGGCGCCCCGGTCGAGCCCCGTTCGAGCCCGCCGGACTGCGCATCCAAGCTGCTAACGCGTGAGGCTACCGGCCGGTTCCGTCGGGTGTCAAGGATCGCGGGAATCGGGTCGGGGTGGCGCCGGGAGCGCGCTTCGGGCAGGATCGCCGGGGAGCCGGGTGAGCCAGGGGAGGAAGGATGGCAGAGGAGAGATCGAAGATCAGGCGGACGACCACGACCCGCGCGGACCGGAGGCCGCCTGCCCAGGTGCAGTCGTCCCCCCCGGGCGGGGCCGCCCGGGGGGGGGCCGCCCGTGCCCCCAAAGAGCGCGTGGCCCGGGCCCCCCCGGGCCTCTCCGGCTTGAAGCGCGCCTATCCCGAGGCGGCCTGCGCCCTCCGTCACCAGAACCCGCTCGAGTTGTTCGTCGCCACCGTCCTCTCCGCCCAATGCACCGACGAACGCGTCAACCAGGTGACCCCCGCGCTCTTCGCCCGCTGCCGGCGACCGGAGGACTACCTCGCTCTGGGTCCCGCAGAGCTCGAGACCATGATCCGTCCCACCGGTTTCTACCGGGCCAAGGCGAAGAGCATCCTGGGAGCCTGCCGCGTCCTGGTCGAGGAGTTCGGCGGAGAGATGCCGCGCACGATGGAGGAGCTGCTTCGCCTCCCCGGCGCCGGACGGAAGACAGCGAATGTGGTCCTGGGCGAGGCGTTCGGTGTCCCCGGCATCACGGTCGACACGCACGTGCAGCGTCTTTCCGGACGCCTCGGGCTGACTGCCGCGACCGATCCGGTCAAGATCGAGTTCGCGCTCATGCCGCTCTTCCCGCGTCGTGACTGGACCCGGTTGTCACACCTTCTGATCCACCACGGTCGCGCCTGCTGCATCGCGCGGCGCCCGGCCTGCGAGCGGTGTCCCCTCTTCGCCGAGTGCCCCTATCCCGCCGCGTCGGGCGCGGGCTGACCGCGAAGGTCAGGCGTCGACCCAGGGGAGGGCCAGAGTGAAGACCGAACCGCGACCCGGCTCGCTCGCCACCGTCGCCTCGCCCCCGTGGGCGAGCGCCACATGCTTGACGATCGCCAGCCCGAGCCCGGTCCCTCCCAACTCTCGGGAGCGCCCGCGGTCGACCCGGTAGAAGCGCTCGAACAGACGCGGAAGATGCTGCTCCGCGATCCCGGCGCCTTCGTCGCGGACTTCCAGGATGAGTTGCGCCCCCTCCCGCCAGCCCCGAAGCAGGACCTCGTGTCCCTGCCCGCCATACTTGATGGCATTGTCGATCAGATTCGACAGCGCCCGTTCCAGCATGAAGGCGTTGCCGCGGAACGGCACCGGGCCGCACTCATCCCGGAAGACCAGCCGCACGTTCTGCGCCTCGGCGTCCGGCCGTTTCTCTTCGATGACCCGCGCCGCCAATTCCGGAATGCGGATCGGATGGCGCTCGATCTGCCGTCCCTGCGACTCGATCCGGGAGAGGTTGAGCAGGTCCTCGACGATCCGGTGCATCCGCTCGGCGTTCTGGTGCATGATCCGAAGGAACTGGACGCGGGTGCGCGCGTCGTCGTGGGCGCCGTCCAGGAGCGTCTCGACGTAGCCTCGCAACGTCGTCAGCGGCGTCTTGAGCTCATGGCTCACGTTGTCGACGAAGTCCTTCCGGATCTGCTCCAGGCGACGCACGGCGGTGGTGTCGGTCAGAAGCAGCACCAGGCCGCGCGGCGCCCCCTCCGGATCGGTCAGCGTGGTCGCCTGGACGCGAAGGGTGCGCCGGCCCCCGTCCGTCTCGAGGTCGGTCTCGGGAGGGTCGTGCCCCGCCAGCCGCGCCTCCACGAAACGGTGCAGGGCGCTGATCCGGACGACCTCCACCAGCCGGGCGCCCTCCGGAGGGATCTCCGCCATTCCCAACAGGCGCCGCGCCGCGGCGTTGACCAGGATGATGCGGCGTTTCCCGTCGATCGCCAGGAGCCCCTCGGGCATCCGCTCGTTGATCGCATCCCGTTGCCGGCTCTCCTCGCGCACGATCGCCAGTTCGCGGGTCATCCGTCGCCGGACGCCCGCCAGGTCGTAGGCGAGGTCGAGATCGTCTTCGCCGCCCGACGGCTCGACCGGGTCGGACTCCGAGATCGGGCCCGGCTCACCGAGCGGGCGCTGATCAATCGTTCGGATCATCCGCCGCAGCGCGGCGACCGATCGTTCGAACCGGGTCACGCCGCGCCAACCCGACCAGACGAGCAGGAAGCCGAAACCCAGCCAGCCGAGGATGAGCGCGCGCTGCAGCGGTCCGCCGAACGGTGACCGGGGCGCGCTTCGCGTCCAGATCACGCGCAGAGGGTCCGGCTCCCCCGATATCCGGCCCAGGAACTCGCACCGCAGATCCTCGTCCACGATGGCCCGGTCCACCTCGGGCCTCTGCCCCGCCGCCCAGCGCGCGACGGCCCGCGCGGCGTGCCCCGGACGTTGCAACCAGAGGACCGAGTCGCGGTCGGTGTCCGCCAGGAGCCGCTGACTCCCGTCGATCAGCTGCAGCCGGTCCCCCGGGAGGCGATAGGCGAAGAGCGCATCGAGGTACCGGGCGGCATCGCCGGCGTCGCTCGCGACCAGGAGGCGTGAGACGCGACCCGATTCACGGCGGAAGTCGTCCGCCCGCTGGCGTCGAAGCGCCAGGTCGAGCTGGCAATCGGTGACGACGAGGAAGAGACCGCTCAGCGCCCACGCGATCGACGGCAGAAGGTAGAGCCGACGCCACAGCCGGAGGACAGTCGGGTTCGGCATCGGATCAGGGGAGGTCGCTCAGCTTGTAGCCGACCCCGCGAACCGTCTCGATCCGATGCCCGAACTCGCCCAGCTTGCGCCGCAGCGAACCGACATGGACATCGACCGTGCGATCGAGCACATACGACTCCGGGCCCTGCACCGCATCGAGCAATTGATCGCGGGTGAAGACCCACCCGGGGCGGCCGGCCAGCTGCAGCAGGAGCTTGAACTCGGTCAAAGTCAGAGGGATCGAGACGCCGCCGACTCTGACCTCGTGGCGCCCGGAGTCGATCTCCAGCTCACCGTGACGGAGGGTGCGGGGCGGCGGCTCTTCGGATCCTTCCCGGCGGCGCAGGATCGTCCGGACGCGGGCCATGAGCACGCGCGGAGAGAAGGGCTTGGTGACATAGTCCTCGGCACCGAGCTCCAGGCCGGTCACGATGTCGACTTCCTCGGCCCGGGCCGTCAGCATCAGGATGGGAATCCGGCTGGTGCGCGCCTCCGCCCGCATCCGACGGCTCACTTCGAAGCCGTCGATTCCGGGGAGCATCAGGTCGAGGATGACGAGATCGACCGCCTGGCGCTCGAGGAGGTCGAGGGCCGCTTCGCCGCTCGGCGCCACCAGCACCTGGTAGCGGTCTTTCTCGAGGTTGTACTGCAGGAGTTCGACGATGTCGCGCTCGTCTTCGACGACCAGCACGACCGGCCGCGTCGGAGCGCGGGCCGCCTTCTGACGGGCGGCGGAAGGATGAGCCACGATCTGCACCTCCCCGGCCCGGCGCGAGCCCCCACACCCCGGGACGGTGCCTGGACTCACAGACTGATCAGCGCCTCCATCTCCGGAAACCGCTCCCGCAGGACCCGCTCGACGCCCATGCGGAGCGTGAGCTGAGAGCTGGGGCAGGTGCCGCAGGCTCCGACCAACTTGACGTAGACCTTGTTCTCCTTGACGTCGACGACCTCGATGTTGCCGCCGTCCATCATGATGGCGGGACGGATCCGCTCGTCCAGCGTCTTCTCGACCGTATCCTTGTCCATGTTCGATCCCACTCCTCGGGGGGAAACCTGCGTTCAGCGGCTGGGGCCCGCGCATCCACCGCACGAAGGTACCGACCGGCGAGCGGCGATGTCAAGTCGCGGGGGGAAACAAACGGCTCGGGCCAAGCCGTGACCAGAGGTGACCGCCGTACAACCGGGAGCAGGGCGCCCATCCCCAGCGGCGCTACCCGTCGACGTCCCCCTCTTTCCGATTCTCGATCACCGCCCCGGCGTTCCGCCGCATCATCCCCGGCTTCACCCGCGTGATCGCGGTCCCGCGCACCGCCTCGCGGTAATGCTCGTCGTCCAGGTCGCGCCACTCGGCCGCGGTCCGCTCGACCAGGCCGGCGCGGGGCGCAAAGCGCGGCTCGTCCGAGAGGGGGCTCTGTCGATTCCACGGACAGACTTCCTGGCAGATGTCGCAGCCGACCAGCCACTCTCCCAGCGCGGCCCGTTCCTCCGCGCCAAAGTCGCCGCGATGCTCGATCGTGAGATACGAGATGCAGCGGCGCGCGTCGAGGACGTACGGCTCCACGAGAGCGTCGGTCGGACAGGCATCGATGCACCGCCGGCAGGTCCCGCAGCGATCCTCGACCGGCGCGTCGGGCGGGAGCGGGAGATTCGTGAAGATCTCTCCCAGGAAGAACCAGGATCCCTCCCGCGGATGAATCAGACAGGCGTTCTTGCCGAGCCAGCCGATCCCGGCGGCCTCGGCCCACGCCTTGTCCATCACCGGGGAGGTGTCGCAGGCGAGGCGCGTGCGAAGCTCCGCCGGAAAGGACGCACCGAACCGCTCGCCGACCGGCTCCTCGATCGACGGTGTCACCGCCTGCTCGGCCAGGGTGCGTTCATGTTCGGCGCGGAGGCCCACTTCCAGGGCGCGCAGCCGCGCCCCGAGCACCTCGTGGTAGTCATCTCCCCAGGCGTAGCAAGAGATGCGGGGCGCGGCCTCCGGTCGCGGCGGGTCGGGATGCCGGTACCGCATCGAGACGACCACGACCGAGCGGGCACCCGGCAGGATGCGCTCCGGGTCGCCCCGCCCGTCGACGTCGCGCGCCATCCAGGCCATGCCACCGTGGTAGCCCCGATCGAGCCAGGTCCGCAGGCGGTCCATCTCGGCCCCCGGTACCGCGGCGGCGAAACCGACGCGGGAGAACCCCAGGCCGAGGCCCGCGGCGCGGATCCGCTCCCGGATCGCGAACGGATCTGCGGACCGGCCGGGAACCGGCCGGATCTCGGGACGATCCATGGTCTTTCCCCCCCACCGCCGGGCGCGCGTTCCGTCGCGAGCGCCGGACCGGGTCTCCAAACAGTCTACCTGATCCGTCGCGCCAGCAATTGTGGCGGCTCTCCCGATCGGCTATCGTGGAGCGAACCGCCGCTCGCGCGGCCTTCATGGTCCATCCATCAAGAGGGAGTGGTCGATGCGCTCATCCTGGATTGATCGTTGCGGCCGGACGCCCCAGAGCGTCGCGGCAGCGTGGCTTCTGGTGGCCGCCCTGGTGGTCCCTTACTCCGCCGCTCGCGCCGAAGACAAGGAGACCGTCCCGCGCGAGCAGAAGCCGGCGTCGTCCCTCACGACCGCGCCCGACTTCACAGCCGTCGGGATCGATGGAAAGACCTATCGGCTGAGCGAGCTCTTGAAGCAGGGACCGGTCCTGCTCGACTTCTGGACCACCTGGTGCAAACCCTGCATGCTCGAGATGCCGAAGCTGCAGGATGTCTGGCTGCGGCACAAGGAGAAGGGATTCACCCTGGTCGGCATCCCGTCCGATGACCAGAAGAGCGCGTCGAAGGTCAAGCCGACGATTCAGTCGAAGGGGTTCAAGTTCGTCAACCTCCCCGACCCCACCCGCAAGCTCGGCAACCTCTACAACGTCCGCAACTACCCGACGACGGTCCTGATCGCACCGGACGGTTCCATCGTAAAGTACACGCTGGGGTTCAACCCCGGTGACGAGAAGGAACTCGAGGCGAAGGTCATCGCGCTTCTGGGAGGCGGCACGGAGGGGAAGTGATGCGGAGCAAGGGGACGGTCGCCGGCGGCTTCGCCCTGGCGGCCCTGGGGTGGACGACTCTGCTCCCGGCCGGCCCGGCCTGGGGGCAGGAGGCGGGAGAGACGACCTACCAGATCGCCAACCAGATGGAAGGTTGGTACAACACCGAAGATCGCGAGACGGTGCTCGACAACCGGCTCGATGCCCGGGTCGCCCGGGGCCCCTACGCGATCGGGGGCACCTTCCTGAGCCACTCGCCGTCGGACGCGCAAAGGCTCGATCCGAACGACTTCGGCCCGCAGCAGCAGGGGCTCCGCAAGCGCTGGATCGAGGCCACGACCGATCGCTTCGCGGTTCGCGCCGGCGACGTCTACGCCACGTTCGGCCGCGGGCTCGCGCTCTCGATCTTCGAAGACCAGACGATCGATTTCGACAACGTCCTCGACGGCGCCTGGGGCAAGGCGACGCTCGGACGCGCCGACTTCGAAATCATCGGCGGCACGAACTCCCACGGGGAGGCTGGGGTCGTCCTGAAGGGAGCGCGCGCGGCGGTTCGCCCGTTCGAGGGAGACGAAGGATCTACCCTTCTGCCGGGTGCGCTCGGCCGCGCCCTCGCCTCGTTCGCCCCCGAAATCGGGGTGACCGGGACCTGGGCCGATTATCCGCAGGGCACCGGCGGATCGCGCACCGGGGGCGACCGTCTCTTCGGGGGATCCGGACAGGGGCGCCTGGGCTCCTTTGCGGATCTCTACGGCGAGTATGTCATGCGCGACCGCCGCGGCGCGGTCGGCGAAGATGCCGGGATGCCGCAGGGTCATGCCGGATACGCTTCGGCCAATCTCTACCTCGGCCGGCTGCAGCTGGTCGGCGAATACAAGGACCTGCTGCGCTACGACCTGCCGACGATCGACAACCGGGCCTTCGTCCTGGTTCCTCCCTGCGCCCGGCAGCACGCGACCACCCTGCTCAACCGCGGCGGCCACACGCCGAACATCTTCCCCGCGGACGAACGCGGCGGCCTGCTCGAGGGGTACTTGAGCCTGCGCGATCATAGCCGCCTGACCGGCGCTTACAGCCGCACGCTCGGCCGCCACACCGGCCTTGGATCGTGGGAGGTCTACGGGGACATCGAGCAATGGCTCGGCAGCGTCGAGTTGATTCTCCGCGGGGCCGAATCGGAAGAAACCTTCGTCGAAGGGGTCGATCGCCTCTTCTTCGAGCGGATCACCTGGGGCGGCACCTGCGTGGCGCCGCTGGGCCGCGGGTGGACGCTCGACCTCTCCGGCGAGTCGCAGGAGACCCAGGAGCGGAAGCTCTCCACGGCATCCCACGAGTGGCCGCTCGAGTACCGCGAGACGGTGGTCAGCCTGACGATCTCCAACGCCTCGGGCATGTCGTGGGCGATCACCGGCGAAACCACCGACGACGACCGTCAGGACCGGGACCAATGGCTCTGGGCGGAGTGGAACATCCGACTCGGCGATCGCCATCAACTTCTCCTGGGAGGCGGCCGGCTGCGGGGCGGACAGGTCTGCTCCGGCGGCGTCTGCCGGCTCGTCGACAAGTTCGAAGGAGGACGTTTTGAACTGCTCACGACGTTCTAGCGGCTCTCGAAGCCGGCTCTTCCGTTCGATCCTCTGGCGGACCGGCCTTCTCGCCGCCCTGGCCGCGGCTGCCGGGATCGGCGGGTGCCAGGACGATCTCACCGCGCCGAGTTCGGGCGTCCTCGAAGTGATCCTCACCTCTCCGACTGCCGGCGGATACGACGAGACCCGCGTGACGATGGCGGGAGGCGACGCGAGTGACTCGGTGCTGATCGCGGCCGCCACCACCTCCCGCCATGAATTCATCCTGCCGGCCGGGACGGTCGTCCTGACCGCCGCGAAGGAGTGTGCCCGCATCGGCCCGGAGGCCTCGCTGGAAGTGACGATTCCGAGGGGCGGTCGCGCCGTCGCCCAGTGGTCGGTCGAACCCGGTTCGGCGATCGAAGTGGTGTCGAACCTCCGGGGAGCCGTCATCCGTCTCGACGGGGCGCCGACCGGACGGGTCACCCCCGCCACCCTCGCCTGTATCGAACCGGGGAGCCACACCGTCAGCGTCTCGCTGCTCGGGGCGGAAGCGGCCCCCGGCGCGGACACGATCCAGACCGTCATCGTCGGCACGGAACCGGTCCGCGCCGAGTTCAACCTGGCCCCAGAGATCCACCCGCGGACCGCGCTCCTGGAGATCTTCACCGCCACCTACTGCCCGAACTGCGCCCCGGCCGATGCCGCCGCCACCCTCCTGTGGGAAGCGCTCGGGCCGGCGCAGGGGTACATCGGCCTGCAGGTGCACACCCGTTGGGGCGGGCGCGACTCCCTTGCGACTCCGACCACGCTGGCTCGCAACGCCCTCTACGGCGACCAGGAACGGCTCGGCATCCCTGCGGCGATCATCGGTGGAACGATCCTGCATCGCGGCGCGGGCGGGCTCGACGCCCCCGCCATCGCCGAGATCTACCGCGCGTCGGTCGAACAGGTCAAGCAGTTGCCAAGCCCGTTCGCGTTCCACTGGAGCGCGGCCGACCTTGAGCCCGAAGTCGCGGCCACCGGACGCGTCCGCCTGATGCTGACCGAGGCGGCGACCGACACCTCCCTGAAGGTCTGGGCCGCGGTCTACAAGGATGATCTGCGAACGATCGGCATCGAGGGACCGAACCAGGAGTTCCGGCACAATGTACGGGAGTTCCAGCTGCTCGGTTCTTTGGGAACACTCGGCCTCGCGTCGAGCGGCGACTATGCCGATCTCGAGCCTGCCTTCGCACTCGGCTGGGATCGTCGCAAGCCGGTGCCGGGCTCGCCGATCGGTTCGGTCTGGTCCGAGGCGCATATGGGTCTCGTCGTCTTCGTCCAGAATATGACGACGCTGGAGATCTTCCAGGCCTCCCATCGCGCCCTCCGCACCGGCCCCTGACCGAGGCGCGCGATCGGAGGCGCCATGAACCGGGACGAGGTCCGCGCGCGCGTCGACCAGCTGCGCCGCGAGATCGCGCGGCATGATCGGCTCTACTTCGTCGAAGCAGAGCCCGAGGTCACCGATCGCGAGTACGACGCCCTCGTCGCGGAACTGGCGGCGCTCGAGGCGGCGCACTCCGAGCTGGCCGACCCCGCCAGCCCGACCCGCCGCGTCGGGGGCGAGCCGATTCCCGGCTTCGTCTCCGTCCCCCACCGGCAGCCGATGTTGAGCCTGCAGAACACCTACGCTCCGGACGAGGTGCGCGAGTTCGACCTGCGGGTGCGACGGCTCCTGGAGGACGACGCGCCCGTCGCCTATGTCACGGAACTGAAGATCGACGGCGTGGCGGTCGCCCTGCGCTACGAGGAGGGACGCTTCGTCCTCGGCCTCACCCGCGGCGACGGCGCGACCGGCGACGACGTCACGGAGAACCTCCGCACCGTGCGCGGCCTCCCCCTCCGGCTGGCGGAGCCACGGACGCTCGAGATCCGCGGAGAGGTTTACATTCCGCGGTCGCACTTCCTCGCCTGGAACCGGCGGCGCGCCGCGGACGGGGAGCGCGCCCTGGCGAACCCGCGGAACGCCTGCGCCGGAACGCTCAAGCTGCTCGATTCGCGCGAGGTGGCCCGCCGTCCGCTCCGGATCTTCTGCTACGCGGTGACCGAGCCGGCGGTGCTGGGACTCGCGGCGCAGCACGAGGTGCTCACACGACTGCGCGAGCTGGGGGTTCCGGTCGAGCCGCACTTCGCGCGCGGCGAGGGAATCGAGGCGGTCATCGCGCAGTGCGACGCCTGGCGGGACCGGCGCCTCGAGCTCGACTACGACACCGACGGAATGGTGGTGAAGGTCGACCGCTTCGACCTGCGCCAACGCCTCGGTGCCACCAGCAAGGCGCCACGCTGGGGGATCGCCTACAAGTTCGAGACGAGAGAGGCGGTGACCCAGGTCCGGGAGATCACGGTGCAGGTGGGCCGGACCGGCGCGGTCACTCCGGTCGCCCACCTCGAGCCGGTGGAGCTGCTCGGCACCGTCGTCCGTCGCGCGACCCTGCACAACGCCGATGAGATCGAGCGTCTGGACGTCCGCGTGGGGGACTGGGTGGCCCTGATCAAGGGGGGCGAGATCATTCCGCGGATCCTCCGCGTGCTCGAGGAGAGACGCACCGGAACGGAGCGCCCCTTCATCTTTCCAGAGACTTGTCCGGAGTGCGGCGAACCGCTGGTGCGCGACGAGACCGAAGTCGCGATCCGTTGCGAGAACGAGTACTGCCCCGCTCGCCGGAAGGAGCAGCTCCTCCACTTTGTCGCGCGCGCGGGGATGGACATCGAGGGAATCGGCGAGTCGCTGGCCGAGCAACTGGTCGATTCCGGATTGGTCCGCGACGCGGCCGACCTCTATTCCCTGACGGCTGATGCGCTGGTCGACCTCGACCGGATGGGAGAGACCTCGGCCGCCAATCTGATCGCCGCGATCGACGCGAGCCGCGCGCGCCCGCTCCACCGCTTTCTCTTCGCCCTGGGGATCCGTCACGTCGGCGCGACCGCGGCCCGTCTGCTGGCGCGCGCTTTCGGAACCCTCGATCGCGTGAGGGGCGCTTCGGCCGACGAACTCGCCGCCGTGCACGGCATCGGCGAGGTGACCGCGACCTCGCTGCGGCGCTACTTCGACCGGGAAGAAACGGCCCGATTCCTCGGCCGACTCGACGCCGCGTCGGTCCGCCCGGAAGCGGAGGAAGCGCCTCCGGAAACGTCCCTGGCCGGCCGGAGTTTCGTCCTCACCGGCACACTCTCCGCCTGGACGCGCGAGGAAGCGCGGGGGCTGATCGAACGTCGCGGCGGACGGGTCAGCTCCTCGGTCAGCCGAAAGACCGACTTCGTCCTCGCCGGCCGCGACCCCGGTTCGAAACTCGCCCAGGCGGTGAAGCTCGGCGTGACGGTGCTCGACGAAGAGGGCTTTCGACGGCTGCTCGGAATCGACTGATTCCGTTCAGGACCCGGTGCCGCCGCCGCCCGGGGCGCCGAGTCGGTCCAGGTGCACCTTCACCCCCTGCCGCTTCCGTTCGCGCTCGAGCTGCTGCTCGATCGCCTCGTCCTTCCGGGCATCGATCATGCGCCGGCTCAACTCGGGTCCGGCTTCCTCCAGCGTCATCGGCCGCGCCGGTCGCAGATCCGCCACGCGCACGATCGCCAGGCCGCCCGTCGTCGCCGGGATCAGGTCGGAGATCTCGCCGGCCTTCATCACGCGAGCCGTCCGGAAGAACGCGGTCCACTCGGGGAAGGGGGGAGGCTGGTTCACCGGCAGGAGCTCCGTCGCCGCCACGTACCGCACGGCCGTGTCGGCCGCGGCCTCGGCCGGAGCCAGCTCCAGCCAGAGCAGAGGAGAACCCGTGCGCAGCTTCTGCAGGGTGGCACGCGCCCGGGCCTCCTTCGTCGTCGGGTAGGTCAGCGCACTGAACGACACGAGGTCGGGAACGCGCCACGCGTCCCCCTGCCGCGCGAACTCGGCCTTGAGTTCCTCCGGCGTGGGTGGGGCGATCTCCGCGGTGAGCTGATCGTAGTACTGCTCCAGCAGGTACCGTTCGCGAAGCGGAGCGAGGACCGCCGAAAACTCCGGCCGCTCCGGAAAACCTAGTTTGACCGCCTCCTCTTCAAGCAGGAGCCGGTTGCAGCGCCCTTCGATCTGCCCCTGGATCTTCTCCACCTCTCCGACGGTCGGCCAGAAGTCGAGATCGATCCGGTTCAGGCTCCCGAGGTACTCTCCGACCGAACGAGTACGCCCCCACAGGTCGAACAGCGGGCGCGCCTGTTCCTCCGTCGAGAAGCGCCAGATCGGCGCCCGCATGCCCTGGAAATCGAACATCCGCCCCTCGCGCCGGAGCACCTCGATCGAGTCCCAGAACGCGGCGAAGCGCTCCCGGATGAGCGGATAGTTCTCCTGGTGGAACTGAAGGCCGGAGGCCTTCCGGAGACTGTCGCTCCAGGCCTCGAAGACGTTCATGTAGGCCAGCCGGTGGAGCGCCTCACGCGCGCGGGAGACCCAGGCCGTATCGGCCGCTTCAGCGATCGGTTCGTAGCCGGCCAACTGGAGGATCACATACCCCTCGGTCGTGGTCGTCGGGCCGGCAGTCTCGCCCGGCTGGAGATTGCGTAGGAGCCCCTCGACGATGAGGCGCGGCGGAAGCCTGCGGTCATCCACGCGGACGGTCCGCTCGAACCAGCGGCGGTCGGCCGGCGCGTCGAACATGGTGGCGACCCGCGGGGAGAGAGGGTCTCCGTAGCGGCGCGCGACCTCCTCGAAACGGGCGCCGGCCTGGAGCGCCTCCCCCGCTTCCCGGGCGCGTTCGGCGTCCGTGATCAGGGTCTGCCGGATGCGCGCGGATCGTCCGAGGCGAGGCAGGTTCTCCGCTTCGGCCTCCGGCGAAAGCTGGAACGCGGCCCGGCGGCTCCGCAAGAACTCCCGGTTCAGAGCCTTTTCGCGAGAGACCTCGAACTGCCGGGCATAGCGACCCGATAGGCTATCGTGACGCTTCGCCGCGAGACGAAGGAGGATCTCGCGATCGGCCAGCGTGCGCGCGAACCGTTCCCGGCCCGCCGTGGAGGTCGTGTCAAAGCTGCCAATGCCGTTGACGCGCTCGTACTCCTCCACCATCCGAGGCAGGGTGACATGCCATCCGCGCATCGCGACGACAGCGTCGGGCGGAGCCTGCTGGCACCCGGTTCCGAGCCCCGCACACGCGAGCAGGACCCCCCCCAACCAGACCCAAATTCCGGCCGATCGACCCTGGACCGACCCCTCGACCCGGCGGCTTCGCATCGAAGTCACGCTCCCTCCTGATTCGTCTCTCCCGGCGCCGGCCCTCCCGGCGCAAGGTTGTCGGATGATTCTAGAGAATCAGAAGCGATTCTCCAACCGAAGGTGCAGCCGGAGATCGCCGGGTGACCCGCCGCGCGGGAGCCCGAGGTCCAGTCGCAGACGACGGCCGCTTGACTCCGAGACCACGCCCATGCCAAAACCGAGCCGGTCACCCGGGCGACTCGTCCGAAAGTCCCGGAACCAGGCGGCGTCCAGAAAGAGGTAGGCCCGGTTCCCCGAGAAGGCGGGCCCGAACTCCCCCTGGGCCGAGACGTAACGTTGGGCCAGGAGGGACTCCTCGGCCAGACCGCGCACCGACCCACCCCCCCCGAAGCGCAACCCGTCCGAGACCGGGAGCCCCTCTTCGCGGCCCAGGAGCTCTCCTTTGGCACCCAGCAGGCCGACCCATCTCTCGCCGGCCGGTTGATACCGGAGCATGACGATCTGAACGCGGTCCAGACGGTAGGAGATCGTCTCCCCGTCCGGCCGGCGTACCCGACTCCGTCCGGAATGGACCGACGTTTCGAAGCTCTCGCCGCGCCACGCGCCGGGACGAACGGAGTCCCACCGTCCGCCCGCGACGCTCGAGAGGCGACGCACCCTCTCGGCCGGCTCCAGACCGAGGATCGACCGATGATACTCGGCGCCGCCGAAGACGGAGATCCCGTCGCCGACCGCCGCCTCGAGCCTCCCTTCGAGCACGAGACGCGCGTAGGTCGAGTCCCGGTCCTCCTGTTCCAGGGAGGCCCGCAGGCCGGCGGGCAGGGGGCCCAGATACGGCTCCCACCACTCCAGCCGCAGTCGTCCCTGCGACTCGATCGGGCGGTCCCACCTCGCCTCGAGCCGCCTCCCGGAGCCGAAGAGGTTGCCGAGCAAAAGATCGATGTACCCCGAGAAGGTGTCCGACCGGCCCGAGTAGCCGACGGCCCCCTCGATCCGATTGTGCCGCGCCTCCTCGACCGGGAGGTCGATCCGGACCGACGCTGCACCGATCGACACCACCTCCGGCGCCCCGACCCGCGAGAAGAGACCGCTCCGTTCGAGTCCGCGCCGGGCCCGCTCGAGATGCGACTCCCGGAACGGATCGCCGTCCCGGAGACGGGCGGCGCGCCGCAGGAACCGTTCCTTCGTGGCGCTCCTCCCCGGGAACGAGACACCGGCGACCCGGCAGAGCGGTCCCGGATCGAGGCGGATCCCCGCCGTCACCTCGCCCTCGGCCACGCGGAGGCTCTCGACCCGCGCGACCGCGAAGGGAAACCCCGCTTCCGTCGCGGCCTCGACCCACTTCTCGAGGACCCGTTCGAGTCGCTCCGCGCGGAAGGGATCGCCCCGCCCTGGCAGGCGTGCGCTCGGCACGCCCGAGTCCCCCGGTTGGACCAGACGCAAGGAGTCCCAGATCGCCGGGGCCCCATCGCGCGCGAAGAGCACGCCGCTGCCATCCGGCCCGACGACCAGCTCCAGCTCGGCCTCGAGTCGTCCCGCGGCCAGGAGCACGGCGCCGAGGGCGG
Organism: uncultured bacterium; assembly: GCA_964371055.1. Taxonomy (GTDB): domain Bacteria; phylum Eisenbacteria; class RBG-16-71-46; order CAIMUX01; family CAIMUX01; genus CAYJLF01. The sequence continues at coordinate 12,027 of CAYJLF010000008.1, read as the reverse complement.
CGAGCTTCGCGTCCAGCTCGGAGAGTGCGACCCGGCCATGCTCCCCGGCATCGGGGAGGCGGCGGCGCACCTCGCGCTGCGACAGGACCCGGCCCCCGGCCAGACGCGTCACGCCGGTCCAACGGATCGAGTCGAGCCCCGCCGCCGTCACGGGCGTCGCCGGACCGGTCGGGGACTCGCTTCGCGGTGGGGCTCCGGGGTCGGGGTCCGAGGGGGACTCCGCGGCGGTCACGGATGCCGCGAGACACGAAGCAGCGGCCACCGCGATCAGGAGGACGCCCGGCAGGCGGTGATGGTGCACGGGCCACATCAGAACGTCGCCCTCAGCTCGAGGCGTCCATCCCTTAGCGCCTCGGCCCGATCGGGACGCCGGTCACGGAACCAGATCGAGAGGTCCAACTCCCGCCGGATTCGGATCGTGCCGACGATCCGGCTGTCCCAGCCCGGTGTCTCCAGGAGGCGCCCGGCGCTTCCCCCGCCGCTCCGCGAGACGGAGGTACGCGTGCCGCGCGCCTCGAGCCGGTTTCTCTGGCCGGGTGTCCAGACCACGTACGGCGTCGCGTCGTAGATTCTCGCCTCGCCCGGTTCTCCGAGGCGCGTACGCAAGCGCCCGGAGCCGTTGAGCCCGACCGCCACACCTCTCCCGAGAAGCACCTTCTGTTCGAGACGGAGGCGAACGGAACGCCAGCCGTCCCGCGCCGATCCGACCCCCTCCACGATCACATCGCGCGCCGTGCGATCCCACTCGGTCTCCTGTTCGACGGTCCAGCGATCCGCGGGGCGGGAGCGCAGCAGGAGCGCCACGGTTCGCTCGAGCGTCGACTCGCCTGCGTTGGTGAGCAGGCGGCGGCCGGACCGACGCTCCTCGCCGCGCAGCCGCGGGCTGAACCGGCGCACATCCGGCCACGCCGACAGGTCGACCCGCATCGTCATGTCGGCGAGGGGGAGAGTCTGACGGCCGGCCAGCACCGGGAGCATCCGGGCGCCGATCCACCCTGCGTCGCGGTCGGTCTCGGCGGCTGCGCTCCAGGTGTGAACGACCCGCAGCGTGCTCCGCAGCCGATCCCACCACCCTCGCGGGGCGTCGCCGGAGCGCAGTTCACTCCCACCCTTGCCGGCGTCGAACTCGGTGCGCAGAGAGAAGTCGATCCGGTTGACCCGCGTGCTGTCGCCCAGATCGCGGTAGAAGATCTCGTAGTCGCCGATCCCGACGAAGACGCCGAGGGAGTCGTAGCGTCCCGCGCCGTCGCCGACCCGCCGGATCTCCTTCTCGCGCCCGCCACGGACCGACGTACCGAGTTCCCACCGCCCCTCCTGCCGGATACGATCCGAGCCGTCGCGCTCGACCCAACGGATCCGGCCCAGCCGGCTCTCTGTGCGTGCGCCGTCACCGTGCGGAACGAGTTGTCGCAACGCCAGACTCCCCTCGAGATGGCGCCCCCCCGCCCGCGTCCAGCGAGCGTCGAAAAGACCGGTGTCGCCGGTGTCGAGTCGCCGTGAGCGCGGTCCCTCCGCCTGTCGCCGCGCCCGCCGCGTCCATCCGGCCGACGCGTCCACCCGGGTGAACCGGCTGCCGGTGCCGACCCGAGCGGTCCACTCACCGAAGGCAACCTCGCGGCGCGCCGCTCCCGATCCCCTCTCGTCCCGCTCCGCCGTCCACCCGGCCGAGAGCGCCGTCCAGGCGCCGGGCCAGCTCGCCTCGATCCGTTCCGTCGCGCGTTCGCCCTTCCTCGCCTCCGTCTCCCGGGCATCGCGCGTGAAAGCGCGCAGAGCGCGTCCGCGCCACTCCAGCGGCCCGGTCCGTCCGCGCATCTCCAGCGTTCCCCGGGATCCGCGATAGTCGATCCGGTTGTCGAGATCCTCCCAGCTCCCGCGCCACGTCCAACCGCCGACCGCCGCTTCCAGGCCACCCGATCGACGAGAACTCCCCCGCTCGAGACGGCTCGCCTCGACGCTCCAATCCTGGGCGAAGAACGCGCCATCGAGGCGTTCCACGGGACGGAACCGCGTCTCGACCTCTCGCCACGAGGAGAAGAACGTCCACTGCGCCGGCCCGGTCGCGTAGGGGCCGAGCCGTCCGTCGAGGAAGAGCGCGCCGCCCTGGTTGTCCCCGTCATCCCGGGGAGAGAACGTATTCGGATCGAAATCGGACCAGGCGGCCTCCGCGCGCAGACGAACCGTGCGCCCCAGCTTCGGCTCCGCGGCCAGAACGGCCAGCATGGCGCGCTCCGGACGCGGGACGGCCGCTCCCGGGAGGTAGGCGCCACGCCGCTCGCCGACGTAACGGTAGAAGCGATCCCCCGCCGTCGTCGAAGTGTCTCGATAGTCGCCCTTGCCGTCGCCGACCGCGTCGAAGCGCACCCGGTAGCTGCCCCGGTCGGCCCCCTGGTAGAGAAAGAACGAGACGCCCAGCGTGTCGTTCGTGACGAGGTCGTAGTCGCCACGACCAGGACCGAGGAAGGTGATGCCGGAATCGAGTCCCGGCGTCAGGCTGTCGCCGGCGGCGATGAGCGCCTCGCGCTGGATCGGGTCGAGCGGGACGAAAGGCCGGTCGCGGTCGTCTCCCTCCACCAGGAGGAGCGCGCGCACCCGCCCCGCGGGAGTGTCGGACGAGGGGCTGTAGCCGCCTCCCCCCGCGTAGGTGTGGCGACGATAGCGCTCCCGATTCAACTGGTACTCGACCGTGATCTCCGAGTAGGCGGTGATGGGGTGGCGTCCGGTGAACGTCAGGGTGGCACCGGCATCGTCGATCCGGTAGTCGGCCGCCTCTCCCCGCTGCAGCAGCACGCCGTCGAGGTAGACACGCTCGCTCCCCGGCACGATCACGCCGCGGTTCACGTCGTTCGAGACGGAGAGATCGTACGGCCCCTGCTTCCCCTCCTGGCCGAAGAACTCGCGCGAGACGTAGAGCCCTGGAACCGAAGCGGCGGCGGCAAAGGCCTGAAAACGCGCCGGCGTCAACTCCCCCCTCGCGCCCTCCAGCCGCCGGTCGTACCGCGAGAACTCCGACGTCGGAAGCTGCAGCCGGATCTCCCCCAAAGTCATCCGGGCGGAGGGTCCTTCCACCTCGACGAGGATGCGATCGAGATCGGACAGCCGGGCGCTCTCCGCGCCGGCGTCCGACTCGAGCGGAGAACGACGGTCGGTCAGGACGGCGCGCACGCGGACATCCCGGCCGATCCTGCCATCGACCGCGAGGTCGAGCGACTGGCGCAGCGCGAGATCCCGCTGCGATCCGACCTCCACCGCGACCGTCTTGGTGCCGTTCAGGTCGAAACGGACCGCTCCGTCCGAATCCTCGATCGGCCGCAAGGATCGGGCCGCCTCGGCTTCGGTCCGCGGCTCCGGGGAAGCGCGCTCTGGAACGCGCCGGCGGAACTCCGGTCGGATCGGCCAGGGAAAGTATCGATACTCCACTCCGAGTTGCGCCGAGTCGGGCAGGGCGCGCACCAACCGAAAGCTCCCGCGTCGCGGATCCAGCAGGTAGTCGACGCCGCGGATCAAGAGCGTGTCGGACCACCAGAGGCGGGTCGAGGATGGATCGATCCAGGCGTGCGGCAGGCGGATCCGCAGGGAGTCGGAGTCGGCCGGCACCGCGATCCGCGCCCGCCCCGCTCTCCAGGTGATGCGGACCGAATCGGACGGCGCCTCGTTCGCCGAGCTCGTCCCTCCCCGATCCGCGTCCGGTCCCCCGGCATCTGCCGCGGAAGACGCAAAGAGCAGGAGCACGCAGAGAAGAGCGCAGGACGCCCCCCGCCTCTCACCGGCCATCGCCCCGCTCGTCGGTCTGTGCGCCCGACAGACGCCACCTTTCGATCACGCCGGCATGCGGCAGGGCGAGGTAGAGCAACGTGTCCCCCGCCACCACCATGTCGGCCGGTCGCGCCTCGGGAGGCATCGGTGCGCCCCCCTCCCATCGATCGAGCTCGGACGGTCCCAGAAGCACGATCCCGGCCCGGCGGGCATCCAAGACGACGGCCCGTCCGGACGGCGTCACGGCGAGCAGGTCGGAAGGAGAGCCGGCCGCCGCATAGCGCCAGGAGGGCAACGGCGTCCCCTGCCGCGCGAAACGCCGCACCAGGCCGGTGGGCGGATCGAGAACGAAGACGGTGCCATCGGCACTCACCGCCACCCGGGTCGGCGCTCGGGGATGCTGATCGCCGGCCAGACCGCCGCTCCAGTCGGCGAGGTACCGCCCGCGACGATCGTGCAGACGCAGCCGGCCATCCTCCCGGTCGAGCAGGAAGAGCTCGCCGCTCGGAGTCACGGCAAAATCGACCGGCAGAAACGGCTCGCCGTCCGGTTCGTCCCACGACTCGAACGGGATCACCGCCCGCAACTGAACGTCGAGATCGAAGCGATGGAGAGAACGGCGCGCCGGCTCGAGCGCGTAGAGGTCGGGCCCCCAGGCCGCGTCGAGGGCGGCCAGTTGGGGGAGGCGGGCCCCGCCCTGTCCCCCCGCGCCGAATTCGCCCCAGCTTGCCGTCTCCGGATCGAACCGGAGGATCCGGGAGAAGGTCCGATCCAGCACGAAGAGCCGCCCCAGCCGATCGAGCGAGAGCGCTTCCGGAGCAGGGGGGCCGTCCGACGCCGGCGGACGCAGCGGTTCAGCGCGCGTGACGACCAGTCCTAAGTCAGGCGGTGGGCCCGCTTCCAGCGCCGACGCCGAGGTCCATCTGATGCCACTCGGGACGGTGAGCGCGGTGAGAGCCAGAACGACGCCCCCGAACCGAGTCCGGACGGGCAAGCGACCGCGACCTTCGGATCTCCCCGCAGTCACGCGGCGCCGGACGAGAGTCCGATCAGGGGAGACGCCACGAGAGCTGAAGCTGGGTGACGTCGGGATCGCACCCTGGTACCACCTGCAGCTGGAACGCACCCTGTTCCCCCTTCCGGTTCAGGAGAAGGGTCGCATCGAGCATCGCCGCGAGACGGTTGACCGCCGCCAATCCGAGCATGTTGCCGGCGCGCCGGTAGGCGTTCTTGCTCTCCTGCCGTTTGTCGCGATAGCCGAGCCAGGCCGTGCGGCTCTCCCAGCGCCAGGCGCTGTCGTCCGCCGTTCGGTGGGCCGCGACGTAGGCCGCCCGCGCCTCGAGATCGTCGGGGTAGAGAGCACGGGCCTCACGGCTCAGCAACTGATCGTACGCGTCGCTCGATGACCAGGAGCCGATCAGCTGGTAGTAGTCGTCATCGCGGTCGGCGGCCCGGTCGACGCCGGCGTAGATCTCCGCCATCTGGATGTAGGAGTCGCGACGGAGCGAACCCTGCGTGCGGAAGACCGCGAAGGCTGTCCAGAATCCCGCCTCGGCGATCAGGTAGGGAACGGCGCGCCCCTTGTGGCCGGCCTCGACGTGCCCGAGCCCGGGAAGGAGGAGCGACAGCCCGATCGTCTTCAGTCGTTTGGGGTGATCCGATGGCGTCGCGCTGGGAGGACGGGACGTTCGTCCCGTCCCGGGCATCGACTGGCCGAACGCATCGAACGCCATTCCGGTGTGCAAGGTCAACCCGAGGAGCAGGCCGAGGCCGATGTTCCCACGGCTCGATCGCTGGACGTCACGTTTCATGGCAGGAGCCTCACCAGGCGGATCTCGGCCCGCGGCTCCGGTCCACCGCTGAATCCGGTCTCCAGGCGAAAGGCCGAAGATCTCGCCTCCCGTCGCGCGCGTGCCGTGCGGAAGGCATCGAACCCGCTGACAAGCCGGTTGATCATCAACACGGCCCCCGCCAGACGGGCACGCTCGAGGTAATCGTTGCTCGAGATCCGCATCTGGCGGTAAGAAGACTGGTTCGGGGTCATCGAGCGCTCGCTGCCCGGGTCGGGCAGCAGTTCGAAATCATCCCATCCACAGCGGTACTGCGGCTTCTTGCCGATCGCCTCGTAGTACTGCTGGAGATTCTCCGCCCGGTAGGTCGCGAGCGCCAGCGAGTCGTCCTCCGTCCAGGTGCAGCCGGCCAGACCGCGTCCCGACACCCAGCGATCGAAGTCCCAGTGGCGCTGGGCGAATGCCTCGTACTGGTCTTCCTTCTTCTCCCCGGCATCCAGGTAGGAAACACGGGTGAACCAGGCCGCCACCTCGCACCCGAGGTAGATGTATCCGCGCCGGTCGCCGTTGTAGATCTGCCCCGCGCCGGGAAGAATCGCCGAGAGGAGGAACGCGATCCCGGGGTTCCGCACCGGACGTGGCGCCGCATCCTCACCCGCCCGCGCGAGGCCGGGGGCCAGAAACGCTACGAGAAAGGCGATCAACACGGCCGTCGGCGTCATGATTCTCCACCGTGTCGCGCGGCCGCCCGACGGGGCCGGCATCGCGCCGGGAATCGTTGCGAGGAAACTCCCCCTCATCTCACCACCGCCAGTTTCTCCGGGAACTCCACCTCGTGTCCCTCGCCGCGCAGGCGGACCCGGAGCTGGTAGAGTCCGGGCGCCAGGTCGCCGAGTTCCCAGCGAAGGTGGCTTCCCGATGCACCCGCCTCGCCGCGTCCATCGAAGCGGGCGACCTCACGGCCCGACAGGTCGTACGCCCGGATCGAGACCTCGACCGGACGATCGGCGACGAAGCGAACGGTGACCGCTTCGCCGAGCGCGGGATTGGGATAGAGGCGGAAGGAAGAGCGCAGGTCAGCCTGGGGCAGGGGCGCGGGCGCCGGGAGCATGGCCCCGGGATAAACTCGGGTGCGCCCCGCATCGACGCCGGGCACCGGGAAGGATCCGGGAGCACTCGCGTCGACATTGAAGACGCGGACTGCGTCGAGCGCCGTCTGTCGCCGTCCTTGTCCATCGGTCCCATACGCCTGTCCGACGAGCAGGCGCGCCGCCTGTTCCGGGGCCGGGCGGATCCACTCCGGCCCCCCCTGCGCCAGGCTGCCGAACGCCAGCGGCCAACCGGCGGCCGGAGCGCCGTCCCCCCCCAGGGCCACGAGGAATCCGTCCGCCCGATGGATGAGGATCTCCGGCGTGCCGTCGCCCGTCACGTCCAGGCCGCGCGGACCCAGGCTCTGCGGCAGCGGATCGGTCTCGTCGACGCTCCAGATCGAGCGCGGCCAGTTCAGTTCGTCCAGCCCGTTGGGGCCGAGCATGTGCAGGCGTCCGGCGGTCGTGAGCGCGGCGATCTCGACGACTCTATCCCCGTCGGCATCGACGAGAATCGGCGCCCCCGCCAAGGGCGTCGGCAGCCGGACCGGCCAGCCCGGAACCAGCGTCCCATCGCCCTCCCGCCAGTCGAGGGTCCCGTCGGAGAAGGCTGTGAGGAAGCGTCCTTCGCCGGAGGAGCCAAGCGGGGCGGCCAGGACGCTCACCGGCGTCGTGCCGTTCGCACCGGCGTCCGGAATCGCAAAGCCGGGTTGCATCGGCTCTCGATCCCGGCCCGACCAGTTCGCCGTTCCGATCTCTCCTCGCTCCGTCGCCCAGAAGAGGGTCAGGTCGGTCTCGTTTCCTTCCGCCCCGAGATGCCCCACGCCCAGGGCGCGCACCGCCCCCGATCCGGCCCGAATTCGCGCCCGAACCGGATCGATCCGTCCGGGTGCGAGCGCCCGGATCCAGCCGTCCCGGCAGCCGACGAAGACGAGCGAGTCACCCACCACCGGTGTGGCCGTCACGAGGGAGTCGCCACCCTGCTGCGGATCGGCATCAGGCCAGGCCAGTAGCGTGTTGCCCTCGCCATCGAGCAACCAGCAGACGCCACCCGCCACCGCCGCGACGAGAGTGATCGATGCACCGGTTCCGCCGCCGAGCAGGAACGTCTCGCGCCCCGCCAGCCCCTCCTCCACGAGGGAAGGGAACAGGGCGAACGAGGCGCCGTCGTCCTCCCGGAAGCCGGTCGCGTTGGCCTTCCAGCCCAGGATCCCCTCGCCGGCCGCGGCCAGGAGTTCCTGCACGCCGTCGCGATCGAGATCAAGCGCTAAGAGCTGCTCTTCCCGAGGCGCGCCGACGAAGGCGATCGGCCACCCCGCGGGGCGCTGTCGCGTCTCGACCGACAGGCGCATCGAGACCGCCAGGGAGTCGAGCGCGCAGATCGTGAACCCGGTTCGCGTGCCGTCGTTGGTCGCGCTGCTGGGGCGGCTCTGCGGCGTCAGGCAGGAGTACCCGCCGAGGTACCAGGTGTCGTAAGGACCGCCCAGCGCCTCCGGAGACGACGTGCCGATGTCGCGGATCCCGTCCGCCTCGACGACCCGCACGCCGGGCCGGGAGAAGAAGATGTTGACCCCGCCATAGGGGGTCGAGAGCCCGGCGTTGATCGCCGCGTTGTCGACGTGCCACATCACGAGTCCGCGCGCCTGGAGCAGGTAGTCGTACTCGCGGTAGCCCGCGTCCTCCGGCGGGGCCAGAGAGTCCGCCGGCGCCGGCCCCAGGATGACGCCGGTCTCGCGATCCGACTTGATGACGATCGCGTCGTCCCCGTTCAGTTCCCACTGCCGGTTCTCGATCAGCAGGTATTCGCTCAGGTTGAGGGGAACGTAGAGGAGCCGATTGCCCAGTTGCGCCGAGGGAAGCTCCGCGACGAAGAGCGAGTCGTCCCGGTCGGGATCGAGGAAGTCATCGGGCGAGAGCAACTCGACGCCGTCGGGGAAGAAGAGCACCTTGTGCCACGGATCGACGCTGCCCGGGAGCATGCCGCGCACGGCGAGCGTGTCGCTCGGCGCGCGCGGGTCGGCGATCCGGGCCCAGATGTTGTCGCCCGAATCCATCAGGCTGAACTCACCGACGACGGGAAGGCCGTTGCGGACATCGTAGAGGTCGGTGAAGCCGACCTGGTGACCGTACTCGTGGGTCAGAACTCCGTTCAACGCGGCAAAGAAGCCATCCTGGCTGGACGACTCCGGCACGACCTGCACCAGGTCGATCGCGACGGTGGAGTCCTGCACGACGAAGGGGTCGGCCACGTAGAGGTTGAAGCTGGGGATGTCCCAGGGCGAATCGCCGGCCAGGTCGCCCTGGAAATCGGCTCCCGCATGCACGAGGATGTAGCTGTTGTACCGAGGAGCCGTCTCCCCGTACCGCGTCGTCGTGAAGTCGAGTTCGGGGTCGAGGTCGGCGGCGGCCAGGGCATCCCCCACCAGGTCAATCGCATGGACCAGCACATCGGGATTCGAGTTGCTGAAGATCCACGGCCCGTACTTGCGTGTGTCCGCGAGGTGGTAGGCCGAGTCCTGCCCGGCCGGATAGACGTCGAAGGTCAGCTCGAGCGCACCGCCCGACATGACCCGGTAGTAGCGGGAGAGCGCCTCTAAGTGCCGCTCGAAGTAGGTCCGGTCGTGCGGCGGAGGATCGATCGGAATCGCGCGCGCCTCGGCGTCGCGACGGAGGTCGAAGCGCCCGTCGCCCGTGGTTTTGCGCCCCGGCGTGTCGGCCGAAAAGTCGACCCGCAGGAGGCAGATCCGCAGCGTGTCGGTCGCGACTTTCGCCTTGGCCTCGCGATGCGCGCGCGTGAAGGACTCGGGATCACCCGCCCGCAACATGGCAGCGACCCCATCGAGGCGCGCGAGCGGCAGGACGCTGGGCGGAAGGAGCCCGGCCGGATCCCAGTGGGCGTTCCCCTTCGGCTGGCCCGCAGGGCGGGACCAACCCTGCTTGGCCAGGGTCGGGGCCGAGCGAGGACCGTGAGCCATGAGGAGGTGAGGGAACGCGCGCCCCTCGAGCGGCGCGGCGGCCTGTCCGGCTTGTGGGGCCTGCCCGGCCGATTCGGGGCCAAGCCGGCGCGGGTGCAACGAACCCGCCATCGACCCGACTGCCGTCACCGCCGTCAGGAGCAGAGCGCCCCCCAGCCACGCCATCGCCCGGGCCCGGCGGCGCGAGGCTGGAGTCGGCGCGGCCGCAGCTTCGAAAGATCGCCGGCGCTTCACGTCGCGATCCCGCTAGAACTGGAAGGAGAGGGAGAACTTGTTGACGCGGTCCAACACCTCGGCCTGGGGTACGCTGGCGTAGTCGAAGGCCAGCTTGGAGCCGGTACCGATCGGCAGGATGAACCCGAGCCCGAAGGTGGGATCGGTGATGTCGCCCTGGGCATCGTGAATGTAGCCCGCACGAAGGGAGAAGAACTCCTTGTAGCTCACTTCGGCGCCCACGTTGTGGATCGGATCCTCGCTGGAGTAGACGAGGGACTTGTTGAAGTCGTAGGAGACGAGTCCCGCCACCGCCGGCAGGTTCAGGAACTGGACCCCCAGCCCGATCTTCAGGTTGCGGCCGATCGGGTCGGCCTGGTCCTCGTCGATGTAGGCGATCTTGGGGCCGAGGTTCTGCACGTTGACGCCGATGTTGACCGGCACGGGGGTCATCGGAGCGAGCTCCTTCAGCTGCGCCAGGAGCGCGAGATCCGCGCCAAACGTGTTGCCCACCCCCGATCCACCACCCTCCACGCCACGCAACGCCCACTCCGGCGCCAGGCTGACGCGCACATACTTCAGGGTCGTGCCGGCGTAAAGACCGTTCATCAGCGTGGTGCCGATCGAGACCTGGGGAGAGATCTCGTAGCTGGTGAAGTAGCCCAGCTCCTCCCCCTCCTCGTCCGTCGCCATGCTCTTACCGTATCCCAGATAGATGAAGCTGAAGCCGACCCCTCCCCACCCGGGGAGGTTGCTGGCGAAGCCGATGTTCTCGTAGTAGACGTCATCGGCCAGGTCGGGCACCAGCTGGGCATGCATGAGGGAGACGACTCGGCCCTGCTGCAGGGCGAGGGCGGCCGGATTCCACCAGTTCGCGGTGGCATCGGTCGGCAACGCCACGAAGGCGCGCCCCATCCCGTCGGCCCGGGCGCCCGGCGTGATCAGCAGCGAGGCCGCCCCAGAGGTCGACTGCGCGACCGCGGGGCCCGCCACGCATAGACCGAGGAGAAGAAGGAGGAACAGGGCCCCGCCGAGTGCTTTGCGCTTCATGGTTCTGGCAACCTCCAGCCGGTTGGGTCTGAGGGCGTTCCGAGGTCCAGCCTTGAACCCCCCCTCGCATCTTGGGTTCCAGCATGACGAAGCCCGGCCGCGGATGCAAGTCGCAACCGGGTCTCGACGCGCCTCATACCCGGCCCGACGGGCCAGGCGGAACAGGGCCGATCCCGCCCTCGTTTTGATGCCGCCGACCGCTCAGGGACGGGCCTTCAGTGAATCGGCGTAATAGCGGCGCGCCTCCCGGATCGCCTCGTCATTCGGGTGCCGGGCGAGCCACTCGTCCAGCACGCGCAGCCCCCCGGGCCGGTCCTGGCGGATCACCCAGTAGAGGCCGAACAGATCACGCAGCGCCTCGAATCCGCCGGCACCGGACTCCATCGCCAGGCGGTACTGCGCCTCGGCTTCGTCCAGACGCTGCTGTCCTTCGAGGGCCCGGCCCAGGAGCCGGTGGAGCCGCCCGTCTCCCCCCCCGTCGACGACGAGCTGGCGCAGCACGGACTCGGCTTCGCCCCACTCCTCGAGGTCAATGTGCATGATCGCCTGCGAGTAGGCGACCGGAAGCGAGTTGGGACTGAACTCGCGTCCCAACCGGATCAAGCGATTGGCCATCTCCAGATTCTTCTGCGCCCGGAGCTCTTGAGCGCCCGCGATGGCCGCGGCGGCGTAGTTCTGCACCAGCCGTGAGGCGTTGTCGTCCTTGTAGACCGAGTAATCGTGCTTCCCCTCGGCCGTCAGCAGGCTGCGGTAGCGGTAGACCTCCGTCAGGAGCCGGGCCGTCTCCGGACCGTCGACCCGGTCAGGTCGAGAGCCCGGTTCCTCGAGTTCCAGGGCGATGCCGCGCTGCACCAGCCGGCGCTCCAGTCCCATCAGGTCCGGCACAGTCAGGGCGAGGTAGATCGGCCGGCGTCCATACTCCCGCTCCACGATACGGGCCACGGCAATGTCCTTGGTCGAGAGCGGCTCGTCCAGGGTACGGACATACTGGCGGAGTCCGGCCTCGCGCAGGAACCCTTCCATCTGCTGCCGATCGATCATCCCCATCCGGAGCCCGACCATCGCGGTGGAGAAGAACTCCACTCCGGCCACCTCCTCGTCGTTCCACCCGAGATCGACCTTGGGTTCATGGTCGCGGAGCTGGCGGATGTACCAGTC
>CAYJLF010000007.1:0-253408 GCA_964371055.1 uncultured bacterium | reverse complement strand
TAACAGCACCAGACCAAATCCCAGCCAGTGCAGACGGCTCTCCACCCGTGTCATCGCCACCTCCGCATCCTCGATCCGCCGCCCGTCACCTCGACACCACGATCGTCCCGTCCCACGTCCGTTCCCGCCCGCCATCGGCCGGCCTCGCGATGAGCCGGTAGAGATAGACCCCGTTGGCGAGTCGGTCGCCATCCTGGTCCCGCCCGTCCCAGATGATCCCCTCCTCGCCGAAGCTGCGGGGCGACTGCGCGGGAGCCGTGAGCCGCAGGATCCGCCGCCCCGTCACGGTGAAGATCCGGATCTCGACGTCGGCCGTCGAACTGATCTGCCCGAAGAATCGCGTCTCTCGTTCCGTGGGGTTCGGGAAGGCATAGACGGAGGCCAGATCGAAGCCGCTCGCGCCGCCGCCGACGATCAACGGCACCCGGGCCGAGGCGCTGTTGGCGAGATTGTCCGAGGCGCGGACGACGAGTTCGTAGGTCCGTCCGGCGACCAGGTCGGCCGGCAGCCGGTGCTCGAACGTGGCGGTCTGGTAATCGTCGCCGAACTGCACTTTCGCCGCGACGTCCTCCGCGTGCCGGACTATCGCCCCCTCCTCGACCTGGACCACGACCGACCGCGACGGGACAAGCTCGGTGACGTTGATCCCGCTGCTGTCGGCCAGGGCGACGATGTAGCTCTCCCCCGCCACCACCGCCACGGGGATCTCGGGCGTCGCCAGGCTTCCCGCGAATCGAACCTGGATCACCGGTCCCTTCTGGTCGGCGCTCGCGGGCGCTTCGGTCTCCGGGACCGCCAACTTCGGGAGCGCTCCGCCGGCGTCATCCCCTCCGCTCGCCGCGTAGGCATAGATCCTCGCCGGCCCGCGCGGGCCGGTCCGCAGAGCGCCGGGGGTCTGGAAGCGCAGACGGAACAAGCCGTCCTCGACCGCCGCCTCGCCGCGGTAGATCGGCGCGCCGAGCAGATCGTAGTTGACGATGCTGACGGTCCGCAGCACCGAGGAGTCGTAGATGCGGACCGTGGCGGTACCATCGAAGCTCTCGTCCACGCCACCGTCGGCGGTCCGCACCGTCCCTACCAGTTCGGTGAGCAGACCGCGCTTCAGGGTGTCGCCCAGCGCCGTCGCCTCGCGGGCCGACCAGAGGGAGAGCTCGATCGGCTGTCGGGGTTGATCGAGGCGCGTGGCGGGATCTCCGAGCAGCACATACCGGCGGGAGTTGAGATTTCCCGGCTGCGCCATCGCGGCCTTGCCGACCGTCATGGCCTCGCCCAGCGGGCGCGGGTCGAAGGCATCGCGACCGGGCCACAGGGCGGCGAAGAACTTCTGGTTCATCTCCGAGTTGCCGGCGCTGTAGGCGATGGCCGAGGCCGAGACGACCGCGACCGCTCCCCCGCCGTCGCGGAGCAACATCGCCTCGCCGAGTCCGTCGCCGAAGAAGTCATAGCGCCCGACCGAACACGATGCGGTGAAGAAGAGGAAGAGACGGTCTTCGTTGTTCAACCCGGAAACGCTGGTGATCTCGAACACCCGCTCGTCGGCGATCTGCTCGTCGCTCCCATGGCCCGTGAAGTTGACCAGCAGCGTCCCCTCGTTCATCCGCGCGGCGAGCGCCGCCGCCGCCGAGGGCTTGCGGTCGTACTCGCAGGCGCTGCCGTACTCGTAGAGATAGACCCGGTCGATCTGCAGTTCCGGCGGAAGGAGCGGCGGCAGGTACTCGGTCTGCCGCATGTGCCCCGCCCCCAGGGCGTCGGGGCGGGTGCCCTGGCAGAGGTCATCCGCCACGAGGGTGACCCGGCCGCGCCAGCCTTCGGACGCGGCGTTCTGTTCGTATCCGATCAGTTTGTCGGCGAGGGCGAGCGCACCACTGGCGGTGCGCGCCGGAATCCGGCCAAGGAAGAGATCGAGCACCCGGTCGCCGTCGAGAAATCCGAAGTAGTCGTCGGAGGCGAATTGCGGCGAGTACGTCTGCGTGAGAAGCGAGGAATCCCAGTACCCCTCGTAGGTCACGACGAAGTTCTTCGCCCCCTGCCCCAGGTGATCGCGGTAGTCATAGTGCGCATCGCCGAAGAAGAGAACGAACGCCGGCCCGTCCTCGGGCTCGCCCCCGGTCCAATGGTCGCGCGCGAACTGCAGAAAGTTGCGGATCGCGGTCGGGTCCCGCCGCCCGAAGCTGAACTCGTCGAAGACCTCCTCCTGGGTGACGACCGAGACCGAGGCCGGCGAGCGGTCCGGCTGTCCGGGAGCACCGGGGAGCCGCTCCCGGCGGAACTCCGCCAAAAGCTCCGCGCCGCCCCGCAAGCTCTCGTCGGTGATGATGATCATCTGCACCGCCTCACGCCGATCGCGAAGCCAGCCCCCCGCCGGGCTCTCCTTCAGTCCAAGCCGGGGACGGATCGCGCGCGCCTCGCTCCAGGCGATGTAGCGGCCAGGATCGGTTCCGGCGGGATCGGACCGGAAACGGACGACCGGGGTGGCGCCGGAGGTCGCGATGACGGGAAGGAGGCGCTTTGGCGCAAACGGGTCGGTCGCGTCGTAGACGAGGATGTCAGTCGCGTCGAAGCCGCCGATCTCGAGCGACTGGGACGTGCGCGCCAGCGTCCCGCCCGCTTCGAACATGATCGTATCGCCGTGAGCCTGGAGTCGCCGCGTGTAGTCGAGTTCGATCCAGGCGAGGAGGATGTTGTCGACCCGCGAGGTGTCCGGGAACCCGAACGGAGCGTAGGGGACCTGAAACCGGAACTCCTGACTGCCGGACCGGAGGAAGACGCCGGTGGTGTCGATGTCGCGGAGATTGTAGGACTCCCACCACCGACCGTCGGGCAGCCGGTCGGTCTCGGCGATCCGGGTCCCGTTGAGCGAAATCCGGATGGCGTGGTCAGGCCAGCTGAGGCTGCGGTCGATGTAATTGCCCCAGAGTCGGACGCGGACCCGCACCGGCCGGTCGAGGACCGGATCGAGAGGCGCGACCGTCACGACCTTCTCCGGCTCGTCTCGCTGCGCCGTGAAGGAGTCCCACCAGAAGCGCTCCCAGGCCGCGGCGCGATCAGGCGCGGCGAGGTAGTCGCGCGGCCGGGGTTCCCAGAAGGCATCGCGTTCGAAGTGAATCCGGTCGAGCACGGAGCTGGCGTACGGCTCGCTCACCCCGGTCGCATCGACCGTCTCGATGCGGCGCGGGACTCCGGAGAACGACCCCCCCCAGGTCAGCCAATAGACGACCCGCCCGTCGTACGGATCTCGGAAGTGGCGATCGGGACCGAGGGTGCTCGCTCCCAGTTCGTCGTACCAGCCGTCCCCCGGCTGTCCGACGAAGCGGATCCGGTCGCCCGGATCGAGGAGACCGTCCTGATCCTCGTCGACGAGCTCGATCGGCACCTCGCGCATCCACGACGGGACCTCGGCGTAGCTTCGGCCCTCGTCCAGCGGGAGCGGCTCGGGACGGAAGAGGCGGAGGGAGAGCGGATCGATCGACTCCAGGACCAGCCCGAGCGCTTCGAGGTCCTCTCCACGGATCATCGTCAGGCCGCGCCGCGTGACCTCGACGCGGATCCAGGGGTTCGGGGTGCTGGCAAAGCTGTCATCCCTCGTCCCTTCGCGGGAGAGCCGCGCGGGAGCCGCCCGGCGCCAGTCGAGTCCCTGCTCGTAGTTGAGAAGCAGCGCGCGGTAGACCCCCTCGAAGGGATCGCGCCCCGCGGACCGGCGCGCCGCCTGGTCCGGCCGGCCGGGGTGCGAGATCCGACAGGAAAAGTGCCGGACGTAGCGCAACCCGCCGCGGCCATCGGGGATCACGGGACAGAGTCGGACCGGGACGACCCACTGGTCGCGCATCCACGAGGGAGGATCGGTCCGCCATCCCTCGGATGAGAGGAGACGGAGCACCGCCTCGCGCTCGCCCGGCGTCATGGCGGCGGGCCAGGGCAGCGGGTCGCTCTCCGTGACCTCGACCCCGACCGCGGCTTCGGTTCCAGGGGGGAGAGCCACCCAGGCGGTCATCCCGGGGAGGGTGGCCGCGGCGGACACCGGTCCGTTCGGGTGGGTCGCATCGGTGACGATCAGCGTGCCGTCCTCGGACCGCACAACCGATTCCAGGGCCGCCCGCATGGTAAACGCGACGCCGCGGTCACCGACGGTGACGCGCTCCATGCCGGCCGGGCGGGCGCCCTCCGCCCGGGCGATCCCCGCCTGCACAAAGCCGAGGCCGACACCCAGTGCGGCCAGGACGATGGTCAGGCGGAAGCTGGCGATGTGAGACAAGGTGGCCTTCATCGGGTCTCCCGGGGTGGGAACACGGATAAGGGGGAAATAGTTTCCGTCCCGGGATTCAAGGCCGTTCAGGCTCGTCCCGGTCCAGCCGCTCTGCTTCGTCCACCAGCATGATCGGGATGTCATCCTCGATCCGGTAACGGAGGCGGCAGGCGTGGCAGGTCAGGGTCGACGCCCCCTCGTCGTACTCGAGATCGCCGCGGCAGGCCGGGCAGACCAGAATGTCGAGCAGTTCCCTCGAGATCATCTTCCCTTCCTCGTCCATCCCGTCCGGGAGATCCCCGGGGCGCGCGCCACCCCGGACCGCCACGCTCCCCCCGCGGCGGTACCCGCGCCCGGGGGATCCGGCGACAGATCGCCGCTCGGCATCGGGGCGACACTAACGACGCGCTCATCGGGTGTCAACGCCGCCCCCCGCTAGGCCGATTCGTCGTAGACTCCCATCCGCAGGTACTTCTGCAGCCTTTCCTCGAGCAGGACCGGCACGGGGAGCAGGAGGAGTTCCTCGAGCGCCGAACGGAGTTCCGTCCTCACGACCTCGGCCATCGACTCCGGGGAGCGGTGCGCTCCTCCCTCCGGCTCCGGCAACACACGATCGATGATCCCGAAGGAGAAGAGGTCAGAGGCCGTGATGCGCATCGCGGTCGCCGCTTCCGGCGCGCGCGACGCATCCTTCCAGAGGATCGAGGCGCATCCCTCGGGAGAGATGACGGAGTAGACCGAGTTCTCCAGCATCAGGATCCGATCCCCCACCGCGATCGCCAGCGCCCCACCCGAACCGCCTTCGCCGATGACCACCACCACGATCGGCACGGCGAGACGCGACATCTCTCGAAGGTTCCGGGCGATCGCTTCGGACTGGCCCCGCTCCTCCGCGCCGATCCCGGGAAAGGCGCCCGGGGTGTCGACGAAGCTGATGACCGGAGCAGCGAACTTCTCGGCCATCTTCATCAGGCGAAGCGCCTTGCGGTATCCCTCGGGATGGGGCATGCCGAAGTTCCGCGTCATCTTCTCTTTCGTCGTGCGCCCCTTCTGATGGCCGATGATCATCACGGGCCGTCCTTCGAACCGGGCCGGTCCACCGACGATCGCCGCGTCATCGGCGAAGGTCCGATCGCCATGAAGCTCGATGAAGTCGGTGCAGAGCGCCTTGACGTAGTCCAGGGTGTAGGGTCGCCTCGGGTGACGGGCAAGCTGGACCCGCTGCCAGCTCGTCAGGTTGGCATAGACCTCCTCGCGCAGGCGGGCGAGGCGGGACTCGAGAGTCCGCAACTCGTCGGTCGCCTCGGGCGGTCCCTCGCCCCCCGCGCCCCGGAGTTCCGCGATCCGCTGTTCGAGTTCCACGATCGGCCGCTCGAAGTCGAGCCAGGATGTTTCCATCAAGTTCCTTCCTCAGCCGCACGCCTCCATCGGCGCAAGGCGTCGGGACTGTAGCAATCGAGGGCGGACGGGTCAACGAACCCGCCCTTCGGGTGATTCGGCCCACCGGCGTTACCGCGGACCGGCCCGGGGGTCGTGCTGTTCGCATTTGTCCGGTCCCGGCGTTGCAACCTGCCCAGGGCACCGCGCGCTGCATCCCCCGCCGCGTGCACCAAACCCGACTCGGCCGATGAGCGATGATTCGGAATGAGACTGCAACATATTGTTATATCATCGATTATAACTACAACCCTCGTTCGCCCGCAGGTTTGGGGCCGTCTCGGCACGCACCTTGTTCCGCACTGCTCCGTCACCCCGCGATGACGGTTTACAGGGCAGAGGAGGAGCGGGGACCGCGCGGAGGCGCGATCCGCTCGAACCCGGGAGGCGTACTCAATGAAGCACTCGAAGCTGTTCTTGGTCGCACTGGTCGGGCTGGCCGTTCTGGCCGGCTGCGGCGACGACAATGCGACCCAGGTCGTGATTCCGCAGGACGACGCGCCACCGCTGCCGCCGGTCGGGCTGGACACCGCGCTCTATGGTGACGGGTTCACCGCCGTCGTCCGGTGGGAGCCGAATGTGGAGCCTGATCTCGCCGGCTACAACGTCTACCGGTATGACCCGGCTCCGACCCGCCCGGATGCCTATTCGAAGGACAATCCGGAGCTGGTCGCGACGGCGGAATACACCCTGGCGATCGGGATCGACGATACGGTCTGGATCATCGTGACCGCGGTCGATGCGGCTGGACACGAGAGCGCGGCGGCCGGCCCGCTCGAGGTCCGCTGGCAGGCGCCCCCCTCGAGCAGTGGCGGGGGCAAGCCTCCGACGCCGGTCGAGCAGGACCCCGATGCGGACGGAGGCGGAGGCGACGCTCCGAGTCTCCCCCAGTTGCCCGACGATCAGCCGGGCAAGGAGGAGTCCACGACCCCGGGCGACTCCGGAGGCGCGCTGTAACCGCACGGAAGTGCGGGGCGTCCGGCGCAACCAACCCGCCCAGCCACCTGCCCGTCGGGCGTCCCGAAACTGCGAGCCTCGCGCATCCCGCGCGGGGCTCGCTGTCGTTCCTCCGTTCCGCGCTTGAGACGCCGATCGATCGCGGATAGACTCCCCTCCCATGAACATACCGACGCCCCTCCATGCTGATGCGCGGTGGACGCCCCCGACCCGGGAAGATCGTCAACGGCTGCTCGAACTCATCCGTCGTCTCTCGTTGAAGCGGGGACGCTTCGTCCTCTCCTCGGGCGCAGTGAGCGACTACTATCTCGACCTTCGCCTCACGACGACGCACCCGGAAGGGGCGGCGCTCGCAGCCCGCTTTCTCCTGGCCGAAGTCCGGCGGCTCGGCGCCGACCGCCTCGGCGGCCCCACCCTTGGCGCCGATCCGCTGGTCGGTGCGGCCATGGTGCTCGCTCCTCGGGACGCCGGACTGGGCGGCTTCATGGTTCGGTCCCAGGCCAAGGACCACGGCACGGGAAGACAGATCGAAGGGCACCTCGAGGCGGGCAACCGCGCGGTGGTCTTTGACGATGTCGTGACCGCCGGCGGATCGATCGTCCGCGCCATCGAAGCGGTGCGCGCGATGGGAGCGACCGTGGCGGGCACCTGGTGTCTGGTCGATCGCCAGCAGGGAGGGAGCGAGAAGCTGGCGGAACTGGGCGCGCCGCTCGTTCCGCTCTTCCGCGTGGATGAAGTCCTGCGCGACCCTGACGCGGACGGCTCTTCCGACGGCGCCGGCCCGAGGGCCGAGCCGCTCGCCCGCGAGGATTCCGCCGAGAAGGCGGTCCGCACCGCCGGGGTGGCCGACGGAGGACGGCCCTGGCGGCCGACGACGCCGGTGATCGCCGCGGATGCCATCGTCGAGTTGGAGCCCGATCGCGTCGTCCTGGTTCGCCGGCGCAATCCGCCGCACGGTTGGGCGATTCCCGGAGGCTTCGTCGAAGTCGGCGAGAGCGTGGAGTGCGCCGCGCGACGCGAACTCCAGGAAGAGACCGGTCTCGTGCTGGAGCGCATCCGCCAGATGCATACCTACTCGGAGCCGGGGCGCGACCCGCGATTCCCGACCGTCACCGTCATGTTCGCCGCCACCGCATCGGGTTCCCTCCGAGCGGGAGACGACGCCGCCGACGCCCGCCTGTTCCCTCTGGATGACCTCCCGGCTGATCTTTGCTTCGATCACCGGTCGATCCTCGAGGAGTATCGGTCCGGTCGTCACGGGGTCGGTGCCGGGTGGGCGCAGTCGGGCTGACTTCCTCCCAACGGCCTGCTACACTGCGATCACGTGCCCCGATCGCACCCGTCCGAGTCCTTCCTGACGGGTCTCTCGGCAGCATCCGCGGGCCCGGCGGCCGGGACGGCCCCGCCGGATGGCGAAGGCCCCGGGCACGGGAGGTTGCCCATGATGCGCAGGAGCCCTCTCTTTTGCCCCGCCGAATCGCGACGGGCCGTCGTTCTGCCCTCGATCCTCACGCTTCTCTCCGTCATCGCGGCCCTGGCGATCTCGACCTGGCCAAGGCCGGCGGGAGCCCAGTTCCGTCAGCACGTCGTCAACGACGATACCTCGGGCGAAGAGAACCGCTTTGATCCATGGCTGGCGCCTCTGACCGGTGGCGACATCCTGGTCTTCTGGGACGACAACGGTGGCGGCCACCGCGATCTCGTGGTCCGTCGTTTCACGGCGTCGCTGCAGCCGGCCGGCGAACCGCTCCGCGTCAACGATGACGGCGGGATCCAGGACCAGTACGAGCTTTCTCTTTCCCGACCGGCAGGCGGACGCCTGGCCCTCGTCTGGCTTGACGACCGCCACGGGGGAGGCGACGTCTACGCGCAGCTGATCGACGCATCGTCCGGCGCGTTCATCGGCGCCAATCGCCGCGTGACGGCGACCGCGGCCGCGGCGGGCCTGCGCGATCACCCTGCCATCGCGACCGACGCGCGCGGTTTCAGTCTCGTCGTCTGGGAGGAAGGGACGTTCGGACTCCGCCGCCTCATGGGGCAGCTGCTCGACGCCTCCGGCCTCCCGGTCGGCGCGCCGCGCTTCCTCGCCGCCGAGTCGGAGGAGAACATCCAGCGCCACCCGGCCGTCGCAGCTCTGCCGGACGGGCGCTGGTTCCTCGCCTGGGAAGAGGCGACCTCTTCCAACTACCAGGTGAAGAGCCGCATCCTGGAGAGCGATGGCTCCGTGGCCGAGGCGCCTCGGGTTGCGCACCAGGAGACCCTCGTCGATCCCGGCCTGGGCCCCGACCCGGCCGTGCTGGTTCGCGCGAACGACATCCTGCTCGCCTGGACGGACAACAGCTCCGGAACGAGCGACGTCTGGGGCCGGTGGCTCTCGCTCGATGGCACGCCTCAGTCCGAGGCGGCCCTGCTCCGGGAGCAGACCGACACCTCGCGCGATGCCCATGTGCAGCTCCAGCCGGCGCACGACAACGGGTATGCGGTGACCTGGTTCGGCGGAAACCTGAACCAGGAGATTCCGCAGTTCCGCCTCTTCGCGCCCGACCGACAGCCGCTGACCGGCGATCTGGCTCTCACGGACCAGGCGGTCGGCGTCGTGGCCCGACGGGGGACGGCGCTGGCGATGAACGACGACGCCTCCTGGCTCGTCTCGTGGAGCGATGACCGGTCTCTCAGCCAGCAGGTCTATCTGCGCCGGGTCACGGCGCTCGGGCTGCCGGCCTCCGAGAGTCGGCAGGTCTGGAGCGTGCCGGCTTCGGCCAGCCAGTTCCTGCCGGACGTCGCGCTTCTGCTCGACGGAAGAGCCGCGGTGGTCTGGGGCGATCTCCGCAACGGCTCAATGAACATCTTCCTCCGGATTCTCGACCTCGACGGCAAGCCGATCGGGCAGAGTGTCCAGGTCAACACCCTCCCGGTCGTGCGCCGCTACTCGGGGCCGACCGACATCGACGTTTATTGGCCGCACCGGCCTTACATCGCGTCCGCCCCGAACGGCGCCTTCGTCGTCACCTGGGTCGGCATCGTGGGCGGAGGGACGCGCGTCATCTACGGCCAGCTCTACGACGCCGACGGACAACCCGTAGGCGACAACTTCCCGGTGGCCGACAGCGCATCCCAGGGCGAGGGGCAGTCCGATCCTCGCCCCGCGATGGGACCGGACGGAAGCTTCGCCATCGGCTGGCGCGTTCAGGTGATCTCGGGCGAGCAGGTGAACGACGAGGTTCTCATCCGCCGATTCGACGCCTTCGGCTCGCCGGATCCGGGCGCTCCCCTGAACCCGGTCGATGTTGCGGCCCGGCTGGTCGACCAGACGAGCATCGCCCTCGCGATCTCTCCCTTCGGCGACATGGTGGCCGCCTGGTGCGACCGGCGCTGGGGCGGCTGGGACATCTACCGCCAGCGCCTCGGCGCCAACGGCCAGCCGCTCGAGCCGGCCAACCAGCAGGTGAGCGGCGACGACGAGCCCTGGTCCGACCAGTTCAACCCCGCCGTCGCCACGAACGGCTCCTCCATCCTCACTGTCTGGGAAGACCGCCCCAGCACCGCGGGACGGATCGAGGGACTGCTGGAGATTCTCGAAACGAAGGTCGGGCGCGCGGCCGCGGGTGGAGGCGCCAAGAGCCTGCTCCGATTCGTGGTCAACGAGGACCACCCCAGCCCCGGCCTGAAGAACCCGCGCGTCGCGATGGACGCGCGCGGCCGCTTCATCGTGGTCTGGTGGGACGAACGGGAGGGAATCCGCTACGTCTGGGCACGCCGCTACGACGAGGTCGGCGCCCCGATCGGCGAGGCCTATTCGATCATCGGCGGGGAGACGCGCGGCATCCGGCAGTACGTAGCGGTCGCCGCCGACACGGCGACCGTGCAGTTCGCCTGGAGCGACGCGCGGCGCGACCGCGGCTGGGATGTCTACGCCCGGCGGGTCGACTGGCTCTACGGAGGCGAGTCGACGCCGATTCTGCTGCAGGAGTGGACGGCCGAATCGGTCTCGTCGGGGCTCTCGATCCGTTGGGCGGTGCCGTTCGGAGTCGAGGGACACCTCTTCCGCCTCTGGCGGGACCTCCCGGGCCGACCGGCGTCCGATGGGCCTTCGCGCGACGCCCTCCTCGTGACCCCGGACTGGCTCCTTCCGTCGCCCGACGGCCGCTGCGAGGTCCTGGACCGCGACGCGCCGAGCGATGAATTGATCTGGTACTTCCTCGAGTCGCCAGGCGAGGGTGGATCCGAATTCCTCGGTCCCCTCGTCGCCCGACACGAGGCGACCTCTCCGATCGCGGCCGGGTGGAAGCTCGCTCCCGTGCCGTTTCGAGAGCGGCTCGAGCTCCGGCCGCCGCGCGACGGGGCCGCCGGCGTGACGATCTGGGATGTGCGCGGCCGCCTCGTGCAAAGCCTCGCGCGCGAGGCCGGCGGCTCGCCGCTCACGTGGGACGGGCGGGACGCCGCCGGGAGGCCGGTCCCGGCCGGGCTCTACTTCATCCGACCGGACGGCGCGGGGAACGCGCGGCTCGGGACACCGCTGCGCGTCCTGCGGCTTCGCTGATCGGAAGGGGTCGAGTCGAACGAACGATACGCCCGGCAGTGCGCCCGGACGCTCACTTCGCCGGCGCCGTCCGTTCGCGGGGTGGGGCCGTCTCCGGCCCCTCGAACCAGTTGGTGTGCGGCACGCGGTTTCGAACGAACCAGTTCCAGAGTATCTCGGCGTAGCCGTGCGGCCGCATCCGCCGATCCTGGTAGAGCGGCTGCAGCATGCGGTGCAAGGCGGCGAGCCGGTAGCACGGGACGCGCGGGTAGTAGTGGTGCTCCAGGTGGAAGTTGGACCAGAGGAAGAGGAAGTTCCAGACCGGATGCGGGCGCATCAGCGTGCTCCACTGCAGCGGGTCGGAAGGTTCGATGTCATAGTGCTGTCCCAGGCGGTTGAGCGTGAACGCGACCGGAAACGCCAGAAAGAGCGGAACGAGGTGGACCCGGAGGGCGAGGCCGATCCCGCCGTGATGCCAGAGCAGGGCGGCGACGCCGAGATGGATCAGCATGTTCGCCGCGCGCTCCACGGCGATCCGCCGGCGTAGCGCCGAAGGATAGCGGAGCGCCTCGCGCCGGCTGGCGATGGAGTAGATGACGAAGAGCGCCGGCGTGAAATAGAGCGCCTTGTACCAGCGGGCCACGATCTTCGGCGTCAGGTAGGCGCGCTTGGGATCGTCGTCGCTGGTGCCGAGTTCGTAGTGATGATCCATGTGCCAGCGCGCGAACTGCGAGGCCGAGATCGAGGAGGGAAGCGCGTAGGCCAGTCCCAACAGGCGCATCCAGCGCGGATGCGGCCGCTGGAAGATCGCGTCGTGGACCCACTCGTGCAGCAGGATGATGTAGCCGAGAATCTGGAAGCCCTGCAGCAGCGCGAGCGGGATCCACAACCACGGTTGCGAAAGCTTCCATAGCCCCCAGGCGACGAGCAGAGTCAACGCGGTGTGCCGGGCGGCGACGGCGAAATGGGCTGCCGGGCGCACGCGGTGCAGCCGACGCACCGCCTCCGGGTCGACATACCCCTTCAGCACGCGCGCGACCTCCTGCCCGTGGGGCGCGTAGGCCTTCCCCTTGCCGGCCCGGGGGCCGCCCGCCCCGCGACCGGCGGCCGCAGCCGCTCCCGCCGGGTCGGTTCCCGGCCGAGGGCGGTCGACTTCGCTCTCTCCTGTGGCGTGGTTCGTCATCGGTGGTTCGATGCGGATCTTCGGGGCGGGATCGCCCTCATGTCGAGCCGGGAGACGAGTCCGCCCCGTCCATGGCGTCGAACGCCGGCCGGGGCCCCGGCCCCTCAGGTGGGGACGCGGACCCCACCGGACGGCCGTTCGGGCGCGATTCCCTTCAGGAGCGGTCCGGTCGCGCCGATCTGGGGAGACGGACAGAGCAACGCAGGATCCAGGAGCTAAGGAGCCGACATGATCGTCCAGCGAACCCTGAACGGGCCCCAGGTCCACTTGAAGCTGTCGGGCGCGATCGACAATGCCGCCGCGCCCGAGTTCTCGAACACCCTGGCTGACCTGACGCAGCGGGAGTGCGAGCTGGCGACCCTCGATCTCACGGACGTGCCGAGGATCTGCAGCGCCGCGATCGGGACGCTCATCCTCTTCTTCCGCAGTCAGGACCGGCTGGGACGCCAGGCGCAGATCGAGGGGATTCACCAGAATCTCCGCGATCTCTTCCAGACGATCCGTCTCGACGACGTCCTGCACCTGCGCGACCAGGTCTAGGAGCGGACGTGACGAGCGGGAACCACGATCAGATCGTCCTGGTCGGCGGGCCCGACGGCGCGCGCCGGGCCCTCGAGGCGCTTGGCTATGTGCCTCCCCTGCGCATCCGGCAGGTGACCACGCCGCCGGTCCCCGGGAAGGACCACCCCGAACCGCTCGTCTACATCCTGGGTCCGACGGACGGGCTGGCCACCGCGGAGGCGATCAACGCCTGGTTGGATCGCCTCGCGGACGGCGGAGGGGCGCCGGTGGCGCTGCTCGTACCCCGCAGTGGTTTCGCCTGGTGCGCGGCCGGCAGCCATCCGCAGTGCTGCGGGTTTCTGCCGCTCGAGTCGGAGGTCCGCGCGGAAGATGCGGAGCGGATCCTTCAGGCCGCCCGGCGGCACTGGCATCGCCGGGGCGGGCCCGCGGCGGTCCGCCGCGCCCGTCTGCGGTGGAACCTTTCGACCCCCGAGGCGGCCGACAGCGAACGGATCTGGCTTCTCGTCGAGTCGGTTCTGACCGGACTGGTCGGACCCTCGCCCGACCTCCCGCGGGTCGGGATGGCCTTCAGCGAGGCGCTGACCAACGCGGTCGAGCACGGCAACCTCGACCTGGGGAGCACGCTGAAGGATGGTCAACCGGGCGGCATGCTGCGCTTCTTCGAGGAGCGCGCCCGCCGCCTCGCCCTCCCGTTCTACGCCCGGCGACGGATTCATCTCGCCGTCTCGATCCGCGGCGCGCGCGTACGCATCCGGCTGCGAAACGACGGCATCGGTTTCGATCCGAGCGAGCTGGCGGGTTCATCTCCCGATCCGAGATCCGTCGAGGCGCCCTGCGGGCTCGGCTTGACGATGATCGAGAGCCTCGTCGACCACGCCGCGATCTCTCCGGATGGCCGAAGCATCACGCTCTCTCACCGCCTGCGCCGCCGCGCCGCCGCGCACTCCACCGCCACCCCCTCTGTTCGGCGGCGAGCCGCATGAGCAACCCGCGCGGCGAGCCGCAGGCGGCCGCGTCCCGGGCCACCGTCCTGCACATCGAGGACGACCCGGTCGTCGCCACTCTCGTTCGCGGCATGCTGAGGCGCCACGGCTTCGAGCTGTCGTGGCACGCCAGCGGCGCCGAGGGGCTAAGACGCGCTCACCTGCCGCCGGTCCCCGATGTCGTCCTGCTCGACATCGAACTCCCGGACATGAGCGGGATCGAGCTCTGCCGGCACCTGCGCGCGATCCCGGGCCTGCGGTCAGTTCCCGTCATGTTCTGTTCGGCCGGGGCCAAGGAGCTCTTCATCGAGCTCGGCTTCCAGGCCGGCGCCAGCGACTACCTGGAAAAGCCCTTCACCGAGGCCGAACTGGTGGCGCGGGTCGACAACCTCGCGCGGATGGCCCGCTCCCAGAAGGTCCTGCGCGACACGCTCGAAGAGGTCCAGCGGAGCAATGAACTCCTGGCGAACGAGCTGGACGCCGCGCGGCGGGTGCAGGGGGCGCTCCTGCCGGTCTGCCTCGCGCCCCATCCCTCGATCGAGGCGGCCGTGCTGTACGAGCCGATGGTCGGGATCGGAGGCGACTTCTACGACGTCTCGGTCCGGGCCGACGGCGCCGTCCGGCTGCTCATCGCCGACGTCTCGGGGCACGGCGTTTTCGCCGCCTTGCTCGCCGCCTTCTTCAAGATGGGTTATCAGGTCTACTCCGATCGAGAGGAGAGCCCCGCGCGCGTGCTCGGGTCGATCCATCGGGAGTTCCTGCGATCCCTCGATTCGGGTCACTTCGTGACCGCGCTCGCCGCGGTCTTCGACCCGGTCGACGGCCGGCTCCGCTACGCGTCGGGAGGACACGCGCCGGGCATCGTGCGCCGTCGGGACGGGCGCATCGAGCTGCTCCAGCCGACCGGTCCGGTGATCGGTCTCGTCGAAGGAAGTTGCTTTGTTGATGCCGAGACGCGCCTCGACCCGGGCGACGCTCTCCTCCTCCTGACCGACGGGGTCATCGAGGCGCCCGGCGCGGACGGGGAACCGTTCGGCCTCCCGCGCACCGAGACCGTCCTGCGGCGGAACATCGCCGCCCATCCGGCCGAGCTGTTGCAGAATCTGCGGATCGGCCTCGATGAGTTTCAGGGCGGCGCCCCCCCCGAGGACGACGTCACGGCGCTCGTGGTGGAGTGGCGACCGGTTCCGGCCGTGTTCCCGGAGGGGAGCGATCAGGCCGCCAGTCTTTCCCGCGGATGAGCCAGTCTTTCCCGCGGATGATCAGACCCGCCGGACGATGCCCACGACCCGACCCGCCAGGCGGAAGTGCGGATCGACCGGAGAGACGACGATCGGCCGATACTGCGCGTTCGCCGGCCTGAGCTCGATCTGCCCCCCCGCGCGATGGAAGCGCTTCACGGTCGCTTCCTGTTCCTCGCCCAGATAGGCCACGACGAGTTCGCCGTTCTGCGCGTCTTCTCCCGGTTGCACGATCGCGTAGTCGCCTTCGAGGATCCCTTCCTCGATCATGCTGTCGCCGATGACGCGCACGGCATACGTGCCGCCGGTTCCGAGGGTCTCCCAGTCCAGACGGCCTTCCAGGTGCTCGATCGCGGCGATCGGGTGGCCCGCCGCCACGCGCCCCAGGATCGGTATCCCTTGGTCGCGACGGAGCACGGCCGCCGGCATCAACTTGCGGCCATCGCGGAGGAGCAGTCCCTTCTGCACGAGCGCGTCGAGGTGCTGCGCCACCGTCGCGACCGACCGCAGCCGGAAGGCGCGGCCGATCTCGCGAAACGATGGAAACCGGCCCCGCTGGGCGATCGAGTCGAGGATGAAGCCGAGAATCGCTTCCTGCTTCGGCGTCGTGTTCCTGGCCACGCGAAACCCTCCTCGTTGCATCTGTCCGTACCGGTCCGCCGGAGTCCTATCGTGGCGGCTAACCGCCGATCATGGCGCCGAGCATGGCGCCGAGCATCGTGCGAAACGGTTCAGCCCGGGTGAAGCGCCGTCCACAAAGGGGGGGGAGCGGATCGACGGCTCCACCCGGACCTGGTTCGTTCGCGATTGTTTCTCCATCCCCGGGGGAAGAGAAACCGCCGCCGGCGGGAGCGAATCGCCCCAGGGGGGAACCTGTCGGGGCGACACTCCCCGCCAGCAGCAGAGAGATCATGGCGAACGATCGTTCTGGTGTCAACCGAAAAATCGTTCGGCTCTTCATTTCTCTCCGGACCCGGGTTCCGGGGGCAGGGCGAGGGTCCCGTCCGCTCCACCGCCCGCGAGAATCCGGTCCACGCTGGCGACCTTGTCGTCCATCGTCTGCGCGCGGTCCGTTCGGGTCCCGAGCTTGATGTTGGTGTGGATGCGCGGGGCCCCCATCGCATGCACCACCTCATGGCACCGCTTCACCGCGGCCATGACCGCATCCCATTCCCCCTCGATCACCGTGCCGTAGGGACAGAGCCGGTGCTCGAGTCGGGCCTCGTCGAGAACCTGTTCGCACGCCGCGATGTATCGGGAGACCGAGACGCCGACCCCGATCGGCACGACGCAGAGATCCAGAATGACGTTCACCTCATCCCCTCCCTGACCGGGCGCCTGAGAACGCCACCGGCCCCATGAGGAGCGCCCATCGGCCGGCCGCGTCGCGTGCTACACTCCCGCCACCGATGGACTACGCATACCAGTATGGCGATCCCGCCCGACTCTACCTGAATGTCACCAATCGCTGCACCAATCGCTGCTCGTTCTGCGTGCGGATCCTGGCTCCGACGCTGGGTGACGCGACCGCACTGTGGGGCGACGCGGAGCCGGACCTTCCGGCGCTCCTCGCCGCGATCCGGGCGCGTGCGCGGCCGGACTCGTGGCGCGAAGTCATCTGGTGTGGCTTCGGAGAGCCGACCTATCGTCTCGACCTCATCACCGCCGCGGCCGGAGAACTCCGGCGCCTGGCCCGATCGATCCGGCTCAACACCAACGGCCATGCCTGCCTGATTCACGGCCGCGACGTCCTCCCGGAACTGGCGTCCGCGGTCGACGCCGTCCATGTCTCGCTCAACGCGCCGACCCCTGAACGGTACGGCGCGCTCTGCCGGCCGGTCCCGATCGAGATCTCGACCTCGCCGGAGACGCTCGGCCGCGCTCCCGGGGACCGGACCGGGAGCGGCGACATCCGCGCGGCGTGGAACGCGATGCTCGACTTCCTGACCCGCGCTCCCCGCCACTTCCGGGAGGTGCAAGCCTCGGTCGTCGGCGCGGTCCTGAGCGCGGATGAGATCGAAGCGTGCCGCGACCTCGCGCGGGCCCGCGGGGTCGATCGGTTCCGGGTGCGCTGAGCGCGCGACGCACTGGCTATTTCGGAAGCGAGCCCCCGGGCGGCGCGAGCGACGCGAGCCGGAGCCCGGCTCGCTCCGCATGATAGGAACTCCGCACCAGAGGCCCGCTTTCGACATGAAGGAAGCCCAACCTCTCCGCGTGCCCGCGCAGCCGCTCGAACTCGTCGGGCGTCCAGAAACGCCGCACCGGCAGGTGTTCACGCGTCGGCTGAAGGTACTGTCCGAAAGTGATGAGGTCGCACTCGATGTTGCGCAGGTCGGCCATCACCTCGAGGATCTCCGACTCCTCCTCGCCGAGTCCCAGCATGAGGCTCGACTTGGTCACGAAACCGCGCCGCTTCGCGTGCGCGAGCACCCAGAGGCTGCGCTCGTACCGGGCCTGCGGACGCACGGCGCGGTGCAGCCTCGCCACCGTCTCGAGGTTGTGCGCCAGGATGTCGGGCCCGGCATCCAGCACCACGTCGAGGCTCGCGGCCTCCCCTTGGAAGTCGGGGATCAGCACCTCGATCCTCGTGGACGGCGCGGCGCGCCGGACCGCGCGGATCGTCTCCGCCCAGACCGCGGCTCCGGCGTCGGGGAGTTCGTCCCGATCGACGGAGGTGAGGACGGCATGCACCAGCCCCATCTTCGCGATCGCCGCGGCGACGCGCCGCGGTTCGTCGAGGTCGAGTTCGGGCGGCCGACCGGTGAGAACCGCGCAGAAACCGCACGAGCGGGTGCAGACGTTGCCCAGGATCATGAAGGTGGCGGTTCCCGCGCTCCAGCACTCCCCCAGGTTCGGGCAGCTGGCGCTCTCGCAGACGGTGTGCAGGCGGTGCCGGGCCACGATGCCTCGCGTCTCGGCGAAGGCGTCACCCTGCGGGAGTCTAACGCGCAACCACTCCGGCCGGCGGCCGGTCGGGAGGGCCGGCGTCTCCGCCTGCAGAGACGCCTTGACGTGCGGCGCCGGTCCGCTGCGGCGCGGCTCGACGTCCATGCTCAGATCCCCTCGGCCAGGTCGACGCGTTCGAGATAGTAGCGCACGCGCTGGATGAAGTAGCCGCCCAAAGCGCCGTCGACGATCCTGTGATCGTAGGAAAGACTCAGATACATGATGTCGCGGACCGCGATCGCGTCCCCCACGACAACTGGGCGCTTCACGATGGCCCCGGCGCCCAGGATCCCCACGTTGGGCTGGCTGATGATCGGGATTCCGAAGAGGTTGCCGAAGCCGCCCATGTTCGTCACGGCGAAGGTGCCACCCGCCACCTCGTCCGGAAGGAGCTTCTTCGAGCGGGCGCGCGAGGAGAGATCCTGCAGCGCTCGAGCCAGCCCGAGCAGGTTCTTCTCTTCGGCCCGCTTGATGACGGGGACGATCAGGCCGTGGTCGAGGGCCACGGCCACGCCGAGGTTCACGTAGCGACGCACCAGGATGTCGGTCCCCTCGACCGACGCGTTCACCATCGGGTAGTCGACCAGCGCCCGGACCGTGGCCGCGAGGATGAACGAGGTATAGGTGAGGCCGAAGCCGTGACGCGCCTTGAACTCATCCTTCGATGCTTCACGGAGGCGAACGATGCGGGTCATGTCGACCTCGGTGACAGAGGCGACGTGCGGCGAGGTCGCCTTCGAGCGCACCATGTGCTCGGCGATTCTCTGCCGCATGACATCCATCTTCACGACGTCGACCGGTCCTTCGGCCGTGACGCGCGTCTCGCTCGCGCTGTAGAGCGGGTAGGGACGGAACTTCACTTCGGTCCCCGCCGCCAGACCGCTGTACGTCACTCCGGGGAGAGCCG
The DNA here is from genome assembly GCA_964371055.1 of uncultured bacterium. Lineage (GTDB taxonomy): Bacteria > Eisenbacteria > RBG-16-71-46 > CAIMUX01 > CAIMUX01 > CAYJLF01. The sequence goes on along the minus strand of CAYJLF010000007.1, from coordinate 234,470 downwards.
CCAGAGGCGCCGCCGGGAGCGGTCCCGGCATCGGGGCCGCACCCGCGGTCGATCCACTCGCGGGCCATCCCGCGGGGCCTGCCGGCGCCGAGCCCGCCGCGGGCGGGGCGGGGGCGGCCGCGGCGGAACCGGCCGTCGTCGCGCCACCGGAAGGGCGATGCGCCAGGTACGCCTTCAGATCCTCGGCCGTGACCCGCCCGTCGCGTCCGGTGCCTGCGATCGAGGCGAGCTCTGCGCCGTCGATCCCTTCGGCGCGCGCGATTGCGCGAACCAGAGGGCTGTAGAATCGCTCGCCGTCGCGGCGCGGCGCCGGGACCCCCGGCGTCACCGCAGAGGGGATCGTGGAGGGCGGAGCGGACGGCACCGCCGGGGGGACCCCGGCAGGCGCAGCGGAAGGTGCGGGCGCGGAGCCACCCACCGCCGCCGCGGGAGGCCGTTGGGAAACGACCGGAGGCGGCGGAGCCGGAGCGGCCTCCGGTGGAGCGACCGGTGCGGCCGGCGCGGCCGGCGGCTCGGCAACCGGCGCCGGAGCGCTCGCCGGGCCGGTGGCGACGGGAGTGGGGACGGCGTCCGCCGCGGCCCCAGCTTCGGTCTCGATCACGGCGATGACCTGCCCGACCGGGACCGTCTCGCCCTCCTTCGCCCGGATCTCGACGAGCTTTCCGGCCGCGGGCGACGGGATCTCCGAGTCGACCTTGTCCGTGGAGATGTCGAGGATGTTCTCGTCCCGGGCCACGACATCGCCGACCTGACGCGTCCACCGGACGATCGTCCCTTCGGCGATGCTCTCACCCATCTGCGGCATGACCATGTCGACGCGCATCGTTCCCCCGATTCCGCGAGACCTGCCCGACGCGGGCGGCCCGCTCAAAACGTCGCCAACTCCGCGCAGGCCGCAATCAGTCCGGCGGTCTGCGGGAGGATCCTCTCCTCCAGAAACCAGTTGTACGGGACCGGCACGTTCGCCCCCGCGTAACGACGCACCGGGGCATCGAGCGCGTCGAAGGCGAGGTCGGCGATCTGGGCCGCGACCTCGGCCCCGAACCCGGCGAAGAGAACATCCTCGTGCGCGATCAGGGCGCGACCGGTCTTGCGGACGCTCCGAACCACCCCCTCGGTGTCGAACGGCACCATGGTGCGGATGTCGACCACCTCGACCGAGATCCCCTTCTGCGCCATCGCCTCCGCCGCGTCGAGCGCACGCTTCACCATCGCACCCCAGGTGACGATCGTCAGGTCGGTCCCCTCGCGGGCGACACGCGCGAGCCCCCACGGCAGGAGGAAGTCCTCATCCGGCTCCGCCGATGAGGCGTAGATCTGGCGGTAGAGCCCCTTCTGCTCCAGGAAGAGATAGGGGTCGTCCCCGCGGATGGCCGACTTGAGGAGACCCTTCGCGTCGGCCGCGTTCGAAGGATAGGCGACATAGAGGCCGGGGAAGTGACTGAAGGTCGCCTCGATGTTCTGGCTGTGATAGAGCGCTCCGTGGATGTACCCGCCGACCGGAACCCGGATGACCATCGGACAGGACCAGTGATTGTTCGACCGGTAGCGCATCATCGCGACTTCGTTCCGGATCTGCATCATCGCGGTCCAGACGTAATCTCCGAACTGGATCTCGACCACCGGCTTCCAACCCTTCACCGCCAGGCCGACGGCCGTCCCCGCGATCGAGGACTCCGCCAGCGGCGAGTTGAAGACCCGCGCCGGGCCGAAGCGGGTCGAGAGCCCCGTCGTGGCGGTGAAGACGCCCCCCTTCTTGTCCTCGATATCTTCGCCGTAGACGACAATCCGCTCGTCGCGCCGCATCTCCTCGGTCAGGGCATGGTTGATGGCGTCGACGAGGAAGACCTGGTTGCCGGTGGTCCCGCGCGGTTCCGGCGCCGATCCGGCCGGTGGAATGTAGCGGGACTGGCTGTAGACATGGTCGGCCGCCGTCGCGCCGTCGGGGTGCGACGCCGCGTCGGCCTCGTCCGCCGCCCGGTCGACCTCGGCCCGCACCTCCTCGCGCATGCGATCGAGATCTTCGGCCTGAAGGATCCCCCGTTCGAGCAGAAGGGCCTCGAGGCGCGGAATCGGATCGCGCGCACGCTCACCCTCCAGCTCCTCGGCGGTCCGATACTTCGCCTGGTTATCCGAGGAGGAGTGCGGCAGGAGCCGGACGACGTCGGCTTCGATCAAGGTCGGTCCGTCGCCGGCTCGAGCCCGTTCCACCGCCCGCACGGCGGCGGCATGCGAGGCCAAGAAGTCGCACCCGTCCACGCGCTCGCGAGCCAGGCCGGGATACCCCTTCACCATTTCGTGGACCGACCCTCCCGCCAGCTGCTGCTCGATCGGGACGCTGATCGCGTATCCGTTGTTCTGGATGCAGAAGATGACCGGGAGCTTCTCGCGGCTGGCCCAGTTGAGCGCCTCGTGGAAGTCCCCCTGGGAGGTCGTTCCCTCGCCCGCGGAGACGTAGACGACCTCGTCCTCCGCCTCGCGGCTGATGGCCAGCCCGGTCCCGACCGCCTGCAGAAACTGGGTGCCGGTCGGGCTCGACTGCGAGACCACCCGCAGCTTGCGGTGGCCGTAGTGGGCCGGCATCTGCCGTCCGCCGGAGTTCGGGTCGTCCGCCCGGGCGAGGAAGCAGAGGAGCACTTCCAGCGGCGACATGCCGAGCTGCAGGACATAGGCGAGGTCGCGGTAGTACGGATAGGACCAGTCCCGCCCCCCCTGCAGCGTGAGCGCGATGGCGAGTTGCACCGCCTCGTGGCCCGACGCGCCGATGTGGAAGAAACTCTTCCCCTGCTTGAGCAGGATCATCATCTTCTCGTCGAGCCGGCGCGTCAGAAGGAGATTCCGGTAGACCGACTTGAGCTGGTCCGCAGTCGGTTCCGCCACCGCGCCACGGCCGCGCTTCGCCGGCGCCCTGGTCTCTCCCGCCGGTCGCGCGGCCCGGTCGCCGTCTTTTGTCACACCCGACATTCCTGCTCCCCTGTCTCTCGTCCGCCTCCCGGCGATCGGTTCAACGTTGCGTCGACGCTCCCCCGGCCGTCGTTGCCTCCAGCACGCCCAACAGGTCGACGAGTTCATGCGGTTCGAGACGCACCGGCCGGCGGCGGAAGATCACGGCAGTTTCCTCCACCACGTCCGGCTCGACGGCGGCGCGCTCCACGCTGCACCCCAAGAGCCGTTCCATCGACGTCACGCCCCGGTTGTGCAGGCCGCACGGGACGATCCACGAGAACGGCGTCAGGTCAGCGCCGACGTTCAGAGCGAAGCCGTGGGTACTCACCCAATGGCTCAGGTGAAGCCCCATCGCCCCGATCTTCTCTGCTCCGACCCAGACGCCGGTCGCCCCCGGCGATCGACCCGCCTCGATGCCGTGCCGGGCCAGAACCCGGATCAGCACCTCCTCGATCTCCCGCAGGTAGCGATGCACATCCTGATAGAGAGAGCGCAGGTCGAAGATCCAGTACCCGACGATCTGGCCGGGACCGTGATAGGTCACGTCTCCCCCGCGATCGACCTCGACGACGTCGACGCCCCGCGCCGCCAGCGTCTGGTGGTCGACCAGGACATTCCCCCGTTCGGCGTTCTTCCCCAGCGTCACGACCGGGTCGTGCTCCAGGAGCAGCAGACAGTCGGGGATCCGTCCCGCGTGACGTTGCGCCCAGAGACGTTTCTGCAGCTCCCACAGGACCCGGTAGGGCTGGCGACCGGGGAACGAGACGACCCAGAGAGGCGGCAGGCTCGCTTCCTCGTCGTCCCTCCGCGCCGATCGCGCGGCGGACCCGCCCGCCTGGTCGGACCCGGCCGGCGTTACGCCGTCCATCCACACGCTCCGTGGCCCTCCCCTCTTCTCTCTTCGGCTCGTCGTCCGACGCCCGTCGTGGCTCGTCTCGCCGCGCCGGGCTCAGAAGTTCAGCGATTCGCCGTAGGCCACGCCCGTCGCCTCGGCAATCGCCTCCGACAGGGTCGGGTGCGCGTGGATGGTCCCGAGGATCTCATGATGCGTCGTCTCGAGGGTCATCCCCAGACCGAGTTCCGCGATCAGCTCGGTCACCTCCGGCCCGATCAGGTGCGCTCCGACGATCCCGCCATACTTCGCGTCATAAAGGATCTTGACGAATCCCTGCGTCTCCCCGACCGCCAGCGCTTTCCCGCTCGCCCGGAAGGGGAACTTCCCCACCTTCACCTCGAGCCCCTGCTCGCGCGCCGCGCGCTCGGTCAGGCCGATCGAGGCAACCTGCGGGCGACAATACGTGCAGCCCGGGATCCGGCCGTAGTCGATGGGAGTGCGTTCACGCCCCGCGATCTGCTCGACCGCCGCCACCGCTTCCGCCGACGCGACGTGCGCCAGGAGCGGGGGACCGATGACATCCCCAATGGCATAGATGCCGGGGTCGGACGTCTGGTAGGTCCGGCGATCGACCGGGATGAAACCTTTCTCCGTCCCTACCCCGAGTCCGTCCAGCCCGAGGTCTTCGATATTTCCCTGTAATCCAATGGCAACCAATGCCTTATCGGCCTCGACCGGGACCTCCCCCGCGGGGGTGTGGAGCGTGCACCGGACCCCACCCTCGATCCGCTCCAGTCCCTCCACGCGCGTGCCGGTGTGGATCGTCATCCCTGACTTGCGGAAGCTCTTCTCCAGCTCGGCCGCGACTTCGTCGTCCTCGATCGGCAGGATGTGGTCGAGCATCTCGACCAGAGTCACCTCGGATCCGAAGAGCTGGTACATGTAGGCGAACTCGACTCCGATCGCACCGCCGCCGACGATGAGGAGACGCTTCGGCGGAGCGGGGAGAACCATCGCCTCGCGGCTCGTCAGGATGACCTCGCGATCGAACGGCACGCCCGGAATCTCGCGCGGGCGGGCGCCGGTGGCGATCATGACCCGCTCCGCCTCGATGCCGCGCACCGTTCCATCCGTCGCGGTCACTTCGACCGCAAAGCCCCCGTCTGGAGCGCGCGCGATCCGACCTCGCCCGCTCACCAGTTCACAGCCGTACTTCTTCAAGAGCGCGGCGACCCCCTTGCTGAGGCGGTCGGAGACGTCGCGACTCCGCTTGACGACCTTCGGGAAGTCGAGCTCGACCGACCCGACGGTGATTCCCCAGGACGCGGCTTCCTGCACGTAGCTCAGGACTTCGGCGTTCTTCAAGAGCGCCTTGGTCGGAATGCACCCCCAGTTGAGACAGATGCCGCCGACACGGTCTGCCTCGACCAGGGTCACGCGCAGCCCGAGCTGCCCGGCCCGGATTCCCGCCACATAGCCGCCGGGACCACCGCCCAGGATGACCAGATCCCGCCGCTCCGTCGATGCCGCCATCCAAGCCTCCTTCGAGGTCACAGGGTCTTCAAGCCCGGCCCCGGGATCCGCGCGGAGACCGGGGCGGCTGCAAGTCCTGAAAACCTAGCATAGCGCGCGAGGCGGAGGAACGGCGAAGGGCCGGATCCGGACTCAGGGAAGCGTGCGGGCCACGCGGAGTCCGGTGTTGGCGTAACGGCCACCCGGGGGATGGTAGAGCCGGTAGGCGGATCGGCAGGCCTGCGGATTGGAGTCGTACGCCCCTCCCCGGCAGATCCGGCTCGATCCCTCGGCCGGACCAGATGGATCGCTGACCGGATCAGGGTCACCTTCGGGCGGGAAGACGACTCCGTACGAGGGAGCGTACCAATCCCAACACCACTCGTAGACGTTGCCGTGGGTATCCTGCAGACCGAACGGATTCGCCATCTTCTCCCCGGCGGGGCGCGTTCCGCCGATCGCATTGCCGCAGTACCAACCGAGCGGATCGAGCACCGGGTCGAGCGGCTGGCAGCCCAACTCCCGGATCTCCCCCGCAAAGAGCGATCCGGTCGAGCCCGCCCGGCAGGCGAACTCCCACTCGGCCTCGGTCGGCAGTCGATAGCCGTCGCGGCGAGGATCCCAGACGACGTCGGCGCCCACGATGTGCTGGCCGTCCCGCGTGATGTTCCCGAGGTCATAAGCCTGGGTCCGTCCCTCCAGGCTGGAGAGGCGGTTGCAGAAGTCAACCGCATCGAACCAGGTCAGGCTCTCCGCCGGCCGATCGGCTCCCCGATGCGAGGCGTCGTTCCAGCCCATCACCGCCAACCACTCCGCCTGGGTCACCTCCCGGACCGTGAGCTCTAACGGCCGCGTGAGACGGACCTCGTGAGAGCGTTCATCGACGGCGTCGCGGCCGAGTTCATCGGGGGGGCTCCCCATCAGAAACGTCTGGCTGCCCGTTCCGAAGGGCAGGGTCGCAAAGGCGATCGGCTCGGGCTCGATTCCCTCCCCCCGGCAGACGGGGCCTGCACAGAGCGGACTCGCCTCGAGGAGACACGAGGCGGGTCCGGACGAGGTCGGGGTGAAGCGGATCAGCAGGGTCTGGCGCCCCCCAGCTCGGAGCGCGAGCGCCCCGCCGCCGGACGGGAGGGTGAACGAGGCGCAGGGTGAGGCCAAAGTCCCCCGCAGCGTGCCCCCCCCCACGTTGGTGATCGTCGTGGTCAGGTCGAAGGCAAGGCCGACCGGAGTGCGGCCGAAATCGAGCGTGTCGGCCTCGAGATGGCAGACCGGCGCGCCGGTCTGCGCGTCCACCACATTGGAATGGAACGACTCGTTGCCGGCGTCGTCCCGCGCCTTGAGCGCGAGGTAACGACGGCGCCCCGGAGGGACCCCGCGAACCCGCGCGGTCTGCCGCGTGCCGGCCGGGGTCGGCTCCGGCACCGGCCCGACGGACGTGCCCGCACTCCAGTCCGGTTCGGTCACGGGGCTGTCGAGCCACCGAATCTCGTAGGACGCGACCGTCCCCGCCGTCCCGTCGTCTCCCGGCGCGGTCCAGGCCAGGGTCACGGTCGAGTCGTCGACATCCGCGACCGTCAGATCAGAAACCCGTCCGGGGACCGTGGCATCCGAGGGGGGCGTTCCCTCATCGCTGCATCCGGGCAGGAGACCGAACAGGACGACGATCGAGAAGACGATCCACGCAGGCTGCCACCTTTTCACGAGCGGTCCTCCCCGTCCAGGTCCAGCTGGTGTCACGCGTTCCGATCTCCCGGATCCGCGACCAGCGGGATCCCCTCGGCTTCGATCCGCAGGATCCGGCGCGTCCGATCGAGCAGCCATTCTTCCATCCGGCGGGCGGTCTCCGGATCCACCGCCCCGCCCGGGAGCTTCCCTCCCGCCATCATGCCATGTCCGCCCGCCCGTCCCGACTCTCCCACGATCCGCCGGATGATCCGACCGGCGTTTGCCCTTTCGTAATTCGTGCGGATGGAGAGGAGAAGGTCCTCGCCAAAACGCCCGATCGCGACCGACCAGCGGATCCCCTCCAGGCGCACGATCATGTCGGCGAACTCCGCCACGATGTCGGGATTGCTGACCGGTCCCAGCATCGACACCGCCAGGGGTCCGTAGAGCCGCGTGCCGTCGATCATCCGGTCCATCATCGCGAAGTAGCTGACGGGGATCGGGGGATGCTCGATGAGGGAAAGAGCGTGATTGTCGACCTGCGGGAAAAAGTGAAGGAAGATCCGCACGTCGGCCCGCGAGGCCTCCCGACCCAGGTTCTTCGTCTCGGTCTTGATGGCGTAGAAGATCGCGGTGGCAAGACGCCGATCGATCCGCGCTCCCGAGGCGATCAGGTACTCGCTGACGATCGTGACGCTCGCGCCGTATTCCTCCCGCACGTCGTAGAACGGGACTTCGCGCGTCTGTCGGCGCACGGGGTGATGGTCGATGACGATGGTCGGCCGCAGACCCGGGGGGAGGGAGTTGTTCCCGGTGTTCGGCTGGCAGTCGACGAGAGCGACCGCCTGGTAGCTCGCCGGATCGACCTCCTCGAGCGGACGGAGCGGCACGCGCAGGATCTCCCGCATCGCCCGGTTCTCGCCCCGTCCGATGATCCCGCCGTACGCCAGGTCGACGCGGATCGGGCGCAGGCGCCGGACCAGCCGCTGCAACGCCCAGCCGGTCGCGATCGTGTCGGGATCGGGATTGTCGTGCGTGACGATGAGCAGCCGGCTCGTCCCCTGCAGGATCGCGGCCAGTTGTTCGAGTCGCTTTTCCGCGACATCGGGAACTCGGATCAAACGATATCTCCTCGCGACCCGGCCGGTCGGCCTCCGCAGTTCCGGAATGCTAGGAAGGTGGCTCCCGCGGGGTCAAGCGGTTCCGCCTGCCGGCCCCGATCGGGGGGCCGGGAACGGGAGCCCTGGAGGCTCACCTGGCTTGGTGCTACGGGGGTAACGCCTCAGGCTCGGGCTTGGCGCGGCCGGTCCAGGTCCTCGTCCAGGCCCTCGCGGGCGGGGAGATCGCGCGCCGCAGGCTCGACGGAGGGATCGGCGGCGACGGGAGGGTCATTGACCGGAAACGGGACGACGCGGCGGGCGCGGCTCATGGCCGGGATCACGACTTCGACCTCGGCGCCGCGTCCGGAGCGCGGCCGGATCTCGATCCGGCCCTCGTGCCGCTGCACGATCCCGAACGAAGTGGAGAGACCCAGGCCGCGGGTGCGCGATCCCTTGGTGGTGAAAAAGGGATCGAACGCTCGCCGCTGCACCTCGGGGCTCAGTCCGACTCCCTCGTCCTGGACCTCGATCTTCACGCTCGCGCCGTCGCTCTCGGTGTGGACGCGGACTTCACCCCCGTCCGGCATCGCCTCGGCGGCATTCACCAGCAACCGGCGGAAGACATCCTGCAGCAGGTGCTCGGCCCCGAAGACATGCGGCACCGGCTCCAGGTCGAGGCGAACGCGGACCGGCGGCTGGCCGGCCTCGCCGGTCGTGCGCCAGAGCGACTCGAGGTAGACCGTGACTTCCCGCAGACAGGCGTTGACATCGACCTCGGCGAAGCGGAGATCGATCTCTTCCCCGAAGTACTCCTGGAGTTGCCTCACCATCTCCCCGGCCCGGACGCCGAAGGACTTGACCATCTCGAGTCCATCGCGCATCTCGGCGGTCTCCGCCTTGCGGACCAGAAGCTGCGTCCGCCCGATGATCACGGCGAGGAGGTTGTTGAAGTTGTGCGCGACCATCGCCGTCATCTCGCCCATCGCCCGCAGGCGCTCGCTGTGGACCACCTGGCGCAGGAGCCGCTTCTTCTCGCCGACGTCCGAGAGAACCAGTTCGACCGCCGTGCCGTTGCGGAAGCTGACGCCGCGCCCGCGGACCTCCACCTCGACCGGCTTGCCCGACCGGGTCTGTCCCACGACGTCGAGGCGGAACTCGCCCAGCGACTCCTCGGCCCTCCGGATCTGATCCCGCGCCGCCCGATGGAAGTCGGGATGGATGACCTGGGTCCACCGTAGGTTCTCCAGCACCGCGGTGTCCGCCGGGTACTGGAAGATCTTCAGGAAGGAGCGATTCGCGAAGGCGATCCGGTCCTGCTCCAGGAGAACGAAGGCGTCCGGACTCCCCTCGACCAGGAGGCGATACTTTTCGCGCGAGGCCGCCAGCTCCGCCGTGCGACGCTGGACCTTCTCCTCGAGCGTGGCGTTCAGCGCGGTCAACTCCTCCTTGGCGGCCAGAAGCTCGTTCTTCTGCCGGTCCAGCGACGCCGCCGCCTGGGAGAAACTCCCGGCCAGTTCCTCGATCTCGTCGCCGGTTCGGACCTGGAAGCCTCGGTTCCACTCTCCGCGCTCGAGGTCGGTGGCCGCCTTCACCAGCCGTTCCAGCGGCCGCGCCACGCGCCGCGCCAGCACGTGCGCGGCGAAGACCGAGAGCACGACGCCGCAGGCCGCGGCGAAGAGGAGGAAGAGTCGGGCGACGAGCATCTCCCGCTTCACCGGCTCCAGCGACAGTCCGACCCGGACCGTGCCCCAGCGTTCGCCCGCATCGCCGACGCGAACCGGTATGGTGGACTCGACGACCGGGATCGCGCCGCCTGAGTCATCGTGGTGGGACACCCGCTGCGTCTTCGGCTGGTCGGCATGCACGGCACGCAGATCGGCCAGACCGGTCAGGCTCATCCCCTGCCGATCGCGGTGACCGCCGTAGCCGGCGACCTTCCCTTCCTTGTCGAGGATCACGACGTAGGCCAGGTCGGGTTCCTGGATCGTCGCATCCGCCATCTGCTGCACCGCGAGGTAGTCGTAGGTGAGCAGGTAGGGACGAGACACGGCCGCCAGGCTCAGGGCCAGGGAGCGGGCCCGAAGTTCGCTCTGCCGGTTCAGAATCCGGCTCATGTACGACTCGATCAGCACCGCGAGGAGGCCGGTGACGACGAGAACGACGCACGAAAAGACCAGCGTGAAGCGTCGGGCCAGGGAGAAGCGGCGTCGGGTCGTCTTCATGGCCGCCTCTCGGTCACAGGATCGCCCGACGCCCCCTCGGGCGCGAACCAGATCCGGTCGAACGGCGTGAGGGCGAAGCCGAACGGATTCGGATCGACCGAGCGGACCGTCGGTCCCCAGGCATAGAGCGTGATGCCATTGAAGAGCGGGATGAGCGCGACGTCCGAGAGGACGATCGATTCGATGCGCCGGTAGAGCGCAAATCGCTCCGGCCCGTGGGTCATGCGGCGCGCATCCTCGAGCAGAGAATCGACCGTGGCGTTCTCGTAGGAGAAGAGATTGTTCGGCTCGCCGGTGTGGAAGAGGAAGTAGAGAAACGCATCGGGATCGGGAATGTCGGCCAGCCAGGAAAGTTCGAAGAGCGGCGCCCGCCCCGCCATGATGCGTGCATCCAGGGAGGGCCAGTCCAGCGTGTGCACCCGGAGCTTCACGCCGATCTCTGCGAACTGGCGCACCAGCTCGCGCTCCTGGCGGCTGGTGTCGGGACCTCCGGTGTAGAAATCGATCGGAGGGAGGGGATGCGATGCATCGTATCCGGCCTCACGCAGGAGCGCCCGGGCCTTCTCAGGATCGTAGGGCAGGGTCTTGACATCCGGCTGGTAGCCCGCCATACGCGGGGGGAGGATTCCGGTCGCCGGGTTGATCAGGGTGGCCGCGACCGGCGTCAGAAGCTCCGATCGGTTGACCGCCATTGCGATCGCCTGACGTACCTCCGGCCGGTCCAGCGGCGGGATCGCCGCGTTCAGGCCGATGAAGGTGACGCTGAAGTCGGGGAAGCGAAGGATCCGGAATCCTCCGAGCTGTTCCACCATGGCGCGGCGCGCGGCGCCGATCGGGACGACATGCACCCGCCCCTGGACCAGCCAGGAGATCTCCTCGGCGCCGGAGAGCTCCCGGTCGGGCACCACAAAGATCAGCGAATCGGCCCGGGCCTTATCTCCCCAGTAGTCCGGGAAGCGGGCCAGACGGATGTCTCCGCCCGGACTGCGGTCCACCCAGTGCCAGGGTCCGGTGCCGATCGGATGGGAATCGGGAGTCTCGCCGGGAGCCAGCAGGGGGACGACCTTGAGCTGGTCCATGCACATGACGTAGAGGAAGTAGCCCAGCGGCTCGACCAGCCGGACCTCGACCGTGTCGGCGCCGCCGGCTCGCAAGCCCGCGATGTGCGGAGTCCGCCCGGCCCGGTAGTCGACCGCGCCGTCGACGCTGAGCAGGTAGGTCTCGGCCAGGCAGGCGTGGTCCCGATCGGGACGCAGGGTTCGCTCGAGCGACCGGACCACCGTCGCGGCGTCCAGCGGTCGTCCGTCGTGGAAGCGGACGCCCCGTCGCAGCACGAAGCGGTAACAGCGGCCATCTTCGCTCATGGTCCAGCTGCGGGCGAGGCACGGACGCACGCCGAGGTCGCCATCCAGCTCGACCAGTCCCTCGTAGATCTGGTTGACGACGGTCGCCTCGTACGAGTCATCGACCGCTACCGGGTCGTAGACGTTGGTCTCCTCGTGCAGCACGCGGAGGACTCCACCCTCCTGCGGGACCGCCGTCGCCTCGCCCGACGCAGTCTTCGCCTCCCGGCGGGAACACCCGCCGAGCACGAGCGCGAGGAGAAGCACGAGCAGAATCCCCGGCTCGCGGAGGCTCTCCGGGACGCCTCGCTGCGCGGCCGGGACGCACGCGCGGCGCCCAGGTCGGACCGATTCAGCCATGATTCCGCCCCAGAGCCTCCCTCTCGGACTACCGGACGACAGCGCCTGCCTCGGCGGGCCGCTTCCCTCCACTGCCTTCTCAGGATCGGCGCCGGTCAGGCGTTTCTTGAGCAGCGGCCTTGGGTCCTCCCCCCGATCCTTGACCCCCCGGAACCGACCGCCTACCGTCTCCCACCGGATCGCGGTCCGAAGGGAGGAGACGTGACGCGGCTGGCCCTGGCTCAGATCAATCCGACCGTGGGGGCGCTGGAAGCGAACCGGGTGCGGGTCGCGAGGGCGCTGGCCGAGGCGCGCCGACTCGGCGCCCATGCCGTGCTCTTTCCCGAGCTCGCGCTGAGCGGATACCCTCCCGAGGACCTGCTCAAAAACGGCGCCTTTTTGGCCGACGCGCGCGCCGCGTTGGAGGCGCTCCAGCCCGAGACGCACGGTCTCCTCGCGATCGTGGGTCTCCCGCTTCAGATCGAGGGGGAACTCCTCAACGCCGCCGCCGTCCTGCTGGATGGGCGTTGGGTCGACACCTACGCCAAAGGGACGCTCCCGAATTACGGCGTCTTCGACGAGAAACGCTATTTCCGTCCCGGGTTGCGCTGCCCCGTCTACCAGTGGCGCGGCCTCTCGATCGGCGTGCAGATCTGCGAGGATCTCTGGCCGGCGGGCGGCGTCCCGCGCGTCCAGGCGAGCGCCGGCGCCAGCTGGCTGTGGAACCTCTCCGCCTCCCCCTATCAGGCAGGCAAAGGGCGGGTCCGCGAAGCGCTCCTCCGGCGGCGCGCGCGAACCTATGGAACGGCCATCGCCTACTGCAACCTCGTCGGTGGTCAGGACGAACTGGTCTTCGACGGCGAGAGCCTGGTGGTCGACGCCACGGGCACGGTGCGGGCGCGCGCGCGGCAGTTCCAGGAGGCGTTGCTCGTCGTCGATCTCGATCCCGCCTGGATCGAGCCGGATCCCGCGTCCGGGTCAGATCCCGAGCCGTTCACCGATCCGGAGGCGGAACCGATCGCGGAGCTGGAGGGGCGCTTCGAGGCGGAGCGGATCGTGCTCGAGAGCGTCCCCGGCCTGCTCGCGCCCTCGACCAGGCGTGGCTCAGAACCGGAAGCCGCCGATCCCGCTCTCCCGCCGATCCCGGCGTCGAATCGCGGCGTTTCCGGACGCCTCGAAGGTGAAGCGGAGATCTACGAGGCGCTCAAGCTGGGTCTCGCCGACTACATCCGAAAGAACGGCTTTCGCACGGTGGCGCTCGGACTCTCGGGCGGGATCGACTCGGCCCTGACCGCGGCGATCGCCGCCGATGCGCTCGGCGCGGCGCAGGTGACCGGCGTCTCGATGCCCAGCCGGTTCAACAGCTCCGCCACGCGGACGGACGCTGCGCTCGTGGCCGCAAACCTCGGCCTCAACTTCCTCGAGATCCCGATCGAGCCGGCGTATCAGGCGTTCCTCACGCTCCTGCGCCCGGTGCTGGGCGACGATCCGCCCGGAGTCACCGAGGAGAACGTCCAGGCGCGCGTCCGCGCGGTGCTGCTCATGGCGATCAGCAACCGCACCGGCGCCCTCATCCTGACGACCGGAAACAAGAGCGAGCTGGCGGTCGGCTACTGCACGCTCTACGGCGACATGGCCGGAGGCCTGGCGGTGATCAAGGACGTGCCGAAGACGATGGTCTACCGGCTGGCGCGCTACCGCAACACCGGCTCCCCGGTGATCCCCGAGGAGACGATCGCACGCGCTCCCTCCGCCGAACTGCGCGACAACCAGAAGGACACCGACACCTTGCCGCCTTACGACCTGCTCGACGCGATCGTCCAGGCGCGGATGGAGGACGAGGCCGATCCTGCCGCCCTGATCGCCGGCGGACTCGACCCGGAGTGGGTGCACCGCGTCTACCGTTGGATCGACGCGAACGAGTACAAGCGTCGCCAGGCGCCGCCGGGGATCCGGATCACGCCGCGCGCCTTCGGGCGCGACCGGCGGTACCCGATCACGAACGGCTATCGCTGGCGGAGGTGACCGACTCCCGACCTCAACCGCCGATCAGATTGATGAGGCGGTTCGGGACGAAGATCACCTTCCGGATCGCGCCTCCACCCAGGTGAGCGGCGACTTTCTCGTTCGCGAGCGCCGCCTCCCGGGCAGCATCCTCGCCCGTGTCGCGCGGCACCGTGACGGTCCCCCGCATCTTGCCGTTCACCTGCACGGCGATCTCGACCGCGTCCTCCACCGTCAGGGCGGGATCGAAGCTCGGCCAGGACGCGTCGATGACCGCGGGAGGATGGCCCAGCATCTCCCAGCACTCCTCCGCCAGGTGAGGCGCGAACGGGGAGAGCAGGACGACGAACGCCTCAGCCGCGAACCGGTCCCGCACCGCCTGCGGCCGCAACTCGTTCAGGCACTCCATCAGAGCGGCGACCGCGGTGTTGTAAGAGAGGCTCTCGAGATCGCGGCCGACCTTCTCGATCGTCTGGTGCAGTTTGACCTGCGCGGAGCGAGGCAGCGCTCCGACCGGATGCCGGGGGAGTTCCTCCGCATACCACCTCCAGACCCGATCGAGAAACCGGTGCACGCCGACGATCCCCGCCTCGCGAAAGTCGCCCCCCTCCTCGTACGGTCCGAGGAACATGAGGTTCATCCGGAAGGTGTCGGCGCCGAAGGTCTCCACATAGGAGTCGGGGTTGACCACGTTGCCCCGGCTCTTCGACATCTTCGCCCCGTCCTTGATCAGGAGGCCGTGCGCCCGGAAGCGCCGGAACGGCTCGTCGAACTCGATCAAGCCGAGATCGTGGAAGGCGAGGCAGAGAAAGCGCGTGTACATCAGGTGAAGCACCGCATGCTCGTTCCCCCCGATGTAGAAATCGACCGGCAGCCACGCCCGCGTCCGCTCGGGATGCCACGCGTGCTCCGGATCGCGGGCCGAGGGGTAGCGCAGGAAGTACCAGGCCGAGTCGAGGAAGTTGTCGCTGACGTCGGTGTCCCGGCGCGCGTTCCCCCCGCAGCGCGGACAGGCGACGTGGTGGAACTCCTCGACCCGCGCCAGCGGCGACACGCCGGTGCCGAGCGGCCGGAAGTCCTCCACGTCCGGCAACGTGACCGGCAGGTCCGTCTCCGGCACCGGAACGATGCCGCAGGACGGGCAATGGATCATCGGGATCGGCGGCCCCCAGTAGCGCTGGCGACTGATGCACCAGTCCCGCAGCCGGTATTGCACCCGCGGCATTCCCAACCCCTTCGCCTGCAGCATCGCCACGATCCGCGTCCACCCCTCGGCCGAAGGGAGCCCGTCGAACGGGCCGGAGTTGACCATCGTCCCCTCGCCGGTGAAGCACTCCTCGTCTCCGTCCGGTGCGCCGCCGGTCACCTCCGGTGCGCGGATCACCTCGATGATCGGCAGGCCGAACTTCGTGGCGAACTCGTGGTCGCGGGTATCATGCGCCGGCACCGCCATGATCGCGCCGGTCCCGTAACCCATCAGCACGTAGTCGGAGATCCAGATGGGGATCTCCCGGCCGGTCGCGGGGTTGGTCGCGCCGGCGCCGAGATAGAGCCCGGTCTTCTCGCGGCCGGCGTCGCTCCGCTCGATCTGGTCCTTGGCCCGCGCCGCCTCCCGGTAGGCCTCGATCTCGTCCCGCCGCGCCGGATCAGCCAGCTCGTCGACCAGCGGATGCTCCGGCGCCAGGACCAGGTACGTCGCGCCGAAGACGGTATCGGGGCGGGTGGTGAAGACCCGGATCGGCTCCGCGCGTCCCGCCACCGGGAAGGAGAGCTCGGCCCCCTCGCTGCGACCGATCCAGTTGACCTGCGCCCGCTTCGTCGTCTCCGACCAGTCGATCCAGGAAAGATTGTCGAGCAGCCGCTGCGCATAGGCGGTGATGCGGAAGAACCACTGTTCCATTTCCCGCTTCTCCACCCGGGCTTCGGGATGGCGCTCGCAGAATCCGTCGATCACCTGCTCGTTGGCGATGACGGTGGCGCAGGTCGGACACCAGTTGACCCAGGCCTTCGCCCGGTAGGCCAGGCCGGCTTCGTAGAGCTTGAGGAAGATCCACTGCGTCCAGCGGTAGTAGGAGGGATCGGTCGTGCTGACCTCACGCGACCAGTCGACCATCAGCCCCATCCGCTTCAGCTGTCGACGGAAGTTCGCGATGTTGCCGGGGATCAGCCGGAGCGGATGCGTGCCGACCTTGAGGGCATAGTTCTCGCTGTGGATCCCGAAGGCGTCGAAACCGATCGGCTCGAAGACCGTGTGCCCGCGATGACGGCGGTACCGCGCCTGGATGTCGACCCCGGTGAAGGCGAAGACGTTGCCGACGTGCAGCCCTTCGGCCGACGGGTAGGGGAACATCATGAGGGTGTAGTAGGGACGGAGCGCGGCGTCCAGGTCGGGTTCGTGCAGGTGGTGCTGCTCCCAGTAAGCCTGCCAGCGTTGTTCGATCCGTGCGGGATCGTAGCCCCGTCCACCCCCCTCGGATCCGGGGTGGGCGCCATCCCTGCTTTGCTGTTCAGTTGACATGATCCGCCCTTCGGTCTTCCCTTGCCCCGACCATGCGCTCGCGGCCGTCTTCATCGCTGGGCCGCTGAAAAGGTCGAGGATAGTCGAAACGGCGCGAAGGGCGCAAACGGAGGTCCGGCCCGTGGAGGCATCTCCCCGCTCCGCCCGCTGTTCGGGGCTCCATCCGGTCCTGCCCTGCCGATGGGATCTCGCTCCGGCGGAGGCGATCCAGACCCAGGAAGAGCTGCGCCACCGCGTGCGCCCGGAACGGGTGGCGGTCGGTCGACTCGCCCGGGTCGCCGGATGCGACCTCGCCATCGCCGGAGATCGCCTCTGTGCGTCGGTCAGGGTCTTCGCGCTTCCGCACCTCGAGCTGCTCGACGCGGCGGACGCGGTGCGGCCAACTGCCTTCCCCTACGTGCCGGGACTCCTGAGCTTCCGCGAGGCGCCCGCCCTGCTGGCCGCGTTCGCGCGCCTCAGGATCCGGCCGGATGCCATCCTCTGCGACGGCCAGGGGGTCGCACATCCCCGTCGGTTCGGCCTCGCCTGCCACCTGGGAGTCCTGCTCGACCTTCCCTCGGTCGGCTGCGCCAAGTCGCGTCTGGTCGGCACGCACCGGGAACCGGCCACCGCCCGCGGATCGACCGCGCCACTCCTGGACGGAGACGAGGTGATGGGCGCTGTCGTCCGCACGCGCTCCGGCGTGCGGCCGATCTATGTCTCGATCGGGCACCGGATCCGCCTCGACGACGCGGTTCGGCTGGTCCTCCGCTGTGGCGGCGGTTACCGGCTGCCTGAACCGACCCGACAGGCCGATCTCGCCGCCGGTCGCCTGGCTCGCGCGCTCGAGGCATCCGGTTCGTGACGCGACGCGGCGCCGGGCGGAGGTCTCGGACGCCCCGCGGGTGCTATACTCCGTCATTCGGAGTCACCGATGCAGAATCATGAGGACAAGCAGCCGTCGGATCGGCCTGATCGCGCAGCCTTGACCGCGCCTCCTCCCGTCCTGCACCTGGCATCGCGCCTGCGTGCGGCCGGAGGGGAGGCCTGGGTCGTGGGCGGCGCCGTGCGTGATCTCCTGCTCGGGCGCGGGGTCTCTGACTGGGACCTCGCCACCAATCTTCGACCCGAGAGGACCCGGGCGCTCTTCCCTCGCGCGCTCGAACTGGGAGCGCGCTTCGGCACGATCACTGTCCTCCATCAGGACGCCTCCTACGAGATCACGACCTTTCGCCGCGACGGCCTCTACAGCGACGCGAGGCGCCCGGACGAGGTTCAGTTCGCCGACCACCTCGAGGACGACCTGGTCCGGCGTGATTTCACCGTCAACGCCCTCGCCTGGGATCCGCTCGACGGCCGGCTCTCCGACCCGACCGGCGGGCTCGCCGACCTCGAGGCTCGCATCTTGCGCGCCGTCGGCGATCCGGTGGAACGCTTCACCGAGGACGGCCTGCGGCTCCTGCGGGCGGTCCGCTTCGCCGCGCAGCTCGACTTCGACCTCGAGCCGCGGACCTATCGCGCGCTCGTGCTCTGCGCTCCCCGGATCGAGAAGATCGCCGCCGAACGGATCCGCGACGAATTCCAGAAGCTCCTCCTCGCGCCCCTCCCATCGTCCGCTCTCGCCCTCCTCCACGAGACAGGGCTCCTGCGCCGCGTCCTGCCGGAACTCGCCGCTTGCTACGGAATTCCGCAGAACCGCCACCACGCCTACGATGTCTTCCATCACACGCTCGCCGCGGTCGACGCCGCGCCGCCCGAGAACCGGATCGTGCGCCTGGCCGCCCTCTTCCACGACACCGGCAAGCCCGAGACGCGCGGCGAGGGCATCCACGGGGGAACCTTCCACGCCCACCAGTCGGCCAGCCGGAGGATCGTGGACCGCGCCTTCCGGCGACTCCGCTTCCCCGGCGAGGAACGCCAGCGTGTCTCTCATCTCGTGCAGCATCACATGTTCCACTACCGGCCGGAGTGGACCGATGCCGCCGTGCGCCGCTTCCTGCGCGACGTCGGCCGCGAGCATCTGGACGATCTCTTCTCCCTGCGCGCGGCCGACACGCTCGGTAACGGTCTCAAGCGGAGGCTGGCGCCCGAACTGCGCGAGTTGCGGCGCCGCATCGACCTCGAGATCGAACGGCAGTCGGCCTTGACGGTTCGCGATCTGGCGATCGATGGCCACGACCTGATGCGCTCCTTCGGGCTGGCGCCGGGGCCGGTCATCGGAGAGCTGCTGCATGCGCTCCTCGAGGAGGTGATCGACGATCCAGGAAGGAACGAGGCGGCGTGCCTGCTCGACCGCGCGCGGGTCATCCTCGCGAACGAAGCCGAGAGCGCGGGCGACGGATCCGCGCCGGGTCGGGCGATCGCGCCCGCCGGCGAAGCGTCCGCCATGACCGACGACCCATCCGAGGGGTCCGAACATGAGTCCTGACCTGCGCCGCCGGCTGCGGACCGCGCTGGAGGCTGTTCGCGCGCGGGTCGCGTACACCTCGGCCCGGCTCTCGATCCTTCGCGCGACACGGTACACCGGACCGCGCGAGCCCGAAGTGCTCGTGCGCGGTTACTTCGGTGTCGGAAACCTCGGCGACGAACTCCTCCTCGAGGTGCTGCGCCGCCGGTTCGCGGCTCGCGGACTGCGCGTCGTGGCGGCCAGCCTCGACCCGGAACGAACCCGACGGGAACATGGCATCGAAGCGATCCCGCGAGGCACTTCGCCAAGCGATGCCGTCGCCCTCATCCCGCGTCTGCAGCAGTGCCGTCTCCTGCTGCTCGGCCCCGGCGGGATTCTCCAGTCGTACGGGCCCCCGTCCCGCAGCCTGCTCGCCTACGCGCTTCACGCCGAGGCGGCCGAGCGGTGCGGCACGCCGGTCGCGCTCCTGGGCGTCGGCGCCGGTCCTCTTCCGCCCGCCGCTCGCCGCGTGGCGCGGCGAATCGTACGCCGCGCCTCGGCCACGCTTCTGCGCGACGAAGAGTCCCGGATCCTGGTCGCGCCCGACCGCAGCCGGGAAGACGGCGTCGAGGTTGCGCCCGACCTGGCGTTTTTGCTGGAGCCTGGCCACGGATCCGCCCGGCGCCCGACCGGCAGAGAATCCGCCATCGATGTCGGCCTCGCCCCGATCCGCCTTCGCAATGCCGCTCCCTCCTTCGCGCCGGCCGACGCCGCTCGCTGGCGCGACGAGGTCTGCCGGGGCATCGCCGCTTTTCTTCCCGCCAGTGCGCGGGTGCGACCGGCCGTGCTGCACGAGACCGAGGACGCCGAGGAACTGGCGGCGATGGCACCGGCGCTGGCGGCCCACGGACTTCTCCTCGATCCGACGCCCCCCGCCACGTTCGAGGGGATGCGCGCGTGGCTCGAGGCCTGCGGCGTGGTCGTGGTCACGCGTTTCCATGCGCTGGTGCTGGCAATTCTGGCCGCCCGACCGGCCGTCACGCTCTCCTATCATCCCAAGGTGCACGCGCTGGCCCTGGCGGCCGGGCTGGAGGAGTGGACGATTCCCATGAACGAACTCACCTCGCTCCGCCTGACCCGGAACCTGGAAAGCGCATCGACCCGCGCCGGCGAAATCGCGGAGCGCATGGAGGCCTTTGCCGGGGTCTGCCGGGCAGATGCGGGTGCGGCCTTCGAGCGCGCGCTCGACCGTCTGCTGACCGGGCGATCGGCGTGAACGAGGAGCCCCACGGGATGGACGCCGGCTCCGTAACGGTCATCGTCCCGGCCTACAACGCCGCCTCGCACCTGCCGGGCGCTCTCGCCTCGATCCGCGCGCAGACGCGTCCCCCGGACGAAGTCCTCGTCATCGACGACGGGTCGACCGACGGTACGGGCGAGATCGCCGCCGGCCGGGCCGAGGGGCTGAATCTCCGCGTGCTCCGACAACCGAACGGGGGCGCCGCGGCGGCCCGGAACCTCGGCTTGCGACACGCGAGCGGAACCTGGATCGCCTTTTTGGATGCCGACGATCTCTGGCTTCCCCGCCGTCTCGAGAAAGGCCTCGCGCTCCTGGCCCGTGAGACCGCGCTGCGATGGGCGGCCTCCGCTTTTCTGGAGCGGACTCTCCACGGCACGGAGGAGAGGCGCGGACTCACGCCGCGCGGGCGGTCCCGCCTCGTGAAAGACGCGTTCGAGAACATCTTCGACATCTTCGAGCGGGACGCGGTGATCTGGACCTCGACCCTCCTGGTCCATCGTTCCTGTTTCGAGGAGGTCGGCGACTTCGATCGGTCCCTCGCCCGGCGCGAGGACGTCGATCTCTGGACGCGGATCGGGCTGCGTCATCCCCGGATCGGATTTGTGGACGAGCCGCTCGCCGTCTACGTGCGGCGCTCCGACTCCCTGACCCATCTGCTCGCGCCGCATTCCTACCGGGAGATGCTCCATCTGCTGCGCCGGCGCGGCGCGGAGGTCCCGGGGCGAACGCATCTGCTCGATCCCTACGGCCGATGGCTGACCGCGCAGGCCTGCAAAGTCTGGCTGCATGCCGGAGCGCGCGACGACCTGCGCGCGGCCCTGGACCAGTTCCCCGCGTGGGTCCCGCCGCGGTCGGCCCGGGTGCTTCGCCTGGCGGCGCGTCTTCCCCGGCCCCTTTTCCACTCCGTCTCTGCGCTCCTCAACCTGCGACTGCGCCTGCTGCGCCGCGACATCGCGTCGAGGCGGCGCACTCCCCGCGCGCGATGATCAAGGCCGCCTGAGTCTCCCGGCTTTGGATACCAACGCGATCAGGTTTCGCAATCCGGTGGGACCGACCGTCGCCAGGAGAGCGCCGGCGAGCGCGATCGCCCCCCCGACCATTCCGCCCAGCATGACGACCGGCAGGCTGCCGCCGATGAGCGGCCGGGCCAGCCCGAGGAGCAGAAGACCGGGCGCCGCCCCGGCGACGGCGCGCCCGAAGGGCGCGAGCACCTGGCGAAACGGGGGCGTGGCCGGATCCCGGCGCGCCACGATCGGCCGCAGAAGGAGATTCTTGGCCAGGACCGCCGCGGTGTTTCCCAGAGCGAAGCCGAGGAGCCCCAGGCCGAATCCCAACGCGAGGACCAGGCTCAGGGTGACGTTGCCGAGCGCCACCAGGAGGTCGCCGGTCGCCACCCAGCCGATCCTTCCCCGGGCGAGGAGCGCCATCCAGACCGGCGCGAGCGCGCCATCGATCGCGAGCGGCGCGAGCATGACGATGAGGTAGACGGCGGAGGAGCGGTACTCCTCGCCGACCCATCGGACAAGGAAGAGGTCGCCGACCACGCAGGGAACGAGACAGGCCGGCACCGCGAGCGCCGAGGTGACCGAGACGACCCGCAGGA
This sequence comes from uncultured bacterium, assembly GCA_964371055.1. Lineage (GTDB taxonomy): Bacteria > Eisenbacteria > RBG-16-71-46 > CAIMUX01 > CAIMUX01 > CAYJLF01. The sequence continues at coordinate 212,718 of CAYJLF010000007.1, read as the reverse complement.
GAGCCTCCCGGCTGCGGGTCGCTTCGCCGCGCGCCTCCATCGAGGTGAAGATCGGCGTCAGGCCCGAGACGGCCGCCATGAGGAATCCCTGCACCAGCGGGACCCAGCGGGCTCCGAGCGAGTAGTGGGTCACCTGCTCCGAACCGTAGAACCGTCCGATCAGGAGGTTGTCCGTCGAAACGTAGAGCAGGACGGCCGCCTGCGACAGCAGGGCCAGGCCGCCGTAGCGGAAGAGCTCCCGTCGCAGCGTGCGGTCGCCGAGTTGCGGGCGCGGGATCGCGGGACCGACCGTGCGGGCCCGGTAGGCCAGCACCAGCAGGGCCCCCACCCCGAACAGCTCCACGACGATCAGCGCGCCGCCGTAGACCGGAAGCGTCGTCCCGACGAAAGCCAGCGCCGCCATCACGCACGCGACGCGCACCCATCCCTGTCCCGCCTGGACCAAAGAGATCGACGCGGTCCGTCCGGTCGCGTAGATCGGGATGTGGAGGAGGGCCGCCTGGTCGGTCACGACCGCCGCCACGAAGACGAGCGCGACGCCCAACGCCGCCTCCGGCCGGACCGCCGCGTCGAGCCGCAGAAACCCCGTGATCGGCCAGGCCAGGGCCAGGCCGGCCGCCAGGACGACCGTTCGCAGGATCCCGGCCCACCAGAAACCGGCCGCGTAGAAGGCGCGCGCCTCGTCCGGTCTCCCGGCGTGGTGGTGCAGGGTCACGTAGCGCCGCAGCGCCCCTCCGACCCCGCCCCGCAACAGCGAGAGGTACTCGTAAACCGAGCCGACCGCCACGAGCAGTCCGTAGATCTCGGCACTCAGGCGGCGCAGGATGAACGGCGTCAGAATCAACCCCGCCGCGATCACCGAGACCCGCGCGGCGACCGCGGTCAGGGCGTTGCGCGAAGCGACCGACGAGTATCCCGGCTCCGCCACGCTTCGGTTCATCCGTCCTGCCGGGGTCCGAAGAACTCCCGCGGCCCGAAGGCCAGCGACTCATCGCTGAGGAAGGCCTCGCCAAACGGACGGCCGATGCGGAGGCCGTGATACCGGCGGATGGTGTCGAGCAACTCGAAGACCTCGTTCTGGCGCTTGCGGATTGCCATCTGCGTGCCGTAGGCCTGGATCGCGGAGCGCGCCCGATCGATGACCGAGGTCACATCGACGACGATCGTCGGGTGCAGGTCCTTCGGCACCATGTAGTAATAGAGGTAGGGGACCTCGTGCGGAGGGAGCTCGGGGCAGACGTTGCGGAAACGCGCCATCTTCAGTCCGTCCCGCACCACCTCGCCGGTCGCCGGATGGTCGACGTTCGCGGTGCCGTCCAGGTGGCCGAAGCGGTTCGTGTGATAGGGCGCGAAGACCACCTGCGGACGGTACCGCCGGACCACGCGGGCGATCTCGAGACGTCCTTCCGGCCCGTTCTGAACCCTGGTGTCGGGAAAGTCGAGCAGAAGGCCGTCGGTTCCCATGATCCGGTTCGCCGCGGCGAACTCCGCCGCCCGGGTCTCCGGCGTGCCGAACGTGCCCCGCTCACCCCGGGTGAGGCTGACGTTGAGCACTCTCTTGCCGGCGTCCGTCAGGAGGCAGACCGTGCCCGCCATCGTCATCTCGACGTCATCCGGATGCGGCCCGAAGATGATGACGTCGTACTCCCCCTCTGCTCTCTCCATCGCTCCCTCTCCCCGGGCGCTCCCGAAGGAGCGTCTCCTCGTCTAGCCCGCCGCCAGATCCTCCGCGATCCGCTCGGCGGCATGTCCGTCGCCATACTCCTCGATCGGTCGTCCCCGCCGCGCCCTTTCCCGCTCCAGGTCGAGCTTGATCTCCCGCGCCGGATCACAGAGCCGGTTCCAGCCCGCTTCGACCGTCTCCGTCCACTCGGTCTCCCCGCGCAGCGTGACGCAGGGGACCCCCAGGCAGTACGCCTCCTTCTGGAGCCCTCCCGAGTCGGTGACCAGGAGCCCCGCCCCGCGGACCAGGCGCAGCATGGCAGGATACCCCACCGGAGTAACCAGGCGCAGGAGCGGACCGGCGCGAAGCCCGCAGCGTCGCGCCGCCTCCGCCGTGCGGGGGTGGATCGGGAAGATCACCGGCCAGACGCTGCCGTTCAGGAGGTCCCAGACGCGACGCAGGCGCCCCGGATCATCGGTCGTCTCCGCCCGGTGGATGGTCGCGACGACATAGGGATCCCCCGCGGCCAGCGGGAGTTCAAACCCGGCCGGATCCGACTCGATCTGAGAGAAGAGCCGCACCGCATCGAGGGTGACGTCGCCGACCCGCCGCGTCCGTTCGAGCAGCCCCTCGCGCTCGAGGTTCCGCTCCGCCGCCCGGGTGGCGTGGTAGAGGCGATCCGACAGGTGATCGGCCACGATCCGGTTGATCTCTTCCGGCATGGCGCGGTTCCCGCTGCGGAGTCCCGCCTCGACATGCGCCAGCCGCAGCCCCAGCTTCGAGGCCGCCAGGGTCCCCGCCAGCGTGGAGTTGGTGTCGCCGATCACGACCACCCACGCGGGACCCGCCCCGCGCAGGACCGGTTCGATCCGCTCGAGAATCCGCGCCGTCTGTTCTGCGTGCGTCCCTGATCCGGCCTCGAGGCAGTGATCCGGAGCGCGGATCCCAAGCTCGTCGAAGAAGACCGCCGAGAGGCTCCGGTCGTAGTGCTGGCCGGTGTGCACCGAAACCTCGTCGAGACCCCGCGCGCGCAGGGCCAGGCTGAGCGGGGCCATCTTGATGAACTGCGGGCGCGCGCCCACGACGGTGACGATCTTCATGCGACGCGCCTCATGTCGTCTCCCAGGGCTGCCGCCCGCGACCGCGCCCGCGAGAACGCCGTGCGTCCTCCTCGACGCGCCGGAGTTGCTCCTGCAGTTTGCGACGAAGGTCCTCCGGCAGGCGCACGGTCGCACGCGGCGGGAGAATCGCGGCGGTTCCGGCGCCGGAGTCGTCCCGGCCAGCGTCTCCCGCCCCCACTTCGTCCCTTCCGTTCCCGGCCCTCCCCGCCGTTGCCTCCGCGCCGGCCACGCCGGCCGCCAGGAGCATCTGGGCCCGACGCGCCCTCGCCGGCGACAACGGCACGCGCGGAGTGTAAGGCGGGAGGCCGAGCAACGCGTGCAGCAGGATCAGGGCTGCTTCCTTGTCCGGAATCCGCCCCTTCATCTCGAGATCCGGATCCTGCTGGTACTGCGGCAGGAGCGGCGATCCGACGCACGATGGACATCCCTCCTCGCAGGCACAGCCGCGGATCATGGCCAGCGCCGCGGTCATCACCTCCTCGACCAGGTGCCAGGCCCGCTGCGCGTACCCCAGCCCGCCCGGATACTTGTCGTAGAGGAAGAGGGTCGGCCCCTGAAGGTTTCGCATCTCGATCACCGTACCGAGATCCTGGGGATCGCACATGACGTGCAGCGAGACGGTGTGGACGAGGACGTTGGCGATCCCCTGCAGGGCGTCGGCCGGAACGCGCCCGTGTTCGATCACGGCCGACAGCGCGCCCGCCGACGGCACCAGCCACAGGGCCGCCGTGTGCAGGGTCGTGTGCGGCAGGTCGATCTGCCCGAATCCCAGCGAGTCGCGCCCGCCGAAGCGGATCTTCTTGAACATCGTCACCTTGTCGTGCACCGAGCAGGGTCCGAAGCTCACCGCGGCCTGCCGCCAGGTCTTCTCGAGGTCGGCGCTTTCCGCCTCGATGTGGCTGTCCGAGACCGCCTGCGTGAAGTAGTCGAGGTCGGCCTTGTGCACCCAGGCGGTCTTCTCCGCCAGGTCGAGGCGATCGACGAAGTAGGTCTCTCCCTCGTGCATGTAGACCGCCTGCGGATGAACCTGCCAGAAGGCCGACAGCTCGTCGATGGTGCCGATGACGCGCACGTCGCCCTGCGTCCGTCCGCCCGGTGGCTCACCCCGGCCGGGCAACCCGGAGCGTCCCTCGGCTCCGCCGCCGCGAGCCTCCTCCCCTCCCGCCGTCGTGTCGAGAATGGTGTAGACGTTCTCGCCGGCGTTCCGCAGCGAGACGCCGGCCGACGGGTAGTCCTCCCGCGTGTAGTACCAGCGTCCCTTCACGGCGCGGAGATGGCCGTGCTCTTGCAGGAGGTCGAGGATGGCAGGGGCCTGCGGGCCGAAGAGCTCCTCCTCTTCGGGCCGGATCGGGATCTCGAAGGCCGCGCAGCGGAGGTGGTTCAGCAGGAGGTGCGGGTTCGATCGATCGCAGACCGCGTTCTCCGGCGTCCGATCGAAGAAGTACTCCGGATGCGTCATCAGGTACTGGTCGATCGGCGCGTTGTGTCCGATCAGAACCGCGGCCGACTCTTCTTCCCGCCGTCCCGCGCGCCCCGCCTGCTGCCAGGTCGAGGCGACCGTTCCCGGGTATCCGACCAGGAGCGCCGCATCGAGCGAGCCGACGTCGATGCCCAGCTCCAGCGCGCTGGTCGAGATCACGGCGAGAAGCTCGCCGTCGAAGAGCGCCGCCTCGATCCGCCGCCGCTCCTCAGCCAGGTAGCCGGCCCGATAGGAGCGGATCTTCGACGCGAGGCCACCGCCGTCATCCCGCAATTCGGCGCGGCAGTCGCGCAGGAGCACCTCGGTCATCGCCCGCGTCTTGACGAAGGCGATCGCCTGGTACCCCTCGCGGACGAGATGGACGAGAAGTTCGCGCGCCTCGTGGTTCGCGCTCCGCCTCTCCATGCCGACCGGACCGAAGCGGGGCGGGTTCCACAGCACGAAGTGCTTCATGCCCCGCGGCGAACCGTCCTCCTCGACGGTCTGAAACTCCAGTCCCGTCAGCCGCCCGGCCAGTTCCGCCGGATTGGCGATCGTGGCCGAGGCGCAGATGAAGACCGGATCGGCCCCATGATGGCGGCAGACTCGCCGCAACCGATGGAGCACGTTGGCCACGTGCGACCCGAAGATGCCGCGGTAGACATGGATCTCGTCGATGACGACGAAGCGCAGCCCGGCGAAGAACGACGCCCAGCGCGGGTGGTGCGGCAGAATCCCGGAGTGCAGCATGTCGGGATTGGTCAGAAGGAGGTTCGCCTCGTCCCGCAGCCGGCGCCGGACGTCGGCCGGCGTGTCGCCGTCGTAGGTGCCGGCGACGAACGGGACCCCCTCGCCGTCGCCATCCGCGCCCGGACGGTCGGGGACGCTCCGTTCTCCCGGCCGGCGCCTCGCGCTCCTCCTGCGCGGACTTCGACCTCCCCCGCGCTCGGCCGGGGCGGCGGATCCGCTCGCATCCGCTTCTTCCGTCTCGGGGAGGAATCGCCGGACCCCCTTCAGCTGATCCTGGGCCAGCGCCTTGGTCGGGAAGAGGTAGAGCGCCCGCGCCGTTGGATCCCCCGCCAGCGCTTCCAGCACCGGCAGGTTGTAGCAGAGCGTCTTGCCCGAAGCGGTACCGGTCACGACCACGAGGTGCTCGCCGGCCCGGGCCAGGTCGATCGCGCGGGCCTGGTGCAGATAGAGCCGGTCGACCCCCAGGGAGTCGAGCCGCCGGGCCAGATACGGCGGCAGCGGCCGGGCCGGCTCCGCATGGCGCGGCTGGCGCGGCGGCATCGTGACCAGCTGCACGATCTGGCCATCGCGCCGGCCGGCATCCTCGATCAGGCGGCGCAGCGGCGCCGCGGCGCTTGGTGTCATCCCGCCACTCCCGCATCGAGCCCGCATTCGAGCAGCGTGTAGAGTTCGGCCAACGTGACCAGGTCATCCCGATTGTGCGCGAGGATCTGTCCGATCGGCCCGGGATCCCCGTTCCGCACCCAGGCATGATAGGCGGCGGGGATCTCGCCCCCCGGAAGATCGTCGGTCCGGAAGCGCCGCATCAGCCGCTCCTCCAGCGTGCGCAGCCGGCAATCGGGGAGAACGTCACGATAGAGCCTCCGCGCGAGATGCAACAGGTCGAGATGCTCGCGAGGCCGCGGCAAAGGGACGCCATGAAAGGCCGCCCGGCGTTGCAGGCAGGGAAGGTCGAAGCTCTTGCCGTTGAAGCTGACCCAGCGGCAGGTCGACGCGCCCGATCGCCCGAAGGCCCGCAACACCGACTCCTCCTCGCTGTAGTCGCGGGCGAAGAACTGCCGCACCTCCCAGCGTGTACGACGTCGATTCCAGAGGGCGAGGCCGACGAGGAAGAGCGGATGGCCGAGGAACCCGAGCGTCTCGAGATCGAAGAAAAGCAGATCGCGCGGCAGCACGTCCATCCCCCCCGGTGCGCCCGGGACACCGGACTCCAGGGGGTGCGTGATCCGAAGGTACGCGCCGTGCGGCGACGTCGCGGTCGCTCCGGGAAGGCTCCTCTCGATCCACTTCATCGGCAGTTCCACCCGCCGGCCGGCCGGTCCCGGACCGCGCTTCGGCGTCAAGTGCAGCGGAGCGGGTGGTCCGGGTTGGGACCACGCCGCTCCCGCCGATTCCGCTCCCCCCGGAGACGAGGCTCCAGTCTAGCCGCGACCGGGATCTTCGACAAGGTCGACCTCGAACTCCGATCTGCTATCCTTGTCCCTGTCCCGATCGTGGAGGAAGAGGCCATGCACGACCCGCTCGATCCGCTTCAATTCCGCGCCGTGGTGCGCGGACGCGTGCAGGGGGTCTACTATCGCGCGTCGGCCGTGGACGTCGCCTCGGGGCTCGGGCTATCTGGCTACGCCCGCAACCTGCCCGACGGGAGCGTCGAGGTCGTGGCTCGCGGTCCGCGGCCCCAGCTCGACCAGATGGTCGACTGGCTGCACCGGGGCCCGACCCTGGCGCGCGTGACCGGGGTCGATCTCGACTGGGGCGATCAATCCCCGGCCCCCAATCCGTTCTCGATCCGATTCTGAAGCCACGCCGCCAGGGAAGCCTGGAGTGCGGCCTCGTCCTGACCATCCGGGAGCGGGGCGCCGCCCTGGGCGCAGCGTTCCGTTCCTCCTCCCTTGCCCCCCATCGTCGCGAGCCAGGCGCGCAGCAGTTCCGCGGCGGAGAGACGGGACCATCGACCCGGCAGAGCATCGCTGCGCGCCGCGGTCCAGGCGCTCCGACCGGCCGTCCTCCCCCCCGCGAGGATCACCGCCGGTTCCGCCGCGTCCGCGAAACGGACCGCCAGCTCGCGTGTCTCCTCCGCCGACCGCTCCCCCAGCCAAAGCGACAGCCAGCGGATCCCATCAGATCCCACCACCACTTCCGCGGCGAGCCTCTCCGCCTCGCGCGCCGCCAGCGCGACCCGCAGCCGCCTCACCTCTCGCATCGCCTCCACGGCCTCCGCCCGCCATCCCCGCACCGCTTCCGGCAGGCGCCGCCAATCGATCGTCTGATCCCGTGCCGTCTCGTCCAGCACCTGGTGCGCGCTCCGCATCCAGGCCAAGGCGCGACGCCCGGCCAGATACCGCACGCGCCAGTGGTCGCGGATCTTCTCGACCCCGAGCAGCAACAGCGGCCCCACCTCGCCCGTCCGGCGCGCGTGCGTGCCGCCGCACGCCGACCAGTCCCACTCCTCGATCTCGACCAACCGCAACGGATCCTCGTCGATTCCCGGTTCGCGCCGGAGCGGATAGCGGCCCAGCTCCGCGCGGGGGACCACGTGGGTCCGCACCTCGCGATCGGACAGAACACACGCGTTCGCCCGGACACTCACCTCTTCGAGCAGGGGTGGATCCGGCCTGGCGCCGTCGAGATCGATCGTCGACTCCGCCGCGCCGAAGTGAACGCTGACCGTGCCTCGAGACCCGGTCCGGAAGAACGCCTGAGACAGGATGTGCTGGCCGGTGTGCTGCTGCATCAGGTCCTGGCGTCTCTCACCGTCCACGACACCAGGGACGGTCGCGTCGATTGCCAGATCGGCCGGACCCTCCAGCCGGTGCCAGACGATTCCTCTCTCGGCCACCAACGCGACGACCGGCCGGCCGGCCAGAAACCCCGCATCGTCCGGTTGCCCCCCCGACTCGGCATAGAACGCCGTCCGGTCGAGCGCGACCTCGACTCCCCGTTCCCACGCCCGAAGCCCCACCACCCTGGCCTCGAACGCCAGGAGGGCCGGATCCCGGCGGTGGAGGAGTTCGGTGGTCGGATCCTTCATCGCCACAGCATGGCTCCCCTCGTTTCCGCCCCCCGCACGGCGCGGCCGACTAACCTTTGGCCGGCATTCCGCCCCAGCGTGCCGCCAGTCGCGCCCGGCGTCAATGCCGGCCCGGGCGGGCCCCGTCGAGACGCGCAAGATCGATACGCCGCGTGCCGATAACCGATCGGACAGGCGTCACTCCGCCGTCGCGACGCGGAGAGACGAACGGGGACATCCCGGTGGCTCATCGTGTATGCTGAACCGGGCGAATCAAATCGTGCATCCGGGCCCGATCCCGTCTCCATCGGCTCCGGTGCGAAGCAGTTGCGGCGTCAGGAAGGACGCCCCGATCCTGTCACAGCCCGGTGGCAGGCGAAGAAAGCCGATGGAGCTTCCACCGATCACATCGTCGCAGAACCGGCTCGTCAGTCAGGTGCGCCGCTACCTGGCCAAGCCCAAAGACTGCCGTCGCGACGGGGTCCTAGTGGCAGACGGAATCCATCTGGTGCAGGAAGCGATGAAAGCGGGACTCCGCTGCCGGGCGATCTACATCAGCACCGACAGTCGTGACCCCGAGGTGCAGGCGATCCAAGCCGAGGCCGTCCGACGAAGACTCCCGCTCTACCAGGCCCTGCCCCACGTCTTCCGCAACCTGTCGCCCGTCGAGACACCACAGGGCGTCGTCGGCGTCTTTCATCGCCCGGCGCTCGACCGGTCGCGCATCTGGGGAAACGGAGCCGCCCTGCGCGGACACCTCGTCATTGTGGATGCCGTCCAGGATCCGGCCAATGTCGGCTCTCTGGCCCGGAGCGCCCTGGCGGCCGGGATGCGCGCCCTCATCACGACCCCCGGGACGGTCGACCCGTTCCACCACAAGGCGCTGCGCGCCGCGATGGGAGCTTCGTTCCATCTCCCCCACTTGGTGGAGGAGCCGCCCGGTCCCCTCCTGGCACGCCTCAAGAACATCGGCTACCGGATCGTCGGCCTGACCGGGCGCGGGGACACCGAACTCCATCAACTCGATCCGCACCGCCCGATGGCGGTCGTCCTCGGTTCCGAAGGATCCGGCCTCGACGACGCCGTCCTCGCGGCGGTCGACGTCCAGGTCCGGATCCCGATCCGCCCTGAGGTGGAGTCCCTGGGCGTCGCGGCCGCGGGCGCGGTCGCCTTCTTCTGGCTGCACCTCGCGGGACGCAACGGTCACCCACCGGACTGAGCCAAGCACCGACAACTCCATCTCAAACAACTGATTAGCACTCAAGTTGAAAGTGCTTTCGAGCTCTCGCGCCTCGCAACCCCACCTCCTCCAGCCTCGATCAGTAGTAGCTCCGCTTGATCCGGCCCCAGGTGGTCTTCTGCACGGGGGTGCTGTTGTCGCAGGGATTCGGCTCGCACGGTTCCCCCTGCAGCCAGTACCAGCCGCTGCTGGCGTAGCACTCCGCCTCCTCCATCACCAGGCAGGCGCCATCGTAGAAGCAGCAGGCCCCCAGGAACATGGAGCAGGGGTTCGGATCGCACGGCTCGAACGGGATGAACTCCCCGTTGCAGTCGGGCCAGGAGAGGACCAGGCACGACCCGTCCGGGAAACAGCAGGCGCCGGCGAGTTGTGCGCACGGGTTCGGCTCGCACGGCGTCCCGACTCCCAGCCAGATGCCTCCCAGCGCCGAGCACGACCCCGACGCCTCGACGACGCAGGAGCCGTCCGCCAGGCAGCAGGCTCCCATCGGCTGCGGGCAGGGGTTCGGAGAGCAGTCGGTCGCATCGCCCTGGTAGTTCCCCCCCTGCTGGGCACACTGCTCCTCGGTCCGCATCAGACAGAGCCCGTTCGAGAAGCAGCAGGCCGCCTGAGGCGGCGGCTGCGGGCAGGGGTTGACCGGTTCGCAGAGGGTGCCGTCGCCGAGATAGTCGCCGCCGTACTGCCCGCAGAGCGACTGGCTGACGAGAACGCATTGCCCGGTCGGCAGGCAGCAGGCGCCGATCGGCGGCTGCGGGCAGGGATTCGGTGAGCAGTCAGTTTCCGCTCCCATCCAGACGCCGCCGGCGTGCAGGCAGCTCAACTCGCTCCGAACGTCGCAGTACCCGCTGCCGTAGCAGCAAGCCCCGGTCGGCGCCGGGCACGGATTGGGAACGCAGGCGGTCGCCTGTCCCTGGAAGACGCCGCCGGCCGCGAGACACTCGAATCCGTTCAGGAGCTGACACTCGCCGGTGGCGAAGCAGCAGGCGCCCGGCACGAGCGTGCATGGATAGGGATCGCAGTCGACCAGGGGACCCCACTCGATCCCACCCGCCGCGAGGCAGGCCTCCTGGCCCAGCACCTGGCAGTCACCGCTCTCGAAGCAACAGGCACCCGGGATGCCGGGGCAGACCGGATTCCCGGGCTGTCCGAAGCCGAGCGTGCTGAACCCGGCGATCATGTCCTCCTGCGGCGGAAAGCCGTCATCCACGAACTCGGAGACCTGCACCGGGTGCGGCGCCAGCGACCAGATCGCCGGTCCATAGGCGTATCCCGCGAACCAGTAAACCTCGCTGATCAGAGCCGTCTTCGTGACGAGGAAGCTGACGCCGACTCCCCCGCCCGGCTGCTCTGGCCAACCGTCCTGCGGGATCTCGAAGTCCTGGCTCGGATTCGGCACGCCGCCGCTCAGCACGCGGATCTCCGCTCCGCTCCAGGTCGCTCCGAACGCGAGCGCCTTCAAGCGGGGCGCGCTCCCGGACGGAAACGCCGCGTAGGCCTTCCACACCCAGCCCTGTCCGTCCGCCGGGAAACCGACGGGCGCCTCCGCATCCACGACGGCACAGGAGTCGGGGGCGAGCGTGGGATAGATCGCGACGTCGCTCGTGTAGGCAAGACCGGTGTCGTGCACCACGAGCGTCCCGCCGAAGTTCGGGCCGGCCAGGGCGGGCGGAGAGAACCCCACGGCGGCCGCGCCGAATGTGAGAACGACCAGCAGAAGCGATGAAGGCGAAGCATACGCACGCAACGGACGGTGGTCGGGGACCATGACCAGCCTCCTTTCCCTGGAACTCGTTTCGGGACGACCAGCCTCGCGAGGAGGCCGGCCGCGACCGATCTCAATCAGTGACCAGCCCGCGGTTCGGACCGGTATGGCGGAAGGACTCCTTGAGTCTTCCCCAGCTCATCCGTTCGACCGGCAGCGCGCTGTCGCAGGGATTCGGCGTGCAGTCGACGCCCTGCCACCAGGCGAATCCGCCGTTGGCCAGGCAGTCCGGCTCCCGCAGCACGAGGCAGGAGCCGCCATAGAAGCAGCACGCTCCGAGTTCCTCCGCGCAGGTCCCGGGCTCGCAGGCCGGGATCGGCACATAGATGCCGGCACACTGCGCCATGGAGACGACGCGGCAGGAACCATCCGCATAGCAGCAAGCCCCCGTCAGGTCAGAACACGGATCGGGCTCGCATTGGGTCGCTTCGCCGAGGAAGACTCCTCCCGCGACGCTGCACTCCACTCGCGGAGCGATGAGGCATCCGCCTTGCGACAGGCAGCACGCCCCCGCCGGCTGGGCACAGGGATTCGGCCAGCAGTCGCTGCTGTCCCCGAGGTAGTATCCACCCTGCGCGACGCAGTCGTCGCCCGGCTCCATCCGGCAGGCTCCGCTCGCGAAACAGCACGCGCCGAGCACCGGGGGAGTCGGACAGGGTTGTGGCACGCAGGACGCGCCTTCGCCGAGGAACCACCCGCTGATGGCATGGCAGCGCTGGACGTCGAGCATGATGCACTGGCCGTTGAGGCAGCACGCCCCCTGCGCCGTCGGGTAGGGACAGGGATTCGGATCGCAGAGTGTGAAGTCGCCCTGATACCGGCCTCCCGCGTCCCGGCAGCGCGGGGCGCTCTGGAGTTCGCAGAATCCGTCGGGGTGACAGCACGCCCCGAGCGGAGCCGGACACGGATTGGGATCGCACGGGACGTCCCGGCCCTGGTGGACGCCGCCCCGCTCCAGGCAGGCGACACCGTCCACGACGAGGCAGGATCCGTCGCCCAGACAGCAGCCGCCGACCAGGGATGCGCACGGATCGGGCGCGCAGGGAGCGAAGGCGCCCCACTGGACTCCTCCCTCGGCCAGGCACGTATCCCGGCGCTCGAGTCGACAGAGTCCATCGGGGAGGCAGCAGGCGCCCAGCACCGCCGGACAGGGGACTTCGCCGCCGAGGCCAAACCCGATCGAGCCATAGGCATGGATGGCGTCCTCGGCCCGGGGCACGGCGTCGTCCACGAAGATCCCGGGCTGCTGCGGGTGCGCCGCCAGCGACCATCGCGCCGGCGCCGACGCGTATCCGGCGACCCAGTAGACCTCGCTCACGAGCGAGGTCCGCGTCGCGGCGAAACTCACCCCCGTCCCCTCGCCCGGGCGCGTCAGCCACCCATCCATCGGGACCTCGAAGTCCCGCCACGGATCGGGCGGCCCACCGTCCTGCAGGTGAATCGTCTGGGGATCCCACGTCGCCGCGAAGGCCAGCGCCTTCAGCCGCGGGCGGCTCCCTTCCGGAAAGACCGCGTAGACCTTCCAGACATGCCCGCTGCCATCGTGCGGCGTTTCGACCGGCGCCTCCGCATCGATCGACGCACACGACGGCGGGGCGAGGGTGGGGTAGACGAGAACGCCATCGGTGTACGCCAGGCCGCAGTCGTGCACCACGAGTGTGCCGCCCAGATGAGGCCCTGCCAGGAGAGAAGATGGAACCAAAACCGCGCTCAGGACGATCCCGACGTGGACCCAGGCGGAGCGAGAGGAACATCGCGTCAGGAGGACAGAGAGGAGAGCAGTCAGGAGAGAAGAGAGACACCCGGGGAGCATGATCGGCCTCCTTTCACACGCCAGGCGCGCGTGAATCGAGAGCGCTGTCCGATCGGCCGCGTCCCCGGAAGATCCCCGGTGCTATCGCGCTGAAGCCGTCCACGTGCGGAGTCGCGGCCTTCCCCCCCGGCGAGGTTTTCACGATAGGTCCGCCGCCGATCGCCGTCAACCCAGCAGGATCCTTACCCTGCCGGGGTGCTGCTCCCGCCGAACGAAGACCCCGCTCCCGGGATCGGAAGCGGGGTCTCTGGAGTCGCTTCGGTCAGGCCGTGGCCGGCGGAGGTGTTGATCCGACGCCGACCCCGACCAGCCGTGATTTGTCTACCGGTACATGTTCTTGATCTGGCCCCAGCTGCTCTTCTCGACCGGCGTCGGCGGCGGACACGGGTTCGGCTCGCAGCCGACGGTCGGTCCGTACCACTCGCCCTGGGCGGCCAGGCAGAGCTCCTGGGTCAGAATCACGCAGGTACCGTCCGCGAAGCAGCACGCTCCGGTCGGCGGCGGCTGCGGGCACGGGTTCGGTTCGCAGACCTCGTAGATGATCCAGTTTCCGGTTCCGCAATCGGACTGCATCGTCACGACGCACGCGCCGTCCGGGAAGCAGCAGGCGCCCGTAGGCTGCTGACACGGATTCGGATCGCAGTCGATCATCGGCAACCAGAGTCCCGGACAGTCGGCCTGCAACGTCACCGCGCACGAGCCGTCGGGATAGCAGCAGGCGCCGGACGGCTGCGGGCAGGGATTCGGTTCACAGACCGTTCCCTCGCCGAGGAAGAGGCCGCCTTGGGCAGCACAGTCACCCTCGGTGAGCAGCGCGCAGGAGCCATCGACCGCGCAGCAGGCACCCGGGACCGGCACGATGCACGGCGTGATGTCGTCGAGACTCCGCGGCAGGATCTGGTACCCCTCGGTGTGCGGGACGCTGCTGTCGAACTGATAGGCGACGCCGACGATCGTGATCGGTCCCGTCGGCTGCGGCGTACCGTCGATGTTCGTCTCCTTATCGATCCGCAGAGTGACCGGGCCGGTGCCGTCATCGATCGTCAGGTTCGAGTTCGAGCCCTCGGCGGGCCAGGTCCCTTCCACGATCGTGGCGCACTCGATCCGGATCAGGCAGGCCTCGTACTGCTCGCCGTTCATCGCCAGCTCGCCGGTCGTGATGGTGCCGGGGTCATCGACCGGGTTGCCGGACGAGAGGATGGTCACCTGGAGATCGGGGTTGCTGATCTCGGTCAGGCCGTTGTAGTGGATGAGCGTGCCCTTGACCAGCACGCGGTCGCCGATCGCGACCGGCGGATTGATCGAGCCGCCGAAGACGCTGACGCAGCAACCGCCATCGCCCATCTCGAACTGCTGGGTCGTCGTGTTCCAGGTCCCGCTGTTGACATGCGCGACCGCCTCGACCTGGACCCGCTGGTTGTTGAGCATCGGCACGCCGTCGCCGTCGTTCGGCCGAAGCTCGCAGACCGTGTACTGCGGGAACGGGCAGGGATTCGGGCTGCACAGGGTGTTCTCACCCTGCCAGGCGCCCTGCTGCGCCGCGCAGTCGGCCTGGGTGGCGACGAAGCAGTCGCCGTTCGGCAGGCAGCAGGCGCCCTGCGTCAGGATCGGACACGGATTCGGGTCACAGAGGGTGCCGTCACCCTGGTAGGTGCCGCCCTGCGCCGCGCACGCCGCCGCGTCGAGAACCTCACACGCGCCATTGGTGAAGCAGCAGGCGCCCGAGGGGGGCACGCCCCCGCCCACGACGTCGTCCCACGACGTCCCGACGCGGAAGCCATCGACGAACTGCGTCGCGCCGTTGGAGCTGGAGCCCTGGCGCAGCGCGATCGCGATGATGCCGGTCGCGTCGGTGCTGGCGAGGTCGGTGTTGCTCACGAGGGGCGTCGGCTCTCCTCCGCCGAGCGCGGGATTGACCCAGAGGTCAGCGGTGTCGTTGGTCGTCCCGTCGACGAAGGTGTACTTCACGACGACGAGATGAGTCTCGCCCAGGGCAAACGGCGTGCTGGCGTAGTTCGCCGTGCCGGAGCCGCGGGTGATGCCGAAGTTCACGCTGCCGGAGACCAGCTTGGCGAAGACCCGGCCGTAGAAGGTCGTCGAGCCCTGGTAGAAGTGCGTGAAGTAGTCGCCGGTCGCCTGGGCGGCCGAAAAGTTCACCATGAAAGCCATGTAGACGCTGCCGGAGTTGACGGTCCACGGAGCGGTCGTGTGAACGTCCTCTCCCGTCGGCAGCATCGAGGCCGCCTCGCCGATCCCCGATCCGGAGTAACCCGGGTAGCTCAGCCCTGGAGACGCGACCGGAATGAAGTTCGAGGTGCCGCTGTGGTTGGCCCAGTAGCCGGTGTCCGTCAGGAGCGTACCCGGGGCATAACTGAAGTCCTCCACCAGAAGCGTCGCCGCCATGGCTCCACCGGTCGGCAGGGCGATGGCGACGATCATCAACGTCAAAAGCAGTTTCTTCATGGATCCACTCCCTTGTGTTGGCCCCGTCCCGGGGGGCGGACACGACCGCTCGGACCAGGTGGCATGCTCCGCGGCCGCGGACCGCCACCGGTCCCTCAAACCGTACAAGATTTTACCGCCAATACCGTTCCGGGTCAACCTGCGCCCGCGGCACAGCGGGTGAAGATTCTGCCAAACCGGAAAACCGGCGAGTCCGGAGCCCCGTCTGCCGAGGCGCGGACGGCCCGACTCCCCCCCGCGGCCACGGTGGGCGCTTGTAAGTGTCACGGCCGCGCCCGATGTGGCAGACTCCGCTCATGCCCGCCACCGGACAGCCCTCGCATGCCCAGCATCGAGCCCCCGCCGTCCCCGGTCTCCCGTCGCCCCGCCACCGCCTCATCGCTTTTAGTCTCTATGATTTCGCCGATTCGGGATTCGTCACCGTCATGGTCACCGTCCTCTTCAGCCAGTACTACGCCGGAACCGTCGCCGGCGGGGCCGACGGCGTGAGCCTCTTCGGCCGCCCCGTGCCCGGCAGCAGCCTCTTCGCGTGGCTCATCTCGCTGGCGATGGGAGTTGTCGCGATCGCCGCCCCCTTTCTGGGGGTTCTGGCCGACCGGCGCGGCTCCCGGATCCGATCGATGGCGATCTGCCTCCTCCCCGGCATCGCCTTCAGTTTCGGTCTCCCCTTCGTCGGACCGGGGGAATGGAAAGAAGGGGCGATCCTCTTCTTCGGGGCCTACGTCGGTCTGGCCACGGCGGCGGTCTTCTACAACGCCCTCCTCCCCGAACTCGGCCCGCCGGGAACGCTCGGCCGCGCCTCCGGCATCGCCTGGGGAGTCGGCTATCTCGGCGGGGGGCTCCTCCTGGTGCTGAACCTCGTCATGCTCCAGCGGCCCCAACTCCTCGGCTTCGCCCCGGGGAGATTCGATCTCCACGACTGCTTCGCCTCGGCGGCGTGGTGGTGGCTCGTCTTCTCCGTCCCGATCTTCTGGGTCTTCCGCTACGAAGACCGCGCCCGACGGGCGGCGCGGTCCACCCTGGCCCCGCCCGAACGGCCCGACACGGCCCGGAGCGAGGCCGTGGCGGTGCTCGCTCAGGTGCGGCGGACTCTGGCGCGGATCGTTCGACTGCGCCAACTTCCGCGCTTCTTCCTTGCCTACCTCTTCTACAACGATGCCGTGCAGACCATCGTCGCGACCGCCTCGATCTTCGGGGCGCAGGTCCTGGGCATGAAGCCGGCCGGGCTCATCCTGCTCTTCCTGCTGGTGCAGGCCACCGCCTTCGTCGGCGCGCTCCTGGTCGGCCGCCTCGCCGATCGCTGGGGGCACCGGCAGGCTCTGCTGCTCTGCGTCGTCGCGCTGGGGTTCTTCACCACCTGGGGGGCAGCCGTGGGCGTCCTCGGACGGGCGCGGATCGAGTACTGGATCGTCTGCGGTGTGGGTGGGCTATTCTTCGGGGGGATTCAGACCTGCTCGCGCTCCTGGCTCGCCCAGTGGGTGCCCGCCGGGCGCGAGTCGGAGATCTTCGGCTTCTTCTCGATCGTCAGCCGCGTGGCGGCGATCCTCGGGCCGGCCGTCTTCGGCGCCGTCGGCATGGCCACCGGCAGTCTGCGCTGGGCGGTCGCCTCGCAGGTGGTCTTCCTGGTCCTGGGAGCGGCGCTCCTGCTCGGCGTGCGCCCGGCCGCCGTCGAGGAAGAGAGGGAGGCGCTCGCCGCGTCCGGTTGAGGGGGCCCGGCGCTCATGGATGCTGCGGCACTGACTGGAAGGAGGAAGAGATGCGCGTCACGTTTCACGGAGCCGCCCGGTCGGTCACCGGCTCTCGCCACCTGGTCGAGGTCAACGGTTTCCGAATCCTCCTGGATTGCGGGCTGGTCCAGGGACGGCGCGACGAAGCAGAGCGGCAGAATCGGGAGTATCCCTTCGATCCGGCCTCGATCGACGCCCTCGTCCTGAGTCACGCGCACATTGACCATTCGGGCGCGATCCCGGCTCTGGTGAAGCACGGTTTCCGAGGCACGGTGCACGCCACGCTGGCGACCGCGGACCTCTGTTCGTACATGCTGCGCGACTCGGGGCATATCCAGGAGAAGGATGCGGAATTCGCAAACAAGCGGATGGCCCGGCGGGGCAACCAGCACCCGCCGCGCGAGCCCCTCTACACCGTCGTGGACGCCGAGCGAGCCATGACCCACTTCTCCGCGCATCCCTACTACCGGCCGTTCCAGGTCCTGCCGGGAGTCACGGTGACCTTTCATGACGCCGGGCACATCCTCGGCTCGGCCATCGTCCGCCTCGAGGTCGAGGAGGAGGGGCATCCCCGATCGATCGTCTTCAGCGGCGACCTGGGCCGGCCGCACCTCCCGATCATCCGCGATCCCGACCGGGTGGAGGCGTCCGATGTCCTGATCATGGAGAGCACCTACGGAGATCGCGAGCACGAAAACCTCGACGACGCCGCCGGGCGGCTGGCCGGGATCGTCAACCTCATCGCACAGCGCCGCGGCAAACTGATCATCCCCGCCTTCGCGGTCGGCCGGACGCAGGACATCGTCTACGAACTGATGAAGCTGCTGCGCGACGGGCGGGTTCCCCCGGTCCCCATCTTCATCGACAGCCCGCTGGCCGTGAATGTCACGGAGGTCTTCGGCCGTCACCCGGAGTGCTTCGACGAAGACATCCGCGCGATCCTCCGCGGAGCCGGCGATCCCTTCGGGTTCTCGCGGATGCACTACCTAGTGAGCGTGGAAGAGTCGATGGCGCTGAATACGGCGCCGGGGCCCTGCGTGATCATCTCGGCCTCGGGCATGATGGAAGCCGGGCGCATCCTCCATCACCTGCGCAACTCGGTCGCCGACCCGCGCAATGCCGTGCTCATCGTCGGGTTCCAGGCCGAGAACACCCTCGGTCGGCGTCTCCTGCGGGGCGACCGCGAGGTGAACATCTTCGGCGAACCGCATGCCGTGCAGGCCGAGATCTTCGTCATGAACGAGTATTCGGCGCATGCCGACCGGGACGAGCTCTTGGCGTGGTATCGCCTCAACCACGGACAGCCCCAGGATCTCTTCGTGGTCCACGGAGAGGAGGAGCAGGCGCTCGCGTTCGCCGAACGCCTGCGGGGTGAAGGGACGGCGCGGGTGCACGTCCCGCAGTTGCACGAGGCGTTCGGCCTGGGCGGAGGGCACCGGAGGGAGCAGAAGCTCGCGCCGGGCAGCTCCCCGGCCAGAGTCGCGGACGCACCCGAGCGCAAGTCGCGCCGCGGCGGGCTCAAGGCCGCGCGCGAGCGACACGGTCGCGGGGCGGAATCGACCGGCCGGGGCGGGAGGAGAAAGCCTCCGCGGGGCCGCTAGCCCCGCGCGTCGACGATTCCCAGCGACGATTCCTAACGCCGGCCGAAGCCGACGCCGACCTGCACGCTCACGTCTTGGCGGTACTTCGTGCCGGCCAGCAGGAAGAAGCGCTCCCGACGCCAGGGCGCGTAGCGGAACGTTGCGCCGAGGTGGGGCGTCACTTCCGACTCCCCCGCAGGATCGGTGACCGAGGCCAGGCCGCCGGCGAGATCAAGCGACGCGCGGCGGAAGGCGAGCGGGATGTTCGCGAAGAAGCCACCCTCCTTCACCGTTTCGCTCCCGGTTCCGGCCAGGCCGACCTGCCCCGCAAGTCCGTAGTTCACGTCTCCCATCCGGCCGAGCACCCCGGCGAGCGCGACGGAGTACAAGTTCTGGTCGGCCCCGGTTTCGACCAGCGAGGAGAACGAAGCGCGTTGCGGGAACATGCTGATGGGATCATGCGCACGCTCCCGGCGCAGAGCGGCGATCTGGTTCTCGAGCGCATTGCGCGCCGCGATCGTGTCGGCCAGGGAACGCTCGATCCCGGCCACCTCGGCCCTCAGGCCCGCGATTTCGGTGTCGCGCTCGAGCAGCGTCGCCTCATAGGAGCGCCGCTGCTCATCCGCACGCTCGATCCGAGCCCGCATATCGAGCACGACGCCCGTGAGCTGCTGATCGATCCGCTTGGACTCGAAAATCCGATTCTGCTCGACCTGGATCTCGTCTCCCAGGCGGACGATCTCCTCCGATCGCGCGGACCGGGTCGAGTCGAGCGACGCGTTGTGCCGGTGCGCCGCCGCCATCGCCTCGTGGTGCAGGCGCACCGTCTCTTCATTGGAGGCTCTCGCCTCTGAGACCTCGGTCCGGACCCGGGCGATTTCCGCCGTTCCCTTCGTTCGGAAGTAATAGGTGCCGGCCACGGCCATGAGGATGACGAACATCACCAGGTCGATCGCCGGGAGGACGAACGTGGGGTTGAACTGCCCCTTGCGCAGCGGCGGTCGTTCCATCGTCACACCCCCCTAGCGCCTGGGCAGCTGATCACGGTCCGGGAAGTTCCCCGGACCCGGGACCAGTGCCGAGTTCTTGCGGTACTTGTCGGGATTCGCCAGGCGATCCCAGGTATCGGACAGCGAGACCAGTTGTTCGTTCACAATGCGGACCGAGTCGCCCACGACGATCCGCCGCGCCTTGAGCGAATCGACCGTGTTCTGGCGGTCCTGCATCTGCGTCGAGGAAAACTGCAGGTTCCCCTGCAGCTCGGCCAGGACCGTCCGCAACGAGTCGGCCTGCCGCCGCAGGCCGGGCAGGCTGCGGTCGAAGAGGAATCGCTCCGCGCGCAGCGAGTCGACGATCTGGGAGTAGAGCGCGATCTGCGGCATGTAGGTGGAATCGATGTCCGCCTGGATATCGAGTCCCTCGGCCTCGATCTTGCGCCTTTCCGCCTGCAGGCTGTCTTCCATCTTCTGGAGGGCCAGCTTCTCGCGGTTGATCGTGTTCTCGGCCACCATCAGCTCGGGTCGAACATACCCGTCATGGGCACAGACGACCCCCAGGGCCGGCACGAACAGGTACCAGATCCGGCCGAAGATCAGCCTCAGGGTGCGGAAGCGCTCCTGCTCGTCCCCGGCGACCCATTTCCCGCCGCGACGCTTGAGTCGGAGGCTCGGCTGCTCGCTCATGTTCGGACCTCCAGGTCCCGGCGCCGGAAATCGTTCCGGCGGAGCGGGCGTACAACGAGGACGGCCTTGGGACCCGCCTGGATCAGACGGTCCGGTGACGCTGAAATCGCGCCGCCTGCCGCCGGGATCTCCTGCCGGGTGGAGGGGGGGGTTAAAATGGTAGCGCTACGGGGATTCGAACCCCGGTTTGATGGCTGAGAACCATCCGTCCTAACCCCTAGACGATAGCGCCACGAAATAGTGTGCACGGGGAAGCCTCTTCCACCCGACCCGACCCCTCGGGCCGCATTCTAGTCGCGACCGGATTCGTTTGGCAAGCCCCCTGTTTGTTGTGTCTGCCGGGGCCACAACGAGAGAGCGATGCCCGCCGCCCAGAGATGCATCCAGCGGTAGGGGGAGCGGGCCGACCGGTACGCATCTCCCAGGGCCCGGACGAGCCGGACCGCGCGTCCGGGAACCTCCGGATGCAGGGGTGCGAGACGAATCAACTCCCCCTCCAGCGCCGAGGCGTCGTGGCCGGCGGCCAGCCGCTCGGCCACGAGCGGGAGCAGGCCGTTCGGCTGTCCGTCGAGGATCAGGCGCGCCCAGCTCTCGGGGGCGACGGCGCCGGCCCCCTCGCCGCTCGTCGTCGCGCGCTCCCTGACCTCCGCCAGGGATGGCAGCCACCACGTAGCATCCGCCTTGCGCGTCTGCAGGCGAAGCGTTCGCGCCGGCGTCACCCACGCCGCGAGCAGGAGTCCCAGGATCCGCTGTCCGGGCGTACCGAGGCGCACCAGGCGGCAGAGCGCGAAGACTCCGGCGACGAGGTGGAGCGCTCGCTCGGTCTCCTCGGACGAGGGTCCTCCCTCGCGACGACGAAGGATCTCCTGGAGGAAGAGAAGCGTCCCGCCGAGCGAGATCATCTCGGCTACGTCCTCCAGCGGCATCGCGTCGGCCAGGATCGACTGGACCCGCGCGGCTCTCTCCTCGGGCTCGGCCTCGGCCCAGGCCACGGCGGCGTCATGGAACTCGAGCGCGCCACGCTCGCCCCACGCGGCCTGTCCCGGAGGACGCCGCCGCGCCACGCGATGAAGGTCGCGTTCGGCGATCAGATCGCGACAGCGATCGTATCCAGCCAGACCGGTAGCTCCCCAGGCCTGGTGCCGCACGATGGGACGCAGCAGCAGCGGGGCCAGTTCCCAGCCGAGGGTCTGCAGCAGACCGACCACGTCGGCGACGAGCACGACCTTGTTCGCGCTCGCGGGGAGCCCTTCGAGCCCCGACGAGAGGAGGAGATCGGTCACCTGCTCCTTCTCGAGGTTCCGCACGAGCCAGGCAAAGCGGTGATCGGCCAGGTCGGCCTCCCCGGCCCGAATCGCCTCGAGGAACGAAAAGATGGTCCCCTCCCGGCCGACCCCCGCTACCTCGTCGAAGTGGAGAAGCCGGTAGGGGCCGAAGGCGGGATCCCGCATCTCGGTTCGAACCAGTCGAAGTCCGTAGGTCAGCAGGGCGCGCGCGTCGTCGAGCGGCCGCCCCGGCAGGAGCGCACCGATGGCCGACAAGGCGGAGAGTGACTCGGGCGTGCGCGGACCGTCGTGGCGCGTGGAACGGGCTGCGGCCAGGGTCGCGGCAGTCAGCCAGCTGTTCCAGCCCTCCGGCCCGGTCTTGGCGAGCTTGCGGGTGATCTCGCGTTCGAACGCTTCCGGCAGCGTCTCTTCCAGCCAGCGGACCGGTTTCTCGTGCGGCCCCAGATCCAGCTCGCGGTTTCGAACGGCGTTCATCAGCGCGCGGGCGTCCTTTCCCCTCTGCCCCGCAACGAAAGGCCCCCGGCGAGCGGGGGCCTTCGGAGCCTCACCGAGGCGGCTCGACAACTGGCTGGGGAGCAGGGACTCGAACCCCGGTTCCATGATCCAGAGTCATGTGTCCTACCGCTGGACGACTCCCCAGCACCAACCTCTGGAGTCAGAGCCTAGACCATCCTCCCTTTGGCGTGCAACGGCAAAAGCGAGAGCCGGGCGATCGGGACGACGACGCCCCGACGGCCCGCCTTCGCGCACCTCACTTCAACAGAATCAGCCGCTGCGTCTGCTGTCCCTGGCCGGACGCGGATGCGCGCGCGAAGTAGATGCCCGAACCGACGGGCCGGCCCTCGTCATCGAGACCATCCCACTCCTGCTCGATGCTGCCGGGCCCCGCCAGGCCGCGCAGGAGCCGCCGCACGGTCCGCCCGCTCACATCCACGACCCGAAGGTCGCAGTCGGCGGTGACGGGGAGGTCAAGCCGCAGAGCAGTCTCCCCGCGAAGCGGATTCGGCCGCGCCGGGTGGAGCCGGAAGACGAGCGGCGCCGCGCCGGCCTGGAGACTCGTCTCGCCCGCCAACGTCACCTCGCCCGCCAGGTCGATCGCCTCGACGCGATAACTCCACTCGCCCGCAGCGGGGACCCGATCGGTGACCCGGTATCGCTCGGGCGCCTCGCGGATCTCGTCCGCGGGCCAGCGCCCGATCTCTTCCCAGCTTCCGTCCGGTTCCGCCATCCGCCGCACGAGGAACTCCGCGACCGGCAGCGGCGTGCGCCACCGCAGGACCACCTCGCTCCCGTCGGCCGCGGCGCCCTCCAGGAGCAGGGTCTCGACCGGTGTCGGGTACGATCCCTCGATGTAGCCGGTGTTGTAGTTGTCGTGCCGGAAGACCGGCCACGGGTTGTCCCGACGCATCGCCTCGAGATCGTTCGGATCGATCGGGCAATCAGGGAAGCTGAGGATCCGGATCTCCTGCACCTTATCGGCCTGGATCACGAGGTTCTGGAAGCCGTCGCGATCGACGTCCCACGCCGCGAGCCCGATCCCGACCTTGCCGCCCGGCATCGAGAAGGGAAAACCTCCCATCGGGGCGCCGTGACCGAGGAACGCGTAGACCGTCCCGTTCGAGTCACCGATGATGATCTCCGGACCCGCCTGCCCGTCGAGATTCGCCAGGATCGGAGAGCCGAGCCGGGCGTTTTCCGGAGCGATCGTGATGTACGGCTTGCTGGCGTCGATGAAGAACCCCGGCAGAGGGCTCCCCGTCCCGCCGTCGAGAACGTAGAGCCGCCCGGAACCGGACGGAACGACGACGTCGAGGTCTCCGTCGAGATCGATGTCGCCCAACGCGGGGGACGGCGTCAACGGGAGCTCGTGCACCGGGATCGCCGTCAACTCCATCTCGCGCTTCCAATGCAGCTTGTTGGTCCCGGACTTCTGCGGATCGAGGCACCAGACGTGAGTCCTCGTGATCACGAAGATCTCCGGGGAGTTGTCCCCCGTCACATCGCCCAGCGCCACCGACGAATGGCCGTTCTGTTGGGAGACCCCGCCATGGGTCTGGTAGCTGTATGGGAAGTTGGGGACGTTGGTCGCCACCTGCCGGGGCAGGCCTTCGAGCACCTCCACCGCATTGATCGCGTACAGCTTGCAGAACTGGGCGTCGGCCGTGCTGGCATGCGTCGTGAACACGATCTCGTCCCACGGATCGGTCGAGCCGTCGATGTTCGCCAACCCCACGCTCGCGTACTGGTAGTCGATCTTGCCCAGCTCCGCGCCCGGGATCGTTAACAGCCGCCCTCCCTCCTTCCCCTCGACCGGCGTGCCGTCGTGGTTGAAGGCATAGAGATACTTGCCGGCCAGAAAGACGATCTCCAGCTCGGGGTCGTCGTCGATGTTCCCGACGGCCGGGGCCGACTGGATCGGCCGGCCGAGAAGCGTCTGACTCCAGCGTTCCTGTCCGAGATAGTCGAGAACGAGCAGCTTGGCGGGGGGAGTCCAGTTCGGCGCCTCGCCATTCGTGGCGACGACGATCAACTCCGCCGTGTTGTCGGTCGCGTCCCGCAGGATGTCCGCCACCGCGGCCTTGCCGTAGAGGTTCTTCGCCTGCTCCGGCGGCACCAGCGGGCCGCGCGTGGACGGAACGTTGTCGCCGTCGAAGTAGTCTCCGCCGATGTCGTTGAACGAGTAGAGATAGTCGGAGTAAGCGAGGATCTCGTTCGCACCCCAGCCGTTGAGATTGTCGACCACCGGGCAGGCGTCGCGGGCCAGCGTCAGCGAGACAGGCCAACCCGAAAGCGTCCCCGGCGAAGTGCTGGCGACGGTGGCCGGCGAAGGCGGCCCCATGATCCCGGAGGAGTCGATCGCCGCCACTTGATACCAGTACCGGGTCATCTCGGACAGTCCCGCATCCTCCTGCGTCCGCAGCCGCTCGACGAATCCCGGGCCGATGGGCACGTAGGGTCCCGCCTCCTGGGCCGCGCGATAGACCCGGTAGCCCCAGATCGGCGACGTATTCACCGGCTTCTTCCACCAGAGCTTGAGACTGGAGGGGCGCCCGCTGGTCCACAGGCTTTCCGGCGCCATCGGCCGCACGCGCAACCGCAGCAGTCGGCTCCAGACCGTTTGCGGCGTGCCGCCCAGCGTATCTTCCAGGATGAAGTTGACCCGCAGGTCGTTGGCCACGCGCACCGTGAACTTCATGGTGTCGGTCCGCACCAGCTCGAACGGCCCCATC
Organism: uncultured bacterium; assembly: GCA_964371055.1. Classification (GTDB taxonomy): domain Bacteria; phylum Eisenbacteria; class RBG-16-71-46; order CAIMUX01; family CAIMUX01; genus CAYJLF01. Next base: position 187,932 of record CAYJLF010000007.1, on the reverse strand, counting down.
GTGGGAACCCGGGCCAGCGAATCCAGCATGGTCACCGAGGCCGGGATGGACGGCACGATCCGACCACGCAGCGAACTCCAGGTGCCGCCTCCACGGTTGTTCAATTCCATGACGAGCCCGATCGTCTCGCCGTTGGTCGGGAGCGAATCAGGGGTACCGGTCGTGGTCAGCTCCCGGACCTGGGTACGAACCAGGAGGATGTCCGGACGCTCGAAGGTCGGACGGAGCGTCTGCTCATGGGTTCCGTCGGCGGCCTCCCAGGTCAGGGTGAAGGGCACGACCACCGTATACGGAGTCTGCACGGGCACGGGGCTCACGACCGTGACCCGGAACCGGAAAGCGGCGGGCGCCGCGCCGGAGCCACCCGCGGCGAGCGACGGCAGGCTTTCCTCGTCGTCTTCCATCGTAACTTCGAATCCGGGTACCGCCGCCGCCGGATCGAGCCGGACCGACAGGCCCGTCGCTTCGGCACCACCCCGGTTCGTGTAATGGAGCGTCAAGGCCACGGTCTCTCCGGTCTCGATCTGACCGTTGCCGTTCCCGGCGGTCCCCAGCGTGCCGTCATCGACGACGTCGTAGCCATCGAGGCTCGCGAACGATGGCGCCGGCGCGACGACCGTGCCGTTCGCCTCGTAGGGCCGGGCCCGCGGATGCGTCACCGTCAGCTTGCACGCTCCGGTGGTCGCGGCCGGGAAGGGGAGGTCCACCATACCGGTGGCGTCCGTCAACATGACAGCGGTGGCGTCGCCCTCCTTGTGGAGGCAGACCCGGGCCTGGGCGAGGAAGTTACCTCCGCCGTCCCGCACGATCACCCGCACCGGCGCACCCCCGAGCGGGAAACGCAGGTCGGACGGGTTGACCGTCACCTGCATCGCCGCCGGGTTGGTCGTCCAGACGGTCATGTCCGGATCGCCTAGGTAGAGAAGACCGTAGAGCAGGAAGCGCCAGACGCCGTCCGAAATCGACTGGCGCTTGGCCAAAGAGTCGGTCACGGCGAACCAGGCGGACCCGGGGGTCTGGTGCTCGCTCGTCGCCCAAAGGGTCCAGAAGTAGTCCTGGAGCCAGGCGGACGACGACGGGAAGTGCAGGCTGGAGGATCCGATGTAGTTCAGTCCGCCGCCGGGGGCGAACTGGAACGCCTCGCCCATGCAGTCGGCATCGACGGCCGCGGAGTTGCAGTTCACGACGTAGGCCAGTCCGGCCGGCCGGCTGGAGTTGGTGGTCCCGATCATGTCGGCGTTGAGCAGCCGATCGAGACCGATCGCCCAACGGTCCCGATCTCCGTGCCCCATGTGGAAGATGATGTTCCGTCCCTGGTTGATCGACGCGACGGTATTGGGGCGGTTGAGCAGGCGGGAGTTGGTCGGCCGCCGTTCGTTCCAGTAGGTCGACCGCTCGTACAACTGGTCATACTGGAAGAACGACCCGAGCGGAGAGGTGGCGAGGCTGTCGATGACCCGGAAGCAGTACGACGCGCCATCGTTGCTGACCTGGTGGTCGGGCACGCTGGGCGTGTAGTTGCCCGGGTCGATCACCTCGCCCAGGAGGAGGAATTTCTTCAGGTACTCGGACGCGACATCGGGGTCACGAACGTACTTGAGGTACTTCTGCACCCAGGTGTTCACCTGGCCGCGGCTCGCGGCCGAGACGCGCCCGACCCGAAGCTCGGGCCGCAGGTCGACCGAATCGGTGCCGGCGTGGTAGTGGCTGACCGACTCGCCCCAGATCTGGTCGCCGTCGGCATTCCAGCTGCCGTCCAGGCAGGAGTAGTAGAAGTCCGTCTGCAGGTCGAGTCCGCCCTCGTCCCCCTTGTAGAAATTGCTGTGGACATAGCGGATCGGGACGATGCGCGGGTCGCCGCCGAGGATCGCGGCGCGCGTGCCCCACATCGCCCAGGCCTCCTTCAGGAACAGCCGGACCCTTTCGGCCTGATCCACGCCGTGCGGATAGTTCGCGTCGATCCACTCGACCGTCCGGATCGTCGTCGGATGCCCGGCCCGGTTCTTCCAGTCCACCAGCGGCTGGAAGTTCGTGACGAGCGAGTCGGCCGTGACCAGCACCATTTCCACCGGCGGGCTGTCCAGGCCGGGCCGGGAATCGGCGGGGAGGCGCCCCTGGAACGCATAGAGCAACGAGCTCCCCGTTCCCCCGCGCACCTCGGCCGGACGGGCGGGGGCGGGGCGGAGCGGCGTCAGAGCGCGCGAAGCGCCGTCGGTCCCCAGGGTCACCTGCAGTTCCCCTCGGGGGCTGAAGGAGAGCGCCCCACGCGCCGGGTCCCAGGTGAACGGGCAGACGCGAAAGGCCGCCATCGTCCGCCCTTCACTCCGTTGCACTCCCAGCTCGACGAGCGCCTGAGACGGCCACGGCGCCGAGCCGGCGTCGTAGATCCCGGGATCGGGGTCGCGGCGCGTGCCCGACGGGTCGTCGGGATGCGGCCACATCGCGGCCCTCGGTCGCAGACCGATTCCCAGCGGGACGGCCGGGCCGGCGACCCACTCCGCCGCGCGGACGGCGGTGCCCGGCTCCAGGGGAACCGAGACCACGATCCATGGCAGGTCCGGCTCGCCCGGCTCAGACGCGGGGATTCCCCCGGCCAGACCGACCGCGAGAGTGCCATCCGGCTCTGGGACCAGGCTCAGGTCCTGCAGATCCCACTCCAGGGAGACGGTGGTCGTCGCCAGGGCGCAAGGGGCAATGGCAAGCAGACAGGCCAGCACGATGAGGGTGCGACCCCGGTAGCGCATGGAATCCTCCTCGATCGGTCGTTTCCGGGAAGACGGGGCCGGGCTGCACCCCGCCGTGTCGAGCCATCTTCAGGCATCCGTCCCCGCGATTCAACACCGGGACGCGGCACTTCTCTCCGGAGGATCGTGCCGCGCCCCGGGTCCGGCTGCCTCCGCGATCGCCTTTCTGGCCCCCCGGGGCCGGCCCGGGACCAGCCCGTTCGCGCCGTCGTCGAGAGAGCGTTTCGGGGGCGCGCGCGGGTCAGCCGCGAAAAATGCGGGCGACAGCGAGATTCTCCTTGCCGACCGTCACGCCGGATGATAGGAAAAGGGCGGTTTTCCGGGCTCAAACGGCAGGCTCTCTGGACGAACGTTCCGGAGGGACGCGGGACCAAGGAGGGTTACCTACCATGACCAAGACCCAGTTGATCGACGCTCTGATGAAGGAAGCGATGAAGGCGGACAAGACCGTTGAGCTGAACAAGAAGCAGACGAAGGCCCTCGTCGCCGGTCTGACCACGCTCGTCGAGGCCAGCCTGAAGAAGGGGACCGACGTGCCGCTGTCCGGTCTCGGGAAGTTCAAGGTTCAGAGCCGCAAGGCTCGCATCGGTCGCAACCCGCAGACCGGCGCCGAGATCAAGATCCCCGCGAAGAAGGTCGTCAAGTTCACGGTGGCGAAGAACCTGAAGGACACCGTCCTGAAGAAGGCGCCGAAGAAGTAGGAACGACGCGGCCGCGCAGCGGCGTCGATCACTCGAGCGAGATCGCAGTCAGTAAGACAGCGCAGTTAGTAAGACAGCAAGGCCCCGGCCACCCGCCGGGGCTTTGGTCTCTCGGAGTGGACCAGCCTCAGTCGTTCGAGGTGACTCCCGCGCCGATCAGGCCGGTGTACAGGTCCACGAAACGGCCGTACGTCGCCGCCAGGCTGTACGACGTCTCGACGCGCGCGCGGCCCGCCGCGGCGATCCTGTTTCTTCGTGCGCCGTCGCGAAGCAGCCCGGCTGCGACCTCGACGAAGGAGGCGGGATCGTCGGCCATGATGATCCCCTCGTCCGCGTCGAACTCCAGCCCGGCCAGCGCGCCCGGATACCCGACCGCGGGCACGCCGAGCGCGATCGCTTCGACGGCCCTCCCCCGCTGGCCACTCCCCTCGCGCAGGGGCAGCAGAAGCAACGAAGCACAGACCAGCCAGGGACGAGGATCTGGGACGAAACCGGTGACGCGCGCCCCACTCTCCTCCGCCTGCCGGCGAAGCGTTTCCGGCACTCCCGGACCGATCACGAGCAGCTCGGTCTCGGGAACCCGCGTCCGCAGTCCCGGCCAGAGGTCCCGCAGGAGATGGACGAGCCCCTCCTGGTTCGCCGTCGTCGCGAGATTGCCGTAGTAGACGACCCGCGGCGCGGGGGGGAGCAGAGGCGCCACCGCGTCCGGGCGCCAGTCCGACAGGTCGAGTCCCATCCCGATGACCTCGATCGGCGGATGCCCGACCGGAAGCGCTTCCTGGAATGTCCCTCGGTCTCGTTCGGTGATCGCGACGATGCGGTCATAACGCATCAGCTGCGCCAGCTCAGACCTCCGCTCACGGTCGGAAGGCCGGCCGAGGAGCCGGGCGTGCCGCTCGAACTGCACATCGTGGGTATCCACCACCCACACCGGAGGGTGGGGAAACGCACGGAATCGCCGCAGCCCGTACCAGTAGGCGGCATGGACGAGGTCAAACCTCTCCGCGGAGACGAGCCGCTCCACCGTTAGGGCCAGGGTGGGCAGGCTCTGGAAGAAGGTCTCGCGATGCAGCCCCTCGAGCCATCCCGCCCAGGTCGCTTCGGCGTGCCAGCGCCCCCAGGCCAGCCGGCTCCCGCGGTGGGACGCCAACCGCCCGATCCAGCGTCCCAGGCCGGAGACCGGCCCGGGGTCCTGGAGACGGGCCGGATCGTGCACGAGGGTGACGATCGTCAGGTCGAACCGCTCGGCCAAGGTCTCGAGGATGCGGAGGTTCCGCACCCGGCTCCCCATGTCGGCGGGCCAGGGATGATCCGGGAGGACGGCGAGGATTCGGCCGCGCATCCCTCGCTCCCCGGTCAGGGCTTCGAGGGCGAGGGTGCCCCGCGCCTCTCCTCCTCCATCTGGAGGTCCTTCTCGCGGGCCTGTTTGGCGAGCTCCATCATCGCGTACTGGAGGAACGGCAGGTCGTAGTAGACGATCCTCTCGTCGTTCTCGCACCGGGTGGCCTTCAGGTGCAGCTCATGGGCATACTTCTCCAGCGGCGGCACGTGGGTGCTGTCGACCCCGACCATCGCCATGTACATCTCCGTGAGCTGCCAGACCCCATCCCCGCGATTGCCGCAGCGATCTTCCAGGCGCACGACCACCCAGTCTTCGTGCTCCAGGTGGTTGGTGTGGCGGTCGACCGCGGTCTTCTGCAGGGACTGGTACTGCCGGATCCAATCGTGGACGGACCGGAGGATCCCATCCTCCACTCCAGCCAGGTCTTTCGTCGCTCCCGAGGCGAGCAGCGTGTCCGCGTCGACCAGGAGGCGCTCCGTCATGCTCGCCACATGCAGACCGAGCATGCGGCTGGGAGGGAGTGGGATCTGCATCAGCGCCAGCTCGAGCAACTGCCGTCCGTCGGTCAGGATCTCCTCCGGATGCGCCGCCGCATACCGGTCGAGCAGCGGCGCCAAGGCCGTGACCAGCGTGTCGCAGGCGTAATCATGGATCATCAGCCACTCGAACTGGTTCGCCGGATAGGTCCTGGCCACTTCGTGACCGAAGGCGGTCTGGCGGGCGATCAGATCCCGAACGGTCGACACCACCGCCGCACGGTCGGATGCCTTCGGCATCGCGGCCCTCGTCATGGCTCGGAACGATGACGATGCCTCGGCGAGGTAGCGCTGCGTCGAGACCGCCGGCATCCGGAAGCGCGGCGGCCCCTCGGTCCCGCCACTCCCCTGGTCGTCGCCCTGCGCCCCCGCCACGACCGGGCAGGCAAGGCCAAGGATCAGGCCGAGGATTGCGCACAGCGCCCGATCACGCGGGCGGGGCATCTGCATCGTCATCAGGTTCTCCTTCCAGAATGACTTGGGCGGCGGCATAGGCGGCCGTATGGCTGATCGTGAGGTGGACGCGCCGGACGCCCAGCGAGCGGGCGCGTTCCAGAGCCTGACCGCGCAGTTCCAGGACCGGCTGCCCGGACGGGAGGTTGTCGACCTCGATGTCGATCCATCGAACGCCGGAGCTCCAGCCGGTCCCCAGGGCCTTGAAGGCCGCCTCCTTCGCGGAGAAGCGCGACGCTAAGTACTGCGCACGGTTTCCGTGAACCCGTTCCACCTCCAAGGGGGTGAAGACACGCCTTAGAAACCGCTCGCCGTGCCGCTCCGCGACCCCGGCCACGCGTGCGACCTCCACGATGTCGACCCCCAGTCCGAGAATCACCTGGCGCTCTCCTCCTCCGTCCGCGGCGCACGGCCGCCGTCTCCCCGAAACTGTAGGGAATGCCTGCCGGGATGAACAGGAGAAGATGTCTCCGATCTCACTCCGGTTCCCGCCGGGTCGCCTCGGGCCCGCTCGGTTTGCGGGCCGAGACGAGCCGGACGGCACCGAGGATCCCTCGGGCGGATGTTTCCGCTTCGAAGCCGGACCGGCGAAGGGCGCCCAGCAATTCGCCCTCCGCCGGCAGAGCGCGCACGGAGGCAACCATCATCTCATAGGCAGATCGGTCGCCGCCGGCCCACGCGGCCAGACGAGGGAGCACCCGGCGAAAGTAGAACCGGTAAGCCGCCGCGAGGCCCCCGCCGGACGGTTCCCGCATGTCGAGGAGAGCGCACCATCCGCCGGGGCGGAGAACGCGGTGGATCTCCCCGAAGAACGGTTCGAACGCCCGGCAGTGACGGAGCGCGAAGCCCTGCCCCACGCCACTGAACGCTGCCGGGCGGAACGGCAGCCGATCCATCTCGCAGACGACCGCCGACCGAGCACGCGGCCCCCCCTTCGCCGCGCCGCGCCGGAGGAGGCTCGCCGACAGGTCGATCCGAACCACGCCGGTCGCCCCGGCATGCTCCATCGCCGCGGCCAGGTCTCCGGTGCCGGACGCGAGGTCGAGCCAGAGTCCCGGCGGCGCGGGGCGGAGCGCCCGCGCGGCCCATCTCCGCCAGCCCCGATCGAGGCCGAGACTGAGGATTGCGTTCAACCGGTCGTATCGGGGGGAGATCTCCTCGAACATGCGCCGCAAAGCGGGACCACGACGATCCCAGGCGTGGCCGGCCAGAGCCTCGGCGTGACGCCCGGCGGACGGAGTCGCCGACGGCTTCGGGCTCGGCGGCGCCGACTCCTTCGACCGCGGGTCGCGTCCGATCATCGATCCTCCTTGTCGCACGCCCGACCTCGCGCCCGGGCCGGCCCGAGCTTCGGCGCCAGCGTAGCGACCGAGCGCCCGGAGTCCAAGGAGATCAGGACCCGTTCGTCCCCGCTTCTCTGCGTGGCCTGCTTCCCCGGCCCGCGGGCGGCGGCCGACCGATCGCGGCGGTTGCCTCCCGGTCCACCGACCTGATATCCTTCTCCCGTTCCGTTTCCAGGCCGCTCTCGGGCGGAAGGGTGAAGGAACCATTCCGGGCCCTCTGACCGCCATGCCTTTCTGGTTACCAGCAGGTTCTTGGTTCGGTACGGCGAGCTCCGGCGGAAGGGCGGACACCTGGGCCGCCCAGGTTGCGGGTCGATGCACCCGCGTGGCCAACGACAGCGACGCCGTCCATGGACCATGCTCGGCGCGCGATGGAGAGTTCGGAGAGGTATGGGCAAGAAGCTCTACGTTGGAAACCTGAGTTGGCAGACCACGGATGAAGGGCTGCGCGAGGCGTTTGCTCGCTTCGGCAACGTCACGGACGCCCGCGTGATCACCGATCGCGAGACGGGACGTTCCCGTGGTTTCGGCTTCGTCACGTTCGGGCAGGACGAAGAGGCGGCCAACGCCGTGACCGGGATGGACGGCGCCGACCTGGATGGCCGTCCGATCAAGGTCAGCGAGGCGAAGGACGACGGATTCCGCGGCGGCGCCGGTGGACCACGCTCCGGCGGATACGGGGGCGGAAGGCCTCCGCGCCAGGACGACGACTACTGATCGCCAAGCGAGCCCGCCTCCGGGCTCGCGCCGTGAATACCTGAGGTGGGCGCCGGCAGGGTCGCTACGCGGTCCTGCCGACGCCATTACTTTTTCTGCGCCCGTGAACGTGGTAAGATTTGCCTCGCTACTACGCCCCCGTCGCGTCCGCCGCGCCTCGGGTTTCTCCGGCAGATCGCGCGCGACCGCCCGGCCGCGTCTTCGAGGAGGTCACGATGAGGTCCGTCTCCGTCCTGCTCCTGGTCTTGCTCGCCCTGGTTCCCGGCATTGCCCAGGGGCAGTTCCCCCGCGGCGTCATCGCCGAGGACGCCACCGCCACCTGGTGCACCTACTGCCCCTACGCCTACCAGGGACTCGAGGTGATGAAGTCGACCTACGACGCGACCGAGTTCAACGCGGTGCGCTACTACGCCACCAGCGGCGGACTCGGCTCGGCCGAGACCGACGCCCGCATCAGCTACTACGGCGTCACCGGCTACCCCACGGTCGTCTTCGACGGCCTGCTGCGGGTGGTGGGCGGCAGCACCGAGATCGCGACCGGATCGGCCTATGATCCGATCGTGCGCCAGGACATCGCCGCGCCGTCCCCCTTCCGTATCCGGATCAACAGCGTCGACCTGGTGCAGCCGTCCGGCTCGATCGATCTCGACGTCATCGTCGAGGAGACCGTGGCCGACATCGGCAACATGCAGATCCGGGCCATCATCCTCGAGAACAATGTCCTCTACAGCACAACCACGCACCAGGACGTGACCCGCGACGTCCTCCCCGACCACGCCCTCTCGGTCTCGCAGGCCGGCCAGATTCAGAACGTGGTCATGAACTTCGCGATCGATCCGTCCTGGAAGACCAGCGACCTCTGGATGGTGATCCTCATCCAGGACGACGATGATCGGTCGATTCCGCAGAGCGTCAGCACGCGCCCCCAGCCGGCCTACTCGCTCCGCTACTGGGCCAAGGGACAAAGGGTGGCGGTGCGTCCGTCCAACTCCGCCGCGCATGAGTTCGCCGACTTCGCCGTCTACAACCTCGGCACGAACGCCGATGTGATCCGCGTGACGTTGGATCCGGGCACGCTTCCCTCGGGCTGGACCTGCGAATTCACGGACGGCACCGACACCTGGAACAGCTTCGCCGATTTCAGCCTGAGTCCCGCCGAAGGCAAGATCCTCCGCCTCCGCGTGACCCCCGGAACCTCGGGATACGCCGCCCCGAAGTTCACCTTCACCTCGACGAACCTGCCGGGTGTGACGCGCGAACTCCCCTACAGCGTCATCACGGACGACGTGCAGGTTCTCCTCGTCGACGATGACGGCGCGCAGACCTACGAGACGATGCACGCCGCCGCCCTGCAGGCGGCCGGGCGCACCTTCGGAATCTGGCCGACCGGGGTCGCGCAGGTCACGGCGGCCGATCTCGCCTGGTTCCCGATCGTCAGCTGGCACACCGCCCTCTCCTACCCCACGCTCGGCGCGGCCGATCGCGCCGCCCTCGGGGCCTATCTCGACGCCGGTGGCCGGCTCTTTCTGAGCGGCCAGGAGATCGGTTGGGAGCTGAACGACGAGGGTGGAGCGGCGTACCAGTGGTACCAGAATTACCTGCACGCCAACTTCGTCAACGACGACGCCAACCAGAACACGGTCAACGGCATCGCCGGCGATCCGATCTCGGACGGGATGTCGCTGGCGCTGACGCCAGCCATGAATCCCTACCCGGACGTCATCTCACCGCGCGACGGCGCCGCGACTCCGACCTTCAACTACGGCAGCGGCACTCAGCGCGCCGGGCTGAAGGTCGACACCGGAGCCTACCGCCTCGTCTACCTCGGATTCGGCTTCGAGACGATCACGACGCAAGCGAATCGCGACCTCCTCACGCAACGGGTCCTGAACTGGCTCGGCGACGCCGCGGCGGTGCCGGGAGCGCCGGAGGCTGGCGCGCGTCTCGAGATCTCCGCCTGGCCGAATCCGGCCCCGGGGGCGGTCGATCTTCGCTTCCGGCTTCCGATCTCCGGTCGCGCCGCCGTCGCGGTCTTCGCCCCGGATGGTTCGCTCGTACGCATGCTCTCGAACGGCGTACGGTCGGCCGGTCCGCACACTCTCCGGTGGGATGGCCGTGACATCCGTGGCCGCGAGGTCCCCGCCGGTGTCTACTTCTACCGCTTGGAAGCCGGCGAAGCTGCTTCCGCCGGCAAGATCGTCCTGACGCGACCGTAGCGCCGGCCGCCGACGCCACACCGATTCCGGCCGCCTCTCCCTGGGGAGGCGGCCGGTTCGCTACCCGGAAGGCCGCATCGCACGACCGGCACCCGGCGCCGGCGGGGCGCGTTCACCCGGCTCACCGGGTTTCCCGCCGCTTCGGTCCCCGTTCGGGCACCGCGCGCAGGGGATCGTCCGGCCAGGCGTGCCGGGGATAGCGACGCCGCAGTTCGCCCCGAATCTGCGGATAGACCGTCTTCCAGAACGACGCGAGATCCTGCGTCACCTGGACCGGCCGCTGGTTCGGCGCCAGAAGTTGCAGGAGCACGATGACCGTTCCCCCGCCCACCCTCGGCGCCGTCTCGGTCCCGAAGAACTCCTGCAGCCGCGCCGCGAGGATCGGCGGCCCGCTGTCGCCATATTCCAGTCGAGCACTCCGGCCGGACGGCAGCGTGATCCTGGCCGGGGCGAAGGCATCGAGACGCCGGCGGGTGGCGCCCGGCAGCAACGCCGTGAACGTCTCCAGAAGTGGAGCTCGGCGCAACTCGTCGAAGCTGCGCCGCCCGTGACAGAGCTGCCGCGCCGCCTCCTGCAGAACCGAGGACCACGAACCGGCCAGCGCTCGCGCCTCGGGGTCGGATCGCTCCATCCAACCCAACCGCGCTAACAGGGACGCCATCTCCCCGTCGAGCACGAAAGCGGAGTCGAACGTACGCGCGGCGGCCGCGAAGAGCGCCCCGGCCGCCGCCTCGGGATCGATCGCGCCGGTCTCACGTTCCTCGACCAGGAGATCCTCGAAGAACGTACGCCGTCGACCGACGACTCGCTCTTCCCGCGGATCGAAGAGCACGACGTCATCCTCACGCCAGCGGGCGGGAAAGAGCGCGCGGAGCCACTCCGCGCGGACCTCGCTCGCCGTGCGCACCAGGATGAACCGACCGTCGGCATCCCGGGCCGGGGCGGCCTCCAGGGCCACGTAGAGCCCGGCCTCCCGCACGACCGACGATGCATCGAGCCGCACCCCGGCGCCTCCGACCATGACTCCAAGCGCGGAGCCGGGAGCCCGGCGACAGACCACGCGGTCGGGGTATCCAGCCGCCAGCGCCCGCAGCAAGGCCTCGTCCCGCGGCGCGCGTCGATCGACCCTCTCTCCACGGATGCCGGCGCGGGAGACGCGCAGCCTGGTCCGGGCCAGCACGCGCGAGAGCTGCTCCTCGGCCCGGGCGATCCGACGCGCCGCGAAGCCATCGATCCCGGCCGAAGCGCAGGCCTCGGGCTCGAACCGCAGGCGGACGGCGCGCCGCAGGTCGTCGATCCGTTCGAGCAGATCGGAGGGCCCCCGTCGCGTCGGGCTGCGATCGGCCCGAGCCTCCGCAAACCCGGCCCGGGCGGAGAGGCGCAGGTCCCGTTCGGACAGGAGCGCCACCGCGGCAGCCACCTCGCGCGGGATCCCGTAGCCTGCGCCTTCGATCAGGATCGCCGCGTGTCGAGGATGAACCGGCAGACGGAGGAAGTCGCGGCCGCGTGCCGTCAGACGCGGCGGCGCCCCCTCCTCCACCGCTCCGAGCCGGCGCAGAAGATCGAGTGCCCCCTGGACGCGCGCGTGGTCCGGCGGATCGAGCCACGGGAAGGTCGAAGGGTCCCTCGCCCCCCACGCCAGGATTCCGAGGATCGCTTCGCTCGGGTCCACGCGCCGGATCTCCGGCTCGTCCTCCTCGGGCAGGGAGGCATGCATCGCCTCGGAGTAGAGGCGGACACACCGCCCGGGAGCCGTGCGCCCGGCCCGCCCGGCCCGTTGCGCCGCCGATGCTCGGCTGATCCGGGCGGTGGCGAGGTGGTTCAAGCCGGTGCGCGGATCGCGACGCAGCACGCGCGCCAGTCCCGTATCGATCACCACGGTCACCCCCTCGACCGTGATCGAGGCCTCGGCCAGGTTCGTCGCGACCACGACCCGGGGACGCGGCCCCGCCAGCACAGCGCGATCCTGCTCGCCGACCGGCAGGTCTCCGTGCAGGGGATACAGCTCGTAACCGCATCGGGCGCAGAGCGGCTCCAACGCCCGCATCGCCGCACGGATTTCCGCCGCGCCGGGCACGAAGACCAGGACGCTCCCGCCCCCCTCCGCCGGGGAAGCTCCCACGCACCGCTCGACCGCCGCGGCAATCTGGGCCGCCATCGGTCGCTCCTCGTGATCCGCACGATGCTCCATCGCGACCGGCCAGGCCCGTCCTTCGCTTTCGAGCACCGGGCATCCGCCGAGATACGCGGCGATCCGCGCCGGATCGAGCGTGGCCGACATCACGACCAGGCGAAGATCGGGACGGACCGTTTCCTGCACCTCGCGCAACAGCGCCAGCGACAGGTCGCCGTCAGCCGACCTCTCGTGGAACTCATCGAGGATCACGGCGGCGGTTCTCTCCAGCATCGGATCCGAGAGCAGGCGCCGCAGCAGAACGCCCTCGGTTTCGTAGCAGATTCGCGTGTCGGCCGTGGTCGCCGACTCGAACCGCACGCGATAGCCCACCTCGCCGCCGAGCGGCTGTCCCCGCTCGGATGACACTCGCCGGGCCGCCATCCGCGCGGCGATCCGGCGTGGCTCCAGTACAGCCACCTCCTGTCCGGCGGGCACCAGGCCGGCATCGACCAAGGCCGCCGGGATCCGCGTCGTCTTTCCCGCGCCCGGCGGCGCCTTCAGGACGAGGGAGGACCGATCCCGGAGCGACTGGATGACCCGCGGGATCAGACCATCGATGGGGAGCAACGAAGCCATGGCGCGCAGTCTACCTCTTCACCGGGCGTCCATCCCCGCGGGAGGGACCACTCCGGGATCGGCGCCCCGGTAGGGCGCGCAGAGAGGATCTCCCAGCGTGATGACCCGCCACTTCAGGACCGGAGTGGCCATGCCGAAGCTCTCGGCCAGCGTGTAGCCGCGGGTGTACCGATCGAAGAGGAGATCGGCCCGAGCCAGCGCGCGCGTCGTCGGCTCCGCAACATACCCCTGGACGCCGGTGACCCCGCGCTCGATCAGGTCCGCCACCAGCGTCTGTCCCCGGCGGGAGCGACGAAAAGTGCGCGCGCTGGTGCTGACCGCCGTCTCCGCCAGGGCGCCGGGAAGGAAGCGCAGGGCGCGCCAAGCCGTGCGATCGAAGCCGCCGTCGTTGCTCCCCCACGAGTAGTAACCGGCCAGCGGCCCATCCGCTCGCGCGAAGTCGGCGGTTTCCTCCAGCCTCACCTCGTGGCCCCGCCCCCGCAGGATCGCGGCCGCCTCACGCTGGGCCCCGTTGATGACGGCGTAACCGCCGGCATCGCGGCGGGGGTCGACGTCGAGCAGGAACGGACCGACCCGCGGCCGGGCGTGCGCCGCCCGCCAGAGGAGGGCGCGGGCGTCCCCCTCGTCGTAGCCATCCAACCGCGTCACGAGGTAGAAGCCAAAGACGGCCCGGCGGAAAGGCTCGTCGCGGCCGAAGTAGGGATTGGCAGCCGGGACGAAACTCCGCGGAACGGCGCGATCGGGCGGCAGGATCGAGAGGTCCATGGCGCCGAGGAGCGCATCGACCGAGAGGGCCGACTCCCGGACGCGGATCGGCAGGCCCCGCGTCAGCAGGATGAAGTCGGTCGACTCGCGGCGGCCGCTTCGATCGAGGTGCTCCCGTACCGGCGCCTCGATCTGCCGCAAGTACTCCCCCGCCCCGATCGTCTCTCGGAAAGGAAGGGCAAGGGAGATCACCTGATCAGCGCTCAGTCCGTGCTGCCTGCGATAGCGCGCGGCCAACCGTCTCGACGCGGGATCGAGGAGGTTCTGGACCACCACGACGCGCCCCGCCTCCGACGCCGCCGCCGGATCCGGCGCGACGCGAGGACCGGCCCCGCATCCCGCGCCGAGCAAGACCGTTCCCACCCAACCGGAAACGACGAGCCGGACGGCGCGCGGTGCCCGGAAACGGAACCGAGATCGACCCATGGCCAGCAGTGTAGACTCCGGGGCACGGAGGGACCATGACGGAGGGCGAGTCCAGGGGCAGGATCGTTCTGCTCGCCGGGGAGCGCGGCGCGGGCAAGACGACCTGCTGCATCCGCCTGGCCGGTCTTCTCGCGAGCGCCGGCCTGCGCTCTGGCGGCTTCGTCAGCCGGCGGGTCGTCGATCCGCTCGGCACGACCCGCCTCCACCTCGTCGATCTCGAGACGGGCGAGGAGCGGATGCTGGCCGACACCCAGGGGGGACTGCCGGGGCCTCGCGTCGGCCGGTTCCAGATGGACGCGGCGACGCTGGCCTGGGGCGTGGCGCTCGCGCGGCGCGCGAGGGAGGCCCGGGCCGATCTGATCGTCCTCGACGAAATCGGCCCGCTGGAGTTGGAGCAGCGCCTCGGCTTCGCGCCGCTGGTCGGCGACCTGGAGTCAGACGCCCCCGGATCGGGCCGCTCCCTCTATCTTCTGGTGGTCCGGGCGTGGCTCGCGACGGCCCTCGCGGAGCGCCTCTCCCGCCACGTCCCGTCCATCGTGCGTCTGACGCCGGAGAACCGGGACGCCCTGCCCGGCACGCTGATCGGTCTTTTGCCCGGAGTCGGCTCGACCGATTCCGAGCCTCCGGCCTCGCCCGAGCCGGTCCCACGCGCGTCGCAACCTCCGGCCCCCTGATCCGTAGGAGCATCTCGCATGTTGTTTCGGTTCATCCTATTCCTGATCGCGGCCTGGTTCGTCGCGTTCGTCTTCAACCGGATCGCGACCCGCGTCCCGGCCCGCCGGGACAGCGCTCGATCCGGCCGCCGCGGCAACCCGGCTCCCGACATCCCCCGCGAGCAGATCATCGACGCCTCGTTTACCGAAGTCCAGGACGGCCCTGACGCGCCGCCCCCGGCCCCATGACCCCACCGAGGAAGGAATGACCATGAGTTCACCGGTTGACCGACGGCGATTCCTGCAGCTCATCGGCTCCGGCGTGGCGATCGCCACGATCCCGGGGCACGCCCGGGGTGGTTGGGGACGGTCCCCGCTGCTCGGCGCCGTCGCCGGAGAAGCGAGCTGTGGCGCCTACTTCGAGCGCTTCGGCGTCTCGTCCACGCTTCTCCGTCGCGTGCTCGAGCGCGGGCTCGCCGGCGGGGGCGCGTTCTGCGAGGTCTACCTGGAGCACTCGATCAGCCGCGCCCTGGTGATGGAGGACGGACAGGTCAACCGCGCCGCGGCGAACGTCGACCTCGGAGCCGGCATCCGGGTGCTGAAGGGAGACGCGACCGGCTACGCCTTCAGCGAGGACCTCTCGGAGAAGGCTCTTCTCGCGGCGGCCGCGGGCGCGGCCGCGGTGGCCGACGCCGGCGACGGCCCCCGGCCGGTGCCGCTGCGGGCCTCCTCCCTCCTCAGCCGCTATGCCGTGGAAGTGCCCTGGAACACGATCACCGTCGACCGCAAGCTCCCCTTCGTCATCGAAGCCGACCGCGCGGCGCGCGCCGCCGATCCCCGCATCACGAAGGTGTCGGTCTCCCTGAGGGACGAGACCTCGCGCGTGCTCATCGCCAACTCGGAGGGGCTCCTGGTGGAGGACGACCGTCCGATGGTCTCCTTCTTCGTCCTCTGCACGGCGCGCCAGGGAGATCGCACCGAAACGGGAAACCGCTCTGCGTCGGGGCGCGAGACGTTCGCCTGGCTCACGCCCGAACTCGTGCGCGACATCGCGCACGGAGCGGTCGAGCATACCGTAGCCCTCTTCGACGCGGTCCCGGCGCCGGCCGGAACCATGCCCGTGGTCCTGGCCGCCGGGACTTCCGGAATCCTCCTTCACGAGGCGATCGGCCACGGCATGGAAGCCGACTTCAACCGTAAGGGCACGTCCATCTATGCGTCGCGCCTCGGACAGAGGATCAGCTCGCCGGAGGTCACCATCCAGGATGACGGCACTCTCGGCCGCCTCCGCGGATCGCTGAATGTCGACGACGAGGGGACCCCGGCCCAGAACACGACCCTGGTCGAGGGAGGCATCCTGCGGTCCTACCTGCACGATCGGATCTCCGCGGCTCACTACGGCGTGGAGCGCACCGGCTCCGGCCGTCGCCAGTCGTTCCGCCACCCGCCCGTGCCGCGCATGCGCAACACCCTCATGCTGGCCGGTCCCCGCGATCCACAGGAGATCATCGCCTCGGTCGAGGCCGGACTCTACGCGGAGGAGTTCGCCAACGGCCAGGTCGACATCGGCGGCGGCGATTTCACCTTCTACCTCCAGCGCGGCCGCCTGATCGAGCACGGGCGCCTCACGGCGGTCGTCAAGGACTGCAACCTGATCGGGAACGGTCCGAAGGTTCTGGAGGAGATCGACCTGGTCGGGCATGACTTCGCGATGACCGAGGAAGGCGGGAGCTGCGGCAAGGACGGCCAGTTCGTCCCGGTCAGCTACGGGCTCCCCACGGTCCGGGCCGGCGCCATCACGGTGGGAGGACGCAGGGCATGAAACAGAAGCAGGGGTTATTGGAACTGTCCCGCCACGCGGTCGCGTGCGCCCGCCGCCATGGCGCCCAGGGAGCCCGCGCCGCGGTCTCGCGGAACACGTCGAGCACGATCGAGTGGCGCGACGGCCAGCTCGACCGCCTGCGGGAATCGACCAGCCAGAGCCTCGCGATCGCGCTCTTCGTCGACGGCCGCTACTCGGTGAACAGCACGTGCGACCTGAGACGCGATGCCATCGATGCATTTCTCGCCGACGCCGTCGCCGGCACCAGGCTTCTGGCGCCCGACCCCGACCGCACTCTACCTGATCTCGCGTTTTGCCTAGGCCGCTTCGAGGGAGACCTTGGACAGTGGGACCCCGCCGGCGCCGCCGAGGCGAGCGCGGAAGAACGCCGACGACGAGTCCGCGAACTCGAGGCCGCGGCGCGATCGGCCCCCGGGGCCGATCGCATCGTCTCGGTCACGGCCAGCGCCTCCGACAGCACGGGCGAGGACGCGCTGGTCACCACTCATGGGATGGAAGGAACCTCCCGCTACACCGTCTTCTCCTCCGGCGCGCAGGTGGCGATCCGGGACGAGGGGGCGCGGCGACAGCGCGGCTTCTGGCGTTCCGCCACGCTTCATCGCGACCGGCTGGATGCGCCCGGGCGGATCGGTCCGATCGCGACCGAACGCGCGCTCGCACAATCGGGGGCGCGGCCCGTCAAGACCGGCGCCTATCGGTGCATCATCGAGAACATCTCGGTGCCGCGCATCTTCTCCAACCTGCAGTCCCCCGCTTCGGGCCAGGCACTGCAGCAGGGACGATCCTTCCTGGCCGGGAAGCTCGGCCAGCCCCTGGCCAGTCCTCTCCTCACCGTGCGCGACGAGCCCCATCTCTTCGGCGGATTCGGCTCCTCCACCTACGACAGCGAGGGAATGGCGACCCGGGCGCGCCCCTTCATTGAGCAGGGCGTCCTCCGCGGCTACTACGTCAGCGTCTACTACGCGCGGAAGCTGGGAATGGCGCCGACGACGGCAGCGCCGACCAACCTCGTCTTCGCCCTTGGCGAGCGCGATCTCGATGCGCTCCGGCGCGAGATGGGGACCGGCATCCTGATCCGCAGCTTCATGGGGGGCAATTCCAACGACGCCACCGGCGACTTCTCCATCGGCATCAAGGGCGACTGGGTCGAGGACGGACAGATCGTGCACCCGATCTCCGAGATGAACCTCTCCGGCAACCACCAGGAACTCTGGCATCGGCTGGCCGAGGTCGGTTCCGATCCGAACCCCTTCAGCTCCGTCCGCTCGCCCAGCCTGCGGTTCGAGCCGCTGTCGTTCGCGGGGGCCTAGCCGGAGGCGGGACACCCCGGCTCGCCGCGACGCCACGGGGCCGGGATCACGGGAGGATGGGATGAGCCGCCTGACTTCGGAGAAACTGGCCCAGGCCGCCGCGCTGGTCGCCGACTCGGAACTGGATGCCTGGATCACCTTCGACCGCGAGACGGCCGAAGGCGGGGATCCGATCCTTCCGCTCGTCGTCGATGCGGGGCTCACCTGGCACAGCGCACTGATCGTGACCCGGGACGGACGCAAAGTCGCGGTGGTCGGAAACTACGATGCCGACCCGCTCGTTGCGTCCGGAGCGTGGGACGAGGTGATTCCCTACGTCCAGGGGATCGGCCAGCCGCTCCGCGAGGCCCTGGAACGGCTCGTCCCGCCCAGTCCGGCCCCGCCGCGCCTCGGCGCCAACTGGTCCGAAGACGATCCCAAGTCGGATGGCCTCTCGCACGGCCTCTACCTCACTTTGCGATCGATCCTGCACGGCACGCGCTTCGCGGATGCGCTCGTCAGCGCGGAGGCGATCACCTCTCGCCTCCGCTCGCGGAAGACCGTCGAGGAAGTGCGCCGCATGCAGGCCGCGATCGACGTGACCGAGGAGATGCTGGCCGCGTTGCCGTCGACCGGCCTGATCGGTCGAAGCGAGCGGGAGATCTACGACCACCTGCAGCGCGAGGTCGAACGACGGGGACTCGGCTTCTCGTGGGACCGGGCCAATGACCCGATCGTCAACAGCGGCCCCGACTCGATGATCGGACATGGCCTCCCCTCCTCGACGATCCGGGTCTCGCCGGGACACATTGTCCACGTCGACTTCGGAGTGCTGGTCGAGGGGTATGCCTCGGATCTGCAGCGCTGCTGGTTCGCCGCGGAGTCGGAGCTCCCGCCGGAGGTTCGTCACGCCTTTGCGGCCGTTCACGGCGCGATCAGCGCGGGCGCCGACGCCCTGCGGCCCGGCGTCGAAGCCTGGACCGTCGACGCGGCGGCGCGGTCGTTCCTCGTCAGCGCCGGCTACCCCGAGTATCTGCACGCCCTCGGCCACCAGGTCGGGCGGATGGCGCATGATGGCGGCGCGGTGCTCGCTCCGCGCTGGGAGCGGTACGGACGGCTCCCCTTCCTCACCGTGGAAGAGGGGCAGGTCTTCACGCTCGAGCTGGGTGTCATGGTGGAGGGACGGGGTTATCTCGGGCTCGAGGAGATGGTCCAGGTCACCGCGCACGGCTGCACTTGGTTGAGCCGGCGGCAGAACGCGCTCCCCTTGATCAGGTAGCAACTCCAACTTCTTCTCGTTCGCGAAGGAGACAGTGGCATGATCCTCCGGACGCCCCGTGCCCAGGCCGCCACCGTGGCGATCGTAGCCGGTCTCGCCCTCGCCGGAGTGCACCCACTCCCCGCGCCGGCCCAGGGCGTCTCCGGCTCCGCGGACGACTTCCGTCCGCAGTTCAAGCCGACTCTCGAAGTGAGCCCCGCCACCGGACCGATCCACCTCGACGGCGAACTGGACGAAGCCGCCTGGACACACGCGGCGCGCGCCACGGGATTCGCGGAGGTCGATCCGGGCGACCAGACCCGGCCCCCCGTCGAATCGGAGGCGTGGGTGACCTATGACCAGGAGAACCTCTACGTCGCTCTCATCGCCTGCGACGATCCGGCCGAGGTGCGGGTCGGCCTGCACGAGCGGGACCGGATCTGGACCGACGACTACTTCGGGTTGATGCTCGACACCTATGGAGACCACGCTTGGGGTTACGAGTTCTTCGTCAACCCACTGGGGATCCAGGGAGACCTCCGGATCGGCACTAATGGGAACGATGATCCCGCGCCGGATTACATCTGGCACTCGAAGGGGCGTCTGACCGGGACCGGATGGCAGGTCGAAATCGCGATCCCGTTCGCCAGCCTTCGCTTTCCCGATCGCGAGGAGCAGCGTTGGAGGGTGAACTTCTGGCGCGATCACCAGCGCGACGCCCGGCGCCGGTATGCCTGGGCGGCGACGAACCGCGACGATCCCTGCTGGATGTGCCAGTGGGGCACACTCACCGGCATCCGCGGGATCCGCCCCAGCCGGGAACTCTCCGCGATCGCGAGCGCGGTCGGATACCGTGACGGCTCGCGGGTGGAGGGCGGCGGTGACCCCGCGGCGGCCGGACTTCGGTTCGACGACCCGCGCGGCGAGGCCGGGCTGAATCTCCGTTACGCCCTGACCACCACGAGCACGGCGGAGGCGACGATCAACCCCGATTTCAGCCAGATCGAGTCGGATGCCGGACGGATCGTGGCGAACGAACCGTTCGCCATCTACCTCGACGAGAAGCGCCCGTTCTTCCAGGAGGGAATCGAGCTCTACAGCACGCCGGTCACGGCGATCTACACCCGCTCGATCGCCGACCCGGCCGTAGCCTTCAAGCTGCTCGGCACCTTCGGCCGCACCGCGGTCGCCTGGACCTGCGCCCAGGACGAGCAGACCCCGTTCCTGGTGCCCCTGGCCGAGCGCAGTTTCGTGATCGGCGACGCCGAGTCGTGGTCGAACCTGCTGCGGATCCGGCGCGCTCTCGGCACCGACGCGCATCTCGGCCTGGTCGGCACCGACCGTCGAGTGGACGGGGATGCCCACAACACCACGCTCGGGCTCGACGGGGCGACTCGCTTTTTGAGGGTGTTCCGGTGCAGCGCGCAATTCCTCGCGAGCCGGACGCGCGAGCCCGACGACTCGCTCCTCGTACCGACGTCCCGCGGGCTCCGTGCCCCGTTCCAGGCCGAGACGTTCGGGCGTGGAGGCGAGCGCCACACGGCGCGCTTCGACGGCGAGGCCTTTGACGGCGCCGCGGCGTACGCCGATCTCACGCACAACTCCCGGCACTGGAACACGGAGCTCTCTTTCAACAGCGTCTCCCCCGCCTTCCGGGCGGACAACGGTTTCATCAACCGCAACGACTCACAGACCCTCAATCTCTGGACCGGGCTTGATCTCCAGCCGAACGGTCGCGCCCTGGTCGCGTGGGAGCCAAGCCTCAGCGTCGGACGGATCTGGGATCATTCCGGGCGTTTCCAGGACGAGTGGCTGACCCCTCACCTCTCCATGGTGTTCCGCTATCAGACCGCCGTGGCCGCGGAGATGATGTGGAGCCGGGAGCGCTTCCGTGAGACTCTTTTCCCCGGCATCCGGCGGTTCACGATCAGCGCCGAGTCCAAGCCGCACGCCACGATCATCCTGGCGGCCAAGTGCGACCTGATGCGGACGATCTACCGCACCTTCGATCCTTCGGAACGGCCCTTCCTCGGACGGGCCGTCCGGGCCGGCGCCGACGTCACGCTGCGGGTCGGCTCGCGCCTGCAGCTCGCCCCTTCGATCGACTACGAGCGCCTGAAGACTCCAGACGGAGCGCGCCTCATCTACGACGGGTGGATCCTCCGCGACCGGCTCGATTTCATGTTCAGTCCCTCGACGTCCATCCGACTCGTCACGGAGTATGACTCCTTCACCCGGTCGCTCGCCCTCGAGCCGCTCCTGACCTACCGCCTGAACGCGCTCAGCGTGGTCTATGTCGGGATGACCGAACGATACGATCGGCTGGCCGCGCCGGAATCCGGGGGAAAGGAGGCCGCGCCGCCGCTGCGGAGCGACCCGGCCTGGAAACTGGGGGCGACGCAGGTCTTCGCGAAGGTGCAGTACCTGTTCCGGATCTGAACGCGCGCGAGGAAACCGCCGCGGCCGGTGCTCAGTCAGACCGACGCCGGCGGGCCCGCTGACTCCGGCGCCTGTGCCTCGGGATCGAACCCGATCCACTCGATGTCCTCGAGTCCCGCGAACCGCCGGGCCATGACGCAGAGCGCCTGTTCACTCTCGTCGACCAGCAGGAATCGCCGCGAGAGGGCCAGCGCGGCGGCCCCGGTCGTCCCGCTCCCCGCGAAGCAGTCGAGGACCAGATCCCCGGGCCGGCTCGAGGCCTGCACGATGCGCTTGAGGATCCCGATCGGTTTCTGGGTCGGATAGCCGGTCTTCTCCGCGCTGTTCGTCGGCACGATGGTGTGCCACCACGTGTCGGTCGGCAGTTTGCCGCGGGCTGCCTTCTCGGGACCGACGAGCCCCGGCGCCAGGTAGGGAATCCGATCGACCGCCTCGGGATCGAAGAAGCATCGGTCAGGGTCGCGGGCGTAGTAGAGGATCGTGTCGTGCTTCGGCGGCCAGCGCTTCTTCGTCCGGCCCCCGTAGTCGTAGGCCCAGATGATTTCGTTCCGGAACGCGTCGCGACCGAAGATCGCGTCCAGCCGCACCTTCACGTAGTGCACCTCACGGTAGTCGAGATGGACGTAGAGGCTGCCGTGCGGCGCGAGGACCCGGTGCAGTTCGCAGAGGCGTGGCTCGAGGAAGGCCAGATAGTCATCGAAGACGTCGGAGAAGCTCCGGGACCCGACGACCGTATTCTCGTACCGGCGTCCATGGAAACCGATGCGCCCCTCCGGGCCGGACTGGATGCTCTGGATCTGCTGCCGCTCGCGGATGCGCCCGGTGTTGAACGGAGGATCGATGTAGACGAGATCAACCTCGCCGTCGCCCAGCGTGCGGAGCACGTCTAGGTTGTCGGCCCGATGGATCGTCCCTCTCATCCTGGCCGAGCGTCAGATCGGCTACCGGACCACTCTCCGACGGCGCGTGGCGATCAAGCCCGCCACCCCGAGCCCCAGGAGCGCGAGCGCCGACGGTTCCGGCACCGGCGGCAGCGGCGGCTCGGGCGCGAGACCCGTCTCGATCTTCATCTTGATCCCGCTGTTGTAGTAGTGGCAGTCCGGATCGAAGCCGAGGCCGAAGTTGCCGTCGGCCAGATACGAATTGAGCGTGGCCAGATCGTTCGCGTCGAAGTCGTAGGTCACGTTCCGGCGCTCGTCGTACCCCTCGGGCAGGTCGTCGTACTCCTGCAGAAGGATCTGCTCGCCCGTGTACTCGGGCGGCGTGAAGTAACTCCCATACTCCTGATTGTCCAGCCCCCAGTACGTTCCGGACGGAGCGGACTGCAGAAGGTGGAGCCACAGTCGGTCGTTCTCCTCCGGCTCCCAGTTGTAGATGTAATAGAAGGTGACCGAGGCGCTGGTGACAGCCTCACCCGTGGGCACCGCCCAGTTCTTCCCCCAGGTGTAGTACCGCTCATGCGGGAGGTTGTTCAACCCGCCGATGTTCCAGGTCAAAGCAATCGCCTGGGCCGACCCCGCGATCGTCACGGCGAAGAGCAGAACCAGCAGTATCCGTAGCCTCATGGTATCTCCAATCACCGCGGGCGAGCACAGATCGACCCGCGGGCAGTAGCGGCGCTTGGTTGTTTTTCTGAGAGTGAGTATAGATCAGCGGGACCGATCTACGCCAGCCGTTTCTCTCATGGCGCGGCCCAGGCGCGGAGCGGATACTGAGACATGCTTCGCCAAGTCTCATGAGGGATCGATTGCCCTGCACCCTGCTAAGGATTGTCGGTAGTTACCCGGGCGGGGTTGGCGCACGGGATTGGGATGTTTCGGGTCTTCGGCCGATGTTTCGCGGGCAGAGAACGCTCCCCCCCCGGCCCAAACGCGGCTATAGTCCTCTCCGCCGGGGTCCGCTCCCGCAGCCCGGGACGCGGCGCGTCACGGGCGAAATCCCCGGAGTAACGGCTCTACGCTCGGCCCTGAGATACGGGAGGAAACCGATGAAGGCAGCGCCACCCACCAAGCACGCCCGGCTGATCGCCTGGGTCAACGAGATCGCCGATCTCTGCGAGCCCGACCAGGTTCACTGGTGCGATGGCTCCCAGCAAGAGTACGACGCCCTCTGCGCTCAGGCCGTCGCGACCGGGTCGTTCATCCCGCTCAACCAGGAGAAGCGCCCGAACTGCTTTCTCGTCCGGTCCCATCCGTCCGACGTGGCGCGGGTCGAGGACCGCACCTTCATCTGCTCCCGGACGAAGGAGGAGGCCGGACCGACCAACAACTGGGCCCCCCCGGACGAGATGCGCGCCACCCTCCGCGGCGCCTTCAAGGGCTGCATGCACGGCCGCACGCTCTATGTCATCCCCTTCAGCATGGGGCCCCTGGGATCACCGATCGCGAAGATCGGCTTCGAGATCACCGACAGCATCTACGTCGTGATCAACATGCGGATCATGACGCGGATGGGCCAGGCGGTCATCGACACGCTCGGCGAGGACGGCGATTTCATCCCGTGCGTGCACTCCGTCGGAGCGCCGCTGGCGCCGGGACAGGCGGACGTCCCCTGGCCCTGCGCGCCGAAGATCAGCGACAAGTACATCGTCCACTTCCCCGAGACCTACGAGATCTGGTCGTATGGCTCCGGCTACGGCGGCAATGCGCTCCTCGGAAAGAAGTGCCTCGCGCTCCGCATCGCCTCCTGCATGGCGCGCGACCAGGGATGGCTGGCCGAGCACATGCTCATCCTCGGCCTCGAGTCGCCGCAGGGGGAGAAGACCTATGTCGCCGCCGCCTTCCCCAGCGCCTGCGGCAAGACCAACCTCGCCATGATCGTCCCGCCGCCCGAGCTCAAGGGCTGGAAGGCGATGACCGTCGGCGACGACATCGCCTGGATCAAGCCCGGCCCCGACGGCAGCCTGCGCGCCATCAACCCCGAGGCCGGCTTCTTCGGCGTCGCCCCGGGCACCGGATACCACTCCAATCCGATGGCGATGGAAGCGATCAAGGCGAACACCATCTTCACCAACGTCGTCCTGACCGACGACGGCGATATCTGGTGGGAAGGGATGGGGCCGGCTCCCGCGCACGGGATCGACTGGCAGGGGAACGACTGGACGCCCGACGCCGGGCGGCCCGGCGCGCACCCGAACGCGCGTTTCACCGCGCCCGCGGGACAGTGCCCGACCATCGATCCGAAGTGGGAGGACCCCGCCGGCGTGCCGATCTCCGCCTTCATCTTCGGCGGCCGGCTCGCGCGCAATTTCCCCCTGGTCTACCAGGCATTCGACTGGGACAGCGGCGTCTTCATGGCGGCCACCATGGGCTCGGAGGCGACGGCCGCGGCGATCGGACAGGCCGCGATCCGCCGCGATCCCTTCGCGATGCTCCCCTTCGCCGGCTACAACATGGCCGACTACTGGGGGCACTGGATCGCGTACGGCCGCCGCGCCGGTCTCAAGCTGCCGCAGATCTTCCGCGTCAACTGGTTCCGCAAGGACGCCGACGGCAAGTTCATCTGGCCCGGCTACGGACAGAACATGCGCGTCCTGCAGTGGATCGTCGACCGCGTGCACGACCGGGTCGGGGCGGTCGAGAGTCCGTTCGGCCTGATGCCACGCTACGAAGACCTGAACTGGGACGGCCTCGACTTCCCGAAGGAGAAGTACCTCTCGATCACCGACATCACCCGCGACGGGGCGATCGAGGAAGCGCGCGCCATCGGCGAGTACTTCCAGCAGTTCGGCAGCCATCTGCCGCCGCAGCTCGAGGCGGAGCGGCAGAAGTTGCAGGCGCGCGCGGAGAAGTCGCCGGAGGTGTGGAGCCTGGGGGGCTGAGGACGGCACGCGGTTACGACAGGGACCCGCGAGAGATCACATTTGCCGGAGGCGGGGCTCGAACCCGCACGGGCCGCAAGGCCCAGAGGATTTTAAGTCCCCCGCGTCTGCCATTCCGCCACTCCGGCTCGGTGCGCCGCCGATCGACGGCGCGGCGGGAGCATAGCCGCTCCGCGGCCCGGACGCACCCGCAGGGTGGGGAAAACGCCGGAGAAGGCGCCCCCTACCCTCGCGCGGCCGGCACCGCCTTCATCACCTCATCGACCGAGGGCATCCGGTCCCACCAGACGTGGCGGACCTTTCCCTCCTGCAGCAGCAGGAAGGCGGGGAGCCGGCGATAGTACTGGCGGAGCGCCTTGGGCGACGCGTGGGCCAGGGCGAAGGGGGGCACGTGCTCGAGCTGCCAGGCGCGCTTCTGGCGCGCGTCGCCGGAGAAGATCGCGGTCAGGCGCGGCGCTCCCTCCTGCCGGCCCAACTGGGCCATGCCCGGCAGCGCCTCGACGCAGGCCGGGCAATCGGGCCCGAGCAGCGCAAGAAAGACCGTGCCGGCTCCGAGCGGCACCTTCAGATCGTCGGCCGCCATCGTTTCGAGGTCATATCCCGGCTTGACGCCGGTCACGAGCGAGTCGACCGGGAGGCGCGGGGCGAGCCACGGCATCACGAAGAGGATCGACACGACCGCCGCGGCGCCGATCCACCGACGGCGCGACCGCGACATCCACGGAGCGGTCGCGAAGGCGAAGCCGGCCAGCGCGATGAAGATGAAGTCCTCGATGATCACCTCGCGCGGAGCGCGTGATCCCATGCGTCCGAAGCAGCCGCAGTCCTCGGTGTTTCCCTGCGACCAGGCGTAAGCCGTCACGCCGATGAAGAAGAGCATCAGGCCGATGAAGCCCAGGAGCGACCAGCGCGGCGCCGGGCGCGCGATGAGGGCGACCCCCAGAACGAACTCGATCCACAGGAACAGGTACGACCCGAAGCCGGCGAGCTGCGGGAAGACCTGGTACCCCTGGATCTGCTGGATGAAGAGCGGCGGATCGGCGGACTTCAGGAGCGCCGCATAGATGAGCATCCCGCCGAGATAGACGCTGACGAGGACCCCAAGCCACCCGACCCACCGGCGCCACGGGGTCGAAGCCGGCCCGGCTTCACCCGATCCCGGCCGTCCACCGTCAACTCCCATCCCCTCGCCCCCCTCTTCCCTCGACGGCTGGTCGGCCCGAGCCGGCTGAGCCCCTCGATGCGATCGTGCACGCGCGCTCCTACTTGCCCGCGAGGATGAACGCCAGGTCCTCCGCCATCGACTCGTGCGGTTCCTCCGTGATCCGTCCGATCTCCTTCCCTCCCTGCAGCACGACGAAGGAAGGGGTCGCCGAGACCTGGTACCGCTCCAACGCCGAGCGGGGCTCCAGGTGGTCTTCGGTCACGCCGTAGTATTCGACCGAGATCTTCGGGTTGTTGACCGTCTCGATCGTCTTCAGAAACGCCGGCAGGTGCTTCTTGCAGATGAGGCACCAGGTGCCGAAGAAAGCGACGATCTTCGTCTCTCCCTGCACCGACTGGAGGGTCTTCACGGCCGCGGCATCCGGAACGACCTTCGACGCCAGGTGGAGGTAGTCGGGCTTGTTCTTCTTCAGCTCGGCGAACGAGACTTCACCCACCATCGGCGGCTGGGGACGGATCAACCAGAGTCGATCGTCCGCCTCGAAGCTCATCTCCCCTTCGACGACCTCGAACTCCCCGGCCGGCACGGCTTTGGCGAGGTCGGGCCGCAACTCGCCGTTCGCGCTCCATGCCACCGCCTCGGCCGGCAGACGCAGGACCGTCTGCTCGCGCAGGACCAGGACGAAGCCCCCCTCCTCCGGTCCGGACAGCAGGAGCTGGCGCTGGTAGTCAGGGCTGTCGAAAAGGCGGGCGTCGGGATCGATCACTCCATCCGCCATCGCCTGGAGTCCGATCGCCTCTTCCCAGGGAACGGACGCCGTGGCCGTCCCCGTGGTCGCGGGTGTTGCCTGCACCACCGGCACACACACGGCTGTGATCAGGACGAAGGGGGCGAACAGGACCAGGGCAAAGGCAGCGGTCCTGGCGCTTGGCTGGGCGTTTAGCTGGAATCGAAGGATCATCTGCGTCTTCCTCGAGTTTGGTTCGGAAGCGTCGGGCCTGCAGGCGCCCGGCCGGGCCCCAGAGTTGAACCCGATGCCGCCACCGCCGGTTCCGTCACGCCCGGTAAAAGACGCGCCAGCGGGCAACCCGCCGAGTATACGCGCTCTCCGCGCCCTCGGAAGGTCGAACTACGGCCGCTCTGTCTCACTCCGCCGCCCACGCGGCATCGAGACCCTCTTCCGCCCGCTTGCCTTCCCCACGCGATCGCCGCAGACTGCGCCCGGCCGCCCCGGTCGTGCATCGTCACCATCCCCGGGGTGCGACCGGGAGGGACCATGCCTGCACGGAAGTCGGCCGGCGCCGCCAAGCCGGAACTCCCCGCCCTGCGGTTCGCCCCGCTTCTGCCCGATCAGGTGCCGGAGTTCACCGACCTGATCCGGGGCGCCTATCCGCTCTTCATGGAGGACCGGGACCGCGCGATCGAGTGGATCCGGCATCTCGTCGCCCTCGGCTATCCGACCCTGGTGGCCGGAACTGAGCGCGGCGGCCGGATCGTGGGCGGGTACGCCTACTTCACCTTCGTCGCCACGCTCTGCGGGCGAGGATGGCCGGCTTCGGGGCTGGGCATGGTCGCCACGGCGCTCGATCGGAAGAAACAGCGCGTCGCGCTCGCGGTCGTGCTGGATTATCTCAAGCGGTCGCGTCACGACTCGATCCCGCTTTCCTTCCTCTATCCGTTCCGGCATGACTTCTACGCCGACATGGGATGGGCGTCGGTCGCCGAGACCCGGCAGCATGCCATCCCTCCGGCGGCGCTCCCGCTCTACCCGGAGCGCGCGCAGGTGCGTCAGGTCCGCGAGCCCGACTGGAAGGAACTCGACCGGATCCATCGTCAGGCGCTCGGAGCGCGGGGGGCTCTCGGCCTCTCGCGCAACTCGACCCGCTGGTCGTGGATCCTCCGCACCGCGCCGTCGATCTTCGCGGCCCGCGGCGAACATGGCGACGAGGGGTACCTCATCACCCGCTTCAGCCGCCGTCCCGGCGAGACCGACAGCTTCCGCTATGACCTCGAGGTGAGCGAGATGGAGTGGACGACGCCATCCGCCATGCGCGCCCTGCTCGGCTTTCTCTCCTCCCAGCGGGACCAGATCACGGAGGTGATCCTCGATTGGCCGGCCGACCGGCATCTCGACGCCGTGCTGCGCGAGCCGGTCCGCCGGGGCTCGCCGCACCTGCACAACATGCTGGGTCACGGGCCGGTCGTGGGACTGGGAGCGATGCTGCGCCTGGAGGACCCGGCGGCGGCCTTCGCGGACCGTCCCTATGCGGGGCCCGAGGCCTGGCGGCTCGACGTCGCTACGGTCGATCCGCTCGACGAGAAGACGATCCGCTTCCGGGCGAACCTGGGTGGTGAAGCTGCGGTCCGATCGAGACCGTCGGCCAGGCTGGCGTGCGGCCTGGGGACCCTGGCCCGGCTCTGGGCGGGATCCCTCCGCGTGCGTGAGGCGGTCGACTTCGGCTTGGCGGAGGTCACGCCGGAGCCGGCGATCGAGGCGCTCGACCGGCTGCTGGTCGCGCCGGCGCCCTGGATCACGGAACGATTCTAGCAGGGCGCAAAAAACAGAGAGCGGGAGCCGGCGACGACCGGCCCCCGCTTCTCGTCCCTTCCCCGTAGACCTAACGGACGACGAGGAGCTTCCGGGTCTGGGCCTCGTCCCCGGCGTTGACGCGGTACCAATAGACCCCCGAAGAGACCTGGCGCCCGTCCGTATCGCGGCCATCCCAGTCGATGGCGTGATACCCGGCCGGCATGGCCGCTTCGAAGATGTTCCGGACGAGCCGTCCGCTGGCGTCGAAGACATCGACGCGGACCGCGGCGGGGGCCGGCAGGGCGAAGCGCAGGGAGGTGCTCTGCCGCATCGGGTTCGGCCGGCTCGGCTGCACCGTGAAGTCCCGCGGCAGCAGATCCTGCTCCGCCACGTCATCCGTGCCGCTGCACCCGACGAAGGTCAGGTAGACGTCGTCCACCAGTCCCTCCAGACAGGAGTTGTTGTTGTAGTCGGTGATCCGGAACCGGAAACGCATCTGGTTGGTGAAGTCGATGTCATCCTCCGTGAAGTAGGTGATGTAGTTGTTCCAGGCGTTCAGGTTCATCCCGAAGATCTTCTTCACGTCCAACCACGTCTCACCGCCGTCGTTGCTGACCGACGCACGGAGCGTGTCGTCGGTGACCAGAGCGTCCATGTAGAAGGCCCAGAAGTCGAGCTTCGCGACCGAAGCCGTGCTCATGTCGATGATCGGCGAGAGGATCGTCGTGCTGCCGCCGTCGACGTCGCCGTTCAGGTAGTAGCCGCCCGTGCCGTCGGTCACCCAGCAGAGGACGTTGTTCAAGCCGGTCGTGTGATCATTCTCCGGCTGGTAGATCGTTGTGCCGTTGATCTTCTGAATCGGGTCGACCCGCTGCCAGAGCCCGGCGGTGGCGTTGTCGTCCGGGGCCGGCGTCGTCCAGCCCTGGTCGGCCTCGAAGTTGTCATCGACCGCCACCGAGGCGGGACCCACCATGAATCGGTGGACATAGAGCTCGGGTGCCCGATCGGGCTCCGTGCCCCGCACGCCGGTCGAGGTGACGCCACGGATGTAGTACTCCACCAGGGTCCCGCACGGCTGTCCCGGGATGTCCGCGACGAACTCGTTGATCGGACCGGCCGGCGCCATCAGGACCGAGCTCCAGGTCTGGCCGCCGTCCACGGTGTAGTGGACCTTGGTCGAGTCGGGCAGGAGCGAGCCGCAGTTCTGCGGCTCGATGTAGGCCTGAATCGAGATCGGCGTGTTCACCTGCTCGAGGTCTTCCACCGGCGTATAGAGGAAGAAGATGTACTGCGTGATGCCCGGGCAGGGGAGGTTGTGCAGCGCGAAGGCGTCGCAGATCTCATGATAGTTCGGCGTGCCGTCGCTCAAGTTGGCGTTGTCGTCGTCCGCCATCAGGAGTCGCGTCAGGTAGTTTGGCATGCTGAACTGCTTGGTCTTCCAGGCCGCCCGATGGGCCAGGTCGAACTTGCGGACGCCGTCCTGGTAGCCATGCGTGCTGATGAAATTCTTCCGGGCCTTCCAGCAGGACCCCATCAGAACCTCACCGAGGCAGTGAACCGACGTGCCGCACTCGGTCGCGGGGTACTGCCGCAGATTCTCCGCGTCGCGGATGTAGCCCGAACCGTTGTAGATTCCGCGTCCGACGTAGCGGTCGTTGGTGTTGGTCTGCGCGCAGATGTCGGAGAAAGCCTCGCCCATTCCCGAGCTGGTCGGGGGCGCGCTGGGCGAATAGGTGTACTGCGTGATCCCGTGCCCGTACTCGTGCATGACCACATCCGACATCGTGGCCATGTTGACGCACCCGCCGCCTTCCTTGTAGAAGTTGACGTTGGAGCCGTTCCAGTACGCGTTGCAAGTGCCGTCCGTACGATTGACGTAGCAGTTCATCGCGAAATCGAGACTGTTGAAGCTCGGATCGACGCTCTTCAGCCACGTGTGGATGCGATTGACGCTGTAGTAGGCGTCGCGCTCGGGGAGGATCGAGTTGGTGTCATCCCACTTGATCTCGAGCGGCACGCCGGGAGAACCGTTGCCGTTCCACGCCGCATCGGTGCCGTCGTACCGGTTGACGTTGACCCACCGGCCCCGGATCTCCGAATGGACCGCGTACGACTGGTTGTTGGGCACGCTCAGGTTCACGAAGCCGCTCTGGTTGGTGTAGAAGTTCGAGCTGTTCGCCTGGACCCAGTGATCCGCGCTCAGGATCTCCGTCTCGGGGTCGGTCGGGAAGTTGATCTGGACGTCCGACTTGACGGTCGTCGGAATGTCGTAGTGGGCCAGGTGATTCACGCGCGTCAGCACCTCGCCGTCGCTGGCGTCCACATACGTCCACCACTGTCCCTCGGGGCTCGCCGTCGTGAAGCGGACCTCCCACGCCAGGTAGGCCTGCACCGCGCCCTCCAGGATCATCGGATAGACGACCAGTCGCGGCTCGGCGTCGAAGATGTCGACGGCCGCGTTGAAGGTCAGTCCCTCGGTCGCGCGCACCTGCGCCCGCTCCGCCGAGAGCGCCGGCGCGGTCGAGAGATCGATCCCGGGGAAGAATTCCGAACCCATCATGACGAGCTTGCCGCCGTCGAAATAGAGTTCCGCCCGGCCGCCGATAACCTCCAGCCCTTCGTAGGTCTGCTGGATGAGGACGCCGCGCTTTTCGCCCACGAGCGAGATGACCTCGGCTGCGCCGAGTTGCGTCGGATCGAGGTTGAGCACGGCGGCGTTCTCGCTCGCGAACGCGCGTGCGGCCTCGGCGAGCTGCTCGTCCGCGGCCGTGGCGGTCAGGAGGTCGATGCCCCGGCCCATCAGGGCCGAGGGGGCGCGCAGGTCATCGCGATAAAGGGCGACGAACCAACCGGATCCTTCCTTGGAGACAAAGGCGTTCCAACCCGGCAGGGCGCTGGCCGCCTCCGGACCGGACAACTGCCGGTATTCCGGGGCCACCATCGCCGCCGGCGGCGGGATCTGCCCGTCACGCTCGGTGGGCAGGATGGCCGAGGCCGTCGATACGCCGACAGCCAGGAGGAGGAGCGCGCTCAGGGCGAGTCTCCAGATTGCCATGTCTTTCTCCTTCATACTGTTACAGGTCCTTAGCCCCCGCCTTGCGAAATCGCGGGTGGCCGTCCTCGGGGCCGGGCGGCGGGCACGTCTCCGCCGGGGGTCAAACAACAGATTGAGTGTACTATCTCGCAACCTGTGCGGTCAACCCGAGGTTCACTAACGCTCAGCGGCGGAAGCCATTGACGAATAACGTACATCGCCGCTAGCATCCACCGTTCCGACAGAACCCTCCCTTAGCAGGCCCATCGGGAATCCGCCATGAGTCGATGCTCCGAGTTCCGAGAGAGACTTCAGTCCTCCGTCCTCCTCTGCGACGGGGCGATGGGGACGATGCTCTACGCCCGCGGGATCTTCATCAACCGCTGCTTCGACGAGCTCAACCTCTCGAGCCCCTCCTTGGTCGAAGAGGTCCACCGGGAGTACCTGCGGGCCGGCGCCGACATCATCGAGACCAACAGCTTCGGGGCCAATCGCTTCAAGCTGGTGCGACACGGTCTGGAGGACAAGGTCGGGGAGATCAACCGGGCCGCCGCGTCGCTGGCACGGCGGGCGATCGAGGCGGCGCACCGCGACGCCCTGGTCGCCGGTTCGGTCGGTCCCCTCGGCAACCCGCTGCAGAGCCTCGATCCCCTGACGACGGGAGACCTCGACTCGATCTACGCGGAGCAGATCGGTGCTCTGGTCGAGGGGGGGATCGACCTCGTGATGATCGAGACGATCTCGCGGCGGGAAGAGATGGAAGCGGCGATCCGGGCGGCCCGCTCCATCGCCCCCGATCTGCCGATCGTGGCCCAGATGACCTTCAATGAGGATGGCCGGACGGTTCGGGGAGACGACGCCGGGGATCTGGCGGTCTGGATGGCAGCCCTCGGGGCAGACGTCGTCGGCGCGAACTGCGCCATCGGGCCTAAGCCGATGCTCGAGTGCCTGGAAGCGATGAGCGCGCGCGGCGACTTCCTCCTCGCCGCCCAGCCGAACGCCGGGACGCCGCAGTGGTTCGAAGGACGCTACATCTATTTCTCGTCTCCGGAGTACCTGGCGACCTATGCCCGGCGCTTCATCTCCGGGTGCGGCGTCCGCCTGGTCGGGGGCTGCTGCGGCACAACGCCGGACCACATCCGGGCGATGGGGGCTGCGATCCGCGCCCTGCATCCCGGCCGCCACGAGATCACCGCGATCCAGGAGGACGCGTCACCCCCGCCCGCCCTCCCGGTGCCGATCGGCGAACGGAGTCGGTTCGCCCGCAAGTTGACCGAAGGAGGATTCGCGGTCAGCGTCGAGATCTCCCCACCGCGCGGCACCGAGACCGCCAAGATCCTCGAAGGGGCCCGGATGTTGCATGCGGCCGGTGTCGACGCGGTCAACATCCCCGACGGGCCGCGGGCAAGCGCGCGAGTCACCCCCATGGCGCTCGGCGTGGTCATCTCACGCGAGATCGGGATCGATGTTCTGCTCCACTACTGCTGCCGTGACCGCAACCTCCTCGGCATGCAGTCGGATCTCCTCGGCGCTCACGTGCTGGGCCTGCGGAACCTCATCATCATCACGGGCGACCCGCCGAAGCTGGGCGACTATCCCAACGCCACCGCGGTCTATGACGTCGACTCGATCGGGCTGACCCGCATCGTGCAGCGCCTCAACCACGGCCAGGACATGGTGGGGAAGCCGCTCGGACCTCCGACCGGATTTCTGATCGGCGTCGGCGTCAATCCCGCCGCGCCCAACCTCGAGGAGGAGATTCGCCGTTTCCGCCTGAAGGTAGAGGCGGGGGCAGAGTGCGCCTTCACCCAGCCGGTCTTCGATCACGAGCGCCTGGAGGAGTTCCTCGCGCGCACGGAGGAGATCCGCCTGCCGATCCTGATCGGCATCCTGCCTTTGACCAGCTACCGCAATGCCGAGTTCTACCACAATGAGGTCCCCGGCATGAGCATTCCCGAACCGGTGCGCGAGCGGATGCGACAGGCCGGCAGCGGCGAGGAGGCGCGCCGACTCGGAGTCGAGATCGCCCGCGAGGCGCTGGCCCGCGCCCGGCAGTCGCCGCGGATCCGGGGCGCCTACGTCATGCCGCCCCTGGGTCGCTACGAGATGGCGCTCTCGGTGCTGGAGGGGGTCCTCACGGAGTGATCGGGGCGGGTTCGGCGGCGGGCTCCGCCGCGGGCTCCGCTGCGGGCGCCACTGCGGGCTCCGCTGCGGCGCTGTCGGAACGCGCGGCTTCGCGGCCGAGGCGCAGTTCCTCCACCTGGCGAGCGCCGAGGATCGACTTCACCCGATCCTCCGGCACGCCCAGGGCGTTCAGGATCCCCGCCGCCTCGAGCAACGCCATGAAGTCGTTGCTCACCTTAAGATAGTCCTCGAAGACTCCCGCCGCCTCCTCCCGTTTCTCCGTGCGCAACAGCAGAGAGCCGAGCTGGAAGTAGGTCGGCTCGTAGGCGGGGCGGAGGCGGATGACGGTGCGCCAGTGATCCGCCGCCGACTCGAACTCTCCCGCTTCGTCGAGGAGCAGACCCAGGTTGTAGTGTGCCTCGGCGTGTTCGGGGAGGAGTCGGAGCGCCGCCTGGTACCGTCGCCGTGCGGTCTCCAGGCCACCGAAGCGGTGCGCCAGGTAGGCTGCCTGAAACAACTCCTCCCCTTCCGCCGCCGGATGACCGTCGAAGATGGAATAGACGGCCAGCGCCTGATCCAGCCGGACGCGTTCCTTCCACTGCGCCGCCGCCTCGCGGACGAAGAGCGCCTCGCCTCCGGATCGCTCCACCGCGCGCATCGACGCCATCAAAGCCTCGGCCGGCCGCCCGTCGCGCCGCAGGAGGAGCGAGAGGTCGTGGGATGCCCCCGGAGGAGCGGAAGGCTCCCGGGTCAATTGATCCAGCGCCATCGCCGCCTCGAAGTAACGATCGAGACGGATCAGCACCCGCGCGCGCAGGAGCGCCGCGCGCAGCGAATCAGCCCCGGAGGCACCCGACGCGAGATAGGTCTCGAGATGATGGCGCGCCGCGAGGTCGTTGCCGAGGCGGTAGTAGATCTCTCCCAACTCCCGGTGCGTCTCCACCCGCGAGGGATAGCGGCGCAACAGGCTGAGCTGATGGCGAAAAGCCCGGGCGAGCGAGTCGGAGGGGGCGGCTCGCGGTCGGTCCGGCGACGGCGATGACGGAGCGATCGACCGGACATCGGCCGGGCGGGGTGGAGCTGACTTCCAGCGGGCCGGGCCCGAGGAAGCAAGGACTGCTCCGGCTCCGTTCGCGACGAACAGGATCACGACCAAAAACGACCGGCGAAGGGTGGGCCGTGACGATCGAGCGCGCTCTCGCCCGGCATCGAGAACGGCGCGCCAACGAGGTGTCGCCACGGGGTCTGGATCAGACATGCAGTCGAGCGTACGCGCCGGCGCCCCGCCCGGCAACACCGCGATCGAGTCCCGGCGGGGCGATCTTCAGCCTGCGCCGGCCTCGATCGCCAGCGACACGTTGACACTGCCGGAACGGCTCGGCCACAATCTCCGACATGCAGGATGCTGACCGCACCGCCACCGTGCGCCGTCGCGCGCGCGACGCGTTCCGCCGGGCCTACCGCGCGCAGATGCGCGGCGAGCTCGACGAGGCGATGCGCCTCTACCGCGCGTCGATCGAGCTCCACCCCACCGCCGAGGCGCACACCTTCCTCGGCTGGGCCCACTCCTTCCGGCGCGACTACGCCGAGGCGATGCGTTGCTGTCGGGAAGCGATCGCGCTCGATCCCGACTTCGGCAATCCCTACAACGACATCGGAGCCTACCTGATCGAGCTGGGGCGCTGGAGCGAGGCCATACCCTGGCTGGAGGCCGCGACCCGGGCGCGCCGCTACCGTTCCTATCACTTCCCGCACTTCAACCTCGGCCGGGTCCACGAGCGGAACTACGACGAGGAGAGGGCGGAACGCTCCTACGAGATGGCCCTGCGCTTCCAGCCCGGCTACGAGCCGGCCGTCGCGGCGCTCCGGCGCATCCGCGCCCGCCGGAACTAGCATGCCCCACGTCGAGGTGATCGGCGCCGCCCCGCTGGCCGAGTTCCACGCCCGTTTCCAGCCGCGCTCGGTGCGGGAGCCGGCCGGTGTGATGAGAGCTCTGGCCTGTTTCCTCGCTTCCGACGGGCAGTCGGCGCTGATCGAGTGCGTCACCGTCGAGGGGCGACTGAACCAGGGATTCTATGCCCTCGTCACGACCCGCCCCGAGTCGGTCATGGTCCGACTGCTCCCCCGCACGGCGCCCGAGAAGACGGTGACGGTCAAACGGCTGGTCGCCTGGATCGCCCGCTGGATCGAGGCGGGAGGCGGGGCCGGCGCGAGCATCGGCACGACCAATCTGCGGGAGATCCTGGAGACCCCTTTCCCGCCCGAGGCGACCGCTCCCTGACCTCTCCCGTCCATCCCGACAGCGCGGCAAGTGCCTTGTATTAGACGGTCTTCCTTGACCGGAGCAATAAACTTCCGCTATGCTTAGATCCTGTCAGGCATGGACGGCCGAACTAACTCCGGGCGTCCTCCCAGGTTCAGCCGTTCCTCCCCGGGCAGGGGACATCGGAGGAGCATCATGCGTCATCGTGCCGTCTGGGCTCTGATCGTGGCCGGACTTCTTCTCGCCGGGCCGGCGCTGGCCGCGAATTTCACCTTCGACTGCCGTTCGGATCGCTACGTGTCCCGGCCACTCGGCACCGACATCCACCAGTTCGCCGCGCCGATCGCCTCCGTTGCGCCGGGGAACGACTCGGTCGATGTCTTTTTCGAGCCGCACCTCCCGGACACCTGGTTCGCGCAGTGGTGCCAGACTTCCACGGGCCTCTGTTTCTTCGACAGCCAGCGCATCCGCCTGGTGGCGGGGGTCCAGGACCGGCTGGACATCGACTTCTTCCCCGATCTCACGGAGCCCGGATACGGCTGGGTCGACCTGACCATCGTCTCGGTGGAAGATCCGCTGCAGGTCGTGCGTTGTACCTACACCCTCTTCTGCGGTCTCCCCGTGCCGGCGGGCGTCGAGCTCGTCACCGACTGCAGCGACGCCGTGCGCTACGTCGCCTCGGGGAATCCGGGCGATGAGATCGAGTTCTATGCGCCGATTCGCAACGACGGGACCGCGCCGGACGACATGATCGTGACCATGATCCCCTCCCTGCCGGGAGATTGGTTCGCGCAGTTCTGCCAGCAATCGACCGGAATCTGCTTCTTTGATCGAGGTGAGCTGCCGCTGCCGGTCGGCCTGCAGGACTCGATCCACGTCCAGATCTTCATCGGCGACTCCCCCAGCCAGGGCGCGGTCGACTTTGTTCTCCAGTCGAAGCGCAACCCCAGCTTCTCCAACTACTGCTTCTACCGCGTCTACCTGGGCGGCTGGCCGGGGAGCGTTCCCGCGGCCACGACCGAGGGGCCGATGATCCGCGTCGTTCCGAACCCATCGCATGAGGCTACCTCGATCCTCCTGCGTGGATTCCCCGGGGGCGAGGGGCGGCTCTCGATCCACTCCGCCGACGGGCGCCTGGTGCGCGACTTCGGGGTAGAGCTCAGCTCCGGCGCGGCCGCCATCCGCTGGGACGGACGCGACGACGCGCGGAGAGTGGTCCCGTCCGGCATCTACTTCTACCGCTATGGCAGCGGCGATCTGGAGCGGCGCGGAACGATCATCCGGACACGCTGATCGCGGATCGCCCCGATGCAAAAGGCCTGCGACCTCACCGGTCGCAGGCCTTCTGTTACCTGCCGTTTTGTGCCTGCTATTACCTGCCCCGCGCCTCTCAGCTCTTCGGCGTCGCGGGCGCCTTGAGCTTCTCCATCCAGGGGGTCAAGAGATCCATCGGGATCGGGAAGATCGTGGTGGAGTTGTTCTCCGTCGCCACCTCCACCAGCGTCTGCAGATAGCGCAGCTGCAGGGCGATCGGGTGCAGCTCGATCACCTGGGCCGCGTCCGAGAGACGCTGGGAGGCCTGGAACTCCCCGTCGGCCGCGATGATCTTGGCCCGGCGCTCGCGCTCCGCCTCGGCCTGCTTCGCCATCGCGCGCCGCATCTCCTCCGGCAGTCCGACGTCCTTCACTTCCACGGCGATGACCTTGATTCCCCAGGGATCGGTCTGCCGGTCGATGATGGCCTGGAGCTGCAGGTTCAGCTTCTCCCGCTCGGAGAGGAGATGATCAAGCTCCGCCTCGCCCAGCACGCTCCGCAGCGTGGTCTGGGAGAGCTGCGAAGTGGCGAAGAGGAAGTCCTCGACCTCCACGATCGCCCGCGAGGGATCGACCACGCGGAAGTAGAGCACGGCATTGACCTTCACCGTCACATTGTCCTTGGTGATCACGTCCTGCGGCGGAACGTCCATCACCAGGGTCCGCAGGCTGACCTTGACCATCTTGTCGATCATCGGCACCAGGATGATGAGGCCGGGTCCCTTCACATCGATCAGGCGACCGAGGCGAAAGATGACGCCGCGCTCATACTCCCGCAACACGCGGATCGCACTCAACAGGATGAGCACCAGGATGAAGATGATGACCGGCAATGGGAACAGACCCGGGTTCATGCAGACCTCCTTGTCAGGAACACCACGATTCCAGAGCAGAAGAACTCACCGCGCCTCAGGCCGGCGGCTCGGCCGGCTCGACCTCGGCCCACAACCCGTCGATGCGCACGATCCGAACCCGGGCGCCCGGCGCCAACGGCACCCGGGACCGCGCGTTCCAATACTCTCCGTGCACGGAAATCCTCCCCTCGGGCGCCAGGGCCGTCACGACGATGCCGATCTCCCCCGCCATGCCATCGGCGCCGCCCAGTTTCCGCCGGCCCTGCGCACGGATCGCCAGCCAGACGATGACGGCGAAGACCCCGGCGAAGGTCAGCACCGCCGGCAGGAGCACGGCCAGGGAGATCCGGAAGCTGGAACCGCGGTCGAAGAGGAAGAGCGACCCGAGGACGAGGCTCGTCACCGCGCCGATCGACAGAATCCCGTAACTGGGCACCTTCACCTCCAGGATGAAGAGGACCAAGCCGAGCAGAATCAGGAGGACACCGGCCACGCTGACCGGCAGGCTCTGGAACGCGAAGAAGGCAAGGATGAGCGCGAT
Source organism: uncultured bacterium (assembly GCA_964371055.1). Lineage (GTDB taxonomy): Bacteria > Eisenbacteria > RBG-16-71-46 > CAIMUX01 > CAIMUX01 > CAYJLF01. Next base: position 148,811 of record CAYJLF010000007.1, on the reverse strand, counting down.
CGCCCCCACGACGCCCGGCAGGATCGCGCCGGGATTGTAGAGCTCGATCGCCAGCCCGAGGATGCCGCCCAGGAAGAGCAGGTAGGCGATGTTCGGATTGGTGAGAAGCGCCATCAGCATCTCGCGCCAGCTCATCTTCAGGCGTCGCTCCTCCGCCCCGGAGGTCTGAAGGACGACTTCGCGTCCGTTCAGCAGAACCGTCCGACCGTCCACCGATTCCAGGAGCGCCCCGACGCTCTCGGCCACGAGGTCCACGATCGAGTCCCGCACCGCGTCTTCGGCCGCGATCGACGCGGCCTGGCGCACCGCCCGTTCCGCCCAGTCGGCATTTCGCCCGTGGCGTTCGGCCAGAGAACGCGCGTAGGCAGCCGCGTCGTTCGTCATTTTGGCCCGCATCACGGCCGCGGTATCGGGCGAGCCGGGTCCCCCCAGCGTCACCGGCGTGGCCGCGCCGATGTTGGTGCCCGGGGCCATCGCCGCCACCGGGGCGGCCAGCGTGATGTACATCCCGGCGGAGGCGGCGCGCGCCCCCGATGGAGCCACGTAGACGATCACCGGCACCTCGGCGGCGAAGATCGCTTTGACGATCTGCCGCATCGCCGTATCGAGTCCGCCGGGAGTGTCCAACTGGATGACGACCGCAGCGGCGCCGTCTCGCTCGCCGCGCTGGATCCCGTCGACCATGAACCGCGCAGTCACCGGCCCGATGGCGTCATCGACCGGAACGACATAGACGAACCGGCCGGCGGTCGGAGCCGGTACTTCGGTGGCGGACGCCGCCGGGGGATCGAAACCGGGCGAGGACAGGGCCATCACCGACGCCAGGAGAAGGAGGGTCGCCGCCTTGACGATCCGGCCCGTGATCGTCTCGGCTCCCGGGGCCCGGCGTGCCGCGGAGCAGGGCTGCGCGCCGACAGCGCCGGCGGGTCTCGCTCGGTTCGACATCTCCACCTCCATCTCTCGCGCGCACCAGGTGTGGCGTTCCCGCTCGTGCGCCGTTATGCTAGCACGCTCCCGTCGGGCACGACAACGAAGTCGGTCTGGTCCGGGGGCGGCACGGCGGCCCGCACGCCCATCGAGGAGACGGCCATGAACCTGGACCTGCAAGGAAGAGTCGCCCTGGTGACGGGAGGGTCCCGCGGGATCGGTCGCGCCATCGCGCTGCGGCTGGCGCAGTCGGGGGCCGCCGTGGCGATCAACTACGTGCGGCAGGCCACCCGCGCTTCGGAGGTGGCGGCGGAAGTCCGCGAGGCCGGCGGGCGCGCGCTGACGGTTCGCGCGAACGTCGCCGATCCCGGCGACCTGGAGTCGATGTTCCAGGTCCTGCAGTCGGAGTTCGGCCGCCTGGACATCCTGATCAGCAACGCCGCCTCTGGCGTCCTGCGGCCGGCGCTGGAACTGACGCAGCGCCATTGGCAGTGGACGATGGACATCAACGCCGGCACGCTCATCCCCCTCGCCCAGCACTCGGTCCCGCTCATGGCGGAAGGATCCTCGATCGTCGCCGTCTCCAGTCTCGGCGCGGTCCGCGTCATCCCGAACTACACCGCCGTGGGCGCCTCGAAGGCGGCGCTCGAGTCGATCGTGCGCCACCTGGCGGTGGAACTCGCGCCCCGGGGGATCCGGGTCAACGCGATCTCGGCCGGGGTGGTCGACACGGAAGCGCTGAAGCACTTCCCCAACCGCGGCGATCTGCTCGACGGAGCCTCACGGCGGACTCCGGCCGGCCGCCTCGTCGAGCCGGGGGATGTCGCCGACGCCGTGCTCTTCCTCGTCAGTCCGCTGGCCCGGATGGTCATCGGCCAGACCCTGATCGTCGATGGGGGATACTCGGTGCTGGTCTGAGCGATGGCGCTCATCCCTTGCGATCGAGCCCCAGTGCGGCCTTCGCCACGGTCCCGGCCAGACGCGGGTTCTCGCGCAGCCGCCGCGACGAGTAGGCGTACCACTGCTCGCCGAAGGGCACGTAGACACGAAGCCGGTGCCCGCCGTTCACCAGGATGCTCCGAAGCTCCTCGTCGACTCCCAACAGCATCTGGAACTCGTACGCCTCCCGCGGCAGGCCCAGTCGACGCACGAGTCGGAGGGCCTCCCACACCAGGATCTCGTCGTGCGTCGCGATCCCGACATAGGACCCCGACTCCAGAAGACGCTCGAGGATCAGCGTATAGTTGCGGCGCACGATCTCGCGATCGTTCCAGGCCAGGGATCGTGGCTCGACATAGATCCCCTTGCAGAGCCGCACTCCCGCTCCCTCCCGCGCCAGGGCATCGGCATCGGCCAGCGTCCGGCGCAGCATCGCCTGCAGCACCACGCCGGTGTTGGTGAATCCATCGGCCCGGAGCCTTCGATAGATCCGCAACGTCTCATCGGTGCAGGCCGATTCCTCCATGTCGAGGCGGACGAAGTTTCCGTATTCGGCGGCGCGAGCGATGACCTGCCGCAGGTTCCGGTAGCAGGCCTCGGGATCGATCTTCATCCCCAACTGCGTCAGCTTGATCGAGACGTTGGCGTCCACCCCTTCCCGCTGAATCGCGTCCAGGAGCGCCAGGTAGGCGTCGCGCGGGCCGTCGGCCTCCTCCAGGCGGGAGATGTGCTCACCCAGGACATCGACCGTCGCCATCATCCGGCCGGCATTCAATCTGCGTACGGTGTCGATCGCGTCCTCGAGCCGGGATCCGGCGATATAGGGCCGGCTGAACAGGCCGACCAGCGGCCGGGGCACCAGGGGGAGGGTCGTCACGACGAGACGGTCGAAGAAGCTCATGGGTCAATCTCCGCACACGCGGCTGGTCCAGGACTCGGCTCAGGACTCGAAGCCCCGCGCCTCGCGTCCCGTCCGCCCGGGCGGGGATCGTACCGACAGAGGGTCGGAGTGTAAAGTCCGTGCACCGCCCCCATGGTACAGTGCAGATCGAGATCGGCGCCTGTCCCCGGAGTGGCCGCGGCGGCGGGCCCGGCCTCACCACAACCCAGATCATGAACCAGACCAACATTCATCAGAGGGTCGCGCTGCGCCAAGGACAGCGTCCAACCCGGCCGATCATCGGCGTCCGCCGAGGGCGGCGACGCCTGGCGCTCCGTCTCCCACTCCTGCTGGTCCTTCTGGCGCATCCCGCCGCGGCGGTGACCGGGAGCGACCCGCCATCCGCCGTCATTGAACCACCGCCGGCGGCCCCGGGCCGCATCGCGACCTGGCGCCCCGACCCGGTCGAGGCTCGTCGGATCAGCCCGGACGCCGACCGAACTCCGATTCCGGTCCGGGGAGCCAGGCGCCTCCAGAGCCCGGCCGTCGGGACGCATCCGCTCGTCGAGCGGTCCCGGGAATCCACACGCCTTCTCGCGGCCACTCCCGCGTGGCTGGCCCGCGTCGACGCCGGCGAGCTCTCCCCCGTCGATCTGATCGTGACCGACCACCTGACGTACGCACGCTTCCGGCAGATGATCGACGAACGCCCGGTCCTCGGCAGCTCGGCGATCTTCCAGTGGGACGCCGCGGGTCGACTCGTTCTCGCCCGCGGTCGCTGGCACCCCTCCGCCCGGGCGCAGAAACAGTCCATCCGGGCGGACGAGCTCCTCGATCTGTCGGCGGCGCGCCTCGCGTCGCTGCGGGATTGGCCCGATCGGTCGAAAGAGCGCGCCGACGACTCCGACGTCGCCTGGGAGGAGGAAGAGCCGGCGTGGTTCCCGGCCCGGGACTCCAGTCGGCCCGACTCGCTCCAGCTCGTCCCGGTCTGGCGCCTCCGCTTCACGACCGCCACCCCGGAAGGGCGTTGGGAAGCCCTCGTCGACGCGCGGGATGGCGAGATCCTGGCGCGGACGAGTCTCCTCCGCCACGCGGAGGTCACAGGACGCATCACCGCCCTGGTCGAGCCGAGCACCGTCGGGGAGACGCCGGTCGTCGTCGCCACGCCGCGCGCGGATGTTCGCGCCACGGCGGGATCCTACCTGACCCAGGACACGACCGCCGCCGATGGAACCTTCCGCCTGGAGACTCCGACCGGGGAGCGAGCGCGGATCGCGACCGAGCTTCGAGGGGCGTTCGCTTGGGTCCGGGATGCCTCCCGCGGGCTCTACACCCCACTCGACACCGCCACGGTGCGGTCCCCGGCCACCGCCGATTTCCGGTGGGACGAGAGCAACTCGAGCTTCGCGGCGCGTGACGCCTATCATCATGTCGTTCGGGCGCACGACTTCATCCGATCGCTCGACGCCGGACCGGCTCTAGCCTCTCTCGATCAACCGATCCAGGTCCGGGTCGACGACGCGGGAGGATCGTGCAACGCCTGGTGGAACGGCACGCGCCTCAACTTCTACGCCGAGGGGAGCGGCTGCGTCGCCTCGGCGAGAATCGCTGATGTCGTCTTCCACGAGTACGGCCACGCGGTGACCGACCGCTGCTACGCCCCATTCAGTCCGCCGGGCGACATGGGCGAGGCGTTCAGCGACTACTTCGCGACCACGCTCACGAACCAGCCCGGCATCGGCCTCGGTTTCTACGGGCCCGGCTCGCGGATCCGCGACGTCGAGCGCGACCGCGTCTGGCCCCGCGACGCCAGCCCGAGCATCCACCTGCAGGGACTGATCCTGGCCGGCGCGCTGTGGGATCTGCGCAAGGAACTGGGCGCCGCCGTGACCGATCCCCTCTTCCACTACCCGAGGTATGCCGCGGCCCAGAGTTTCGACGAGTACCTGATGGATCTCCTGGCGTGGGACGACGACAACGGAGACCTGGACGACGGTACGCCGCACTTCAACGCCATCATCGCGGCTTTCCGCCGGCATGGCATCGGCGACTACCAGGTGCGGATCGAACACGAAGCGCTCCCGGACACCGAGGATCCGGGCCTCTGGCTGGAAGCGCAGGCGCGCGTCACCTCGCTCCTTCCACTCGCAGCCGACTCCGTGGTCTTTCACTATTCGACCGGCGGCCCGTTCCAGCACGTGCGGCCGGAGACGGCCGGAGGTCCGCGCCAGTTCCGCGTCGTCGTCGCCACCCCGCCGGACGAAACCACGCTTCGGTACTACTGGACGGCCGCGGATACCGCCGGTCATCGCTCGGCCTTGCCGGCGGAAGGGGCGGCGGCGCCTTTCTCCTTCCATGTGGGCGCGGACCGCCTTCCGCCTTCGATCGAACATGATTCCCTCTCGGCGATCACCGCCGACCGCGCGCGGCTGTCACTGCACGCCCGGATCCGAGACAACTCCGGCCGGATCGGCGACGCGTCCGTCTGGGTCGAACAGAACGGAACGGGCGACACCACCCGGGCCGAACTGCTGCCCTGGAGCGGCGATGGCATGCGCCGGGGCGAGCTCTACCTTCCTCCGCTCGCCCCGGGCGACACGCTCTCCTATCGCATCACCGCCTCCGACCTGGCCCGGGCACCGAACGCGGGGGGATGGCCGGCCACGGGGGCGCATCGGATCGCGGTGCATGAAGGGCGCCATCTCGACTTCGAAACGTTACCCGAGGACATGAGCACGGAGTCGGGCTGGGAGTGGGGGGTTCCGGCCCTCGGCCCGTCCGCCTGGAGTGGCGAACGCCTCTGGGCAACGACCCTGGACGGACCGCACGAAGACAATCTCTCCGCCTCCCTGCTCTGGGGCCCGATCAACCTGCGGAGCTGGGATCGCGCCCGCCTCGAATTCCTCCACTGGTATCGGTGTGAAGAAGGCTTCGACGGGGCTCGCGTCGAGTGGGCGTTCGAACCGGAAGGCCCGTGGTTCCTCCTCGTACCGGAGGGCGGCTATTCCTCGTCCCTGGTGCGCGCGCTGGACGGACCCGGCTTTACGGGGGACGGCGGCGCCTGGTCCCCCGTCCGGATTCCGCTCGATCGCCTGGCCGGACGGCGCGGGTGGCTGCAGTTCCGTTTCGAGAGCGACGCGCGCGTCCGTGACCTGGGCTGGTACCTCGATGACGTCACGCTGTTGCGGTCCCAGGCGCTCCTCCCGCCGGAGCGCCTCCGCGCGGTGGAGTGCGGAGCCGACTGCCTCGAGCTCACCTGGTCACTCCCCGCCGGAATCGACACGACGGCGACCCGCTTCCTCGGCTACCTGCTCGAACGGACGCGGGCGGAGAATCCATCGTCCTTCTTCCCGGTGCACGGCGGGCTGCTGCGGGCGACGCGCTGGCGCGACGCCGGGCTGGAGACCGGCGTGACCTATCGATATCGGCTGACCGCTCGATGGGATGAGGGGGCCAGCGCCGGTCGCGAGGTGGAAGCCGCGCCCTACGCCCCCGCCCTGGGACTCCCCTTCGAGACCGTGGTCTACGAGATGAACGGCTTCGCCGCCGGCGACACCACGTTTATGGTCGAGAATCTCACGGGCGGAACCCTGCGCTTCAACACTTACCTCGGAGAGGACGGGGCGGAGATCGACGCCGCACGCCTCCTCTTCCGTCGCGGCCTCGGGGAAGCCTGGGCACAGCTCTGGACCCGGGAGGCCGACTCCACCCTCGCGGTCGATCTCATCGCGGTCGATGCGCGCGAGCGAGACGATGCGGAGATCGGTCCCGTCCTGGAGATCCGACTGCGGGGCGACCGACCTTGGGGCGATCCTCGCCACGATTGGGGTGGCTTGATCTGGATCGATACGGACGACAACCTCTCCACCGGCCGGCGCGATCTGAACATGGCCGCGGAGTACCTCGTCGCCTTCGGATCGCTGGCAAGTGAAGCCGGGCACGACGGACCCGCGGTGCTGTTGAACGATCTGATGCAACCGATCATCGGCCTGACCGGAGCTGTGCTGCCGGCCGGCGCCGACTCTCTCCTCCTCGCGGTGCCGTGGGGCCTGATCTCCGATCCATCCGAAGTCCGTCTGCAGGTCACGCTGCACTCTACGCTCCAGGGCACGCCCTTCGAGCGCGCGCCCGCGCTTCCCGAGATCCCGTGGCTCTCCCGCGAGCCTCGTCACGGGCACGCCGCCCCGGGCGACGCGCAGCCTTGCGAACTCTCCTTCGACGCCTCGTCGGTGGGCAACGGTTCGTGGGCCGGCACTCTCTTCCTTGAGAGCAACGATGCGGGCCGGCCGGTCCGCGCGATCTCCGTCCGCCTCGACGCCAGCGGCATCATCCCGCGCGATGTCGACGACCTCCGGTTCGATTCCCGGGACCGCGGCCTGGAGATCTCCTTCCGCCTGCCAGCCGGCCTTCAGACCCGAGGGGTCGTCATCGAGCGGACCCTGGCCGATCCGATCCGGTGGGGTTCGCGACACGACGAGCCACTTCACCCCGACTCTCTGGGGCAGGTTGTCTTCCTCGACACGGGCGTCGAGGCCGGTCGCGAGTACCGCTACCGCTTCCGCACGCTTTTCGATCCAGAGGGGCTGGTCGTCTTCGGCCCCTACGCGACGCTCTACGCGCCGCCGGTCTCGCCAAAGCTCGCCCTCTCGCCGGCCCGTCCGAATCCATTCGGCGCCCGGCGGGGCGAGGCCGAGTTCCGTTGCGACCTGCCGGAGCCTGGACGCGCCCGGATCGACCTCTTCGACGCCGCGGGACGTCTCGTGCGCACTCTGCTCGACGCAGATCTGCCGGCCGGCCCGCGGTATCTTCTCTGGGATGGTCGGGATGACGAGGGACGCGACCTCCCGTCCGGTTCGTACTGGGTGTCGCTACGCACCGCGACCGGCCGTCGCGGCACGCGTGTCGTGATCGTCCGATGAAATCACCCGCGACCGCCGGCCGGGCGGAAGCACGACCTGATGGAGGCCAACGATGAGACCGATTCCGAAGTCAGAATCGACCCGATCGACTCTACCGACCCGCGGCCCGCGCCCAGCGCTGATCGCCGGGCTGGCGGCGGCCGGACTCCTCTTCGCTGCCCTGGTGTTCTGGGGCGGCGCGGAGCCCAAGTCCGCCCGCGCGCACGAGAGGCTGCCCGGACCGGTCCTGCAGGTCTACAGCGTCGGAGGGGTCCTGACCGCCGACGGCAAACTCTGGCAGTACCACCCGGAACAGAAGAAGTGGCTGACGATCGATGAGGCGTTCCGGGCCCAGGGCAAAGAGACGAAGATTCTCCCCCTTCCGGTAACGGCGGCGGAGATCCACGAGATGGAGACCTGGGGCTTTCTCGTCACCCGGTCAGGGGCCTGCTGGTTGTATGATCTAGAGCGGAACCGCTGGGAGGAACTGCCGTCGCCGCCTCGCGGTTAGAGTGCTGTCGTCGATGAAACGCAGCGCGGGGTCAAGACCCCGGGGAGGTCCCTGTGTGGCGCAAGATGGCCCTGGCCCTGGTGCTCGTCGCCCTTGCCGCCGCGCCCGCCGCGGCGCTGACGACGCGCGACGTAGAGCGCATGCTCGAGGAGAGAATCGGCGAGCAGGTCATCCTCGACCAGATCGAGGCGGATGGATCGGTCTTCCACCTGACCGCGGACGAGCTCGTCGCGTTGAAGCAGGCGGGAGCCTCGGACGCGCTGCTCGAAGCGTTGATCCGCACCGCCCGGACGGAGGGCGCGCGCGGCAAGGGCGGCGAGTGGGATCGCGGCTACGACGCGCCGGGAATCGCTGTCCATCTCTACTACGATCCATTCGGATATGACCCCTTCCGGCCCGGCTGGGGTTCGACTCCGTGGTTCTATGCCTATCGCTTCCCCTTCCGCTGGATCGACTGCGGCGCCTATTACGCGGGGTGGTGGCCGTGGCGCTGGACGTGGGCCGGCCCGAGCTACTGCTGGTCTTACCCCGGCGGACGCTGGTACCCCTCTCACGCCGGATACTCGGGTGACCACCGGTCACGCCCCGAGGGCAGACACGCTTGGACCAGGAGCACCGCTCGACCGGAACCCCGGTCGAGGCCGGACTACCGCCCCCTCGGGCGGGCCAGCCGTTCCACCCCGGACCCGAACCGTCCGTCGGTGCGGAGCGCCCGGGAGAGCCGCCCGGGCGGCGATCGCGCCCGGCCTGAGATCCGGTCCACTCCCCGGCCGGGCCGGGCCTCCAGTCCATCCGGCCGCCCCGCCAGCCCCCCCCGGGGCGCCGGAGGCCATGGCTCTCCACCTGGCGGGACGCCCAGGTCGGGAGGGCGCCGGTAGGCAAGCGCTCTTGAGAACTCCAATTCCGCCAGAAGCCGACTCTTTCGCTTTCCCTGCACTTGACCCAGGACCGGGAATCGGTCATACTCTTCTGGACGCGAGCCACTGGGCCGCACGGTTTGCCTGGATCGAAGTCCGGTCGATGACGGCGATCCGCCAAAGGCATGGATTAGGGCCCCCGAGGGGTGCCCGCCCGAATTTGAGGATTTCCGGAAAGGTGGTGATGCGGAGACCAGCAGACACTCTTCGGGAGGTTGGGAGGTGGATTGCTTCTCTACATCCAGGGCCTCGCGGTGCAGTATCGTCGGGGCTTACGTGCGAGAATCTCTACATACACAGGGAGAACACAATCCAATGAAGAAGTTGGCAGTGCTTTTCGCTCTTCTGCTGGTTGCCGGCGTCGCCAACGCTGACAACGTCGCTTTCATCCAGGGCCAGGGCATCCACGCTCCGTCCGGAGACGTCGATCCTTGCCCGCCTTCGGTCCTCTACATGAACCATGACGGCAGCACCGAGAACGCGTTCACCTGGCAGATGGGTGGCGTGGCCGCTCCGGACTACGGTTCGTTCGCTGAGGGCTACGCTGGCGTGGCCGGCAACGTCTGCGGCGCGCAGCAGTTCCTGACCCGCTGGGGCACCATGACCGGCACCGGCATCATCGACATCTTCGTTTGGGATTACGATGTCGCCGCCGACAACCCGGGCAACGTTCTCAGCGTCACGACCCCGGTCAACGTCGCTGGCGTTGGCATGTGGCCGACCGTCACGACCTATGACATCGACATCGCGGATGCGCTCGCCGGCGCCGACGGCTTCTTCGTCGGTTACTGGCCGCGCAGCTTCGTGGGCGTTCTGGCGAACTTCGGCTGTGCGATGGACCAGGATGGGTTCGGTGGCGTTCCGCGCACGAACATCGCTCCTGGCATCGGCTACCCGACGGGCTGGAATCACCCGAGCGTCGCTGGCTACGCGCTGCAGGCCTTCGGGCTCGGCGGCTGGGTCGGTGAGGGTGGCACGCCGGTCAACGAGAGCAGCTGGGGCGCCATCAAGGCTCTCTACAACTAATCATTGTTGAGTGCCGCGGAGCCTCCCGCGAGGCTCCGGAGCCCAAGCAGTACGAGACCCCGGATCCGCAAGGATGCCGGGGTCTCATGCCTTTTTGCAGTACGCGGCTACGCCAGCTCGCGGATCGCGCGCAACGCTCCCACGTAATCAGGATGGTGACTGATCTCATCCACGATCTCGCGATAGCGGATCACGCCCGCCGCGTCCACCGCCAGGATCGCCCGGGTGAGCAGGCGCAGTTCCTTGAGATGCAGGCCCAACGCATCGCCAAAGGAAACCTCGCGGTGATCGGAGAGCAACCGGTGACGGATCGACTCCACCGCGATGTAGCGGGCCTGGGCGAACGGGAGGTCGACGCTGACCGTGATCACCTCGACTCCGGCCGGGAGGGCATCGAGCTCCTCGTTGAAGCGCCGGGTCTGCGCACTGCAGACGCTGGTGTCGAGCGATGGCACGATGTTGAACAGGATCGGTCTTCCCCGCAGATCCGACGACCGGACCTCTGTCAGGTCAGGGGCCACCAGGGTAAAGTCGGGCAGGCGCTCACCCTCGCCGACGTCCGGCCCCGCCAGAGTCATCTCCTGGCCGAGGAATGTGACCCGGCCAACCCGCTCCTGCATCTCGTCCCTCCTTCCACCCTTGTCCGGATCCGTCCGGGCATCCCGCGACCATCCGCGCCGCGACTTGATCCCAACTCAACCGAACCATCATCGGTTCCCTCCCCCGAGAGCGGCAAGAACCGATTTCACGCCGTGCTTCACCTCTCTGCTGGTCGGCCCGCTCCCGCCTTGACCAGAACCTGTCCCGAAGCTAGACTCAGTGCGGCTGCTTGTCGCCTGCGAGACAAGAACTTTATAAGGCCGGGTCACGGACCAGACTTCGGCCCGGGTTGACGGCGGATGCAGGGAGGTGCGTGGCATGGCTCGTGTCACGGTGGTGGTGGCGGCGGCGAACGCACGTAACGCGCTGCTCTCGACAGTGGAAACAATCCTCGCCCAATCGTATCGCGACTACGAGCTTTTCATCACCGACGACGGGTCGACCGACGGGACCGGCCCCGAGGTGCTCGCGCGGCTCGGCCCCGATCCCGCCCGCGTCGAGCGGGTCTGGTGGGACAGCCTCCGCGAGGACACGGGCACGCGGTCCGTGCGGATGATCCACGACGGGACGCTCGTCCACTACCTGCATCAGGTCACACCCCGGGGCACCGGCGCCGCGCGCAATCGCGCTCTGGCTCTGGGCACGGGCGAGTTGCTCTGCTTCGCCGATCCCGGCGACCTGTGGCAGGTCGACAAGCTGGAGGAACAGACGCTGGTCCTCGATGAGCACGCCGAGTTGGGCGCCCTCCTCGTGGCCCACGACGAGAAGCGCCGTCGGGCCGCCCCCCGTCGCAAGTCAAAGCTGATCCCTGTCTCGCTGGAGTCGATCCTGGAGTGCACCGATGAGCGCCTCAGCGGAGCGCTCGTCCGTCGCCACTGCCTGGGGAACGAAACGCCGTTCGACGAGAACCTGCCGGTCTGCGAGGACTTCGACTTCTGGCTCCGCTTGACCAGTCGCTATCCCGCCGCGCGTCTCGAGCCATCCCGCCAGGTGGATGCCATCGGCGCCCAGAGCCACGAGTGGGGACTGGAACGCTTCCGCGTCTACGCCCTCGAGAAGGCCTACCAGAGCGGCCACCTGAGCCCGCTGCTCCGCCATCGCGTCGCCGAGGAGCTGGTCCACCAGTGTGATCTGCTCGTCGAGGGGTACCGCGGCAGCGAGAATCACGAGCGCGCCAACTTCTACGACCGGAAGAAGAAGCGATTCGCACAGGAAGTCGCGAAGCTCGACCTGAGCGATCCGATCTTCAGCCGCTCGCATGTAGGCTGAGTCACCGCCGAGCTGAGTCACCGGCCGAGCCGACCGGTCCGTCGGACGGTCCGTCGGCTTCTGCTCCAACGGACCGACCGGATACACCTGAGAGCTAGGCGCTGCGCCCCATCGAGAGCACGTTCTTCGAGATGATGTGGCGCTGAATCTGGCTCGTACCCTCGTAGATCTGGAAGACCTTGGCATCGCGCATCAGCTTCTCGACCGGATACTCCCGGCTGTAGCCGTACCCGCCGAAGACCTGCACCGCGTCGGTCGTGACCCGCATCGCCGTGTCGGCCGCCATCAGCTTGGCGTACGCCGCCTCGAGGAGGCTCGACTCCCCGCGATCGATCTTCCAGGCCGCGCGCCAGGTCAAGAGCCGCGAGGCTTCGATGTCCCGCGCCATCTCCGCGATCATGAAGGCGATCGCCTGCTGCTGCGCGATCGGATGGCCGAACGCGCGCCTCTCGTTGGCGTAACGAATGGCGTGCTCCATCGCGGCGCGCGCCACCCCGACCCCCGCGGCGGCCACCACCGGCCGGGTGTGCTCGAACGCCTTCATGGCCAGAAACCAGCCCCGCCCTTCCCCACCGACGCGATTCGCCTCCGGCACGACGACGTCGGTGAAGGTGATGCCGCGGGTGTCGCTCGCCCGCTGGCCCATGGTCTTTTCCTTCTTGCCCACCTCGACGCCGGCCGCCTCCCGGGGAACGATGAAAGCGCTCATGCCGCGCGCGCCGCGGGTCGGGTCGGTCAGGGCGACCACGAAGTACCACTCCGCCACGCCGGCCGATGTGATCCACATCTTCGATCCATTGATGACGTACTCCGAGCCGACCTTGCGCGCCGTCGTCTTCAACCCCATGACGTCGCTCCCGGCGCCCGGCTCGGTCACGGCATACGCCGCCAGCTTGAACTCCTCCACCATCGGGGCGAGCCAGGTCTTCTTCTGCTCCTCCGTGCCACCGACGATCACCGGCGCCTCGGCCAGTTGGTTCGCCTCCATGGCCGTTCCGATGCCGGAGCAGGCGGCGGCGATCTCCTCCCCGATGATGCACCCCTCCAGCACTCCCAGGCCGAGGCCGCCGTACGCCTCCGGGACGTGGGTGTTCATGAGACCGATGTCCCAACCCTTACGCAGGATCTCCCACGGAAACTCTCCCGTCTCATCGTGGTGAGCGGCGTGGGGCGCGATCTCGCCCTGCGCGAACTCGCGCGCCAACTCCTGCAGCTGCTTCTGCTCCTCGGTCAGCGAGAAGTCGATCATGATCCCTCCTGGTCCTGCCCCGACCTCGTGGTCCGGCGCGCGTGCAGTATAGGGATCGCCGGCCCCGCCCACAACATCGGGGCCGGTCGCGCGTCGCTCCTGTTATCATTCCGACGCCGTGGGGCGCAACGGAGGTGGGATCCATGATGGAGCAGGCAAGCCAGAAACCTGGACTGGCCCTCGTGACCGGAGCAGGCATTCGACTCGGGCGCGCGGTATCGGAAACCCTCGCCGAACGGGGCATGCGCCTCGCCCTGCACTACCACCACCACCAGGCCGAAGCCGAGGCACTGGCCGGCCGGATCCGCGCCGCGAGGGCACTGGCCACCCCGCCGGCCGGGCCCCCGGCCGCGCTCTGCTTTCCCGCGGACCTGACGGATCCCCTCTCCGTCACCGCGCTCAGCGCGGCGGTCGAGTCGGCGATGGGACCGATCGATCTCCTCGTCCTCTCCGCGGCGATCTACCCGCGGGATCCCATCGACCAGATCGACCCGGAGAGATTCGAGGAAACGCTGCGCGTCAACCTCACCTCTCCCTTCCTCCTGGCCCGGGAGGTCGGCCTGCGGATGAAGGCGCGCGGACGGGGTTCTATCATCGGCCTGCTCGACTGGTCGATCGATCGGCCGTACGTCGACCGGATCCCCTATACGATCGCCAAGGCCGGGCTGCGCGCCGGGCTCCTCGGTCTGGCGCGCGCGCTCGCGCCCGAAGTGCGGGTCAACGGACTCGGACTCGGCGCCGTGCTGCTGCCGGAAGGGACCCCCGATGATCTGCGCGAACGGATCCGGCTGGCCGCGCCGCTCCGCCGCATCGGAACTCCGGCCGACGTCGCGCGGGGCGTGCTCTACCTGGCGGACGCCGACTTCGTGACCGGAACGATTCTCCCGGTGGACGGCGGTCGCTCCGTGGCCTGATCGAAAGACCACCTCCGCCGCCGTGATCGGATGCGCCGCCCGGGCCGGTTCTTCACCTCACGAGGTGGGCCGCGACGCGAGGTGGGCGTCCTCGACGCCGCGATTCATCGCCCGCCGTCGTCGTCCGGGAGCGTCCCCCCCATCGCATCCAGGGCTCGGCGGAACGCCTGGCGGGAGAGCAGCGTGACCTCGGGGGCAGTCGGAGGCCCGTAGATTCGCGCATAGAGGAGGGCTTGGTCCTCGCTCAGGAGAGCGCTGATCAACCGCCCCAGGTCTCCCGCGGCCGCGGGCCGGACGCGCAGGACTGCATCCAGCTCCCGCCCGCTCCCGATCCGGCCGGCCCCTTCGGCGCGGAACTCCGGCGCGACGAGGCGAAGGCGATCCCAACGGATCTGCTCGGGCTTCCGTTCCAACTCCAGGGTGAGATCATCGAAGCTCAGCACCGCCATCCGATCGAGCCCGGTGCGACGCCGGAGCGCGTCCTGTCCCGGCAGTCCACGCAGGCTGCCCCGTACGATCTTCACCGCGGCCCGGAACTCCGCCTGGTCGATCGATGCGCCGGGCTCGGGCCAGCGCACCTGGAACGACCCGCCCAGCGTTCCTTCCAGCTGCCCCGGCAGGCGCACACCGTAACCGGCGAGCAGATCCTGGAGCTGTGCGAGGTCGAGTTCTTCGCCGCGCAGGCGGAGCACGCCGCTGCCACGCCCTCCGGGCTCCGAGCGACGCGAGCTCGGAGCGTCCGGCCCGTTCTCCAGGCGGCCGCCCGCGATCTCGATCGCCAGGCTGTCGATCCGGTTTCCTCCGCGGCTACGATGGAGGGTCGCGCGCAGGTCCGAGAAGGGCACATCGCGGATCGATCCCGTATCGATGCGAACGCGGCCGCGCCCCGGGAGGCCAAGCCAGAAAGGAGCCTCCCCCGTCCGCGGAAATCGCCCCGGATCGAGGCGGAAGTCCTCGAGGCGGCAGCCAGGCGAGGTCAAAGTCCAGCTTCCACCCGCCGCCACGAGATCCAAGTACTCCGGGCGAGGATCAGGCAAGCCCCGGGTCTCCAGGCGAAAGACGCTGCTCCCCCAGATCCCCGCCACGACGCACCCCAGTCCGGATCCCGCCCCCCAGACATCGATGCGCCCCTGGCGCAGCGTATCGGCGAACCAGGGCCCGGCGAACTCGTCCAGCTCGCCCCGCAAGGTGCCACGAGGAGCCACGCGCCATGGCGTCATCCCCCCGTACCGACCCTCGAAACTGAGATCGAAGTCGACCCGTCCCCGCGCCCGCCACGATTCACCAAAGATCCCGACCCAGGCCGGATCGAGATGCCCCTTGAGCGCACCATCGACACGGCGTCCTTCCGGCGTGCTCAGCCAAGTGAATCGGACCGAGGCACTGTCCCCCGATCCGTTGGGATCGATCAACGTCAGTGACGGGAGATCGACCCGCCCCGGGAGGATCGTCAGGCGTCCGCGCGCGAGCGCCTCCAGTCCCGTCTCTCCCTCCAGCGAAACCCGTCCCGACTCGAGCTCGACCACGGACTCCCGCAGACCCGTGGGAAAGGAACCGGCCCCCTCGACGCGGAGACGCCACGGCCCGCTCCAGCGCAGACGCCGCATCGCACCGGAACGGCCGCTCAGAAGCGCGGCGCCGACGAGGCCTCGGCCGTCCACCAGTTCCACGCGCCACCGCGGATCCTCGCCCTCCTGCTCAGTGGCCGTGGCGCGGATCCCGGAGGTGCGCGATCCGACGTGCGCCTCCCAGTTCACCTGACCCCGCACGGCGTCGCGACGAACGAGGAGGAATGGAACCGCCGCCTCCACGCCCTCCGCGTTCGCGACCCGCAAACGGCCCCTGAGGTCAATGCGCCCCGGGCGCATCTCGAGTCGCGCCTGGTCGAGACCGAGCACCCGGTCCGGGGGTATCTCCAGCCCGACGATCCTTAGGTCGAGGTCGCGGGCGGAAAAGAGAGGAAGCGAGGAACCCTGTCCCCAGGCGCCGCCCGGCGGCTCTTCCTTCCCGGCATCGGCGTCGGTCGGGATCCAGCGCACGAGATCGAGGAGCGCGGACCAGGGAACCGAACGGACGCTGTTCTCGACCGGGTCGAGGTAGGTCACGGGAATCTCCGGCAACAGGTCGCGTCCGACCTCGACGAAACCGCCGGAGAACTGGACCTGCTCGAGTCCCCGCCGCAGGGGAAAGCCCCAACGCGGAATCAGATGCACGGCGGCGATCTGGAACCGCCCCGAGGTGCGTCCAGGCCCCGGCCGCCCGGAGTGAATCGCCGCCTCCACCGCCAGGAGGCGCAGCTGCGGCCGGGGCAACCAGACGAGGCGGGAGCCGGTCCAGTGCGGGGGATCGACGCGGCCGGAGAGACCGGCCTCGCGGATGAGCCGGGCGAGGTCGAGTTGTCGCGCCTGCCGCTCGAGCGACTGCTGCAAGGCGTGGTGGCTGAACCACGCTGCGAGCGGCAACAGCACCACGACCGCGGCCCAGAGCGCGCGGCGCCAGCGTGGGCCCGCCATGTCCGCTGTCGTCTCCTTCCCCGGGATTACGGGACTAATCGACGCGTTTCGACGCGGAAGCCCCCGACGCATGACCGTTGCTCGAGAGCCACGCTGGCTCCTGCCAGACACCCACGATCGTGACCTGGGTGCCGACGCGCAGGAACGACATCAGCCGGTCCATGTCGCGGTTGCTGAGCGAGATGCAGCCGGAGGTCCAGTTGCTGCCGCGACCTCCCTCGCCGTGGATCTCGATCAGGCCGCCGATCCGCGCACTGCGGGGAATCGATCCGGCCCGCTTGGCGGCCACGAAGCGGGTCCGGTCGGCCGCGTTCGGATAGTCGAGGAGGGCAGCCTTGTAGTACCGGCTGTTGCCGTTCGATTTGAGCTGGCTGATCCGGTAATGCCCCTCCGGCGTCGCCCGATCTCCCTCCTGCAGCTTGCGGTCCATCCAGCTGTTGCCAAACTCCACCGCGAAGGACTCGACCACCCGGCCGCGGCGGAGGACATAGAGCTCATGGTTGAGTTTGTCGACCAGAAGCAGAGGATCGCTCTTCCCCGACGACTCCGCCAGCGCGTCCCGAATCCAGCGATTCCACTCCTGCCTTCGCTCGAGGAATCGCGTCAGCCTGGCCTGCAGGTTGATCGAGGCCTCGGAAAGCTGCTGTTCGGCGCGATCGAGAAGCTCTTCCGCCTCGCGCGTCTCGTGTTCGGTCAGGCGGGCATCAGCCGCGTTCAGGAGGACCTCGGTCGAGGTGAGCCGTGTGATCGCGTCGCCTCGGATCGTCAGCTTGTAGATCAACCCTCGCGTCGTCTGCAAAGAGCGACGCAATCCCGCCAGGCGCGCGAGGCACTGCGCTCCCGCCTCCTGCCTGGCCTCCCGGGCGGTGCTGATCGCATCCCCGCACAGGACGCGCGCGCGGTCGATGTGATAGCGCGAGAGGTCATAGTTGCGGAGCAGGATCAACCGCCGGTATTCCGCCCGCAGGGATCGCTCCGCATCGTCGAGATTCTGCTCCGCCGACTCCAGAATCGGCCGCGCCGCATCTTCGGGCGCGCACTCCCGGGCCAGATTGAGGTACATCTGGGCCTCGAGGAGAGCCTGGACGGGAGGATGATCCCGGCGGATCCAATACCAGGTCACGACGCCGGCCACGCCCGCCAGTGCCAGAAAACAGGTCAAAACCCTCCACCGCCCCGACCGCCGCCGAGATACCATCCCTGGTTGATCCTCCAAAGTGCGATCCCTCTTGCCATCATCCTCGAAAATCGGACCTTAGCCCGACCGGGGCTCGCGGTCAACGCCTCCCCGCAACGGAGGTCCCGCCCCCGATGCGATCCCCGGTCGGCCCGGGTCGGCCGGGGATCAAGTCTGACGGGAACCCGGATGGCCCGACCGGGGTATAGCGTGGTGCGACGTGCAGACGTCCCCGATTTCAACGCTCTTGGGTACTGCAGTCTTGCTGATTGGCACCGCGCGTTCCGGGCGCACCGTGCGCCCGGTGCGGACGGCGGACCACCAGGGGATGGCGGTTCCCAGACCTCCCGGCGGCGGCTTCCGGCAACACGCTCCTCCAGTCCCCCACCCAATGAGGATCGGCCGGGCCGCCGCCGCGCTTTTCATCTGAACCGAGAAAGCCCCGGGCCGTTCACGACGTCCCGGGGCTTTTGCTTCGCTGCCCCGCGCCCGACCGACCAGGGCGCCGGGCGCGGGAGCAGATGACCGATCAGCGGCTCAACACGAGACTGCGCGTCGCGCGGAACCCCTCCGCCTCCATCCGGACGAAGTAGACCCCGGACGGAAGCACGTGTCCGGAAGCGTCCCGGCCATCCCAGAGGATGCCGTGCTCGCCGGCCTCGTACACTCCCGACGGCAGCGCACGCACCAGGCGCCCCGCGACGTCGAAGATCGCGAGATCGACGCGGTTAGGCGCCGGCACGCTGAACGCGATCCGGCCGGCCCCGACCACCGGGTTCGGCTGCCCGCCGCCGAGGGCGAAGCGAGCCGATGCCGTCGCCGGACCGGACACGTCAGCGGCCGAGAGCTGGGCCAGAATCTCGAAGTCGTCCACCGCGGCCTCGACCAGGGATCCTTCGCCGAGGTCGCTGCCGACGAAGCGGAGCTGCACCGTTCCGATCGCGCCGCCGAACGCCGACAGGAGGTCAAACGTGCGGAGCACCCATGCATTCGAGGACTGCAGAGTGCTTTCCACCTCGACCCACGGGCCGCCGTTGTTGCGCGCTTGCACGAGCCAGGTGTCGGTGCCCGGGGTGGCACCCTTGTCGTTCGAATACCAACGGGAGTACTTGACGCGAGCCTCGATGGCACCGGTCAGGTCATAGACCGGGGTATAGAGCGTGGTCGTGCCGCCGTCGATGTCGGCCGCGCCGTCGCCCGAGCCGGGAGGAGCGTCGCCCGTCACCCAGCACATCACGCCCGGATCCGGGGTGTGATCATACTCCGGTTGCGCGCTGGTGCCGTTCGGATCGACGCGCACCCATTGTCCGGTCGTCGCGTTGTCCGTTCCCTCGAGGTTGACGGTCCATCCGCTCTCGACCTCGAGCGGGTCGTACTCGGTGGCGACATCGAAGGCGTGCAGCGTCGCCGGCGCCAGGGCCGGACTGGTCCGGACGTTGTCGGCGACGTCGCGCGCGCGCAGGTAGTACTCCACTTCGCTCGGTACGGTCAGCGATGGAATCACGCCAGCATACTCATTCGGACCGCCGGACGGCTGCATCACGACGGACTGGAACGATCCGCCGTTGACGCGATAGACGACACGGACGGAGTCGGCGACCAGCGCTCCTTCGGTCGAGTAGATCACAGCCGGGACCGACACCGGACCCTCCGTTTCCCGAGAGGCGACCGGCGTGTGGCTGATGATGACGCCGGTCAGGATCTCCGGGCACTCGAACCCGTGATTCGTCGCCCCGAGACAGAAGGCGTCGTAGTGCGGCGTGCCGTTGGTCAGGTCCCCATCGTCGTCATCGGCCACGAACGTGGCCAACACCTGGTCGGGCTGGGTGGTGGGCTGCTGCAGCATCCGCCCGAAGTGCCACGCACGGGCGGTGATCAGGCGGGCCTCCTCGACCCCGTGGACCGAGACCAGAGACTGCAAGGCGTCCCAGCTGAACCCGGCGATGACGCGGCCGGCGCTGTGGATCGGCTGCCCGATGACATCGGCGGGGTATTGGAGGTTGTTGGCCGAGTTCCGGATGCCGTCGGTGCAGTTGTTGAGGTAGAACCCCCGACCCACGATCGGCGACATGACCATCAGATTGCCGAGGATGTCGGAGTTCCCCTCGCCGAGCCCCTGGTCTCCCTGCCAGCCGAGGAGGTTCTCCTGCACGCCGTGGCCGAACTCGTGGTGGACGACATCCATGATCTCGCCGGTGTTGGCGCAGCCGCCTCCCGACCGGTAGAAATTGATCGTGTTATTGGTGTAGTACGCGTTGCAGGTCGAGTTCCGGCTGACGTTGGCCGTGATCCGCTGGTTGGTGTAGGTATAGCCGGGATCGAACTCCTCGAAGAAGTCGTGAATGTCATTGACCGCGCGATAAACGTCCTTCTCGTCCTTCTGGGCGTTCAGGTCGGTGTAGGCGATCGTCAGCGGCACGCCGGGTGTCGCGGTGGCGTTGAACACCCCCTGCGCCCCACCGAAGTTGTACAGATCGACGTAGGGGCTGTAGAGGTCGGCGGTCAGGGAACGGGGCGTCGCATCGCCGTTCGGCACCGTCCAGTCGCCGTTGCCGTCGGCGTAGACCGAGCTGAGCCCCGTGATCTGCACGCGCAGGTAGGGCATCGTCTCGACCTGCTGCCCTTCGCAGTAGTTGGGGCGCTGGATCAATCCGGAGCTATCGCCGCTGTAGTTGATGAAGTGGACATCGTTGTAGCGCCAGAGGATCCGCCCGGTGTGGGCATCGACGTGGGTGATCCATTCCCCGACCGGGTCCTCGGTCCGGACCTCCACGCGCCAGGCCAGGTGGTGCTCGACCTCGGTCTCGCTGGTCGGCACGGGAAGGATCAGGAGGCGCGGGCTCTCCTCGACCGCATCGGTCGCCGGGTTGAAGGGGAGGTCGGCCCGCGCGATCTCGCTGGCGATCCCGGCGTCGAGCGACGGGCGCGGATCCACGTCGATTCCGGCATAGGCGGTCGATCCGAAGACGAACAGGCGCGCATCGTCGGTGAAGATCAAAGAGACCCGACCGCCCCAGACGTCGAGCATCTCGTGGGTCTGCTGGAAGTGCACCGCGACCTTGCCGGCCCCTCGCGGCGCCGAGTGGAAGCGCAGGGCGGTCGGATCGATGCGGAAGACCCCGGGGTGGCTGCGGACGAAGTCGCGCGCCGTGGCCACGGCCTCGGTCGAGGTCGCCACCGATCCGGGGAGGCGGACGCCGCTGCCGTAGACCCAGCGCGGAGTGGCGCTCGGGGGATTCCAGGCGTAGACCCGCCAATCCCCATCGAGGGCGCCGGCCAGATCTCGCTCCACGGCCGCCCGTTCGGCGGCAACCGAGGCCGACTTGAACCCGTGGAGGTCGTACGAAGGCAGCGGGATCTCGTACTCGTGCCCGTGCTCCGGCGCGACAAAGGCCAAGGCCGTTCCCGCGGCGAGGAGAAGCGCAAAGACGAAGCAGGCGGAAAATCGGAAGGTGCGAGTCGACGGAGACATAGGCTCGGATCTCCTTTCCCGGCTAGTGGATGCGGCGACGCCTCCGAGCCGCTCGGGAGCAGGGGGGAGGCGCCGTCGGGGAAAAACCCAGACCCGCGAGCATAGGCGATCGTAGAGCGAGTCTCAAGACGTTTCGAGACCTTCAGGGAGCAGAGCCGGGGGCTGCCGCTGCCGGGGCGGGCGAACAAAACGAGCCAAAGCGGAGCCCGGCAGAATGTGTCCCCAACGGGATTCGAACCCGTGTTGCCGCCTTGAAAGGGCGGAGTCCTAGGCCGACTAGACGATGGGGACAATCTCCGTCCGCTGCTCGGCGCGGAGCGTGAACTCTACGCGGCGGAGCCGATCGAAGTCAAGATGTGGCGAGGCCCTCGCCACCCTTGGGTCCGTGTCCGGGATCGACGACGGGGCCGGGGCCCCCGGGCGACCTTCCCTCGGCCGGCTCCGGAGAATCAGGCGAACGGAGCTGATAGAAGTCCCTCGTTCGGCGCCGATGGTCGTCGACCAACCGAGGTTCGCGGCCGACTGCCGAAGGGCGGTAAAGGGTCCGCCCGATCAAGGCATCGGGAAGGTACGACTCGGCCACCCATCGCCCCGGCGCTTCGTGCGGGTAGCGATAGCCTCGTCCGTAGCCGAGGCTTCGCATCAGTCCCGTCGGAGCGTTCCGGATCCGCCACGGCACCGGCAGCGCCCCCTTTTCCTGCACGAGCGTGCGCGCCTGCAGATAGCCGGCATAGGCGGAGTTGCTCTTTGGGGCCAGGGCGAGGTAGAGCACGAGCTGTGAGAGCGCCAGGTACCCCTCCGGCATCCCCACGAACTCGAGCGCGTCCCGGGCGGCGATCGCATAGACCAGCGCGCCCGGGTCGGCCAGGCCGACATCCTCGGACGCGAAGACGATGAGACGACGCACGACGAAGAGCGGGTCCTCCCCCGCCTCGAGCATACGCGCCAGCCAGTAGAGTGAAGCGTGCGGGTCGCTGCCGCGAAGGCTCTTGTGCAGGGCGGAAATCCAGTCGAAGTGATCCTCGTCTCCCTGACGGGAGGGCAACGGCTGCTGCGCCACCCGCTCGACCAGCTCCCGGTCGACGCGGTCGGCCGAGGCGGCGCGCTGGGCCCACGACGCCTCGAGCAGGTTGAGCAGCTTGCGAGCATCGCCGTCGGCCACCCGCAGCAGCAGCTCCCAGGCCGCGTCCTCCACCGAAGCCCCGGGCACGCCGGTCGCACACTCCAGATCCTCGAGCGCGACCTCTCCGATCCGGCGCAGCGCGGCGTCGTCGAGCGGGCGCAGCACGTAGACGCGGCAGCGGGAGAGCAGGGCGTGATTCACCTCGAAGGAGGGGTTCTCCGTGGTGGCCCCGATCAGGGTGACGAGGCCCGACTCCACGTGGGGCAGGAAGGCATCCTGCTGCGCCTTGTTGAAGCGGTGGATTTCGTCGACGAAGAGGATCGTCCGGCGTCCGTCGGCCTCGAGGCGCGCGCGGGCGCGGTCCACCGTCGCGCGCACCTCCTTGACGCCGGACAGCACCGCGGAAAACTGCTCAAACGCCATGCGGGGATGCCCGCCCAGGATCCGCGCGACGGTCGTCTTGCCGCTGCCCGGAGGCCCCCAAAGGATCATGGAAGGGATGTTTCCCGTCTCGAAGGCGCGCCGGAGCGGGCCGCCCGGGCCGGTCAGGTGCTCCTGCCCCAGGACCTCGTCAAGACCGCACGGTCGCCGGCGATCGGCCAGCGGCGCGGCCTTTGAGTCGAACGCACGCGCCGGCGCCTTC
This sequence comes from uncultured bacterium, assembly GCA_964371055.1. Taxonomy (GTDB): domain Bacteria; phylum Eisenbacteria; class RBG-16-71-46; order CAIMUX01; family CAIMUX01; genus CAYJLF01. The sequence continues at coordinate 125,753 of CAYJLF010000007.1, read as the reverse complement.
GCGCGGCCAGAGTCAGGCTCGCCCGTATCCATCGGGATGCTCCCGGCTCCAGCGCCAGGCCGAAGCGATGATGCGGTCGAGGTCGCTCCAGCGGGGATCCCAGCCGAGTTCCCGCCGGGCCCGGGCGCTCGACGCGACCAGGGCCGGCGGATCGCCCGGACGACGCGGCGCGCTCTCCCAGGGAACTCGATGGCCGGTCACCCGTTCGACCGCCGCGATGACCTCGAGCACGCTGAAGCCCTGACCGTTCCCGAGGTTGTAGATCCCGCCCGGAGATTCGCGCATGCGATCGAGCGAGAGGAGATGCGCTTCGGCCAGATCCTCGACGTGGATGTAGTCGCGGATGCACGAGCCGTCCGGCGTCGGATAGTCGAGGCCGAAGACGCGCAGCGGCGGCAGGCTTCCCGCGGCCGCTCCGAGCGCCAGGGGAATCAGGTGGGTTTCCGGGGTGTGGTCCTCGCCCCGCGACGGGGTCGCCCCGGCGGCGTTGAAGTAACGCAGGGCGGTCCAGCGCAGTCCGTGCAGTTCCCCGAACCAGCGAAGGATCTGCTCGCAGATCCGTTTCGACTCGCCGTAAGGATTCGTCGGGCGTACCGGGGCTTCTTCCGGGATCGGGACCTCGGCCGGGTCGCCGTAGGTCGCCGCGGTCGAGCTGAGGATGAACGATTCCACTCCGTGCCGCACCATCGCCTCCAGCAGGCAGGTCACTCCGCCGACGTTGTTGCGGAAGTAGAGCGAAGGATGCTCCATCGACTCACCGACCAGGCTCGAGGCAGCGAAATGGAAGACCGCCTCGATCCGCTGCGTGGCGAACAGCTCGCCCACGAAGTCCCGATCACCGACGTTGCCGATCATGAGTGGAACATCGGGCGGAACGGCCGCCGCGTGGCCCCGCGAGAGATCATCCGCCACGACCACGGAGTCGCCTCGCGCCCGCAGCAACTCGACCATGACGCTCCCGATGTAGCCCGCTCCGCCCGTGACCAGGACCCTCATCGCACCTCCACCTCCGCCGGCACGCTCCGCGCGACCGGGGAATCGAACCGCCGCGCCCTCGCCGGGCCGTACCCGGCTCCTCCCCCCACCCATCAAGCCCCGCCGCGACACAGGGCGGACGACATCGCCCCCCCAGGGATGGATCCGCCCCATCGAAGGGTCGACCAGATCGCGACCAGAGTCTAGCAGGGCGAGGGGCAGCCTCGTTGATCACGTTCATCAGCACCCGGCTAAGTGTAGATCGTACGGGAACATTCGACAGAAGCGGCCGGCGGTGAAAAAAAGCGGTTGACGGCGGAGAGGAGGGGAGCCTACCGTTGGAATCGGTAGCGAAGCGAGTTCCCTGCCCTTTTCGAGTCCGAGCAGCGCTACAAGGCCTATTTACTTAGCGGGCTATCCTATCTCTAGGGTCTTGAGGGCTGTCCACTCGGTAGTGGCGGGGAACTTTTTTGCCGCCCACACTCCCCTCCCCCGAACGAAGCGGTCATCCATGACCACGAGATCTGAGCGGGCCTCCCGACTGGACGTTCGCCTACCCCTCGGACCCCGACGCAATCCTTGCGTGTCGAAACACTCTCTCCCCGACCCGGAAAGAACGTGGGGGCTGCCGGTCGTGGCCAGCGCAGCCCCCGCATCCATCGGCCAAAGGGTCTTAGGCCGGAGGCATGATCGCCGGCAGAAGCTTCTTCACCCGCTTCGCGGCCTTCTTCTTGGCGACCTTCTTCTTGGCGACCTTCTTCTTCGCGACCTTCTTGGTAGCCTTCTTCTTGGCGACCTTCTTCTTCGCGACCTTCTTGGTGGCCTTCTTCTTGGCGACCCGCTTCTTCGCGACCTTCTTCTTGGCTACCTTCTTGGTGGCCTTCTTCTTCGCGACCTTCTTCGTCGCCTTCTTCTTCGCGACCTTCTTCTTGGCCTTCTTCTTCGCCATCGGCATCCTCATTCACCCCCTTCCGTGCCTGTCATTGTTCGTCCTTGAACCGCCCACAACCTGGTCCGATCCGCTTCCCCCCAGGAGACCCCGGATCAGACCCAACATCGCTTCCAGATCGAACGGCTTGCGGAGATAGTGGTCCACGGCGAGCTGGCGACACCGACGCTCCGATTCCGGCTGGTCGAATGCCGTCATCACGATCACGCGGCCGGCGTATCCAAGCTCGCGCTGGGCCTGCAACAGGTCCAGCCCTGAGCGATCCGGCAGCTTGACATCCAGCACCATGAGATCCACACCCGCGTCCTGGCTTCGAAGAAGCGCTTCCCCATCGTCCGCGGTGCCAGCCGAAAGAACTTCGTAGCCAGCATCCCGGAGAGCATTCGAGAGCGTTCGCAACAGCAACGTCTCGTCGTCCACGATGAGTATTCTCGACGCCACTTCTACTGCCTCCATGATGAACACTATGACAAGTGGCGTGCCGGAACCGACAGGACCGGCCATGTTATTTTCAACCGATTGATAACAATATAGTTGCACTGCAGCGTAGAGCCCCGGCCCGTCCTCAGATCCTCTCGGGCAAAGCCTCCGCCTCGCCCCTAACTGCTAGGTTTATGGACAGTTGCAGAACGCGGGAGCTAACACACTGAAACACAACGGGTTGCAAGGAGGATGGAAACTGTCAGAAAAGTGGGCGTGTCAATGAAGTGTACGCTCCGAGAGGGCGGTGCCCGATCGGTGGTCCATACGGCGCAGGTATTCGAAGAGTCCCTGGCGCGAGAGCCCCAGCACGCGCGCGGCGCGACTCTTGTTCCCGCCGCACGCATCGAGCACGGCACGCACGTGATCATCCTGCACGTCGCGCAGCGGGCGCATGATCACGTCCGAGTCCGCGACCGCAGAGGCGATCCCGGCCCCGGCCACGACCGCGCGCTCGACGGCCTCGCCGGCCCGGGCGCGTTCCACCAGCTGCGTGGGCAGGTGATGCACGCCCAGCACCTCATCGTCCTCCACCAGCACGATCCTTTCGATCACGTTGCGCAGCTCGCGGATGTTCCCCGGCCAGGGATAGGCGAGGAACAGGTCGCGCACGGCGTCGTCCAGAACCCGGAATTTCTTCCTCATTTCGGTCGCGAAGCGGCGCAGAAAGAACTCGGCGAGCAGGCAGGTGTCCTCGCCGCGCTCCCGGAGAGGCGGCAGGTGGATCGAGACCACCTGGAGGCGATAGTAGAGATCGGCCCGGAAGCGCTCGTCCCGGATGCGGCGTTCGAGATCGACGTTGGTGGCGGCGACGATCCGGATGTTGACGCCGATGTCGACGCTTCCGCCGAGGCGCCGGAAGGTCCGTTCCTCGAGGAAGCGCAGCAATTTCGCCTGGGTGGGCGGGCTCATCTCCCCGATCTCGTCGAGCAGGAGAGTACCGCCATCGGAGAGCTCGACCAGGCCGCGCTTGCGGAAGGTCGCGCTGGTGAAGGCTCCCTTCTCGTGACCGAAGAGCTCGTTCTCGAGCAGCGCCTCCGGCAGGGCCGAGCAGTTCACATGCATGAACGGAGCGACCCGTCGCGCCCCCTCGAAGTGGAGCCCGCGCGCGACGAGCTCCTTGCCCGTGCCGGTCTCCCCCGTGACGAGGATCGTCGACGCGTCGGAACGCGCCACCATCCGCACGAGGTCCCAGATCTTCTTCATGGCCTCCGAGCGGTAGATGATCTCGTCCGGATTGTAGAGCCCGCGGTCCTTTCGCCGATAAACGAGGAGGTGGGCGTCACGGGAGTAGTCACGGGCCGCCGCGTCGACCGCGCTGATCAGTTCCTCGAGATCGTACGGTTTGCGTAGGAAATTGCCCGCGCCGAGCTTCATCGCACGCACGACCGCCTGGGTGTCGCCGTACCCGGTCAGGACGATGACCTGGGTGGCCGTTTCGACTTTGTGGATCCGTGCGATCAGGTCGAACCCGCTGGCGTCCGGCAGCCGGACGTCGAGCAGAACGATGTGGGGCCGCTCCTTCTCGACGAGCCCCAGCCCTTCGGCTCCCGTGGCGGCGGTGAAGACCTGGTATCCGCGGTCGGTCAGGACCCGGTCGAGGGACCGGGTGATCGAGGGCTCGTCGTCAACGACCAGGACCCTGAATTGCATCCTTCGGCTCCCTCGGGGCCGGCACCGGGAAGGAGAGCCGGAAGGTCACGCCTCCCTGACTCCGGTTCCGGACGGTGATTCTCCCGCCGTGCTCGCGCACGATCTGCAGGCTGATCGACAGGCCGAGGCCCGTTCCCGCCGGCTTGGTGGTGAAGAACGGGTCGAAGATCTTGTCGATGACCTCTTCCGAGATGCCGCTGCCGGTGTCGCTGAAGGCGACCTCGACCGCGAGCCTCGACCGGTAACGCCGGCTGGAGCTGGAAACACGGAACTGGCCCCCGCGCGGCATCGACTCCTGCGCATTCAGGGCGATGTTCAGAAACACCTGCTGGATCGCATCCCGGTCGAGCGGAAGGCGCGGCAGGTTGGGGGCCAAGTCCCTCCGGATCGAGATCGCTGACTCCTCGAACGACAGATCGAGGTTGTCCAGGACGGTCTCGAGGATCGGATTGAGATCCTGTTCCTCGAGTTGAAAGGACTTCGGGCGGGCAAACTGGAGCAGGTCGGTCGTGAACTGCTCGATCCGGTCGAGTTCCTGAATCGCATCCTGCAGGTCGGTCCGGAGCGTGGAACCCGCTTCGAGCTTGCTGCCGACATACTGGATGGTGGTGCGGATGCCGGTGAGAGGGTTGCGGATTTCGTGCGCGATGATCGCCGAGAGATCGCCGACGGAGGCGAACCGGTCGACTCTGCGCTGGAACTCGACCTCCCCGACGGTCTCGGTCACATCGTCGAAGGCCAGGATGGTCTGCACCGGTGCGTCGGTCTCGAACGGGGCCAGCCAGCGGATCTCGAGCAGATACTCCTTGCCCCGGTACTCGAGCATGATCTCCCGCGCGCCCGATTCCTCCGGATCGATCTCGTCGACCGACCAGAAGGAGAAACCGGGAGTTCGCGAAGTCAGCACCTCCCCCGCCGGCAGCCCGATCAGATCGGAGGGAGCGGTGCTGAAGACCTCTGCGGCCTTGCGGTTGACGTAGAGAATGCGGTTCTCCCCGTCGAGCGCGAGCAGGCCGAAGTCGAGGCTGTCCATCAATCCCGGAGCCAGATCCCGCCGGTTGGAGACGATCAGATTCTCAGACATGCATCCCCCGGCGCCTGGCAGGGTGCAGGTGAAGCCGTCCGGCCGCGTTCAAAGCGCCGAACGGTCCCGCGGTCCTCAGCACCCTGCTAGCGTCTCCTCGCACGATCCCGGTCCTCTTCCGGCCGCGCCGCAATGGCGAGGCTCGTGGCCCCCTGCCTCCGCGCCGCGTCCATGACCTCGACGACGCGCCCCAGGGGCGCGTTCTCATCCCCCCGCACGATCACCAGTTTCTCGCGCGCCGCCTGGATCGCTCGCGCGAGTTCGTCATCCAGGGCATTCCAGGCCACGGAACGTTCGTTGATGTAGAGCGCCTCGTTCGGCGCCAGCGTGACGATGACCTCTCGCGATGACAGGGCCGACGGCTGCACCGCCCGCGGGAGCTCCAGGTCGATCCCGCTGTCCATAATGAAGGACGAGGAGAGCAGAAAGAAGATCAGAAGGTTGAAAATGATGTCGGACATGGCGGTCGAATCCATGCGGATGAGGTAGTCGCCCGAGTCGCCGAATCGCATCCCGGTCCTCCCTCCGCTCTAGGAGAGCGCGTCCCGGCCGGTGGTCAGAAGCAGCATGAGCTGCCGGGAACGTTCCTCCATCAGGCGAACCTGGGCCTGGATCCGGCTGACGAGGAAGTTGTGGGCGAAGTAGGTCGGGACGGCCACCGACAGCCCGGCGGCGGTGGTCAGCAAGGCCTGCCAGATTCCTCCGGCCAAGACGCTCGCGTCGACGTGGCCGCTCAACCGCTCCACCTGCTGGAAGGCCTGGATCATCCCGACGACGGTCCCCAGGAATCCGAGCAGCGGGGCCCCCCCGACGACCGTCGCCAGACCGCCGACCCGGCGCATCAGGTCCGCCACTTCCTTCTGTCCCGCCTCCTCGATCGACTGCCGCGTCCGGTCCTCCCCGTCGGAGACGCGCATCAGTCCGGCGAGAAAGATCCGCGCCAGGGGCGCGTCGTTCTGCTGACAGATCGTGATCGCGTCCTCGAGCCGGCCGGGCTGAAGGTGGGACCGGACCTCGAGGAGGAACTGGTCGTTCAGGAGACGCGTGCGCCGGAGCATGAAGGTGCGCTCGAGGAAGATCGCCAGGCCGGCGATCGAGCAGAGCAGGATCGGGTACATCAGGAAGCCGCCGCGAGTGAAGTAATCCAGAAGCGACACGTCCGTTCCTTCCTTGCTACCTTGAGTACGAGGCGACCCCTCCCGTGTATCAATACCCGCACGCCGCGTCGGCGCGCAAGCTGATCTTGCAGTCCCGGTCGTTCCGCGACTTGGGTGAGGGGCGCGCGACTGCTAGAGTGCGACGGGAGCCGGGCGCAACTCCCCGGGGGAGCCGTGGAGTCTTTGGGGATCCAGGCGGGAGATCCGAATCATGGACGAACTCTGGACACCGTGGCGGATGCGTTACATCGAGCAGAACAAAGCGGCCGAAGGTTGCATCTTCTGCCCACCCGACGGGAAGGTTTCGCGGGATCGACTCATCCTCGCCCGGGGAGAGAGGACCTTCACGATCCTGAATCTCTACCCCTACACCACCGGCCACCTCATGGTCATTCCCTACCGGCACCTTCCCCGGTTCTCCGCTCTCGATCCCGAGGAACGGCACGAGATCGCGCAGGCGCTCGATGCCGCCGAGACGATCCTGCGCCGGGAGACGGGCGCACGCTGGTTTCACGCGGGGATCAATCTGGGACGCGCCGCCGGCGCGGGCGTCGAGGGTCATCTCCACGTGCACCTCGTGCCACGCGGCCTGCCGCCGGAATGGGGCGGGCCGGAAGTCGCTCTTCGGAGCGAGGACGAGCCGATCCCGGTCGAAGAGGTTTACCGGCGGCTGGCGCCCTCCTTCTGCGGTCACTGACCGGGCGAGCGGGGTCGTTTTCGCCCGATCCAGAAGCCTCCGGCCGCGAGAAGCAGCATCGCCGCACCCGCCAGGCGGCTGACCCTCGCGCCGCGCACCCGCGCGACGGAGCGTGCTTCGAGGACGAGCTCGTGTTCGCCCGCCGGGAATTCCACCCCCTGGAGAACGTGGTTCACACGTCGCAGAGGCAAGCTCCTGCCGCCCGCCCTGGCGATCCAGCCCGGCGGAAACGCGATCTCACTCAGGACCACGAAGGCTTCGTCGCCCGCCCGGACGCGGGCGCGCAGGTAGCCGGTCCGCTGTTCGAGCACCTCGACGTCGGCGGCGGCGAAGCGATCTCGGGCCGGCTGGTCGCCGGGGTAGACCAGCGCTTCGCGTCCCGGATCGAATCCGGGATCCTCGAACCGGCGGGCCAACGCCCTGAAGTCGGCGACTTTCGTCACCTGTTCGACCGACCAGGCTCGAGCGAGGGAGTCGGGGAAGGGATAGACGTGCCCGTCCCCTTCGTACGTCGGATCGATCTCCCAGTCGAGGGGCGTCGACGAGAGAATGTAGCGGACGTTCAACATCTTGAGGACCGGCGGCGTCATCACGAGGTCGGAGCCGAGCAGGTCCTGATAGGCGCGAAGCTTCGCCGGATGGTAGCCGCCGACCGACTCGAGTCCGACGAGACCGAAGGCATTGGAGTTGAAGATCTCGCGTCCCGCCGGCAGGAAACGGAACGATCCGGGCTGGCGGGCCAGAAATTCGCACGCCCCACGCAGGGGGATCGGTTCAACTGAGGCTTGGCGCGGCTGTGGGTGGTAGAAGACGCGGCTCACGAGCACGACATCGGTGACGGCGAGTACCGCGATCGCGACCCCGGTCCACGCGGTCCGAGCGCCCCGGCGCGCGGAGAGCAGGAGCACCGCCAGAAGCGCCAGCACGAGGAGCATGCCCTGCGCGAGGCTTCCCTGCAGGATCGACATCCGCTCCGACTGCAGCGCGGCCAGGCGCGCCGGATCGAGCCCGCGGAGTTCCTCCGGACGGAAGATCGCCTCGCCGCCCAACCCCGCGCGGGCGCCGAGCGCCAGCAGCACCCAGAGCGCGATCGCAGATCCCGCGATCACCAGGAGGGACTGGCCGGGGCGAGACTTCGCGAGTCGCGCGTCGCGACCCGGGGCGCGGGAACGGCCCGAACCCTTCGTCGCGACACCCGGCCCCGCGGCGGAAGCACCGGCGCCGCCGGCCAGGGCATCGAGTCCGCCCGCCACGAGGTAGGAGAGGCAGAACGGCAGCACGCCGTAGACCATCGACGGCACGCGAAACTTGTTGAACATCGGCACCAGGTGGTAGAGCGGCCCATAGAGCAGCGGCAGGTACCGTCCGAAGCCGATGACGAGGACGACGAGCGAGATGCCACCCCAGATCCAGCGGCGTGGTCCCCGCAGCCGGACGAGTCCCACCACCGCCAGGACGAGCGCCACAATGCCGAAGTAGTGCGTCGACTGCGTGAAGGGCATCGGCCCCCAGTAGGTCATCCCCTCGAGCCCGTACCAGCCGGGAAAGAGGAACGAGATCAGTTCCCTCGGATGGAACGACCACGCGGTCGCATACTCCCAGCCGACGCCCGAGGATCCAGGCTCTCCGCCGACGGCGCCGGTCCCCCCGCGGATCGACCAGGGGAGGTACTCCCGCACCGCGAGATACGGCTCGAGGACGAGGCCGAGGGCGAGCACGGCGGACGCCAGGAGCCAGCCCGCCAAACGCGGCAGGTAGCGCTTCTGCTCCCGCGATTTCCGCTCGACCACGAGGCGTCCGATCCCGTAGAGCGAGCCGATGAGGACCGCGTAGTAGGCCACCTGCGGATGGTTCGACCAGGCCAGGGCCGCCGCGGCGAGGGTCAAAAACGCAGCGCGCAGCGGCTCCGGGCGGTCGAGCAGGAGATCGAGCGCCAGGATGAAGACAGGGACGAGACAGAGGGCCTCGAGCTTGGTGGAATGCCCCGCCGCGACGTTTCCCATGAAGTAGGGGGTCACGGAGTAGACCAGAGCCGCCGCCGTCGAGGCCGGCCGCGAAAAACCCTGGCGCCGCAGGAAGGCATATCCCGCGATCCCCGCCACGGAACAGAGGACGAGATACCAGAGCCCGCGGTTCTGTCCCACGGCCCTCTGCACCCAGGCCAGAGGGTGGATCACGCTGCGCGGGGTGTAAGTGAAGCTGCCGTAGGAGGGCATCCCGCCGAAGATGTGCGGATACCAGTCGGGAACATGATCGACCCGGGCCTGCTCGGCCGCGCCCCAGGTGGAGAACGCGCGCGCGGCCTCGGTATCCGGCGCCGCGGGCTCCCAGCCGCGCACGATCATCGAGGCGTAAAGCAGGAACGGAACCAGCACGAGGAGCGCCGGGGCGATCCAGCGCCCGGTGGCGTGGCCGGCCCGGGAGGCCGGATTCAGAGATGCGCTCGCCTCGCCGTTGGACATGTTCTCATCCCCCCGCCTTCCGAACCGCTCCGGGGCCCGATTGACCCGACCCACGCATCCGATAGACTGAGGCTCCGGCACGGCGATGGCCGCGTCGGCCTGGCGCAGGCGTGGGCGGGAGTATAGGAAAGGGTGGATAGGGTGTCAAACGACCGCGGGCTATCGGGACGCCGGAGCGTTCTCATCGTCAGCTACTACTTCCCACCCTCCGGCGGCCCGGGAGTCCAACGGGTGCTGAAGTTCGCCCGCTACCTGCCGGAGCATGGCTACCGACCCGTGGTGTTGACCGTGCCCGAGACCGCCGCGTTCCCGGTGCGCGATCACTCCCTCAAAGCGGAGATCCCGCCCGACGCTCTGGTCGTGCGAAGTCCGATCCGCGAGTTCTACGGCCTCTACGCGCGCGCCGCCGGCCGCTCGATGTCCGACCGCTCCGGCGCGGCCCCCCCTCCCAACCTCGTCACGACCGCGTCCGCGGCCCCAGGCCGATCGGCCGGCTGGCTGCAGTGGATCCGAGGCGCGCTCTTCATCCCCGACGGGCGGATGGGCTGGGTGCCGGGAGGGACGAAGGCGGGCGTCGCGGCCGCACGCACGGAGAACGCCGACCTGGTCTTCGCCTCGGGCCCTCCCTTCACCGCACACTGGATCGCGAAGCGCGTGGCGGAACGATGCCGCCTCCCTCTGATCCTCGACTTCCGGGATCCCTGGACCCGGGCCCCCTTCTATCCGGCGCGACCCGGCTTCGCGCGGGCCCTGGACGAACGCCTGGAGCGATCCTGCCTTCTCCGCGCCGACGCGGTCGTCACCGTCAACGAGGCGATCCGGGACGACCTCCTGGCTCGTCATCCCACGCTGGATCGAGCGAAGTTCCACGTCATCACCAATGGCTGGGATCCCGCCGACTTCGAGGGACTCGACCGCACCCCGGCGCCGGGCTGGGTGGTCACCCACACGGGGACGCTTCCCGGCGGCCTGCCCGCCGCCTTCCCCCGCGCGCTCGCCCGGTTGCTGCGGGACGACCCCGGCATCGCGGATCACCTGCGCGTGCGGTTCATCGGACACACGCCTCCGGCCCAGGCCGAGCGGCTCACCACCGCTCCGCTCGACCGGGTGGTCCGCATCGAGCCGTATCGACCGCACCGGGAGTCGGTCCAGGCCCTGCTGGAGAGCCGCCTGCTCCTCCTCTGCATCGAGGAGGGTCCGCAGGCGCGCGGCATTCTCACCGGGAAGCTCTTCGAGTACCTCGGCTCGGGCGTGCCGATCCTGGCCCTTGTGCCCGAGGGAGAGGCGGCCGCCCTGGTGCGGCAGACCGGCTGCGGCCTGGTGCTGCGCGGCGATGACGAGTCTTCCATCCTGGAAGCCCTGCAGACCGCGGTCGGCGCCTTCCGCGCGGGGGAACGCCCCTTCGGCGCCGCCATTGCCGGCACGGCGCAGGTCTACGCTCGTCCCGTGCTGACCGCGAGCCTCGCCCGGCTCTTTGACGGCATCCTCTCGCGGCGCGATCTTGCCCGCCGGGACCTGCGGGTCTAGACTGCGCGGGCGGCGAGGAGGACATCAGCCGCCGGGCGGGAACCGCGGGGACGGGAAGGGGTGGTGCATGCAGATTCCGCTGGTCGATCTCAAGGCGCAGTACGCGCGCATCCGGCCCGAAATCGAAGCGGCCGTGCGCGAAACGATCGAGTCGACGGCCTTCATCGGGGGACCCCAGGTCGAGGCCCTGGAACGGGAGTTCGCGGAGTATCTCGGCATGCCGCATGCCGTCGGCGTCTCCTCCGGCACCTCGGCCCTCCACCTCGCGCTGATCGCCGCCGGGATCGGCCCGGGCGACGAAGTGATCCTCCCTTCGCACACATTCATCGCGACGGCCGAAGTGATCCAGCGCTGCGGGGCGAGGGCGCGGTTCGCCGAGATCGACGAGCAGAGCTTCAACCTCGACCCGTCGGGCCTCGAGGCGGCGCTGACCGCACGCTCGCGCGCGATCATCCCGGTTCATCTCTACGGACACGCGGCGGACCTCGACCCGATCCTGTCGTTCGCCGAGAAGCACCGCCTGCGGGTCATCGAGGACGCCGCGCAGGCGCATGGCGCGCGCTACCGCGGACGCCGGTGCGGCGGAATCGCCTCGCTCGCGGCCTTCAGCTTCTACCCCGGCAAGAACCTCGGGGCGTACGGGGACGGAGGTCTGGTCGCCGCCTCTGATCCGGAGGAAGCGGACCGGATGCGCCGTCTGGCGAACCACGGCCGCCTCGACAAGCATCGTCACTCCGAGGAGGGGTACAACTACCGTCTCGATGGCCTGCAGGCGGCGATCCTGCGGGTGAAGCTGCGTCACCTCGACACCTGGAACGAGGAGCGCCGGCGCGCAGCGCGCTGGTACGACGAGCGGCTGGCCGCGGTTCCGCCGGTGCGGTGTCCGCATGTCGCCTCGTGGGCCGAACATGTCTACCATCTCTACGTCGTGCGCGTCCCCGACCGCGACCGGGTTCTCGCACACCTGCACGCGCATGGCGTGGGCGCGGGCCTCCACTATCCGGTGCCGCTGCACCTCCAGCCGGCCTATGCCCATCTCGGCTATCGCGAGGGAGACTTCCCGGTGACCGAGGCGATCTGTCGCGAGATCATCTCGCTGCCGATCTATCCGGAACTGACAGAGGCGCAGGTGGACCGGGTCGCGGAGATCCTGCGTTCGGCGTTTTGACCGGCACCGAGGAAGGACCGGATCGCGACCGGACGCCCGAACAGGGTCCGGTCCGGGCGGAGCCGCTCCCGATCATCGGGGTCCTCGACCACCTGCGCAGCGCGTTCAACGTCGGCTCGATCTTCCGCACGGCCGAGGCGGCGAGGGTGAGCGAGCTTCTGCTCTGCGGCATCACTCCCTATCCGCCCCACATGCAGCTCGATCGCACGGCGCTGGGCACGGCGCACCGGGTCCCCTGGCGGCACTACGTCAGCACGATGGAAGCGCTGCACGACCTGCGGGAGCGCCACGTCCCGATCTGGGCGATCGAGATCTCCGAGCGATCGGAGTCGATCCGGGACGTGCGCTTCCCTGCCCCGGTGGCGGTGGTCTTCGGCCATGAGACGGCGGGGGTCGACCCCGAGGTGATGCGCGCCGCCGACCGGGTGGTCGAAATCCCGCTCTACGGACGGAAGAATTCGCTGAACGTCGCCAACACCTTCGCGGTCGTCATCTTCGAGATCCTGAGGCAGTGGGGCTTCTGAACCCGGGAGCGAAAAGGCCGGGGACGATCGAGCCGGGGAGACGGAATCAGGGGCGGCCCCGCCAAGGACCACTGCATCGAGACGGCTCCCTCACCCCTGCGACCAGGAGAGCTGCTCTGTCACCTCGTCGAACGAGATCGCCTCGGACCTGGATGGAGGTTCGCCCGCGTCGAGCACGCGCACCAGCACGATCGTGACGTTGTCGGGAGCCCCTCCTTGGAGCGCCAGCGATTCCAGCATCTCCACCGCGTCGGCCGCACCGCGTCCGGCCAGGACCGCGGGCAGCTCCCGGGTCGCCACCGCCTTGACGAGGCCGTCGCTGGCCAGGAGAAACCAGTCTCCCGACTCGGGGCGCAACGGACGGTGAAGGAGATCGGGAGCCTGGTCGGGACAGACCCCGAGGCACCGGGTCAGGACATGGCTCGAGGGGTGGTCGTCGGCCTCCTCCATCCCGATCAGGCCGCGGTCGACCAGATCGCGAGCCAGGGTGTGGTCGCGCGTGATGAGGAGGCACTTCTCGCCGCGGATCCAATAGAGGCGGCTATCGCCGATCTGGCCCGCCCAGGCCTCGCCGGCGCGGAGGAGGAGCACCGTCAGCGTGGTGCCCATCTCGCGCAGGTCCGGGGTCGCCCGCGCCCGGTCGGCGATCGCCTTCTCGGCCGACCGGAAGGCCTGGCGCAGGTACTCCGCGACCGCGACCTGCGCCGGGTCTCCGCAGCGGTACACCGCCCCTACCGCCAGGGCGCTGGCGACATCCCCGCCCGGGTGTCCCCCCATGCCGTCCGCCACTCCGAAAACGGCGACGGGCACCTCATTCGCCCCATCGGCCTCCCGGGGCCACGCCATCCATGAGTCTTCGTTGCGCCTGCGCACCAGTCCGAGATTGCTCCGAGCCGCCTGTTCCAGCCTCATCAGCACACTCCCCGCACGTTGGTCCCTCGTTTCCGTTACTATCATCCGTTCACGCGGTCCGGTGTCAAGCGGCGCGTACCGGTGGAGGTGGCATGATCCGATCCCGTCCCCGGGCCAGCCTCGGGGTCCTGGCCCTGACGGTCTTCCTCGATCTGCTCGGCTTCGGGTTCATGATCCCGCTCCTGCCGCATTACGCGGAGACGCTCGGCGCATCCCCCTTCGTCTACGGCCTCCTGGCCGCCTCGTACAGCCTGATGCAGTTCGTCTTCGTGCCGATCTGGGGTCGGTGGAGCGATCGGCTCGGACGCCGGCCGATCCTCCTCGTCTCGATCGCGGGATCGGCCGTCTCGTTCGCGCTCTTGGGACTCGCGCGGTCCCTCCCCCATCTCTTCCTCGCGCGGGTGCTCTCCGGGATCGCCACGTCGAATCTCTCCGTGGCGCAGGCTTACGTCGCCGACGTCACGACGCCGGAGGAACGAGCGCAGGGAATGGGAGTGATCGGGGCGGCGTTCGGACTCGGCTTCGTCGTCGGACCTTTCGTCGGCGGTGAGTTGAGCCGCGTATCGCTGTCGCTCCCGTTCGGACTCACGCTCGGTCCGGGCACCGTCCCTTTCTTCGCGGCGGCGTCCCTGTCCACCCTGAACTGGATCCTGGCCTTCCGGCTGCTCCCGGAATCGAGGCCCGCTGGACTCACGGCCCAACGCCCTCGGGTCTTCGACCTCACCCGGCTGCGGGTGGAAATCAGGCGGCGCGAAATCACGACCCTTCTCCTCGTCTCGGCGCTCGTCACCGTCGCCTTCTCGATGATGGAACAGACGTTGATTCTCTTCGGCGAGCGACGCGTCGGGATGACGCCGCCGGAGGCGGGGCGTCTCCTCGGCTTCGTCGGGGTCCTCATGGTGATCATCCAGGGCGGACTGGTCGGACGCCTGGTCCGGCGTCACGGCGAGGGACTCGTCCTGGTCGCGGGGACGGCGTGTCTGGTGCCCGGGCTCCTGCTCATCCCGGCCTCGCGGGGCTGGCCACTGCTCATCGTCGCGATGGTACCGCTGGCGCTGGGAAGCGGCCTGCTCCACCCCTCCTTGAACGCGCTCCTGTCGCGGCGCAGTCCCAAAGACGAGCAGGGCGGGATGCTCGGACTCAACCAGTCGCTGTCGTCGTTGGCCCGGGTCCTGGGGCCATCCGTGGGCGGGTGGCTCTTCCAGGAGAAGGGGATCGGAACGCCGTACGTCCTGGGCGGCGTGATCGCCGCCGCGGCCACGGTGGTCGCCATCGCCGCGGTGCGCGCGGATCGGAACGGAGACGCCCTCGGTCGGGTACCGACAGAGGGCATCGAGTGAGCATCGTCGCGGGTCGGCCGACGGCCGTCCGCCGGACGGCCCGGTAGCGCACGGACCGGAGAACTACTCCTCCTTCTCCTCCTCTTCCTCCCAATCCTCGTCGTCGTCCTCGTCCCAGTCCTCGTCGTCCTCCTCGTCCCAGTCCTCGTCGTCGTCTTCGTCCCAGTCCTCGTCCTCTTCCTCTTCCTCTTCCCAGTCTTCCTCTTCCTCGGCGTCGCCCTCCTCTTCGTCGTCGCGCGCCCAGGGCCGAGCCAGGTCGATGAAGCCGCGCAGAAGCAGATCGTCCAGCATCTGGTTCCTCCTTGCCTCGGTCTTACCCGGTCGGGCCGGGACTGAAACTTGCCCAAGACGGTTGACCGCCATCCGAATACCGCGCAGGGGGCGTATGCGGAGGCGGCAACCGGGGAGTTAACGGAGCGCTCCCGAAAGTGTCAAGGAAAAGTTCGGAGGTTTTCATCGCGCCCGTCCCTATACTCGGGGCAGGTCGCGCACTCCTTGATGAAAGATCGCACGGCCCTGCGAGTTGGTGCAGGGAAAATCGGAGGGACGTCGATGCGGGCGGGTCCGACGGGACGGGAGAGAGGCATGGAAAGGGACGATGCGATGCGGTCCGGCGGCGATGCGGGTCGGGCACGGGCCGGGGTGGCCGGCGGGGGGGGTGCCATCCTCTTCGCCCTTCTCGCCCTGCACATCACTTTCGTGCCGGCGTCGGCGTTCCAGGACGCCGAAGTTCGGGCCATCGTCGGACACGTCGTGGACGCGTCCGCGCACCCCGGTCACGGCGGCGTCTGGATGGCCCGGCAACGACACCTGGAGATCGACGGGAGTGGAAACGGCCGCATGACCGAGCACCTGATCGCCCGCGTCTTCGACCCCGGCTGGGGCGCGGAGCAATTCGGGCCGTGGCGGCGCACCTGGGCGGCCGAGCAGGGAACGAAGCTGCGGGTGATCCGCGCCCGCGTCTGGTCCTCGCGAACGGAGTTCGTCGACCTCCCGGTCGATGCCGTCCGGGAGACCAACGCCTCGGTGGCGGGAGGCTGCGAGAACGCGCTCTTCCTGCGCGAGACCACGGCGACCTTTCCCCCGCTCAAGCCCGGCGAGGTCGTCGAACTGCTCCTGCGGACCGACGCGCCGATCCCCCCCTATGAGAAGAATGCGCGCTGGATCGAGGAGACCTTCGGGGCGGAAGAGCCGGTCATCGAGCAGCAGTTCCAGGTGACCCTCCCCGCCGCGGCCCAGGTCGATACCGCCGTGGTCGGGAACCCGCTTCGTCCGGCCGTCCGCCACTTCGAGGGCTACCGGCGCTTCACCTGGCTGACCGGAAATCTCCCGGCGGCCGGGGTTCCGTACGCCGAGACCCCGTGGTCCCGCTACCCGATCCCTCCCGACTCGGTGGGGCCGGTCTTTCCGCGCGTCTGCTTCGGCACGCTGCGGGACTGGGTCTGGGCGGGGCGGAACTACGGAGCGGGCTGGGAGGCGCAATGGAAGCGCTCCGGCGACGCGGCGGAACTGGCCGCAGAGATCGTCCGGCGGAGCGACGACCCGGAAGCGCGCGCCCTGGCCGTCGAAGCTTTGGTGCAGGACAGCATCGCGACGATTCCTTCCGTCGGTATCGATCTGCTGCCACGCCCCCTCGCCGCCGCGGAGACCGCCCACCTGCGGTGCGGCACGCCGCGGGAGAAGGCCTGCCTCTTGATCGCGCTCCTGCGCGCCGCCGGGATCGAGGCTTCGCCGGTGCTCGTGCGCAGTCGTCCCGGACGGCTGGTGGCGGAGGCGCCCGGACTCACGCAGTTCGATCGGTGGCTGGCGCGGGCCCGGATTCGCGGGGAGGAGCGCTGGTTCGATCCGTTGGAAAGCGACTCCGCCCTCCCCGCGGGACAGGCGCTCCTGATGCCGGGGCTCTCGGATCCGACCGACCTGCAGTTGGAAAGCGGATTGGTGGCCTTTCCCGGACGAGCCGGGCGGGTGGAGTAGCCCGGGAGGCGGCGCGCCTCACATCTGACCGATCGGCGCTCCGAACGCGGCTGGCCCAGTTCTCCAGCACCCTGCTAGGGGTTCGCCTCAGTCGAGGCGGGCGCTGGTGTAGGCGACCGTGATCGAGATCCGGCGGTTGCGGTCGCTGAACGGTTCTTCCGGGACCAGGAGCTGACGGTCGGCGTAGCCGATGACCCGCACCAGGCGCGTCGGGTCGAGCCCGCCTTCTTCCATCGCGCGCCGCGCGGCATTGGCGCGATCGCCGGAGAGTTCCCAGTTGGAGTAGTCGGTGCGGCCGGCGAAGGGACGGCTGTCGGTGTGCCCTTCGATCAGGATCGGATTCGGGAGCGGACCGAGGACCTTCGCGATCGCCGCGAGCAGCGCCCGTCCCGAAGCGGTCGGCGCCGCGGAGCCGAGGGCGAAGAGCGGTTTGCGGTTCAGATCCTCCATCTGGATCCGGAGGCCCCGTGGCGTGAACTCGATCGAGATCTGGCCTTCCAGCTCGCGCAGGGTCGTGCTCGACCGGATCGTCTCCTCGAGTTCCCGGGCGGACGCGCTCAGCGTTCCTTTCTCGGCCGCGACCTCGGTCCCCCCGTCCATCACGCCGAGTTTCTGGAGCGCCGCCTCGATCACGGCGGCGGAGTCGGCGGCCTGTTGCTGGCGGATCTGATCCATCGACTTCTCCAGCTCGATGATGCCGGCCTCGGTGAGGTATCCCTTTCCATCCCCTTTGTCGAATATCCCCGGGTTGTTGAAATAGGCGACGATCGAGGCCTTCATTTCCTGGCTGCTGCCGAGGATCCAGAGCACGATGAAGAGCGCCATCATCGCGGTGACGAAGTCGGCGTAGGCGACCTTCCAGGCGCCGCCGTGGTGCCCGCCGTGATCTCCCCGGCGACTCATCGCCGGCTCCCTTCCCGGGTCCGGGAGCGACCCGTAAGGCGGCCTAGGCCGCGCGCAGCGACTTGCACTTCTCTTCGATCTCCTCGCGGCCCGGCCGGTTGTAGGAGAAGAGGGCGCGCCGCGCCACCTCGGTCACCACGACCGGCGCCTTCCCCTGCGCGAAAGCCGACATGCCGGTGACGATCGCCTCGAAGTAGTTCGATTCGTCCTTCAGCTCCTGTTCCATCGCCCCGGCGATCGGCTGGACGAAGCCATAGGAGAGGAGTACGCCGAGGAAGGTCCCGACGAGCGCGGCGGCGACGTGGTGGCCGACCACCGACGGTCCGCCGTCCATGTGACCCATCGTGATGATGATGCCGAGCACCGCGGCCACGATGCCGAGCCCGGGGAGCGCGTCGCCGACCTTCGTGATCATGGCGGCGGGAACCGAGTCTTCGCCGTGGTGCGTGTCGAGACCCCGCTCGAGGATTCCGTGCAGGTCCTCGGGGGTCACGGCGCCGTCGACCTGAAGCATCAAGGCCTCGACGATGAAGGCGAGCACATGGTGGTTCTTCACGATCAGCGGGTACTGGGAAAAGATCGCGCTCTTGGCCGGATCGCGCAGGTGGTTCTCGAGCGCGATCACTCCTTCGCGCTTCACCACGATGGTGAGGTGGTAGAGGAGCTGCAGGAGCTGCTCGGCCGACTTCTGGTTGTACGGGCTGGCCGCGAAGACCGCCTTCAGCCGGCGATTGGTCTTCTTCATCATGGCGGGCGAGAGGGCAATGAGCAGAGACCCCAGGGCCGATCCGCCGATCACGATGAACTCCGCCGGCTGCACGAGGGTCGCCATGTTGCCCCCGGCCATGAGGAAGCCGCCGATCACACAGCCGACGACGACGAGGAATCCGATGTACCGGGTCAAGGAACCCCCCTGGAGACGACCCCCCGCGGGCCGCCAGCTCGACGCTGTCCCAGGGAGGTTATCGACGCCGGCTACCCCCTTCTTGAGGCGGCGGGCGAAGCGGCTCGCGCGGCCCGGAAGGGGCCGGACGGAGCTCCGGGGGCTCCAGCCGGGACCGGAGGCGGACCGGGGCCGCCGTCGAGAAACCGCTGGAAAGACCCTGCCAGGCGGGGGCGCACGGATCCTGGTCGAACGGACGCGCGCCGGCATCACCGGTAATCAGCCCGGGAAGGATGCGCACACGGTAGGCCGCGCCGGCCTCCAGGGTATCAGCCGGGGTCAGGACGACCTGGCTGCTGTCGGGGTCCCAGGCATAGGCCACCGCCACGGCCACGCTGTCCGCCGCCGACTCGAGGCGGACCAGCAGGCTGTCGAGCTGCGCCGGATCGGGTGGCCGCGAGAGCCGGATCCGGACCGCCGCCAGGGCGGGATCGACGCCGGCGGCGCCGTCAGGCGGCGACACCTCGCGGGCGATGAAGGCACAGAAGGAGACCCCGGTCGTGTCGGAGGCCCAGATGCCGTGGTTGTCGCGCACGGAGAGGATGACGCGGTAGGACTCATCGCATCCTTCCACCCCCGTCTCGTCGGCCTGGCCGTCGAGATCGTTGTCGAGGCCGTCGCATCCACGGATGTCGCCGCAGGCGTAGACGTGACTCCTCGAAGTCCAGAGCGGATCGGGCAGCGCAAGGGTGTCCCGCGTCCCGTCGCCCCAGTCCCAGACCAGGAGGTCCAGGCTGCCGTCCGGGTCCTGGCTCGCCGACGCGTCGAACGCGACGAGCGTCGTCTCCGGATCGCAGAGGCTTCCGCCCGCGGCCGCGACGGGCGCCACACCGACCCGGAAGGTGGCCGTGAACGAGTCGGCATCGAGCGTCGAGGGATCCTGGTCGAACGAGTTGCCGGCCAGGTCCCGGACCGATCCCTCGACCCGAACGAGATGCAGCACGCTGTCCGGCAGCGGCGCTTCGGGCCGGAAGTGGAAATGGATGGAATCGGGCTCTGCGATGATCTGACCCGGCACCTGCGCCATCCCGTCTTCCGGGTGGTAGAGCGCGAAGAGAGGATCGACCACGGTGAACGGATCGACCCTTTCGCTGAAGGTGACCTCGATCTCCACGCGTGGATCGACGCCGATCGCACCGTCGGCCGGCACGACGCCGATGATGCGCGGCGGCACGGTGTCGGGCACCGTGAGAAAAGCGAGGGTGAACGGCTGGTTCCCGGGTTGCACGGGGTCCTGGTCGAGCAGGTTGCCCAGGAGATCGCGGACGCCGTCGACGCGCAGCTCGTAGCTGGTGTCGAACTCCAGCGTGTCCGCGGGGGTGAGCTCGACGCTGTCCGGCGCCGCCGGAGCCGGCGTCGCCGCCACCGGCGCCCCGTTCCGCCACAACGACACGGTGCCGGACGAGAGCGAGGCGGGATCGATCGGCTCGCTGAATCCGATCCTGATCGGCGCCTCGACCGGGACCGGAGGGCCGGCCGCGAAACGGACCCCGAGGACCCGCGGCGGGATCGTCTCCGTCCGGGTCCGGAAGATCGCGCGATAGGGCTGCACCCCGGGGTCGACCGAATCCTGGTCGATCACGTTGCCGCTGGTGTCCCGGACCGCGTCGACCTCCAGCGTGTAGTCGGCGGAAAAGAGGAGACTGTCGGCCGGCACCAGTTCCACGGTGCGGCCGTCCGGTCCGAGGTCGATGGAGAGGAGGCCGACCGGCGCGAGAAGCGAATCGAGCAGACGCGCGCCGCCGGCCAGGCTCGCCGGGTCGAGCGGCTCATCGAAGGTGATGATCGGACGGACCGTGACCTCGACCGCGGTGTCTCCCGGCGCGGGCACGCTCGAGACGACGCGCGGCGGGATCCGATCGGGCGCCGAGGTGAAGAAGCTCACGAACGGATCGAGCACTCCGGTCCGCGGATCCTGGTCGAGACGGTTGCCGGCCAGGTCGGTCGCCGTGGTGTCGACAAGGACATCGAAGCGGACCGCGGGCCGGAGCGGCTGCGACGGCGTGAAGGTGAGGCGGATCCCGTCGGGATCGAGGGCCAGCGCCCCCGCCAACGGTCCGTCGGGACCGGTCAGGGTAAAGGCCCCCTCCAGCGTCCCGGCGACTCCCATCGGCTCGGTGAACTCCACCACGATGACAGTGTCGATCGGGACCTCCACCGCGCCCGCTCGCGGCGCGATCGACGCCACGCTGGGCGGGATCCGCTCGCGGTCGGTGCTGAACCTCCCGCTGAAGTTCTCGCGGATCTCGGGCGTGGACGGATCCTGGTCGAGTCCCTGACCGAACTCGTCTTCGACGAAGTGCGTTACCAGGACCTCGAAGTCGGTCGCGTAGTCGAGCTCGTTCAGCGGCTGGAAGGTCGCCGACAGGCTATCGAGCGCCACCTCGATCGTCCCCGGCACGTTCGCGCCCGACGGCAGTCGCCGGAGCACGAAGTTGCCCGGCAACAGGACGGTCGGCGGACGCACGCGCCGGCTGAAGTAGACCGTGACCGCGGCGTCCACCGGAACCTCGATCGCTCCCTCGCCCGGCAGCCAGTCGATCACCCGCGGGGCGATCCCGTCGGTGTCGGTGCGGAATTCACTCTCGAAGGGCTGGAATCCCGGCAGGTCGGGAAGCTGGTCGAACCGGCTGCCCCGCGTCGAGCGCAACGACGTGTCGGCCCGCACGGTGTAGTCGCGGAAATAACGGAGCGGATCGGCCGGCCGGAACCGGATCTCGGTCGTGTCGGCATTGAACTCCGGCGCCTGCAACGCCACCGGCGCGCCGTCGAGGAAGAGCGTGACTCCCCCCGCGGCCACGCTGGAGAGAGCGATCCCACGCGAGAAGCGCAGCGTGATCGTCGTGTCGACCGGCACCCTCTCCCGATGGTCCGCCGGCGCCACGAAGAGGACCCGCGGACTGTCCTCCACCCGGAAGATGGCGGAGAAGTCCTGGAACCCGGCGACAGTGCTGTCCTGGTCGAAGGGCACGCCGTCGTCGTCCCGGATCCCGGTCGGATTCCCCTGCAGGTCGAACCCGCCGCGGCGGACGAGAACGCGGTAGCGCTGCCCCCGCTCCAGCAAGGACGGGTTGAAGGTGAACTCCCGCCGATCCGCCGACGCGGTCAGGACTCCTCCAATGGCCGCATCGACCGGAAGCTTGCGCACCGTGAACTCGCCGTCGACGGAGGAGACGATCACCGGTCGAGAGAAGCGGATCCGGACGGTCCCGTCGAGCGGCTGATTCCGTTCGCCGTCCGATGGGACGACCGCTTCGACGAAGGGACCGGTCGGTTGTTCCCGGCTACGGAACTCCGCGGTGAAGGGCTCGTGCACATCCGGTGTCGTGCGATCCTGGTCGAGCGGCTCGCCGGTCGCGCCCCGCAGATCCCGCACGCCGGAAGTGACGGTGAAACGATAGCTCCGCCCGAAGCCGAGTGCTGACACCGGCCGCACCCGGATCGTGACGCCTCCGGCCAGGAGGACCTCGCACTCCACCGCCGCGCCCGTCGAATCGGCCAGGAGCACCGTGGAACCACTCACCGTGGTGGCGCGCGCCGGGCGGCTCAGGGTCGCTTCGATCCAGGGGCGCAACTCGACGTCGGTGGTGCCGTCCGCCGGAACGACGGCCGTGACCCGCATCGGATCGTAGGTCTCGGTCTCGAAGCTGCTCTCGAAGGGTTGGAGACCTTCCGCCTCGGGATCCTGGTCGAGCGGACGCCCCTCCCGATCCGCCAGGCCGCTCGCCACCACGACGCGATACCGCGCGTCCCGCCGCAGCGCCGTCACGGGGCGGGCCCAGAGCGTCTCGCCCGAGGGGTTCCAGTACGACGAACCCAGAGGCGCCAAGCCGACCAGCTCCCCGCCGATCCGTTGCAGGGTGACGGTGTTCCCCTCGACGGGCAGATCGATCGCTCCCAGCGTGGCGGCGTCGATCGGTCGATCGAAGGTGATGATGACGAGCGACGAGTCAGCCACGCCGACCGCGTCCGGCGCGGGGATGATCCCGTCGACGCGCGGCAGGTCGTTGTAGAGCGGGATCGCGATCGAACTGCTGTCGCCCGTCACGGTCCGACCGCCCCAGCGCAGACGACCCCGCGCACGGTAGGTGGTGACGGGAAGCTCCTTGCGGGCCAGATCGGCGAGAGGAACGACCCGGAAGGTGTCGTCGGAGGCGTGGATCGTCTCCCCCTCGGGCCCTTGCTCGAAGAGCTCGTACCCCGTCGCGTCCGGGACCCGCGACCAGCGGACGGTGAAGGAGGACGCGCCGGGCGACGCTTCGATCGGCTCGACGTCCGGCACGACGGCGCGCACCGGCACCATCGCCTCCGCCTGCCCCCCGGCCGGAATCTCGATGCCGCCCACGGTGCCGGCCGCGATCACACCCCGGCCGCGATCACCCAACCCTTCGAACTGCAGCCGGACCGCGCGGTCCTTCCCGGCCGGAACGCGCAGCGCGATCTCCACGCCGCCGGAGGCCGAATCGACCGCGGCGACGACCGGTCCCGCCAGCGTGCGACCCGTTCCGTCCAGCACCCAGAGACGGGCCGAGTCGGCCTGGGCCGGCGCCTCCGCCCCCGACATCCAGCTCCAACGCAGATCGACCGAGCCTTCGCCGGAGGAAGGAGAGAGCTCGCGGGAGCAGTGCGCGCTCCAGAGCGCGAGCGCGGCGACCGCCAGCGGCAGGGAGGCTCGCCAGAAGATCCGGCCGAAGCGACGCTCGATCTTCATCGCGGGACCCCCGCTGTCCACGAGACCGCCGCCCGGGTCCCCTTCAGGTCACGCTCTCCACGCGTCGAGCCCTCGATCAGGCTGATCGAGAGACGAACCTCGCCCCCGGTCCAGCGACGCGCCCAGAAGAGACCGGGCTCGATCCAGCTCGCATGCCCGAGATCCCCGTGAAATCCCCGGATCGCGGCGTAGGAGAGCGAGAGCCCGAGCTCGGCCTCGCGGATCAGTCTGGCGCCGCTCGCGGAGGCGCTGAACACGTTTCCCCCCCGCAGACCGCGCGGATCGAGCGGCGCGTCGGCCTCGATCGAGCCCGAGCCCCGCGCCGCGAAGGAGAGCGCACCCCGAAGGTCCCACAGAGCCGGGCGCCACCGCGTCCCGGCACGGAGAGCCGCCAGATCCCCCGCCTCATAGCGATAGCCGCCGTCGAGTTCGCTCGCCCCCTCGCGCTGCACTCGCAGGCGCAATTCGTGCCGCGCGATCTCCTCTTCCAGCACCAGGCTGGCCGCCAGGGCCCACGCATCGCCCGGCTCCAGCCGCCGCCCGTCGTCGATCACCTCATAGGAGCCGCGTCGTTCCCAAGCCGCGCCCACCTGCACGCCGGCCCCTCGCCCCTGCCAGGCCTGGGCCGCCCCGTGCAGCACGAAGCGGGTCCCGCCGGCCGCCAGGTAGGGAGGAAGATCGAGCGCCGCTTCGGTCGCCGCCTCCGCCAGCCGCCCTTCGGCCAGATCGAGCCCTTCTGTCACGAGAGACGCCCGCAGCCCCGCCCCGGCGCGCACCCGTCCTCGCCACCACTCCCGATCGACCCCGAGCCGTACATTCCGCGGGCCATCGATGCGCGCCCCTCCCGCCGGATCTTCATGCTCGAACCAGCCGAGATCGGCCCCGGCGGCGACGCGACTCGACCGATCCGGCTTCCAGCGCAGATCGACCGGCACGAAGAGGCCGGAGAACGACTCCTCACCCTTCCACGTCTCCCACTCTCGATGATGATGCTCGGCCTGCACGCGGAGGTAGAGCGGCGTCGCCCCGCGCGCCGTCCCGGATCCGGCGGCGGTCAGGACGGCGACGGCCGCGAAGAGCGCCGCGCGCTTCACTCCGCCTCTCCGTGCACGATCAGGATCCCCTCGGCGCCGATCACATCGTGAACGCCGCTCTCGAGCGGGTGATCGGGCGCCGCGGCCGGCCACCCGAGATCGTCGAGGAGCGCATCGAGCGCGGCGCGCGGATCCGCGCCCGACCCGCGGCTCCACGCCAGGCGGAGCTCGCTCTCCGTCCGGTTCGCGTCGTCGGTGGATCGAGCCAACGACGCCTGCGCCGCTTCGATCGCCGGCCAGGCGCGCCAGACTTCGGGCGCGCGGCGCAACCGCGTCTCCGCGCCGCGCAGAAGACCCCGATCGAGGAGCAGGAGCGCCCGGCTGGCCCGCTCCAGTTCCTCCGGAGGAACGGACCACGACGGCGTGACCGGCGTGGATCCACCGCCGATTCTCGCGGAGAGAGCGGTGGCCGCCTCCGAGGCCGCGGCGACGAGCGCCGCGGGGGCGAAGTCGCGCACGATCGGCTCGCCGTAGCGCGGCGTGCCCCCCGCGTCGAGCGGCACCAGCTCGAGCACGATCCGTCCCGCCTCCCGCCGGTAGGTGCCGCGCACGACCGAGGTTGCCCCGACCAGCTCGGCCGCCCTGGTCACGAGTCGTGGATCGATGGAAGGCGGCGGCTGGTCCAGCCATGCCTCCATCGCCTCCTCCAGGCGGGCCTGTGTCGGGAGATCGGCCTGGCCGGTCGGCGGAAGAGCTCGCTCCCGCTGGAAGCGGATGAGAGCCGACTCGACCGCGAGGTCGGAGCCATCGGCGCCGGCACCACCGGCCTCGAGGTAGACGGCGCCGTCGGTCCCCGGCAGCACCGCCAGGCGCGCGCGCAACCCCTCCAGGGTATTGACCGGAAGGGCGGAAATCGCCGCGGGCGCGCGCACCGGACGGCCGTAGCGGAGGAGATCGGCGGCGACCAGCATCGTCGAGACCGGCACCGGACAGATCCCGGAGCCGCGGAGCGCATCCTGCAGGAGGTAGACGAGGGTCAGCCCGAAGAGCGACGTGTCGCCGGCGCCGCCGAGATCTTCCGGCGGCAGGATGAGCACCGCGTTCCCGGGCGCCTCGCCGGATGCCCGCTGGATCGCATCAGGGCCGCGCGCGGCGGCGGCATCGGCGGCCGACCGTTCGATCGCGCGTCGTCTCCATCCGGCCAGTGCGCCCGCCGGCCCCCTCGGGTGCGCCGCTTCGACCGCCAGGTACCGGCACCGCGCGAGGTCGGAGCGACCGGCCAGCTCACACGCCCGCGCCGCCCAGTAGGCGGTCACGCCGTCCGCGCGATCGAGCGCCGCGAGGCTGTCGAAAAGAGCGAGCGCCTCCGCGGCCCGGCCGGCGTCGAGCGCCGCGAGGGCCGCGACCCGCGGCGAGCGGGAGGAAGCCAGGGCCGGCGACGCCCCGAGAGGAGCCAGAAGGACGGCCAAGCCTGGAATCACTATCCACCCGATCGGGACTTTCGTCGTCCGGCGGGCCGCGGTCCCTCTCCCCGTCTCACGCTCCGAACGGGTCACGGCGCCCCCCCTT
Source organism: uncultured bacterium (assembly GCA_964371055.1). Classification (GTDB taxonomy): domain Bacteria; phylum Eisenbacteria; class RBG-16-71-46; order CAIMUX01; family CAIMUX01; genus CAYJLF01. The sequence continues at coordinate 99,691 of CAYJLF010000007.1, read as the reverse complement.
TGTCCTCCGCGCCTGGATCGGTCGCCAACACTCCGGCCAGCCACGCGGCCAAGTCAACCCAGAGTTGCCGCCGCGAGGCCAGGACGGTCGCCCGGCCGGCCAGGGCATCGACCTCCCACAACCTCCCGCCCCGCCGCAGCCCGAGGAAGATGTCGCGCGCCACCTCCCTCTCCGGCGACTCGGCCAACGGGCAAAGGACGAGGGTGGGGCGCTCCAGCCCCGCCAGGACCGGCGCAATCGGGATCCCGGCCAGGTCACCCTTCGGTGCGATCAAAAAGAGCGCCGAGGGCGGCTCCGGCAGTCGGGAGGCGCCGATCGCCGCGGCCGCCGCCGCCTGCCCCGAGCCGGCCAGAACCAGCGGCAGGGACATTCCGCCGACCAGGCTTCGCCCCTTCTCCGCCACCGCCTGCGTCTCCCGCCACACCTCCGTCCATCGCGAGTAGGGCTCCTCCACGCGACCCCAGGCGAGGCCCGAGGCTTCGGCCAGGGCCGGGCGCAGATCGCTGACCGCCACGAGGAGTCCGGCCGCCGCCAGGTCGAGCGCCAGGGGCATCCACTCGGCGCGCGATTCCCCGCGATCGGGGAAGAAGACGACCACTCCAGTCGCCGTGCGGTCCGGCCGATAGAAGTCGCAGACGAACGAGATCCCGTCCTGGGTCTTCAGCTCTTCGACCTGGGGCCCGAGGTCATCCGCGAAGGCGGCCGCCGCATTCGCCAGGAGCCAAGCGACCAGGAGCGGGATCACCACACCGGAACCGACGGAGCACATCGTGGATTTCGAGGAGACGCGCCAGCTCGCCCACCTGGGGTTCGACGAGCGCACCGAGACTTTCTTCGTGCGCCCTCGCCCCGCGCAACGATTGACGCTCACCCGCCAGTCGCTGGCCCGTCTGATCGAGATGTACAACAGCATCCACCAGGGACTCCCGCTGGCTCTTCTGGAAGAGCGCGAGGTGCTCCGCCTCGAGGAGATCCGGCGCCGCCAGGCCACGATGCTGCGCGAACTCCAGCAGGAACTCGAGCGCCGCGCAGAGAGCGGCCTCGGCGCGCGGTGGCGGCGTCTGGCGCGGAGACTCCGTCCTCGCCCCGGATCCGACGCCTGAGGGGCGTCCACCTCAGCGTCCCGCGCCCGTCCACCCGCGCGGACGCCGGCGCAGCTCCTCGATCTCGCCCTGCAGCCGCCGGAGCCGGCGATCCATCCAGACCAGGTAGAACGCCAGGGCTCCCCAGATGAAGGCATAGGCGAGAACCAGGTACTTGAACTCCGTCATCGATCACTCCCCTTCCTCGAGGCCGGCCGAGAGCGATTCCGCCTCGGCCTCGAGCCGGCCGAGATGGAGCCGCATCACCAGGATCGCGGCGAACATGCTGAAGACGGCGAGCGCACCGATGCCGAGCGCGGCGCGCATGCGCGGATCGAGCCCCTCGGACGACTCGATGAAGGTCGTCGGGTGCATGGTGCGGAACCATCGGACCGAGAAGTAGACGATCGGCACGTTGAGCGCGCCAATGATCCCGAGCACCGCGGCGTAGCGGCGCATCCGCGGATCGTCCGCCATGTAACGGCGCAGGACGAGATAGCCGGCGTAGATCATCCAGAGCACCAGCGTGCTGGTCAGCCGCGCATCCCAGGTCCACCAGACCCCCCACGCGTAGCGCGCCCAGACCGGGCCGGTCAGAAGGACGATGGTGCAGCAGAGGAGCCCGACCTCGGCCGCCGCTTCCGCCGCGATGTCATGCCCCCGCCGCCCGCGCGCCAGGTAGAGGATCGAGAAGATCATGACGAGGACGAAGCCGAGGAACGAGGCCATGGCGAACGGCACGTGGAAGTAGAAGACCCGCTGCACGTCCCCCCCGGTCTCGGCGGACGCGCGCGGGGCGTCGACCAGGGCGGTGTGAAGCGCCCAGACCACGATCGGAATCGTCAGGAGGTCGAGCACCCGGGGCCAGGGCCAACCCCGTCTGTGACCGCGCGTGTCGTCTCTGTCCATCGGTCCTTTCCCTGCGCGTCCCGCGGGACAGCGCCTGTCACTCCTCGAGCAGGCGGTCGAACAGCAACAGCCCCGCACCGATGAAGATGAGGTCGTAGACCACGATGAGGGTCAGCCAGCGCTCTCCCGGCGCGGCGGGCCGGCCGGCCAGCGCCATCCCCGTCAACTCCACCGCTCCGATCAGGACCGGCACCCAGATCGGATAGAGGATGAGCGGGAGCAGCACCTCGCGCAGCCGCGATCCGCTCGCCAGCGCCGCCAGGAGCGTGCCGACGGCGGCGAACCCGATGGTGGCGAGGAACGTTATCAGCGCCAGGCGCGGCAGACAAGGCAGCACCGGCACCCGGAGCAGGATGGAAAAGATCGGGATCGTGATCGCCTCGACCAGCCCGATCAGGATGAGATTGCCGATCGCCTTGCCCAGGAAGAGCGCGCTCCGATCGACCGGCGCCAGCATCAGTCCCTGCAGGCATCCCCCTTCCCGTTCCACCGCGAAGGAGCGGTTGAGCCCCAGGACGCCGGAGAAGGTGAAGGCGATCCAGAGGAGTCCCGGCGCGGTCGTCTCGGGATCGATCCGCTGCGTCTGCAGCGCGAAGCCGAAGATCACCGTGACGAGAAGCGAGAAGAAGGCCATCGAGATCAGAGCTTCGCGCGAGCGCCACTCCAACCGCAGGTCCTTCCGCAGCACCGCCGCCACCGCGCGCCAGTAGCTCTTCATCGCGCCGGCGTCCCCGTCCGGGCGGCCCCGAAGATCTCTCCCCAACGCTCTTCCAGCCGTCCGCCGGTCAAAGTCGCCGCCGGCTCGTCCGCCGCCAGCTTCCCCTGCCGCAGAAAGGCGACCCGGGTCGCCACCGGCCGAACGTGCGCCAGGTCGTGCGTCGTCAGGAGGATGGCGCCGCCGCGTTCGCGGAAGCGGACCAGGATCTCCTCCAGGGCGCGGATCCCCGTCGGGTCGAGCCCCGTCATCGGCTCGTCCAACAGGAGGAGCTGCGGCTCGTGCAGAAGAGCCCGGGCCGTGGTCAGCCGCTGGGCCATGCCGCGGCTCATCGCCCGCACCGGACGCGCGCCGACCCAATCGAGGCCGACCGCGGTGAGCACCGCTTCGATCCGCGCATCGGCGCGATCGAGCCCGAAAAGTGCGGCGAAGAAGCGGAGATTCTCCCGGGCCGAGAGACCGGCGTAGAGGAGAAGCTCGTGGGAGACGAAGCCGAGGCGGCGTCGCTGCTCGGCGTCATCGGAACGCATCTCTTCGCCGGCGAACCAGACCCGTCCCTGCTGCGGTTTGTGCAGCCCGGCGAGGAGACGCAGGAGCGTCGACTTGCCCGCGCCGTTCGGCCCTAAGAGCGCCATCGCCTCGCCGCCCGCCAGGCTGAAGTCGAGACCGCGAAGCACGGGCGGTCCGCCGTACCCCTTGACCAGCCCTTCCACGCGCAGCAGCGGCGTCTCGCCGCCGCCCGCCGTCGGGGACGCGGGTCGACCGGCGCTCAGCGCCCCTCCACGCCGACGCTGTCGGGATGCTGCATCCCCGCGTCGGCCTCCGCCTGGTACTTCGACGGGCACTTGGTCAGGAGTCCGGTCGCGGCGAAGGCCCCGCCCGGGGTGTAGGCCCCTTCGACCACGACCTCGCTCGTCTCGGTGAAGGTCTCGGGCACGACCCCTTCGTAGACGACCGGGACGGCGGCGTCACCATCGGTCACGGCGAAGGCGAGGGTCCGCCCGTCGCGTTCGATCGTGCCGGGCACGACCTTGCCGGTCACGCGGAGCCCGGTCAGTCCGGCGGCGGCGTCACGGGCCAGCAGCTCGCTCACCGTCACGTAATAGACCACGCCATCCTCGCGCGCGCGGAGGACCATCAGCACGACGGCGACCAGGATCAGGCCGACGCCCACGAAGACGCGCCAGCGCCCTCCGCGGCGGCGGGAGGGCGCGGGGTGTTCAGCGGTCGGTTCCATGCCTCCTCCTCAGAACTTCCGGGACCCGGGAGCGGGCCTCCCGCAGCCTCCGCCACCCCCCCGCGGGGGGGCGGCAGGATCCGAGCGGGGACTCGTTTCCGCTCCGCCCATGATAGTCGGACCCTCCGGTTTCCAGAAGGCCTCGCGCCCGCGCCTCGCGCTCGAAGGTCCGGGTGGCCGCCGCATCGTGCCGCGGATGGCACACCTCGAGTCCCATCAGCCCGGCCTCGACGTACCGGTCGAGGAAGCGTTCCCAGGGGTAGATCCCGGGATGGGCCAGGACGGGGATCCCTCCCGCCTGCAGGATGATCCGGAGCACCTCTTCGGCCGGGGGGGTCTGGTTCGGAAGGTAGGCCGGCCCCTCCGTACTGATCCAGAAGCGGAACGCATCCTCGACGTCGGCCACCCAGCCGCGCGCGACCAGCGCCTCCGCCAGGTGAGGGCGCCCCACCGGACCACCCCGGGGGGCGCGTCGCCGCACCTCGCCCGCCGTCAGCGGCAGACCCAGACGGCGCAGGCGCCGCAGCATGCCCGCCAGCCGTCGCTCGCGAGCGCGGCGCAGGGCCGCCAGGAGCGCCACGAGGCCGGGGTGCGCGGGATCGATGAAGTAGGCGAGGAGGTGGACATCCTTCCCCTCCTCCAGCACGCCGATCTCGACCGCGGGAATCAGCTCGAGGCCGAAAGACGATGCGGCCGCGACCGCCTCGGGGAGCCCGGCCGTCGTGTCGTGATCGGTCACGGCCAGGGCGGAGAGGCCGGCCTCGACCGCCAGGCGGACCAGAGTCGCGGGAGGATGCACGCCGTCCGAGCGGTCGGTGTGCGCGTGCAGGTCGACCGCGTCGGACATCTTCTTGCTCAGCCGGCCGCCACGGCGGCGGCGCCGTACGAACGACTCCGTCGCGGCTCGGTCGACCGCACCGGCCCGAAGATGTCATGGGAGCGGAAGCCGGGCTGCGCATTGATCGTGACTCGCATCCGATCGGCGCCGATCAACTCGCCCGCGGCCCGCAGGAACGACTCGTCCGGCGCCACCCGAATCCCCTGCACGCGCACGATGACCCCGCCCAGGCGGCGCGGATCGACATGGAGGAAGACCGGGCAGTCGCCGGGGTGCGCCTCCAGGAGCGCACGCAAGTGATCGAGGCGCTCGCTCTCCCACCCGCTCGAAACGACCAGGTGCACGGAGAGCGTTCCGCCCCGGAGGAGGTCGGAGAGACTCGTCGCTTCCTCCAGGAGGATCTTCGGCTTCTGCTGCTCGCGCGTCGTCAGCTTCCCCTTCAGCAAGAGCGGCCGGTCCGCGTCGAGGTGCGCGCGGTAGCGCTGGTAGGCCTCGCTGAAGGCGATGCACTCGACCGTCCCGGTGTAGTCCTCCAGGCTGACGAACGCCATGGAGTTTCCCTTCTTGTCGGGCGAAACCTTGACCGCGATCGGCACCCCTCCGACCAGAACCATGGAGCCGTCATCCAGCTCGCTCAGTCGCTCCGTCGCCACCGCGCCGGTGCGGCCGAGGAGCTCGCGGTACTCATCCAGCGGATGGGCCGAGACGAAGAAGCCGAGCGCCGCTTTCTCCCGCCGCAGCGTTTCCTGCAGGTCCCATGCGGCGGTCGCGGGGAGACCGGGAGGCGGGGCGGCTGGCGCGCCCCCTCCGCCGCCGAAGAGCGAGCCCTGTCCCGCCTCGCGCTCGCGCCGCCGGCGCGCGCCCCACTCCATCGCGGTGGCCGATCCCTCCAGGAGCGCCGCGCGGTTTTCCCCCAGGCCGTCGAGCGCCCCGGCGTGGATCAGAGACTCGAGACACTTCCGGTTGACCGGCCCCGGATCGATCCTCTCGCAGAGTTCGTGCAGGGAGATGAAAGGGCCCGCCGCGCGGGCCGCGGCGATCGCCTCGACCGCGTGGTGGCCGACCCCCTTGACCGCGCCGAGCCCGAAGCGGATCGCCCCTTCGTGGACCGTGAAGGCCTCCTCGGAGCTGTTGACGTCGGGCGGCAGCACGCCGATCCCCATCCGCCGGCACTCGGAGAGAAGCACCATCACCCGGTCCGAGTTCGACATCTCCGAGGTCAGAGTCGCGGCCATGAACTCCACCGGATGGTGCACCTTGAGCCAGGCGGTGTGGTAGGCGACCACCGCGTAGCCGGCCGAGTGGCTCTTGTTGAAACCGTAGCCGGCGAAGTGGGCCATCAGGTCGAAGACCTTTTCCGCCGTCGCGCGCGGGAAGTTCCGTTCGAGCGAGCGCTGGACGAACCCGGCGCGCTGCTCGTCCATGATCTCCTTCTTCTTCTTCCCCATCGCGCGCCGCAGGAGGTCGGCCTCGCCCAGCGAGTAGCCGGCCAGGGCGGAGGCGATCTGCATCACCTGTTCCTGGTAGACGATGACCCCGTAGGTCTCCTTCAGGATCGACTCCAGGACCGGATGCTCGTACTCGAACCGCTTCACCCCGTGCTTGCGGTCAATGAAGTCCTCGATCATCCCCGAGCCGAGCGGCCCCGGGCGGTAGAGGGCGTTCATCGCGATCAGGTCCTCCAGCACTTCCGGCTGGAGCTTCCGCAGGTACTCGGCCATGCCCGAGGACTCGAACTGGAAGACGCCGACCGTGTCGCCGCGGCAGAAGAGGGCGTAGGTCTCGGGGTCGTCGAACGGCAGCACGTCGAGATCGACCTCGATCCCCCGCGCCTGCAGCATCGCCAGCGCGTCCTGCAGCACCGTCAGGGTGCGCAGGCCGAGGAAGTCCATCTTCAGAAGGCCGATCTTCTCGCAGGCCCCCATATCGAACTGCGTCGTGACTTCCCCTTCGTTCGCGCGGAAGAGCGGGACGTAGTCGGTCAGCGGCGTGGGCGTGATGACGACGCCGGCGGCATGGGTCGACGCATGGCGCGACAGCCCTTCGAGGACCCGCGCGATCGAAATCAGCTCCTGCACCTTCGCGTCGGAATCGTGCAGCGCCTTCAGATCGGGAGACTGGTCGAGCGCCTTCTCCAGGGTCATCTTCAGCTCGGCCGGCACCATCTTGGCGATCCGGTCGACCTCGCTGTAGGGCATCGCCATCACCCGGCCGACGTCGCGCACCACCGCGCGCGCCGCCATCGTGCCGAAGGTGATGATCTGGGAGACGTTGTCCGCCCCGTACTTCTCGACCACGTACTGGATCACCTTGGCCCGCCCGCGGTCGGAGAAGTCGACGTCGATATCCGGCATCGTGATCCGCTCCGGATTGAGGAAGCGCTCGAAGAGGAGCTGGTAGCGGATCGGGTCGATGTTGGTGATACCGAGACAATAGCTGACCAGGCTGCCGGCGGCCGAGCCGCGCCCGGGGCCGACCGGCACCCCTTGGGAGCGGGCGTAGGCGATGAAGTCCTGCACGATGAGGAAGTAGCCGGCGTAGCCCATCTGGTGGATGACGCCCAGCTCGTAATCGAGCCGGCGGCGGAGCTCGTCGGTCAGCTCCCCGTAGCGCTGGCGCAGCCCCGCTTCACACAGGTGCCGGAGGTACGGATCGAGCTCGGTGAAGGGAGGCGGGGGCGGGAAGTCGGGCAGAAGGAGCCGGTCGAACTCGAGCTCCACCGCGCAGCGCTCCGCGATCTTCATCGTGTTCTCGAGCGCCTCCGGCACGGCGCCGAAGCGCTCCCACATCTCGTCGGCCGACTTCAGGAAGAGCTCGTCGGTGGTGTAACGCATCCGGTCCTGGTCGTCCCGGTTCTTCCCGGTCTGGATGCAGAGGAGGGCGTCGTGCGCGGCGGCGTGCTCCCGCCGCAGGTAGTGGCAGTCGTTCGTCGCGACCAACGGCAGATCCAGCTCGCGGGCCAGGTCGAGGAGACGCCGGTTGGCCAGCAGCTCGTCCGGGATCCCGTGATCCTGCAGCTCCAGGTAGAAGTCGCCGTCGAAGACCTCGCGGTAGAAACGGGCCGCCGCCGCGGCCTCCTCGTACTTCTCGTGCCGGACCAGGCGGTTCACCTCGCCGTTCAGGCAGGCGGAGAGTCCGACAATTCCCTCGGCGTGATCGCGCAAGAGCTCCTTGTCGATTCGCGGCTTGTAGTAGAAGCCCTCGAGGTAGGCCTTGCTCGACAACTTCAAGAGGTTGCGATAGCCGGTGGCGTTCTTCGCGAGCAAAACCAGGTGCTGGTTCTTCTCCCCCTTGGCCAGGGCGCGATCGTGACGCGAGCCGGGCGCCACGTACGCCTCGATGCCGAGGATCGGGCGCAGAGCGGCCTCCTTGGCCGCCCGGTAGAATTCGACCGTCGCGAACATGTTGCCGTGGTCGGTCATGGCGACCGCCGGCATCCCCATCGCTCGCACCGTCCCCATCAGCTCGTCGATCCGGCAGGCGCCGTCCAGCAGACTGAGATGCGTGTGGAGGTGGAGATGCACGAATGGGCGGTTCAAGACCCCTCCGACCTTGTAACAATTTGTCCAATAAGAAGATATCGTTCAGCGGGACCCTTTGGCCGGGAGAGCGTACCACAGGGGTGTCCCGACCGGCAACCCTGCGCCCGAGAGCGCGCGAAATGCAAGCGCCCCGGCACCTCGCGCGCGCGGGGTCGGGCCGGCCGGGTGGATTTGACAGCCACCCGGGCCGAACCTAAGATGCCGGCCGGACGCCCGGCCGATGTGTCACGAGGGAGGAACAGGATGAACACGTCACGCTCGATCATCCCGCGGCCGTGGGCCGAGAGGATCGTCGCCGGCTCGGTGGCCCTCTTCGTCGCCCTGGCGGCTCCCGGTGCCCCTCTCTCCCCCGCGCCCGCCCGGGCCGAGGGGGAGGGGTTCAAGACGATCATCACCAACACCGGCTACGGTCTCGCGTGCGGACTCGTTCTCGGCGGCGTGCTGACCCTCGTCGTCGACAGCGACGACCGGGGCGACGTTTTGCGCTGGGGGGTCGTGCTCGGCGCTTTCACCGGCTTCGGGTACGGCGTCTACTCCGCCACCCGCGACTCCGGTCTCTTCTCCGCCGTCCCGCGCCGGGACGGGGACGATCTTTTTGCGATGGGAGCACCGATGGACGTGCGGTCCATGGGGGCTCCGGGAGCGGGCTCCGCCTCGCCCGCACCCCCGGCGATCTATCGCGTGACCCGTTGGGAACAGGCCTGGCAGCAGGCGCCCGATCTGCCGCCGACAAGGAGGACGACATGGTGAGAGGCCCGAAAGCCAAAGCGACCAAGGCCGCCCCCAAACCGAAGAAGGAACCGGCCCGCCCCGCGAAGGCTGCCGCGCCCGCAAAGCCTGCCGCACCCGCGAAGGCGGCCGCGGCCCGAGCCGCGAAGAAGGCGGCGCCGGTCGCTCCCGGGGCGAAGAAGGCCGCCGCGGGCAAGGTGACCCCGCCGGCCGCCCGCCCGGCCAAAAAGCCGGCTCTGCGTCCCACGGCCGCCCCCGTCCCGGCGCGCCCGGCGGCCGAAGCATCCGAGAAGGTCGCCGCGATGCAGCGCGAGCGCTCGGAACTCCAGGACATGATCCGGCAGCTGCGCGCCGACTTCGACTCGACCCGCGCCGAGGCGGAGCGCCTCCGTGATCGCGTGCGCGAGCTCGAGTCCGAGCCGGCCCGGTCGGCGGAGCGCAGCCAGCAGCCGGCCGGCCCGGGCGAGTTCGATCCCGCGGTCGACCTGGACGACGACCTGCCTTCGATGGCCGAGGACGAACTCGACGGGGCGGCGGGCTTCTTCGACCGGATGGATGAGATCCGCGCCCGGCGCAACGAGCTCGACCGCGAGCGCAACGACCGCGAACTCGAGCAGACGGATCAGCCCTTCTGGATGATCTGCCCCAAGTGCGGCGACCTGATGGAGGAGCAGGAGTCGGAAAACATCAAGCTCGAGCGGTGCGACAACTGCGGGGGGCTCTACCTCGACCGGGGAGAGGTCGATCTCCTGATCAGCATCTGCACCGGCCCCGAAGGGCAGCGCCGCCTGCACAACACGCTGAAGTTCTGACGCTCGGAGCAGAGCGGGTTCAGCCGCCGGCGAGACGCGTGATCAGCGCCGGTCGAGATACCGCGCCTTGATCGCGCCCCAGCTTTCTTCCTCCACCGGGACGGGCGTGACCGTGCGCCGCCACTCGGAGGCGCCCGTGCGGCTCCAGAGGATCACTTCGTCATCGCCGGCCGCGAGGAGATCCACGCCGGAGAAGCAGACCGCCCGCAGGTCGCTGACGATCGGGGCCGGAACCGGAGTCCACCCGGTCAGCCCGCCGGCCGACCAGAGGATCGCCCCCCCCGAACCGACCAGGAGCGTCGCAGGCCCCGACCAGACCGACCCGGACCAGTCCGCCGTCGTGCCGGTCGCGATCGACGCCCAGGTCACTCCGTCCGGCTCTCCCTTCCAGACCGCCCCGTTACGCCCCGCCGCGACATACTGACCCGGCAGCCCCGGCGGCAGATCGGCGGAGACCGTGAGCAGGTCCTGCGTTTCGCCGAGCGTCACGATCTGCCAGTCGCCCCCGACGGCGGTTCCGCGCAGCAGTCGCCCTCCGTCTCCGACGATCACAGCACTCACGCCGTTCCAGGCGACGGAGCGGAGCACCCCGCCGACGCCCGTGTCGATCAAAGTCCAGGTCGCGGCGTTCAGGTCTCCACTTCGAGCGAGGAGCCCCCCCTCGCCGACCGCGAGGAGGAACGACCCCGCCACGCACATGCCGCGCACCGTTCCCTCGACCGCGCTGACGCGCGACCAGGCGCTCCCCTCGGAGTCGTTCGAACGCCAGATCGATCCGTCGAGGGCGGCCGCCACGAAACGGGTCCCGGCCCGCACCACGGCGGTGTAGGTGAGGGCCGAGTCCGCTCCGGTGGAGCGATACCAGCTCTGGTGGATCGTCGAGGACCACCAGATCGTGCTGTCCCCCACCGCGACCGCGCTCGTCACATCCCCCGCGATCGCCAGGAGCGGTCGGGGTGTCACCGGCAGGCCCTGCCCAGCGGCCGGTCCGCTCACGCCCGCGAGCAGGGCGAAGACCACGAGGAAAGAGGCGGGGATCGTCCGCATCCCGGTTGACCCAAGATTCCAGCGCGTGCGCATCATCGCGACCTCCCTTGCCTCGATCGACTTCCCGCCCGGCGCCGTCCGCTAGGCCGAGGTTTCCGCTTCGTCCCGCAGCGTCAGCTTGACCGAGCGTACCCCGTAGCGGTGGGCGTCGACGACCTCGATCTCGACTCCGCCCAGCACGAACGACTCCCCCTCCGCCGGGATATGACCCAGCCGCCGCAGCACCAGGCCGTTGATCGTGTCGAACTTTCCCTTCGGCAGCTCCAGCCCCAGCTCCTCGTTGACATCGTCGATGTCGGTCAGAGCGTCGATCACCCAGGAGCGCGGAGAGAGCTGGCGGATCTTCCGCGTGCCGACCTCGTGCTCCTCCGACAGCTCGCCGACGATCTCCTCGACGATGTCCTCCATCGTGACGATCCCGATGCAGGAACCGAACTCCGACACCACCACCGCCATCGTCTGCCGCTCCCGCTGCATCTGCGCCATCAGCCGGTCGATCCTCTTGGTCTCCGGCACCAGGACCGGCTCGCGGATGTAGCGCGCGATCTCCTCGTCCGGCTGTGGATCGAAGAGGAGGTCGAAGACGTTGACGAGCCCGATCACCCGGTCGACCCGGCGCTCGTAGACCGGCAGGCGGGTGAATCCGTACCGCCGGACCAGGGTGCGCAGCAGGTCGGCCGACCCTTCGCGCTCGATCGAGACCACCTCGGACATCGGCAGCATCACCTCCCGGGCCGTCGTCTCCCGGAAGTCGAGCGCCGAGCGGAGCATCTTCTTCTCTTTTCGGCTCGGACCGGTCTCGCTCTTCACATCGTGGACCAGGATTTTGAGCTCGTCCCGCGTAATCATCGGCCGGCGGGGGGTCCGGCCCAGCAGTCGCAAGAGGAGTGCCAGGTAGCCCCGGACCAGCGCCGCGACCGGCAAGAGGAGCTGTTCGGTCGCCAGCACCGGCCGCGCGGCGGTGATCAGGAAGCGATCGGCCCGCTGCTTGGCATAGCTCTTGGGGGTGATCTCCGAGACGAGCAGCAACACCAGCGTCACTCCCCCCGTCGTCAGGAGACTGATCTGCCACGGTCGCCAGTGATCCTCGAGCAGCCGTTGCAGGCCGCCGGTCGCGACCGAGGCGGCCGTGATGTTCGACAGGTTGATCCCGACCAGGGTCGTCGCCAGCACCCTCTCGCGATCCCCCAGCACTTCGAGCGCCAGGCGGGCCGTGGCCGATCCCTCCCGCGCGTCGTGCCGCAGCCGGAGTGGATTGGCCGCCGTCAGCGCGATCTCGACCGCCGAGAACCAGGCCGAGGCGGCCGCCGCGAGGATGAAGAGGACGAGCTCGAGCGTCAGCGTGCTCATGCCTCCTCCTCCGCCTCGCCGCCATCGCCGGCCCACTCGATCCGGACTCGCTGGATCCGATGCCGCGACACCTCCAGCGGTACGAAGACGATCCCCTCCCACTCGATCTTGATGTCCCGCGGCGGCAGTGCGCCGTAGAGCCCGGTGAGAAAGCCGTTCAGCGTCACCGCGTCCTCGGTCGGCAGCTCGCGGCCCAGTTCCTCGCCGAGTTCCTCCAGGTTGGCGCTCCCCTCGCAGATCCAGAGGCCGGGCCCGACGGCGCGGATCGGTCCGCGGGCCGACTCGTACTCGTCCCAGATCTCCCCCACCACCTCCTCGACCAGGTCCTCGCGCGTCAGCATCCCGACCGTCTCGCCGTACTCGTTGACGACGATCACCAGCGAGGTGCGCTGCCGCTGCATCTCGTAGAAGACCTTGGAGGCGAAGGCCCGCTCCGGGTAGATCACCACCGGCCGGATCAAGAGCTCGAGGCGGCGGTCGGGATCGAGCAGGAAATCGCGCACCTTGAGGAACCCGACGACGTCGTCGACCGTCCGGCGATAGAGCGGAACGCGGGAGTGCCGGGCCGCCACCACCAGCTCGACCAGCTCCGCCCGCTCCAGGTCGACCGGCGCGGCGATCATGTCGATCCGGGGAGTCATGATCTCCTCGACCCGGGTCTGCGAGAACTCGAGAATCCTCTGCACCAGCTCCGACTCGCGGGCCGTCATCACCCCTTCCTCGTCGGCCCCCTCGAGCAGAGTGTCGAGCTCGGCGCGGGTGAAGAGGGAGCTGTGCCCCGGCGGGATCGGCTTCAACCCGAGGGCGCGCAGGACGAGCCTTGCCAGGTAGGCGACCGCCGCCGTCAGCGGCCTCAGCACGAACCGGACCAGGCGGAATGGGTCGACCGCCAGGCGGGCGAAGGTCTCCGGGAACTTGATGGCCAGAGTCTTCGGGGTGACCTCTCCCAGGAGGAGGACGGTCAGGGTCGTCACGACGATCGCTCCCGCCACGCCGAAACGGGGCCAGCGCTCCAGGATCAGCATGGTGGCGAGCACCGAGATGGCGACATTGACCAGGTTGTTCCCGACCAGGACGGTATTGAGGAGGTCCTGAGGCTGGGCGGCGATCGCCAGAACGCGCGCCGATCTCCTCGTGCCGTCCCGTTCCAGGCGGCGGAGATTGACCCGGTTGAGCGCGAAAAACGCCGTCTCCGTCCCGGAGAAGAAGAAGGACGCGAGGAGGAGCAGTCCGCAGAGCACAAAGAGCAATATAGACATAGAGCGGGGCCATCGGCCCCGGGGCGCAGTCTAGGGGAGCGGTCCCCGGGGGTCAAGGAGCGGGGCCCGGTCGCCTCCCCGCGGCGGCCGTCGGCACCCTCGATCTGCATTGAGACGGGGGGCCAAGCCTGCTAGTCTGTCTCTTTGTTTCGGCAGCTAAGGGCGCGGGGCGCCCGAGGATGGCAGCGGGGACCTCGGGAACACCACCGGGGACATCGCTCGGGGAGATCATTCGGGGACATTCCGGATCGGAGAGCGCTTTCATGTTCGACCAGATGCGCAAGAACACCAAGACGATCCTCTGGATCACGGTCATCGCCTTCGTGGGGCTGATCTTCCTGGCGTGGGGAGCGGACTTCCAGTTCGGCAGCACCGCCTCCACGATGGCCCCCGGCTCGATCGGGATGGTCAATGGCCAGCCGGTCCCGGGACGGCTCTATGACCAGATGGTCATCCAGGGACGCGAGAACTACAAGGCCCAGGCGGGACGTGAGCCGGACGAGCGGACCGACGCCTCGCTCCGCAGCCAGGCCTGGACCGAGCTGGTGCAGGACCTGCTGCTGCGCCAGGAGGTGCTGAAGCGGGGAATCACCGTCAGCGACGCCGAGCTGCGCGAAGTGATCATGAACCAGCCGCCGCCCGAGGTGATGTCGAATCCGCAGCTGCAGACCAACGGCCAGTTCGACCTCGCCAAGTACCAGGCGCTCCTGCGCAATCCCAACGTCGACACGCGGGCGATCGAGATGCAGTACCGGATGGAGTTGCCGGTGCAGAAGCTGCGTCTCCTCGTCGCCGGCTCGGTCGGTGTCTCGGAGCAGGAGCTCTGGAACAACTTCGAGATGCAGAACGAAAAGATCCGGGTCAACTATCTCATGCTCCCCGGCTCTGCCTTCCCGGTCGATGACGCCTCCCTGTCCGACGACGACCTGCGTCGCCACTACGAGGGACACAAGAGCAGCTACCGCGCGCCGGTCCAGGCGGTCCTGCAGTACGTCATGGTGAATCGGCGGCACACCGACACCGATTCGTTGAACCTGATCGAGCAGGGGCGGTCGGTGCTGCAGGAGCTGCGCGAGGGCGAGACCTTCGAGATCCTGGTCGACGCCTATTCCGAGGCGCCGGCCAACATGCGCGGCGGCGAGGCCGCCTCGTGGTTCACCGCCGACCGGATCGCCGAGCCTGCAGTCCGTGAGGCCGCGTTCTCCCTGGCTCCGGGCCAGGTCAGCGACGTGCTGCCGGGCGCCGCCGGGGTCCATATCATCCAGGTGCTCGAGCGCCGCGAGACGACGGCCGGCCCCGAGGTCAGGCTGGCCGATGTCTTTTTGCCGCTCCGCCCGTCGTCGGAGACGATCTCGGTGCTGCGCGAGCGCGTGGCCGAGTTCCGCAACCAGGTCAACAGCACTGCCTTCGAGACCGCCGCCTCCGAGTTGGGGCTGTCCGCGCGAGAGACCCCGCCGTTCGGCGAGGGGGGCTTCATTCCGGGGATCGGCTCTTCGCCCGAGTTGGTCACCTTCGCCTTCGCCGCCAAGCCGGGCGAGACGTCGGTGCCGCTCGAGACCGCCGACGGCTGGATCGTGGCGCGGCTGAAGGAGCGTCGCGAGCCGCGCGTGCCCGATCTGGCCGACATCCGCGAGCGCGTGCGCGCCGAGGCGGCCGACTCGATGCGCGTCGCGCAGGCCGCCACGGCGGCCGAGGGGCTCCTGCGCCAGGCCCAGGGCGGCACGCCGCTGTCGTCTCTGGCCTCGGCCGACTCCCGCTTCACCTTCGGGACGACGGAACCGTTCCACCGTCTCGGCTTCCCCGCGGGGATCGGCAACGACCCGGGGGTGATCGGTCCGCTCTTCGCGGGCTCGATCGGCATCTATCCGCAGGTGTTGCGCGGCCGGAACGCGGCCTTCGTCTGCGAGGTGCTGGAGAAGATCCCGGCGGACCGCGCGATCTTCGACGGCCAGAAGGACAACCTGCGCCGCAGCCTGCTGCAGCGCCGGCAGAACACGGTCTACAACGAGTGGCTCGCCGAGCTGAAGCGTAACGCCGAGATCAAGGACTTCCGTTTCGGGGCGTTCGACCTGTAGGCGGCCGTGCATCGTCGGAGCTCTCTGACGATCGCCGCGGCCCGGTCCCGGGCCCGTTCGCGCGCAAGCGTGACGGGCCTCTTCCTTTTTTGGCGCCCGTCGGGCGCGGCGGACCTTCGCGGCTTCGCCCGGCGCCCGTCGGGCGCAGCGGGGCGCCGCCACCCCGGACGTCGGTCCTCAGGCGCGGCGGGCCTTCGCGGCCAGAAGTCGTCCGGGATTCCTCCGTGCGGCTCCGCGCGCCGGGCGCGCCCCGCCGCCCTTCGTCATCCCGTCCTCCACAGTCCGCTCCGACCACGCCGCGCCCTCGGGGCCGTGAGCGTTGGGTGGGGTTGTCCGACGCCGAGGGCGAATTGAGCGGCGCGGGGCGAACGCCAGGCAGCGACGAGGCGTGGGACGCGGCGATCGCGGCCCACTCCGAGGGGACGATCTTCCACACGCGTCTCTGGGCGCGGATCCTCCAGGCGTCGTTCCCACAGGTGCGGGACGTGTCGCGGCGCACGAGCGTCGGCCCGGCGACCGGGACGTCGCCAAGAGCCGACGCGGCGGAGTTTCTCCTCCCTCTCTATGCCTGGAAGCGGGCGGGCGGGCTTCTGACGACGCTGCACTCGAGCTTCCCGTTCCTCTATGGCGGCCCGGTGCCGGCGAGATCGGCGAGCGGAGAGGACGTGCTGGTCGAGATGCTGCGCGGACTATCGCCGTGGCCTTCGGTGCGGGTGACGGGGAATCCGTTCGCGGGGATCGCAACCGAGGCAGCACGTTCTGTGGATGATTCGCCCGGCTTCCGCGTCGAGTCCGACACGACGCACCTCCTCGAACTGCCCGCCTCCGAGGACGGTTTCTGGGACGGGATCCTCACCACCGCCAAACGGAATGACGTGCGGCGGCTGGGGAAGAAGGGGGTCGTGATCGAGGAGTCGCGGGACGAGGGGGACGTGGCCACGGTCTACCGGCTCTACCTCGCCTCCTTCCTGCGCTGGGGCGGCCGCCCGCGGCTGGTTTACCCGGAGGTCTTCTACCAGTCGCTGGTGCGGCTGGGCGGGGAGGCGGTGCGACTGACGGTCGCGCGGTTCGAGGGGCGTCTGCTGGGCGGCACCTTCACGCTGCGCTGGAACGGCAAGGTGCATTACCTGGCCGGCTACTTCGACCACGAGAGCCGCGCGCTCCGCCCGAATGTCCTTCTGCAGGTAGAGTCGATCCTCCGCGCCATCCGGGACGGCCATCGCTGGTACGACTTCCTCCCCAGCGGCGGGCACACCTCGGTGGAGGAGTTCAAGGAGAGCTTCGGCGGGCGCAAGACCGACTTCCCGGTGTACATCCGCACCGGACGGTTGCACCGTGTGCTGGGACGCAAGGCCTGAAGGAGACCTGATGACCGACCGCACCTCTCTACCCCTCGCCCGCGACGGCGGACCTCCGATCCGCCGGGAGTTCCTCATCTTTGGCTCCCCCGATCTCCGCCAGGAGGAGATCGACGAAGTCGTCGCCACGCTGAAGACCGGCTGGATCGGCACCGGCCCGAAGGTGGCGCGGCTGGAGGAGGAGTTCCGCCGCTATCTGGGCGTGAACCACGCAGTGGCGGTCTCGTCCTGCACGGCGGGGCTGCACCTCTCCCTGATCGCGCTGGGGGTCAAGCCTGGCGACGAGGTGATCGTGCCGAGCATGACCTTCGTCGCCACCGCCAACGCGGTCTGTCACGTCGGGGCTACGCCGGTGCTGGTCGACTGCGAACGCGACACGATGAACATCGATCCTGTGGCGGTGGAGCGGGCGATCACGCCGCGGACCAAGGTCATCGTGCCGGTCCACTTCGCCGGGCGGGCGGCCAACCTGACCTCCCTGGAAGCGCTCGCGCGGCCGCGGGGGATCCGGATCCTCGAGGATGCCGCCCACGCGGTCGAAACGCGCCACCGGGGACGGAACGCCGGCACGATGGGCGACTGCGCCGCCTTCAGCTTCTACGTGACGAAAAACGTCATCACGGGCGAAGGCGGGATGGTGACGACGCGGGACGACGAGATCGCGGCCTGGGTCAAGGTGGCCGCGCTCCACGGCATGAGCAAGGATGCCTGGAAGCGGTACAGCGACGAAGGGTTCCGCCACTACGAGGTCGGCTTCCCCGGCTACAAGTACAACCTGACCGACCTGCAGGCCGCGATCGGGCTGCCGCAACTGAAGCGGGTGGAAGAGAACTGGGTGAAGCGCGAGGCGCTCTGGCAGCGGTACCTCGCGGCCTTCGCGGGGCTGCCGGTCTTTCTGCCGTCGCCGGTCGAGCCGGGCGACCGCCACGCCTATCACCTCTTCACCCTCATCCTCGATCTCGAGCGGCTGCGCTTCACGCGCGACCAGGTGCTGGACGCCTTGCAGAAGGAGGGGATCGGCACCGGCGTCCACTACCGCGGGGTCCACCTGCACCCCTACTACCGTGACACGTTCGGCTACACGCCCGAAATGCTCCCCCACGCCGACTGGCTCAGTCATCGCACCCTCTCGCTCCCCTTCTCGACCCGGCTGGGCGAGGAAGAGGTGCTCGATGTGATCGACGCGGTGCGGAAGGTCGTGCGCGCCGCGGCGCGGTAGGGGCATGGACTTCTGGCCGCGACAGAGGCTGCGGGTCCAGGGGCTCCTGGACCGACTCACCGGTGGACGTGTCCCCCCGGCGCGCCCGCGACTGGTGCAGATCGAGGTGACCAGCCGCTGCGATCTCGCCTGCCGCACCTGCACGCGGGGGAAGCTGCCGGTGACGGGGGATCTCCCCTACGACGCCTACCTCAAGATCCTGGACCAGCTCGGCCCGCTCGACATCCTCTGGCTGTCGGGGCAGGGAGAGCCGCTGCTCCACCCCGACCTGCCGCGGATGATCTGCGCCGCCGCCGACCGGGGGATCAAAGGGACGATCCTCCACACGAACGGGATGCAGCTTCACGGCCGGATGCTGGACGAGCTGGCCTCGACCCGGCTGGGCGAGATGCGCCTCTCCATCGACGGCGGGGCGGCCGAGGCAGTGGAGTACATGCGGGACGGGGCCGATCTCGCGCGGATCCTCGAGAACTGCGCGGCGTTCACCAAGGTTTCCCCCACGCCGGTTGCGTTCTACACCGTGCTCAATCGGTTGAACCACGGGACGGTGGCCGGGCTGCCAGCGCTGGCGGCGAAGGCCGGGGTCAGGCGGATCTACGCGGTCGAGACGGTGCCGTTCCGGGACGGGTCGACCGAGCGCGAAGTGTATGACCGCCGGGAGTACCAGTTCGCCTCGCTGAGCCGGGAGGAACGGAGCGCGTCGCTGGAGGCGCTGCGCCGCGCGGCCGAGGCGGCCGGGGTCGAGGTCGAGATCGATCTCGGCTGGGAGCGGAGGCGTTGTCGCGAGCCGATGCAGAAGCTCTACGTCGATGCGCGCGGGAATGTCACGCCGTGCTGCCGGATCCACCACGAGGTGTTCGTCGGCAACCTCCTGAAAGACGGGCTGGATCCGGTCTGGACCGGCGCGCCGATGGAGCGCTGGCGGCGGGCGCTGCGCCGGCGCGAGGATCACCCCCGGATCTGCGTCGAGCGGTGCAACCTCGGGCTGAAAGACCGCCGATGAGCGTCTTCTCCCTCTTCAGCAAGAACTGGCTCGTCTGGCGGATCGGCCGCCGGCACCTCCAGAGCGTGGCCCACCTGGCGCGCGGGCGGACGCTCGACATCGGGTGCGGGCAGATGCCGATGCGGCCGGTCTTCCACGGACGGGTCGGCGGAATCGTCGGCCTCGACCTGCAGGATCCCCCCGGCGCCGACTGGCCCGTGACCGTGCGCGGGGATGCGCTGCGTCTGCCGCTCCGGGACGGCAGCTTCGAGACCGCCCTCTGCCTGCAGGTGCTGGAGCATGTCCCCGAGCCCGAGCAGTGCCTGCGGGAGGCGTTCCGGGTGCTCCAGCCGGGCGGCGTGCTGATCCTGACCGCGCCGCACATCTGGAACGTGCACCTCTCCCCCAGCGACTACTACCGCTTCACCGGCCACGGCCTCGAGTACCTGATGAAGAAGGTCGGGTTCGAGGTGATCGAGGTCAGGCCCATGGCCGGGTACTTCGTCACGACCGCCGCCCGGTTCTGCTACTTCCTGGCCCACTTCGACCGCTGGGGAGGGCAGTTGATCGTGAAGCCGCTGTACCTGATCGTGCAGGCGCTGGGGTGGTTGATGGACAAGGTCTACTGCGACAAGACGGAGACGTGGAATTATCTGGGGGTGGGGAGGAGGGGGGGCTGAGTAGATCCAGCCGATGAACACGCGCTCCCCCGCATTCGCCCAACGGCCCCGCGGCTACCGAAGGCTCCAGTCCTTACGAGGATGGTGCTCCGCCACCGGGTAAGCATCCCACAGCGCAGCCGCCCCATTGGTGCGGTGAAAGACATAGCGGTCATCGAGCCGACAGAATGGACGCTCAGGAGCGTCGTGCATGTCTCTTCGCCGTCCCCTCTGGCTTCTAACCTATTCCCCTCCCCCCACCCACCTTGCTCACCACCAGCCGGCCTTCCCGCCCCGCCCGCACGCAGATCGCGCATCTCCAGCGCCGGTTCGTCGTGCGCGCGAGGTGCGTCCAATGACAGACCGGGCAGCGGTGCTGGTAGACCCGCGGACGTTGCCGGGGAGCCGGCAGCCCTTCGATCCTTCCCGAGTCGAAGCGAACCCGGGGCTCGTACCCGGCGTGCCTGACCAACGCCTGCCATTCCCGGCCGTGCGGCCGGATGCGGGCACCATGCTTCAGGTAGGCGGCCACGTGCGCGGCCTCGTGGACCACAACCTCGCGGAGGAACTCCGCATGGGCCGCTTCCAGCACCCGCGTGCTGATCCGGATGGTGTTGAGCCGCGGATACGCCCGAGCCAGCGCGCGCGTCATGCGGGAGGACGGGACGACCCGCACTCCATCCTTCAGCTTCGGAACGGACCACCGATCTGCGAGATCGGCGATCATCGCCGGGACGTGACTCAACTCCTTCTCCCAACGGTCACCGGATCGCGGTCGCTTGGTCACCGCGACCGTCGCTGCGGCGTGGGAGCGGTCACGTCTACCCCACCACCTACTCCACATAGACTTCCCGATTGTGGTACTGCAGGAACTCCCGCCCCGGCCGGTCTTCAGCCTCCTCGGGCAGCACCCGGAGCGACTCGCCCCGGAGGCGGTAGTAGTCCCGGCCGTTCTCGAACTCCTCCCGGATCCGCCGGCTCACCTCGACGCGGTGTTCCGGCGTCACGGTCAGGTAGCCTCGGTCGAAGAGGATGTGCAGGTCCGACCGGAGGAGGAGTCCGTTGCTCGTCCGGTTCGGCCCGCTTTCGGTGAACGGCTGGATGTGCGCCGCCTGCAGGACCGGCAGCGTCCGTTCCCCGGTCAGGGCACACCGGCGCTGGTAGGCGCTCGTCACCAGCACGCGGAACGCACCCTGTCCCAGCCGCCCTCGCGTGAGGTACTCCCGGCCGAGTCGCGGGCGATCGTCGTCGCCGATCGCCCCCGCCGTGCCGTTCGCCGGCGCATACGCCCCGAGCATCTCCAGCCGCTCCTGCACTTCGGCCCAGAGCCTGTGTCCCTCCCACTCCTCCGTGTCGAACCCCTTCCCCGAGACGATGTTCGACGACCACGACTCCGGCGCCGGAATCCACTCCTCCCGGGCGAAGAAGAACGGTTCGTTGAGGATGATGCAGCCGATGTCGGGGTTGAAGTCGCTCCCGCCGCGCCGCTTCTGGATCAGCCGCCGGAACTCCTCGAGGTTGCGCGCCCCGTTCTTCTCCCCGAACGCATCCCACGCCAGCGACAACGGCACCCGCGCGTACCGCACGAAGAAGCCGCCCCCGACGATGTAGTTCTGCGGACTGTGGAGCTTGAAGAGAAAGGGGGCCCCGGGGAGCAGCGCCTTGAACCCGGCCCCCTTCGGCCGCCAGAAGTTGAGCTCATCCGGCCGCAGGCGCGCCAGGTGCGCGAACCACTCGTTGTCGGTCACTCCCACGAAGAAGCGCATGCGCTCGCGGTCCCCGCCTCCGGTGTCGATCCCCGCGCCATTCGCGGCCTCCAGTCGCCGCGGAAAGGACTATAGCCGCTGCGGCCGGCAGGGGCAACGACGGGGCGCCCGGTCCACGGCGTGACACCGCTGGTCGGCCGAGGGCCGGCGAGGTCGACTTCGACGCGGAAGGTCGAGTCATCGGGATCGACATCGAGCATGCGACCTCCCGCCTCGACCTGGGCCAGCTCGAGCTGAACGGCTTCCCGGGGCAATTGCGGTAGTCGGCCCTCCCGCGTGGCGCGATCACGATTCCACATCCTGTCGCGCCGAAGCTAAGGTGCCGATGTTGCAGGCGCAACCAGCCTCCCCGAACCACCAGCGCACGCCAGAGCGACCGCACCATTCCACCCCGATCGTTCGGTGCACTCCTGAGCGACCGCAACATTCCGGGCCGAAGGTTCCGCGGGCTATGGTGTGACCGCTCCGGCGCGCTCCTTCGGTTCCGCGGCGCCGGGGGAGATTTCCACCGGCGGTTCCGGGGCTTCCGCCGCCGACCCCGCGCCCGGCACCTCGTCCGATCCTATGACCGCGTTTCGACGAGCAGAGAACCCACTCACGGCGCGCCGGTGGCCCGGCGCAACGGCTGACGCCGGCCGTAGGTCAGGCAGCGCCACAGCCACTCGAGGGGACCGAAGCGGAATCGCGCGAGCCACCACGGGGAGTACGCGAGCTGGAGCACCCAGATCCCAGCCACCCACGCGAGCTGCTGACTGCGGGAGACGCGGCCGAAAAGACCGAGGCCGTGGCCGTAGAACACCGTGGTGCAGATCAGGGTCTGCGCCAGGTAGTTCGTGAACGCCATCTGCCCGACCGCGGCCAGTCGCCGAGTGAGCCAGGTGGCCACGCCCCGCTGGCACGCGAGCATCACGAGGCCGATGTAGGCCAGCGAGACCAGGATGCTCCCCCATTCGTTGTACTGACGGCCGAGGAAGAACGAGTAGCGCATGTTCCATCCCGCCTGCATGTTGCGATAGATCCCGAAGGCGATGATCGGAATCCCCGCCAGGATACCGGCCCAGACGCACCGCCGGTAGAATCCGGCCCCCCGCTCCGCCGAAAGCACGCCCCACTTGTAGAGCGCCATCCCCACCAGCATCAGCCCGCCGGCGCGCCACATCGCGTACATGAGGAAGTAGGACGTCTGCAGGAACAGAGCGGCCGGAGCTCGCGCCTGCATCTGGGTGATCCAGTCGCCCCGATAGAGGCTGATCGCCCTGGCGCGCGCCTCCGGAGGCGGGAGCCAGTGCTCCCGTTCCATCCCGGCGATCCGCTCCGGCGACCAGAACCGCATGGACCAGTTGCAGAAGATGTAAAACGCGGTGCACACCGCCACCGCTCCGAGGCCGAGCAGGAGCAGTCGCCGTGGGGGCTGGCGCCGCAAGGGGTAGAGCAGCATGCCGCACAGCGCGTAGGTGAAGAGGACGTCTCCGGACCAGAGCATGTAGGCGTGGAGCACTCCGAAGAGCAGCAGCCACAGCATACGCCGGTAGTGCAGACGGAGGGGTGAATCTCCTCTCGCCTCCGCCCGGTTCGTGAAGAGCAGGATGCCCGCACCGAAGAGGATGGAGAAGATCGAGATGAACTTGCGGTCGGCCAGCACATGGCCGGCGAACCAGGCCCACCAGTCAGCGCCGGAGAGCGACCCCAGCGCGGTCGGGTTCAGATAGGCGACCTGGATCATCGAGAACGACTGGATGTTCATCACCAGGATGCCAAGCACGGCAAAGCCGCGCAGCACATCCAGGGACGGAATCCGCTCGCTCCGTGCGACAGACATGGTGGTGACGGTCATCGCCAACCTCCGTACCTGCGGCTCGCAGGGCCCGGACCTCCGGGTGCCGGGTCCGGCAGCGATTGTCCATGCCCTGTGCGAGTAAGTCCAGGAGCGCGATCGGGGTCAGGGATGGTGGTCCCGATCCTGGCCGGGCCTGTCGGGGCCGTCGACCGGCACGGCCCACCCTCATTGACTCCCCACCCGCCGCGCTGCTACGCTCCCCGGTCCAAAACTCTGGAGCCATGGTGTGATCGGAAGAACACTCGCCCACTACGAGATCCAAGGCCTGCTCGGCAAAGGTGGCATGGCCGAGGTCTATCGCGCCCACGACACCAATCTCGACCGGGACGTTGCCCTCAAGGTCCTGCCCGCCGAGGTGGCCGCCGACCCCGCGCGCCTCGAGCGCTTCCAGCGCGAAGCGAAGACGGTCGCCAGTCTGAACCATCCGCACATCGTCACTCTCTACTCGGTGGAGGAAGACGCCGGCGTACGCTTTCTCACCATGGAACTGGTCGAGGGCCAGGGGCTCGATCAGGTCCTCACCGCCGACGGTGTGCCCCTGGCGAAGGTCCTCGAGGCCGGCATCGCCATCACCGACGCGCTGGCCGCCGCCCACGAGAAGGGCATCGTCCACCGCGACCTCAAGCCGGCCAACGTGATGCTCACCGCGGACGGTCGCGTCAAGGTGCTCGACTTCGGGCTGGCCAGGCCGGCCGCGAACTTCGCCTCCGACCAGGAGGTCACGCACGCCGCGCCCATCACCACCGAAGGCGCCGTGATCGGGACCATCCCGTACATGTCCCCGGAGCAACTCCGCGGCCAGCCCGTCGATCATCGAAGCGACATCTTCTCCTTCGGTGTTCTCCTCTATGAGATGGTCACGGGACGCCGCCCGTTCCGAGGCGCCACCGGGAGCGACGTGATCTCGTCGATCCTGCGCGACGTGCCCCCGTCCCTCACGCAGGTGCATCCCGGCCTGCCGCCCCGACTGGACCGCATCGTTGCGCGCTGCCTGGCGAAGGAGCCGGCGGAGCGTTATCCATCGGCCCGGGACATTCGCAACGACTTGCGCGCCCTGCGCGCAGAGGTCGAGGCGGGCGTCGCGGGGGTCGGCGGCAGCGCCGAGCCAGCGGACGACGCACGCACCATCGCGGTCCTTCCCTTCGTCAACATGAGTCCCGATCCGGATCAGGAGTACTTTTCCGACGGCATCTCTGAGGAACTCCTGAATCTCCTCGCCCGGATCACCGCTCTGCGGGTGGTGGCGCGCACGTCCTCGTTTTCATTCAAGGGACAGAACATCGCCATCCCGGAGATTGCGAAGCGGCTGCACGTGGCCTACATCCTGGAGGGCTCCGTGCGCAAGGCCGGCCCGCGGGTGCGCATCACCGCGCAACTCATCCACGCGGCCGATGGCTTCCACGTCTGGTCCGAGACCTACGACCGCACCCTCGACGACGTCTTCGCCATCCAGGACGAGATCGCCGCCGACGTGGTCAAGCGGCTCCAGATCACCTTGCTTGGCCACGCCCCTACGACGCGCAAGACCGACCCCGAGGCGTACGCGCTCTACCTCCAGAGCATTCAGCTGACGCGCCGGAACTCGAAGGACGCGCTCGATGAGTCCGACGCGCTCCTGCACCGCGTGCTGCAGATCGACTCCACCTACGCCCCGGCCTGGTCCGGACTGGCCGCCAATTTCGGTAACCGCGCCGTCTCCGGGCTGATGACTCCCGAGGAAGGGTTTGCCCGCGCGCGCGAGGCGAATCTGCGGGCGCTCGCGATCGATCCGCAGCATGCCTCCGCGTACGCCGGACTTGCCTTCGTCGCAATGTACGGCGACGGCGACTTCGTCGCCGCGGCGAAGCATCTGGAACGCGCGTCGGCCCTGGCTCCGGCGAATCTGCGCGTGCTGGGCAACAGCGCCACCCTCCTCAACCTCCTCGGGCGCAAAGACGAAGCGGTCGCCCTCTGGGAGGCCCTTGCCCTCCGCGATCCGGTGAACGTGAACGCGTCGTTCAATCTGGGCACCAGCCAGATCAATGCCGGCCGGCTCGACGAGGCCATCGCGTCCTACCGTACCGTGCTGAGCCTGAGCCCCGGCAACCCCGTCGCGCACTACCAGGTCGGAGTCGCGAGGCTGCTGCAGGGCGATGGGAGCGGTGCGCTCGCGGAGTTCGAGCAGGAGACGGCCGAGGTCTTCCGCCTGATCGGCCTGCCGATGGCGTATCACGCGCTCGGACGGAAGGCCGAGTCCGACTCTGCGCTGGCCGAGCTGGTCGCGAAGTACGAGCAGGCCGCGACCTACAACATCGCCGGCGTCCACGCCTTTCGCGGCGAGGCCGACCGCGCCTTCGAGCGGCTCGAGCAGGAGCGCGCGAACGGTGGCGCCTTCGTCGAGATCGTGGTGGACCCCCTCTTCTCCAACCTGTACGACGACCCGCGCTGGATCCACTTCCTGCGCCAGATCGGCAAAGCGCCCGAGCAGCTCGCGCAGATCTCGTTTGAGGTCACGTGAGTCGAAGCGCGGCATTCGCCGCCAGAAGAGTCGCCCCCTGACCCTGCCGATCTCGATCTCCTCCTTCTCATCGCCTTCTCCGCGTAACAACCACGTTCCCGCGCGCGCGCCCGCTTCCCGGCGCACGTTCAGGCCAATCGTGGATGAGTCGGATAGTCTCTTGCGAACCCGGGACTGAATCTCCTAGGACCGCGACCGGCAAAGGCCTATAGCTCGTCAGCTCCCAGTTATCGACCACTCACGACCGCAGTATCCCGGAGGACATAAAGCATGAAGCCCAACGCCCGAGTTCACCCCGCGTGGATCGCGATCCCCGCGGCTTCCTCGTTCACCTGCCGCGCGGCGTGGATGGCAGCCGTCGTGATGATCACGCTTTCATCGGCCGCCGGGTGGTCCCCGGCCCGTGCCGAGGGCCCGGCGCCGACGACCAAAGGCGAAGAAGTCTCCACCGTGGGCTCTGGTCCCTACGCCGGGCCGATGCCCGAAGAGCTGACCAAGCTCGCCGAGCTCGCCGCGGCGATTCCGGCGCCGTCCCCTCCGAAGAAGGAGCCATCCGCCGACACGATCACGGGCGGCGGCGGCCACACTCTGACCGACGCCGAGCGAGCCAAGGCGGCTGCGCTGCCGGTCATCCCTTCTTCGCTTCCCGACTGGCTGATGCTGAAGCTCACGCCGATGGTCGTCTCGAAGGACGGTGTCCCGCAGTTGACCGCGCCGGAGCGCGCCAAGCGCGCCGTGGAACTGAGCGCGCCCCCGACGGCCGCCGGGAGCCGGCGATGAGCCGCGGGCTGCTCGCCGGCCTCGGGGTCGTCCTGCTCGCCCTCGGGTCGATCGGCCTTCTGGTGACTCCGACCCTGGCCGCGGTTCCGCCCCAGGGGGGCCAGGATGCCTACGACCTGCCGCTGCCGGCCTTCGATCTCTTCTCCTATCGCTCCGCGGCCAGCGACGCCGGACGTTCCGAGACCGAGGCCGCCCTCGCCCGCAACTACGGCGGGACCTGGACGGTCTACGCCTGGAACCCGCAGTCGGCGTCGCCGGGCGAGATGTACGGAAGCGGCGTCGACCTCGCGGCCGGCCCCTTCTCCGCCGATGAGGTTCGCGCCCAGGCGGAACGCGTCATCCAGGCGAATGGCGAAGCGCTGCGGGCCGACCTCGCCGGCCTGCGCTTCCTCCAGGTCACGGGCGCGCCGCCGGTCACCGACGCGCCGGACGGCGTGCGCCGCGCCGGCAAGTGGGCCGCGCACTTCCAGCAGTCGTATCACGGCCTCGATGTCGTCGGCGGCCGGGTGCACCTGACCTTCACCGACACCGGACGCCTCTTTGCCCTCGGCTCGACCTACTACCGGGACATCGCGGTCGACTGGAACCCCGCGATCACCGCGGACGAAGCGAAAGAGATCGCCCGCCGCGCCCTCCCCTACAACGCCGCCACCGACTCGATCGGTTCCGCCGCCCGGTTGCTCATCCTTCCGGTCCCGCAGAGCGAGAATGCGGTCGAACATCACCTCGTCTGGGAAACGCGGGTGACGACCCAGGAGCCGCTGGGGATCTGGGTCACGCGGGTCGATGCCCACCGCGGGGAGATTCTGGAGCGGACGAACGACATCTCCTTCGCCGACTACATCGGCAACGACGTCGGCCAGGTGGAGCGGACCTCCCACTGCGATGGTTCGCACCAGGAGACCTTTCCCTACGTCCACGTCGCGGTCTTCGGCGTCGGGAACACCTACGCCGACGCGAACGGGTACTGGGTGGTCCCCTACGGCGGCGGATCTCCGAACACCCTCTACTCGCGGCTCTTCAGCCCGTATGTCGACGTGCAGAACATGCAGGGGAGCTACGCCGGCGTCTTCGCCACGGTCTACCCCGGCGTGCACTTCCAGGTCACCTTCGACGACTCCAACTCCCGCGCCGACGAGCGGGATGTCTTCCGGACCGTGCAGGACCTCCACGACTTCTTCCAGACCTTCGCTCCCGGATTCGGCTTCACGAACCAGATGGTGACGGCGCGCGTCAACATCAACAACACCTGCAACGCGTTCTACAACGGCAACGCGATCAACTTCTACCAGGCGGGCTCCGGCTGCGCCAACACCGGGCAGATGATGGACGTCGTGGCCCACGAGTACGGGCACGGCGTGCAGGAGGCGATCCTCGGCGGCCAGGGAGGCGAGGGACTCGGCGAGGGGAACGGCGACGTGCTCGGATTCCTCATGTCCGGCGAGTCGATGATCTTCCGGGGCTGGAACAACTGCTCGAGCGGCATCCGGGACGCGGACAACTCGCTCGTCTATCCCGACGACGTCGTCGGCCAGGAGATCCACTACGCGGGGCAGGTCATCGCCGGCTTCCACTGGGACGCGATGCAGGACCAGATCGCCGAGTATGGCGCCTGGGGCCGCTACTCGACCGCGTGGGACTGGCACTGGGGACGCGTGCTGCAGCTTCCGATGACGCAACCGGCGCAGGTCCTGGCGACCTTCATCGCCAACGATGACGACGGAAACCTGGCCAACGGCACGCCGCAATTCAACGCGTACTGCCGGGGGGCGACGCGGCACGGCTTCACCTGCCCGAGCGTGACGCTTCCGCTGGCGGCTGGCGCCTGCGATCAGTACTACCAGGCGCCCCAGGGCTACACCCTGAACCAGACGAACAACTACTGGAGCGTGGTCGGAGTGGCGCCTTCTTCGGGCGACGACAAGGACATCTCGGTCTACACCGCGGGCTACGGGGCACTGCTCGCCTCCTCCGTGGGGACCGTTGGGACCGACTTCGTCGTCGGTGACTTCAACCACAACCCGACCGGGATCTACCAGCCCTACGTCCACTACGGCGCCGCCACCAGTCCCTTCGTGACCGAGTGGGATTCCGGCCCGGACGCGATCACCCTCGGGGTCGACATCTTCGGCTCGGTCGGAGGCGCGGGGGGCAACTGCGGCCTCGTCCGGGTGTGGGATGTCTTCCTCACGGCGGGGCAGAGCTACTCGTTCGGGCTCCGCCACGACGGGGGCAGCGCCGACATGCGCCTGTCGCTCTTCCGCAATCCCGCCGCGGCCCCCTACTGGACCGGGCGGTCATCGGCGGTCTTCGAACTGACCGCGGGCACCTCGCAGCTCTACACCGCTCCCGCCAGCGACTGGTACGGCGTGGTCGTCTTCAACAACGCCGAAGGGACCCCGAGCGAAGGCTACTACACCCTCCGCGTGCAGGACGCACCGGTGGCGATGGCAAGCGCAGAGTGCCAGAGCTGGAGTTCTTCCCCGCGGATGTTCGGGTTTGCGCAGGGGCTCGTCTACTGGACCGGCGTCGCGGTCAACCCGAGCGGCGCGGACGACAAGGACATCGCCCTCTACGCCGATCCCGGCGGGACCGGCTCCGCTCTGGCATCCTCGGCCGGCGTCGTCGGAACCGACTTCATCGTCGGCGACTTCAATCATAACGCGACGGGGACCTACTACCCCCGGGTCTCCTATGGAAGCACGTCGGCGAACTACGTGGTGGAGTGGGACAGCGGCACCGACACGGTCTACCCCGGCCTCGACGTGAACGGCTCGGTCGGCGGCGGCACGGGTGGGTGCGGACTGATCCAGGTCTCGGACATCTATCTGAACGAAGGCCAGACGGTCCGCTTCCTCCTCCTGACCGGCGGCGGAGCCGACATCCGGATGGCGCTCTTCCGCAATCCGTCCGACGGCACCTACTGGGCCTCTCGCGGCTCCGCCGAGTTCGAGGCGGGGAACTTCGACGGCCGGACCTACACCGCTCCGGCGAGCGACTGGTACGGCGTCGTGGTCTTCAACAACTCGCCCGACTCGCCCGCCGGGTACTACACCCTCAAGGTGCGGGACTTCCCGGCCACCCTGGCGGACGCGACGTGCCTCACGCCGTCGACCGTGCCGCAGATCTTCAACTTCACCCAAGCCACGCCGTACTGGTCGGCGGTGGCCATCAACCCGACCGGGGCGGACGACAAGGACGTCTGGATTTTCGACAATCCCGATGGGCTCGGAGCTCCGCTCGGCTACTCGAACGGCGTCGAGGGAACCGACTTCATGATCGGGGACTTCAACCACAATGCGTTGGGAACGTACTACCCGCTGGCCACCTTCGGCGCCTCGCCGACCGACTACGTGCTTGAGTGGGACGGCGGGCCCGACATTTTCCCGATCGGCCCGACGGTGGAAGGGACGGTCGGAGGTCTCGCCGGGGACTGCCAGCTCGTCAAGGTCTGGGACCTCTTCCTGGAAGCCGGCCAGAACTACCAGTTCGTGCTCGATGCCACCGGCGACGCTGACCTTCGTCTCTCGCTCTTCCGTAACCCGGACAGCGCGCCTTATTGGGCCGACCGGTTCAGCGCGGAGTTCGAGACCACTCCGGCCGGGACCCCGTACGGCTACGAAGCGCCCGCTTCGGACTACTACGGCCTCGTCGTCTTCAACGCCTCACCGGACTCACCCGCGGGCGCCTACACCCTGCGGATCGAGAGTCCGGCGGCTGTCCCGGAAGAGACCGCGGATGCGGAGCCGGGAGTTCGGTTCCAGAATCCCTATCCGGTCGGTTCCCCGATCCTGCTGCGCGCCGGGGATGACGATGCCGGATCGATCGTCGGCATCTACAATGTGCAAGGGCAGCTCGTGCGCACGCTGCTCCACGAACCGGTCGGCCGAGCCGGCCGGCAGGTCGCCTGGGACGGGCGCACCGACAGCGGGACCCGGCTCGGATCGGGGATCTACTTCCTGCGCGCTCGACTGGGCGCGGGCAACTTCAATCGGACGCTCTACCTGACGCGATGATCTCGACCGCGCGGCACGCGCCGTGCGGTGACTCGATACGACCCCGCTCGAAGGGCACCGAGGCCGCTTCCCCCACCGGGGAGGCGGCCTTGCTTGTCCCGGTACCCACCCCGGCCGGGTGGATCCCCCCTCATCACGCTTCCGGGTTCACGGCGAACCCGACGACGGCGTAGAATGGATGGGCGACGATCGATCTCGCGCGTCTTCACTCGGTCGGAGGGGCCTTCATTCGGCTCCGGCCGGACCAGGCTGAGAGTGGGCGGAGGCGTTGGCGACCGCCCCGGTAGAGGAGAACCCGATGAACGCACGACGCCCGGTGACCCTGTTCCGCCCAACCCGAAAATCACGTGCGGGCAACTCGAGTCCGGCTGTTCTTCTGCGCCCCTCGCGCATCTCTTGCTTCCCGCTCCTCGCGCTCCTCTTGCTCGCGATCGACCTCGCCACTCCGCCCGCCCCGGCCCTCGCCGAGTGCGACGGCGTAGAGACGGTCATCCCGGCGGGTGTGGCCGACGACTTTGCCCCGCCGTCTGAACCGACCACGCCATCGTGGGAGTTCCTCACCTACATGCAGCAGCATTGGCCGCAGCCTCCGAACCGGCAGTTCGATGACCTCGGGGCCGACTACACGCTGATCCACACCTTCACCGGTTGGTCGGGCCCGGTCTGCGGGGCGACCCTCGAGATCCGCCTCGCGGCCAGCTCGTCTTCCCTCTCCTCCAACGACAGCGTGCGCCTCGCGTGGGTCGGCGGCGATGACCTGTTCCACGCCTTCCTCTACTGGGTGGAGATCAGGATCGTCACCGGGACCTGGGAGCCGGGATCGGTCGCCACGATCACCCTCGACCTGGCGGAACTCCCCCCCTACGAGGATTTCCCCACGAACATCCTCGACCGGCTCGCCGACGGTTCCCTCGAGCTCGCGGTCGAGGACGATACGGCGGTCGACTATGCCGTGCTCACCGTCTGCCAATGCCCGGTCCCGGTCGAGACGGGTTCGTGGGGGCGGGTCAAGAAGACCTACCTCCCCAGCATCACCACCCGCCGCGTGATCGACGGATCGGCCGCGGCCACGCGCAGCAGGTAGAGCCCGCTCGGCGCGCGCGAGCGAAGCAGAGCGCTCTGGCCCAAATACCTCCCTGCTCCGGCCCCTGGCACGATCCTCGCTTGGCAAACCGTAGAGCCGAGAAGTCGACGGTCGGCCGTTGAACACGCCAGCCCCGGGGGCTGATCCCGAGCAGGCGGATCAGCCGTGGTCCCGTCGACGCCCCCCCCGGACCGGTTGCCTCCAGTTACTTCGATCGCACGGAAATCAGGAATTGATGCCCACGATCTTGACCGTAGGCCCATACCGCTTCTTCTTCTATGCTTGCGATGGGGACGAGCCACCGCACGTCCACGTCGAACGCGAGTTTCGGATCGCCAAGTTCTGGCTGTTCCCGGTTCGACTGCAGCGTAGCGGCGGGTTTCCTCGAGTAGAGCTTCGGCGCGTCCAGAAGCTCGTGGAGGAGCATGAGGCAGCCCTGATGAGGAGTTGGCATGAGTTCTTCAAGGCCTGAACCACGTTCGTCCCGGGCCACCTCCGTCCGCATCGCTCGCCAGGCTCTGGTCGTCGATCTGGACGACGGACGCGCGCTCACCGTGCCGCTCGCCTGGTACCCCCGCCTGCTTCACGGCACGCCCCGGGAGCGGAGCCACTGGCGTCTCATCGGCGGGGGCGAGGGGATCCACTGGCCCGATCTCGATGAGGACATCAGCGTCGAGGGGCTTCTCGCCGGCCGTCCATCCAGCGAGAGCCAGGCGTCGTTCACGCAGTGGGTCTCCGAACGCTCGAGTCGCCGCCGCAGACGCGCTGCTCACCCGACCGGTGCCGGCAACGTCGCCGATACCGCACGCCGCCAGCCTCCCCCTCGCCAGGCTTAGCTGCCTCCGGGGCTCCCTCTCCCCGAGTTCACGTTCAACTCTGGGGCTTCACCTTCCCAGCATCACCACCCGCCGCGTGATCGACTGATCGGCCGCGGCCAAGCGCAGCAGATAGAGCCCGCTCGGCGCGCGGTGACCGGAGGCGTCGCGCCCGTCCCACGCGAGCTGGTGCCGACCCGCGGGGAGCTCTCCGTCGTAGACCAGCCGGATCCGACGGCCCAGAAGATCGAAGACCTCGACCCGCGTCGCGCACAGCTCCGGCAGTTCCAGGCGGACCTGCGTCTGGGCGACGAACGGGTTCGGGATTCCGGCGCTCATACGCAGAACACCCGGGACCAGACCGCCGTCCGTGCCCGGCTCCGGCACGCCGCTCGCGGCCGCGCCCCCGCGCCAGAAGCCTCCGCGCAGCGTGAACGCGCCGCCCGCTGCCTCTCCCGCGTCGGGCTGACCGATCGTCCCGCTCAGCCGGTAGATCCCGCCGGTCGTCTGCGTGGCTCCACCGCCGTCGATCGTGCTCCAGTCGAGGGTCAGGGCCATCGATCCCGAGGCGAACGAAAGGGACAGGAGCATCGCCCCCGTGGCCGCGAGAACGACGGCCGTTCCCCCACCCGCCGGCCACGATCTCACTCGAACCCTGCCCCGTGCCTCTGCTGACCTCACGAGAGTTCCGCTCCCGGCCACCCTCTCGGTCTTCCTTCGGACGAACATCGCGCCTCCTAGTGGATCACCATCTGCCCGCCGGGCAGGATCCGCATGACGCCGTCGGTCACCTTGATCCGGTTCTCTCCCACCGGATCGTGGCTGAGGTAGACCTGGGTCGGGTCGCGATAGGTCACCCCCTGGAACTCGATCGTGTGCGACGGAAGGGTCCCGCTGTTCGTGAAGAGGCAACCCGAGCGCAGGACGGGAACCTGCAGGCCCCCCTCGAAGACCGCATGGGAGCTGCTCAGATCGCGGTTGACATAGAGGAACGGGAAGTCCGGCATCACGTAGAAGGTCCCATCCGGCTCCGGCCCGAGACTCCCATTCGGCCGGATCTGGCACACGATCAACTCCTCGTCCGGTTCCCCGCTCGGTATCTCGTCCGGCGAGAACCATCCGTCGTTCGTGCCGCCCCAGCCGTAGTTGAGGTGGATGAAGGAGTACTGGTCCCCGATCCACTCCTCCTTCCAACCGTCGACCACGATCGCGTGCTCCGGGATCCCGTAGACTACCGGCCGGTTGCTGTTGAACTCGTCCTTCAGCTTGCCGAACCACTCCGCGAAAAGGTAGTCGGTTCGATCCTTAACCTGGCAGCCGTCGTTGTAACGGAACTGCTCCTCCAGCGCCGTCTCGACATCTTCCACATAGGCACCGGACCCCGCGCAGCCGAAGTCCATGTCGACGGCGTCGGCCACTTCGCGGCAGAGCTCCGCCACGGCTTCGATTTCCGCCGAGGTCGCAACATCGCCGTCCGGGGTGCGGAACCCGCCGAGACTATCGGTCCAGATGTAGGTGTCCTCCATGTTGACCCAGTCGTACAGGTCGTCGTACTGGCCGCCGTACCCCCACGGTGGCCAGTTGTAGAAGCGCATGAGCTCCGACGTGGCGGTGGAAACGCATCCGACGCGGGCCCGCGTATTGAAGTAGCCGTAGTCAGGCCAGTCGCATCCCAGGTCGGGGCAGTTGTCGTTGTAGGGAGGCCGCTGGGTCCAGACGGACCGCAGCAGGTAGGTCCCCGGCTCATAATCCATCCCGTCTGCCCGCGACTTATCGGCTTTCCCGTCGGAGGCGCCCGCCGGCGGATTGGCCGCGGCATGGTACGCCGGATCGAAGGCCGGGTCGGCCAGCGCGGCCCAGCCGGCGCGGAAGCTCACCTCCAGCCCGCCCGCGAAGTCGTCCATCGGCCCGATCGCCCGTCCGGTGCGCCGCTCGATCGCCGCGAAGAGCCGCTCGAGCCGGTCTTTGTAGAGGTCGGTGAGGCCCTCCTCCAGGCTGGGATCGAGATCCTGCTCCGTCGAGTAGGCCCGGATCGGCGCCAGTTCCCGGTAGGGCGACACGATAATGTATCCCACCGGATCGACGGCGCAGAACCAGCCCAGCGGCCGATCCCCGCGCACGAACGGTTCGAAGGTGCGCACCGAGGCGGACGGCGACTCGCCCCACGCGCCGTCCCGCGCGACGAGGTAGCGGATGTAGTTCGCTGCTGCCCGCGCCGCCTCGTCCCGCGTGACGATCTCGGCCCGAACCTGGCCGGCGATCGCGGCCAGCAGCAGGCCCGCGATGAGGAACCGAACGCGGCCGGCCCGGTTCGTCAGAACCCTGCTCGTCATGGCATTCATCCTCCCCGCCATCACTGCAGCGTGACCAGGACGAGGATCCGTCCGGACTCGCCCCGCGCCAGCGGCTCCATCGCCTTGCCGAGGATCGCGCCCGGCGAACGGGAGAGATCGGTCGCCTCCATCGCATAGCCGGGCCGGTCGGAGGTGGTGAGCAGGTCTCCCGGCAGGATGTCTTCGTCGACGGCGGTGACGTTACAGTAGACGCGCCCGGCCAGGGCGACATCGTGATCGAACTGCCCCGCGCCGAGGCGCACGCCGGAGCCGAGCCCGTTCGCGCCGGCCACGATCCCCGCCACCTTGCGGTCATAGGCCGCGCCACTGGCCTGGAGATGCCCCGGGCTCGCCGGGTCGATGACCAGCACCGTCCCCGGGTCGACCTCCGTCTCGCCAGCGGTGACGTCGAACCCCTCCGCATAATCGAGCCCCTTACCCAGCTCCAGCACCTTGTTGGTCGTGCCGTACTCGTAAATCGCCACGTTGCCGTAGAACTGCGCGGAGTTGACGGGTCCCTTCGAGACCATCCCGATGCCCGAGGCGCCCGTCGCCTCGGCCAGGAGGGCGACGCCGCTCGTGCCGGTCGCGCGAGCATAGAGGCCGGTCCCCGTCGCGCCGGAGCTCTGCGCGCGCGCGCCGACGCCATCGGCCTTGCTGCCCGAGAAGAAGCCGCCGCCCGAGCCGCTCGAGGTGCCGTAGACGGCGTAGTTCGACGTGCCGGAGTGCTGCCCGTAGACGCAGGGTCCGGCGTCGCCGTAGGCCGCGATCCCCATCCCGTTCGTTCCGGTCGCGGTGAAGGTCCCGGCCGCCACGTCGGAACTCGACGCCGCGTTGTCGATCTTCGCCCAGATCGCGGTGGACGACATGGCGGTGCCGCTGTTGGTCACGGAGAACGCCGCCCCGGCATGGCTGATCGATCCGCTGTACGGCAGGTCGAACCCGCCGCCGCCCGTCGGCGCCTGCCAGGTGGCGGTGCCGGCCGCGTCCGCAGTCAGGACGTATCCCGACTGTGCGTTGACGGGAATCTGGAGGCCGTTGGCCCGGACGGTGCCGAAGACGTGCAACTTCTGCGACGGGGCGTAGGTGCCGATCCCGATGTTGCCGCCGGCGCTCTCGTAGACGACGGAGTTGCCGAGCGTCGTTGCTCCGGTGAACTTCGGCAGGTAGTTCGTGCTCCCGCTCCCTCCGATGCCGCCCGCCGCCGGCGCCTGCCAGGTCGCGTAGCCGCTGGCATCTGAAGTGAGGACGTAACCGGATTGCGGCGTCGTGGTGAGCTGCAGCCCGGAGAACTTCCCCGTGCCCGCCACGTCGAGTTCGACCGAGGGGCTGGTCGTCCCGATCCCGACCCGCCCGCTGAAATAGCCGCGGCCGCTGAAGTACCCTCCGAATCCGCTGGGGCTGTCGGACTGGCCGAGAACGCCGATCGCGTTGCCGCTGGCGCCGCTGTTCCACCCGAAGACTCCCGCGCCGTCGGGCGACACGACCTGCCCACGAATCCCGCGCGTCGCGCCGGTCGGGCTGCCGTTCACTCCGCTCACGCCGCTGCCGTCCGGGGAGTTCGAGTCGCCCATGACCCCCGCGCAGGGCCCGGTCGCGGACTGGGCGGTGCCGCGCACCCCCTGCCCACCGGTACTGTTCGACTGGCCGTAGACGCCGGCGCTACTGCCCGCGGTGTCGGTGTTGAGCCCCCAGATGACGCGCGTCATCCCCGACCCCTGCACTTGCAGCTTGTACGTCGGCGAGGCGACGCCGATCCCCACCTTGCCGCCCGAGTAGGTGATCCCGCCGTCGATCCGATGCCAGACCGCGTCGGCGGAACTGAGGCAGTAGGTGGCGTACGGAGTGGCGGTGAGCCGCGTAAGCGGCGTCATCCAGGTGTAGTTCGTTCCCCCGCTCACATCGACCCCGACCTGCAGCCAGAGGAGGTCACCAATGATCACATCGGCGCCGAAGTCGACCATCGCAGTGAAGATGCCGTTCACGATCGGGACCGCGGCGACCACGCAGTCGGAACCGATCTGCTCGTCGGCCTGGTCATCCAGGAACATGCGGAAGCAGAGCCGGGCAGAGGTGGCATTCACCCCGGCCTCTCCCTCCTTCAGCTCTCCCTGGTAGGTGAAGGCGTAGGCGCTCACCTGGCCAAAGGCGGCGGGCGTGGAGAGCGCGATCATGAGCAGGGTGACCACCAGCGAGACGAGCGTCGATGGGATGGAGCGGAACATGGCAGGACTCCTCCAAGAGCGGCGTCGATGCAGCCGGGAGGAGTCCCGGCGCTGTTCCTAAGGAACCGCGAGCCGGAGAAAAATCACACGGAAAGTGACGGCGACGGAGAACGGAGGCGAGATCACCTTCGCGCGTGGCGCGCCGAAGCCAGCCCCACGGTCAACGCCAGGGCGGCCGCGAGCCAGAGGGGGACCAGCGCGGGCCACCGCGGGCGCGGTTGGAGGGGAACTCTCGTATCTCCCTCGCCCACCACGATGAATCCCGCCCAGTAGAACGGATGCGCCGTGCGGGGATCCGATCTCACATTCTGCTGCGCGCCGGCCAGCGCGTGCGCCACGCTCTCGCCCCGCGCCAGACCCTGGTAGAAGCGCTCCATCAGGCGCGCCGTCACGGCGTCATCGACCGGCCAGAGCGTCGCGACCGCGCAGTGGACGCCGGCCTCGAGAAAGGCGCTGGTCACCCCCAGCACCCCCTCGCCCGAGACGATGCGGCCCCCCGCGGACGAGCAGCTCGAGAGGACCGCCAGCTTCGCCCCCAGCCGAAGCCCCGCGATCTCCGCCCCGCGCAGGTTCTCCGGCGTGCCGGGCCGGTAGAGTCGGAGCTCGGACTGCCAGGGGTTCTGTTCGTCCAGGCGGAGGTGCGAGGCGAGGTGGAGGAGATCGGCCCGCTCCATCCGGCGAGCGAGCGAATCGTCCGGGGCCGGGTCGACATAGCCCCGCACGTTGCGGTAACGGCGGCCGATCGAGCGGACCTCCTCCGCGGTCTGGCGGAGCGAATGCCCGGCCGTCGCCTGCGTCCCCGCCACGGCCAGGATCAGCGGTGCGCCATCGCTCGCCCGGCCCGCGGCCTCACGGTGGTCCCGCATCCGGGCGAGGATCGTGGCCGACGGGACGCGGACCCAGAGAGGTGAGCGGCTGCACCCTGGCAGGTGACTGAAGAGCTCTCCCGGCGGAACGAGGTTGAGCGTTCCATCGGCGGAGAGGTAGACCGTCTCGCTCGCCGCGATCATGCCTGTGATCTCCCCCGCGATCCCGCCCGCCAGTTCGGCCCCGACGCGGGAGACGGGATCGGGGGCGGCCCGCTCCTCCCGCGTGCGCGGCGGACGCGAGACGAGCTGGTGATAGCGCAGGAGTCTTTCATCCAGCTCCTCCTCTCCCGGGAGGACGACGACGCGCGCCGAGTCGCGCGTCACGGCGAAGAGGAACGAATGCCCGGGCCCGATGTAGGCGTCGAGGAAGAGCTCCCCGGCGCGGAGGACGGAGGACTGCAAGG
The DNA here is from genome assembly GCA_964371055.1 of uncultured bacterium. Lineage (GTDB taxonomy): Bacteria > Eisenbacteria > RBG-16-71-46 > CAIMUX01 > CAIMUX01 > CAYJLF01. The sequence goes on along the minus strand of CAYJLF010000007.1, from coordinate 61,252 downwards.
CCGCGAGCGTCACCGGCTCGCCGTGCTCACGCCGCTCCCCCGGCCCCAGCATCCGCTCCAACAGAGTCCGCGACTTGAAGGCCTGCAGGGCATCGAAAGTCTCGGCCACCTGTTCCGGTCGAGCCGCGGTGACGGAGGCCGGCACGCCGAGCAGGACCGCGGCCAACGCGGCGTAGAGCCTCTGCCCAGACGGGCCTCGCTGTTCCCGCCAAGCCGGGTCGAGCGAACGCGCGCGGTCCCGCTCCCAGCGTTCCCCCGCCGCGAGCAGGCTGGCGCGCGCCACGTCGTCGCGGCCGAGATCCCGCTCCGCCAGAGCCCCCTCGATGAGCGCGTCGATTTCCCGCTGCGTCTGATTCAGGGCGTGAGCCCGGACCACGGCCTCGCGCGCCTCGGCGGCCGCCGCGGCAGGTTCGCCGAGGATCCGTCGCGCGCGGCTGCGCTGGAGATAGAGGGCGGGGAGAAGCTCGCTCTCCCCCTCCCCGTCCAGGAGCGAGACGGCGTCATCCAGGAGGCCCAACGCGACCCGGGGACTGTCCGCGGCGGCCATCGACTCGGCCAGCCAGCCGAGGCACTGCACGCGGCTCCGCAGGGAGAGGCTCGCCCTCTCGGCCAGAATCTCCCGGTACGCCCGCGCCGCCTCCCGCGGACGTCCGCGCGCGGTGTGGAGTTTAGCCAGGTGGACCCGCACCATCACCTCGAGATCGCGCCATCCCCGTTGGCGGCAGAGTTCCAGGTTCGCGCGCAGCGTCTCGCCGGAGGCTTCGAACCGGCCCAGCGTGCGATCGCAGAGCGCGATGTTGACCAAAGGCGTCACCGTCTCCATCCATGATCCGCTGCCGCGATGCAGGGCGACCGAGCGGGCGAACATCTCCCGCGCTCGCTCGGGATCGCCGAGGTAGTACTCCAGCGCGCCGAGATCATTGAGCGCGACCGCCTCGGAAACCGGCTCGCCGAGCCGGCGCCCGAGGTCGACCGCCCGCTCGTACGACTCCACCGCCGCCCGCAGGCGCCCGAGCGAGGTCAGAGCGCGGCCGAGGCCGACCTGCGCCCAGAGGGCTCCCTCGAGGTCGCCGCAGGCATCGAACCGGCCGGCGGCGCGCCGGTACAACTCCTCGGCGTCCGCCGCCCGTCCGTTCCGCACGGCGTCCCACGCCAGTCCGATGAGCCCCCAACCCTGGTGGCGCTCATCCCCGATCGCCTCGGCCTCGGCGAGGAGCCTCGCCGCCAGGTCGCGCGCCTCCTCGCCCCGCCCCTGCATTCCGACGACCGTGCTCAACCAGCGGAGCGCGATTACCTCGCGCGCCGTGTCCCGAAACGCAGCCGTGAGCGCGATCGCCTCGCGCAGATCCCGCTCCCCTTCGAGCGCCCGGCCGAAGAAACGAGCGTGCTGGCCAGAGCGGAGGAGGTACTGGAGGAGGGCGGCGCTGTCCCCTTCCGCCCGCGCGTGCGCGGCGGCGCGGCGCGTCAGGACGGCGGCCGAGTCACGCTCGCCCGTACGCCAGAGCGAGTCGACGAGCGCCAGAGTCTCGCGGTCCGTGCCGCCGGGTTGAGCGCAAGCCGGCGCCGCCGGCCCCAGCTCGAAGCCGACGCCCAGACCGATCAGGGCCGGAAGGAGAAGCGCACGTATGGCGGGGTGGGGAAAGATCAAGCGCGGCGCGACCATTCCAGGGCCGGATCAGCGCGTGGTCATGCGCGGCAGGGCCCGGATCTCGGAGCGCGCGATCTCGTCCCCGCCGCGGTCGGCGATCACACTCCAGAAGAGGGGGCCAGTCCCGGCGCTCGGCAGGAGGAGACCAGGGTCCAGGCGCAGCGACAGCTCGCCTCCGGCCGCGATGCGCGCGGTCTCTCGGAGCGCGACGTCGAAGAGGACGATCGAATAGCGGTCGGCCTCGGGCACCGCGCGCCAGGAGACGACGACTGACCCATCGGCCGATCGCGACGGCTCGAAGGTCTCCATGCTGACGCCGACCGCGCCGGACTCGCCGCGCAGGTCGATCGCATCGCCGGCCGGTCGATGGATCCACCCCGACTCGCGCCCTCCCCAGACCGCCAGGAATACGATCACGACAACCCAGACCGGCCGCAGCGCCGGACGCCCGAAGATCAGGGAGAACCGGTCGAGCCAACGCCCTTCCGTGGCGAAGCGACCCGTCGATCGATCGGGGGACGGCGACGCCGGGAAAGCACGGGGGCCGGGGCGGGCCTCCACCAGTTTCCCATCTCCATCTGGACGATGCGGCTTGAGGCGTCCCGCCGTCCCGGCCTCGAGAATGGCGCCGAGGCAGGCGTCGGCCTCCTCGAGCCCGGCCTCTTCCGGGACGTCGAACGGATCGATGAAGGCGGCGAAGGCCATCAGGCCGGCGCGGCAGCGCGCGCAGGCTTCCGCCTCGCGGCGGAGAGGGTCGTCCGGCGGACGCGCCGCCACGAGCTCGAGCTGCTCGCCCCGCAGACAGGTGTGGGTCATCTCCCCTCCTCGGCCGCGCCGATGCGTCTCTCCCGAGCGGCCTCGCGCCGTTCCAGCGCCGCGCGCAGCTTCCGCCGGGCTCGCTGCAGAACCCCGCGCGCACCGGACGCCTGGTCGATCCGCGCCACGCCGCTGATGGTCTCGACCGGCATCCGCTCGACGCACCGCAGCCAGAGCACGCTCTGCTCCTCGGCATCCAGGCACTCGTGGATCAGCTCGAGCAGCTGCTCCTCATCGAGCTTCCGCAGCAGTTCCTCCGCGGGATCCGCTCCCGCCGCCGCGAACGCATCCGGATCGATCTCGTCCGGGACGAAGAGCGCCGGGCGCCGCAGTTCGTTCCGGCAGCGATTGCTCGCGATGACGTAGATCCAGGATCCGAACGGACAACCGCCTTCGAACGAGCCGAGCGATCGGTAGGCGCTCAACAGCACGTCCTGCGCCAGGTCCAGCGCCCGCTCCCGATCCCGCACGAACCGGAAGCACCAGAGGTAGACCCGCCGCCGGTACCGAGCGATCAGGATGGAGGCAGCCTCGTGACCCCGCGGATCGTCCGGATGCTCGCCGGCCAGGCGCGCCAGTACCTCGTCCGCGGGTTCTGCCGTCGAGTGCTTCCCATCCATTGAAGACACGTGAGACTCCGGAAAATCACACCGCGCGGTCGCGTCCCTCTTGGACGTCCCCTTTGATCCTTCGGCCGGCCAGGTCGGGATCGTCAGTGGGAGTTGCCGGCCGCGCCGGCGGGCGGGTCGGACGGGACCGGGCGCGCGATCGGTGGGCTAAAATGCGCGCAGGTGGAACGCTCGCGCCGGCGGGCGGCCTGCCCGGCGTCGAGCCTAGTGCTTCCCGTCATCCCCCGGCGGGGACTTGGGCTTCTCGTCGTCGCGGCTCTCCTTGAGCCCCCCCTTGAACTCCCTGATTCCCTGCCCCATCGACCGCATCAACTCGGGGATCCGGCGCGCGCCGAAGAGGAGCACGATCACGAGCACCACGAGGAGGATCTCTTTGAATCCAAGGCTACCCATGAAAGCCCTTCTTTCCGGCGGGAGACCCGCCCCCGCTCAACGTCCGCGCGCGCCGCGGGCCCGGCGCGACGCCAGCGTATCTGCCAGGTCGAGTCCGAGCACGAGGACCATATCCGCTTCCGGCACGGGGGCGAGATCGCGCTTCACCGCCCCGACTCCGTACTCGCGACCGAGCCACCCATGCAACCGGGCCACCATCTCGGCCTGCCCCGAGCGGTCGATCACGAGGGTCGCCTCATGATCGTAGCGGGACGCGTTGCCGTAATCCACCACGTCGAAACCGGACCGCCGCAGGACCTGGGTCATCTCCTCGGCCAGCCCGACCTCGCCGCATCCGTTCCGCACCACGACGGTGGGACGGCCGCGCAAATCATCCACATCCTCCGCCACGGGGGGGGCGACGGTGGAGGACACGGGGTCGATCCGGACATCCTCCCGCCCATCCGCGGGCCCTTCCCCGGTGCCCCAGCGGGCCGCGATCGACACGCCGAAGACGACCACGATCAGGACCAGCACCCCGTTCAAGATGACCTCGAAAACACGCCCACCGCTCCGGCGGCGGGACTTCCCGCGACGACGGTTCATGGCGTTTCCTCTCGCAGCGGACCGGACCGGCCCGCCGGGTCCAGGCGTCCCCTCGCCTCCTCGATCTGTTTCCGCGATCCGGCCAGGCTCTGGGGCAGGATGTTGGCCCCGCCGACCAGAGGCATGAAGTTCGCGTCACCGGACCACCGGGGAATGACCTGCAGCACAAGGTGCTCCCCCGCGCGTCCCGAATTGTATCCCAGGTTGAAGGCCTGCGGGTGATAGGCCTCGTCCAGCCATCGCTCGACTTCGGCCGCGAGCTGGAACAGGATCCCGGTCTCGTCCTCCCGCAACGAGAGGAACGACACCACGTGGCGGCGGGGCGCGATCCAGAGATGGCCGCAATTGTAGGGCGAAGGCGCGAGCAGGACGGTCGCCTCCGCGCGCTCGAAGAGGAGCAGGTCGGATCGTTCCCGCAGAGTCCGGCAGACGGGACACCCTTCCTCCGGGTTCTGCCGCCGCCGAGCCCGCACCGCCGCCGCCTCGGCGAGTTGCTCGGGCGTGTTGATGCCGGCGATCTCCTCCTCGTCCCCCAACCGCAGGATGCCGACCGGCAGGCCCCGCTGGCGGATGATCGTCAAGGCGTCGGTGAGGTAGTACTCCTTCTGCGCGTTGTCGGCCCGCAGCTCGCCGAGGGCACTCCGGAGCGGACCGAGCTGGAAGACGTAGATTCCGGAGTTGATCTCGCGCTCGCCTCGCTGCTCCGGCGAGAGATCGCGATCCTCCACGATCCGATCGAACCGGCCGGCCCCGTCGCGCAACACCCGCCCGTACCCGGCCGGATGCTCGAGTTCGGCGGTCAGCACGGTGACCCCGTTCCCTTCCAGCCGGTGGCGCTCGAAGAGCTCCAGGAGTGTCGTCTCCCGCAGGTTCGGCACGTCGCCGTAGAGGACGAGCAGCTCCGCGTGGTCCGGCTCGGCCGCCAGCAGCGGCGCGGCGACCATGACCGCGTGACCGGTCCCGAGTTGAGGCTCCTGCCGCACGAAATCAACGCCATCGGCCCCGTGTCGCGACTGCACCTGCTCCGCCTGGTGTCCCACGACGACGACGGTGCGATCGAGCATGAGCCTCCCCGCCGTCTCGAGGACGTGGCCGAGCAGCGTCCGGCCGTCGAACTCGTGCAGGACCTTGGCAAGGTCCGACTTCATCCGCGTCCCTTTGCCGGCCGCCAGCACGAGACCGATCCGGCGCGGGTTCGTCGGCGGATTCAGCGGCGGGTTCATCGGCGCGCTCCCCGGCGGCTCTGGCGCCGGCCCGCCCGCGAAGCGCTCCCCGGACGTCGCGCCGGCACCCGCACGACGACATTGTCGATCAGCCGGGCCCGCCCCAGTCGATACGCCACCGCCAGGACCACGCGCCCCTCGAGCGGATCGACCTCGGAGAGATCGTCCGCCGACAACACCTCCGCGTACTGCAGTCGTCCGGGGCCTCCCGCCAACCTTCCGCGCAGGGCGCGGCGGGTCTCTCCGGCTTCGATCAGGGCGCCCGCGCGGACTCCGAGGGCGACGTCGCGCAACGCACGGTAGAGGGTCGGCGCCCACCCCCGCTCCTCCGCCGTCAGGTAGGTGTTCCGCGAGCTCATCGCCAGTCCATCGGGCTCGCGGACGGTCGGGCAGACGATGACGCGGACGCCCAGGTTCAGGTCCCGCGCCATCCGTGTGATCACGAGGGACTGCTGGTAGTCCTTCGCCCCCACGTAGAGCCGGTCGGGCTCGACCACACCCAGAAGCTTGGCGACGACGGTGGCGACGCCGGTGAAGTGCCCGGGACGGAATCGCCCGCAGAGGGGCGCGCCGAGTCCCCTCACCTCGATCCGCGTGGCGAAGCCGGCGGCATACATCTGCTTGACTGCCGGCTCGAAGCAGAGATCGACCCCCTCGCGGCGGAGCATCGCCCGGTCCCGGCGCGGCGCCCGCGGATAGGCGGCGAAGTCCTCTCCGGGTCCGAACTGAAGCGGGTTGACGAAGATGCTGGCCACGACGAGGTCGCACTCCCGCCGCGCCCTTCGCGCCAGCGCCAGGTGCCCCTCGTGCAGGAACCCCATCGTCGGCACGAAGCCGATCTTCCCCCCCTTCGCGCGGGCGGCGCGCACCTGGCTGCGCAGTCGCTCCGGGCTGCCGACGACCTTCATCGCGCTCCCTTCCGCTTCCGCGCGGGACGGGCGGCCGGCTCGTCCGCGTAGGCATGCTCGTTCCCGGGGAAGGCACCGTCGCGGACCTCTCCGGCATACCGCTGCAAGGCCTCGGTGATCACCGCTCCGAGTTCGGCGTAGCGCTTGACGAAGCGCGGCCGGAAGGACGGGTTGAGCCCGAGGAGGTCGTAGAGGACGAGGACCTGCCCGTCGCAGGCGGCCCCGGCCCCGATGCCGATGGTCGGGATCGACAGCGCCTTGGTCACGCGCGCGGCGAGGGGGGCGGGGATCTTCTCCAGCACGATGCTGAAAGCCCCGGCCTCTTCGAGCGCCCGGGCGTCCTCCAGGAGCGCCTCGCCGGCCCGGCCGCGCCCCTGCACACCGTACCCGCCGAACTCGAGGACCGACTGCGGGGTGAGTCCGACGTGCCCCATGACCGGGATGCCCGCCTCGACCATCCGCCGCACCGCCGCCGCACTGCGGCGCCCCCCTTCCAGCTTCACCGCATCGGCCCCCGTGGCCTGCAGGATCGTTCCGGCAGCTTCAAGTGCTTTCTCCACGCTGACCTGGAAGCTCATGAACGGCATATCGATAACAACAAGGCACCTTGGCCGCGCGCGCATCACCGCCGCCCCGTGGTGGATCATGTCGGCGAGGGTGACAGGGAGCGTGGTCTCGTGTCCCAGGATGACGTTGCCGAGGCTGTCCCCCACGAGGAGCAGCGGGAGATCGGCCTCGTCGCAGAGCCGGGCCATGGAGGCGTCGTAGCAGGTCACGACCGGGATCTTCTCCCGCCCCTTGAGGGCGCGGATCCGCGGCGCGGTCCAGCGTGCACTCCGGGGATCCGGCGTCGATCCGGTGCTCATCGGTTCCTCCCTCCTGACGATCCTGGTGCGCGGCGCCCGGCCCCCATCAACCCGGATTGTAGAAGGCGGTCCCCTTCCGATGATCGAGAATCCGGCGGAGGAGTTCCTCGCGATCCTCGGGCGAATCGACGAGGTCGAGGGCGTTGGTGTTGACGACGATGAGGGGCGCGCCCCGGTAGTGGAAGAAGAAATCGGTGTAGGTCTCATCGAGCAGACGGAGATAGTCGGGATCGATCCCCCGCTCGAACGGCCGGCCTCGCCGCTCGATCCGCCTCAAAAGGACCGGAAGGTCGGCGCGCAGATAGACGACCTTGTCGGGCCGGGGCAGGTCCCGCTCCAGAAGCGGCAGGATCTGGTCGTAAAGGCCCATCTCGTCCTCGCTCAGGTTGATCGAAGCGAAGATCCGGTCTTTCTGGAACAGGTAGTCGCTGACCACCGCCGACTGGAAGAGGTCGCGCTGGCGCAACGCCATCATCTGCCGGTAACGAGAGAGGAGGAAGAAGAGCTGGACCTGGAACGCGAAGCGACGGCGATCCCGATAAAACCCTTCCAGGAAAGGGTTTTCCTCGACAACTTCAAGCATCGCGCGAGCGCCTGTGACGGCGGCGAGGGCCTGCGCCAGCGTGGTCTTGCCGACGCCGATGACCCCCTCGATGGCGATGAAGCTCCCCCCGGTCACGCCACCCTCCTAGGCCTTCGCCCCCGCCGCCACCCGCCACTCCAGCGGCAGCGGCAGCGGCCCGGACAACCGGACCTCCCCTGCGTTCGGTTGGAGCCCCGCCAGGAGCTCCCCCGCCTCCAGTCCGAGGACCGGATGGCGCCAATGGACATCGAGCTCGCAGAGCGGCACCAGGACGAACCCCCGCCGATGCATCCGCGGGTGCGGCACGATGAGGCCGGGCTCGTCCAACACCTGGTCTTCATAGGCCAGGAGATCGAGATCGCACGTCCTGGGGCCCGTCCGGTGCTCGGCGGAACGACCGAGGGCACGCTCGACCTCCTGCAGCCGGGAGAGGAGATCGCCGGGGGCGAGCGACGTCGAGGCCTGGAGGACAGCGTTCAGGTAGGGCGGCTCGTCGGCTCCCCCCTCGGGCCGGGTCTCGTAAGCATGCGAGACTCGGAGGACGTCGACTCCGCCCGCCGCCAGAGCCTCGACCGCCCGCGCCAGGAGCGCCGGCCGATCGCCGAGATTGCTCCCCACGGCGATCCAGATCGTGCTCATGCGCTCCCCCGTGGCTCCGTCGGAGCGGCGGTCGCGTCGGACGGCGCAGCGGGGTCCGATGCGGCCGTTCCCCTGGCCCCCAGTTCGACTTCGACGCACTCGAGGTGCGCGTCGAACGGCAGGCTGACCTTGCGCAGGCGGATCACCCCCTGCCGGACGCGCGGGAATCGCTCGATCAGCGCCGTGAGGATCTCATGCGCGAGCGACTCGATCAGGTGGAACTTGCGCGAGGAAGAGACCTCCTGCACCACCCGGCAGACCTCCTCGTAGTTCACCGCCATCTCGATGCGGTCGGACTGCGCGGCCTCCGTCAGGTCGGCGTGCAGCTCCAGGTCGACGGCGACCTTCTGCACTCCTTCCTTCTCCCACGCCGTGATCCCCAGCCGCGGGAAGAGAATCAGGTTCTTCAGACGGATGCACCCCATGACCGATCGCTCACTTCCCCTCTTCCGGTTCGGCCGGTCGTTCGGCCACCAGAGTCTGCGTCGTCAGGATCAGAGCCCCGATCGACGCGGCGTTCTGCAGCGCGGAGCGGGTCACCTTGGCGGGATCGACGATCCCGGAGGCGGCGAGATCACCATACTCCCTCGTCACCACATCGTATCCATAGGCCCCGGTCCGCCGGCGGATCTCCGCCACGACCACGCCACCGTCCTCGCCGGCGTTCTCCGCAATGGCGCGCGCCGGCCCTTCGAGCGCCCGCGCCACGATGGCCAGTCCCGCCTGCTCCCCCTCGTTCTCCCCCGTCAGCTTTGCCAGCGCCGCCGTGGCCCGGAGGAGCGCAACGCCGCCGCCCGGCACGACCCCCTCCTCGACCGCCGCGCGGGTCGCGGCCAGCGCGTCCTCGACCCGGGACCGGCGCTCCTTCATCTCGGTCTCGGTGCTTCCTCCGACCTGAATGACCGCGATCTTCCCCAACAGGCGCGCCAGGCGCTCCTCCAGCTTCTCGCGCTCGTACTTCGAGTCGTTGGTCTCGATCTGGCGACGGATCTGCGCGATCCGCGCCTCGACCTCGGAACGCTCCCCCTCGCCGCCGACGAGCGTCGTTTCGTCCTTGGTCACCTCGACGCGAGCGACGCGCCCGAGCTTGGACGGATCGGCTTTCTCCAGCTTCTGCCCCGTCTGCTCGCTGATCACGGTCCCGCCGGTCAGAACGGCGATATCCTCGAGAATCTCGCGCCGCCTTTCTCCGAAGCCCGGCGCCTTGACGGCGCAGACGTTCAGCACGCCGCGCAACCGGTTGACGACGAGGGTGGCCAGCGCCTCCCCCTCGATCTCCTCGGCCACGATCAGGAGGGGTCGGCCCAGCGTCACGGTCCGCTCCAGCAGCGGCAACAGCTCCTGCAGCGCGGAGATCTTCCGGTCGCAGAGGAGGATGAGGCACTTCTCGAAAACGACCTTCATCGTCTCCGGTTCGTTGATGAAGTATGGCGAGAGATAGCCGTGATCGAAGACGAGGCCGTCGGAAAAGACGAGTTCGGTCGCGACGCTCTTCCCCTCCTCGACCGAGACCGCACCCTCGACCCCCACGGCCTCGATCGCCCGCGCGACGATCCCGCCGATCTCCTCGTCCTGGTTGGCGCTGACGGTGGCGACCTGGCGCATCGCCGCCTCGCCCTTGACCGGGCGGGAGACCCGCTTCAGCTCGGCCACGACCGCCTCGATGCCCCGTTCGATGCCGCGCTTCAGATGCATCGGGTTCTGCCCGGACGTCACCGCGCGCAGCCCCTCGCCAACGATGATCTGGGCGAGAACACACGCGGTCGTAGTGCCGTCGCCGGCGATCTCCTGCGTCTTGTTCGCCACCTCGCGGATGAGCTGCGCGCCGAGGTTCTCGTTCGGATCCTCGAGGGTGATCTCGCGCGCGATCGCGACGCCGTCGTTGGTCACGATCGGGGTCGCCCCCGGCCGGTCGAGGATCACGGCGCGCCCCCGCGGCCCGAGCGTCACCTTGACGGCGTCGGCGAGTTGGTCGACTCCGCTCTTCAGGGCCATGCGGGCCTGCGCGTCGAAGCTGAGCATCTTGGACATGGCGCCGGTTTCCTCCCCTTGGGTTGGCACAGCGCCGGAGTTTACGGGGGGGCGCGGGGACCGGCAAGAACGGTTTCGGACCTAGAACTCGATCGCGATCCCGCCCTGGACCTCGCGGCCGCGCGACGGCAGGCCGACCTGGGAGACGGCCGCAGCGTCGAGGAGGTTGTTGAGGCGGACGAAGGGGGCGACCGACAGCTTGGACGCCCGGACCCAGGTGTACTCCACCCGGAGGTTGATGAGCTGATACGAGGAGAGGCGCACCATCCGGCCGTCCCCGTCCAGGGACCACTGGGGACCGGTGAAGGCCGCTTCCGCCAGGAGATCGAACGCCGCGGTCCCTGGGATCGGTCCGGACAGCCCGAGGTAGCCGGTGTACTCCGCCGCCCGCTCGGCGTGGGCCCGGTACTCGCCCCCCTCGCGCACGCGGGCCGGGAGCAGCGCATAGTGCGCGTCGATCCGGTGCCGGGTTGGAGCCACCCAGGCGCCGGCCAGCTCCAGGCCGAGGGTGCGGCTCCTCTGCTGATTCACGCGCTGATAGAGGCGCGCGCCACCCTCCCGCACCGTGATCCGCACGATGCCGTCCTCGAGCAGGCTGCCCACCAGGGTCGCGGCCAGCTCGAGCCGTTCGTGTCGGATCCCGCCGCCGATCTCCAGCGTCGTCTGGGCCTCCGCCGCGAGATCGGGGTTGGGCTTGAAGCGGCCGAGAGCACCTGAGTACATCTCTCTAAGCGCGGGGAAGCGGCTGCGTCGCGCGGCGCTGAAGTGGAGTTGCGCCACGTCGGAGAGAACCCGGGTGAAACGGAAGCTGGCCGCCGGCGCCGTCATTGTTCCGCGATCGGGCTTGTCGCCCGTTCTCGGTGTCGTCGCGACGTCCCAACCGGCGCCGGCGCGCAGACGCCAACGCCAGGCGATCGGACCGCCCCACTCCACGGCGGCACTCGAGATGTTCTGCGCGTACTCCTGAAGGACCGGAACGCCTTGGAGCGCCACCTCGACCGAGTCTCCCGGGTCGTCCAGGCGGAGGTCCGTCACGATCTCATCGTGCGCGGTCGACCGGTGCACCACGGAAGCCGACAGGACGCCATCCTCCCCCCAGGTCTGGCGCGAGGCGATGAGGCGGGCCGAGAGCGTCCGGTCCTCTCCCCCCTCCCGACCACCGCGCTCGGTGTAGGTCGAGTCGGTGTACTGGTCGATGCCGCTGTCGAGCCGGTCGTGGGAGACGCTTCCCTGCAGCCGCCAGCGTCGCCCCGCATCCGGGAAGATCTCCCCCTGCAGGGCCGCGAGCCCGCGCCGCCATTCTCCGTAGCGCCAGTAGCGAGCTCCTTCCTCGAGATGGGTCTCGGGCGGGACCCCCTTGACGGCGTCGTTTCCCATGAGGACGACGCCGAGGTGCCCATCGCGCGGCAGGTCGCGCGCGACGCGCAGGAAGAGCGAGCTCTCCCGCAGGTCGCTGTTCAGGCGGACGCGGCGGCCGCCCTGATTGAAGGAGGGCTCGCGGTCGGCCGGCAGCAGGAACCCGTCCTCGGTCCGCCGCCCGACCCCGGCCAGAAGGCTCCATCGTCCGCTCCGTCGCAGGTGGGTGACGGCGCCCCGGAAGGCCCGCGACTCGCCCCCCTGCCCCACGACCCGCGTCCTCTGTCCGTCCACGCCGAGATCCCGCGAGAGCATCTGGATCGTCCCGCCGACGGCGTTGGGGCCGTCAAGGACGCTGCCGATCCCCCGCGTCACGCGGATTCCCCCCACGACCTCCGCCGGCACGAGCGACACGTCGATCCGCTCGTCCCACGGCGCGTTGAGCGGGATGCCGTCGTGGAAGATGCCGAGCTGCCGCTCCCCCGCGTTCCGGATCGAGATCAGAGTCTCGCCGCGGGAGTTGGTCCCGACCCGCGTGGCCGGGAGGAGCGACGCGACCCCCTCCAGGTTTCCCGCATCCTGGCGCTCGATCGCGCTCTCGGAGACGGTCGTCTCGCCGGGCGCGGCGATGATGCCCGGCGCGGGCGCGCTGACCAGCACCTCGCCGACGCGGTAGACGCGCAGCGAATCGCTCGCCGGCAACCGCTCGAGCGGGGGCTCGCCCCAGGCCGGTCCGGCCGGCATGAGCACCACCGCCAGAACCGCCACCAGGATCACGACTCTCATCTTCGAGACACCTCCGGACCGAGGGCGCCGCGAGTTCTCTCTTCCATGATCCTGAGCCCGTGCAGCGTGAGGGCGGGGTCAATTTCGACGATGGTCCGCGAGTCACGCCCGATCACCCCGGCGAGGCCGCCCGTCGCCAGGACGAACGGTGTCCCGCCGATCTCGGCGCAGATCCGCTCGACCAGTCCGTCGATCTGGCCGATCGCGCCGAAGTAGACGCCGGACTGAATGCACTCCTCGGTCGTCCGTCCGACGACCGACGGGGGCCGTTGAAAGTCGACCTTGGCCAGGCGCGCGGCCCGGCGGAAGAGCTCTTCCGCGCTGGTCGCGATCCCGGGCGCGATGGCGCCGCCGACGTAGCGCGGGCCGGCCAGCACCACGTCGAAGGTGGTCGCGGTGCCGAGGTCGACGACGATGGCCGGCAAACGGTGCCGCGCGGCCACCGCGACGGCGTTGGCGATCCGGTCGATCCCCACCGAGGAGGGATCGGGGACATCCACGGTGAGCCCGCGGGTCTCCTCCACCGTCGCCACGAACGGCTCCACCCCGAGCAGGCGACGCACGAGTTGCTCCCACGGGGGCGTCTGCGCCGGCACGACCGACCCGATGACGACGCGCCGCGCAGCCGAAAGCCCGTCGGAATAGGGCGCGAGCAGCCGCTCGACGATCGGCAGGAGTTCGTCTCCGGTGCGCGCGAGCCCCGAGGTGAGGCGGAAGAGATCGCGCACCGTCTCCCCCTCGAGCACGCCGACCACCGTCTGCGAATTGCCGATGTCGATCGCGAGGGTCAGGCCGTCAGAGCCGGCGCGTCCGGTCGACTCCTCCTTCATGGGGTCTCCTTTCGTCCGGTGTCACGCCCGTCGTCCTTCCGCGGCCGCCGCACGGCTTCGATGACCGAGGCGGTCAGCGCGCTCAGGAAGTAGAGGACGAGAATCGGCGCCGCCAGCACCAGCTGCGAGGGGCCGTCCCCCGGCGTCACCACCGCCGCGATGATCAGGATGATGACGATCGCGTGGCGCCACTTCGACCAGACCCAGCGCGCGCTCACGATCCGGAGCGAGGTCAGGATCAGGATCACCAGCGGAAGCTGGAAGAGGATCCCCGCGCCGAAGGCGAGCTTGAGCACGAAGTCGATCAGCGGCTCGACCGCGATGTTGGCCTTGAGATGCTCGGTGCCCATCCCGACCAGCATCTGCAGCATGATCGGCGTCAGGACGAGATAGCTGAAGGCCATCCCGCCGAGGAAGAGGATGGTCGAGGCGGTGACGATCGGAAGCACGATGCGGCGCTCGTGGCGCATCAGCCCCGGGACGATGAAGCTCCAGAGCTGGAAAGATACGAAGGGGAGCGCGACGACGGTGCCGAGCAACAGGGAGACTTTGAGTCGAGAGTTGAACGCCTCCATCGGGCGGAGGAACTGAGCCTCTCCGACGTTGGTCTGCACGACATGCTCGAGCACCCGGGCGGAGAAGGCCCAGGCCACGATGGCGCAGAGCAGGATCGCGGCGAGCGAGGCGAGGAGCACGCGGCGCAGCTCGTCGAGATGATCCAGAAACGGCATCTCCGCCGCCGTGCGCCCGGTCAGGCGCGAGAGGAGTCCCCCCGCCACGTCGCGCCGGTCAGGCGTTTCCGCCTGCACCGTCTCCCGTCTCCAGCCCGATCGGACCTGTCGGCGGCAGCCCGTCGAACGGCTCCAGGCCCGCCCCGTCCATCCGCACCGAGACGATCTTCGAGATCCCCGGTTCCTCCATCGTCACGCCGAAGAGCCGGTCGGCCATCTCCATCGTCTTCTTGTTGTGCGTGATGGCGATGAACTGCGTCCTCTCGCTGAAGTGGCGCACGAGGGAAAGGAACCGCTCGAGGTTCGCGTCGTCGAGCGGCGCGTCGACCTCGTCGAGCAGGCAAACGGGGCTCGGCTTGGCGAGGTAGAGGGCGAAGAGGAGCGCGATCGCCGTCAGCGCGCGTTCCCCGCTCGAGAGGAGCCGGATCGACTCCAGCTTCTTGCCGCGCGGGCGGGCCGCGATCTCGATCTCCCCCTCCAGGGGATCGCCCCCCTGTAACGACAGCGACGCCTCCCCCCCGGGGAAGAGCCGGTCGAAGGTCGACTTGAAGTGCTCCTGCACGGTGGTGAAGGTCTCCTCGAACATCTTCCCCGCAGTCTCGTTGATCCGCCGGATCGCCTCGAGGAGGTCCTCGCGGGCCTGACGCAGGTCGGTCGCCTGCCGGGTGTGGAAACCGAACCGCTCGCGCGCCGCCTGGTATTCCTCCTCCGCCAGGTAGTTCAGGTTTCCCATCTGTTGCAGCGCGTGGCGCAAATCGGCGATCCGGGCCGTTCGCGCCTCGAGCGTGTAGCTGAAGGAGCCGTCGGGACCCGCTCCTCCTTCGGTCTGTGGGCCGGCGCCGTCGCCTCTGAGTTCGCTCTCCGCCTCGTCTGCCTCGTCTGCCTCGTCCGCTTCGAGATCATCCTCGTCGAAGTCGTCGACCGCCTCCTCATCGAACGCGTCGACGTCGCCGTCGGCGGCGGAGATCGGACCGTCGACCCCGCCCTCGCCCAGGGGAATCGCGCTTTCGGCGTCGCCCGCATTCTCAAGTTCCGCCGGCTCCGCGGCCTCCTGACCCTCGGCCGCGAGGGCCTCCGCTCGCGCCGCCGCCCGCGCCGACCGGCGCGCCCGGGGCCGGGCCGGGGCCGGATCGGGAGGCGGGGTGTAGGTCTCGAGATCGACGCCGTAGTCCTCCTGCACCCGATCCCGAATCCGCTCGGCCGTGCCGCGCGTCTGTACCCGTTCGACATCTTCCGCGTGGAGCACCTGGACGAGCTCGTCGACGCGCTCGCGCGCCGAACGGATCTCGGCATCGAGAGTGAAGATCGCGTCCTGACACGCCTGGTGCTGCCCGCGTGCGCCGGTCGCCGCCTGGGCCGTTTCGCGCGATCGCTGCTCCAGCTCGGCGAGGCCGGCCGAGAGCTCCGCCGCCCGGCGCGACGCCTCCGTCGCATCGCGGGAACGTTCCTCCAGTCGCTGCTCGGTCTCCTCGATCGAGCGCACGAGTTCCGCCCGCTCGCGCTCCATCGCCGACCAGCGGTTCTCCTCCCCGGCCAGCTCCCCGCGGCAGCGGACCAGCTCGATCTCGCGCGTCGACGCCTCACGGGTCCTCTCGTCCCGCAGCCGCTCCTGTTCCTCCGCCCGGCGGCTCAACGTCTCGAAGTCGGTCTTCGCCCGCCCCGCGTCCTCCGCACTCTGCGCCACCTGATCGCCGAGCCGGGCGATCTCCTCGTCGAGCTGTTGCGACTCGGCAATCAACCCCTCCCGCTCGTGGTGCAGCCGGATCCGCTCCTCGCCGAGCATCGCAAGTTCCGTCCGGAGTCCGCTGCGCGTCTCCGAGGCTGCGGCCCGATCCTTCTCCAAGGCGCGCAGGCGCGTCTCCGCCTCCCGGATCGTCTCCTCGAGTTCGTCTCCCTGGCGGGCCGCCTCGTTCTCCGCCTGCAGGAGTGCGCCACGACGCGCCTCGGCCTCCGCCAGGTCTCCCTGCAGCCTCGGGATCTCGAATTCCCGCCGGAGGATCTCCGCCACGGCGGACTCGCCTCCCGCCAGCCGGAAGACCTGCCCCGCTTCGACGATATCCCCTTCCGGGGTGACCGCCCGCCGCCCCTGGGCCGGCGCCAGTCGCCGGGCCTCGTCGAGCGAGGGGGCGAGACGCGTCTCGGCCGCCAGACGTCCGACGAAGCGGCGCGTGGCGGCATTCACCTCGAAGAGCTCGAGCACGGCGCGGTCGCACGCGGGATCGGACCCGCCATCAGCGCCGGCCGATCGATCCGGATCGAGCCCGGCTTCCTGCAGCGGAAAGAAGGTGATCCCGCCGAGGCCGAGTTCCCGGAGCCGCCCCATGATCGAGATCGCGGCCTCCTCGTCGCGGACGAGGACCCAGGGCACGCGGTCGCCGAGCACCGCGCGACCCGCCACTTCGGACTCCGGCCGCAGGCGCACTTCCTCGCCGACGACACCGATCAGCCCGTCGAAGGAGGCGCGATCCTCGAGCAGGCGGCGCACTGCCGCGTCGAACCCTTCGTGTCGCTCCTTCTGCTCCTGCAGGACCCCCAGCCGGCTGCCGACCGAGGCGCGCACGCGCTCCGTCTCGGCCAACTCGCGCGCCAGTTCCTGCCGCCGCTCGCGCACACCGGAGAGCTCGTACTGCCGCGCGTCCCGCGTGCTCATCGTCTCGTTCCGTTCCTCTTCGCGCACCGCCAGTCCGGCCTCGCAGCTCTCGAGGTCGCGCGCCACCTGCGACTCGCGCGCGGCGAAGGCCTCGAGATGCGACTCCATGCCGGCCTGCCGCCGCGCCACCGCGAGGCGGCGTTCCCGCTTCCCCTCGAGGTCGCGCTGCCGCCCGCTGTTGCTGGTGCTGAGATCGAGCGTGAGCTGCTGGGCCTGGGCCAGACGCGCACGGATCTCCCGCAGCTCCAGGTCGGACTCGGCCCGGCGCCCCGCCGCTTCGGCCGAGGCGCTCTCCGCCGCGCCCAGGCCGGCGCGCAACTCCTCGAGCCGGGGGGCGAGGCCGGCGATTTCCTCGGCCAGGGCGGCCCGGCGCGTGCGGGCTCGATCGAGGCGTGAGCGCAGGTCGCCTTCCTCCCCCGCCCACGACTCGGCCCGCGCACCCAGCACGCGGATCTCCTCGCGCGCCGCGGTGACCGCCCGCTCCGAGGAATCGGCGGCGCGCTGCGCCTCGTCGAGGAGCGTCGTCAGCTCCAGCAGCGACAGACGCTGCGTCTCGCGGCGCGTCTCGAGAATCGACAGGGCGGCCGCGGCCTCCGCCCGTTCCCCCTCCCGCTTGCGGTGCAGATCATCCGACGAGACCGAACGGGCGGCCAGTTCGCGCCACTGCTCCCAGGCGAGCCGCACCTCGTGGTGGTCGAGTTCCTCCTTGAAGCGACGCCAGCGCCGTACCTTGCCCGCCTGGCGAGCCAGGCTGCGCACGCCGCGCTCGATCTCGCGGATCATATCCTCGATCCGGATGAGGTCCTGCTCGACCCCCTCGAGCCTCCGTTCCGATTCCTTGCGACGCTGCTTGTACTTCGTGATCCCCGCCGCCTCCTCGAAGAGGAAGCGCCGCGACTCGTCCTTGTCGGAGAGGACCGCGTCGACCTGGTCACGCTCGATCACGGAGTAGCCGTGGCTGCCCATGCCGGTCCCGGCGAAGAGATCGCGAATGTCCTTCAGCCGGCACGGGACCTTGTTGATCGTGAACTCGCTCTCGCCGGAACGGAAGATGCGCCGCGCCACCGCGACCTGCGTGTACTCCAGCGGCAGCGTCCCGTCATCGTTGCGCACCGTGAGGACGACCTCGGCCATGCCGAGCGCCTTGGCCGCGCCCGATCCCTTGAAGATCACATCCTGGATCCGCTCGCCGCGCAGCACCCGCGCACTCTGTTCACCCAGCACCCAGCGGAAGGAATCGGAGATGTTGCTCTTGCCGCAGCCGTTGGGACCGACGATCGCGGTGATCCCCCGGGCGAAGGGAACATCCGTCCGGGCGGCGAAGGACTTGAAGCCGAACAACTCCAGCTTTTCGATGAACACAGAGGCTCCTTCCCTGTTGCGGGGCCCGAGGTGCGAAGCGTGCGCGGACGCGCCCGGTCAGGGCTGGGCGTCGTCGCGGGCACCGATGGGAACTGGAGTCCCCCGCCCTCCTTCGGGCGCGATGTGCGCGTAGGGGATGAGGTCGCGCCCCTCCCAGGACAGCGCGACACTCTCCGCCTCGGCGAAACTAACAAATCTGCCTGCCACGATGCGATACCAGCTTCCGCGCCCGGGCACTTCGACCTGAAGGGAGCGGGCCTCGATCCCCAGAGCTCGGAGGCGCTCCAGCTCGTCCTCGGCCTCGGGCCGAAGCTTGAACGAGCTGAGATGGATCACGTAGTCGCCCGGCCCGGGCGGGGTAGCGGGCTCGATCTCGAATCCACGTTGCTGACCGGTGTCGCTCGGGGCGGGACCGGGCGCGTCGCCGCCCGGCAGCTCCGTCGCCGCGAATCGGCTCGGCTCTCGCTCCACGGTCGAGAGGGGGTCCGCCGGGCGCGGCTCGACCGTTCGGGTCTGGTCGACCCGAGGAGCCAGGCTGACGCCGCGGGGTCGCAGGAAGAGGACGTAGAGGATCGCCACCGCCGCCAGGAGGGCCCCGATCGTCGCCAGCACCGTCCCGACCCGCCGGCGGCGGTGGTCGGCGCGCGAGGCCCGTTCCCAGGTCGAAAGGAGCGCCACGGCGCGCGGGGGCGGCTCCTCGGCGACGACCGTGTCCCCAACCACCTCCGGCTCCGCTGCGTCGAGCGGCGCCTCGGCCTCTGGAGCGGCCGGCGAGCTGTCGGCGAGAAGGTGCTCCGCGGGACGGACCTCGGCGGGAAGTTCTTCGGGAGGATGGCCCTCGGCCGGACGCACCTCGACCGGGAGGACCTCGGCCGCACGCTCCTCGACTGGAAGAGCTTCGGCCGGATGCTCCTCGACCGGGAGAACTTCGGCCGCATGCTCCTCGACCGGAAAAACCTCGGCCGCATGCTCTTCGACCAGGAGGACCTCGGCCGCACGCTCCTCGACCGGAGGAACCGCGGCCGACCGCTCGACGATCGACCCCACGGGGCGTGGATCGTCGACCGTCGCGGAGCTCACCGGCGCCTTCTCAGGCGCTTCCGGTTCCGCCCGTTTCGTCTCAGCCACCGCGACCGGCTCGGGGATCCCGGGATCCACCCCCCGCGGACCGATCGCCACCAGGCCGAGCAGATGGTGCCCGGCGGCGCGCAGCCCCCGAGCCACGGACTCCAGTTCGAAGCGCCCGTGATCTCGGAATGAGGCGACCAGCACGACTCCATCGAGCCCGTCCGCAGATGGATAGGGTCCATCGAGCTCCTCGGGGAGCCCATCGGCCAGGATGAGCCATCCCGAACGAATGGTGCGGGTCGTGGCAGCCCCGCTGCCTCCCGGCGACGTCGATCCGCTCGGCCCCGCGCCGAAGATCAGGCGAACGCCGGCCAGGTCGGAAGCCGCATCGTAGAGCGGAGTCCCGAGCACCGACTCGGCTCCTTCGGGCCCTTCGGTCGCGGGCCGCACTCCCGGCGCGAGCGCCGCGATCGGTCCGCCGGCCGCGCGCTCCGCCAGCCAGACCCGGGTCCCGCTGCGCGCGAGTTGATCGGCCAGGCCGACCGCCCACGGGAGGTGCTCCAGCGATCCCCACGGTCCGGCGACCCAGACCGCACGCGCGCCTTCCGCCCGGCCCCCGATGCCACCCGGGATCGAGTCGCGGAACCGCGCGAAGAGGCGGGCGGCATGGACCGTCGGCGCGGCGTACCGGCTGAGGCGGTCGTGGCGGAGCAGGCAGCCGGGGTCCGGATCGGCGCGCAGATAGAGCGGCAGATCGAGCGCGCGCGCGGCCTCCTCGGCCGAGCCGAAGTAGCTCATGTCCTCTCCGCCACCGGGACGAGCGAGGCCACGGCCGCCGCGATCCGCTCGACGTCGCCCGGCAGGAGCGCCCGCACGTCGAGCAGCAGCCGATCCTGTTCGATCCGACCCGCCACGGCCGGATGCCCCCGGCGCAGCTTCCGGGCGATCGCGTCGAGGCCGAGACTCGGGTGGGTCAAGGCCACGGCCCGCGAGGGAAGCGTCACCCCCGGGAGGCTGCCGCCACCCACCTCCGCCTCGGTCGCCGTCACCTCGATCGACCAAGGCGGCGGGAGAGCCGGGCGCAGACGCGCTTGCAGTTCCTCGGCCAACTGCTCCAGCTCTTCTTCCTGGCGGGCCAGGAGCGCGAGCAGAGGGATGCGCGCCGGCGCCGTCTTGGGATCGAGCCAGGCCTCGAGCGAGCCCGCCAGCGCGGCGAGCGCGATCTTGTCCAGACGGACGACCCGTGCGACCGGATGCCGGGAGAGCCGCTCGATCCAGCTCTGGCGTCCGACCAGGATGCCGGCCTGCGGACCGCCGAGCAGTTTATCGCCGCTGAAGCTGACGAGGTCGGCGCCGTCTTCCAGCGCCTGCTCGACGGTCGGCTCGCCGAAGGCGAACGCCCCGTGCCGCCGCAGCGCGCCGCTGCCGACGTCGTACATCAGCGGCAGGCGGTGGCGCACGGAGAGCGCGGCCAGCTCCATCGTCGTCACTTCTTCCGTGAATCCCACCAGGCGGAAGTTGCTCGGATGGACCTGGAGCAGGAGCGCCGTGTCGGGGCCGATCGCCTTCTCGTAGTCGGAGAGCCGCGTTCGGTTGGTCGATCCCACCTCGACCAGCTTCGCGCCGCTCGCCGCCATGATCTCGGGAAGCCGGAACGACCCGCCGATCTCGACCAGGTGTCCCCGGGAGACGATCACCTCGCGCCCCGCGGCCAGCGCCACGAGAGCCAGGTAGACGGCGGCTGCGTTGTTGTGCACCGCGATCCCGGCCTCGGCGCCGGTCACGAGCGGGAGGAGCCGCCGGATCGGATCGAGGCGCGAACGGCGGCGTCCGGAGTCGAGATCCATCTCGAGACTGGAGTACCCTCCGGCCGCTTCCCACATCATCCGGAGGGCCGGCGCAGACCAGGGCGATCTTCCCAGATTGGTGTGGAGCAGAATCCCCGTCGCGTTGATCACCCGGCGAGGCTCCGTCGTCGCGCGTTCGTCGAGCCGGGTCGTCACCCGCTCGTCGATCCACGCCGCCCAGGCGACCCGGCCTTGGATCGGAGGAGCCGTCCCGGCCTCACCGGCGGCGCGGATCGCGGCCCGCGCCTCTTCCGTCGCTTCCCGGATCCAGGCCGCCAGCAGCTCCGGAGGGACGCCGGCCGTGGTCCGGCGGGTCTCCCAGCTCTGGAGCATCTCCCCCACCGGGGGCAGCTCTCGATACTCGGCGCGCGCGCCACCGGGGTCGCCCGTCATCGATCCTCCCTGTCCGGCCGGGTCAGGCGGGCGCACCCGCCCCGCCCGCCACCAGATCGTAGTGCGAGAAGATCATGGAGTAGGTCGCCCGCCCCTGCGAGGCGGATCTCAGGTCGGTGGCGTATCCGAACATGCTCGAGAGCGGCGCTTCCGCGCGCAGGATCTGGATCTGCTCCCGTGTCTCGGTGCCGATCACCCGCCCGTGACGCGCCGCCAGGTTGCTGAGGATTCCACCCGTGAACTCGCGCGGCGTCACGATCTCCAGCGACATGATCGGCTCCAGGAGGACCGGTCCGGCGCGCCGGCACCCCTCGCGGAAGGCGTTCTGCGCCGCCACACGGTAGGCGAAGTCGGTCGAGTGCGCGTCGCTCCACTGGCCATCGAGCAGCGCCGCCTTCAGGTCAACCACGGGATAGCCGTAGAGGATGCCGCTCTCGGTGCAGTCCCGCAGGGCCCGTTCGATCATCGCCACCATCGGAGCGGGGATCCGCTCGTCCGGCAGCTCGTTCGCGAATTTGAAGCCCGAACCGCGCGGCTGGGGCGCGAACCGGATCCGCACCACGGCGAAGTGCTGCTTGCCGGCGGTGAAGTGATCGTAGAGACCTTCGCTCTCGACCGTCTCCGTGATCGTCTCGCGATAGGTCACCTGCGGCTTGCCGATGCGGATCTTGAGGCCGAACTCCCGGACCAGCCGCTGTTCCAACACCTCGAGGTGCAGTTCCCCCATCCCCGAGATCACGGTCTGCCCGGTGTCTTCATCCTGCTTGACCGCGAAGGTCGGGTCATCGTTCGACAGCTTGGCCAGCGCGGTCTGGATCTTCTCCTCGTCCCCCGCGCTCCGCGCCTCCAGCGACGCGGAGACGACCGGCTGCGGGAAGCTGACCCCCGCGAGTCGGAGCGCCTCACCCTCGCACAGCGTGTCGGCGGTGACCGCCTGTCGCAGCCCGCTGACCAGCACGATATCTCCGGCCGAAGCTTCCTTGATGGCGCGGCGCTTGTCCGCGTGGACGCGGAAGAGGCGCGCGACGCGCTCGTACCCCTTGATGCGCGGCCCGGTCAGGCTCATTCCCTCCCGCAGCGTCCCCGAGTAGATGCGGACGAAGCTGTCGCGGCCCCGCTCGCGGTCGGTGTGGGTCTTGAAGACGAAACCGAGAAACGGAGCTTTCGGATCCGGGGGGCGCGCCACCGCCTCGCCCGTTTCCGGGCGCACCGCGATCGGCGGGGGGACCTCGTCCGGCGCCGGCAGGAAGTCGACGACGCCGTTGAGCAGGGGCTGGATCCCCTGGTTGCGCAACGAGGCGCCGGAGAAGACGGGGAAGAGCTTCCGCCCGATCACGAGGGGGCGGAGCGCCGCCGTCAACCGCGCGGCGGGCAGTTCCTCGCCGGCCAGGTAGAGCTCGAGAATCGAGTCATCGGCCGACGCGACCGAGTCGAGAAGGGCCTGACGCCAGGCTTCGAGGCGCGGCCGCTCCCCTTCCGGGACCGCCTCCTCCCGCCAGGTCGCCCCCTGGTCGTGTTCGTTCCAGCGCAGCCACACTCCCCGCAGCACGTCGATGACACCGTCGAAGCTCTCGGAACTCCCTACCGGGAAGTTAAGCACGACCGGGGTCACGCCCAGCTTTCCCCGTACCTCCTCGATCACGTTCTCGAAGCTCGCCCCGAGACGGTCCATCTTGTTCACGAAGAGGATCCGCGGGACGTCGTAGCGTTCGGCCTGATGCCAGACCATCTCCGACTGCGGTTCGACCCCTCCCACGGCACAAAGGACGACGACGGCGCCGTCCAGCACCCGCAGCGACCGTTCGACCTCCGCCGTGAAGTCGACATGGCCGGGGGTGTCGATCAGGTTGATTTCGTACTCGCCCCAGCGGAAACGGGTCGCGGCCGAGGTGATGGTGATCCCCCGCTCCCGTTCCTGGTCCATCCAGTCCATCTGTGTGGAGCCGTCGTCCACCTCGCCCAGGGCATGCGAGATCCCGGTGTAGTAAAGGATGCGCTCCGTCGTCGTGGTCTTGCCCGCGTCGATGTGGGCGATGATCCCGATATTGCGCAGCTTCTGCAGTGTTGGGTCATGTTCCATGCGCTACCTCGGGCGGACGATAGGGAGCGGTCCGAGCGCTTGTCAAGCGGCGCAGCGGGGGACGTCGGGTCCGTCTCCAGCCACGTTGCGGCCCGACGAGGCCTCTGTTACCGTCGAGCGAGGAGCCATGCCCTCGGACACCGCCCTGAACTTCCGGCGTCGGGTTCTGCTCGAGAACCAGTGGCGGCGCCGCTCCCGGATGGGAGTCCTTCTCTCCCTCGCGGGGCACCTGTTGCTGGTCTGGGCGCTCCGCGACGTTCCGATCCGGTCCCGGCCCGAGGCGATGATGAACCTCGGTTACGAGGGACCGACCCGCCTGGTCAACCTCGCCCCGGAGGAGGAGATCATCCGGAGCCAGGAGGAACTCGCCGCGGAACGGGTCAAAGACGGTGCCCTGCGCGCCCAGACGTTCGTGCCGCACGATCCAGCCCTCGCGGAACGCGCCTCCGACGCCGCCTCCGAGATGGTCTTTCCTCCGATCCGGGTCATCCGCCCCCGGCCGCAGCCGGCAGAACCCGAGGAACCGATCATCATCGTCCTGGGAGAAGACTGGAGCCAGCAGCCGACGAGCGGCGAGCGGGCGTTGTCGGAGCAGTTCCAGACGCTGAAGATCGTGCGCCCCGCCTACCCGACGCGGGCCATCCGCGAGGAGATCGAGGGGCTGGTCGAACTCGAAGTCCGCGTCGACATCCTCGGTCGCGTGGCCGGGGTCACCGTGCTTCGCAGTCCGCCGTTCGGTCTCGACATCGAGGAGGCGGCGATCCGGGCGATGCGCCAGTGGGAGTTCAAGCCGCTGCGGAAGGAGCGCCGCCTGGTCCCCTTCACCGTGATCGTCCCGTTCCGCTTCCGGCTCCTCGGATAGCCGGTCTCCCCGGCGGGGCGAGCGGCCGATCCGACCCTTCACGCCTCCGGCCCCCTTCACGCCTCCGGCCCCCTTCACGCCTCCGGCCTGACGAGTCCAAGCTCCCGCGCATGGCGCCGCGCCAGTTCGCGATAGTGGCGCGCGATCGCTCGCGTGCGCTCCAGTTCCTCCGCGGTAAGCGCGCGGCTGACCCGGGCGGGGGCGCCCACCACCAGGACCCGCGGCGGCACTTCCAGCCCCGGCGGGACGAGAGCGCCCGCCCCGACCATTGCGCCGGCGCCGATCCGCGCGCCGTCCAGCACGCGCGCGCCGATCCCGACCAGACATCCATCCTCGAGCGTGGCGCCGTGCACGACCGCGGCATGCCCGACCACGACCTCATCCCCGATCCGCACCGGGTGGGTATCGGTCGTCACGTGGACGACGCAGCCGTCCTGCAGGTTGGAATCGCGGCCGATCCGGACGAAGTTGACGTCGCCTCGCACGACGGTGTGGTACCAGAGGGAGCTGCCCTCTCCGATGATGACATCCCCGATCACCGTCACCATCGGAGCGAGGAAGACCTCCTCGTGCAGGACCGGGCGAGCGCCGCGGAACGGAATCACCCGCGCATCGGGAGAGATCACAGGACACCTCCGACCGTCAGAACGAAAACTTCCCGAAGTCCTTCGGATCGAGATTCTCGAGGAACTCCTTCAGCGCTTCGGTGCGCTCCTTCTCGGTCGTCTCCGGGTCCGCCGACGGCTCGGTCTGCAAGAGCGCGTCCATCTCCGTGGCGAAAAGGTGCGGGGCGACGAAGATCCGCGCCTTGGTCTTGAGCGCGAGGGCCAACGAATCGCTCGGGCGGGCATCGATCGACAGGACCCCCCCGGGGCCCTCCAGGATGATGCGCGCGAAGAACGTGTTCTCCCTGAGGTCGGTGATCTCGACGTGACGCACGCGCGCACCGACTCCGGTCAGAATCGAGACGAGCAGGTCGTGGGTCAGCGGCCGCTGGAACTTCTTCCCCGCCAACTCGAGGGCGATCGCGCTCGCCTCCGGCGGCCCGATCCAGATCGGCAGCGCGCGGCTGCCGTCGACGCTCTGCAGGATGACCACCGGGAACTGGTTCTTGGCGTCCACCTTCAGGTCCCGGATTTTGACCTCGATCATCGGCTGCCTCCCTCGGCGCCGTTCTCAGCTGGCGGCCCGACGCTTGATCTCGTCGGCGTAGGGCAGGTTTTCCAGTCCCTTCTCCATGTTCTCGATCATCCACCGGGCGGATGCGACCAGCTCGTGGTCCGGATAGAGGCGGATCATCTCCTCGAAGAGACCGCGCGCCCTCGGGTAGTCACGCATGTCCTCCGCCGCGGAGAAGCCGGCGAGGAAGAGGGCCTGCGGCGCACGCGGATCCTTCGGCAGCCGGCGGGCGAACTCCCGGAACCAGCCGATGCGGTGCTCGGGGCGCCGCTCCGACTCCGCCAGGGCGTAGACGTCATCCTGGCCGAGAATGCGGAAGGCGTAGTCCCGCCAGGCGGCGGTGTCGATCGAGGCTCGCGCTTCCCGCCGCATCTCGTCGAGGATCGAGGCGAAAAGCTCGTTCGACTTCTTCGACTGCAGTTTCTTCTCGATGCCCGTCCGGGCCTCCTCGAAGTCGGTGGCGCGCGCCTCCCGCCGTTCGGTCACGCGGAAAATGCTCCAGCCGCGCGGCGTCGAGACCGGTTCGGTGATCCCGCCGGCCGGCGTGGCGAAGATGGCCTGATTCAGCTGCGGATAGACCTGATCGAATCCGTTCACGACCGAGGCGGCGCCGACCGGGCCGAGACTCCCACCGGAACTGCGGCTCTCGGCGTCCAGCGAGTGGCGCCGCGCGAGGTCAGAGAAGTCCTCGCCGGAGAGGGCGCGCCGGCGCAGTTCCTCCGCCTCGCCCCGCGTGCCGACGAGCAGATGATCGACCAGCGCGCGCGCCGCCTGGCGGAACTGGTCCTCGTTCTCCTCGAAGTAGCTCCTGACCTCCTCCTCCGTCGGCTTGGCCTGCTCGTGCACCAGGCGGCGGATGGTGTAGTTGGACAGGATGAAGTTGCGCGACAGCTCCATCGACTGGACGAACTCCTCCTCCTTGTCCATCCCGCGCTTCTCGCCCGCCTGGACCCAGAGGATCTGGTCGAACATCGAGAGGAGGATCTCCCACTTCTGGTGGACCGCGTCGGCTCCCTTCAGATCCTTCAGCTGGGTGAAACGGATCTTCATGGTCGCGTCGACATCCCGCACCGTGATCGCGCGCTTCCCGACCCGGGCCACGACGATCTCCGCCACCTTCGGATCGGCGTAGGCGGCGGCGGACGAGGCGGGCGGAGGTGGCGCCGATCCGGGAGGGGCCGACTCGCAGCCGGCGAAACCGCCGAACGCCAGCGCCAGGATCGGACCGAAGAGAGCGAAGGGGAGGCCCGACGGCGCTCGCCCCGATCGCGCGGAGTTGGCTTGGATCATGCGTCAGGCCCCCGGCGGCCCCCCCCCCGCCCCCCCCGCGGGGCCCCCGCCGGCCGGGGGCGCCCGGGGGGGGGGGGGCGGGGGCGACGCCCGCGTGGGGACGAAGACCCGCACGCGGGCCTCGACCTCCTGGAAGAGCTTCACGCGCACGTGGTACACCCCCAGTTCGCGCAGGGTTTCGTCCAACAGCACGTGTCTCTTGTCGATGGCGTGGCCGTGGCGCGCCAGTTCCTCGGCGAGGTCACTGCTGGTGACCGAGCCGAAGAGCTTGCCGTCCTCGCCCGCCTGCACCGGGATGGTCAGGGTCAGCTTGTTGAGGGCGGCGGCCTCCTTCTCGGCCGCGTTCCGGGCGCGGTTGCGGCGGATGCCGGAGACGCGCTCGTGTTCCTGGAACATGCGCGCTCCCGCGCTCGTCGCCTCCAGCGCCAGTTTACGGGGCAGCAGGAAGTTGCGCGCGTACCCCGACTGCACCTTGACCGTGTCGCCGCGGCGCCCGAGGCCGAAGACATCCTCGAGGAGAATCAGGTCCATGGTTCGGTCTTCCTCCCGGCCGCGCGCTCGGCGCGGCCTCATCGCCCGGCGGCCGTTCCCGGCCGCCGGACCCGGCTACCGGTACGACTCGCTCGCGAACGGCAGGAGCGCGAGGTAACGGGCGCGCTTGACCGCGCGGGTGATCTGGTTCTGGTGGCGGGAGCAGTTGCCCGAGATCCGGCGCGGAACGATCTTGCCGCGGTCGGTCACGGCCCGCTGGAGACGCTTCTCGTCCCGATAGCCCACATAGGGCACCCGGTCGATACAGAGCTTGCAGACCTTCTTGCGCATGTCGCGCGGATCACGACTCCTCATGCTGCATCATCCTCCACGGAGCGGTTCGCTCCGTAACTCAGTGGGTACCTTCGGCCTCGTGCGGGTCCCCGGCGGGATGCTCGAAGAGCTCCTCGTGCGGGCCGGGCTCGGGTTGGCCGTGGTCATACCGGCCGGACTCACTCGGGCCATGCTCATTCTGGTGATCGTCAGGCAGCGCCGGCTCGTGGCTCGCACGGTCCCCGGCGCGGTTGCCGCGGTCCTCGGGGCGGGCCTCGTCCTCCCGGCCGCCGCCGGTCCTCTGCTCGCGCGGCGAGAGGAAGACCGGCACCAGCTCGACCAGGTCGGCGTAGACCTCGACGACCGTGCGCCGCTCACCATTGCCCGCGATGAAGGAGCGCGAGTGCAGAGCCCCTTCGACGTACATTCCCTGTCCGAGCTTCGCCTCCTGCGAGACGCGCACGGCGAGGTCCTGCCACGTCACGACGGTGAACGTGGAGATGGTCTCGCGAGCCACGCCGCGACGGTCCCGGATGACCCGTCCCGAGCGGACACGGAACGAGGCCACCGGCACGCCCGAGGGCGTGTGGCGCAGCTCGGGTTGTTGCTGCAGAAACCCGGTCACGATAACTCGATTGATCCTGGGAAGAGCGTCGGATTCCATCATTCACTCCCGTTCTGTCGGCTTCCCTAGTCGCGGGGAGAACCGTCGGCCTCGCCGGCCGGGTTGGACTCTTGGTTCGACAGAGGACCAGGCGCGGGAGCGGCTTCCGGGACTCCTTCCGCGGGGACCCGGACCGGAATCGATCCCTCGGCCGCGGCCTCGTCTCCGCCCGGAGCGCCCTCGCCCTCCGCGCGCGGCATCGGCGCCGGCCCTTCGCTGATCACGGTCATGTACCGGAGCATCCGCTCGTTCAGCCGGAAGCGCCGCTTGATGTCATCCGGCGTGTTTCCCGCGCCCCGCCAGTAGATGAGGGTGTAGATCCCCTCGTGGACCCGCTTGATCTCGTAGGCGAGTCGGCGGCGCCCCCAGCGGTCCACGTTCAGGACCTCGCCTCCCTGGGTCGTGATGATGTCGCTGATGGCCTGGATTTCCGCTTCCACTTCCTTGTCTTCATAGGAAGGGTGCAGCACGAAGACAGTCTCGTACTCGCGCAAGGGCGCGTCTCCTTTCCGGCTTCGCGAGGCGAAGCTCACGGGACAGCCTGCTGGCTTCCACCCGTGCCGTCCCGCGGGGCACCGGGCGATGGAACGGCTTCCCACGGACCATCTGGCCCGCCAGCCGTGAAGCCGGACGACATGTGGCCTGGAGCCGGGCGGGTTGCCGTCCCGGACCGAACGATCCGGAGGACGCCCGGCGTCCTGGAAAGTGCGCACCAGGTCGCCGATCAGTCCGGCCATTCTCCCAAGAGCGGGCCGGTTTGGCAAGAGCGACGATCGCTCGCTCCGCGGAAGCGGGGTCTCACCCTCCGGGCGCCGGGGCGGCCGGCCGGGGCGCCGGATTGAACCGGTTCATGGCGGCCCTTACCCCTTCCGCGCAGGCCAGCCTCACCGCCTCCACGGCAACCTCGACGGTCGCCCGCAGCGCCTCCCACTCGGCCGCGTCGAGCGTTGCGAGGACGTAGTCGGCCAGGTCGACCTCCGGCGGGGCGGCGCCGACTCCGAGGCGAACGCGCGGAAAATCTTCCGTTCCAATCAGTTCGGTGATGGACCGGAGACCGTTGTGACCGCCCGGCCCCCCGCTCTCCCGAATCCGCACGCGCCCCTCGGGAAGGGACGTATCGTCCACCACCACGAGCATCTCCGCGGGGGAGAGGCCGCGCTCGGCCAAGACCGTGGCGACCGCCTTCCCGCTGCGGTTCATGAAGGTGATGGGGCGGACGAGCAGAAGGTCACCCCCACCCAGGGTGACCGAGGTCTCTTCCCGGTCGTGACACCGGCGCCAAGACGGATCGCCCTCGGCCCGGAGCTGGTCCAGAACGAGAAACCCGGCGTTGTGCCGGGTGCGCGCATATCGTTCGCCCGGATTCCCCAGCCCGACGACCAAGCGGATGCGAGGGGGCCGGGCCGCCGGGGTCGCCTCGGACGGCTCCGGCCACGGTCCGGGTGAGATGGCCGCCTCCGGTTCGGGATCGCGCGGCCGGGCGTCTCCGTCGGGGGAGGACGCCCGCTCCATGCGTTACTCGCTCTCCTTGGCCGGCTCCTCGGCCGGAGCTGCCGCCGGCGCCGCCTCGACCTCTTCCTTCTGCTTGCCCGCGACCGTCACGACCACGCGGTCGGACGAGTCGTGCACGTGGACCGACGCCGGCAGTTTGAGGTCGCGCACATGGAGCGCCTGCCCGCGCACGAGATCGGTGACGTCGACCACGACGTGCTCGGGGATGTCCCCCGGGAGACACTCCAGGTCGAGCTCACGGAGGAAGTGCTCGAGGACCCCTCCCTCCTTCACACCGGCCGGCACCCCTTCGAGGTGAACCGGCACGTGCACGCGGACTTTGTGGGTCATCGAGATGTGCTGCAGGTCGACGTGCAGGATCCTGCCGTCGACCGGATTGCGCTGCACGTCCTTGATCAGCACCTGGTAGCTGGGGCCGCTGCGTCCCGCGACCGCCAGTTCGAAGATCTGGTTGCCGGAGGAGATGTGCCGCAGCATCTGCACGAACGCCGGCTCGTTCAACGCAACCGGGATGCTCTCCTCGCCGGCGCCATAGACGATCGCCGGGATCTTGTTCTCCATCCGCAGGCGACGGGCATGCCCCTTGTCGCCCGCCTGACGGATCTCCGCCTTGAGCTGCACCACTGCCATGACTCGGATCTCCTCCGTTCTCGTTTCCGGATCGGCCCTGCCGCCGGCCGCGCGGCAGAGGCCGCGGGTTCCGGGCGCCGGCGCCCCGGTTCGACTCCAGTCTGTGTCTGTTCTCCTGCCTCGATCGCATCCCCACCCGCTCCGAGGCCGGACGTGGGGGCCTGCGGCGCCGCCGAAAACGCGGCGTCTACACGAAGAGCGAGCTGAGCGAACGCTCCTCGTGAATCCTGCGGATCGCCTCTCCGAGCAGCTTGCTGACCGTGAGGATCCGAAGTCCGTCCCACTGCTGATCCGGGCGAGGCGCCAGAGTGTCGGTCACGACGACCTCGCGCACCGGCGCCGAACTCAGGATCGTTCGCGACTCGCCCGACAGCACCGCGTGCGTCGCGCCGACGTAGATCTCCCCCGCGCCCTTGTCGCGGAGAGCCTTCGCGGCGTTGGCGATGGTCTTGCCGGTGGAGATCACATCATCGAAGATGACGACGTTGCGCCCCTCCACCTCCCCGATCACGAACATCACTTCCGTGTCGTCGGCGCGCGTGCGCCTTTTGTCGACCAGCGCCAGGGCCGCGTCGAGCCGCTTGGCGTAGGCTCGGGCCATCTTGATCGAGCCGACGTCAGGCGCCACGACGGTCAGATCGGGGATCGCCTTCTGCCGGAAGTAGTCGATCAGCACCGGCGCCGCGTAGAGATGGTCGAACGGGATGTCGAAGAAACCCTGGATCTGGCTGGAATGCAGATCCATGGTCAGCACCCGGTCGGCGCCCGACACGGTCAGCAGGTTGGCGACGAGCTTGGCCGAGATCGGCACGCGAGGCTGGTCCTTGCGATCCTGGCGGGCGTATCCGAAGTAGGGAACGACCGCCGTCACCCGACTGGCCGAGGCACGGCGGGCCGCGTCGACCATCACGAGGAGTTCGAGCAGGTTGTCCGCGGGCGCACCGGTCGGCTGGACAATGAAGATGTCGCAGCCACGGATGTTCTCATCGATCCGGACCGAGATCTCTCCATCGGAGAATCGGCCGACTTCGGCCTCTCCGAGTCCGACCTGCAGGTACCGGCAGATCGCGCTCGCCAGCTCCGGATTGGAGTTGCCCGTGAAGACGCGCAGTGTATCGACCACCTGTTCCACCCATCCGCTCCCGAGGGAGCCCCGTTCTGCCCGGACCTCGACCCGACCGCCCCCCCCGCCGCTCCAACTCTGGCTGGGGCGGGAGGATTCGAACCTCCGAATGCGGGAACCAAAACCCCGTGTCTTAACCACTTGACGACGCCCCAGCGCCCGATCCCCGGGGCCGGGCCCGGAGACGACGCATGGTACAGGAAAACCGGCCGGAATAGAAGAGAGTCGCGCACGGACCCCGTGGGCGACTCCCGCTCTCTCCCCTCGCGGCCGGCCGATCCTTCCCGCCGGCCGGCGTCCGCGCCGCTCGCCGTGAACGCCTGCTAGGGCATGACGGCGCTCTTTTCCAGCTCGGCCCGATAGGAAGCGAGGATCTGCTCCTCCAGCCAGGTCCGGGTCTTCACGTTGATGGGGTGACACAGGTCCTGGTATCCACCATCGGGCTTGCGGCGGCTGGGCATCGCGACGAACAGCCCCTTGTTGCCCCGGATGATCTTCAGGCCCCGGATCACAAAGCAGTTATCGATCGTGATGGTCACGAACGCCTTGAGCTTGTCATCATCGCGCAGCGAGATCCGGACCTCCGTGATATTCATGGCGTCACCCTCTGGGTTTCTTGCCACCGGGTCCCCCTTAGGCGACACCGGGCGAGGTCTCTTCGAGTCCTGGCCCGGGGTCGGGTCGTCCGCCCGCCGCGTCCTTGCAGTGGGCGTGGCGGCCACCCACGATTACCGCCTGATGCTGCACCCTCCCCTGGCCGGGCGCACCGACGTCGCCCAGCACCCAGCTCCCCGGAACGCCTGCACCCAAGCTGCTGCCGCCTCGCGGTCCGGCGCCACGCCGAACACGCAGGCGCCAGATCCTGTCACCCGGGCGAACGACGCGCCGAGATCTCGAAACCGTTCCAGCACGCGGCGGACCGCCGGCTCTGCCTCCAGCACGGCCCCGGTGAGGTCATTCCGCAGAGAATCGCCGCCTTTCAGCCAGAAGGCCCGTGGTACTTCACGCGTAACGATGCTAAGAAGCGGCCCCGTCGGTGTCAAGCGGCTTTCAAACCGCCGGTAGACCTCGGCCGTCGAAAGAGCCCTCCCCGGATGCGCGAGCACGATCGGTCCCCCCGGCCAGGGGGGAAACGGTCGCAGCCGATCCCCTCGGCCGGTGCCCAGTTGCGTTCCTCCCCGGACGAAAAACGGTACGTCGGATCCGAGCCGGGCCCCGAGCCGCTCCAGCTGTTCCGGGCTGAGATTGAGATCGCAGAGTCGGTTGAGCCCGACGAGGACCGCGGCCGCATCGGAGGAACCTCCGCCCAACCCGCCGCCGGCCGGAATCCGCTTCTCCAGACGGATGCGAACTCCGCGCCCCCCCCGCAGGCGGGGTTGCAGGATCGAGGCCGCCCGAACCGCCAGGTTCTTCTCGGGCGGACCGAGATCGAGCGCCCGCGGCCGGACGACGAGGTCGATCTGACGGCCGGGCCATCGCTCGAGGACGACGCGATCGTGCAGGTGGATCGCCTGCAGGATCGTCACAACTTCATGGTAGCCGTCGGAACGCCGCCCGCCGACCTCGAGGGCCAGGTTGATCTTGGCCGGCGCCAGGACGGTGACCCGCCCGGCGGGCGATGAAGCACGATGCACCGTGGCGGCGGGTCGCACGCGGCCCCCTTATCGGACGATCCCGCCTCGCGCCAGGAGGAGCACGATCAGCACGGTCGTCATCCACAACACCACGTTGATCAGGGTCGGTCCGTCGGTCAGGAGGACCTCGGACGGAGAGCCGCCCCGCTGCCGGCGGTAGACCAGGTAAAGGTAGCGGAAGACGCCATAGACGACGAACGGGACCGTGTAGACGAGCTGATCGGTGCCGAACCGTTCCACCGTCGAGGGATTGATGGTGTAGATCGTGTACGAGATCACCGTGGCCGCGGTCACGACCGGAATGAGCTGGTCGACGAGTTCGGGCGGGTACTCGGTCAGGGTCTTGCGGTGCGCCTCCGCCTGATCCGCCAGCAGCACCCGCTCGTGTCTCCGCTTGCAGACCGCCAGAAAGAGCGCGAGGAAGAGGGTGCAGACGAGAAGCCACGGCGAGATCCGCTCCGCCGCGGTCAGGGCCTCGACGCCGGCGACCGCACGCAGAACGAAGCCGAGGGCGATCATCATGACATCGACCAGCACCACGCGCTTCAGAGCCAGCGTGTAGGCCAGGTTCAGCGCCAGGTAGATCCCGGCGGTCACCAGAAACGGCCGGCCGAGCGGGACGGCAAGCGCGGTCGCGGCGAGAAGCAGCGCCGCGAAGATCCCCCAGGCCGCCGGCACGGAAAGCTCGCCCGAGGGGATCGGCCGGTACTTCTTCTTCGGATGCAGCCGGTCCCCGGCGATATCGCGCAGGTCATTGAGGGTATAGACCGCGGAGGAGAGGAGGCAGAACGCGAGGAAGGCCTCAGCGGCGCGCGCCAGCTCATGCAGGTCACGGAAGTGGAGACTGAAGACGACGCCGGCAAAGAGGACCAGGTTCTTGGTCCACTGCCGCACCCGCATCTGGCGAATCAGGATCCGCATCACGGCGCACCGCCGCCGGCGCAGGCGCGGACCCAGCGCGCGAGGGCATCGTCCCACGGCGGCAGGCGAAGCTGAAAGACCTCGCGCACCGCCTGGCAGTCGAGCACGGAGTAGGGAGGCCGCGGCGCGGGCCGCCCGAGACGCGCATGGGTGGTCGGCTGGACCAGATCGGGATCGAGGCCGGCCAGCTCCGCGATGCGGCGGGCGCACTGGTACCGCGAGACTCCGTCCCCCTCCGCGGTGAGATGCCAGGTGCCCGGATCATCCGCCAGGAGGAGCGTCCAGAGCGCCGGAGCGAGGTCCTCGACGAACGTCGGCGCGTTGATCTCGTCGGTCACGACCTCGACCGGTCCCTTCCGCAGACGGTCCAGGATCGCCGCGACGAAGTCGGGTCCGCCGGGGCCGTA
Organism: uncultured bacterium; assembly: GCA_964371055.1. Classification (GTDB taxonomy): domain Bacteria; phylum Eisenbacteria; class RBG-16-71-46; order CAIMUX01; family CAIMUX01; genus CAYJLF01. The sequence goes on along the minus strand of CAYJLF010000007.1, from coordinate 26,802 downwards.
GAGCCCCGCCGAGCGCACGATCCGATGGATCGGGCCGGCCTCCCGGACCCGGCACTCGCCGTGCCACTTGCTCCGGCCATAGACGGAGAGGGGCCGGACCGGGTCGAACTCACGATAGGGGCGCGGCGCGAGGCCGTCGAAGACATAGTCCGTGCTGAGGAGACAGACCGGCACGCCGAGGCGGGAGGCCTCCCGCGCGACCTGTCCGGGAAGGATGCTGTTGACCCGGAAGGCCTGGTCCGGATCCGACTCGCAGGCATCGACCGCCGTCCAGGCGGCGAGCAGGAGGATCCGATCGAGCCTCTCACGGCGCAGGATCTCGCGCAGGCGCGGTAGATCCTCGAGCGGCAGTTCCTCGGGTCCCGGCGCGAGGACCTGGATCGCGGCCGGCGTGTGGCGCTGCATGGCCCGGCCGAGCAGGCCGCTGGCACCCAGGATCAGGACCCGTGTCGCCATTTCAACCCCCCAGCGCGGCGAGCAGACGGGCTCGGCCGGCTTCGAGGGCGTCCGCAACCCGCGCGACCTCGCCGACTCCGGCCATCGCCAGGTGCGGCTTCCCCCCGCCGCTGCCGCCGGCCGCCTGCGCCGCCGTGCGCACGAGTTCGTCGGCCCGGAGAGTCCCGGCCGCGATGAGGTCATCGGTCACGACCGCCAGGAGCGTGGTCTTCGGTCCGACCCGCGCCGCCACCAGCGCGGCGCCGCTCTTCAGCCTGTCGCGCAGGCGGTCGCCGAGAGCCCGCAGGTCGGCCCCCTCCTCCACCTCGATCTCTCCGACCACCGCGCTCCCGCGAGACAACCTCTGCTCGTCGCGGAAGAGCCCCGCAAACAGATCCTCTCCGCCCCGCGACTTCAACTCCTGGATCTGCTTGCGCAGCCGGTTCAGTTCCTGCTGCAGCGCTTCGACTCGCTCCGTCACCTCACCCGCACCGGGGAGCGACCGCTGCAGCGCGCCTACGGTGCGGAGGGCGCGGCGCGCCTCCCGCACGGTCGCGCGACCCGTCAACGCTTCGACGCGGCGCGTGCCGGCGGCGATCCCGCTCTCCGAGGCCAGAACGAAACCCCCGATCTGGCCGGTGCGGCGCACGTGCGTCCCGCCGCAGAGTTCCCGGGAGAACTCCCCCACCTCGATGCGACGCACGCGGTCGCCGTATTTCTCCCCGAAGAGCGCGGTCACTCCTTCGCGGATCGCCTCGTCGTAGCTCGTTTCGCGCGCCTCGACCACCTCGTCCTGCAGGATCTGTCCATTCACGAGATCTTCGACCGCGGCGATCTCCTCTGCGGTCATCGCCCGGGCATGCGTGAAGTCAAAACGCAGCCGGTCGGGCGCGACCAGCGATCCGGCCTGCTGCACATGCGGTCCCAGCACCCGGCGCAACGCCGCCTGGAGCAGATGCGTCGCCGTGTGGTTGCGCATGGTATCCCAGCGGGCATCGGAGGCGACCCGCGCCGTGATCGCACCCTCCGGAAACGCGCCGCTCTCGATCACGACCCGATGGCGGATCTCCTCGCCGACTTTGACCGTGTCGAGCACGAGGGCGCGGAAGCCCGGACCCTCCAACCAGCCCCGATCGCCCACCTGTCCACCCGATTCGGCGTAGTACGGGGTCTCGGCCAGGACGACCCAGTAGAATGTCGCCGGAACCGTGCCTTCGGTCCCGGTGGCCGGCTCCCCCGGCGCGAACCTTCGGATGCTGGTCTCCAGCTCCATCGTCTCGTAACCACGGAAGACCGAGTGGGCGCCATCGCTGAAGATGGTCCACGCCAGATCCTCGCCCGCGACCGCGTGATAGAAACGCGCGTTCTTCCGCGAACGCTCCCGCTGTTCCGTCATCGCGACCTCGAAGCCGGGGAGATCGGCCTCGAGCCCGCGCTCCCGCGCGAGCAGCGCCGTCAGGTCGGTCGGGAAGCCGTAGGTGTCATAGAGAAGAAAGACCTCCTCGCCGGGGATGCGCCCTGAGGGCTGGTGGCGCTCCGCGGCCTCCTCGAAACGGGCGAGTCCCTGCGCCAGCGTGGCGCGGAAGCGTTCCTCCTCCAGTTGGAGCGCCGAGCGGACAGCCGGGGCGGCCTCACGCAGCTCAGGGTAGGCGCCGCCCATCAGTTCCACGACCTGGCCCGACAACTCATGGAGGAAGGGACGGGTCAGCCCCAGGCGGTGTCCCTGCACGGCCGCGCGCCGCAGGATCCGGCGGATGACATAGCCGCGCCCCTCGTTGCTCGGCAGAATCCCCTCGGAGAGAGCGAAGGTGAGCCCGCGGACGTGATCAGCGATGATGTTCATCGCCGGACGCAGTGTCTCCTCGTACCGACGTCCGGAGAGCTCCTCGACGCGCGCGATGAGCGGACGGAACGCGCCCGACTCGAAGAGCGTGCGCTTCCCCTCGAGCACCATCGCGATCCTCTCCAGCCCCAGGCCGGTGTCGATGCCGCGGTTCTTGAGTGGCAGGCGCGATCCGTCGGCCTGCTGGTCGTACTGCGGAAAGACGACGTTGCCGATCTCGAACCACCGGTCGCAGTCGCATCCGGGACCGCAGGTCTCCTTCCCGCATCCCAGGTCTTCGCCCAGATCGTAGTAGATCTCGGTATTCGGTCCGCAGGCGCCGGTATCGCCCGCCGGGCCCCAGAAGTTGTCTTGCGCTCCGAGGCGGTAGATGCGGTCGCGGGGCACGCCGATCTCGCGTTCCCAGATCTCGAACGCTTCATCGTCCTCTTCGAAGACCGAGACCTTGAGCTTCTCCGTCGGCAGGCGGAGGGAGCCCGTGAAGAACTCCCAGTTCCACGCGATCGCTTCGCGCTTGAAGTAATCGCCGAACGAAAAGTGGCCGAGCATTTCGAAGAAGGTGAGATGGCGCGGCGTGAACCCGATGTTCTCGAGGTCGCTGGCGCGGAAACACTTCTGGATCGACGCGGCGCGCGTGTACTCCAGCGGCACCGTTCCCGAGTAGTACTTCTTGAACGGCACCATGCCGGCCGAGGTGAAAAGGAGGGTCGGATCCTCCTTCGGCACCAGGGGGGCGCTCTTGATCACCCGGTGTTCCCGGGCGCGATAGAAGTCGAGAAAAGTCTCCCGGATGTAGCTCGGCGTATCCTTCATGTCGTTCCGTCCGCTTCGTTCCGTCCGCTTTCTTCCGCCCAGATCGGTTCGTCCACGTCATTCCGTCCAGGACGCCCCGTTCGGCCCCGCCGTTCCGCTCTCCGCACCGCTCAGCACCCGGTCGACCGCCTGTCGCGTGACCGCCGCGCCGAAGCCGCGCGCGCGCAGCAATCGGGAGAGTTTAGCAGGATCCCCCCCGGCGGTGCGGGCCTTCTTTCGCGCCGCGGCCGCGGCGAGGGCCTCCTCCGACCACTCGACGGCCAGATCGAGAAGTGCGCGCTTCACGATGTCGGCCGGCACGCCGGCGCGCGCCAGGTCCCGGCCGAGCAGGCGCGATGACCGGGGACGGAGCCGGACCTGTTCGCCCAGGTAGAGAGCGCAGAAGCGGCGGTCATCGACGAGCCCCCGCCGGACCAGGTCGTCCACCACCCGGCTCGCGATGTCGCGGGTGAACCCAGCCTTGAAGAGCGACCGTTCCAAGCCCCGGCCGGTGCGTTCCCGCCGGGCCAGAAGACGGAGGGCCCGCGAGCGGGCCCTCTCCTCGGGACCGTCCGGCGAAGGCGGTCCTTCCAGCGTGTCAGGCACGCGGTGATGCTCCCGGCCGGCGGGGCGGGAGTTCGCGCACCGACCGGACCGGTTCCTTCCCCGGGTCCTTCACTTCGGTCGCGCCGGCCTTCGGGACGGCCACGTCATCCGTCTTCGCCGTCCCCTTCGCCGCACCGGCGGCGGCACCCGGAGAGGCGGTCGCCGGAACCGCGGCCGGCGCCCCCTTTCCCGCCACGGCATTCGGCCCGGCGGAGGCTTCATCGGCCTCGGCCAGTCCCGCCGCCACGCGAACCTGTCGGTCCAGGCGCGCGAGCATCGCCGCGTTGTCCTTGAGCGTCTGCCTCGATTGCTCGCGTCCCTGCCCGAGGCGGTCCTCTCCGTACGAGATCCAGGTCCCCGACTTCTGCAGGAGACCGGTGTTCAGCCCCCAGTCGATCAGCTCGCCCAGCCGGTCGATCCCCTCGTTACCCGCGGTGAAGAGGATGTCGAACTCGGCCGACTTGAAGGGCGGCGCCACCTTGTTCTTGACGACCCGGACCCGCGTCCGGTTGCCGATCGTCTCCTCGCCGCTCTTCACGCTGCTGATGCGGCGGATGTCGAGGCGGACCGAGGAATAGAACTTGAGCGCGTTGCCACCCGTGGTCGTCTCCGGGTTGCCGAACATGACGCCGATCTTCATCCGGATCTGGTTGATGAAGATCACAATGGTGTGGCTCCGGGAGATCGAGCCGGTGAGTTTGCGCAGCGCCTGCGACATCAGCCGCGCCTGCAACCCCACGTGCGCGTCTCCCATCTCACCCTCGATCTCGGCCCGCGGCACGAGAGCCGCCACCGAGTCGATCGCCACGACGTCGACGGCGCCGCTGCGCACGAGCTGGTCGGCGATCTCCAGCGCATCCTCCCCCGTGTCGGGCTGTGAGACGTAGAGATTGTCGGTGTCGACGCCGAGTTTCTTGGCGTAGCCCGGATCGAGGGCGTGCTCGGCGTCGATGAAGACCGCGTTCCCGCCGCTGCGTTGCACGCTGGCGATGATCTGCAAGGTCAGGGTCGTCTTGCCCGACGACTCGGGGCCGAAGATCTCGACCACGCGGCCGCGCGGGATCCCGCCCACGCCGAGGGCGATGTCGAGTCCGAGCGAACCGGTCGAGATCGCCTCGATCGAGGTCGGTGGCCGCGACCCGAGCCGGATAACGCTCCCCTTGCCGATCTGCTTCTCGATCTGGGTGATCGCCATCTCGAGCGACTTCTCCTTCTCCTTGCGCTCGTTCTCTTTCTGCTGCTGACCCTTCTTGTCCTGCTCGGTCATCGGATTGATCTCCTGGAAGCGTGCCTGCGCCGTCGTTCCGTCCGCCGCCCCGGCCCGGGGAGGGCCGCAGCTGGCGGTCGGAACGGGTGATCGCGGACGAAAGGGACGGCGCGGGTCGTGCTCCCGCGATCCCGTTGCCCCGTGGTCAGCGGATCGTTTGCATCTCCTCCGCGGAACCGACCCCCTCCGATTCAGGAAGGCGTCGCGATCCGGATCGGGGTATACCGCGGCCCCTGAGGCCGAAGCTCACTCTGCATGAGCGCCACCGTGTCGATCGTAAAGACCTCGTCCCGCCAGGTCAAACCGGCGGTCCAGGTCGGGTCGATCCGGAGCGGACGGTCACGTCCCACGCGGCCGATCGTCAGGTGGCTCTTCCACGGCTTGTCCGGAGGACCGAACCCGGCGAGGCGGATCCTTCGATCGACCTCCGCGGCGAGCCCGCCCAGGCGATCCTCCTCGGAGTCGATCGCGATCCAGAGCGTCTGCGGTCTTCCCGGGCCGGGGAAGGCCGAAACTCCCGTGATCCGCGCCGTCGCCGCCGTGAAACCTCCGCGCAGTTCCTCGACCACGCCCGAGGCCTTGCCGGCCTGCTTGCGGTCGAGATCGCCGAAGAACCGGACCGTGAGGTGAAAGAGACCGGGATCGACCCACCGGACCGTCCCCGCGGGAAAACGGTCGCGCACCTGCTCCTGGACCGCGGCCGCGGCTTCGATCAGGTCCGGGGGAAGGAGCAACGCCATGAAGCACCGGATGCGCTCGCTCATGCGGTTCCATCCTCCACCGGCAGGCCGGCCAGCGCCTTGTACAACAGCCAGAGCGCCGCCGCCGCGGCCCGCGTGGTGATCCACTCGCGCCCCCGGTCAGGAAAGACCCGCGTGAGATGCATCTCGCCCCGCGGCGTGGAGATCCCGAAACAGACCATCCCGACCGGCTTCGCGGCCGAGCCGCCGGTCGGTCCGGCAATCCCGGTCGTCGAGACCGCGTACTCGGCGCCGAAGATCCGGCGCGCTCCGGCCGCCATCGCCTCGGCCACCTCCGCGCTCACCGCACCGTGGGCCTCGATCCGCCCGCGCGGCACGCCGAGTTGACGGATCTTCGCCTCGTTGTCATAGGCGGTGACCGACCCGAGATACCACCCCGACGCCCCCGGCACGCGCGCGATCGCGGCGCCGACGGTGCCGGCCGTGATGGACTCGGCCGTGGCCACCCGGACCCCCGCCGTCGACGCGAGTTCGCCGAGGCATCGTTCCAGCGGCACCTCGCCGGTCGCGAAGACAGCCGGCCCGAGCAACCCGCGCACACCCTCCACCCACGCTTCGAATTCCACCGCCGTCAACCGCGCTTCGGGCCGGCGGATCAGGCGGAGATCGACCCCGATCGCGTTCGGCAGGTAGGCGATCTCGGTCCCCTCGGGATGAGATAGTCCGATCCGTTCCGCCAGGATCGTCTCCGGCACGCCCGCGGTCCTCAACACCACCTCCGCACCACGGGCGCCGCCCAGTCGTCGCTCGACAAAGGGGAGCACGAATCGTTCCATCTGCGCGCGCATCTCCTCGGGGACTCCCGGAAGCGCGACGAGCCAGCCGCCCCCCGGCGTCGGCAGGAGGAGCCCCGGCGCCAGGCCGGCCGGGTTCGGGATCAACTCCGCGCCCTGGGGGATCAGGGCCATCCCCTCCGCGAGGGGAGGCGGCGTCCTCCCGCGCAGGCGGTAGACCCGCTCCACCTCGGCCTTGACGTCTTCCCGCAGAACCAGCCGGCGGTCGAGCACCTGGGCCAGGACGCGCCGCGTGATGTCGTCCGGCGTCCCGCCAAGTCCCCCCGTCATGATGATGCCGTCCGCCCGGGCGAGCGCGGCGCGCAGGGCGCCGATCAGGAGGTCGCGCTGGTCGGGCACGGTAGTGTGCCACAAGGGGGGAAGGCCGAGTCGGGCGAGGAGGCGTGCGATGAAGTGGAAGTTCGTGTCGAGGGTGCGTCCCGACAGGATCTCCCCGCCCACGGTCAGGATCTCGATCCTCATGCGCCCCCCCCGCGCAGGAGGAAGAAGAGACGCAGGAGCACGTTGCCGTAGATCCCCGCCATCACGTCATCGGCCATGACCCCCCAGCCGCCGCGCAACGACTGGAGCTGATAGGCCGGCGGAGGTTTGACGACGTCGAGGACGCGGAAGAGAAGGAACCCCGCCGCGGCCACGCCCCAACGGTGCTCCAGAGCGACCGTCCCGAGCCCGAAGAGCGTGATCAGCATCCCCGCCACCTCATCGATGACGATCGGACGGCCGTCGTGGCCGTACATCTCCTCGGCCCTCGTCGAGAGGGGGATCCCGACGGCGATCACGGCGAAGATCAGGAGCGCGGAGAGCCAGAGGGGCGCGGCCGGGAGGGCGGCCCAGAGCACCATCACGACGAGAGAGGCGAAGGTGGCCGGCGCGACCGGGAACTTTCCGGTGAAGAAGAAGGTCGCGCCGAGGCGCGTCAGCAGTCGGGACATCGGACCTCCGGGTTCAGATCGGGCCGCGCGGCTCTCCGGACGAGGGACCCCGCACCCGGGATCAGGCCGCGCCGTCGCCCGCGACGGTCAGCTTCCGCGCCAGCGCCGCGCGCGCCGCCGCACTCAGGGTCTCCAGCACCCCCTTCCCCTCGATCGCCACCGATTCGATGCGAGGTCCGGTCTCTTTCATGGCATCCAGCGCCCGGTCGATCTCGGCCCGCGGGGTGAGGGGGGAAAGATCCTGCTTGTTGATCTGGATCACCCGCGGAAGGTCATCCCAGGAGCGTCCCAGCTCCTCGAGCGACTCGCGCGCCTCCAGCAGCGAACGGAGATTCTCCTGCAGGCGACGGGTGCGTGCGTCCCACACCAGGACCAGGGCGTCGACGCCGAGCAGCACCAGCCGCCGCGTCAACCGGAAGCGTGGCTGGCCCGGCACCGTGTAAAGCCTCAGGCTGACCGCGCGCCCGCGCGCCTCGAGGTCGAGCGGCAGGCAATCGAAATAGATCGTCCGTTCACCGGGCGAGTCGAGGGTGATGAGCCGGCCGCGCAGCTCGGGCCGAAGGCGGGCGTGGAGCCACTTCAGGTTGGTGGTCTTGCCGGAGAGTCCGCATCCCCAGTAGACCAGCTTGAGTGCGCAGGGCGGGGCGACCGGGACCGGGGCGGGAGCGATCAACCGGCTCCGCGGCGCGGCCAGCGTCACGCGTGCCTCAGGCCGTCGCCGGAGGGCCGAAGAGGTGCTCGAGCCCCTCGCCGATCACCGTATCCGCGAACGATGCATCGTCGTCGTCCCCGCCGAGCGGACGATCCAACGCCTGCTCCTCGAGCAGCGTCGCCAGCGGGCGGGTGGCTGTCTCCAGGCGCACCCGGTGCCGGCGCATCTCGTATCTCACCAGTCCCAGGGTCGTGCGGCCGTCGAAGACCACGGCCAGGATGAGGAGGGGATGCAGCGGGGCCATCGCCAGACCGCCGCTCTTGCCCTGGTGCACCACCCACTGCATGCTCTCTTCGCCGAGGAGGAGCGCGATCTGGCGCGTCGCCAGGAAGTCGCCCGCGGCGAGGGAAGCGAAAGACGCGAGGTCGAACTCCGGATCCTCGCCCGCGTAGGTCACCGCGTTGCCGGAGGTGTCGAGCAGGATCGCCGTCGCGGCCCCGGATTTCGAGAGCAGCCGGTTCAGTTCGGTCCAGATCGAGTGGAATCGGCGGTCCCACTCGCGGGGAATCGCATGGTCGTCGCTGAGCACGTCGGCCCTGAACCCGTCGGCCCTGAACCCGTCGGCCATGACCACACCTCCTGGATAGCCGCGGCTGGAATGCGGTGCGCACAGGCGACGATCCCGCGCCGATTCCGGGACGTCCGGCGGCCCGGAGCGAGGAGAGCGCCAAAGGTGGGCCGATGTCAAGGAAAAAGCTGACCCACAAGGAGCTGGAACGATCCGAGCGTCGCGATGCGTCGGAAGCCCGGACGGCCGACCGGGGTCAGAACTCGGCCCGCCCCTCCATGGCCCGGGTCAGGCTGGCCTGATCGGAGAGTTCAAGGTCGGATCCGATCGGAACTCCCCGGGCGATGCGGGTGACCCGGATCGAGCGCTCCCGGAATCGCTCTCCCAGGTAGTGCGCGGTCGCCTCCCCCTGGGCGGTCGGGTTGGTGGCGACAATCACTTCCCGCACCTCCCCACCATCGAGGCGACGCTCCAGTTCGGCGATCCGGAGCGACTCCGGCGTCACTCCGTCGAGCGGCGCCAGACTCCCCCCCAGCACGTGGTAGAGGCCACGGAAGACCGCTGTCTTTTCGATCGCCACGACATCGGCCGGTTGTTCGACGACGCAGATCACGCTGCGGTCGCGGCGGGGGTCAGCGCAGAGCCGGCAGCGTTCCTCGTCGGCGATATTGCCGCACTCGACGCAGGCGGTGGTCTCCTCGCGGAGCCGGGCGACGGCTCGCGAGAGTTCCAGCGCCTCCTCGCGCGGGCCGCGCATGAGATGGAAGGCGAGCCGCTGGGCGGTCTTTCTTCCTACGCCCGGCAGCTTCGCCAGGGCGGCCACCGCCTCGCCTAACCTCGCGGAGCTGTACTCCATGACGACTCCCGTCTCGTGCTCAGAACATCCCCGGAACGTTGAACCCGCCGGTGAGCTTCCCCATCTCGTCGGACATCCGCTCCGCCACGCGGCGCGACGCTTCGTTGACCGCCGCCAGGATGAGATCCTCGAGCATCTCGAGGTCGTCCGGGTCGACCGCCTCGCGCTTGAGCTTGATCGAGATCAGCTCGTGCTTGCCGTTGACGACGGCCGTGACCATGCCGCCCCCCGAAGTCGCCTCGACCGTCTCCTCCTGCAGGCGCGCCTGCGCCTCCGCGAGCTTCTGCTGCATCTGCTGCGCCTGCTTCATCAGGTTGCGCATGTTGTTCATCGCGTGATCCTCCTCTCGGCGCGCCGGACAGGCGGCGCCAAGCAGCTGCGATCCGACGGCCCGTCGGGTGCCGGGACCAGCCTTCAAGCCGGCCCGATCACCTCGCCGCCGAAAAGGTCTGTGATCCGGCGCACTCCCTCGGGAGACGCGGCCGGCGCGTCACGGCCGGCCCCTGCCGGCTCGCCGCGCGAAGGAACGGGGTCGGGAGCCCCCCCCACGCCGCCCGCGACCGCCCCGGCTCCCGCCGGCGCCTCGTCGAAGCGAACGCCGAGGGGCCGCCCGAAGTGGCTCGCGATCAGCTCCATGATCAGTTTCCGGTGCGCCGGCCGTTCGAGCGCTCCACGCTGGTAGGAACCGAGACCCGGAACCATCACGCGCAGGATCCGATCCTCCTCTCCCGCGGCGAACGATCCGACCAGGTTTGCAGCCAGTCCGGCCTTTTTCGCCGCCAGCTCGGCGAGGACGCGGGTCCAGGGCTCGGCCTCGGCCGAGAGCGGCAGGTGCTCCGGATCGGCCGCCGCTTCCTGCACCGCTTCGATGACGAGATGGGACGCGGCGGGGTGGACCGGCGGAGGTTCGACCGCCGCTTCGGCGCCCGACTCGCCCTCGCCGCGGGCGCCGCGATCCTCGCCCTCGCGAGGCTTCTTCTCCGTCCTCGTCACGACCGGCGTCGGAACCGCGCTCGATCCCGGCGGGGGTGCCGCGGCGACTCGCGGCCGTACCGCCGGCGCCGATGCGTCCTCCCTCCGTACCCGCCCGCGCGCCGCCTCGATGAACTTCCTGAGCTCGACCGAGGTCGGCAGGAGGCACATCTCCGCCAGCGCGACCTCGAAGTGAGCTCGTGGCTGTCCGCTGCGGCGCATCAACGCGCCGGTCTCCAGACAGATTCGGCAGCAGCGGAGCAGATCGGTCGCGGCCAGCGATCCGGCCTGGGCCGTGTACCGGGCAATCTCTTCGTCCGTCGCTTCCACCATCTCGACGAGGGTCGGATCGGTCGCGAGCAGGAGGAGATTGCGCAGGTGGACCAGGAACTCATCGGAGAGCTCAAGCAGGTTCGCTCCACTATCGAGCGCGTTCGCCAGGGAGCGCAGCGCGCGGGCCGCATCCCGCGCCATCATCGCCTCGGTCCACTCGAAGAAGATCTCGCGCCCCGCCACGCCGAGCGCGGCGCGCACCTCGTCGACCGACAGGCGCTCGGGGCTGCCGGCAATCACCTGGTCGAGCAGGGTGAGCGCATCCCGCATCGATCCGTCCGCCCGCCGGCCGATCAGGAAGAGCCCCTCGTCGTCGGCCGCGATTCCCTCCGCGTCGCAGATCTGTCGCAGGCGCTGCATCGCCGCGCGGGGTCCCAGGCGCGCGAAGTCGAATCGCTGGCAGCGCGAGAGGATCGTCGCCGGCACCTTGAGCGGCTCGGTCGTCGCCAGCACGAAGACGACGTGCGCCGGCGGCTCCTCCAGCGTCTTCAGGAGCGCGTTGAACGCATCCTGGGTGAGCATGTGGACTTCGTCGATGATGTAGACCTTGCGCTTCAGGCTCGCCGGGGCATAGCGAACCGCCTCGCGCAGCTCGCGGATGTCATCGATGCCGCGGTTGCTCGCGCCGTCGATCTCGATCACGTCCATCGAGCGCCCGCCGGTGATCTCGCGGCAGGCAGCGCACTGGTTGCACGGCTCGTCCGCCGGCGCCTCGCCGCAGTTCAACGCCTTGGCCAGGATCCGCGCCATCGAGGTCTTGCCGACGCCGCGCGGCCCGGTGAAGAGATAGGCCTGCGCCGCCCGCCCCGTCTTGAGGGCGTTCGAGAGCGTGCGGGAGACATGCTCCTGCCCGACGACGTCATCGAACCGCTGCGGGCGCCACTTCAACGCGAGGACCAGATAGGTCATGGTCGCCTCACCAAGCCAGGCTGCACTCCCGGCGGACTTTCAACAGGAAAGCCGGAGGGCGATCCCCCCGGCTCTTCCCGACCGGACGTCGCACCGCCGGTCTGACAACCCGGACCGTGCACCCTCCTCCGATCCACCAAAGGACGCGATGGGGTCGCCGGTGGCTCGGGTCAGGCTGATCCGCGGCACCCGGAAGTTTCTGCGTACCGCTGCTACCTTCCGGTCCTGACGGGGTTGGCAGGCCTCCGTTGCGCGGGGCCTGGCCTTCAAAGCCCCGTGTCTTCCTCACCGGCCCTCCGGGAAGGGACCTCGGAAGGGAGTTCAACCCCGCTGGAGCGGATTGCGGGTCACAGGGCACCGCTAACTCCCCGTCTAGCACGGCCGGAACTCGAAAAATGTGGAGATGAACGGGATCGAACCGTCGACCTCCTCGTTGCGAACGAGGCGCTCTCCCAGCTGAGCTACATCCCCAGAAACAAAGCGAACCCGAATCCACCCAAGCCGCCCCGCCGGGCCGCCCCGAGCCGGTCGGACTGGCCCGGTCGAACTGGCGGAGAGACAGGGATTCGAACCCTGGAGGCCTTTTGGGCCTACACGCTCTCCAGGCGTGCTCCTTAAACCACTCGGACATCTCTCCGCGAAACCGGAAACCGTGGAGGACTCTACGTTAGCGCCCCCCCGCCACTCAAGCCCAAATCAGGCCCCGCGGACCGTCCACCCAACCGGCCTCGTGAGCCGGTCCGTCTGCTGGCCGATAAGCTGGCGGAGAGAGAGGGATTCGAACCCCCGGTGAGGTTACCCCCACAGCGGTTTTCGAGACCGCCGCCTTCAACCACTCGGCCATCTCTCCGCGAACTGCAACTAGTTACTGAAGAGGGAGTTGAACATACGGGCAAGATGGCTGTCAACGGCGACCTGTCACGGCCTTCTCTACAACGCCGCGCTGACCTCCGCCCGGTGTCGGCGCGAACCCAAGGACCGGCGTTGCGCCCGCGGCTGCAACCGCAACCAGGGCCACGAGGTCCGGTGGTCCTCTCCCCCGGCGGTCCGTCGCCTGCGCCTGCTACACGACCGGGGCGGCGAGGCTGAGGACCGCCGACCTCACGCCGCTCAAACGCGAGACCCGCCGCCCGAGAGATTCCCTCGGAGTCTGTAGCGCAACCTCTGGACCGGGTGAACCTCTTCGGCGAGTCGGCGCCGCGGCGGGCGACCGTTGCATACCTTGCCCCGATCAGGGCGAAGGTTGCCGTCGAGGACCTGGCAGCCGGCTGACCGATTCTGACGAGGACGTAGGACGCGCCGCTGGGCGTGTCCATCCCGGCAGGCGAATCGGCGGGATGCTCAGCAACGATCGCCAGGCTGCGTAGGCTTCTTCTTCGCTCCATAGTCCTGAGCCCAGGGGTGTCAGGTTTCAACCGAACCGGGACACCCGTGACGTTTTCCGCACGCATGATGCGACCGGCGATCCCCAGTTTCGCGATGCGGCTTCCGCTGGCGTTGGATCGGCGTTACACTGCTCGGTTTTTCCACGGGGGAAGCGCGCTCTCCCCCTCGACTGAGGCGGCTCTGGCGAAAGGGGGAAGGCGCCGCCGCGTCATGAAAGGAGAGGCGACGTGGGCGCGTGTCGGGGCGGACCGGAAGTCCCACCGGCGAACTGTGCTCAAGGGCGATCAGCGTATGGGGCCGGACCTTGCGGCCGTCTGTCCACTTGGATCGCCAGGGAACCTCCTCCGTACCGATGATGGTGTCACGCTGGATCACCGACGTCCTGCTGGAATGACTTCGGCAGATCAGCGACCAGGACATCGAACGCGAAGGTGGCATGTGGCATGAGAGTGCTTCACCGAAGGCGACAGAGACGGAACGCGAAGATCTCGCTCGCTGGTGGGACCAGGTTCACACACTCCCCGTCAACCGATGGAACGAGAACCCGTGGGTCTCGGCCATCGCATTCAAGAGGAGGCTGACCATGTACGTCGTTCGCGATGTGTTCCGGTGCAAGCCAGGGAAAGCCAGACTCCTGGCTGAGAAGTTCAAGCGCACGATCCCTTCGATGGAGCAGCTGGATGGGTTTCGGAACTGCCGAGTGATGGTGGACTCCGTCGCCGGCTACTGGACGGTCGTGCTGGACGCCGAGGTCGGGTCGCTGGCCGCGTTCGAGGGGCACATGATGGACTTCGGCTCGCGGCCGGAGGTCCAGGAGGCGCTGGTCGGGTACATGGATCTGGTAGAGGGTGGACACAGGGAGATCTTCCGGATCGTCTGATCGCTGGCGTGGTGTTCTCGATTTCGCTCGAGAGTCTCGCCTCGATGCAGGCCCGGCGGGCCTGGCGCCCTCGTTCATCCGTTTGAGCATCCTATGCTGATCGGTTTCGCGTCTTTGTGTTCGCTGAACCTCAGAAGGAGGACCGTGCTATGCGTTCGACGACTTTCCGGCACCGGCGGTCCATTCCCGCCGGCCGCACCGCGATCCTCGCCGTGGCCGTCGCTCAGATCGCTCTTCTCGCCACACCGCAGCCCGCACGCAGTGGAGAGGCGGCGAAGCAGCCCCTCTACTCGGGTTTGGGCAAGCATCACCGCGAGGTGACCACCCGATCGAAGGACGCCCAGCGGTACTTCGACCAGGGGCTGATCTTCGCTTTCGCTTTCAACCATGACGAAGCGGTGCGATCCTTCCACGCTGCACTCGCCTCCGATCCCAACTGCGCGATGGCATGGTGGGGCATCGCCCTCGTCCATGGACCCCACATCAACAACCCTGCCATGGATCCCGAGCACTCCCGGGCCGCGTGGGAGGCCCTGACGAAGGCCCGGGCGCTCTCGGCGCGCGCCTCCGATGTCGAGCGCGCTCTGATCGGAGCCCTCGCGGCCCGCTATGCCGATCCGCCCCCTGAGGATCGCACGCCCTTGGATGCCGCCTACGCCGACGCGATGCGCACGGTCTGGCGCGCCCACCCGAACGACGCCGACGTGGGAACACTCTTCGCCGAGTCGATGATGGATCTGCGCCCCTGGGATCTCTGGACACAGGATGGACAGCCGCAGCCGGGAACCGAGGAGGTGCTCGCCGCGCTCGAGGCCGTGCTCAAGCTCGATCCCGACCACCCGGGCGCCAATCATCTGTACATTCACACGGTCGAAGCGTCCCGGCATCCGGAGCGGGGCGTCGCCGCGGCCGACCGCCTCCGCCAGACGGTCACCGGGACCGGCCACCTCGTCCACATGCCGGCCCACATCTATTCGCGCATCGGCCGGTGGGAGGAGGCCGCGCAGGCAAACCGCCGCGCCATCGAGGTCGACCGTGACTATCGCAAACGGGTGCCGGATCAGGGCTTCTACCGGATCTACATGGCCCACAACCACCACTTCCTGTCGTGGGCGGAGATGATGCAGGGCAGCAGCCGGAACGCCATCCGGGCCGCGCGCGAGATGATTGCCGGAATGCCGCCGGAATTTGTCGAAGAGGCCGCGTTCTTCGCCGACGGCTACATGACGATCGAACTCGAGGCACTCAAGCGCTTCGGACACTGGGAGGAAATCCTGCAGGCGCCCGCTCCTCCCCCCTACCTTCCCATCACGGCGGCGCACCGGCACTTCACCCGCGCCGTCGCCTACGCGTCGACCCAGCGCCTCGCGGAGGCGCGTGCGGAGCAGTCCCTCTTCGAGGAATCGACGAAACACGTCACCCCCGAGATGATCGTTGGCAACAATCCGGCTCAGCATGTGCTGGAGATCGCACGCCAGATGATGGCAGGCGAAATCGCCTACCAGGCCGGGGAGGTGGACACGGCGGTCGTCCATCTGCGGCGGGCCGTTGCGCTGGAAGATGCGCTTCGGTACAACGAGGCGCCCGATTGGATCCAGCCGGTGCGGCACACCCTGGGGGGGATCTTCCTGGGCGCGGGTCGGATCGCGGAGGCGGAGGCGGTCTACCGGGCCGATCTCGCAAAGAACCCGGAGAACGGCTGGTCGCTCTTCGGGCTGTCGCGTTGCCTCGAGCGGCGGGGCGCGACGGCGGAGCAGCGCGACGTGGAGAAGCGCTTCAAGAAGGCATGGGCGCGCGCTGACGTCAAGCTGCGGCAGACCTGCATGTGCCTGCCACCGATTACGGAAGGATAGCGTCGCCCGAGAATCGGCATCGACCCCGCCGCGGAACCTCCTCCCCGTCCGCAGCCTGGCCGTCAGCGGGTCGACACCGGTGTCGCTCGGCACGTGGCCCCCGTTGCCCGCGCGGCCGCCAGGCTGTAGCCTCCTCTCCGGCATCCCGCGACAGAAATCGGGGGCCTCGCGGAAGGAGGGAGACCATGGGTATGTTCGATGCGGTGGTGCAACGCCTGACCGCCGGAAAGGAAGAGCTCGCCGGCGCCCCGAAGAGACTGATCGAAGGCGCGCTCGAGATGATCGACGAGCAGAAGGACGGCCTGCAGGCGCTGACGGAGAAGCTGAGCAAATCCGGGCTGGGCGAACAGGTCAGATCGTGGGTCGGCACCGGCGCCAATCTCCCGATCTCACCCGATCAGGTCAAGCAGGCACTCGGATCCGATGAACTCGAGCGACTGGCCTTGAAGACGAAGCTGTCCGTCGAGGAGGTTACCTCGCACCTGGCGGCGGCCCTGCCGCAGATCATTGACCGGCTGACGCCCGACGGGAAGCTCTCCGCGGGCGGACTTCGGCAGCACGTCCAGGGTTTCCTGGGAAAACTGGGTTCCGGCAAGGACAAAGTGGAGAAGGAGTAGCTCTCCTTCTTCGTGCGGGATCAGGCGACGCGGAAACGGTCACCGGGCGTTGACCCGGTGACCGTTCGCGAGAACGAGACTGCCAGTGCCGGCTGGACTGCCAGCAGCGGCTAGTCGCGGCTAGTAGCGGCCCGAGCCTCCGCCGCGGCTGTCGCTGTAGCTGCGACTGCCGTTGCGGTCCTCACGGGGCTTGGCCTCGTTGACCACGACGGCGCGACCCTTGAGCTCGCACCCGTTCAACGCGGAGATCGCGGCGAGGGCCTCGCCATCGGCGCTCATCTCCACGAATCCGAATCCCTTGCTGCGTCCCGTGTCGCGGTCCGTGATGACCTGCGCGCTGCGGACCGAACCGTGATCGGCGAACATCCGCTCCAGGTCGGCACTCTCGACATCGAAACTCAGATTGCCAACATACAACTTGGCGCCCATTGTGACTCTCCTTTGATCGAACAGCGGATCCTGTTTTGTCTCTCCGGATCCATCGGAGAGGGACCCTGAGTGGGCCCAGAAGGAAGGACAATCGAGGCCAAGCAGCGTGGAAGGATACGAACCCGCGCGGACCAGACTCTTTCGGCAAGCCAACTGCAGGGACCATAGGCTTCGCTGAGGGATGAACGCAAGACAATTCCGCCGGAGAGTCACGAACGATGGTGCGGTCCCCGTCCGATCGAATGCCCCGCCAGCTCCGACGCCTTACCGCACGTGCAGATCACAAACTCGACGGAAATGGAACCCATAGATGGCCAGCTTGATGGCCATGGGGAACTTCCGGGGACGGACCAACGCCGTGCTGAAGACGAGGGCCCAGTACTGCTTTCGCTCCCGGCCCGCGATGCCGAGGTGGTAGACGGAGCGGAAGAAGGCGCCAACGTCACCGAGTCCACGGCGGCAGCTGGATCGCGGGGGATTGTACTCCCGCAGGAAGGTCCGGATCCGGGCGTAGTAGTGGCGCGGCGCATAGATGTGGGAGAGCACCCCCTGGTAGCCCTCCCTCAGAATCCCGATCGGCATGCGGGGCACGACGTTGGTGGTTCCGTCCGCGTTGTCTCCGAGCATCTCATCGAGCAGACGGCCCTCGCTCTTCAGGCGATCGTAGAGCCGCGTCCCGTGCGGGGCCTGGAGCAGGCCGACCATGGCCGTGACGACGCCGCTCCTTTGGATGAAATCGATCTGGCGCTGAAAGATCGAAGGCGTATCGCTGTCGAAGCCGACGATGAAGCCACCCTGCACCTCGAGGCCGGCTCGCTGGATCCGCTTGACACTGTCGACGAGGTCCCGGTTCTGATTCTGCGACTTCTGGCACTCGCGCAGGGCGCCGTCGTCGGGCGTCTCGAGTCCGACGAAGACCGTCTGGAATCCGGCCGCCACCATCATGGTCATCAGCTCCGCATCGTCGGCCAGGTTGATGGAGACCTCCGTGTTGAACGGCAGGCCGCGCCGCCCCCGACGCCACTCGATCAGGGCCGGGAGAAGCTCCCGCTTCAGCAGCCGGCGGTTGCCGATGAAGTTGTCATCGACGATGAAGACGCCGCCGCGCCAGCCGCGATCGTACAGCTGCTGCAGGTCGGCGATGACCTGGGCGGCCGACTTCGTGCGCGGCCGATGTCCGAGCAGAGCGGTGACATTGCAGAACTCACATCCGTAGGGGCAGCCGCGGGAGTACTGGATGCTCATCGATGCGTAGTGACCCAGTTCGACCAGATCCCACCGCGGCGTCGGCGACGACCGAAGGTCGGCGAACTCGTCCGTGCGGTACATCCGCGTCGCACAGCCGGCCTCGAGATCCCGAAGAAAGTCGGGCAGAGTCAGCTCGGCTTCATTGAGGACAAAGTGATCGACGCCGGCGAAACGCTCATGCTCGGCCGTGAAGAGCGGCCCGCCGGCCACGACCCGGACCCCCGCCTCCCGGCAGCGTGCGATCAGCTCCGCGGCCGACTCGCGCTGGATGTTCATCGCACTGATCATCGCCAGGTCCGCCCAGGCAAGGTCCGCTCGCGTGAGCCGGGTGACATTCGTGTCGACGAGGCGCTGGTTCCATTCCGGCGGCAGCATCGCCGCCACCGTGATCAACCCCAGGGGCTGGTGGCCGGCTCGCTTGCGAATGAAGGCCAGGGCGTGTTTGAAACTCCAGAAGGTGTCGGGAAACTGCGGGTAGATCAAGAGCACGTTCATGGCGACTCTCCCCCGTGGCGCCGTCCGCAGAAGCCGTTGTCCATGAATACGATCCTCGCCGTCCGGGCGGCGGGAGACAATCGGCCGAAGGAGTGATTGAGGGACTAGTCCCTCGGATGGAGGCGGGGACCGGGGCGCGTCCGGGGCCGGTCGGCCGGGCTCTCGATCAGCTGTTCCTCGTGCACGAAGCTGGCCAGTTCCAGGCGGGTGTGCAGCGCAAGCTTCTCCAGGATGTTGTGCACGTGGCTCTTGACGGTGTGAATCGCGATGTGGAGGTGGGCCGCGATCTCCTTATTGCTCTTCCCCCTGGCGATGAGGGCGATCACTTCGTTCTCCCGCTTGGTCATCCTGACGGCCCGCAGCAGCCGGTCCGGTTTTCCCTGCTGGAGCGCATGCTCGACGATCTGCGAAAAGAGCGAACCGGTCAGGGGCGGCGGCAGGACCTTCTTGCCGGTCGCGACGGCCCGGATCGTGTGCAGGAAGTCATCGAGCGTGGCGTCCTTGAGGATGAAGCCGGACACGCCGGCCTTGACGAAGGTGACGACGTCGGTGTGGACCGGGATCAGGTCCATCACGACAATCTGGGTCGCGGGGAACCGCGCCTTGATCGCATGAACGACGCGAAGGCTGTTCTGACTTCTGAGGCCGATGTCCAGCAGCACGACCTGGGGTCTCAGCTTCGTCGCCTGCTCCAGAGCATCACCGTTGCCGGTCGCGGCCGCGGCCTGGATGTCGGGCTCTTCGTTGAGCATGGCCGTGATCCCCTCCCGCAGGAGGCGATTGTCCTCGACGAGCAAGACGCGAATCCGGGTCATGGGTGACCCTCCCCCTCGACAGGTCCCGGCGGCGACCCGGAGCGACCGTTGGCCGACGGTCCATCGCGCAGCGACCCAGGCTGCCGATGATGATCACGGATCCGGTGGAATTCTCTGCGGGCGAGGCCCGACCGTCAAGCATCCGTGCGGATCAGGCGGCCCGGGACCCGCCGCCGCCCCGGCGGACGAGGATCCCGACCGCACGCAGATGGCCCGGGAACGATCCCCGGGCCGCTCTGTTGGCTCCTCCGTCCGACCAAGGATCGCTTGGGCGGAATGCAGGACGCTGTTCGTCCGATCAGTCGTCTGGGCTCAGATCGTGGCCGGCGCTCGAACCGCTCCGTCCTTCGATCGGCCCGTTTCCCGGACGTCGCCCGCGGAGCGCTCGTAGCTCCAGCCGGTTCGCAAGCCGACCAGGAACCAGAGGAAACTCGCCACCCCCGCGAGGAAGAGCCCGTCTCCCACCAGCCGCAGCCAGCGCAGCGTCTGTACCCAGGGTTGCTGCAGGAAGTCGGCGCTGCGCGCGTACCAGAGCCCGTGGTTGACGCTCGCGACCGCCTGCGCGAGACCGATCGGCAGGAGGCTCAAGCCGACCATCAGGATCAGTCCGATGTTCATCGCCCAGAAGGCGAAGGCCAGCGGCGACTCCCGCCAGGCGCGGTGGCCGGTCAGAAGCCGCGCCACCAGCAGCACGAGCCCCAGCGCGAGCAGTCCGTAGACGCCGAAGAGCGCGGTGTGGGCATGCACCGGCGTGGTGTTGAGGCCCTGCATGTAGTAGAGCGCGATCGGAGGATTGATGAGGAATCCGAAGAGGCCGGCGCCGACCAGATTCCAGAACGCCACCCCGACGAAGAAACGGACCGGCCAGCGGTGCCGCCGCATCCAGGGAGCGAGCCGCTGCATCCGGTAGGTGTGAAACGCCTCGAATCCGATCAGAATCAGCGGAACCACCTCGAGCGCGCTGAAGGTCGCGCCGATCGCCATGATCGACGTGGGCGTTCCGGAGAAGTAGAGGTGGTGGAAGGTGCCCGGAATGCCGCCGATGAGGAAGAGGGCGCTGGAGGCGATGACCGCCGCCCCGGCATGCGCCGGTTTGACGAGACCCATCCGGGAGAAGATGAAAGCCAGCGCCGCGGTGGCGAAGACCTCGAAGAACCCCTCGACCCACAGATGCACGACCCACCAGCGCCAATACTCCATCACCGAGAGGTGGGTCCGCGCGCTGAAGAAGAAGCCGGCGGCATACATCAGCCCGATCGCGGCGGAGGCGCCCGCGAACATGAGAACCAGAGAGCGCGACTCGTCCCGGCGGCGGAGCGCCGGCCAGAGTCCCCGCAGCATCAGCCCCAGCCAGAGCACTAGGCCCGTAAAGAGCGCGATCTGCCAGGCACGCCCGAGGTCGACGTACTCGTACCCCTGGTGCCCGAACCAGAAACCGGCGCCAAGGCCGAGCTTCTGGTGAATCGAGAAGAACTCCCCGGCGAGGGAGCCGGCGACGACGAGGAGCAGAGCGCCGAAGAGCACGTTCACGCCCGCCCGCTGGAAGCGCGGCTCGCGTCCGCCGACGGCCGGGGCGAGAAAGAGCCCGGCGGCGAGGAAGGCGGTGGCGATCCAGAAGACCGCCGTCTGGAGGTGCCAGGTGCGGCTCAGCGCGTAGGGAATCCACTGCGCCATCGGCAGGCCGAAGAAGGCCTGTCCCTCCACGGTGTAGTGCGCGGTGAGAGCGCCGAGGAGCACCTGCACGCCGAAGAGCGCACCGACCACCCCCAGGTACTTTCCCACCGCCTTCATCGACGGAGTCGCGCTGAGACCGGCCAGCGGATCGACCTGCGGCGGCGCCGCATCCTCCTCGCCCCGACCGCGGAAGGCCTTCCACCAGACCAGAGCACCAATGCCGGCCAGCAGCAGGATCACGCTGACGATCGACCAGGTGACGTTCGCGCCGGTCGGACGATTCGCGACCAACGGCTCATGGGGCCAGTTGTTGGTGTAGGTGACGTTCGATCCGGGCCGCTGGGTCACGCAGGCCCAGCTCGTCCAGAAGAAGAAGTCGGTCAGGACGGCCAGCCGGGCCGGATCGGGCACGGCGATCTCCTGCATCGCGTAGTCCTCGCGCAGATCCCGCAGGGCCGGGTCTCCCCCGAAGAGCGCCCGGAAGTGCGCGGCGGTGCGCGCCATCGCCTCGGCGCGTTCGGCCGTCACGACGAGCGTTCCGGTGGCGGGATCGTAGGTGTTCGTGCGCAGCGCGGAGGGAAGACGCGCTTCGAGCGCGGCGCGATCCGCCGCGTCGAGTGAGCTCAAACTCGCGCCCGGCTCGCGTTCGACCCAGATCGAGAGGAGCGCCAGCGCTTCGCGATGCAGCCAGTCGGCCGACCAGTCCGGCGCCTGGTAGGCGCCGTGACCCCAGATGGAACCGAGCTGTTGTCCCCCCGTCGACTGCCAGACCTGCTGCCCGTCGAGGATTGTCTCCTTCGTCATGAGGAGCGTGCCGTCTTCGGTGACGACCCGTTCCGGGATCGGTGGAGCCTGCCGATAGACCTCGCGGCCGAAGAAGCCCAGGAGAGTGAACGCCACCAGCAGCGTTCCTCCCAGGAGCAGCCAGAGTCGCTTGTGACCGATCATCGTCCCTCCCTCATCCTGCGGGATGAGCCCCTTGGTCATCGACACGTCCCCACCCCGCTACTCGCAGATCGCGCGCGGAAAGAGCACGTTGTTCTCCAGGTGGATGTGATCCATGAGATCCGCCTCGAGCTCGGCCAGGCGCAGATAGAGGGCCTGCCACGTGGCGCAAGCTTCCGGGGGCGGCGTGTGGTTCTGGGTCATCTCCCGCGTCCGAGTGAGGTTGGCGCCGTGCATCTGATGCTCGAGTTCCATCACCTGGATCGGGCCGAAGGCGCGCGGGCCACGCCCGCCCTGGATCATGGGAAAGAGGATCTGCTCCTCCTTCTCGAGGTGGGAGAGCACCGCCTCGTGGATCCCGGCCAGGTGCGCCGCGAGGCCATGCGGGCAGGAGGGCTTCGCGGCGTGCTTCTCCTCGACCATCTCCGCCATCCTCTGCAGTTCAGGCAGCTCGCGGCGGAGCGGCCCGTGATACCGCTCGAGGATGAAATCGATCAGCTCGGACAGCGGACGCTCCTCCCAGGAGCCGTCCGGCCCGGAGGGCTCGGCCTGGATCGCCTCGAGCAGCGTGCCCGGATCGAGACCCTTCTCCGTACAAACCTCCCGCAACGACCGGCGCCCGCCGCAGCAGTAATCGAGTCCCGCCTCGCGGAACAACCGGGATGCGGCCGGCCACTGGGCAGCCAGGTCGCCCAGCATGTCATCCGGTCCGATGTGCGCCCTGCGTGTAGAGTCCATCGTGTTCCTCCTTCCATCGTCCGGGTAGGAGGGTGCAGACTTCGTGCCAAGAGGACATTTCTTTCTTAACCTATTGTGAAACAATATGATACGAGTATTGCCTCTGAGTGTGTTATGATGTTGATAACGTAGATGAGTTGTTGGAGGCATAACACGTTGTCAGAAGCACATCGTTCCTCTCGATTGAAGCAGGAGCCAATCCGAGCGCTCCTCTCGATCGCGCGAGACCTGACGGCCTCCCTCGCCGGGGAGGATCGGTACGAGCGACTCATCGATGCCGTGCGCCGCGCGATCCCGGCGGACGCCGTCTGTCTTCTCCGCCTCGAGGGGGAAACGCTCGTGCCGCTCGCTGCCGTCGGGCTCTCCGACGAGGCCCGCGTTCGCCGCTACGAGCGGGGCGAGCACCCCCGTCTCGACATCATCCTGCGGTCGGACGGCCCGGTCCGATTCCCTCCGGACTCCACTCTTCCCGATCCCTTCGATGGCATGCTGCGCGACGATCCCGAAGCGCTCCGGCACATCCACGCCTGCCTCGGCTGCGCGCTGGTGGAAGGCGGCGAAGTGATCGGCGCCCTCACGGCCGACGCGCTCGAGCCTGGTGCTTTCGACGGTCTCGACCAGGCATTTCTCTCGACCTTGGGCGCGCTGGCCGCGGCCGCCGTGCGCACCACGACGCTCGTTGATCGTCTGGAACGGACAGCGGCCCGTCAGGGAGCGGTCGCGCGCGAACTCCAGCGGGCGGCGACGGAACAGAGCGGCGGGGAGATCGTCGGGCAGAGCCGCGCGATGCGCCGTCTGCTCGAGGGCATAGACCTGGTCGCGCGATCGGACCTGCCGGTGCTCATCACCGGAGAGACCGGCGTGGGCAAGGAACTGGTCGCCCGGCGCGTGCACGAGGTCTCCCCCCGCCGGGAGCAGCCGCTCATCTATGTGAACTGCGCCGCGTTGCCCGAGGCGATCGCCGAGAGCGAACTCTTTGGCCATGTCACCGGCGCCTTCACGGGCGCGATCCGGGATCGGGCCGGCCGGTTCGAGATCGCGGACGGCGGAACCCTCTTCCTCGACGAGATCGGTGAGCTCCCGCTGCCGCTGCAGCCCAAATTGCTGCGGGCTTTACAGCACGGAGAGATCCAGCGGGTCGGGTCCGATCGGGCGCATCGCGTCGACGTGCGGGTCGTCGCCGCGACGAACCGTGATCTCGAATCGGAGATCGATGCGGGGAGGTTCCGGGCCGACCTCTATCACCGTCTGGCGGTCTTCCCGGTCCGGGTGCCGGCGCTGCGCGAGAGGCCGGAGGATATCCCCGTCCTCGCGGCGCACTTCCTCGACAGCGCCCGCCGCCGGCTCGGTCTCGGCGCGCTCCGCCTGACCGAGGAGGCGCGGCAGCGGCTGGAACGCGGCGATTGGCCGGGCAACGTGCGGGAACTCGAGAACGTGATCAGTCGCGCGGCGCTGCGCGTTGCGGCTCGCGCGGGGGTCGCGCGCGCGTCGGATGCTGTCACCCTGATCGATGCGGCGTCCCTCGACGTCGTGGAATCCGACGCTGAAGGCGGCCCTGCTCCCGCCCGCCGCGCCGCCGCCGGGCCGGCCCGCCCCGGGTCGGGCGCCGCACCCACGGCCCGCTCGCATGCCCTCGATACCGAGTCGTTCGGCCCGTTACGTGATCGCATCGAGGCGTTCCAGCGGCGGATGATCCAGGACGCAGTCGAGCGTCGGCACGGGAACTGGTCCGCCGCCGCCCGCGACCTCGGCCTGCACCGCAGCAACCTGCACCACCTCGCCCGGAGGCTGGGGTTACGAGGCTGACGGAAGGGCGCGAGGCCCGGCGCCTCGACGATCGGAATCAGCCGGCGATCTTACCCAGGATGTGCTCGATGACCTCGTTGTGCTCCGCCTGCGGACTGAACAGCACGAACTCGGCATCTTGACTCACTCTCACCGTGTGTCCGGGCGGCCAGTAGAACAGGTCGCCGGTGTTGATCGCTTCTTCTACCTTGTTCGCGTAGGTGACGGTGAGCGCTCCCTGCAACAGGTAGCCCCAGTGCGGAGACTGACAGAGGTCGCCGGGAAGTCCTTTCAGCAGTGGCGCCAGGTCCGTGCCGGCACCCAGCGAGAAGAACTCCCCGCTGATCTTGCCGTATCCGGAAGCATCACCGAAGTTCAGTTCCTGCCGGGCTACCGCCCCCGGCGCTTCGACTCGAACGGGGATCTCGTTTCTGGCTATGCGCATTTCATTCTCCTCCTGATGAGGGTGGCTGCGAGACGACCGCGGGACGCGCGGACGGAGGCACGGTGCCCGCCGGAGGGAAGACCGCAGGTCGCGGCCTGGAGCGAGTCTGGGTGGCTGTGCTCTGCCGATCAAGTTATAATTACAATTAGCCTTGCTTCAGGATGTCTCAGAATGCACCCCTCCTCCGCGCCGGTCCTCGGTGAGCCGGAGAGGAGCCGGCCGCCCGGTCACGCGTCGGATCGTGTCTCGCCACGACACCTCATGTCGTGTCACGCGGCGTCCGGGCCCGCAGCCGCCGGAAGAACTCCTGCATCAAGGACCGCGCTTCGTCCTCCAGCACGCCGCTCCGGACTCGCGCGAAGGTGTGGTTGAGGCCCTCCACCCGCGCCAGATCGAGCCGAGAACCGAACGCCCCGAACTTCGGTTCGCGCGCGCCGAAGATGATCTCGTCGACCCGGGCCAGGAGCAGGGCGCCGGCGCACATGACGCACGGTTCCAACGTGACGTAGGCGCGCGCGCCGGTCAGCCGGGCATAGCCCAGGGTCGAGGCCGCCGCGGTGATCGCGAGCATCTCCGCGTGCGCGGTCGGATCCTCGGCCGCCTCGGTGCGATTCCAGCCTCGTCCGATCACCCGCTCGCCATGCACGATCACGCAACCGACGGGAACCTCCCCCGCTTCGAGCGCCGTGAACGCTTCGCGGAGGGCCTGCCGCATCCACCGATCATCGTCGGAGCTCTCCGTTCCAGGAATCGGGCGCGGCAGGAACGGATCGCCGGGGGAAAGATCTCGGGAGTCGGAGGAGGCCGGCTGGACGCCGTCTTCCCCCGGTCCCGGCCTGATCAAGGCGTGGCCCCGCGCGGGGGGAACGACGCGAAGATCGACTCGAGAACCTCAGCCAGCACGTGTTCCGCCCGCGGCGGCTCCGGCGTGACGGAGCTCGCCCGCTGCGTCCGGGAAACGCCGCCCTCATCGGTGTAGGTGCCGCTCCCGCTGATCCCGGGTGTGTATTCGGCGGAGTCGCGACGCTTCATCTGGTAGGCGTTCCAGGCCTCGAGCCCCGTCTGGCCGCTGAAGATGCTGAGCTTGAGGGCGATCTGCGTGAAGGAGCTCCCCTGCTCCGTGAAGTCGAGCCGCTCACGCTTCCAGTCGCTCAGGTCCCCCAGGATCAGTCCGTCGACGCCGATCTGGCGGCAGAGCTCCTGTACCGCGAACTGGTCGATGAGGCGGCGGTCCCGCCACGAACGCATCGCCCGATCGAACGTCTCGCCGGCGCCGCCGGCGGAGGCCTTGGAGTAGGCCTGCGCGTAGGTCAGGACGGTGAACCGTGATTGTGAGCCAACGAGCGCCTGTTCCACCAGTTCCTCGGCCGAGATCCGGGCGGGCTCGTCGCCGACCGAAGAGCCGACCCCCAGGTAGGCGAGCGTCCGAACGTTGAGCGTGGGCCAATCGGGTGAAACGACCGCGATGGCCGGACGCACTCCGGACCCGCCGGTCTTGCAGCCGGGGACCAGGGTGACCAGCGAGACCAGGGTGAGACCGATCAGTCCTAAGCCCCGGCTCCGCCCGACCCACGCGGGCCCCGGACAGACGCGCTGCCGGCTCGCGCCGGATTGCTCTTTCATCTCGTCACCTCCCAAAGCAGGACACGCGACGCCATCACCCGGGAACGGAAAAGCGGCCGCCCGATCGCCGGACGGCCGCCACCGTGAACAGAATGTACGCCCAGGAGGATTCGAACCCCCAACCTTCTGATCCGTAGTCAGATGCTCTA
>CAYJLF010000006.1:0-258560 GCA_964371055.1 uncultured bacterium | reverse complement strand
CACACCCGCGCTGCGCCCAGGGGCGCGCACATCGCGCTCGAGCACACCCGCGCTGTGCCCAGGGGCGCGCACATCGCGCTCCGGCACATCCTCGCTGCGCCCATCGGCCACTGGGGCGCCGCGGGATCGGAGTGAACGATCGATCTGGCGTTTGGAAGGAGATCACTATGCGCAGGCATCGAAGCTCAGTCTCTCTCCCGGTCACCTCGGATTGCGCTTCTGGCGATCGGGGGTGGCGAAGGAGGGACTGCGAACCAGGGTTGGCCCACGCCGCGCTCTGGCCTCTCGCCTTCGTCGTTCTCCTGCTGACCGCCTGCTCCGATCGGGATCGGATGACCGTTCCGGGAGGTGAGACGGCCGACGACTTCACCCTCGGACCGAAGACGTCATACACGATCCCGCCCGGCTCCGAGGTCGTGATCCCCGACAGTGTCTCGGGGGGAACCTTCGTCTTCACGACCGGAGGGGGCAAGGTCGACGTGGCGCGGATCCTGACCGGTCCGGCTGCGCCGGAACCTGGTCAGAGCTTCTGGGTCGACTACCAGGGTTCGGGACGAGTCCGGCTGGAGTTCTCCGACGAACCGGACAAGTACGAGGTTCTCTACGCCTACGGGATCGATCTCGGCAGCATCAGCGATGCCCGCGGACGGACCAAGCGATGGACCTGCGCGCCGGTGGCGGAGTCGCTCGGGGTGGCGCCCGGCAGCCGGAAGGTTCGCTACGAACTCGTTATGCCGTTCGACTACACCCCGTCCGGAAAGTCGGCCGCGATGGAGCAGTCTGCTCCTTCGACGCATACCGGGTTCGCCGCCTACCACCTCTCCCGGCTCTCGCCTCAGAGCACGTCGGTTCAAAGGTTCGAGGCGGCGCGGCGTGACGCCTGGCGCTATCTCGCTGCCGTGATCGACTCTCTTCCCCCCTCTCTCGGGGCGTACGTGGCGGCCCAGACCGCATCGGGAGGCACCTACGAGCCGACCTTCTACAACAGCGATGACCACAAGTACAAAGGCTTCATCTACCTCACGGCGCTGGTTCCCATCACGAGCTCGATGATCTTCCTGGGACCGAACGCGACGGAGCACAGCGTGGCCCACGAGACGGGGCACTGGGTGAATCACATCCTCACGGGGTCGGGCCGGTACGTGGTCCTCGAGGCGCAGGCTCCGGCCAATCACTCGGTCGGCCAGATCCACGGCCTCCGTTCCGTCGTGATGGAGGACTACGCCCACTTCTGCGACTACTTCTGCACCGGGGTCGTGCAGAGCGAGAGCCCGGAGGAACCGTGGCAACTCTTCGCCGCTTTCTCCGCCAGCGCTGGGCTCTCTCCGTCGGCGGTCGACTGGCCGAGCCTGGAGGGATTCGGAACCGTGATGCTCGCCTCGCTGATCCGGAAATCTCCCACGATCCGCAGCACGACCGGCGGATCGGAGGAGATCCCCGTCATCGGCGCCTCGTTCCGGGAGGTCTGGCCGATGGTTGCCTCGGGGGCGCCGAACATCACGGTGCTGCGGGACTCGGTCGACTCGTTCCTCGGGCGTCGCGGGCAGCGGGCGCTGATGCCGGCGCTGGCCGAAAGAATCGGTTGGCGCTATCACGGCGGCGGTCGCCTGGTCGACGACGAGGGCCAGCCGATAAAGAACGCTCGCGTGCAGGCGATCTATGACGACGGATCGAGGGTCTGGCGGACGCCGGGCTCGACGACGACCGGCAACGACGGGAGGTTCACCCTATCGCGGCTCTTCCCGGGCGACAGCCAGCTACGGGTCTGGCAGGGGACCGACTCGAGCGATGTGCCGGTCTCGGTCGGCTGGGCGGGCCGGACGGACGAAGAGCGGAACCTCGGGGACATCACGATCGGAGGGGCGATTCTGGCCCAGCTCCAGCGGACGCTCTTCGTCGATCTCAATTTCAACGGCGAGATGGAGATGAGTGACGGGAACATCCTCAGATCGGTCCTCCTGACCACGGTAGATGCCTATCTGGGAGAACAGAAGCCGGTCTGGAACGGCACCTCCTTCGATCTCGACTTCACCAAACCGCTCCCGGGCGGCACGTACCGCGTGACCCTGGACGGGACGGTCAGCCCCTCCGGCCGGGAAATCGTCTCCCTGACCGCGACGTTGACGTGGACGAACACGAGCCAGTCGCAGCACCGGGAGTTCCGCCTGACGGGGCTCCCGATCGAGGAGTTGAGTATCGGGCCGGAAGAGCTCTGGTACTCCCTCGAGGGAACCGGGGTGCAGGACCACCTCCAGGTGCTGGTCGACAATCTCACGCTCCCTGGAGAACCGACGGTGTCGATCGTCTCGATCAACTGGCAGAGCGAGGAGGATCCGCCGGAGCTCATCGTCAGTTTCTCGACCGCGAAGCGGAGGAGATGACGGCGGAGGATGGTCCTCCAGTGAGTCGGCCGGTGCGCCCGGCCAACATCACAGCGAGGCGATGCCGGCCAGGCTTGCCACGACCTTGATCTTCATGGGGGCGAGCTGCGGCTCGGCAGAGCGGAGTTTGCGGAGCGCATAGCCGCTCGACACCGGCCCCAGCATGACGAGGCGCTGGGTCCCCAGCTCCGGTAGCGCGGCCACGGTCTCGTCCCAACGGACGCGCTGAAAGCTCGTCTCCGACCGATTCCGCCGCAGCGCGTCTGCTGTCTCGAGGCGCCGGGGAGGGTGGAGCGTCGAGAGGAGCGGGATGGCCGGGGCGGCGAAGGAGAGCCGGTCGAGGAACCGCTCGTGCTCGTCCCAGATCCCGGGTACGGCGGCCAGTCGCGGTTCGTGGGCCGCGCAGTGGTTGTTGGAGACGATGGTCCGGCCGCCGAGGCGGGCGGCTTCGCGTTCCAGGGCATCGAGTTGTTCGACCGGCAGAGCGACGATGTGTAAGCCCGAGGCTTCCGAGACCACGATGTTCGCGCCGAGCGCCGGAGAGAGGTCCGCCATCGCACGCTTGTCAAGATCCTCGACCACGGCCATCCGCAGGCGGAGTGCGTCGGAGGCCGCCGCGAGGTCCCGCGCCCAGCGGTAGGTCAGGATGGCCGCGTCCTCCAGGGGGAGCGCGCCAGCGACGGCATAGGCGGCCAGCTCCCCCATGCTCTCTCCCGCCAGCGCCCCGGGTGGGCCGTGACGTTCGACGAACTCCCGGGCGAGGCCGACCCCGAGCGCCAGCTGGGCGACCATGCTGAGCGGGAAGTCGCCGGTCCAGCGCCAGCCGCCTCCAGTGCGTTCGCGCCGTGCCTGCTCGTGTCCGGCCATCAGCCGGCGAAGGGAGCCCCGTGGCACCTCCAGGGACGCCAGCGCCTCGTCGACCCGATCGAGCACGACCTGCTGTGCGGAGTCCTCCAGATCGTTTCCCATGCCCGGCCACAGGTAACCGCCGGGCGGGAAGATCAGCGCTGTGGTGGCTGGTTGAAGCGGAGGTCGGGTCCGGGTCAGGGGTACCTCCAGGTCTTGCCGGAGCGAACGCGCGCCGGCCCGAGCGAAAAGTCTGCCATGAGCCTCGATCCGCTGCAACCCGGGCGGCCCTGGCCCGTACGGCAAAGAGAATTACACACACTGTGTAGATCGGGGGTTGTCATGGCCCTTCGCCCCAGGAAAGCCCTGGCGCGCGCGCGGATTCTGGCGGCGGCCCGGGACCTCTTCTTCCGCCAGGGGTTCGAGGACTCCTCGATGGAAGCGATCGCCCGCGCGGCCGGGTACACGCGCCGGACCCTCTATGCCCACTTTCAGAGCCGCGAGGAGATCTGCCTGGTCGTCTTCACGGATGGCCTGAAGGTTCGCTGGGAGCGGCAACGCGCTCACATGGCCATGGCCGGGACGGGACTGGGGCAGGTCCGGGCGTGGGGCGAAGGGCTCTATGCCTTCGCTCGGGAGCACCCGAACGATCTCCGCCTGCAGTCGTTCTGGGATTACCGCGGGATCGACCGCGGCGCCATCCGGCCGTCGGTCTTCCGCCGGTTCCGCCTGCTCAACGAAGAGATCGTGGCCGGCCTGCGGGCGGCGTTCGAGCGGGGCCAGGCGGATGGCACGGTGCGGCCGGATCTGCCGATCGACCTGACGATCAACCACTACGCCCTCACATTTCGGGCCGTCCTGAACAAGGCCCTCTTCCCCGGATACAGCTTCTCCCCGGTCGAGGCGGACGTCGCAGCCGCTCACTTCCTCGATCTCTTCGTCCGGTCGATCGGCTGCTCTGCTCCCGAAGAGGCGCGGCCGGACGCGGTCCGGCAGACAACGACGGAGGTGTAGATGTTGACCCCTGCCACTGCCCTGTTCAGCCGGGCGCCGCGCGTCTCGACCCGGGATCGAGTGATGCAGTTCCCTATGACGAGGATCGTGATCGCGCTGGCCTTCATCGCGCCGGCTCTGGCGGTGCGGAACCTGCTGGCGATCGGCGCCGACAGGTTCCTCCCGGGCGCGGCGGGGAGCGTGGTCGGGGATATCGTGGATATCGGCGGGATCGGGTTGATGCTCCTGGCCTACCGGCTCTACGTGGCGCGCATCGAGCGCCGTCAGCCGCTGGAGGTTGCCGGGGGCGGCGCGGCCGCCGAGGTCGGGTGGGGAGGTTTGATCGCTCTGGGATTGGTCGGTACGACGGTTGCGGTCATGGCGGCGACGGGAGCGTACGTGGTGGAGAGTCTCGGGAGTCCGTGGACGCTCCCGCATGCTCTCGTCATCTTCGGCGGCGGCGCCTTCGCGCAGGTGCTGATCTTCCGGGTTGTCCTCTTCCGACTCATCGAGGAGTGGACCGGCACGTGGATCGCCTTCGCGGCGACAAGCCTGATCTTTGCGGCGAGCCACGTGGCCAACGGCCACCTGACGCCCGCGGGTTTCGCCGGACTGGCGGTGGGAGACCTGCTCCTCGTCTTCGCCTTTGTAGTCACGCGGCGGTTGTGGCTGGTCTGGGGGATCCACGCGGGATGGAACGTCTTCCAGGACGGCGTCTTCGGGATGCCGAACTCGGGGGTGACGACGTTGCCAAGCTGGATCACCGCGAGGATCGACGGACCGGTCTGGTTGACGGGGGGAGAGTTTGGCCTCGAGGCCTCGGTGGTGGCGCACCTGCTGCATCTGGTGCCGGCGATCTGGCTGGTGCGGAGAGCGGTGCGGAGCGGTCAGATCGTCCGGCCACGCTGGTCGCCGCCGGCGACGGCCACGGGATCGTCGGGTCGAGATCAATCGACGCGTGTCACCTCGCACCAGCCATAGGCGCCGAAGTGGAAGCGCACTGCATCGGGCGGCTCCGGTAGGAGATCGCGGTGTACGTAGATGCCGACCGTTCCGGCCGTCCAGTGCTCATAGTCATCGAGAGGGGAGGGTAGGCCGAGGGACCCGACCGGGCCCCGGAAGGCACGTCATCAACCCTCCATGATCGAGCCGAGCGCGATCGTCAATGTTCCGGAGCGCTCGTGGATGTAACTCTCCAGTTCAGGTGGATCGAGGCTGGCTGACGACATGTGCAACTCCATTCTCATTTGCCCGTGGCGAATGGCGTGCTCAAGCGCGATGTGTGCGCCCCTGGGCGCAGCGCGGGTGTGCTCGAGCGCGATGTGCGCGCCGCGCCACACCAGCCGCGCGTCATCCCGGGCCCCGGCGGCGCAAGGCGCGCTCAAGGCGAGCCCGCCCCGTTCCAATGGCACGCTGGCGAGCCGTTCGCGCGAGAGCACACCCCGCGGAGCCCCCGCCGGACCGCAAGGCGCGCTCAAGGCGAGCCCGCCCCGTTCTAATGGCACGCTGGCGAGCCGCTCGCGCGAGAGCACACCCCGCGGAGCCCCCGCAACATGTGACTCGATAGCGGCAACTCACCCGGCGCTACCTTCCTCCGGGGCCCGTTTTACCGCAATGAACTTCCCCTCGCCGCGCGCCCGGGTCTCGCCGTCCTGGACGAGTTCGGCGTCGACGATGAGGACGCGCCGGCGGCGCTCGCGCACCTCGGCCCGCACGGAGAGCGGTTGCCCGGTCAGGACGGGCTTCAGGAACTGCACCGCGATCTCGACGGTCGGCGCACGGCCGACCAGGGAGAGTGCGGCGTGGGCCATGGCCTCGTCCAGCAAGGTCGAGATGACGCCGCCGTGCAGGACCCCGGCGTAACCCTGGTAGGTCGGGGGAGGGGTCCAGTCGATGACGGCCCGCCCCTCCTGCGACTCGGGGTTGAGGCGCAGACCGCCGGGATTGTCCTGGCCGCAGACGAAGCAGAGGTCATCGCGATCGAAGGCGGAATTGGTCATGGCGTGGGAGTCTGGCCGCTTCTCTTGCGCAGCGGGATCTCCCGCGCGGGATCGCTGATCGCGCCGATCTTGGCGGTGAAGCTGGTCTTGGCTGCGACCTCCTCGTCCGTGACCAGGTGGACGTCGAGCAGGCCCGGTGTGCGGTATCCCGTGCGCAGAAAGTTGATCTCGCTCAGGCAGCGGCTCCAGCCGTCGAGCCAGCTGCAGAGATCGCGCCGCTGACCCTCGGTGCCCCGAAAGTGGACCATGATGTCGATGTCGCTGCCCGGGCCGGCGGTGGCATTCTTGGTTGATCCCAGGACGTAGAACGCGACGACACCGAAGCGCTCGGGATCGATTTCCGCCGCGATCTGCTCGGCGTAGTGCAGCCGCCAGCGCCAGTGCTGCTCCGGCGTATCGTCCTGATGTCCGGCCATGCCGGTGAGGTCGGCCGCGTCGACGGTGGGCGACGAGAGGAGCCCGATCGCCTCCTCGAGGTCGGCGTTCATCAGCACGCGCAGGACCAGACCCTTCGCCACGCCCGGCACGTCGATGACCCGGATCACGTCCTCCAGATGCGCGAACTCGGGCAGCAACGAGCTGAGAATGCTCGGCGAACGCGCCAGGAACATCTGGTTGAAGACGGTTCCCTGGTCGTCCGGATAGAGCGGGAGGTACCGGATCTGCGACTCGACCAGGTCCTGGAAGAAGTGCGTGCCGAAGGAGAGGTCAGGCACGTAGCTCCCCTTGCGGCGCGCGATCTCGATCAACATCGCGGTGTTGTTGATGTCGGCGTAGGTCACGTTCACGCCCAGCTTGATGTCCCCCCGGCTGCCCCAGCGCCCCGGCCCCATCAGAATGAAGCGTCGTCTTGGAAGGAGGTTGTTCAGCCGGCCGATCGCCCGGCCGACTTCCTTCAAGCGCTCGACATCGGGGAGTTCGTTGTACTTCTCCGGATCGACGTAGACGATGTGGCTGATCCCCGGCACCCGGCCGTTGCTGATGTACTTCTTGGCCGTGAAGACGATCCGCTCTTCGCGCACTTCGCGTGGAATGCTGGCCGGGGCGCTGTCGCCTCCGCCGCTCTGGGGCCGACATTGCACCAGAAAGAGATCGCGGCCGTCGGAGGCGAACTCCAGATCGACCGGCGTGCCGAGCGCTTCCTCCAGGGTCTTGAGCAGGGTTCGCATGACGCGGATGAACGGCGACTGCCGGATGAGACCGTCGAAGGTCATGACGAGCTCGTCGTTTTCGAAGTCGGGGCCGAGTCCCACCTTGTTCCGCAGGTGTCCGCTCTCCCAGGTCGAGACGAGGGACTGGATGCCCGGATACTCCGCGCCGAAGCGCCGCAGCAGGTCGGAAACTTCGATCGTCTCGAAGCTCGAGCTTTCGAGGTTGATGACGTCGAGCTTCTTCGGCGAATAGCGGAGCACCTCGTCCGGCGTGACATTGACCCGAAGGCCGGGCTGTCCGGGGGCCAGCAGCAGCGGGTAGTCATCCTTCAGGCGATCGACCGCCCGGGTGCCGAGGCCGGGCACCATGCGCACCAGGCCGTCGTCCCGCTTGATCCGCCCGGACCAGCGGAACTCGTTCCGGCTGAACGCGACACCGGAGTAGGAAGGGAAGAAGTACGGACCGACCTGGGAGCCGACGACCTCCTGGATGAGGATTCCCATCTCTTCGTAGACGTCGATCAGGCCGCGCTCCGCGCGGTACTCGATCGGGTCGGGTCCGAAAGTCGACGCATAGACCTCGGCGATCGCGTCGGTCAGCGCCGCCAGTCGCTCCTGCTTCGTCCCGCGATTGGCCAGAAAGAGGCTCTTGTACTTGCCCGAGAAGGCGGCGCCGTAGCGGTCTTCCAGCAGACTGGAGCTGCGCACGATGATCGGCCGCCCCTCCAGATCATCGAGCAGCACCGACAGGCCGTCCATGACCTCCGTCGTGAAACGGGAGTTCTTGAAAAGCTGAACGATGTGGGGATACTCCTGCCGCACCTGTTCGATGTCGACGTACTTCTGGTTATACACGTCCTCGAGGCTGTTGAAGCGGATGAAGTCGAGCACGCCGTCGGAGGTGATGTACCAGGTGCGCGGGCAGCGAATTCTCCCCAGTTCGGGATTCTTCGCGGCCGCAAGCCTCAGCACGGCCATGGCGAGGAAGAGGCCGGCGCTCTTGCCGCCGAGCTTGCCGTGGCTGCGGGGCGGCATGATGATCCGGTCGAGGAGCGGGAGAAAGTCCTCGATCCGCACGAAACGCTTCGCGATGTTGATGACTTCGAGCTGGTCGGTGAAGAAAGCGTGGATGAGGGAGACCAAAAGTCCCTTCCGGGCGGCGGGCGGCAGCTCGATCATTTCCGGGCCGAGGGCCTGGTACTTCTCGAGGGCGGCGCGGATTTCGCCCAGGGAGGAGTCGCGGCTCTCCACCGTGTTGACGAGAAACCGGCTCTTGTCCTCCTTGATCCATCGCTGCATGAACTGGATGATCTCGTCCTCGGTCAGGTGCCGGGCGGCGATCTCGAAAGTCTGCTCCGCGGTCCGGATCGAATCCTCGAGCTTCCGGCGCTCGAGCGGCTGGTTTTCCTCGCCGGTGACGTCGCGATCGGGCATCCCGCCGGGCCACGTCGCCTGCAGGAGACGGAGAGCGTCGTCCACTCCATTCCAAGCCAGGTGGTTGGCCATCCGTCGGGCGATCCGGAGCAGCAGGTTCTGGTCGGTGCGCTTGAGAAAGTCGAGGATGACGAGCCACTGGCGCTGGGCGCCCGCCGTCGTGGTCCGGCGGGCGGTTTCCAGTTCCTGCATGGCGGCCTTGAGTTCGCGGTGGACGAGGAACATGCCGATGCGCTCGGCCACGCTGTTGATCAGGCGGCGCTCGTCCTTGAGGAACGGGCCTTCGTCCCCCGGGGGCCCCTGGACCGTGTAGAAGACCTCGACCTGTCCGACCGGTTCTCCCTGGACCCGGATCGGGGCGGTCTGGCCCCAGAACGTCGGCTCGAAATCGGGTTCGGAGAACGACTCCCCGCGATAGGTGATCCGCGCGCGGCAGTTCTGCGGGAACTGCCAGCCGTTGGGAATGACTCGGGCAATGCGATGGAAGACATCGTGGAGTGGAGAAGCGGAGTCGAGCAGAATCTCCTCGATCTGATAGAGACACTCCAGTTCCTTCGCGCGCTCCTGGAGGCTCTGGATGATCTCCTCGATGGGACGGTCGGAAGGGTTCATGTCTTTCCTGGGTCTGCCTCGAGCGGCTTTTCGATGATGCCCCGCCCCGTGCGACCGTCGACGGCGACGTACAGCGGCAGATCGAGGCGAATGTGCCGTACGAAGCGGGTCTCGGCGATCGCGGGACATCCGTTGAGCCAGTCCCAGTCGATGGGATAGGGACCGGTGTGTTTGACGTGAAAGTACAGCACCCGGAAGCCTGTGACGTTGTGGAAAAAGTGCGAGCCCTGACTTGGATCGGCCTGGATGGTGGGCAGGGACGACTCGACGATCACCCGGGCGCCCGAGATCTGCCCCCACTGCACGGGGATGCCCAGCCAGGGATCGGAGGTGCCCCACCGGCCGAAGCCGATCAGGAGATAAGGGCGCTCCTCTGCCGTGAGCTCGCGATTGAGCGCCTCGAGTTCGGCGGCGATGACGCGGGTCTGGTGGGCATCGAACGCCTCAGGCTTCAGGTAGACAATGTCCCGGAGCGATTCGGTTCGGCCGTTGCCGAGCGCCATCTCCGAGGCGGCCAGCACCCGGGGGGTCGAGAGTCGGGCGGCGGGGATCTCGATCGCCTCGCCGGAGACAGCCATCGGACGCACCTGGAGGAACCCGAGCCGGG
Source organism: uncultured bacterium (assembly GCA_964371055.1). Lineage (GTDB taxonomy): Bacteria > Eisenbacteria > RBG-16-71-46 > CAIMUX01 > CAIMUX01 > CAYJLF01. The sequence goes on along the minus strand of CAYJLF010000006.1, from coordinate 248,536 downwards.
CGCGGTACTCCTGATCATCGTGGAAGGTGAGGGCGAACTCGATTTCAACCTCGGCGCCGACCGCGTGCTCGCAGGCGGACAGGATCGAGGTGACCACCCGGTTGAACGGCAGCCGCTCGGCCACCAGGAGCGGGGCGAAGGTCAGGACGCGTGGTCCGACCGGAGCCAGGGAGTTGACGATCCGGTCAGCCTCCGGGTCGTAGGTCGACGCGAGCATGCTCAGCACTTCGTCTTCTTCCGCCGCATCGAGGTCAGGCTGGACGAGGTACTCGGTCTCCTTCGTCGGGTCGTACTCGGCCGGCTTCCCCATGTTGACCGCCCAGAAGGAGGTCTGGGTCGCGTTGAGGAGGTCGCGCAGCGTGTTGTAGGGCGGATTGGCGCGAGGGAAAGCCGGCGAATAGCTCCAGCAGGCGCCGCCGTCCACGATCTGCCTCCCCAGGCCGAGCGCCAGACTGACGACGCCCTCCTTCGGGCGGGCATGCCCCAGCGGGTAGAAGTTGTACGAGCGGGCGACGCCGGCCAGGTCGGGATAGAAGCGGTCGCGGTGCCGCCTCCCGACCACCTCCTGGATGATCACAGCCATCTTCTCTTCGCGCGGTGAACGATCGGTGACGCGGATGTAGTCCTTCGCGGCCCGGAAGAAGGTGGACGCCCAGACGAACTTGATCGCCTCGACCAGCCGGCGGGAGCGCTGATCCGGGTCATGCTGGTTGTTCGGGATCATCTTCGTTTCGTAGACCCCGGCGAACGGATGATCCATGGCGTCCTCCAGGAGACTGGAGGAGCGGACCGCCAGCGGCGCGTGCACCTTGGCGATCAGCGCGCGGAGGTCACCCACCAGTTCGACCGGCAGATCTCCGCGCTGGAAAGCCATTGCGATCTGGTAATCCGGAGCGTCCGACAGGCCGATCTCCCACAGGTCGTTCGCGCTCATGAACTCGTCGAAGAGATCGGTCGCGATGATCGTCAGGGTGGGAATCGCCACGACGATGCCCGGAAAGGCGGAAGGATCGAGGCGGGTCTCCAGGACCGTGCGGATCTCGGCGAGGCCGTGCGCTTTGCCGCCGATCTCCCCGGAGCCGATCACGGTGAAGGTCTCGGTGCCGTCGAAGAAGTTCCGGTCGAAGCGGGGCAGGCGGATTTCCGTCACGATCACCCTCCGCAAAAGCGGCCCCGGCATGGCGGTCCGCCCGCCGGAAGGGCGGGCGGACCGGCTGGAGGCCGGACTAGATCCAGCCGCGGGCCTTGCAGGCCTCGACCACGCGCCCGACGGCGATGACGTAGGCCGCGTCTCTCATGTAGAGCTTCCGCTTGCGCGCGAGTTCCGCCACCGCGTGGAAAGCGGAGGTCATCTTCACATCCAGCTTGCCGAGGACCTCGTCCTTCTCCCAGAAGTAGTTCATGTTGCACTGCACCTGTTCGAAGTAGCTGCAGGTCACGCCGCCGGCGTTGGCGAGGAAGTCGGGGATCAGGAAGATGCCGCGCTCCTGGATGACGCGGTCCGCGTCCGGCGTCGTCGGACCGTTGGCGCCTTCTCCGATCAGCTTCACCGTGGGCTTGATCTGCCGGACGTTGTCGGCCGTGATCTGGTTCTCGATCGCCGAGGGCAGAAGGACGACCACATCCTGCGTCAGCCAGTCCTCTCCCGGCAGGATCTCGTAGCCCAGCTCCTTCGCCTTCGCCTTGTCGATTCCGCCGAATTTGTCGGTGATGCCGAGCAGCTGGTCGAGATCGATGCCGCTCTCGCGACGGAAGGAGTAGGAAGTCTGATCCCCCTGGTCCCAGCAGGAGACGCAGGTGACCTTGCCGCCGAGTTGCGTGTAGAGCTTGATCGCGTACTGCGCGACGTTCCCGAATCCCTGCACCGAGGCGGGAGCCTCCTTGGGATGGATGCCGAGATCGCGCAGCGCCTCGCGCACGGTGAAGATCAGGCCGAAGCCGGTGGCCTCGGTGCGTCCGAGCGAACCCCCCTGACCGACCGGCTTGCCGGTGATGAATCCGGGGAACTTGCCACGGTGAATCGTCTCGTACTCGTCCAGCATCCACAGCATGTGCTGGGGACTCGTCATGACGTCCGGCGCCGGCACGTCCTGCACCGGACCTACGTCCTGGGCGATGGCCCGGATCCAACCGCGACAGATCTGCTCCTGCTCGCGCGCGCTGAGATTGTGCGGGTCGCAGATGACGCCGCCCTTGCCGCCGCCCAGGGGGATGTCCACCACCGCGCACTTCCACGTCATCCAGGTGGCGAGGGCGCGCACGGTGTCCAGGGTCTCCTGCGGGTGGAAGCGGATGCCTCCCTTGTTCGGGCCGCGCGCGTCGTTGTGCTGGACGCGGAACCCGCGGAACACCTTGACCGTGCCGTCATCCATCTTCACGGGGATGCTGAAGGAGTACTCCCGCATCGGGACGCGCAGGAAGTCGCGCGTAGCCTGATCCAGGCTGAGGATGTCCGCCACCCGATCGAACTGGGCTTGCGCCATTTCGAACGAGTTGTACGCCTTGTTACTCATGACTCCGTCTCCTTGACCTGAAAACTGGTGCCGTGTCCCGGGTCCCGGTCGACGACGGGATGCCTTAGCCATCCGGGGCACCCTTCTGCGTCGGGGATGAGGCCTGGCGCGCAAGAGAAGGCGATTGCGCGACAGGCGGATCGATCAAGAAGGCAAAGCACACCCGACGCCGCCGACGCGCGCGGAGCCCGGTCTCGGGCACCGGGCTTCCGTCGTCGACTGCGCGGGGAACGCGACGCGGTTCGGAAACCCCGCATCCACCCTGTCCCACATCCCATGATCCGACCGCTCATCCCATGGAGTGGATCGCCGCCCGGAGATCGCGGGTCGATACCGTTCGTATCGTGCGAGCAGCGGAGCGCGGGAATCGTTCACTCCCTCGATTCCCGTTCGTGCGATCACCGATGAGGCTACCACCGGCGGGGCGCACTTCCACCAGATTCTTCGTCCGCGGAGGTCAGGGCCGTGCACTCCGGACACGGTCGTGTGCCGGGAGCAGGCGGTGCGGCGGGCTGCGGAGCAGCATCTCGGGGAGAAAGCTCTCGGGACGGGGGTGAAGTTCCCCGCGAACGCGGTCCCACCCGAGGTAACCTGCGGCGTGCCATGGTACTCTCGCGCCATGAGTCCGAATCGCATCGAATTGGTCTGCTTCGACCTGGGAGGGGTGGTGGTGCGGACCTGCCGGACGTGGCGGGAGGCGTGCGGTGTGGCCGGCGTCGACTACCGCGAAGAGGCGGAGGAACCGGCGCGACGCCGCGCCTTCGCGGAGGTCGTGCGGCGGTACGAGACGGGTCAGCTCGATCGCACCGCCTATCGCGCCGCAGGGGCGGCGGCTCTGGGTGACGTGCACACAAAGACCGAATTGGGACGTATCCATGACGCCTGGATCCGGGGAGAGATCGACGGCGTGGCGGAGCTCGTCGAAGGACTCGCCGCGCGGTCCGGATTGCAGACCGGCTGCCTCTCCAACACGAATGAACGGCACTGGGAACTGATGTGCCGGGACTCCCGCGCCTATGCGGCCTTCCATCGCCTCGGGTTCCGATGGTCGAGCCACCTGCTGGGCGTGATGAAACCGAGCCCGGAGATCTACGCCGCCTATGCGACCCGGTGCGCCGTCGAGCCGGGTACGGTTCTCTTCTTCGACGATCTGGCGGAGAATGTGGCGGCGGCCCGGGGAGCGGGCTGGAACGCGGTGCGGATCGATCGCGACGGCGCCGTCGCGGAGCAGATCCAGGCGGGACTGCGCGGAGCCGGCGTTTCGATCTGAACGCCGGGGCCCGGAAGAGAGGCAACGCCTCGTCTCCCGGGCCCCAGCGGATCATCCTGCTGTCGATCGCTCTGCCTCTCGACCGACCGGCGGACCGACCATTCCGTCGACCGGATCGTTCAGCAGGCTCTCGATCGTCGCATCGCCGCGCGGGCGTTCGTCATCGGTCGTAGCGACCGGGCCAGGGCCGAGCGCGACACGCCGAGGTCCCGCGCCGCGGCCGAGACATTCCATCCCTCCCCGGCGCAAAGGGAATCCGCTTCCTGGACGACCGGCGCCCGGGGCAGGTCGAGGAAGGGCCGGCAGGCCGCCTCCAGCCGCTCGCGAATGATGCCGGCCGGCAGCCCGCGTTCCCGCAGCTCCAGGCGGAGAGCCAAGAGATCGAGACGCGCGCGCTCGTAGGTCTCGCCCAGGCGAGCGAGGGACGTGCGTGCGGAGAGCACGCGACTGCGAGCCGATTCGAGCTTGCCCTGGGCCGCATCGATCTCGGCCAGCACGCGCTCGATCACCGCGACCTCGTACTCATCGCCGAACTTCGAGGCGAGGGTGCGTGCCTCGGCCGCGAGAATGCGCGCCTCGGTGAAGCTCCGCTCGGCCAGCGCCAGTTCGGCCTGCAGGCGCCGGATCTCGAAGTAGAGGTCGCCCTCGGGGGCGATCTCCCGCGCGATGCGGAGACCGAGGTTGAGCACGAGGCGGGCCCGGCGCAGGCGTCGTTGCTGCAGGTAGAGCGCTCCCAGGAATTCCAGCGCGAGTCCCGTGTTGCGGGCCGAATGGGATCGGCGGGCCGCGCGCAGGACCGCGAGCAGGCGCCGGCGAGCCGCGTAAGACTCGCCCATGCGCGTCTCGATCATCGCCAGCCCCAGCAGCACGGTATAGGAACGGCGATCGTCTCCCATCTGCGCACAGCGTCCGAGTGCCTGTTGCAGGAGCGTGCGTCCGCCCTGCAGGTCGCCCCGCTTGCCACGCAGCACGCCGAGATTGATGAGACAGGCCAGCGCCTTGTCCGATTGCCCGAGTTCCTCATACCGGAACCGTGCTTCCTGGTAGAGCGCGTCCGCGCGGTCCCAGTGGCAGTCGAGCAGGTGCGCATTGGCCATCCCCAGGAGGACGTCGGCCTGCCCCTCGGTCGACCGCAGCCCCTTGTACAGCTCGAGGATCTCCTCGTAGAGCGCGCACGCCTCGGCCGGCTGCCGGAGAGCCAGCATAGACTGCGCCACGACCGAAGCGATCCGCGCGACGAGAATCCCGGGCTCTACCCGTCGCGACAGGAAGAAGGCGCGTCCGAGTCCGAGGACGAGTCGGTAGCGGCCCGTCCGATGAAGCACCCGCATTTGCAGCAGGAAGCGCCAGAGCTCGAGCCGCTCGCGCCGGGCGGGCGCCCGGTTCTTCTCGCCCGGCCGGACGCGGGGAATCAGCGGTCCGGCCGCGCCGGTGTCGGCCGGCGCGTCGGCGTTGTATCCCGGGATCATCGGCGGGCCCAGCAGCGACTCGGCCTCCGGAATCCGACCCAGGCCGAGCATCGCCTCGGCCCGGAGCAGGCGCGCTTCCTCGTCCCAATCGGCCGGGCCGAGGCGCGCCAGGGTGTCGAGCGCGGCCGTCCAGGCGGATGCGCTGATGTAGATCCGGGCCAACTCGCGCAGACTGCGCCGGGTCAGCGAGCTTTCACCGCGCGCGCGATCCGCTGGAGCAGGCCCCAGGGGCGGTACGGAAATCGACATGATCACGACCCTCCATCCAGGTGAAACTGCCGGTTAAGCGTCGATCTGGAGGGACGTTTCAGAATCCGAACCGCACGAGCCGGTAGATCGTCCAGCTGACCGTCGAGAGCCAGGTGGAGGTCCGGCTGGAGCGCGGGAGAACGAGATCGGGGCTGGCCGTCGGGCTTCCGCCGTTGTCCTGGATCCCCTCGGGCGGCTTGGGCTCGGTCGGACCGGTCTCGTCACCGGATCCGCCTTCCGGCTCTTCGAAGGGAGTGCCGGGATCCTTAGGGCCGTCTTTCGCGATGGGAGGAGCCTCCCAGTAGGTCTGGGCGGCGGGCGGAACCATGACGCTGACGAGGAACAGCAGAAAGACGAGACCGGTCATTCTGGCGGCGATGCTTCGGCGGGACTGGTTCGAGGACATCTCTTCCTCCCCTCGGAAGCTCCTTGCCTGATACCGGTCGTGCGCGCTCCGGCCGGGCGTGGGAGCAGGGTTTTTGGTCGGACTGCTTCCTGAGGACGGCGAGCCACTCCGTTGACGGTTCTCGGATGTCGTGCACAGGTATGGGAAGATCTCCCGCTCCCGGAGAGCCCCGGAGGTTCCTGGGGAAGGAACCAGATCCCCTTTCCGGAAGGGCCAAGTGCTCCGCGAGTATAGGAGCGCCCTCCGCGATGGTCAACGCGGCACTGCTGGGTGGAGAAGAATGCCCCACCCGAAGCCGGTGCTCCCGACGATGCCGACGGATCGGGGAGATTTGTCCTGCGAGGCGGTCGCTTGGAGAATAATCTTGAGCGGTAGGGGCGGGATGCGTAGCCAGTACCTGACGCCTGAAGCCCACGGGCGGAGGATTCCGCCGTGACAGGGTGCTGGAGAGCCCGGTCGGCTGCGCTCCGGGCGCCGGGCGCCTCGCGCCGGGGGACGGTCGCGCAAGGAGGACTCGATGCGGATGTCGCGACGCACGATGCTTCTGGTCGCGATCTACCTCGGTATCGGGGCCGTGACCGCGGCGCACTACCTCACCGATCCCCATGCCCACCAGCTGCACGACATCTATCGACGGCTCTACTACCTGCCGATCATTCTGGCTGCCTTCCTCCACGGGTGGCGCGGCGGGCTGATCGCAGCGATCGTCACCTGCATCGCGTATGCGCCCCATGCGATGGGGCACATCTCGCACGATCCGGCGTCGGACACGCAGAAGGTGCTGGAGATGGTTCTCTACCTGACGATCGGACTGGTGACCGGATCGTTGGCGTCGCGACTGCAGAGGACACAGCGCAGACTCGAGGCGACGGCCGGCGATCTGCGACAGAGCCTGGAGCAGTTGCGATCGGCCGAGGAGTCGCTGGTGCGGGAAGCGCGCCTGGCGGCGGTCGGTCGACTGTCGGCGGGTTTGGCGCACGAGATCCGCAATCCGCTCGCCTCGATCAAGGGGTCGGCCGAGCTGTTGGCCGACGACTTCACGGAAGAACATCCCAAGCACCGGCTGTTGCGCGTGCTGGTCAGGGAGTCGGAGCGGCTGAACGGGGTATTGACCCGGTTTCTCGCCTTCGCGCGACCGGCCCCGCCGCAGCGGACGAAGGTCTCGATCGACCAGGAGCTCGAGGAGGTGATCGCGCTTCTCGCCGGTCGTCCCGAGAGGGTGGAGATCCGGATCGATCCGGTCTCGCGCCGCGGCCTGCAGGTCTGGGCCGATGCGCAACAACTGCGACAGGTTTTCTTGAACGTGCTGCTGAACGCGGTCCAGGCGAGCGGACCCGGCGGCGAGGTCGTGGTGCGTTGTTCGGCGGCCGAAGGGAGGGCCGGCATCGCCATTCTGGACTGCGGTCCGGGCTTCTCCCAGGAGGCCCTGGCGAACGCGTTCACGCCGTTCTACTCGACGCGGGAGGACGGAACCGGATTGGGGCTCGCGATCTCCTTCCGGATCGTGGAGCAGCACGGCGGATCGATCCAGCTGAGGAACCGGGCCGAAGGGGGCGCGATGGTGCAGATCATGTTGCCGATGGAGGCGGCGATGAACCCGACGGTCCGGCCCGAGCCCGGAGCGGAGGCCTGATGGCTCGCATCCTCCTGATCGATGATGACGCCAGCCTGCGCGAGGTGCTTGCCTTCGCCCTCGCCGACCAGGGACACGAAGTGGAGACCGCCGGTGATGGCGCGTCGGGGATCGAACGGCTCGCCGAAGTCCGACCGGACCTGGTCATCACCGACCTCAAGATGCCGGGGCTCGACGGGATGGAGGTGCTGCGCCGCGTGCGCGCCTCCGATCCGGAGATCCCGGTGATCGTGCTGACAGCCTTCGGTCGGATCGAGGAGGCGGTGGCCGCGATGCAGGCCGGCGCCCACCACTATCTGACCAAGCCGTACAACCGGGAGGAGCTGAAGGTCGCGGTGGAGCAGGCGCTGGATCGACGGCGCCTGTTGGCGGACAACCGGAGCCTGCGGGAGCGGCTGCGTGAGCAGCAGCGGCACGTGGAGCTGATCCACGCCTCGGAGTCGATGGAGCGGGTCATGGAAACGATCCGCCGCATCGCGCCGAGCGACGCGACGGTGCTGATCTCGGGCGAATCCGGCACCGGCAAGGAACTGGTGGCGCGCGCGCTGCATACCCTCTCGGATCGGTGGGAGCGTCCTTTCGTGGCGGTCAACTGCGCAGCCATCCCGCACGATCTGCTGGAGAGCGAGCTCTTCGGGCACGAGCGCGGGGCGTTTACGGGGGCATGGCGCGACAAGCCGGGGAAGTTCGTGCGGGCCGACGGCGGCACGCTGCTCCTGGACGAGATTGCCGACCTGGCGCCGGAGCTGCAGTCGAAGCTGCTGCGGGTGATCGAGACCGGCAGCGTCGATCCGGTCGGAAGCCGCGCCCCGGTGCAGGTCGACGTGAGGATCGTCGTGGCGACGAACGCCGATCTCGAGGCTCGCGTGCGGGAGGGGCGCTTCCGATCAGACTTGTTCTATCGCCTGAACGTGATCCCGATCCACCTGCCGCCGCTGCGGCAGCGGCCCGAGGATGTGCCGGCGCTGTGGGAGCACTTCCTCGCGCGTTTCGCGGCCGGCGCGCCGATCCGCACCTCATCGGAGCTGCTGCGCGCGTTGATGCGCCGGCCGTGGCCGGGAAATGTGCGCGAACTGGCCAACCTCTGCCAGCGGATGGTGCTGCTGCGCGGCGCGGATGAGCTGTCGGAGGATGATCTCCGTGCGGCGGAGACGCCGGGGGCGGAGGGGGACGAAGCGGGGGGCGGCGTGGGACGCCGAGCGGGCGGCGGCTCAGGCGATGTGGCCGGCGAGCCGGCGGACGACGCGGCGGGCCAGTCCGATCGCACCCCTGGCGCTCTCTACCCGGCGCCCCTTCCCGATGGGCAGCTCTCCCTGCCCGAACTCGAGCGGGAACTCATCGTCCGCGCGCTCGAGAAGCATCGCGGCAACAAGTCCCGCGCCGCGGCCTATCTCGGCGTGCCGCGCCATGTATTCCTCTACCGGATGGAGAAGTTCGGGTTGAAGTGAGGGGGGCGTGACGATCGACGAGCGATCTCTTCACGCGGTGGCTGTCGCGGAGGGTGGCCCTGTTTCCATACGCCCGGCCCGGCCGGGCGCCAGCTTCAGGTCGAGATGTCTGCGGACAGCAGGCATGACCGGGGAAGAATATCCGGATAACTTCCCCTCACAGGGCGGAATGTCCGCCATCTATCCAGAGGCCCCGTTCCTCCCCGGTCTCTAAGCCCACCCAGAGGGGTGTGGTTTATTCTCCATATGTCGACATGTGAGCATGTTCCCGCGGGCCCCGATGCCTCACCGTCGCCCCCGGCTGGCGAAGCGACGAGTCGCAATGCGATGTAACACCTTGTCAATCAATTCTATACGTGGTTCTCACAACCAATCTTGTCCCGCGGGCTACTTCGGCATCGTTCTGGCATGATCTCCCGTGAGAGTCAATGTCAATACGCTGCGCTGGTCGGAGCGACCGGTGCGACGCCATCGGGCGGGAACGCGCCCCAAGGGAGGAAACCTCCAGATGCATGGGACCAGCCCAAAGACCGATCACACGCGCGGAGCGCGGAACATGCGCATGCCCCGAACCGCCATCGCCGGAATCGCGATGGTCGCGATGAGCCTCGCCCTGACGGTCGCGCTCGAGCATTCCGCGCGCGCCGCAGACGAAAAGGCATCCACGGCGGCGGCCACAACCGCTCCTCTTTACGGCGGTGCCCTCAGCACGACCCAGGCGCATGTCTTCGAAACGGTGGTCAGCGCCGATGGCATTCGCGTCTACCTCTACACCGATGAGCTCGCTCCGGCGATGGTGGAGAAGGCGACCGGCACCGCGGTCCTGAAGCTCCCCGGCGGCAGGTCGGTTGAAGTGAAACTCGTGACGCAGAAGCCGGCCGACGAGAAGACCGGCGTCTTCTTCTGCCCGATGCATCCCGAGGTTGTACAAGATCGGCCCGGAGAGTGCGAGCCGTGCCGCGGAATGATCCTGTACCACCAGGACGCGCTCTTCGGGAAGGCCGATCTGGCGGGCGTCAAGCCGGAGGAGCTTTCGGCCACGATCCGCGTCAAGGGGCTCCGGGGACGCGAGAAGGAAGTGACTTTCGCACCGGCCTTCCGGACGCCCGAGCGGAAGGCAGGGAACGAGACGTCGGGCGAGAGGCAGACGACGCGCTGACCGGGCCAGCCGGGACCGATCACGAGGCTGAGTCTCCCGCCGCCGACCAGATCCGCGGCACAGGCTCATCTCTCTCGGATCTGCGCGCACGCGGGAGTCGAAGCGCGACGGATACCGTGGATGATCGGGCGGTCTCCGCCGCGATCGATGCACTCGTGATCCGTGCCCTCGAGGCGGCGCCCTCCCTCGAGGCGCTGGCCGCGCGAGCGGCGGCGGCGAAGGAAGCGGCAAGGGCAGCGGCGGCGCCTCCCGACCCGATGGTCGGGTTCAGCCTCCGAGGGCCCAAGTACCCGTGGGCGGAGATCGGGGACGATCCGATGTCGATGGCTGGGCTTGAACTCAGCCAGGTTCTTCCGTGGCCGGGCAAGTTGGGCCGCCGGCGCGCGGCCGCGGAGGCGAGCGCCGCGGTGGCCGGCCAGGACCTGGTGTCGGCTCGTCGCCGGATCGCCGCGGCGGTGCGGGCTGGATACGCTAGCCTCTACGCCTTCGATCGCGAGGATGAGGCGCTGCTGGAAACAGCCGCGCTCGTCGACCTCCTGCTCGGCTCGGTCACGGCGCGGTATCAGAACTCCCAGGCCTCCCAGTTCGATCTCGTGCGCCTCCAGCTCGAGCGGGTCCGGATCGACGAGCGCCGGGATGACCTCGCGGCGATGCGCGCGGAACTCCAGGCCGAAGTCAATGCGTGGCTCGATCGGCCGGGAAGCACGGCGATCACGACCGCTCCCCACCTCCCGGAGGCCGGGGTCTCTGCGCCGGCGAGCTCCGCGCCGGCCGACTCCTTCGCCGAAGTTCGGGTCGCCCGGGCTCGTCTCGAGGCGGCGCATCTTCGCACCCAATCCGCCCGGCGCGAGCGGTGGCCGGATCTCTCGATCGGGGCGGAGTACGGCTACCGCGGGTCGATCGATCCGATGGTCTCGGCGCGCATCGGCGTGGAGCTTCCGGTCTGGAGCGGACAGAAGCAGGGCGCGATGCTGCGGGAGGCTCGACAGGAAGAGGCGATGGCGGGGGCAGACGTGCGCGAGGCGCTCTTGGACGCCGGGTCGGCCATCGAGACCTTCGAGGCGCGCGTCCGGGCCGCCGCGGCGCAGATCCGGCGATTGGACGAGGAGACCGTGCCCCGGGCCGGCCTGGCGCTCGACGCGGCGCGGGCGGCCTACACCACCGGCCAGGGCGACGCCGGTGACCTGATCGATGGTCTTCGTCTTCTGGTCGAGGCGCGGTCGATGCGGGCCCGTCGCGAGGCCGACCTCTATACCGCGGTCTCGACCTGGCGTGCCTTGGCGGGGAGGGATCCGGTGGGGGAGGAGAACGGACATGCGCACTGAGCGGACCTTTGGGATGACCGACGGCGCGGCCGGCATCGGGGCGCGCGGACGCGCCGCCCTGGCCCGACCCGAAGCGTGGCTGGTCGGGCTGATCGCCATCGCATTGGTGGTCGGATGCGGAGAGCCCGGGAGGGGCGAGCGTGCCGGTGGCGAGGCGACGCCGGGCGGCAAAGGTGGAGATTCCGCCTCGGCCTCTGAGTCCAGAACCGAGCTCTGGCTCTGTCCCATGCATCCCACTTACGTCGTCGATCACAAGGGCGACTGTCCGATCTGCGGGATGGACCTGGTGCCGGCCGCCGAATTCGCGGCGCAGCAGGGCGGCGGCGTCTCCAGCGTGCCCGGCATGGCGACGGTCTACCTCAGCGGCGACGCGATCCGATTGGCCGGCGTGCGCACGCAGCCGGCGGAGACGCGGTCGATGGAGCTGACGATCCGCACTTCCGGCATCGTCACGGCGGACGAAGCGCGCGTGCGCCGGGTGCAGACCAAGGTGTCGGGCTGGGTCGAGAAGCTCCACATCAACAGGAGCGGGCAGGCGGTGCGCCGGGGCGAGCCGCTGCTCTCGATCTACTCCCCCGAGCTGCTGGCCGGCCAGGAGGAGTTCGTACGGGCGCTCGAGACGAGAGATCGAGGCGGGACGTCCGCCGAAATCCTGGTCGAAGCCGCCCGCGAACGACTGCGGCTCCTCGATGTACCGCCCCGCGCGCTCGAGGAGCTCGAACGGACGCGCCAGCCCTCCCGTGCCGTCGTCCTGACCGCCCCCGTCTCCGGGACTCTGACCGCGCGCGAGGTCTACGAAGGGATGAAGGTCGAGCCGGGGATGGAACTCCTCACCGTCGCGGACTTCTCGACCGTCTGGATCGAGGCGCCGTTTTATGAGTACGAGGCGCGGGGGTTGAGCGAGGGGCAGCCGGCCGATCTGCGGTTGCCCTACGACCCGAGCGTGGCGCTCTCCGGCGAGATCGACTTCATCTATCCCTACCTGGATGACGCCACGCGCACCGTGCGGGCCCGGCTCGTCTTTGCCAACGACTTCGGCCTGCTGAAGCCGGGCATGTATGCCGACGTGACGGTGCGGATCGACCAGGGCGAAGCGCTCACCATCCCGGACAACGCGATCCTCGATACCGGTGAGCGGCAGATCGTCTTCGTGCACCGGGGAGGGGGAGACTTCGAGCCGCGCTCCGTCGAGGTCGGCGCCCGCTCCGGCGGCCTGGCCCAGATCTATGACGGACTGGCCGAGGGCGAGGAGGTGGTGGTGCGGGCCAACTTCCTGCTCGACTCCGAGTCGCGGATCCGCGCGGCGCTGGCGGGCCTGGGCGCGACGACTCCGAAGGCCGAGCATTGATCCCCAGCCTGATCGAGTTCTCGGCGAGGAATCGCCTCCTCGTCCTCCTGGCGGCGGCGATGCTCTGTGCGTTTGCCGTGCACACGCTGCGCACGATCCGCCTGGATGCCCTGCCGGATCTGTCCGACACACAGGTGATCGTCTACTCGCGCTGGGATCGTTCCCCCGACATCCTGGAGGACCAGGTCACCTACCCGATCGTCAGCGGGCTGCTCGGCGCACCCAAGGTCAAGGCGATCCGCGGCTTCTCCGACTTCGGCTACTCCTTTGTCTACGTCATCTTCGAGGACGGGACCGACCTCTACTGGGCGCGATCGCGGGTCCTGGAGTATCTGAGCAAGATCCAGCCGTCGCTGCCGGGGGAGGTCAAAGTCGAGCTGGGACCCGATGCCACCGGGGTCGGCTGGGTCTTTCAGTACGCGCTGGTCGACCGTGACGGACGGCACTCGCTCGACGAACTCCGCTCCTACCAGGACTGGACGCTGCGCTATGCCATCCAGTCGGTGCCGGGAGTGGCGGAGGTGGCCTCGATCGGGGGTTATCAGCGGCAGTTCCAGATCACGGTCGATCCGAACCGCCTGGCCGCCCTGGAGGTCCCGCTGCACCAGGTGATGGCGGCCGTGCGGAACACCAATCGCGAGGCCGGGGGCCGGCTGCTGGAGTGGAGCGGAGCCGAGTACATGGTGCGCGCTCGGGGCTATGCGCGGACCCTGGACGACTTCGCTTCGACCGTCGTGAAAGCCGGTCCCGACGGCGTGCCGGTTCGCCTGCGGGACGTGGCGAGGGTCGAGTTCGGCCCGGAGATCCGCCGCGGCGTCGCGGACCTCGACGGACAGGGGGATGCGGTCGGCGGCATCGTCGTCATGCGTCACGGCGAGAACGCGCTCCAGGTGATCGACCGGGTCAAGGAACGGCTCCGCGAGCTCGAGCACGGTCTGCCGGAGGGGGTGGAGTTCGTCACGACCTACGATCGCAGCGACCTGATCCATCGCGCGATCGACACCCTCACGCACGAGCTGATCCTGCAGATGATCATCGTCTCGTTCGTCATCCTCCTTTTCCTCTGGCACATCCCTTCGGCCATCGTGCCGATCGTGACGATCCCGATTTCGGTGCTCTTGGCCTTCATTCCGCTGCGCGCGATGGGGGTCACGGTCAACATCATGTCGCTGGCCGGGATCGCGATCTCGATCGGCGTGCTGGTGGACGGCGCGATCGTCGAGGTGGAGAACGCTTACCACAAGATCCACCTCTGGCAGCAGGAAGGGAGAAAGGGAGACTTTTTTGCTGTCCGCCTCGAGGCGTTGAAAGAGGTCGGTCCGTCGGTCTTCTTCTCGCTGCTCGTGATCGCCGTGGCGTTCTTCCCGATCTTCACCCTGGTCGACCAGGAAGGTCGCCTTTTCAAGCCTCTGGCCTACTCCAAGAACCTGGCGATGGCCCTGGCGGCGCTTCTCGCGGTCACGCTCGACCCGGCCATGCGCATGATGTTCGCCCGGATCGATCCGTTCCACTTCCGGCCGCGGTGGCTGGCCCGCGCGGCGACCTCGGCGCTGGTCGGGACCTACTACGCGGAAGAGAAGCACCCGATCAGCCGGGCGATCTTTCGCGTCTACGAGCCGGCCTGCCGCTTCGTGCTGCGGCACCCGCGCAAGGTGATCGCGGCCGCCCTGGTCCTCGTGGCGGTGAGCATCCCGGCCTACTTCCGTCTGGGGACGGAGTTCATGCCGCCGCTCAACGAGGGGTCGATCCTCTACATGCCGACGACCCTGCCGGGGATTTCGGTCACGCAGGCCCGTGAGCTCCTGGAAACGCAGGACCGGGTGCTGAAGAGTTTCCCGGAGGTGGAGCGGGTCTACGGCAAGGCGGGGCGCGCGGAGACGTCGACCGACCCGGCCCCGCTGTCGATGATGGAAACGACCGTCATTCTGAAGCCGTCCGACCAGTGGCGGGCGAAGGAACGCTGGTACTCGTCCTGGATGCCGGGATTCCTTCAACCGCTGGTCCGGCCGATCTGGCCCGACCGGATCTCGTGGGACGAGCTGGTGAGCGATATGGATCGCGCGCTCCGGATCCCGGGAGTGACCAACGCCTGGACGATGCCGATCAAAGCGCGGATCGACATGCTCACCACCGGCGTGCGCACCCCCGTCGGGATCAAGATCTTCGGCGAGGACCTGCGCGAGCTGGAAGCGATCGGCCTGCGAATCGAAGCGGTGCTCGGAAGAGTGCCCGGCACTCGCAGCATCTTCGCCGAGCGCGCGGCGGGGGGGTACTTCGTCGACTTCGAGCCGCGCCGGGAGGAACTGGCGCGCTATGGCCTGACGATCGCCGACCTGCAGGAGGTCATCATGACCGCCGTGGGGGGAGAGAACCTCGACACGGTCATCGACGGCCGCGCTCGGTACCCGGTCAACGTTCGCTATCCGCGGGAACTGCGGGACGATCTCGACAAGCTGGGGCGCGTCCTTGTCGACACCCCGGGCGGCGCGCGGATTCCCATGGCGCAGGTGGCCGATCTCCGGGTGGTGTCGGGTCCCTCGATGCTCCGGAACGAGAACGGATTCCTTGCCAGCTACGTCTATGTCGACGTGGCCGGGCGCGACATCGGCGGATACGTGGAGGAAGCCAAGCGAATCGTGCGGGATGAGGTCACCCTCCCGGCCGGCTATGTCCTCCAGTGGAGCGGGCAGTACGAGAACATGATCCGGGTGCGCGAACGGCTGAAGCTGGTGATACCGGCGACCCTCATCCTGATCTTTCTGCTGCTGCTGGCCAACACGCGCTCGGCCACGAAGGCGATGATCGTGATGCTGGCGGTGCCGTTCTCGGCCGTGGGGGCGATCTGGCTCTTCCACCTGCTGGACTACAACGTCTCGATCGCGGCGTGGGTGGGAATGATCGCCCTCCTGGGTCTGGATGCCGAGATGGCGGTCTTCATGCTGCTCTTCCTCGACCTGTCGTACGATCGGGCCAGGGCCGAGGGGAGGCTCCGCACCCTGAGCGAACTGGACGAGGCGATCGTGCACGGCGCGGTACGGCGGGCGCGGCCGAAGATGATGACGGTGATGTCGACCTTCCTCGGGCTGCTCCCGATCATGTGGTCGACCTCCGCCGGGGCTGACGTGATGAAGCGGGTCGCCGCGCCGATGATCGGGGGACTGGCTACGTCGTTTCTGCTCGAATTGCTGGTGTATCCCGCGATCTACAAGCTCTGGAAGGGGCGGGGGATTCCGAGAGGGTAAGGGCGGTAGTGCCCGGCCGGTCGACCGCGTTCGTCCGCACCCTGCTAGATCGTCTCGCGCCTCGGATTCTCCTCGGAGGGTTCGGTCAGCCGGTAGCCGACGCCCGGCTCGGTGCGGAGGTAACGCGGCCGCGCGGGGACCTCTTCGAGCTTCTTGCGTAGTTGCTGCATATAGACGCGCAGATAGTGCGACTCTCCCTCGAACGTCGGTCCCCACACCTCGGCGAGAAGCTGGCGGTGCGTGACCACCCGTCCAGCATGGCGCACAAGCATGGCGAGGATCCGATATTCGATGGGCGTCAAATGGACCTCGGTGTCGTGCAGCCGGACCAGGCGGCGGGTGAGATCGACCTGGAGATCGCCCGACCTGTAGACCGGTTCGGCTTCGCCCCCGGCCGCGGTGATGGCGTGACGCAGGGCCACGCGCATGCGCGCCAGGAGTTCCCCGACGCCAAACGGTTTGGTCACGTAGTCATCGGCGCCGGCATCCAGGGCGGCGATCTTGTCTCCTTCCCGGCCGCGCGCCGAGAGAACCAGGATCGGGGTGGACGTCCACTCGCGTAACTCGCGGGTGACGACAAGCCCGTCGAGATCGGGCAATCCGAGGTCGAGGATGATCAACTCCGGTCGATGAGAGGCCGCGAGGCGCAGGCCTTCCTCGCCGTTCACCGCCTCGACCAGGTGGTAGCCGTGACTCGACAGAGTCACGCGGAGGAATTTGCGGATCTGGGGGTCGTCTTCGATGACCAGAACGGTGACTCGTGCCGTCTCGTTCATGCGTCCGCCTCGTCCGGCTCGACGGATGGTGGAGGATTGGCGACCGGGATGAAGATCCGGAAGACGGCCCCGCCCTCCGGGCGGTTCCCGGAGGTGATCCTCCCGCCGTGCGCCTCGATGATACCGCGGCAGATGGCGAGACCGAGCCCGGAGCCGCTCCGATCGCCGGCCTGCGGGCCCCGATAGAACTTCTCGAAGATGCGCTCTTCCTCACCGGGAGGCAGGCCCGGGCCGTGATCGGCGATCTCGACCACGACCTCCGTTCCCCCGGACCAGGCGCGGACATCGATGGGGGTGTCGGAGCCCGAGTACTTCACCGCGTTGTCGAGAAGATTGGAAAAGACCTGGACGAAGAGCTCACCGTCGATGTGAACCAGGGGCAGGTCGTCCGAGACGTGGACGGAGACCGGATGAACGCGTAGGACGCGCTCCAGGTGGTTCATCGCCGCCCCCAGGGTCTCCTCGATCGGCTGCCACTCCCGCCGAAGGTGGATCGGACCCGACTCGATTCGCGTCATGCTGAGCAGGTTGCCCAGCAACCGGTTGAGCCGGCCCGACTCTTCGAGAATCGACTGCGTGAGTTCGCGCCTGGCATCGTCGGAGAGGAGGGCTCCTCCCTCCAGGATAGTGCTGGCTGCGCCGGTGACGGTGGCCAGCGGAGTCCGCAGATCATGCGAGACCGAACTGAGCAGCAGGTTGCGCAGCCGCTCGGTCTCGGCCGAAACGCGGGTCTTTTCCGCCTCCTCGGCCAGGATCGCCCGTTCGATTCCGACGGCCGCCTGGTTCGCGCACGCCTCGAGCAGTTCGGCGCGTTCGGGCGTGAGGTCCTCGGGGCCGGCTTCGGAAAACAACCCGATGACCCCGAGAGCGCCGCGGGCTGTCCGCAGAGGCAGGTAGAGCGCGCGGGCCTCCCGCAAGGTGGAAGTGCCGGGCCCCGCCATCTGCCCGTGCCGGTACGCCCAGTCTGCGACGGCGCGCTCGCGTGGGCCGAGGGGGAAGACCGAGGTCACGCCGGGCGCGGGCTGCAGAGTGTCTTCGGCGCCCGGCAGCAGGATCCAGACTTCGGCCCCAAACGCCTCGCCGAACTGAAGCTCGATGACGCGCGCGACCTCGGGGAGCGAGGTGGAAAGGACGAACTCCCGGCTCAGCCGGTAGAGAGTGGCGGTTCGCTCCTGTCGGCGCCGGTGGTGTTCGGACTGCTGGCGCAAGCGCACCGTCAGGGAGCTCGTCAGCAGGGCGACGATCAGCATGACCGCGAAGGTGACGAAGTACTGCCCATCGGCCACGGCGAAGGTCATGTACGGAGGCACGAGAAAGAAATCGAACGTCGCCACCGACAGGATGGAAGCGAGAATGGACGGACCCCGGCCCAGCATCGCCGCCACGGCCGCCACGCAAAGCAGATAGATCATCACCAGGTTGGAAGCAGCGAGACGCGGCAGCAGCGCATGGCAGATGAGCGTCGTGAGCGTGACGGCCGCGGCTGCCATGGCGTAGGAGCGCGTCGGGCTGCTTCGGCGCAGACGGGGCCGTCCGGCCGAAGCCTTCTCTGCGGAATCGCCCCGGATGACGAAGACATCGATGTCGTCGCTCTGGCGGATGAGCGCCTCGGCCACCGAGCCGAAGAGCCGGTAGCGCCACCAGGGCGAAGCGGGCTTGCCGATGACGATCTTGGTGACATTGCGCGCGCGGGCATAGAGCAGGAGCTCCTCCGCCGGCTTCCACCCCGTCAGCGTGACGGTCTCCGCGCCGAGCGAGTCGGCCAGGCGCATGGTCTCGCTGAGGCGCTCGCGGTCGGCCTCGGTCTGCCGCGGGTCGCCCGGGCGTTCCACGCAGGCCACGATCCACGGAGCGCGCAGGCCCGACGCCATGCGCGCAGCGGAGCGCACGACGCGGGCGGCGGTGGGACTCGGGCTGACGCAGACCAGGAGGCGTTCCGCGACGGGGAGGACTCGATCGATCTCCTGGTCGTCTTTGTAGGTGCGTAGCTCGGAGTCGACCCGTTCCGCGGTGCGGCGGAGCGCCAGCTCGCGCAGCGCGATGAGGTTGCCGCGCGTGAAGAAGTTCCGGGCCGCGCGCTCCGCCTGTTCGGGAATGTAGACCTTGCCCTCACGTAATCGTTCGAGCAGGTCCTCCGGAGTCAGATCGACGAGCTCAACCTCGTCGGCCTGTTCGAGCACGTGATCCGGCACCGTCTCTCGGACCGTGACCCCGGTCACCTGCTTGACGACATCGTTCAGGCTTTCGAGATGCTGGATGTTCACGGTCGTGAAGATGTCGATGCCGGAGGCCAGCAGCTCTTCCGCGTCCTGCCAGCGTTTGGCGTGCCGGGCGCCGATCGCGTTGGTGTGCGCCAGCTCGTCCAGCAGGAGCAGCCGGGGCCGGCGTGCCAGCGCCCCATCGAGGTCGAACTCGCGCAGCGGCAGGCCGCGCCGTTCGTGGACTTGCGGCGGGAGAGTCTCCAGTCCGTCCAGCAGCGCGGCCGTCTCCGCGCGACTGTGGGTCTCGACCCACCCGACCACGACGTCGATACCCTGCTGGCGCCGGACGCGCGCCTGCTCGAGCATGGCGTAGGTCTTCCCCACGCCGGCAGCCGCGCCGAGGAAGACCTTCAGGCGTCCGCGGGCGGCCCCGGCTTCCTCGCTCGCGATCCGGGCGAGGATCCGGTCCGGATCGGGTCGTGCCCCATTCTTCATCGGCGTGCTCCGTTCCTCGCCGCGACCGGGGGCCAGCCTATCGGCCCGACGAGAGGGCGTCCAGCGCCAGGTTCAGCCTGAGGACGTTGACGCGCGGCTCTCCGAGGAAACCGAGCGATCGGCCCTCGATCTGCCGGCGCACCAATCCGTCGAGCACTCCCGGATCGAGGCCCCGCAGGCGAGCGACGCGGGGAACCTGGTAGAAGGCGGCCGCGGGGCTGATGTGAGGGTCCAGGCCGCTGGCCGAGGCGGTGACCAGATCGACGGGGACAGGGAGCTCCGTCTCCGGGTCCCACTGGCGCAGGCGTTCGACACGCACCCGGATCGAGTCGGCGAGGGCCGGATGGGACGGACCGAGGTTGGATCCCCCGGACCGGGCGGCATTGCCCGGCGGCGAGGTGGCGGAAGGGCGTCCCCAGAAGTAAGCCGGATCGGAGCATGGCTGCCCCAGCAGCTCCGAGCCGACCAGCCGGCCGCCCGCTTCGATCAGGCTGCCGCGGGCGCGGCCGGGGCACAACGCTCGCGCGGCGCCCGTCACGAGCAGTGGGTAAAACCCGCCGGTGAGGAGCGTCAAGAGCGCGAGGACCAGAAACGATGTCAGGAGGTTCGAGCGCATAGCTTCCTCGCTAGAAAAGGCCGAGTCCGTGGATCGCAAGGTCGATCAGCTTGATCCCCGCGAACGGGACGAGGAGTCCGCCGAGTCCGTAGATCAGGAGGTGACGCCGGAGCAGAAACGACGCGCCGGTGGGCCGGTAAGGCACACCGCGCAGCGCCAGTGGAACCAGGGCGATGATGATCAGGGCGTTGAAGACCACGGCGGAGACGACCGCACTGTGCGGGGTCGCCAGGCGCATCAGGTTGAGCGCGCCGAGGGCTGGATAGACGCCGGCGAACGCCGCGGGGAGGACGGCGAAGTACTTGGCCACATCGTTGGCGATGCTGAAGGTGGTGAGCGCGCCCCGGGTCATGAGGAGCTGCTTCCCGATCCCGACCACCTCGATCAGCTTGGTCGGATTCGAATCGAGGTCGACCATGTTTCCCGCTTCCTTGGCCGCCTGGGTTCCGGAGTTCATGGCGACGGCCACGTCGGCCTGCGCCAGCGCGGGCGCGTCATTGGTTCCGTCTCCGGCCATGGCGACGAGGTGCCCCTGCCGCTGGTACTGGCGGATCAGGTCGAGTTTGGCCTCGGGAGTCGCCTCGGCCAGGAAGTCATCCACGCCGGCCTCGGCCGCGATCGCGGCGGCGGTCAGGGGGTTGTCCCCGGTGATCATCACCGTCCGGATGCCCATCCGGCGCAGCTGTTCGAACCGTTCGCGGATCCCACCCTTGACCACATCACGGAGTTCGATGACGCCGAGGACCTCCGCGCGGTCGGCGACGACGAGGGGCGTTCCTCCCTCCCGAGCGATCCGCTCGACGGTGGTGCGCACGACCGGGGGGAATGCTCCCCCGAGAGCGCGGATGTAGTTCTCGACGGCGTCCGCGGCTCCCTTGCGGATCTCCTCGGATTCCAGGGTCACGCCGCTCATCCGCGTCTGGGCCGAGAAGGGAATGAAGCGAGCGCCCAGGCGGTGGACATCGACCTCGCGCAGGCCGAACCGTTGCTTGGCCAGGACCACAATGCTGCGTCCCTCGGGCGTTTCGTCCGCGAGAGAGGCGAGCCGGGCGGCTTCCGCCAGCCGCTGTTCCGACCACCCGGGCGCCGGGAGGAAAGTGACCGCCTGCCGATCGCCGAGGGTGATCGTGCCGGTCTTGTCGAGCAGGAGGACATCGATGTCACCGGCCGTCTCCACGGCGCGGCCCGAGAGGGCCAGGACGTTCGCGCGCAGCAGCCGGTCCATGCCCGCGATCCCGATGGCGGAGAGGAGGCCGCCGATCGTGGTGGGGATCAGACAGACCAGCAACGCCGTCAGGACGGTGATCGAGACGGGCGACCCTCGACCCGATACCTCGACGGCGTGCAGCGAGAACGGAAGGAGCGTCGCGCAGGAGGCGAGGAAGATGATGCTCATGGCGGCGAGCAGGATCAGGAGCGCGATCTCGTTCGGGGTGCGCCGGCGCCGGGCGCCCTCGACCAGCCCGATCATCCGGTCCAGGAAACTTTCTCCCGGATCGACGGAGATGCGCACGATCAGCCAGTCCGAGATGACTCGGGTCCCTCCGGTGACCGCGCTGCGATCGCCGCCGCTCTCGCGGATGACCGGCGCGCTCTCGCCGGTGATCGCGCTCTCGTCCACCGAGGCGATCCCCTCGATGACGTCGCCATCGCCGGGGACGAGCTCCCCGGCGTTGACCAGAACGACATCCCCCTGGCGGAGCGTGGTCGCGGGGACCTCGCTCTGCGACGCGTCTCGGTGAGGGCCGGAGAGACGCCGGGCCGTCAGGTCCTGCCGCGTGCGCCGGAGCGATTCCGCCTGCGCGCGACCGCGTCCTTCCGCCAGCGCTTCCGCGAAGTTGGCGAAGAGCACGGTGGCGAAGAGCCACCCCGAGACGGCCAGGAGGAGGCGCGGGGGTTCCGCGATCCGTCCCGCCAGGGCCGGGGGGAGGAGAGCGAGGGTGGTGATCCAGCCGACCCAGACCAGAAACATCACCGGATTCCGCACCTGGCGGCGCGGATCGAACCGGAGCAGCGCCTCCACGACGGCGCGGGTGAGCGCGGAGCGGTCGAGGAAGACGGAATCGTTGGCGTAAGATTTCATGGCCACTCTCCGGATGGACTCAGAGTCCGGGTTGCAGCGCCTCGGCCAGGGGACCGAGGGCAAGGGACGGGAAGAACGTCAGGGCGCCGACCACCAGGATGATCGAGGCGAGAAGACAGACGAAGGTCCACCCGTGCGTCGGCAGCGTGCCGTCTCCCGGGGGAACCTTGGCCCGTGCGCCGAGGGCTCCGGCCAACGCCAGGGTCGGGATGATCACCCAGAACCGCCCCAGAAACATCATGACGGCCGCCAGGACGGCATAGAGCGGACGAGCGGCGTCGAGACCGGCAAAGGCGCTCCCGTTGTTGTTCGCCGTCGATGAGAATGCGTAGAGAATCTCGCTGAACCCATGGGGGCCGGGGTTCAGGGCCGCGGACCTTCCCGCGGGCAGCGAGACGGCGAAGGCGGTCCCGATCAGGACGAGCAGCGGGCCGACCAGGATGATGAGGGACGCGAGTTTCATTTCCGCCGTACCGATCTTCTTGCCCAGGTACTCCGGGGTCCGGCCCACCATCAGGCCGGCCACGAAGACGGCGAGGATGACGAAGACCAGCATTCCGTAAAGGCCGGATCCGACTCCCCCGAAGACCACCTCTCCGAGCTGGATGAGGATCAGGGGGACCATCCCGCCGATCGGCGTGAAGGAATCGTGCATGGCGTTGACCGATCCATTGGACGCCGCCGTGGTGGCGGTGGCCCACAAGGCGGAGGACGAGACCCCGAACCGCACCTCCTTTCCTTCCATGTTTCCGCCCGGTTGCAGGGCGGAGGCGGTGAGGTCCACGCCGGCCGCACGCAACGCCGGAGTTCCGGCCTGTTCGGCCACCGTCGCCACTACGAGGAAGGCCAGAAAGAGCGCTGTCATCGTCGCCAGGATAGCCCTCCCCTGCCGGCGGTCAGAGACGAGTCGTCCGAACATGACGCACGAGGCGGCAGGAAGGAGAAGGATGGCCAGGAGTTCGAGGAAGTTGGAGAACGGCGTCGGATTCTCCAGCGGATGGGCCGCGTTGGCGTTGAAGAAGCCTCCGCCATTCGTTCCCAACTGCTTGATCGCCACCTGCGAAGCCACGGGACCGAGGGCGATGATCTGGGCGCCGCCGGACCCCGCGGTTTCGACGGCCGAATACGGGGAGAATGTCTGGACGACGCCGAGCGGCACCAGCACCAGGGCGAGCAGGAGCGAGAGCGGCAGGAGGACGAAGAGCACGCCCCGCGCCAGGTCGACCCAGAAGTTGCCCAGCGTGCGTGCGCGCTCTCGAGTCAGCCCGCGGACGAGCGCGGCCAGCACGGCCAATCCTGTCGCCGCGGAGGCGAAGTTCTGCACCGTCAGACCCGCGGCCTGCGTGAAGTAGCTCATCCTCGACTCGCCGCCGTAGACCTGCCAGTTGGTGTTGGTGACGAAGCTGACGGCCGTGTTGAAGGCGACGAAAGGGTCGACCGAGCCGATCGCCTGGGGATTCAGAGGCAGGATGTGCTGCAGGCGCTGGATGACGTAGAGCAGGACGATTCCGGCCAGGTTGAAGACCAGGAGAGCCTCCGCGTACTCCGCCCAGGTCATCTCCCGGCCTGGCCGGATCCGCATCAGGCGCAGGCTGAGTCGATCGAGTCGGCGGAAGGAGCCGGGCAGGGAGTCGAAGTCCGGACCGTAGATGCGCGCCAGATAGCGGCCGAGTGGTTCCGCCAGGAGCAGGAGCGCCGCGAGGAAGATCCCCGCCTGCAGGATCGCCGCGGGGGTCATCAGAATCGCTCCGCTTCGAGCAGAGCCACCAGCAGGTAGGCGAGCAACAGCAAGGCGATCGCGCCGGCCAAAAGGTAGACCAGGTTCATAGCTCACGCTCGCTGGCCCGTCCCAGCCACCGGACGAATCCGAGCGAGGCCAGGAACAGACCTGCCAAGAGAAGCATCATCCTGAGATCCATGACCGTCGTCCTCCCATTCGTCTGAGCGATTGCGCCAGCCTGAGACGCGGCGTGGCCAGAGGGCGGGCCCGCGAGCGCCTCTCGAGCGCGAATTCGACTCTGACGTTAGGGGAGGAACAGGTCAGCGGTGTGTCAGGATGCAGGTCCGGCCCGTCAAGGTTTCGTCAGGGCGGCGTCGACGACCCGGCCGCGGTGCGGCCGTGCGCGAGAGCTGTCCGGATCTCGTTCAGTCGATTTTCACGATTTTCCGGTGAAAGCGCATAACTACCGTCGGATCCGGATGTAGCGACGTGCCGGCCTGGTCTTTGCTCTCGTACTCGAAGAGGCTCAGGAGGTAGCGGATGCTCTCGAGCCGCGCCGTCTTCTTGTTGTTGGCCCGGACGATCACCCAGGGACTGAACGAGGTGTGGGTGCGGCTGAACATCAGCTCCTTGTAGTGGGTGTAAGAGTCCCACAACTCCTGCGCCCGGGCGTCGATCGGGCTGAGCTTCCACTGCTTGAGCGGATTGTCGCGACGGGACGCGAAGCGGGCTTTCTGCTCGTCCTTGGAGATCGAGAACCAGAACTTGATGATGGTGACGCCGTCCTCGTAGAGCATGTGCTCGAACTCGGGCACCTGCTGCATGAACCGTTCGTACTCGGCCTGGGTGCAGAAGCCCATGACCGGTTCGACCACCGCGCGGTTGTACCAGCTCCGGTCGAAGAAGACGATCTCGCCGGCGTTCGGCAGCTGGCGTGCGTAACGCTGGAAGTACCACTGCCCGCTCTCTTCCGCGGTCGGCTTGGGCAGCGCGACGACGCGCATCGCGCGCGGGTTCATGTGCTCGATGAAGCGCCGGATGGTCCCGCCCTTTCCGGCGGCGTCACGTCCCTCGAAGAGGATGGCGATACGCTTCCCGGTCTGCTGGACCCAGCGCTGCAGCTTGACCAGTTCGATCTGCAAAGCGGCGAGTTCGTCGTCATAGCGGAGGACCTGCATCACGCCCTTCAGGCGGACGTTGCGGGACCGCAGGAGTTCGACCAGTCCGGCCTTGGTGTTGACGAGGGCCAGATCGTCCTCCGTCAGCACGACGCCGGCCTCGCGAATGCTCAGTTGTAGCGCAGGAGGCGCCGCCTCCATCTCCACTTCGCGCCGTACGGCGTTCGATCTGGTCATGCGCTTCTGCCCCCCCGTGTCGCCGACGAACCCTCCTTCCGGTTGTCGGCCGTTCGAAACGGAGGGTTGAGCCGGATCTTGCACCTCCACAGGGAGTTCGGGCGCGGGCCGGGATGGCGAGGGGCAGACGGGTGGGGGCGGTAGGCGGGCGCGGGCGTCCGGGGCCGGAGGATGGGGATCGGCCCTCGCCTACTCCCCCTTCCCGCGACCGCGCCAGGAGACGACATCTTCCAGCCGGATGCCGAATTTCTCCATCCGGTAGTGAACCTGGTCCCGATTCAGCCCGAGGAGTCGGCCGGCGGCGGTCTGGTTTCCCTGGCTGCGTTCCAGGGCCTGGGTCAGCAGGTCCCGTTCGAGGCGCTCGAGGTCGATGCCGCCATCCGGCAGGCGCAGCGATCCGCCCTGATCGGGAAAGAGAACGGACGAGGCCCGGATCTCCATCGGGAGGTCGTGAGCCTCGATCTGGCGTTCGGCCCCCAGGATCATCACGCGTTCCACCAGGTTTTTCAGTTCACGGACGTTGCCGGGCCAGTCATGAGCCATCAGCACCTGCATCGCCTCCGGCGTGGCGCCGATGACGCTCTTGCCGAACTCCCGGTTGAATTGATGAACAAAGGCGTCCACCAGCAGGGGGATGTCGGTTCGGCGCTCGCGCAAGGGCGGCACCCAGATCGGCACGATGTTCAGGCGGTAGTAGAAGTCACGCCGGAAGTGCCCCTCCTCGACCGCTTTGCGCAGGTCCCGATTGGTGGCCGACAGGATGCGCACGTCGACCCGAATGTCCCGCGTCCCGCCGATCCGCTTGAACATCTTCTCTTCGAGGAAATGAAGCAGCTTGACCTGGATCGAGACCGGCAGCTCCCCGACTTCATCGAGGAAGACGGAGCCGCCGTCGGCCAGCTCGAGTTGCCCCTTCTTGGTGCTATGCGCGTCGGTGAAGGCGCCGCGTTCGTGTCCCATCAGTTCGCTCTCGAGCAGGTTTTCCGGCAGCGCGGTGCAGGGGATGCTGACGATCGGCTTCTCGGCGCGAACCGAGCGGAAATGGATCGCCCGCGCGACGATGTTCTTGCCGACGCCGCTCTCGCCGGTGATCAGGACGGTGGCCGGATCGGACCGGGAGACGCGATCGATGATGCCGTTCAGCTCGACCATCTGGGGTGCCCGGCCGATCAGCTCGAGCTGTCCTCGCGACTCGCCCGCCTCGCGCCGCAACCGGCGCACCTCGCGACGCAGGGCCGTGGTCTGCAGCGCCGTCTCGACCGAGAGCAGAAGGGCCTCGAATTCGAACGGCTTTTCCAGGTAGTCGACGGCGCCGTGGCGCATCGCCCGCACGGCGCTTTCCACCGAGCCGTGTCCCGTGATCATGATGATCGGAAGGTCGCGATCCCGCTGCAGCAGCGTCTCCAGGACGTCGAAGCCGTCCCGGTCCGGGAGCTGGTAGTCGAGCAGAACGAGGTCGGGATCCCGCTCGGCGACCAGGCCCATGGCCTCCGCGGCCGTCTCGGCGCCGTGAATCTCGTACCCCGCCGACTCCAGGCGGGACTTGAGCGTCATGCGCAGGAGCTTCTCGTCATCGACGATGAGAATCGTGGCGGTACTCATGAGACGCTCTGCTCCTTCTTCGCGATGAGAGGCAGGTGGACCGTAAAGGTGGTGCCGCGACCGGGCTCGGTGTCGAAGGTGATCACCCCGTCATGCGCTTCGACGATCGAAAGCGCGATCGGCAATCCGAGGCCGGTCCCGCGATGCCGTGTCGTGTAGAACGGTTGCATGACGCGAACGGCGGCCTCGGGGCTGATCCCGCCTCCCGTGTCGTGGAACCGGATCAACGCCATGCCCTCCGCCTGGTCGCAGATCAGGGTGAGAGTCCCTCCCTGAGGCATCGCGTCGAAGGCGTTCTGGATGATGTTGAGGAACGCCTGCTTGATCAGCTGGTAGTCGACCGCGACGCGGCAGGCGCAGCGTGCTTCATGCACGATCTGCACTTTCGGGGCGTCCGGGAGCTGACGAGCCTGGGAGATGACATCGTCGAGGAGGTCGCAGACACCGGCCGGCACGGTCTCCGGGTTCGGCCGGCGCGAGTAGGAGAGGAGATCGCGGACCATCCGATTGATCCGGTCGACCTCGTCGACGATCGCGCGGGTGATCTCGCGGCGTTCGTCGCCGGGAGCGAGCCCTTGTTCCAGCACCTCCATGCCGCCCCGGATTCCGGCCAGCGGGTTCTTGATCTCGTGGGCGACGGCGGAGGCGAGGTTCCCGATCGTGGCCAAACGGCCCTGACGATCGAGCTGCTGCTGGTGGAGCTGGCGGACCTGCTCCCGCGCTCCGCCCAGTTGCTCGAGCATGTGATTCAGCTCCGCGGCGATGATCCCGAACTCATCCGGCCGGCGAACCGGGGTTCGCACATCGAGGTCGCCGGCCTTGGCCCTTTGCATCACGGTGACGATCTCGCCGACCGGCCGGTCGACCGCCCGCCGGAAGAGGAGCATGAGGGCGAGGAAGAGAAGTCCGACGGTCAGGACGGTGATCAGGATGACCTGGATCGACGAGACGTGGACGATGTCGGCGAGCCTTGCCGTCGTCATGGTCATATGGACCACCGCCATTTCCGGCTGGGTGGGGTAGTGGCACTGCCGGCAGTTGTCGTCGCGTGGGATCGGAACGAAGAACTCGAGGCTTTCATCGCGGTGACCGAGGCGGGTCGGAGTGCCGACGTCGCGCCGGCCCTGCCGGACTTGGGCCGAGAGGGGGATGCGCAGCGTGTGCTCCTCGGCGCGATTGGCTGAGATCAGGACGAGGCCGACCTGATTGGTGATCCGCATGGAATGCACCGCATCCTCGGCCACGACGGTGCGCATGAGATCGCGGATGCCGTCGATGTCGCCGGTGCAGAACTCCCGGTAGATGCGCTGGGTGGAAACACTGGCGATCGACCAGCCCTGTGCCTCGGCGAACTGACGGAGCTGCCCCCGCCAGTGCAGGTAGGTGGCGAGATGGGATCCGCCGATCATGAGGACCAGCACGATCCCGTTGGCCAGCAGGATCCGCCGTTTGATCGAGCCGGACGGCGGCCGCCGGACGCGGTCAGGCACGACCGACTCCCCGGGACCCCGCGACCGGGGGCGAGGACGAGGGCGTCACGGATCTCGTCAGAGGCCCGACGCGTGGCACTCGACGCACAGGTCCCTCCGGTGGTCCGCGATCAACTGATAACCGTGATCCGAGGCGTGGGCCTCGTGACACGACAGGCAGGTCATCGGCTCGTTCGTGCGCGGATCGAGGATTCCTCCTCCCAGGGGGTGTTGGTGCTTCGCCGCCGACTCGTGGCACTCGTTGCAGAGTACGTCGAGACTCGCTCGGAGCAGTTTCGGCTCGGGCGAGCCGTGGGCGCCGTGACAGGCGGTGCAGTCGGGTGTCTTGGAGAGATGGCTCGCCTTGCCCCGGAACTGCGCGGCGTCATGGCAGCGCAGGCAGGTGGCGGCCTCCGAGGAGCCGGCCATCAGACTCGGGTCTTTCCCGGCGTGCGGGGAGTGGCAGTCCAGGCAGGCCTGGTCGTCCCGCGTGGCCGCGTGCGTGTGCGGTTGGGCGAGCTCTTCTTTGATCCTTCCGTGACAGGGGAGGCAGAGCTTCTCGCCCGTGGCCTTGACCGCGCCTCCGTCCAGATGGCAGGCCGCGCAGTTGCCTTGGGAGTAAGGAGCGTGCGAGGCCGCCAGCATCAGGCCCGGTTTCGCGGAGGCGTGGGGATCGTGACAACCAAGGCAGGCCTCCTGCTTGAGCGGGTAGCCGCGGTGCTTCCCCCGCAGAGCCGCATCGAGCGGGTGGCAGGAGGCGCAGAGCTGGTCCGGAGGAGACTTCAGGAGCCCGGCCTGGTCGGAGGCATGGGCGTCATGACAGGTGTCACAGCGGTTCTCCGCCACCGGCGCATGGGCCCGTCCGCTCTCGATGATCTGCTGGAGAGCCGGATGGCAGGAGAAGCAGAGGGACGCGGTCTCCTGCTTGAGCAGGTTGTCCCGCTCCGCGCGGTGGGACGCATGGCACTCGGCGCACTTCCCGTCCTCGAACGGGGCGTGTCGCACCGAGGCGCTCTGGTAGAGGTCCTCGTGGCACCCGCGGCAGAGCTCCTGCGGCGGCGCGATCAGCAGCGAGTCGGCCTCGGAGCCGTGCGGGTTATGGCAGGCCGAGCAGTCGCCCTGGGAGACGGGACCGTGGACGGTCTCCCCGGGCTGGGTCGCAGTCTGATCGGAGTGACAGAGCCCGCAGATCTCGGTCTGCGAGCCTTCGATCGGTCCCGGGATCCCGTCGCCGTGACAGGCGGCGCACTCCCCGGCCGCAAACGGTTCGTGCTGGCGGGTGGGGAGCAGCCCCTTCCCTTCCGATCCGTGGGGCTGATGGCATCCGGAGCAGTTCATCTGGGCCGGATCGGCCCCCTTGTGCTTCGCCTTCAGCTCGGGGTCGGCGATATCGTGGCAATTGCGGCAGAGATCCTGCGTCGTCTGGGTCAGCATCCCTTTGAAGTCGGAGCCGTGGGCCTCGTGGCAGGCGTTGCACTCTCCGTCGCGAGCCGGGGCATGCGGAGTGGCGCGTTGCAGTTGCCGCATGACGGTCGGGTGGCACTGCAGGCAGATGGCGCGCTCGTTGGCCACCAACAGGCCGGCCGTCTTCGAGCCATGTCCCGCGTGGCAGCGCACGCACATCCCCTCGGCCACCGGGGCGTGAGGATTCTTGACCGCCGCGGCCCGTGCGATGACGTCGCCGTGGCAGTTGCCGCAGAGTTCACGCGGCGCGGCGACCAGGCCGAATTCCTCCGGCCCGGAATGGGGCAGGTGGCAGTCCATGCAGTCCTGGTCCTTGAACCCGGCGTGGACGACCGGCATCTGCTCGTGGGTGGTGATCATGTTGTGACACGTGATGCAGAGCTCCCGGGTCGTGGCGGCCTTCAGCAGGTGCGCCTGGTCGCCCCCGTGGACCGTGTGGCAGGTTCCGCAGTCCGCCTCAGCGAACGGCGGGTGCGAGAATCGGTCGGTGGCGTGCGGGGTGGTCTTCTCGTGGCAGGAGCCGCAGAGCTTTCCGGGCTCCTCCTTGAGCAGCGCCGGGTGGCCCGAGGCGTGGGAGGCGTGGCAGTCGCTGCACTCCATCGACGCCATCGCCGCGTGCGGAACCTTTGCGTTGGTCGCGAGGGAATCGATTTCGGCATGGCAGGGGGCGCAGGCCGCGCGCCCGTCGGCCTTCTGGAAAGCCGCGCGATCCGAGCCGTGCGGATCGTGGCAGGCTCCGCACTCCTGGCGGGCGAACGGCGCGTGCGTCGACGAGGGGAGCGGGCTCATCGCGGCCGGATCGAGGTCTTCATGGCAAGCGCCGCAGACTTCGACCTGGGATCCCTTGAGCACTGCCGCGGTCACTCCGGAGTGGGCGTCGTGACAGGTGAGGCAGTCGCCCCCGGAAACCGGCGTATGCGGGTGCCGGCGTTGCTCCGCGTCAGCCAGGCCGTCGTGGCAGGTGAGGCAGAGCTCCGGGACCTCGGCGGTGAGTGCGCCGCCCTCCATCGACTCGTGACACGTGTCGCACTCTCCCTGACGATACGGAGCGTGGCCGCCGGCGTAGAGCAGCCCCGGCACCGCGCTCCCGTGAGGATCGTGGCACTGGCCACAGGGCTGCTTCTCCCAGCCGGCGCCGGGATGTCGGGCCGCAAGGGCCGAGCGATCGCCGCCATGGCAGGACAGGCAGAGCGACTCCTGCTCGGCCTTCAGCAATCCGGCCCGATCGTTGCCGTGAACCTGGTGGCAGGCCTCGCAGCGGTCACCTTTCAGCGGCGCGTGAACTCCGGCGGCGATCGCCTCTTGGATCGGAGCGTGACAGGCAAGGCAGGCGGTCTCGGCATCGTACCTGCGGATGAGCCCCTTCTGGTCGGAGTGATGGGGCGCATGGCAGACGAGACAGTCGCCGCGCTCCGGGACCGGGTGGCCGGAGTGCGCGGTTCCGTCGGCCATCTGGGCGGCGTGGCAGGGGGCGCAGATCTGCGGCGGGCCGGCCGTCAAACTCAGTTTCTGCTGGAAGCCGTGGCTCTTGTGGCACGACTTGCAGTCGTTCTCCCGGATCGGCTGGTGTGTGACGGCCGCGCCGGTGTAACGCTCCACCGCTTCGCGATGGCAGTCGACGCAATCCCGGCGGGCGTCGTTCTTGTCCGAGAGCGCGATGTCGGCTCGACCCAGGCCCAGGACCACGACAGCCAGGGCCGCGAGGGCTCCGGTTGCTCGAATCCCCGTCACCCATGACTTCATCGATCGACTCCCCTCTATCGAAACCGGTGGATTCGGGCGGACCGTCACGGCTGCCCGGACGACTCGACCGTGTCGGCAGGACTGGCGGCCGTGCTGTCGGCCGCCGGTGTGGGTGAAATCGGCTCCTGCCCCGGACGCCAGACCAGTTCCTCGATGCGGAAGGCGAGCAGCGAAGTCTTGGCGTAATGAGGCGGCCCCTCGCCCTGGAAGGCCCAGGCATCCTCGACCTTCCGATCCCCCTCGTAGACCTCGATCCGCACCGCCGGATTGCGCAGGTCTCGCGACCGGGAGAATGGCTTCTTCGTCGTCTCGTCGAGGGCGAAGTCGGGCAGGAACTCGACAATGCGACCGGAGAACTCGGTGTCCCCGATCGGAAAGCGTTCTCCGGGGGCTACACGGTGCGTCTCGTTGAACGCGGGGAAGACCCGGTGCGTCACCCGCACGACGATGGCCTCGAACGGCTGCTCGCAGCCGGCGAGGCCGCAGAAGATGAGACCGAGCAGGGCGGCCGAACTGGACCGGATCAGACGGCGGTCGCGCGGCCGCTCCAGCTTCGGATGGCAGGAGAGAGTGACCGGCCTCGTCATCGCGTCTCCTCCGCCTGTCGTTGGACCGCGATCAGCGGGCGACCCGGCTCGAGAAGATCTCTCATCGACCCCACCATCTCGTGCGCCATGTCGGCCGCGAGGAGATCGAGGCTCCGCACTCTTCCGAGGCCGAAGAAAGTTTCCCGATCGTTGCCGGTTCTCGCCAGGGTCGCGGCCCACAGCACCGTCCCGGTGGTGCCGTCGACGAGGCGCAGCGAGACCGCGGCGACGGGAAATGAACCCGGGGTCCCGTCGCCGGCGCGGCACTGGGTCACGGTTCCTGTGAGGAAGTAGTTCGTCCCGGTCGCCAGGGCCAGATCCGCCATCTGCGACGCCGACATCCGGTCCGGCGTGAGAATGCGAAGGCGACGCAATTCCCCGATTACGATGCCGGGATCCTGGACCGTGAACTGCCGGGTGCGTCCCAGTTCGACCACGAGTTTGTCGGTGACGAGGCGGCCGGCGCTCTCCTGCTCGGTCAGGTTGACGAGAGGAAGGAACGCGATCGTCGTCCCGGCCGGCAGGCCCGGACCCGGCGCGCGGAAGGCGCGAACCCCGGCGCCGCAGCCGGCCAGCAGAAGCAGGACGGCGGCGAGAACCGGAATCGTCGCGCGGAGGCCGGGCGGGTTGTGCGCGTTCCGAAGCATGACGCCTACCGGGGCAACCGGCCCACGATCTCGGCCGCGATCTCTTCCGCCAGTTCCGGCAGGGTGCGCGTACCGCCGAGATTGAAGAGCGGAATCGAGGGACCGCCGCGACGGGTAACCCCGGTCGACCAGACGATGCGTCCGGTCTCGCAGTCGACCAGCCGAACCTCGATCGAGATCATCGGGCGAGGAGGAGTGTCCCGCGTGTAGTCAAAGTCACGCACGGTACCCTCGATGATTCCCTGCACACCGGTGTCGTTGGCGATCAGGGTGAGCTTGTCCTGGGTCAGGCCGACGGGAGGCGCGTTGGTGGAGCCGACATGCTTGACATACGCGCCGAGGAAGATGCCCGGCTCCGCCACCTCGAAGCGCCGCGAGACGAGGAGGTGGGTCGTCACGACCGACGCCATCTTGTCTCCGGCCAGGCGGTCCGGCCCGAGGGTGGCGAACGGCAGAACTCCGATCCGCTCGTAGTAGCTCAGATCGGCCTCGGGATTGACGAAGCTGCGGCTTCCCGAGCAACCAGCCAGGACGCCCACGGCGATCGCCAGGGCCAGGGTCGCGGCCGCGCTCCGTGTTCTCGTCTGATGGGTCACGCCGTTCATCCTCCGTTCCGTGCGCCCTGTCGCCGCGGGGCGCGCGTGAGCTTCTGTCGTGTCACCGCAACCTCTGCTGGATCGATGCCTGCCAGACGCTGCTTCCGGCCCCCAGGGCGGGCAAGGTACGGGTGAACGTCGTCGTCACCTCCGTCAGTCGTTGCAGGCGGGTCCGCAGGCTGACGGACGAAGCAAAGCCCCAGGACCGTCCGGCCTCGGACAAGGCGCCGGCGGTGCGGGCGGCCTGGCCGTTCCAGGCGAGCGCGACCCGCCGCCAGGGGAGCGACGCGTTGCTGGTCAGAGTATACCGGGTGGAGGAGGCCGCATTCCGCAGCGTCTGCGTGGAGTAGGCCAGCGAGGCCGAACCGCCGCTCTCGCCCGTGTACAGAGTCTCGAGACGCACCTGCGTGCGGTCAGGGTTTCGCAGGGTCACCTCGCCGCCCAGGCGCTGCGTTTGGACCGACGTAATGAAGCGGAACGCCCCGGACGGGCGCAAGCGGATCTCCGCGCCCTGCGAGACCTGATAGCGGAGGTCATCGCTTACTCCCTCGAGCGCCTGGCCGGAGAGGGTATAGACCAGATCGAGGCCGGGTCGCACCGCGCCGGTCACTCCGAAACTCGCCTGGTTCGCCGGGGGAGTCGCGCCGGCCCGGGAGAGAGTCCAGGTGCGCGAAGCAGCGGCGTTGACGAGCAACTCCGGGAGCGCCCGTCCGGATGCCCGCACGAGTGCGAGGGCGTAGTCGACCGAGCTGCCCGACTGCTCGGTCGAAGTCTGTTCCTGGTACGACCGCGCGCCCGTGATTTCGAGGAAGCGCCAGGGGCGCACGCTCAGGTTGCCGGAAAGATCGAGCGTCCGCCCGTTCCGCCATCCTTCCCCGGCGAGGCGGCTCCTCGTGTGCTGCCAGGAGGCCGAACCGGTCAGGAAGAGCGGCTTCCACGGTTGATAGGTGAGACCCGACTCGGCGCGTTGGTAGCGGGATCGCCGATCGCGGCTTCCGGTTCGCTCGACCATCCCGTCGGACGCGCGCCAGAGGGCGTTCATGCTCAGGTCGGGTCGGATCGACGCGGTCCAGTCGACGCCACCGGTGTGATCGGTGGAGATGCGGACCAGATCTGCGGTGAGACTGGTCGCGGGATCGGCCGGGGTGGTGCTCTCGGCCTTTCGGTAGGTGTAGTCGAAGGTCAGTCCGGAGAGGCTCCACACGCTCCGCATGCGGCGGTCGATCCCGGATGTACGCGTCGCGCCCGATCCCGGTTCATCGCGATCGCGGCGCGTTTCATCGTAGTGCAGTTCCGGCAGGCGGTCGGGCAGGAGCGAGCCGCCGATGACCGTGTCTTCTCGCCGCCACGCGGCCGGCGTGTTGAGGGAGGGACGTTGGGCGGGGCGGTGACGGAGATAGAGGGCCAGGATTCCGGCCCGCAGGTCGCCGTTGACCTGCCCCGTCAGGATGTGGCGGTCCGACCCGAGGTCATCGTCGCGGCGCAGCCGCCAGCCGAGATTCAGGGTGTTCGTGCCGCCGAAGACGATCGCCTGGCGCGCGAGGAGGTCGACGTAGGCGTTCTCGGCCCGGGTCTGGCCATAGCGCGCCGACTGGTAGTTGCCCAGAGCGCGGACGTTCCATGTCGCCTCCGCCCGACTCGGGGCAAGGAGGATGACGGCGACGAGGATCACCGCGGGAAGGGCGATCGCGGGCGGGCGGTCATGGCCGGCCTCCCTGCGCGGGCCACTCGTCATCCGCTGCCGTCCGACGCCGGGTGGTGAACGTTGAAGCTCTGCGGGTCGGAGTAGTCAGCGCCGTGGCACTGGAAGCAGCCCTGGATATGGAACGACTGGTGCCCGCCGCGGTGCGAGAGCGTATTCATCACGATTCCACCCACCGTGATCGAGCCGGGCACGCCATCGGCCGGGATGTGGCATCCCAGGCAGAACCGGCGCGATTGATCGGGGTCGGTGCGCGTGTTCGTGAGTCCGCTCCAACCCGGACGCTGGTCGCTGAGGAGGAAGCCGTTCGGATTGACCCCGTCGTTCCCGCGCGAGCCGTGCGGGTTGTGGCACTCGAAGCAGGGAAGGGGGTCTCCGGGGCGGATGTAGGACGGCCAGGAGAGGGCGATCTGCCGGTTCCTCTGGATGGCATGTCCGGCGCTACCGTCTGCATTGATGGCCGGGTCGTAGTAATCGGCGATGTAGCGGTTCTCCTCCTCCATCCCGAGGGGCCCGGTGGGACCGTGGCAGTCGAGGCAGCCCGCGAGACGGACCGAAGCCCGTCGCGGCCAGTCGCCTCCCCAGGGCTGGTAGACGCGGGTCAGCAGATCGTGCTCGCTCATCCCCTGGTGCGGGTCGTGGCAGTTCAGACAGACGCCGCGATCGGCCTCATCCCTCCTCGGCATGTCGAGATCGTTGCGATGAGGCGAGTAGGAGTGATCGGGCGCGAAAGTGCGGTTGTCCTCGTACACCGTCGCTCCGGTCCATCGACGGCGCTGCAGGACTCCCGGAAGGCGCACACCCCCCGAGTTGGCCTCGAAGTACCCCGGAGCCGGGGCGCTCTCCGGCATCCGGTCCTCTTCCGTGGCCGGATACCCTGAGGGGAGCGCGGAGTGGCAGCCGTTCGGTCCGCCGGCGCTGTAGCAGAGCTGGTTGCCGTTTTCGGTGAAGAGGAGAACCGGTTCGGGGGTCAACCCGTCGTTGTCATGCGGGCGATGGCACTGGGTGCACTGTCCGATGGTCGGAGGGACCGTCTGCAGGCGGTCGACGCCGTGGATCGGATCGTAATGCGGGTTCGTTCCGTAACGGCCGGGATCGCGCGACCGGTCGGCCGCGGCCGGGCCGAGAAGAAGTCCCAGCGTGAGCAGAGGAAGCGCGGTCAGACAGGCGCGCCGCCTTGGCCTGATCATCGCGATCTCCTTTCCAGGCGGGTCCGTTCACGCGGCGCGGACAAGGACGGGGCGCCCGCGTCGCCCTCCGGAGTTGTCGGACCTGTCGGCCGGGAAGTCAAGGGCGCGGGCTCACAAATGGCAGGCCCGCGCCCCGGACGATCGGTCAGGTCGACCTCGGAGGGATCAGCCCTGGACGTGGCACTGCTTGCAGAGCTGCTTCACCGTCGTGCCGTCGGTGTCGCCTTCCTCGGTGATCGCGCCGGTCCCGCTCATGTGGATCAGCCCGAAGGAGTTCTGATTCCCGTGCGACTTGTGGCAGCTGAAGCAGGAGGGAGTCACGTCGGCGGCTGGAGGTTCCCAGCCACCGGAGGCGCTCATGACCTTCACCTTGTTGGTGCGGCCGGTGTAAGTCGCGAGGCTGCTGTGTCCGCCGGTCAGGGCGCCGATGTTGGCGTCGGCGTTCGGGTGGCGGAGCCACTCTTCGCCCGTCGCTCCACCCACTTCCGGGCCGCCCTTGGCGCCGTGGAAGTCGGTGTGGCAACGCTTGCAGTAATCGGCGTACTTCGAGGCGGTCTGGCTGGGCTCGCAGTACTCGACGTTGGTCCAATCGTAGTGCGTGGAGCCGCCGTTGGCCTTCTGCCAGACGTCTTTGGTCAGGTCGGGGGTCGTGGCGCTGGTCGCGTAGGTCACCGCCGCGGCCGAACTCGTAACCCGCATCAGGCGGTAGGAGCCATAGCGACCGTGCTGGAAGTGGCAGTCGACGCAGTTCAGCCCGTCGGTGTTGACGAACGTGCCGCCCGGGGCGACGTCGGTCGCGTCGAGGGTGTGGCCCGTGGCATGGTAGTAGGGAGCGCTGCCGTCGCGGTTGAGAGCGCCCGCGAGTCGGTTGGCGCTGACCCCGCCGTTCTGCTCCAGAACGTCGGGGGCGTTGTTCGATCCGTCGTGGCAGCCGAGGCAGAGGTCGTTGATGTCGTTGCGGAGCAGGTAGTGGTACGGGCCTTCGGCTCCGAGCGGTGCGTAGATGCCGCCGCCGTTGTCGTTGTAGCCATGGCTCTGGCTGTAGTGCATGACGTGGCAGTCGGAACAGATCAGGGTCGCGCCCTCATGGTAGTCCGCGGCGTAGGCCGCGCCACCCAGGACGAGTGCCGCAATGGCGAGCAGAGCGATGCGTTTCATGACGATTGCGTTCCTCCCATGGAATCCCCTAGAACCGCGAATTCCCCTTCCCCCGGGCGCGGCGCGCGCGTTCAAGGGCTGACGGCCAGGGCCAGTTCCGGGATCTCGAAGACCGTCAGACGGGCGCCGATCTTCTCCAGGACATAGAGCCTTTCCCGGCCGTCGGTGGCGAGGCGCGTCGGGTAGGTGAAATCACCCAGCCCGCGCCCCAGGCCGCCGAACATGCCGAGGTAGGCCCCGTCCGGGGAGAAGACCTTGACCATCTGGCGGATCGTGTCGACCACCCAGATCCGACCGTCGTCCGTCGCCACCACGCCCGCGGGCAGGGAGAAGTTCTCGTTCCCGGTCTCTCTCTGACCGAAAGCCAGGAGCTCCTGGCCGCCGGGCGAGAAGACCCGTACCGCAGGCGTACGGGTCGCGTCCGTCACGTAGATCCGCCCCTCGCGGTCGACGAAGAGATCGGAGACCGCGCCGAGCGGCTCCCGCACCCCATCACCGCCGTCGAAGGACAGGCGCACGGAACGGTCGTGATCGAGCAACCAGATCCGGCTCTTCAAGCCGCCCACGGCGAGAACGAGTCGATCGTCGGGATCGAGCGCCAGGGCCACCGGCATGAACACCTCGTCAGCGTCACCGGGCGAAGCACCGCCCGGATCGAGCATCGCCAACTCGCGCGGAGCGATCCGGCCGAGCGGGTTGCCCAGCAGGTCCATCACGCTCACGTAGCTGGCCTGCGTGTCGAGGATGTACAAGGTGCCCTGACGATCGATCGCGACCGACTTCGGTTCGCCGAGTTGCGGCCCCCGGAGGCCGTCGACCTTGTGCAGGAACGATGTGATCGGGTAACCGTCCAGATCGAAGATCCGAATCCGGTGGTTCCCCGAATCGGCGATGATGACAAGTCCCCCTGTGGTGTCCACCGCGACTCCCATCGGGAGTGCGAGGGACGTCGCCGGACCCGGCTGACTGACCGTGAAGAGCGGCTCAGCCAGGGGGGTCGAGGCCCAGCAAGGGCGGAAGAGGGTCAGGCACGCCAGGCCGAGGAGGACCACCGCAAGACCGTCCCGGGTCGCGTCGTTCCGGCGCGGCCGGGGCCGCACGAAGGAGATTCCGTCGCTCCAAGGCAGCGACGGTACCCTCTCGCGGGATCCGCGGTGAGCTGTCTGACCAGGCATGATTTTCCTCCCGGAAATTCATGCCGCACCCCCCGTGCCGCCTTCCCTCTTGAGACGAATCTGCGATCATCCGTCTCGGCGCAGAACTGCCTGTCATGCAATGTGTTGTCTGGCGGCTCGAGATGCGATCGGTCGCAGGAGCGAGGGGTCGGGAGTTTCGCACCCGTGCGTGTGTTTTTACGTGGTGGCCGCGGGAAAATTCGCGCCTCAGGGCGATCGAGACAAAAAATCTCACATGATGTTGCGACACGATCAACGCCAGCCCGCGGGTGAGAGGGGGGGGTGAAACTCAGCGCGTGGCGGTCGGCGGCGTGTCGGCTGCCAGTGACGGGGAATCGTCCGGCAGCGACTTGATCGCGTGGCACTGATCGCATCCGGTGCGATCGATGCGCCCGTGCCGGATCGGCCAGGTGAGACCGAAGGCGCTGCCGCTGCCGTGCGCCTTGTGGCAGCTCAGGCAGAAGACTCCGTTCGAGCCGGGATCGATGCGAGAGGCACCGGTGAAGTCGATCGCGCCGTTGACCACGAAGGGGACGCGGGTCGTTCCGTTGAAGCCGCTGCCCACCCCCCGGATCCAGTGCGCGGGGTCGGTCGATTCCCGGTGCGCTCCCTGCGCGATGGAGTTCTGCGCGCCGTGTTCGCTGTCGTAGGAAGGGTGCCGGACATGATGGCGTCCCGGCCCGGATCCGGTGTAGAGAACGCCCGAGAAGCCATGGTGACAGTCGACGCAGAGGCTGCTCACTTCGCGCAGGCGTTCGGAGTTCAGGGTGCCGTAGGCGACGTTCTCCCTCTCGTATTTCGCGAGGCCGGTCAGGCCCGGTGGGTTGAAGAGCCCGTAGGCCGGGGTCTCCGCGGAGGTGGCCGCGGAGCGCAGGTGGCGTGGGTTGCCGTTGCCGTGAGGGTCGTGGCAATCGACGCAGGCCAACTGGGACCGCGGCTGCGCTCCGTGGCAGCCGCTGCATAACGCGGAAGCGGCGAGCGCGTCGGAGGATTCCAGGAGATCGTGTCCACGTGGATTGTCCGATCCGAGTGCGTCGAAGTAGCCGCCGCTGCGCTCGCGGAGTCCATTGATGTCCGCGCCGAGGACATCGGGAATGCCCGGCGTACCGTCGTGGCAGTCGAGACAGAGGAGGTTGACCGGCTCGAGGCGGAGCATGGTGCGTCCCCGCGGCGCGGCGCCATCCCCGCTTCCACTTACGTGGCAGTCGGTGCAGGCGGACCGGGGAGTACCGTGGTAAGCGGACGGACTAACACCAGACAGCGAGACGTCGGATTCGACGGAACGGGTCGCTCGGCTCCGCTCCGTGGCAGGCGCGTCGGCCCGGCCGCGACGAACCATCGGGTTGCTCGCGCGGGCATCGCCCCCAGGCGGTTGCAGGCCAAGGGGGGCCAGAAGGATCCCGCCCAACGCCAGCGCGGCGATCGTCGCCGGGCGGCGGAGCGGTCGCGCGCGCATCGATCCGCGAAGACCCGCGTCGTCGCTCTCGGGATGCCTGCCCATGATGTCCGCTCCCCGCGCTGCGGCCGGCATCCGCACGTCCTCGTCGAATCCGTGCAGACCGGCTCCGGTTCGCGAACGCGGCGTCCTGCTGTCGTGAGCGGCATCCGTGCCCGACCGCGTTCGGGTAAGAGATCGGCCGCGTGGGTCCGGATGGTTAGGAGGATGCACAGCGGACCGGAACGGACGCCCGGTCGATCCGAGGGTCGCGCACCGCCCTGTTCAGCCGATCGCGCGCCCGGTGGCGCCGTTCAGCCAGACGGCATAACGCAATGTCTATGCACATGTTGCATGTCCCAGACGGGAAGCGGCGAAAGGGGTCTCGTCGGCCGAGGCTGGAGACCGGACGGCGCCCACGTTAGGGTGAGAGGCGCGGGTGGCGCCCGGTGCCCCGCTCCGGAGGGATCAGGTGCGCAGACGATCTCTCTTCAGGCCGGATGACTCCTCGATCGGGGCGCGTCCCGTGACCGATGGGGCGAGGCACGTGCGCCGCCCGTCTACCTGGCGGCGGGTCGCGGGCCTGGCGATCGCCCTGTCCGTCCTGGTGCCGCTGGCGCCCGCGCTCCGCGATCGCCTGCGGCCCCCTCCCCCGCGCGAATCGGATCGGTATTTGATCGGACGCGCCGCTTTCGAACGCGGCGACCATGAGGCGGCCATCGAAGCGTTCCGGGCGAGCATCGCCGATGCCCCCCGTGCGCCCCGCGCCTATCGAGACCTGGTGGATGCCCACGTGCGGCGCGGCGATCTCGCGTCGGCCGAGTCGTTCCTGCGGGATCTCGCGGACCGCGATCCACGGAACCCTTCGCCCCGCTACGCGCTCGGCAAACTCGCCTTCGCGCGCCATGACCTGGCCACAGCGCAGGCGGAGGCGGAGGCGGCGGTCGGGCTCGATC
Source organism: uncultured bacterium (assembly GCA_964371055.1). GTDB lineage: Bacteria > Eisenbacteria > RBG-16-71-46 > CAIMUX01 > CAIMUX01 > CAYJLF01. The sequence goes on along the minus strand of CAYJLF010000006.1, from coordinate 207,504 downwards.
CCGCCCACGCCTACGCGCGACTTCTCCTTGGGCTAACCCATTACACGGCGGGACGGCCGGAGAGGGCAGAGCGCGAGTGGCGCCGGGCTCGCGGGTTCTTCGCCCGCGCCCGGGACCGGTTGGGCGAAGCGCTCGCCTTGAACAACCTCGCGATGCTGCATCTCGACCTCCACGACTACGCGCGGGCCGAGGACGAGTTCGAGCGCACGCTCGCGATCCACGAGGAGCTCGAGAATCTCCCGGGGCAGACGCTGGCGCTCATGAACCTTGGACTGACGCGGATCGATCGCGGCGCGTTCGAAGAGGCGATCTCGATCCTTCGTCGAGGCTTGCCGCTGGCGCGGGCGCAGCAGGATCGGCCGGGGGAGGGGCGGATCCTCGAATACCTCTGCGATGCGATCGAGAAGACCGGAGAGTATGGCCGCGCTCTGGAATGCGCCGACACGCTCCTTTGTCTCGCGACGGCGTCGGGAGACCGCCTCATGGAGACGGCGGGGCGTCTGCATGTCGCCACGGCCCGGGCCGACCTGGGAGATCTCCTGCCGGCGCTGGCCGCCGGCACCCGCGCGCTGACCCTGGCCGAGTCGCTGCGGCATCCGCGTTACCTCTCCGCCGCGCTCCTTTTGGTGGCCGAAACCGAGTTGTGCCTCGGGCGTCGCGCGGAGGCCCGCGCCCGCTTTCTCGCCTGTGATAGCGTGGCGCGGGCGGCTCGCGTCGAGGCGACCTCGGCGATGGCGCAGATGGGGCTGTGCCTGCTGGCGCGCGCAGAAGGGGATACGACCGAGGCGTTCGCCCGAGGTGAACGGGCGCTCCGATTATGTGCGGCCATCGGGTATGTGGAGGGAGAAGGACAAGCCGCGGCCGCTCTGGCCGGATTGGCGCGGGCTCGCGGCGACTTCCCGCGAGCGCTCGAGCTGAGCGACCGCGGCGTCGCGCTCAGTCGCCGGGTCGGCCGGCGGATCGACGAGGCGCGGGCTCTGGCGCGACGGGCCGATGTGCTCCTTGCCCGTGGAGATCGACGTCGCGCCCAGCAGGATGCCGGGGACGCGCTCCGGCTGGCCCGATCCACGGGGAGCCTCGAGGCTTTCGCGATCGCGTCGCTGGCCTCCGGCGACGCGGCCGGAGCGACGGATGCAGAGGTCGCCCTGGAGCACTACGAGGCGGGGATGCGCGCGGTGGAATCGGTGCAGGGGCGACTGCGCCTCGACGAGTTCAAGGCCGGGTATCTGGACAGCCGCCTGGAACTCTACCGGCGGGCGGTGGCGCTGCTGGTCGATCTCGATCGACCGGTCGACGCCTTCCAGGTCAGTGAACGCTGTCGGGCACGCGCGTTGCGGGACCTCCTCGCAGGACGGCAGCCCCGTGCCGGCGATTTTGCGGAAGCCGATGGCCGGCACCTCGGCGCTCAGGGCACGGCGACGCCGGCGCAAGCGTGGGCCGCGGACGAGTTGGAGCGGGTTTCGGCGCGGATGGGGCGTGACTCGCTCCTTCTCGAATACTTCCTGGCGCCGTGGGGTTCCTACTGCTTCGTCCTGGATGCCGGCGGTGTCGATGTGGTGAAGCTGCCGGTCACCGACCGGGAGATCGCCGGGGAGGTCGCGGCGTTGTGCCGGCCCTGGCACGCTCCGCGCAGCCTGGGAACGATCTCCTTCGACCGGGCGCGGGCCTCGAGGTTGCGCCGGGCGCTCCTCGATCCCGTTCTCGCCGGCCGCGGCGAGGTGTCGCGTCTCTACATCGTCCCGGACGGGGCGTTGTCGCACCTCCCTTTCGAGATGTTGCCGTGGGACGACGGCCCTTTGCGCGCGGAGACCTTTCTCGATGATCTCATGACGGTGAGCTATCTCCCTTCGGCGGGATACCTCGCCTGGGAGCCGACCCGGCGGGCGCGTGACGCGGAACGCCGGAGGGATCCGAGCGCGCCTTCCGGGCACCGGCAGGATGGCGAGGGGCTCCTGGTGATGGCGCCATCGTCCGGTCTGCGGCATGCCGCGGACGAGGCGGGAAGAATCGGCGCGCTCTTCGCCGGCTCGGTGGTCCTGTGCGGTCCTGAGGCCTCGGAAGCGGCGTTCCGGGAGCTGGCGCCGCGCTTCCGGCGTCTGCACGTCTCCACCCACGGGATCGTCGATCCCGCGTCTCCGTGGCATGCGGGGCTGATGTTGTCGAGAAGTGGGCCGGACGACGGATGCCTGCACGCGGCGGAAGTGCTCTCGCTGGAGCTCGACTGCGACCTGGCCACCCTGAGTGCCTGCGAAACCGGGCTCGGCCGGCTCTACGCGGGTGAAGGCTGGCTGGGGCTTTCGCGGGCATTCCTCTGCGCCGGTGCGCAGAGCGTCGTGGTCAGTCTCTGGCCGGTGCACGACGCCTCGACCGCGCTTCTGATGGAGCGGTTCTACCAGGAGATCGCCCGCGGAGCGGATCCCGCGGAGGCGCTGCGTTCGGCTCGCCGGGGCCTTCGCCTGGTGGCTGCCGAGGCTGCGCCCGGGATCCGCGTGAGCTACGCGCACCCCTTCTTCTGGGCGCCGTTCGTTCTGATCGGGGAATCCCGGCGTGAGCGTGAGCCGGCGGCCGTGACGCGCTCGTCCTGATCCGCCGGGGTCGGTATCAGACGACAGGTGGGTTCACAGAAGCGAACGGATCTGAGAGCGGAGCCCCTCCGCCTGGACTGCATACGGGCTTCGGTCCCGAATCAGCCGCTCCAACTCGCTCTGCGCCGCGCGGAGGTCGCCGCAGGCCGCCAGGCTCTGGGCCAGATACCAGCGATAGAGCGGGGACTGCGGGTCGGCCTCGACCGCACGGCGCAGTGCTTCACGGGCACGGATCGGCTGTCCGGCCAGAAGCCGCGCGACACCGAGGAAGAAGATGACCTCGACGTCATCCGGTGCATCCTCCAGCACACTCTCCAGCCCGGTCGCGGCCTCGGCGTACTGACCTCCCACGTAGAGTTTCATCGCGGCCTCGAAATCGACCCCCGCGGGGCCTCCGCGCGTCTCGACCGACAGATAAGGGTGAGGCAACGGCTGGATCAAATGGTGGAGACGTTCCTCCCGCTCCGCGCGCGTGGCCACCAGGCCGACGACGAAGACGGTCGAAGCGACCAACGCCAGACCCCAGCCCCAGGCGGGACCGGGGGCGGGCCGCAGCCACCAGCGGTGGGGCCGGGAGTCGGGGGCCGGGCGCTGAGGAGGCTCCCGGTCCGGGCGGCGAGGACGATCCCGGTCCGTGGGCGATGATGCTCTGGCCGTGGGGCGATCCACGGGAACCTGCGGCGCGGCTTCCGCCGCCGGCAGCGCGGTTCCGCCCTCCTCCTGCAGGTAGGCGGCGAGCCGGTCCCCGAACTGCAGCTCCTCGAAGCACTCCGTGCAGCCGAAGAAGTGCTCCTCGTAGGCTTCGGCTTCCTCATGAGAGAGCCGTCCGGATCGATACTCGTCCGCGATCCCCAGCTCCCGGATCCTTGCGCAGTCCATGACTGGACCTCCGTCGCCTTCCCGGCCCCTCATCGATACTCTCCCAGGCGCGGCCCGTAACGGGTGCGGATCAGGCGCAACGCGTAGTCCTTCCACTCTGTCACCTGGCGGGGCGGGACCTCCAGGCGAACGGCGATCTCGCGCACGGCGAGTCCTTCGAAGAAGTATAGGCGAAGGACCTCGCGATACTTCGGTTTGAGCTCGCTGACGGCGAGTCGCACTGCCCCTGCCATCTTCTCCTTCCACAAACCGGCGTCGGGGGATGGCCCGGGATCGGCCAGACCCAGCTCGTCGGTCAGTTCGGCCGGCTCGGGTCGACGGCGCCGGAGGTACTCACCGATCTTGTGTCGGGCCACGGCGTGCACGAACGTCGCGAGCCGGCACTCGCCCCGGAAGGTGCCTCGTCGCAGGGCGGTCAGAGTCGATTCGAGGACGATGCTGGTCAAGTCCTCGACGTCGGATGAGGCATGGAGCACCTGGTCCACTTTCCGACGGATCCGCGGGCGGAAACGGAGGTAGAGCTCCGTCTCGGCCAGAACATTTCCGGCGCCCACCGCGGCGCCCAGTTCTTCGTCCGTCCAGTCCACCGTCACGCTCCCAACCAGGCTGCCGCGGTCATTTCGGTTCAGCGCCGCATCGGAAGGGAGGAGCGAGAGGACGGCGGGGTCGACGGCCATGCTCTGCATCGTTTCATCCTCGTCCCTCCCTATGGTTGCGGCCGCGGGCGGTATGTCGACAACGAACGGCGTGCGATCGAGGCTCTCCGCAGAACACGCATCTGGCCCGATTCCGCGGCCATGATCATAGTCCCGGGGAGTCCCGTCCGGCAGAGGGAAGATGGTGCCGGGGCGAGACCGGGGCTCGGATCCAGGGGGTATCCTGCAACGGCGGTCTCGCTGGATCCGGCGGCAGGCGTCCGGGTGCCATCTTGCCGCCTCCTCCCGGTGGGCATACCATCCCCCGTCGGCGTCCATCCTGGCGCCCAGGACGGCGCCGCGGGGAGTTGTGGGCGCCGGAGTTGCACCGGACTCGATCCCGGGGGATTTCATCATGAACCATCGGCATCCCATTCCGGTCGGACCCCAGGCGGGTTCGGTCGTATCGATCGCGCTGACCATCGTGCCGCTCCTGGTCGCACTCCTCTTCGGCGTGACGGCCGTGCTGGGGGCGCCGGAAGCCTCGCGGCCGTGGAGCTTCGATCCGGCCGCGAGCCTGATGCCGCTGGCGCGGATCGACCTGGTGGTGATGCCGCCGGTGGACGAAGAGGCCTGCCGGCGGGAAGACGCGCGGGAGAAGGAGGCGCACCCCGACTCTCCGCTCCGCTTCGCGCAGCCGATCGGGGCCGACTTCGGCCCGGACAACGCGGGGACGTGGGAAGAACTCGCCGCCGGCGCACGTCTGTGGCGGCTCCGGATCGTCTCTCCAGGCGCCAGGAGCCTCAACTTCGGGTTCACGCGCTACGATCTCCCCCCCGGCGCGCAGCTTCACCTCTTCGCGGCGATGCCGGCGCCGGACGCGGGCGATGAGCCTGCCCCGTCCGGCACGTTCGATCGGAGCCGGTGGCACGTACGGGGACCCCATACGGCGGCCGATCGCACGCCCGGGGGAGAGTTCTGGAGTGCCATCGTCCCGGGCGACGATGCGGTCCTGGAACTCTTCGTCCCCGCTAATGCCCCCTTCGAGCCTGAGCTGCGGATCGGCTGGGTGAACCACGATTACCTGGGATTCGGATCCGGCGATCCGTCCAAGCAGGGATTGTGCAACAACGACGTGATCTGTCCCGAGGGGGATCCGTGGAGGGCGGAGATCCGTGCGGTCGGTGTCTACACGCTGAACGGGGCCTGGACCTGCACGGGAACGTTGCTCAACAGCCACGACCCGGCGCGGCCGCCGCTCTTTTTGACGGCCAACCACTGCGCGATCACCACGGCGAACGACGGCACGATGGTGCTGTACTGGAATTTCGAGTCGCCCACCTGCGGACAACTCGGCGGCGGCTCGCTCGCCCAGTCGCAGAACGGCTGCCTGCTGCTGGCGAAGAACGCCACCTCGGACTTCTGCCTGGTGCGCCTGGAAGAGACGCCGGACGCGGCCTTCAACGTCTACTATGCCGGCTGGGATGCGCGGGAAGAGACGCGGCCATCCCGCGCCGTCGGCATTCACCATCCCAACTGCGACGAGAAGGCGATCAGTTTCACCGAAAGCGCGCTGTCGGTGACCACGTACCTGGCCGACCCGACACCGGGGGATGGCACGCACTGGCGCGTGATCATGTGGGACGACGGCACGACCGAGCCGGGCTCCTCGGGATCGGGCATCTGGGATGAGGACCGCCGGATCGTCGGGCAGCTCCACGGCGGCGGCGCGTCCTGCGAGGACCCGACGGCTTCCGACTGGTACGGGCGCCTCTCGCGATCCTGGAGCGGAGGCGGGACTGCCCCCACGCGCCTGCGGGACCACCTCGATCCGCAGAGTACCGGCGTGCTCTACATCGACGGCCATGATCCGGCCGGAGGGGGCGACCTGGCCGGCGACGCCAACGTCGATGGTCAGGTCAACGTCCAGGACTTAGTCGCGATGGTCAATCACATCCTGGCCGTGACGCCCCTTTCGACGCAGGGGGTGGAAAACGCCGATCGCAACGGCGATAGCCGGATCAGCGTGCTCGACCTGGTTCTGGTCGTGAACATCATCCTGGGCAAGAATGCACCCGCGGCGGAATCGCTCGCGCTCTCCGCCGGCGAGGTCGAGGCGTTGCTCGTCGAGGTCGGAGGCCGCGCAGCGGTGCGGCTGCGTTGGGACGAGACCGAGATCGCGGCGCTGGACTTGCGGCTGGAGGGAACCTCGCTTTCCCCGTCCACGGAGTTGGAGACACTGGAGTGTACGAACCAGTGGCAGGGGATCGCGCGGGTCCGCGAGGACGGTACCGCGCGGGTCATCCTGTATAACCTCGGGGGCTCGGGACGGCAGTCGCCAGGCGAACCGTTCGGTGTTCCGCTCGACGAGGCCGTGCTTTCGTCTGCCGAGGCCGGGTCCCCGGTCGAAGCGGTCTGGATCCTGCCGGAGGGGATCACGCGCCTCGCGCTGGCCGGGTTGGAGGCCGCGACTCCGCATGGGGCATTGGCGAACGTGCAGGCCACAGGCTTCCCGATCCTGATCCAGGGGGAGGTAGGAAGGGCGAACGCCGCCGACCTTCTGCGCCTCGCGGTTCATCCCAATCCGGGTCCGGGTGCGTGGCGCGTGGAGCTGGAATTGCGGCGTGCGGCCGGGATCAGCCTGGAGTTGTACGACACGGCGGGGCGCCGGTTGGCCGTCCGTCAAGCGGAGCGACTCGGCGCGGGCGCGACCTTCCTCGACTGGAGTCCAGGGGCGGGCGGCCTCGAGGCGCCGACGGGGGTCTACTTCCTCCGCGTGGCGGTGGACGGGGAGCCGGCGCGGACGGAGAAGGTCCTGGTGATTCGCTAGGTGCCGGAGAGCAGTCTCCGCAGCGCCGACTCCTTCTCCGGCGTCCAGACCCCGACGGTCTGCCAATGGACGCCGCCGGTGCGATCGACGACCAGGATCGTGATGCTCTTCTCGGTCCGGATGTCGAGCGCCCGGCGGAACGGCTCCTTGTCGAGGTAGAGCGTGATCGTGGCGGCGCGGGCGGCGGGATCGGGGATGCCGTCGCGCATGCCGCCGTCGATCCAGCCACGCACGAACCCCGGCAACTTGCGGATCGTCGGGAGTTCGTAGTAGCGCATTCCGGAGATCTCGCTGGTCAGCCGGCGGGCCAGCGGGAGCCAGGTGTCGACCTCGGCCTGTTGTCCCCGTTCGAAGGCGACGAAGACGAGATTGCGCTCTCCCTCGAAGTCGGCTGGCAGGTTGAACCAGCGGCCGTCGAGGTTTTGACCCTGGACTTCCGGGAAAGCAGGCGTGGCGGTGCTCACGGATTCCTCCGCGCGGGCGATCCGGGGAAGGCCCGCGGTGATGAGAAAGGCAACGACAAGGATGCCGGGGATGGCGCTCCACGTGGGCACGGCGGCCGGCCGGGGGTGCGCGGCCCGCGAAAGCCGATCGATGCCGCGCCGGCCGAACGTTGATTTCATGGACTGGTTCCTCCTTTGGAATCGTCTTCGACCGGACCGATCGTCCCAGTCACCTTTGCTCACGCGGTCCGATCGGCCACCGGCAGATCCTTCCCCCGCCAGGCGAACCAGAGGGTGCCGGCCACTCCGCAGGCAAAAGCGACCGTGAGGTTGACCCGGGGACTGACCTGCCAGAGGAAGGCGCCGCCGAAGGCAGCGAGCGACACGATCACGTCTCGGACCAGGTAGTACAGGCCGAACATCCCGGCCTTCCGGTCCTCGGGGGAGAGATCCATGATCAGCGCCTTGCGCGTCGGCTCGCCGAATTCCTTGAGACCCCGGATGACGAAGGCGGCGACCAGAGGCCAGAAGGAGCGGCTGAACCAGAGAACCGCGGGGAAGAGGGTGAAGAAGGCGAAGGTGACGACGACGAACGGCTTCTTCCCGCTCCGGTCGGCGAAATAGGCGACCGGCAGGTAGCAGAGGACGGCCGTCGTCATCTCGATCGTGGTCAGCACGCCGAACTGCAGGGCGGTGACCGGCGATCCTCCGACCCCCTCGCCGCCGAGCGTCTTCATCGCCCAGATGACGACGAAGGCGTAGGGAATCTGCTCGCAGAACCGCACGAGGATGTCGCTGACCAGGAGTCCCCGCAGGTCGGGGTGCATCTCCTTCCAGAGCCGGATGGGATTGTGCTCGGCCGCGCGCTCGCGCCGGCGGAGCGCGTCGATCGAACCGTCGATCAGCTTCTGCTGCAAGAGCGAGGCGATGACCGCGAGCAAGAGGGCCACGACGAAGGCGAGCCGTACCCCGGTGCGTTCACCCCAGATGCCGATGCAGGCCCCGCCCAGCAGGGGGCCCAGCGACATTGGGATCCGCTTGGTCAGCGAGTGCAGGGAGACGCCCATGGTGCGCTTGGTCCGCGGCAGCGCCTGGTTGACGAGTTGCATCGTCGCGGGGAGGGAGATCGCAGTCCAGGAGAGAAAGAAGGCGGCCCCCAGCAGCACGGCCCACCAGGCCGGAATCAGAATGACGATGACGTAGCCGACCATCGCCATTCCGTTGAAGACGAGAAGCGATCGCCTCGTTCCCATGCGGTCGGCCAGGTACCCGCCGGGGAAGGAGTAGAGGGCGGAAAGGAGATTGTCGAGTCCGTTCAAAAGCCCGACGCCGAGGATCCCTCCGCCCAGGGCCAGCATGTAGATGGGCAAGAAGCGCTCGGCCATCTTCTCGCCGAGGCCGACCAAGACGACCATCGTGAGGAGTCCGGCGATGCTCCGGTTGATGCCGAGGAAGGCGGCGGCCCGTCCCGCGGGAGTCGGCGCTGGGTTGCGGTTCACGAACGTCCTTTCCTTCGATGACGGCTGGGTTGCGGCGCGATCGTACACCGGGAGCGGGCGCGTGCATCCCACCCTCTCGCCCCCTCTCGTCGTGCAGTCTGCCCGTCCGCGATTGCGTGTCTGCCCGGAGTGAAGGTCCGCCGGGGCATGAGGAGGGAACGAGCGATGGGGTCCGGATTGAACGCGGCGCTTCCGGGGAGGGGGAAACGCCTGCGGCCGGAATCGGCCGAAAGTGTGTATCTACTTGATGCGCAATTTTTTGCGCTCGCAGGTCTGACGTGGAGCGTCGGGGATTCCGGGCGACGGGAAAGCGCGCCGTCGTGACGAGAGACCGACTCATCTGCATGGCACCGGTCTTGACGATCGAGAACGAGAGGGGGAGCCACGGTCTGGGCGTATCCGCCTGGTTCCCGCCGACGACTTCCGAATGCGGAGGAATCTCGATGATCGATCTGAACGTGCCGTGGGTCCTGTTGCGGGTTCGCGATCAGCTGTTTGGCGTGCGGGCCACGAACATCCGAGAGATGGCGGAAATCCCGACCGTGACCGCGGTGCCGAACCTGCCGGAGTATGTGCTGGGACTGATCACCATGCGCGGGCAGGTGGTTCCCACCATCGATCTGCGTCGCCGTCTCGGCCTTCCCACGGCCGACGACGACCTGCGGGCGATCACCTCGCGCCTCGAGGCGGCGTACACCGAGCACCGGCAGACCCTGGAGCGGATGGAGCGGCCCGACGCGCAGGCCGGCCGCCCGGCGTCGGTCGAATGCGCGCAGTGCGCCCTGAGCGTCTGGCTGCGCGCCTTCCACAGCCGCAATCCGATGGTGCAGGCACACCTGGCCAAGCTCGAGGGACCCCACGCCGCATTGCACCAGGAAGAGGCGCGGGTCGCGGGACTCTTCCGGAACAACCACCCCGATGCCGGCGAGGCGCTCCGCGATCTGCGAGAGAAGCAGTTCGCGACGTTCTCCCAGGTGTTGACGCTCTGCGGAGAGCGGCTCGCCCATGCGCACCGGCAGATCGTCGTCGTGTTCATGCACGAGGGGCGCCTCCTCGGTGCGGTGGTCGATGAGGTCGAATCGATCGAGCGGCTCAAGGAGCGGTCCATCGAAGAGCTCTCCTTGCGCCACCAGGGGTTGAGCTCGGGCCTGACGCGCAGCGTGGGGCGTAGAACGAAGGACGACGAGGTCGTTCTCCTGCTCGAGATCGAAGAGCTTTTCCAGGGCAACGGCGATATCCCGGCCGAGGGAGCCTGGCAGACCGAAGAGGTCGCGGCCGAGGCGGATTCCACTGACTCGGTTCCGGCGCCCGTCAGCTCGGCGGATCCCGGAGGAGTTACGGCGACGCCTGCCTCGAACGCGCCGTCCGAACCGGTCGAGGAGTCACGCGCCAGCATGGCCTGGTGCGGCGCTCCCCGAGCCGGGTCGGCGTGCACGTTCGGAAGGTAGGCTAGGAGCGTGCGGGGCGGGGTCTAGATCGACGACACGTGCCGAGCAGCTTACGGCTCCGCCCCGCCGGCAACCTGGGGGGCCTCGGGTGCGGTTCCTCCTCCCGCGTCCCGGGGCCCTCCGCGTATGATCGAGGTCACGTGTCGGGGCTCAGTCACACTCAGAGGAGGCCGCGTCGTGCCGCTCCGATGGACCAGGGAGCTGTTGGAGCTTGAGAAGTCCTGTTCGATCACGCCCTACAAGTCCTCCGGGCCGGGCGGTCAGAAGAAGAACAAGACCGAGTCGGCGGTGAGGGCGGTCCACCTGCCGACCGGGATCACGCGGATCGCTACCGAGAGCCGCAGCCAGTCGGCCAATCGCCTGCGCGCGCTGGACCGGATCCGGGAAACGCTGGCCGCCCGCAACCGCAAGCGGAAGAAGCGGGTTCCCACCGCGCCGACCGCGGCCGCGCGCGACGAGCGACGGAGGGAGAAACAGCGGGTCTCCCACGTCAAGCGGCTGCGCCAGAGACCAGTCGACGATTGACACCCCGCAACCCGACCCCAGACACTCGCTGTTCATGCCGCTTGGCGGCGTGACCATCGCCATGAACCGCCTCTTCGCTGCGCTCGATCGCTGGACCACGCTGCCGGACTCCCGGCGGCGGGTCCTCGTCTGGGTCCTCTGCGGGCTCTTCGCGCTCAACGCCACCTTCGCCGCCCTCCTGAACTCCGGCGCGTGTGACGAGCTGGCCGCGCACATCCCTGGTGGATGGCTCTATCTCAAGTCCGGAGAGTTCAGCGGCGGCATCGACAACTTCCCTCTGGGACAGATCCTGATCGCGCTGCCGGCGGCGATCTCGGGCGTGTCGTACACCCTCTGGACCGAGCAGCACCTCTTTCTCTTCCGCCTGCCGGTGATCCTCATGGGGCTCCTGACGTGCCTTCTGACCTGGCGCCTCGGAAGCAGGATCTTCGGTGAAGCGGCCGGCCTGGTTGCGCTTCTCTTCGCGGCTTTCTGTCCCAACCTGCTGGCGCACGCGACCCTCGCGACGCTCGATCTGCCCACGGCGTTCTTCGTCCTCCTGACGCTCTATCTCCTCGATCGCTATCTCGAGCGGCCGGACGGGCGGCGCATGGCGCTCCTCTCGCTGGCCCTGGCCGCCGCGACTTTGATCAAGATCCAGGCCCTGCTCCTCGTCCCGCTTGTGTATGGTGTGCTCCTGCTGCATCTGCCCCGGATCCTTCGCGGTGAAAGTGCGTGGCGGAGCGGCCCCGCGAGGCCGCCGGCCGGGGCGGATCGATCGCCGGCAGGTGGCCGGCCGGCCGGATCGGTACGCCTCGCGCGACTTCTCCCCTGGGTCCTGCTGCCCGTCGCCTGGTTCGTGCTGGTGCATCTCGTCTACCTTCACCCCCCGCTGCGCGGCGGCGCCTTGCTGCCGCCGCTCTACCTGGAGGCCTTCGCCGGTCTGCGGGAGCACAACGTCCAGGGGCACTGGGGGTATCTCCTGGGGAACTACTCGACTCAGGGGTGGTGGTACTTCTTTCCCGTGGCGATCGCGGTCAAGACCCCGATCGTGACCCTGCTGCTGCTGGCCGCGGGTCTTGTCGGGGCGCGTTCGCGGCGCGCCCTCCTTCTCGTGACGGTTCCAATCGTGCTGTTCCTCGCGGGAGCGATGGCCAGCCGGATCAACATCGGCCTGCGTCACGTGCTGATGCTCTACCCCTTCTTCGCCATGGCGGCGGGAGTGGGGGCGGTGCGGATCTGGAACGGTGGCGGCACTGCGTCGATCCCGTGGGGCCGCCCGCTGGTCGCCGCACTCGTGGCCTCCTACCTCGTTCACGCCGCGTTCATCACGCCGCACCATCTCTCCTACTTCAACCTGTTCGCCGGCGGGGCGCGGAACGGGCACCGCGTCCTGGTCGACTCGAACTACGACTGGGGAACCAACGATCGCTTCCTGCGTGCCGATCTGGCGAGATCCGATCGGAAGGTCCAGATCAATCCCTACGCGTTCCGTCCGACCTCCGGTGAGGTCATCGTCAATGCCAATGCGCTCTATGGAGTGCTGAACGGGGGCGAGCAGGCCTACGCCTGGCTCAAAGAGCTCCGGCCGACGCGGCGGATCGCGACGACCTGGTTCGTCTATGAGGTTCCTTCGAGCGTCGGGTCGGGGCAGGCCGAGGATCGGGAAGCGACGACACAGGTCGTGGCGCACCTGGCCCGCGTGCGGACGGAGTTCCCCCGGGTCGGGCATCCGGGGTTCGGGACGGTGCTGGGCCGGGCATTCGCGGAGGCCAGGGCTTACGATCTCGCCTTCGAAACGCTGCGCCGGACCCTGGCTGAGTCTCCCGCCTATGCGCCCGCTCTGCACCTCGGCGGGGAGTTGATGACGCGATGGAAGCTCGGCATCCTCGTCTTTCACGGCCGGGAGTACCTGGACGGGGTGCGAACCCCGCCGTCCGACCTGGCCGCAGGGCGTGATCTGGATCGAACCATCGCGATGGCGCGTCGCAGCGGGCGCGCGGTCGGGCTGGGGCGTGTGCACGCCGAACTCGGCCTCGTGCTTGCGGAGATGGGCGATGGGGTCCGCGCGGGCGAGCAGCTCCGGACCGCGCTGCGGTTCGATCCCGAGAACCGGGAGGCGCGCGCGCTGCTCGAGCGCGGAGACACGCGGGTGGGACCCTGAAGTCAGGTCGGGGGTGAAAGAGAGCACGATGAGCAGCCAGGAGATGATCACAGGAGAGGATCCGGGGCCGATCGACCGGAACAAGCCGCGGCGCCGCGGGCGCGCCCTCGCCGCGGGGTGGTTCGTCGCGGCCGCCGTTCTGTTCGGATCCGGCTCGCTCGCGGAGTCACCCGCCGACGCCGATCCGTCCGGGACTCCCGCGCTGACCGGGGAGCATCCGGCGGCGGCGATGGCGGTCTCGGCCGGAGACGGGGAGGAGGACTCCCTGCCCGAGATCATCGGAGCCGCGGAGGGAGTCAAGGATCCCATCTTCGGGATCCTCATCAACCTCGTCACCTCCGGCACCTACGGCACTCTCACTGAGGAGCGCCTGTGCCAGGAACTGGACCGGTTGGGGCGGAAGAGCCCCCTCCCCTATACAGTCGTCCGCACGATCACCCGGGCACCGGTCCGTCGCGGGTGGACCGCGCGGATCTCGATCGATCTCGACGAACCGATCGACCTGCCGGTCCCCTACAGCATCCTTGGGTATCATCCCGGCAGTTTCACCACGACGCGGGAGTGCCGATTCCGGGAGTGGCAGTTCCCGCGGCTGGACCTGGTGGAGACATCGGGCCGCGGCGAGGAGGTCAAGCAGCGCACGGTCACGCTCGAACAGGTGCATCTCTTCGCGCTCGATCACGGCGAGATCTGGATCGACATCGATGGCGTGATCGACCGACTGCTGGGCGGCGCGCTCGATGACACGCGGGTGACCGTCCTGGCCCTAGGCCGCTACCAGGGAGAGTGGATCGGCGTTGCCTCCGGATATGGCCGCGAAGGCAGGGGACGATCGGGTCTCCTCGGCTTTCAGAAGGACAAGATCATCTTCCCGACCCCGGATGCTCTCAAGGGAGTGGGCCGGCAGTTGAGGTCGAAGGCGGAAATGCTCGCGCGGATCTGGGAGGCGGGGGAGCAGGGGATGGGCACGCCGGCCGCGCTGGATCCGGGGAACTGAGAAGCGAACCACGGCGGCGGTCGATTGTGCCCCGCTCTGCTCGCGGTCGATCGACCCGTTTCACCTGCGCCCGCGGCCGGCCGGCTTCCGGCCGGGTTGGCGCGCCGCTTGCTTCAAGCGGCGTGACAACAGCGGGCGGCTGGTGCAAGCGGTGGTTGGCAGGGGCGTCATGGCGCAAACATCTCCTGAAGAACCTCAAGCACTCGACCCAGCGTCCCCGGAGCGAGGGCGCCCAATCGCTGTACTAGTCGCTCCTGGTCGACGGTTCTGAGTTGGTCCAGGACAACATGGCCCTTGCGGTTCTGGAAGAGGCACGAGATGCGGAACGGATAGCGGTGGACACCCGTGGTGAGCGGTGCGACGATGAGGGTCCTCAAGTGCTGGTTGAGCTCGTCGGGAGAGATGACCACACAGGGCCGAGTCTTCCGAATCTCGCTCCCCCGCGCCGGATTCAATTCGACCAGATAGACATCGCCACGCACGACTGCGCCGTCCCTCACCACTCCCACTCCTCTTCATCAAACCGTGTCGACGAAGCCGGGTCCAGCAGGTGATCTCCGCCTCTCTGCCGCAGACGCTTAGCCGCCACGGCCCAGCCTGTCCGCGGCCGCTGGGCCGCCGCAATCACAATCGCACCGTCCCGCACCAACAACTCCACCTCGTCGCCGAGGCCCGCCTGCTCGATCAGCGGCTTCGGCAGACGGACGCCGCGAGAGTTTCCGATCCGGACCAAACGAGCCTTCATGACACGACCCTCCGCAAGTGATCACAATGTAATCACATGGTGGTCGCCCCGTCAAGCAACTTCCGCCTGCCAACCGTGGGGCGCCGCACTCGGTCAAGGGTCCGGTGGAGCGAAGGGTATCACCTCGAGCAGCGTGTCCCCCAGCCGTGTGAGTCGCCGGGAGACGAATCGGCCGGGGGGCGTGAGCGTATACAGTGACGCGGGCGGGAAGGTCTCCTCGACTTTGCGCTGCACCAGTCCTGCCTCCGCCATGTCTCGAAGAGCCCTGGAGAGCGCGCGTGGCGAGATCCCGTTCAGCGCGCCGAGGATCTGAGAGAAGTGGCCGAGCTTCGCGGCAGCCGCGTCCAGAACCGGCAGCGTCCACTTGCGGGTGGCGATCTCAGCGGCTC
Organism: uncultured bacterium; assembly: GCA_964371055.1. Lineage (GTDB taxonomy): Bacteria > Eisenbacteria > RBG-16-71-46 > CAIMUX01 > CAIMUX01 > CAYJLF01. The sequence continues at coordinate 192,386 of CAYJLF010000006.1, read as the reverse complement.
CGCACTCCTCCGCCGCCTGCCAGAGCGAGCGCCATGGTCCCGCCAGGGCGGCGCCGGCCGCAGTTGGCACGTACTCCGGGCGGAGCGGATGTCCGTACCCGGGATTCCGTTCCGCCAGCCCGAGTTCGAACGCCGCCTCCAGGGCGACCCGCAGCGACGCCGGGCTGATCGAGAGCGCGGCCTGGATCTCGACAAAGCGGCATCCGTCGTGGCGCGCGATCTCGGCCGCCACCGGAGCGGTCCACCGGTGGTGGAGAAGACGGATGAGCAGGGCGGATCGGGCCGGGGAAAACTCCATGCGATCCAGCCTAGAGCTTGACGACCAGGAATACAATCTACTATACTTTGTGAAGCTCGAGGCCCGACCCGGTGCCAGACCCGGTGGCGGGTGCCGATGACCGGTTTTCGATCTTCATACCGACATAGGAGGAATGACGATGAGCCAGCCGATTCGATACAAGGGCGACATCACCCTCTCTCTCAGCGTGCGCGATCTCGACGCGGCCATTGCGTGGTACGAGAAGGTCCTCGGTTTCAAGCTGCTCTACCGGGTGGCGGAGCTGGGGTGGTGCGAACTGGCCTCCATCTCGGAGAAGATCACGGTCGGCCTGGGGCAGTCGGTCGAACCGGGCCCCAAGGGAGGGTGCGCGCCGGTGTGGGGCGTGATCGACATCGACGAGGCGCGCGCCTGGCTGGAGGAGCACCAGGTCAGGTTCGACGGGCCGACCCGGACGATCCCCGACATGGTGCGGCTGGCCACCTTCTACGATCCCGACGGCAACGTCTGGATGCTGGCGCAGAACCTGCAGAAGGGGTCGTGAGGGCGGCGCGCCCCGCGCCCCTCAGTAGCGAAACGCGCTCCCCCCGATGAATTCCCGCAGCAGCGAGTTCTGGGGTACCTCTTCGGGGAAGAGCGGCACGAGGAGGTGGAGAAACTTGAGGAGCCGGTACGACTCGCTCATCACCGGCTCGTCGATCGGGATCTCGAGCAGGAAGCGCTCGGCATAGATCCGCAGGACGGCCGGTTCGTAGACCAGAGCCGAGTTGAACATCACGTCGGCCTCTTCCTGGAACGGGAAGATGTGCCGGTCCTCGCCGGCGCGGACGCTGGGCCACTGCCGGAGCGTTTGGGCCGCGCTGTATCCGCGGTAGAGCCGGTCGCGCACCATCCGCCGCAACAGCCGCACATCCGAGGTGAAGATCCGGCTGTGATCGTCGATCGAGAGCTGCGTGAGCGCGGAGACGTAGATCTTGTACTTCGCTTCACGCGGGACGCCCACCGTCAGCCGCTCGTTCAGGCAGTGGATCCCCTCGACGATCAGGATCTCTCCCGGGCGGAGGCGCATCGACATCGTCTTCTCCGAGCGCACTCCCTGAGTGAAGGAGTAGACCGGAGTGGAGACCTCCTCGCCGTGGATCAGCCGCAGGATCTGGTCGTTGAAGAGACTGAGGTCCAGCGCCTCGATCGACTCGAAGTTGTAGGTGCCGTCGGGGTTCTTCGGGGTGTCGGCGCGGTTGACGTAGTAGTTGTCCATGCTGAGGGCGACCGGCCGCAGTCCCAGCACCCGGAGTTGCACCCCGAGGCGCTTGGTGAAGGTCGTCTTGCCGGACGAGGACGGGCCGGCCACCAGCACCAGTCGGGAGTGGGGCTGCCGTTCGCGAATCGCGTCGGCGATGGCGACGATCTTCCGCTCGTGGAACCCTTCGGCGATCCGGATGATCTCCGAGACGTGCCCCCGGATGACCGCGTCGTTGAGTTGGCCGACGTTGCTCACCTCCAGCTCGTCATTCCAGGTCCGGGTCTCGAGGTAGGCTTCGTAGAGCTTCGACTGGTTGTTGGTCAGCGGCCGCATCTGGAAATCGCGGCCGGGAAAGCGCAGGACCATGCCGGATGCGTACGGCACGAGGTCGAAACGGCTGACCGCGGCGGTCGAGGTCGCGAGGGGACCCAGCACGAGATCGCGGAACGATCCGACCGACCCGACCTGGACCTCGGCGCGCCGCACGGTCTCCAGCAGCATGACCTTGTCGCGGGCGCCCGCCGCCCGGAAGTAGTCGAGCGCCTCCTCGACGGCGATCTTGCGGACCACCACGGGCCGGGCCTCCCGGACGATCCGCTGCATCTCCTGCTTGAGCCGATCGACGAGCGCAGCCCCGATCTCCGCCACACCTTCTCCGTTGCGGCGGAGGGTGAAGAAGTACCCGCCGGCCAGCGCCTGCCCGACGATCGGGTTGAAGGCCGGGTCGACCGTGGCGGCCGCCTCGCAGAGGATCAAAGTCGCGGTCCGCCGGTAGATGCTGGCGCCGTCCTTGGATCCGTAGTCGACGGTGTTGATCTGGCAGTCCGAGACCAGGGCGTGGTCGAGCGACCGGAGGCGGCCGTTCACGACCGCGCCGAGCGGGTGGAACCGGCCCTGGTGCGCATGATCCTGCAGGAGCGTGGAGACGGTCGTGCCGACGCCGGCCCGGACGGCGGTGCCGTTCAGCGTGATCTCGATCTCCTTGGGGTCGAGACTCGCGCGGCCGCGAGGCTTACCGCCGGAGGGCGTGGGGTCGATCATTCTCCTCCTCGTCGCTTCCGGGCCGCGAGGGCCCGACGCTGGCACCCATGAGCCCTCCCGGCCCGGACTCAGTACAGGAACATCGGCTTGCCGCGCACCCCTCGGATCTTCGGCAGATACCGTTCCGTGTCGTAGAACTCCTGCACGTTGACCTGCCGCCGGCCGCTGGACGCGATCTCGACCGGCACGGTTGTGTAGCGACCGTCGTGCACGGCCACCATCTGGCCGCGCTGGCCGCCCGCGATCAGCTCATAGGCCATGTTGCCATAGCTGTAGGCGACCATCCGGTCGAGGGAGTCGGGCGCGCCGCTGCGCATCAGGTACGACAGTCGCTGCACCATGACGCTCTCTCCGGTCCGGCGCTTGATCTCCGCGCCGATCAGGTCGCTGATGCCGCCGAGCTTGCGGTGGCCGTAAGCGTCCTCCTCCCCGCTCAGGAGCATCGTGCCGCCCACCGGAGTCGAGCCCTCGCTGACTGCGAGGATCGCGTACCGGCTTGGATTCGCCATCTTGTCCTCGACGATCAGCTCCGCGACCCGCTCCATGTTGAAGGGAACCTCGGAGATGATGGTTCGATCGGTGCTGGCGAGATAGCCGGTGAAGAGCGCGGTCTCGCCCGAGTAGCGGCCGAAGACTTCCACCACGCCGATGCGCTCGTGCGAGCCGACCGGCGTGCGCAGCTCGGTGATGAGGTTCACGCTCCGGCTGACGGCGGTGGAGAAGCCGATGCAGTAGTCGGTTCCCATGACGTCGTTGTCCATCGTCTTCGGGATGGCGACGACCGGGAAGTTCTCGCGGTTGAGGCGGCCCGCGTAGGAGAGGGTGTCATCGCCTCCGATCACCACCAGGTGGGTGAGGCCGAGCCGCGCCAGCGCCTTGAGCACATGGGGGGTGATGTCGAACCGCTGTTCCGGGTCGACCTCTCCCTCGCCCGCGGGACGATAGTCGGACCTCAGGTAGTCAGGAAGATCGCGCCACTTGATCTTGGCCGGGTTGGTGCGCGAAGTGTGGAGGAACGTCCCTCCCTGGCGGTCGATGGTGCGGACCTTGATCCGGGTCAGCGGGACCATCCACTGCTGGAGTCCTTCGGGATCGTCGGGATTCAGGCTGGAGACGCCGCGCCAGCCGCGACGAATGCCGATGACCTCGTGGCCGTCATCGAGGGCGCGGAGAGTGAAGGCGCGGATGCACGAGTTGAGGCCGGGGACGTCACCCCCGCCCGTAAGGATCCCGATCTTCCATTGGGCAGACATCTGTATCTCCTTGCAAAACAACGCATTGGGCTGGGCAATTCCGTGCCGGCGCTGAGTCCGCCGGCACCCGTGAATCCCTGCGGCCGGCGGAGCGCACCCCCGCAAGGGATAGCACCGCGGCATGGGGAGGGACAAGGGCGGAGGTGAAAGGCGGCGTGCCGCTCGCGCCGGCGGGGTGAGGCGATCCTCCTTCCCCGGGATCGATCGCTCCGGTACGTTCCGCCGCAAACAGCCGGAGGAGACTCGTCATGACAGATGCCTACCGCGGATTCGCCGAAGTCTATGACAGCTGGCAGCTGCTCTATCCCAAGGCCTTCTCGGTCGCCGTCGCGCCGCGCGTCGTCGCGGTGACGCGCGCCCGAGGTACGCCGGTGCCCGTTCTGGCCGACATCGCCTGCGGCACCGGAATCTTCGCCTTCTGGTGGCAGCGCACGCATCGTTCCTGGCGCGTCTATGGGAGCGATCTGTCGCCGCGCATGATCGCGGCGGCGCGCCGGGCGTCTGGATCGCGGCGCGCACCCGCAACCGCCAGCGCCAGGCCGGCTCCGAGTCGCGGAGCGGCCGGACCCGTCCGTAGACTCCCGCGGCCCGTCTTCTCCGTGCAGGACATGCGAGCGCTCTCCCTCCCCGAACCGGCCGGGATCATCACCTGCCTTTTCGACAGCCTGAATCACCTGGTCCGCGAATCGGATCTGCGACGGACCTTCCGCCGCGTGGCCGCCGCGCTCGCGCCGGGAGGCCTCTTCGTCTTCGACCTGGTCGACGACCTGGCCTTTCCCGAGCTCTTCACCGGGACCTCGATCCTGGACGGCCGAAACCTCTTCGTCGGCATCGACACGACCTACGCCGAGGAGCGCGGCATCGGGATCGGGCGGGCGCGCTTCACCTTCTTCCGGCCGCGGGGCTCGGGGTGGAAGAGGATCGAGTTCGACGTGAAGGAACGACGGTGGTTCCGGGGCGAGGTGCGGGAGATGCTGCACGCCGCCGGGCTGGACCTCTTGGGCGTGGAGCGGATCGATCCGTACACGTCGGAGGACTTCTTCGTGCCGCGCACCTTCTGGACCTGCCGCAAGTCGCGACGCTGAGTCTCGAACCGGTCGGCCCCGTCCCGGGCCCGCGGGCGGGACAACGGCACCGCCGGGCCGCCGCGCGCTGAATCCAACCGGGGATGCGACCCCCGTCAACGGGCGCATCGAGGGAGGATCACGATGAAGAGAATCGGCGTGACGACGCTGCTGTCGATGACGTTGTTGTGGCTGATGCTGCCCGCCGGCGGTGTCGCGGAGGCCAAGGTGAGCACCGAGACGATCGTCTACCGTCAGGGGGAGACCGCGCTGGAGGGGTATCTCGCGGTTCCGGAAGGGATCGGCGAAGCGCGCGTACCCGGAGTGATCGTGGTACACGACTGGTCCGGCCTCGGTCCGTACGCGAAGAAGCGCGCGGAGATGCTGGCCGAAGCCGGGTTCGTCGCCCTGGCGGTCGACATCTACGGCCAGGGAGTGCGGCCGGAGACAACCGAAGAGCGGGCCAAGCAGGCCGGCCGCTATCGCGGCGACCGCGCGCTGATGCGGGCCCGCGCACAGGCCGGGCTCGAAGCGTTGACGAAGCATCCACGAGTCGATCCGGCCAAGGTCGCGGCGATCGGCTACTGCTTCGGCGGCGGAGTCGCGCTGGAGCTGGCGCGCAGCGGAGCCGAGGTGGCCGGCGTCGTGAGCTTCCACGGCAATCTCGACACTCCGCGCCCCGAGGACGCCGCGCAGATCCGCGGCAGCGTCCTCGTCTGCCACGGGGCCGACGATCCCTATGTCCCCGCGGAGCAGGTGGCTGCCTTTCATGACGAGATGCGGGCCGCGCGCGTGGACTACCAGTTCGTAGCTTACGGCGGCGCGGTGCACAGCTTCACGCATCCGGAGGCAGGCAGCGACCCGAGCCAGGGATCGGCCTACGACGAACGGGCGGATCGCCGTTCGTGGCAGGCGATGCTGCGCTTTTTCGCCGAGATCTTCGGCTAGCAGGAGGCCCGCGTTACCTCGAGCGGCGTCGAGCTTCCGCCACGGTGTGGCGCGTCACGATGCCGGCGTCCTCTGTTGCGTCCCGGGACCGGGCGAGAACGAGCCCCAGGCAGTCCCGCAGCTGGTCAAGCTCGAACGGCCGGCTGATGTACCCAGAGAACCCGGACTCGCGGTACTGGTTCGAGTCTCCCCGGATTCCCGCGGAGGCGATCAAGACGAGGGGGATCGAGCGCGTGTCGGGGTCGTCCTGCAGCCGGCGCACGATCTCGCGCATTTCGCCCGGGGGGAGTTCCTCGGACACCAGGACAACCGCGTAGGGGTCCTGGACGCTCTGGGCGAGTCGGAGAGCGGTCGTCGCCGTCGCGGCAGAGGGGATCACGTCGCACCGGCAGCCCGTCCCGCGCAGCCACTCCTCGAGCTGTGCGCTGAACCGGGGGTTCGCATCCACCACCAGGACCCGGGAGCCGCGGAGATCGGCGGGTTGGAGCGGCTCTGGCGCAATGTCCCGTTCGAAGACGGCTGTGACCCAGAAGGTCGAGCCCTCACCGACGCAGCTTTCGACCCCGACGCTGCCGCCCATCAACCCGGCGAGCTGTCGGACGATGGCCAGCCCCAGGCCGGTGCCGCCGTATCTCCGCGTGGTCGAGCCATCGACCTGCGTGAAAGGCTCGAAGAGGACCCCGCGCCGATCTTCCGGGATGCCGATGCCGGTATCCTGGACGCTGATCTTGAGGCAGGTCCGTTGCTCGTCCGCCCGCACGACCTCCGCGGCGATCGTCACCCCCCCTTCGTGCGTGAACTTGATGGCATTGCCGGCCAGGTTCAGAATGATCTGGCGCAGCCGCCCCGGGTCGCCCCGCAGGCGTGCCGGCACCCCCGGGGCGATGAGAACCGAGAGCGTCAGGTTCTTCCGCTCCGCCCTCGGGTGCAGGATGTCGATCGCCTCCTTCAGGGCGGAATGCAGGTCGAACGGAATCGACTCCAGGTCGAGCTTGCCCGCCTCGATCTTGGCGAAGTCGAGCAGGTCGTTGATGAGCCGAAGGAGTGTCTCGCTGCACGACTGCACCGTCTCGGCGTAGCGGCGGGGTTCCCCCGCGAGCCCGGAGTCGAGCAGAAGCTCGGTCATGCCGACGATGCCGTTGAGCGGCGTTCGGATCTCGTGGCTCATGTTGGCTAGGAAGTCGCTCTTGGCTGAGTTGGCCGCTTCGGCTTTCCGCGCCATTTCCCGCGCCCGCATCGCCGTCCGCTCGAGGCGTTGATTGGTCTCCTTCAGCTCTTCCCGGGAGCGGAGCAGCTGCAGGGCGGCGTTCTTCTGTGCCGTGATATCGCGGGCGACGGCGAGCATGCCGACCGGATGGCCGTGGGCATCCCGGAGGACGGTCGCGGACATCCACGTGGGGAAGGGGCGGCCGTCCTGGCGGCAGTGGTTGACCTCGGCCTCCTGGCGCCCGTTCAACCGGAGGCGGTCCAGAAACGGCACGACCTCCTGCCGGTACTGATCCGGGGTGTGAAAGACCCCGAGGTGCGATCCGAGCAGATCTTCGGGGCGGCACCCGTGCATGCCGGCCCAGGAGCGATTGACGAACTGGACGCTGCCGTCGAGGTCCGTGAGGGCGATCCCGTCGGCGGCCTGCTCGACCGCCGCCTTGAGCGACAGCAGCTCCTTTTCGGCCTGCTTCTGCTCCGTTACGTCGGAAGCCACGCTGAGCACCACGCGGCGCCCTTGCCACTCGGTGACCCGGCCGTTGACGAGCAGGGGAATGAGCGTGCCGTCCTTGCGGCGATGCGCGACCTCGAAGAAGGCCTCTCCCTCCCGGATCATCTGCTCGATGCGCGGAAGAATGAGCGCCGCGCTCTCGGGAACGTCGAGATCGTTCAGGTTCAGCTCCATGAACTCGTCCCGCTCGTAGCCGTGATACTCCAGGGTGCGTCGGTTCGCGTAGAGGAAGTTTCCGTCGAAGTCGTGGACCGTGATGGAGGCGGGACAGGTATCGAGCAGTTCGGCCAGGACGCGCCGGTGTTCCTCGGATCGCCGCTGCTCGGTCACATCCGCGAAGGTGGCGAACGAGCCGCCGAACGAGCCGTCCGGGTGGCGCAGCGCCGTGGCCGAGACCGTGGTGTGGCAGGGCGTGCCGTCCCGCCGGCGAAAACGCCGTTCGTAGCGCCCGGCCTCTCCGTTCTCCCGTCGTCTCATCTCCACGCCGTGGGCGGCGAGGTCTTCGGGGAACATGAAGTCGGTGACCGGTCGGCCCAGCATCTCCTCGCGCGTGTAGCCGAGCATCTCGCACATCTTGGCGTTGACAAAGGTCGTGCCGAAGGAGCTGTCCATGGCCCAGATGCCGTCGTTCGCCGCCTCGACGAAGAGCCGGTAGCGGGCTTCGCTCTCCCGCAGGGCGGAGATCGTCCTCGCCTTCTCGATCCGCAGGCTCCATTCTCGCATGGCCCGCTCCACGATGCGCGGGAGGCCGGCGATGTTCTCGTCCGACTTGACGACGTAGTCGAGGGCGCCGCTCCGCAGGGCGGAGACAGCGGTCGCCTCATCCCCGTGCGCGGTCATGATCAGGATCGGGAACCGGCCCGCCTCGGGCTCGCCGGTCAGGATCTCGGTCGCCCGCCCGTCCGGCAGGTTGAGGTCGACCAGAGCGACGTCGGGAAGCTGCTCGTCGGCCGCCATGCGGAACGCGTCGAGACTATCCACCACCCGGACCTGGTAGCCGCGACCGGCCCGTTCGAGCGACCGACGAATGAGGGAAGCCTGGAGAGGATCGTCCTCGACGACCAGGACCAGAAGATGGACTACTCCCGTCATCACGGATCCTCCTCCGACAGGATCATGTGAACCGCATGCACATTCACCGCCGGAAGTCCGACCGGCGGCCGGGAGTGAGGCAAGAAGACGACCCGAGGGCTGACTGGGGGCCGTCCCCCCTTGCAGATGTACGATTCGGCCGGTCGTCGCCATTGCTTGAGCGACGATGACCAATCCTAGTTCGGTCGGGCGACGTTCCCCCTCAGGAAAATCGACTACCAGAATCGCCAGTTTCCTGAGATCACGATGTAGAGACCCAGGGCGAGGTTGGCGACCAGGTGGCTCACGAAGCAGGCCGCCACGCTGCGCGTCCTCCGGAGCAGGAACGCCCAGAGGAGCCCGGTCAAGAGCGCCGGCAGCCACTCGGGATGCGCCAGAGCGAAGAGCCCCGAGGTCACGGCCGCAGCCAGCGGCGTGACCGTGCCGAGCGCCACGGAGCGGAAGTCGGGGCGGATGATCCAGCGCATGAGGAACGAGCGCCAGAACAGCTCCTCGATCAGCGGAACGACGAGAACCAGTCCGAAGAAACGCAGAGCGAGAAAGAACGCGCGGCCCGTAGGGGGAAGCGCGCCGGGGTCGAAGGCCGCCCGGGATTCCTGGAGCGGCAACGCGGGATACCGGCCATCCAGACCGATCCAGAGCGCAGTGACGACGAGGCCGCTGAGGACCGAGAGTAGGAGGACGGAGGCGGAGGGTCGCGGCTTCAGGTCCCGCCAGGTGGAGCGGCAGAACCACGCGATGACGCCGACGAGCGCGATCTTGACGGCGTAGGCCACCGGGTAGAGCCCCGGTCGCGTCTCGCGCGTCGCGTCCGATACCATCCCCTCGAGTGCGGTGAGCAGCAGGAATGCCGCCATCGGAGCGACGTACGGCCACCACGGCTGGCGATGCGTGAGAGACGGGCGCGATTCCACGAGTGGTTCCTCCTTCCGCCGGTTGGCTGAAGCTAGCGGGGCCCGCCCGCGCGGCCAAGCGGTTTCGCGCACTGGGGAGGGGGGTTCCATCCATCGGTGCGCGACGGGTTCGAGCTCTGGCCCCGGAGCCGGGGTGAGCGTACGATTCCGCGCGACGGAATCGCTGCGGCTGCGGAACCGGGATCCTGGAGGGAGTCCAGACGCCATGGAGAGGAACGTCCCGAGTCGAACGACGAGGCTGAGTCCCATCCCGGTTGTCGCGTGGGCGATCGTTCTCCTGGCGGGATCGGCGATCGCTCCGCACACGATGGGGGCTTTCGCCGCCGACACTCGGGGCTGGCTGGGCATCTACCACGAGCCGGTCGCACCGGTCCCTCCGCGGCGTCCCGGCCTCTTCGTCGACGGAACCGGGTTCGACCGACCGGATAGCGCGCTCTGTGGGTTGCGCGTGACGGCGGTCTGGCCCGACTCTCCCGCCGAGGTCGCCGGCCTGGAGGTGGGGGATATCCTCCTCGGCATCGACGGCGTGCCGTTCGACTCCCCGCCGGAGAGCACGCGCGCGATGTTCCAGCGCTGGATGACGCCTCGCCAGACGGGGGAGCGCGTGCGCTTCCGCGTACGCCGGGACGGGCTCGACCGCGCCGTGACTCTCGATGGAACCGCGGCCGATCCGCCGACGGCGCGTCGGTTCTGGCGAGTTCCGTCGGCCGTGATCGACTCCTTGCGGGATGGAGAGACGCTTCTAGCGCGCGCCGAGCGGCGCCAGCGGGAGTTCGATGCGATCGTGACCCTCGGACCGCGTCCGGAAGCGCGCTGGCCGGCGGGAAAGCCTCCCGCGGAGATCTATCCCCGCGATCGCTATCCCGAGAGCGATATCGCGCGACTGGCCTGGTCGATCGTCGATTCCGCCGGTCTGCGCTCGGACACGGAGGATCTCCTCGCCCGCCTGGCCCGGTGCCACGAGACCGCCGATCCGCACCGGCTCGACTGCATGAGCTATGCGCATCGCGAGCCGTTCCGGGTCGAGAGCTTTGCGCGCGAGATCTCGGAGACCTTCCGGAGGGAGACGCGCATCCCTCGGTTGCTGGTGGAGGCTCGCGCGCTCCTGGCGCCGGGCGCGGGATCGACCACCGGGGGGCCGGCACCGATGAGGCTCGAGACGGGATCCTCGGCGCCACCGCCGGGGCCACCGCCGGCTCCGGGTGCCGACGCTCACCTCTCCGCCGCCGCGCGCGACTCCTTGGTCGCTCCCCTCCTCGAAGCGATCACGGCGGTGCTGGCCTCAGCCCGCGATCACCATCGCCGCGCTTTTGCGAATCTGAACGACGAGGAACGTCGCTTCCTGGCGGAGCATCGTTACGACCTCAGCACTGCCTTCGCCGGGGAGGTCTACATCCACTTCGACGCGGACCGCGAACGCTTCGGCCGCAATCGCCGGCTGATCGCGCTGGCCGAGAGGATCGACTACGCCGCTCTCTTCGCGGCGGCCGGGGAAGCCGCTCGCCTGACCGACCCGGCGTGGGTGCAGGAGGCCGCAAGTCTGTTGCGCCGGGCGTATGCCGACACGCTGGCCGCACCCGTACTCCACAACCGCCAGACGCCGATGGGCCGGATCGTGTTCGGCGGCCTGGGACGAGCCTGGCATCGCGAGATGGATGTGGCCTTCCTGCTCGACCTGGGCGGGGATGACTTCTACACCGGCAACGCGGGGGGCTCACGGGGATGGGAGACGCCGATCAGCATCTGCGTCGATCTCGAGGGGAATGACGCCTACGAGTCGACCGAGAACGTCTGCCAGGGGAGCGGCTGTCTCGGGATCGGGGCGTTGCTCGATCTGGACGGCGACGACCAGTACATCGCCCGGCAGTGGGGACAGGGGACCGGCTACTTCGGGGTCGGGTGGGTGGACGACCGGGCGGGACGAGACACCTGGCGTGGGCGGACCTTCTGCCAAGGAGTCGGGCTCTTCGGCTTCGGACTGCTGCTCGACCGCGCGGGGAGCGATCGGTATGAGGGGGACTGCCAGGTCCAGGGCGTTGGTCTGGCGCGCGGAATAGGAGCCGTAATCGACCATGCGGGCGACGACGAGTACTACGCCAAGGGACTCTACCCGACCGGCTACGGGGACGCGGGGATCTTCGACGCGTGGTCGCAGGGGGCAGGGATCGGGTTTCGGACCGTCGCATCAGGAGGACTGGGCCTGTTCCTCGACGGCGGAGGCCGCGACCGGATGGAAGCCGGAAACTTTTCGCAGGGGGGTGGCTACTACTACGGCCTCGGGATCTGCCGCGCTGCCGGCCGGGAGGACGACACCTACATCGGGTCGCGTTACAACCAGGGGTTCAGCGCACACCAGGCGGTCGGCGTCTTCCTCGAGGATGGCGGGAACGATCTCTACACGACGCGGCAGGCGGTCGCCCAGGGGCTGGCGTGGGACGAGTGCGTGACGCTCTTCGTCGACGCGGAGGGAGATGACATCTACCGGGGTGGGGGCGGCTTCTCTCTCGGGGCATCCGCCCACAACAGTGTCTGTCTCTTCGTCGATCGTGGCGGGCGGGACCACTACGACTACGCTCCCGGTCCCGGGCGGGCAGGGGGGAATGACTATCACGGGGGGACGAGCCTGTCTCTCTTCATCGACGTGGGAGGAGCGGAGGATCGGTATGATGGAGCCGAGTCAGGCAACGGCGTTCGGTCCGTCCGGCCTGAACACGGCATCGTCCTCGATCTGCCGGGGTCGGTGGAGGAGTCGATTCGGGGCCGGAACTGGACCCGTCTGAGGCTCCTGGCGCCCTGATCGATGTCCGCGGCGTTGCCGCCGGCTACCCGCGGTCTCCCCGCAGCCTCTTGTAGTGATCGATGAGTCCGTTCGTCGACGCATCGTGCGCGGTCACCGGCGCGTCATCCGCCAGCTCCGGCCGGATCCGGTTGGCGAGTTGCTTGCCCAGCTCCACGCCCCACTGATCGAAGCTGTAGATGCCCCAGAGCACTCCCTGGACGAAGATCTTGTGCTCGTAGAGGGCGAGCAGGCGGCCCAGGGTGCGCGGATCGAGCTCTGGATAGAGGATCGACGTCGTGGGGCGGTTGCCCGGAAAGACCTTGTGCGGAACGAGCGCGTCACGGACTTCGGCGGACAGACCCGCCTGTTTCAGTTCGGCCTTCGCTTCCTCCGCCGTCTTGCCGCGCATCAATGCCTCGGTCTGCGCGAAGAAGTTGGAGAGCAGCATGGCGTGGTGATCGCCTGTGGCATGTTGCGGGCGGGCGGCGGCCAGGAAATCGGCCGGGATCAGGTGCGTCCCCTGGTGGATCAGCTGGTAGAAGGCATGCTGTCCGTTGGTGCCGGGTTCGCCGAAGACGACCGGTCCGGTGTGGTATCCCCGGATTGCCCGGCCGGCGCGATCGGTTCCCTTGCCGTTGCTCTCCATGTCGAGCTGCTGCAGGTAGGCCGGGAACCGGGCCAGGTACTGGTCGTACGGCAGAACCGCGTGCGCGGTCGCGCCCAGCAGGTTCGTCGCCCAGATCCCGAGCAGCGCCAGCACGACCGGGATGTTCTGCCGGAACGGGGCGCTCCGGAAGTGCTCGTCGATGTCGTGGCCGCCCCCGAGGAACTCTTCGAAGCGATCCATCCCGATCATGAGGGCGACCGGCAGACCCACCGCCGACCAGGTGGAGAACCGCCCGCCCACCCAGTCCCAGAAGCCGAACATGTTGGCCTCGTCGATGCCGAACTCACGGACCGCCCGGGCGTTGGTCGACACCGCGACGAAGTGACGCGCCACCGCCTCCTCCGTTCCCAGTTTTTCGATCAGCCAGGCGCGGGCCGAATGGGCGTTGGCCAGGGTCTCCTGCGTGGTGAAGGTCTTCGAAGCGACGATGAAGAGGACGCCCTGGGGATCGGTCCCGCGCAGCGCCTCGGTCAGGTGTGTGGCGTCGACGTTGGAGACGAAGCGGGCGCGCATCCGATCGTGCCACCAGGGGCGCAAGGCCTCGGTCACGAGGCAGGGGCCGAGGTCGGAGCCGCCGATGCCGAGGTTGATGACCGTCGTGACCGGCTGGCCGGTCTGTCCCCGCCAGGCTCCGGAGCGCACCCGCTCGCTGAAGTCGCGCATCTTCCCGAGGACGGAGTTCACGTCGGGCATGACGTCGCGTCCGTCAACCATCACCGGGCGATTCGACCGGTTGCGCAGCGCCGTGTGCAGCACCGCGCGGTTCTCGGTGCGGTTGATCCTCTCCCCGGCGAACATGCGATCGATCCAGCCGCGCAGATCGGCCTCGTCGGCCAGGCGCGCAAGCAGCGCCATCGTCTCCTCGGTCACGAACTGCTTGGAGTAGTCGACCAGAAGCTCGTCCAGCCGGAGCGAGAAGCGATCGAAACGGCCGGGATCCTCGGCGAACAACTCCCGCAGATGCCGCCCGGCGATTCCGTCCCGGTGGCGGAGGAGCTCACGGTAGGCGGGGAGTTCGGTCAAAGGGATGACGGCAGGATCAGAGCTCATGGGACACCTCCACCGATTCCACTCAGGCTGCCGGCGTTGCGCCGGGCGCGCCGGCCTGGGCGCGCGCCGCCTCGACCACGGCTTCGACCGTGAGGCCGAAGGCGCGATAGAGCACAGGCCCGGGGGCCGAAGCGCCGAAGCGATGCAGGCCGATCATCGCGCCCGCAGCGCCCGCGTAACGCTCCCAGCCGAAGGTCGAGGCCGCCTCGACCGTGACCCGCGCGGTGATGGCAGGCGGCAGAACGGTGTCACGGTAGGCGGCGTCCTGCCGTTCGAAGAGCTCGCGGGACGGCAGGCTCACGACCCGCGAGGGGACTCCCTCGGCGCAGAGCCGGGAGTGTGCCTCGAGGCAGAGGGCGACCTCGCTGCCGGTGCCGATCAGGATCACCCGCGGCGCTTGCGATAGAGGATCGAGGAGGACATAGCCGCCTCGCCTGAGTCCCTCCGCGGGAGCGCAGCGCGGCGGCGTCTCCGACGGATCGCCCGCGCCCGGCGTTCGGGACGAAGCGGCCGCCCCCTCTTCCCGCGCGAAACAGGGTGTGTCCTGCCGCGTCAGCACCAGCACCGCCGGCTCGTGACGCAGCTCTACGATCACCTTCCACGCCTCGACCGTCTCGGCCGCGTCGGCGGGGCGCAGCACGATGAGTCCGGGGATCGCGCGGAGTGCCGCCAGGTGCTCCACCGGCTGGTGGGTCGGGCCGTCCTCGCCGAGCCCGATCGAATCGTGCGAGAAGACAAAGATCGCCGGCTGTCTCATCAGCGCCGCCAGGCGCAGGGCCGGTCGTAGGTAGTCGCTGAAGACGAGGAAACTGGAGCCGTATCCCCGCAGTCCGCTCAGGCAGAGACCGTTGACCAGGGCGCCCATCGCATGCTCGCGGATGCCGAAACGAAGGTTCCGTCCGCCTGGTTCGGCCGCGCTCAGGTTGCTCTCTCCGGCCAGGACCGTCTTGATCGACGGGCCGAGGTCGGCCGACCCCCCCAGCAACCAGGGGATCCGAGGCGCGACCGCGTTCAGCACCCGGCCCGAAGCGGTGCGCGTGGCCGGGCCTTTCGGATCGGCGGGGAACGACGGTAGCCCGGAATCCCACCCCTCGGGAAGCGCGCGGCGGAAGATGAGGTCCAACTCCGCGGCTTCGGCGGGAAACGCACGGCCATAGGCTTCGAACCGCTCCCGCCACTCATGCTGCAGGGAAGCGCCGCGCCGGCCGAGGCCCGCCTGAAAGTGTCCACGCACGCCGTCCGGCACGAGAAAGCGCGCCTCTTCCGGCCAGCCGTAGTTCCGCTTGGTTCCGCGCGCCTCGTCGGTACCCAACGGTTCGCCGTGCGCCGCGCTCGTTCCTTCCTTCTTCGGCGCGCCCCAGGCGATCCGGCTGTCGATGAGGATGAGGGTCGGGGCAGGGGATTCCGCCGAGGCGGCCGCGAACTCCGAGAACGCGCGATCGACCGACTCGACGTCGTTCGCATCGGCGACGTGCCGGACGCGCCAGCCGTAAGCCTCGAACCGCGCCCCGACCTCCTCGCTCAGGGCGAGATCGGTGGAACCTTCGATCGTGATCCGGTTCCGGTCATAGATCCAGCAGAGGTTCGACAGGCGCAGGTGTCCGGCGAGGGATGCCGCTTCTGCGCTGATTCCCTCCATGATGTCGCCGTCGCTGCAGAGGGCGAAGACGCGATGACCGAAGAGCTCGTGCCGGGGCCGGTTGTACCGGGCCGCGAGCCAGCGGGCGGCGACCGCCATTCCGACGCTCATGCCGGCACCCTGCCCGAGCGGGCCGGTCGTGCACTCGATCCCGGTGGCCAGGCCATACTCGGGATGTCCCGCGCAGAGGCTCCCCCACTGTCGAAAACGGCGGATGTCATCCAGCGTGATCGCGAGCGTCGGATCCTCCCCGGGATCGTCCTCGCATCCCGCCGGCGGCGCGGGGCGGACCGGCGGCGTGAATCCCGGCATTTCGGTGCGCCGGACGCCGGCGAGGTGCAGCAGGGGATAGAGCAGCATCGATGCGTGGCCGGCGGAGAGGACGAACCGATCACGATCCGGCCAGAGAGGATTCCGCGGGTCGTAACGCAGATGACGCTGCCAGAGGGTGTAGGCGACCGGCGCCATCGCGAGCGGCATGCCGGGATGGCCGGAGCGCGCCTGTTCGATCGCGTCGATCGCCAGGGTACGAATCGTATCGATGCATAGCCGGTCGAGTCCGGCCGCGCCGCGATCGGACAGCGTCATGCTCGTCTCTCCTGTGGGGGGCAGAGGGGATTCGGGTTCCGAACCCGCGCATCTTAGGCGATTCCCCTCACCCTGGGGGCCATTTCTTGAAATGGTGTAAAACACTGTAATGTAGATTGTTACAGGTGTATTGCCCTCCCCGAGACATTTGCGTCGATGCATACGAACATTTGTATGGTAGTCTCATTCGTGCGGGGAACCATGATCGAGGATGCCAGAGCTGCGATGCCAGAGCTGCGATGCCAGAGCTACAAAGTCACGAGGTCACGCATGGGAACACTCCCGCAACTCCCGATGGCGCTCTCGCTGGTCGAGGCGCTTGATCCGGTCGGACGATCGCTTCCGATCGCGCCACCTCCCGAACGCGATCCGGACGCTGTCACCCGTCGCTGGAGTCTGCACACCCTGTCCGGAGGCCTGACCGAGATCTCGGGACCAGGACCGAGCGGTGGGCTGACCGCGGCCGCACTTCTGGTCCGCGAGGCCCAGGAGCGCCACGAGCCGGCGGCCTGGATCGCGGCGCATGACTCCTTCTTCCACGCGCCCGACCTGCACGAGGGGGGAATCGATCTGCGGGCGCTCCCCTTGGTGCGGGTCAAAGGCGCGGTCGCCGGCGCGCGCGCGGCGGAACATCTGCTGCGTTCGGGCGCGTTCGGTTTCGTCGTGCTCGATCTCGGCGGCACCGGCGGTCTCCCGCGCCCGGCGAGTCTGCATTCCTCTGTCCAGGTCCGCCTCTCCGCCCTCTGCCGCCGCCACCAGGCAGCCTTGCTGATCCTCGCGCGCCGGCCGGCCGGGATGCCTCCGGTCGCCTCGATGGCCCTGCTCCGCGTGGAAGGAACCACGCGGGGAACAGGCTTCGATCGATTCACCTTCCATCTCCAGGTCCTGAAGGACAAGCGCCAGGGAGCAGGCTGGAGCCACGAAGAGGTCTGCCGTGGCCCGGATGGCCTGTGTTGATCTGCCCGCCTTTCCGCTGCAGATCCTGCTGAGGCGCCATCCCGAATGGAGCGGGTTTCCGGCCGCGGTGATCGACGAGGATCGGCCGCAGGGCCTGCTCCTCTGGGTGAACGAGCGCGCGCGGGCCGAGCGTGTCCTGTCCGGGATGCGCTACGCCGGGGCGCTCTCTCTCGCGCGGGAGTTGCGCGCGGGGGTGGTGGCCGACTCCGAGATCGAGACGGAGATCGAGGCGGTGCTGTCGCGGCTGCGGTTCTTCTCCCCCGAGGTCGAGCCGGCGCGCGACGAGCCGGGGACCTTCTGGCTGGGGGCCGATGGGCTGGGGCTGTTGCATCCGGAGTTTTCCGCCTGGGCCGGGCTCATCCGCGCCGACTTGCGGAAAGCGAACTACGAAGGGCGCATCGCGGTCGGCTTCTCGCGCTTCGGGTGCTACGCGACGGCGCGATCCATCGCCGGGCTCGTCGTCTTCGATGATCCCGAACAGGAACGCGCGGCGGTGCGCCGCATTCGGATCGACCGGATCACGCGCGATGCCAGGCTCCGCGATCTTCTGGCCAGGCTCGGAATCCACGAGCTGGGCGGCTTTCTCGACCTGCCTCCCTCGGGGATCCGCCGGCGTTTCGGCGAGGCGGCGTTTGCCCTCCATCGCCAGGCGCGCGGAGAATCGTGGACGCCGCTCGCGCCGGAGATCCCGGAAGAGCCGCACGAGCGCCGGATCCTGCTGGACCACGCCGAGACCGATGTCGCGCGGCTGCTCCATGCGATCGAGGACGATCTCCGCACGCTGCTGGAACGTCTCCGCCGCCGGGATCGCGCCCTGGCCTCGCTGGCCGTCGAGATCGTCTTCGACCACCCGGGAGCGGACGGCGCGCGCAGCCGCCTCGAGACGTTGCGACCGGCCACGCCGACGCGGGAGCTGGAGCTGTTGCTCGACCTCTTGCGGCTGCGGCTCGAGTCGATCCCGTTTCCATCGGGAGCGGTGGAGGTGCGGCTCGAGGCGGGATTCGTCGCGGCGTCCTCGGAGCAGATGACCCTCTTTGCGGAGGCGCCGCGCCGCGACCTGGAAGCGGCCAATCGCGCCCTGGCGCGCGTGCGGGCGGAGTACGGAGACGGTGCGGTCTCCGTGGCGCGTCTCGTCGAGGCGCACCTGCCCGAGGCGCAGGTCGTGCTGGAGCCGCTGGAGCGGCTGGCTGGGGCCGAGCCACGCAAGGTACGGATGACGCCGCTCGTGCGGCGGATCCTCGCACGGCCGGAGCCGATCACGCTGTCGCGGGCCCGGGGCGCGCCGGGCGAGGCCGGCGTGGAGGACGGCGCGAGCGAAGTCGGGACGCCGGAGGCTGACAGCCCGCTCACGCGGACGATCCACGGCCTGGGCGCCGTGCGGGAGGCAAAGGGGCCGTTCCTCGTCTCGGGCGGATGGTGGCGGCGCACGGTGACGCGGCGTTACTGGTACGTTTTTGTCGTCGCGGTCGGATCGGCGGCTGCGGGAGCCACGACTTCCGCCGATCTCCCCGGCGCCTGGCTCTGGATCTATCATGACGCGCGCCGGCGGCGCTGGTTCCGGCAGGGGGAGGTGGAGTAGGGTCGTGCTGGACAGGGCCGGAGGCCTGTGGCAACATCCGGAGCCGCCACCAGAGGCGGCACGACGGAACAAAGGAGGACGCATGAAAGGATTCGTGGGACTGATGCTCGCCGGTTTCTGCCTGCTGGCTGTCGCCGGTGAGATCCAGGCGAACCAGAACAACACCGGCTGCGGACTCGGTTCGCTCATCTTCAAGGACCAGGATGGCCTGCTGTCGCAGGTCTGCGCCGCGACCTTCAATGGCATCTACGGCAACCAGACCTTCGGCATCACGACCGGCACCAGCAACTGCACGAAGGCGGCGACCTTCGCTTCCAATGAGAAGCTCAACAAGTTCGTCTCCGACAACATGGACAACCTGGCCATGGACATCTCCCAGGGGCACGGGGAGTACCTGAGCACGCTGGCGGTGCTGCTGGACACGCCGGTCGAGGCGCGGCCGGACCTGTATGCCAGGCTCCAGTCGAGCTTCTCCCGGATCTACACCTCCGTTGAGGTGACCTCCCTCGACGTCCTGAACAACATCGAGAAGGTCCTGAACCAGCCGAGCTGATCCTGTACGAGCAGAGCGCACCGGGGGGCGGGCGGGTGGTCTTCGGACTCCGGCTGCCCCTCGTCCTTTTCCTCCTGATCCTCTGCGCGCAGCCGGCGGGGGCCGGCGACGCCGACGTTGTCGCGGTCGATTCCTACGCGGACTCTCTCCTCGCATCGGCGGAGCGTCAGAAGCTGCACGAGGAGAGGTACTGGCACATCCTCCTGCACTACAAGCGAGGGCTCTTCGGCCTGCGCAGTCTGGTCGATGACCCCGCCTTCTTCGCCGATCCCAGGGGCAAGCACGATCCACAGGCCGAGCTGTGCGCCACCATCCGGTCGTTCTTCGAACCGGCCATCCCGGAGGCGGACACCACCCGGAAGCACCCGGTCTGCCGATTCGCGGCGCGCTACGAGTGGCTGCGGACGAAACTGGCGATCGACGAGACGCGGCTGCCCGTGCCGCGGTGCGACCGGTTCGAGAACTTCCTCGAGCAGATCCGGCCGGAGTCGGCGACGCTGATCTTCCCGACGTCGCACATCAACAGCCCGGCCTCCATGTACGGGCACACCCTGCTGACGATCGAGACCGCCTCGAAGAGCAAGCTCCTCGCCTATGCCGTGAACTACTCGGCGCTGACCACCGGGTCGACGATCGCGCCGATCTACATCGCGAAGGGGC
Organism: uncultured bacterium; assembly: GCA_964371055.1. Classification (GTDB taxonomy): domain Bacteria; phylum Eisenbacteria; class RBG-16-71-46; order CAIMUX01; family CAIMUX01; genus CAYJLF01. The sequence goes on along the minus strand of CAYJLF010000006.1, from coordinate 172,365 downwards.
TGTTGGGGGGCTATCCCGGCTACTTCTCCATCCTGCCGTACTACGCCAAATTGCAGGAGTACAGCGATGTGGCCGACCGGGACATCTGGGAGTACCCGCTGAACCTCGATTCTGAGGAGATCCGCCGGCTCGTCCTGCATGTCTACGAACTCGAGGAAATCCACTCGAACTACTTCTTCTTCAGCGAGAACTGCTCCTACGGTCTTCTCTTCCTGCTCGAGGCGGCGCGCCCCTCGGTGCGGCTCACTGACCGGTTCCACGGTTGGGTTATCCCGCTCGCGACGATCAGAGCGGTCCGGGAGAGCGGCATGATCGAGGAGGCGGTCTACCGTCCCTCGAAGTCGACCAAGGTCTCGTTCCTCTCGGCGTCACTCCCCGCGGAGCGACGCGAGGAGGCCTGGGAGATTGCGCGGGGGAAGCGGGAAGCGACTTCGGTGCTGGAGCGGGAGATCCCGCGCGAAGAGAAGATCCGGGTCTGCGATCTGGCGAGCGAGTATCTCCAGTACCTGCACACGAGGGGCGATCTCGAGAAAAACCTCTACGTTCCGCGCTTTCTGAAGACGCTCGAGGCCCGGAGCCGCCTGGGGGAGTCCGAGGAGTGGCGCTACGAGATCCCGGTCCCCGTCCGGCCGGACGACGGACACCGTTCCAACCGGCTGGCCATCGCGGCGGGAGCCCTCGAGGAGGAGCCGTTCCAGGAACTCCGGCTGCGACCGGCGTATCACGGGCTGCTCGACGACGAGGCGGGCTACAAGCGGGGCTCGCAGATCATCTTCGGCGACGTTGCCCTCCGGTACTACTCCCGGGAGCGGAGGCTCAGGCTTGAAGCGATCGACCTGATCGACATCGTCTCGATCGCGCCGCGGAGCAGGTTTCTCCGGCCGATGTCATGGAAGGTGAACACCGGCTTCTATCGGCGAGCACTGGAGCGCCGAGGGGATCACCTGGTCTACGGGCTCAGCCCCGGGGCCGGCCGGGCGTACGATCTTCCGGTCGTGGGGCTCTGGTATGTGATGCTCGAGAGCGATCTCCGGGTCGGCGGCGCGCTGGATCGGGGCTTTTCGCTGGGCGCGGGCGCCTCGACGGGCGTGCTGAAGAACGTGGCCTCGTGGTGGAAGGCGCAACTCGCGGCGCGGTACGCCAACTACCCTCTGGGCGAGGAGGTCCGGTTCGTGCAGGCAAGCTTCGGCCAGAACTTCCGACTGGGCGCGAACACGAGCCTGTCGATCCATGTCGACGGTTGCCTCGAGCGCGATGTCTTCACGCAGGAAGCGAGAGTCGGCGCTAATGCCTTTTTCTAGCCGCATTCTTCCGCACCTCGCCGGCCTGGGTCCCGCGGCGGTTCTTGGTCTCTTCATGCTTGGCCTGGTCGTGCTCGGCTCCGGCTGCGCTTCATCATCCCGGGAGACGCAGCCGGCGACTCCGCCGGTGGCCCAGGACGTTGTCATTTCCGTTCTCGATCTGCCGGCCGCAGCCCTCGAGCGGCTCGAACGAAGCCGGGCCGATTCCTGCGCGATCTGCGCAGAGAAGCGCCGGAAGGAGGCGTTCGAGGAACTCGATCTGATCTACCGCCCGGGCGCGAGGATCGCGAGCGCGCCGGAGGCGCGGTTCGTGCGTGCGCCGGGCGGTGCGTGCGAGTTGGAAATCCCCTCGACCGCGGCGGGCCCGCGGGTCACCTTCCGGTACCACACCGCCGCGGATCACCTGGTGGGGGTGGCCAAAGAGGATCTGACGGACGCCGCGATCGCCGCACGGCTGCAGGCGATGCCGGAGGGAGCGCGCCTGGCGGGGACGGTCGAGATCATCCCCTTCCCGTACGGCGATGGCGCCGCGTTCCTCTTCCTTCCGGCGAGCGCTCACCTGCAGATTCAGTGCAAGGTGCTGGAGATGGAGGCGGAGTAGGCCGCCTCCGCGATCCGTCGCGCCACCGCGGCGCCGCTGTTGAGCGCCCCCTCCATGTATCCCACGAACGCATAGCAGGCGTGCTCGCCCGCGAAGTGCAACCGGCCGAGCCCCTGGCGCAGGACCGGACCGAAGCGTGTCACCTCCCCCGGCGCCGGAAACGAATAGGCCGCGCGGGTCCAGGGATCGGAGGGCCAGTTCATGAACCGCGTGCGCACACGTTCCTCGCGGTAGCCCGGCAGGACCGCCTCGAGCGCTTCGGCCATGCGCGCGTCCCGCTCGTCCGGATTCATCCCCCGCAGCCGGTTGGACACCTCGTGACCGGTGAAGGAGGTCAGCACGAACCCCCCCGGCCCCGGCTGCGCGTCCGTCGCTTCCCAGGTCAGCCCCGCCTCCTCGTCGGAGAGCGCGTACTGCGACAGCCCCTCCCGCAGCCAGTAGCGGCTCTGGACGTGCGAGAGGTATTTGGTGTTGATCCCCATCTGCGGCCGGAGGGAGGTCACCAGTGGGGGATCGCAGTCGATCCGATCCCAGACGCTCGGCGGGACGGCGAGGACGACGTCGTCGGCGGCGTAGACCTGCTGTGCCGTGCGCACGGTCGCGCCGCGCTCGTCGAGGCGGATCCGCTCCACCGGCTCGCCGAGGCGGATGCGTTCGAAGCCGATCGCGCCCGCGAGCTCGAAGGCGAGCTGCTGGTTGCCTCCGGCGCAGCGGTAGACCTCGCTCTCGGTCCAGTACGCCTCGCCGCCGCCCCCCGCGACCTGCGCGAGGTTGCCGAGGTAGCTCTGGCCCGCCAAAGCGACGCCGTTGTTGTGAGCGGTCTCCACCTCCACCGCGTGCTTCGTGACGGGGGAGACCGGCACCGAGGCGAGCCACTCCGCGGTCGACCGGCGGTCGAGCGCCGCCGCGTCCGGCGACCGCCACGGCTCGTCGGCGTTCACCGCCTTCGCGTCGGCCGTCATGAGCGCGTACGCCTGGTCCATCTCCTCGTAGAGCGTCTCGACTTCGGCGGGATCGAGGAGTCGACCGCCCAGGTAGACCGGGAACTCCAGCTCCGCATCTTCCGAGACGTCGAGGAAGCGAAGGTTGAACCGCTGCGCATATGCCACCCAGGTCGGGTGGTTGGAGCCGATCAGCTCCGCACCCCCTTCCGCATTCCGGCCGGGGACGAAGTCGCGGAAGCTGAGCACGCGCCCGCCGACCCGGTCCCGCGCCTCCAGCACGGTGACGTCAAAGCCGGCGGATCGCAGCTCGTACGCGCAGGCGAGCCCGGCGAACCCCGCGCCGATGACGACGACTCGCGGGCGATCGCGGCGCAGCAGCCCGGGCGCCGCACAGGAGGAGAGGAGCAACGCCGCCGAGGCGGCCATGGATGACTGCAGAAACTCGCGCCGGCTGACGCGGCGGTCTTCGGGCTCGAAGCGACGCGCGAGCCGGGAGAAGAGTGAGAGGGACACTGCTGGATTCCTCCACCAAGAGTGGCCAAGGGACCGGTCGGGCCGGTCGCCGCGAAGGGAAGCGGGGGAGTGTACGCCGGCCTTGGGTGCAGAGCAAGCCAACACGCCGGAGTGGTTGTGGCCACGAAGAGGCCGGGCATCGCAGCAGGCAAGATCTCGCTGCGCTCCCCTCAGGCCTCCGGTGCCCCGAAACCGTAAGAGTGCCGAAGGTGCATGTCCTCCGGGAGCTCTTCGCCATGCGTCCCCTTCCCGGTAGCCGGATCGAGGTGAGCGCCGTGGTCGGGAACGAAGACGACGCCCCAGCGGCGGCCGGCCCAGCGCCGGGCGGCGGTACCGGCGAGGTCGGCGAAAACTGCAACGTGCCGTCGCGCAGCGGAGACGGCGTCGGGGCAGAGGGGATCCATCGCGTGCACGCAGTCGTCGTACTCCTGCTGGTAGGCGACGATCAGATCGTGCCGGTCTTCCAGGAGAAGGGAGTGGACGCGGGTAGAGACCTCGGGATCGTAAGGCTCGGAGAAATAGTCCAGCGCGCGTCCGCGGAAGAGCCGGTCAATGCTCGAGTCGGTGACTGCGGCGATCGCGACGCGTCGGCCGGCGCGGATGAGGGAATCGAAGAGGGTATCGCACGGCAGCACGGGGCGCTCGTGGTGGCGCACGCCGTGCGTCTCCGGGGGAGCGCCGGTGAAGATCGCGGCGTAGCAGACCGGCGTCTTCGGCGGCACCGCGGAACGGAGCCGCACGCTGGTCGGAGCGGTCCGGGCGATCTCGTCGTACATCCCGGGCCAGGCGGTCAGGAGGTGCTCGCCGATGGCGTCCGGGGCGTAGACGAGACAGCGTTCGAGCGGATGCCCGCGCAGCACTGCCTCCGACGCCTCGAGCACCTCGAGCAGGGGCGAGGTCGTGCAGAGCGCGGGGGGCGGAACGCCGAGCAGGTGGCAGAGGGTCGGCGTGACGGAGAGAATCGTCGGGCGTGCGGCGGTGCCGGGCATGAATCCTCCAGGCCGATGTGGTTGGGTGCGCGGCTCGCGGCGTCACGAACGACGCGCATCCAGTCCAACGGATCCGGCGAGGGATTGCAATCGAGCAGAAGGCGAGCAGTTGCCGCCGGGTCGTCGCCCCACCGACCGGGAGAAGGTCGTGCCGGCACCGTCGTGGTTGACATGTAGCGGGGCAGCGTTCATCTTGGCCCCGCGATTGACATTGCCGATCGCACCAGTGCCGGCTTGGAGACGCCAAGCGCCGGCCGGCGCGACGGATGAACCGTGGCACGGCGGACTCGGCCATGGCCCTCCCAGACGGAACCGCGCGCGATCACGGCGCACCCCGCTCTGCCGCTCACCGGGGGCGGCCGGCGTATACCGAGATCCGCGATCGACTCGGGTCGAAGTACGAGTTCCTCTGGACACCTGCCCCGGGCGGGGCAGCGCGACTGAGGTTTCTGAGCCCCGACGACGCGCGGCGGTTCCTCGGACGATTCGAACTCGACTCATGGACCCTCGGGGCTTTCCACCGGATCCTGCGGGACTCGTCCTTGGCCTGGTCGTACCTCGATCCGGACGGGATCGTACAGCGGGTGGCGGAGGCGCTGGCGCGGGGGGACCTCGAGGTCGGACTCGCCCCGCTGACCCGCATGGATCGCGACTCCCGGCGAACCGGCGGTCCCGAGCGCGCGACGGGCGAGACTCCGGTTTCGACCACCGAAGAGCCCGGTCCGCCGCGCCCGTCCGCGCCCGTCCTCACCTGGATCGAGGTGGAATTGGTCGGCGAGGACGACGTGCCGATCGCGGGCGAGCGCTACCGCCTGACCCTCTCGAGCGGCCGGGTCCTGGAGGGCACACTGGACGCCGCGGGCACCGTACGGTTCGAGCAGATGACGCCGGGGACCTTCGACCTCACCTTCCCGCGGCTCGATCGGGAGGCTTGGAGCCGTGCGTAGCGCGACGAAGGAGGCGCGGTGAGCGCACCGACGGTCCCGGCGGGCTATAGTGCCCACCGCGTGCAGAAAGGCGAGTGCATCACCTCGATCGCCGCCGCCGCCGGCCACTTCTGGGATGTCGTCTGGAACGATCCGGCCAACGCCGACCTGAAAGAACTGCGCCAGCACCCGAATCTCCTCCACGAGGGGGACATCGTCCAGGTGCCGCCGATCCGGCTGCAGACGGTGAACCTCCCCACCGGCGCCAGACACAGGTTCCGGCGCAAGGGAATCCCGGCCACGCTCCGGCTGCGCTTCACCGACTTCGACCGTCCCCGTCCGGACGTTCCGTACACCCTCCTGGTCGACGGTGCAGTGGTGCAAGAGGGCCGTCTCGACAACGACGGCCACTTGGAGGCCTACATCGCTCCGGGAGCCCGCGAGGCGCGGGTCCTGCTGGGCGATCCACCGGAGGAGCATCGATTCCTGCTGGGCCATCTGCCGCCCGTGTCGGAACTGGAGGGGGTGCACGCGCGCCTCGTCAACCTGGCCTACGCGCCCGGGCCCCGGACCAAGGAGATGACTCCCGCTCTGGCGGAGGCGTTGCGCACTTTCCAGAAGGACTGGGAACTCGAGGAGACCGGTGAGCCCGATGACGCAAGCCGGCGCAAGCTGGAAGAGGTGCATGGATGCTGAGTCCGTATCGGATCATCATCGCCGGGGAGACGCCATGCCGCCCTTGAAGCCGCCCGCCCACGTCCTCTTCGAGGAGCCCGTCTGGAAGAACCGGCCCTTCGGGGCGAAGCGGGGCCCGGGATTCCGGAAGTGGACCGTGCCGATCCTCTCCGAGCTCGAGGATCTGCTCGTCGTCGACCTGGACCTCGATCGTGAACTCTCCGACCTCGCGAGCCTCGCCGAATACAACTTCGGTACGAACCGGATCGACGCCGGCATCCGCAAGAGCTGCATCGACTGGTATCTGATCCACTACGGGAAGATGGTCCTGGACCATGACAGCGGAAACGTGTGGGCGGACGGATCGACTTCCTCCTGGCTCTGGATCCCTGGTGACCAACTGATCCCGGACGGCCATGGCGCCGTGGGACCGGTGCAGCGACCCCCGGCCCCTCCGGTGCCGAGACACCGGCCCCCGCCGCTGCCGCCGCCGCGCGCCGCGGCTCGCGGACAGAAGGCCGGACCGAAGGCGGTGACGACGGTCGACGAGAAGTTCCGCCCCGGGGACATCCTTCTCTCCGAGCACCCGGGTGACGACTTCATCCAGCAGGTCACCTTGAGTTGGCCCACGCATGCGGGGATCTGCACCGATCCGGACAAGGATCAGGCGGTCGACGCGATGCCCAGCCGGGGGGATCATGCGGTGGCCGTCACCGGGCTCAAGGAGTTCTTCGGTCCCAAGGAGACGCCCGGCGGGGGTCTGGTGCTCCGCTATACGGGCGGCGGCGATGAGGTGACCAACCGGGAGGACGGGCGGATCGCCTCCGTCTGGGCCGAGGCGCAGACCCATCACAAGTACCACTTCACGCTGCGCAGCCCGATCCTGGGAGAGTCGCGCGACACCTCCGGCTCGATCACCAGCGTCAGCAGAGACGTGGAGGACCACTACTTCGACGCCTCGGGCGAGGCGACCACCAAAGATGGGACACCGCTCACGATCAAGACGAAGACGAAGGGGGAGGTCCGCCGCCTCTACGATATCTACTGCGCTGAGCTGGTCTGGCGCGCCTACCGCTTCGGGGCGGGAGTCACTCTGGTCGACCCGAAGAAGTTCTTCTGCATCTATGACCATCCCAACCGGGTCGTCGTCGGGCTTCTGGTCTTCCAGATCACGAGCGACGGCGATCTCGATTGGGCCGGAGTGCTCAAGCCCGGTTCGTCGCCGACCGCGAACACGATTATCCGCGGGTTCTCGAGCTTCTGGTCGCACCTGCTGACCAATCGTCTGGCGCGCGCCGTCGTGATCAAGCAGATGAAGAGGAAACACAGCGGCTATCTCTGCGCCCCGCACCAGTTCCTGGAGTCCCCGGTCTTGAAGCAGGTCCGCCGGATCGCTCCCGACAAGGGCCAGGTCAAACACACGGTGTACAACTTCCACCGGTCCGATATCCATCCCCTCGATGTTGTGGAGAACTTCGCCAAGGGAGAGCTGTGGTTCAAGGCATGGTGCAAGAAGAAGGCGAAGGCCTGTGTGACGTCGGTCGATGACCCGCTCAAGCTGACGCCGGCGCCGTAACCGAGCCCCGGGGACCGCAGCGGGCACCGGCCCGAGACACCCTGTTCTCAACCTGCGAACGCGGAGGCCTGATCCATGAACGAGACCGGATCGACGGATGACGCGATGACGGCGGCCCTGCCTCCCGCCTGGATCTCGGTCCGGGGATTCTGGGAGCGGCTGACCTCGCGCGAGATCGTGCGCGTGCGGCGGGACTTCCTGCAGGGGTACCACGGAGTCGTGCTCTGGGGCGACTCGGTGCTTCCCGAAATGCGGCAGTTCGAGCTCACGCGCCAGGAAGTGCTCGCGTACGCCTACGATGAGGACCTCGGCTTCACGCTGGGCGTGACACCGCGGTTGGAGGTGGCTCTGGCGTGGGTGATCGGCGCTCCCCCCATGGCGGAGGAGACGAATCCGAACCGGGACCAGCTCACTCTGGCGCGCTCGCTCCTGATCGGGAGCGACGCACCGTGGCCGTCCGAGGCGCGAGCGGCGGCGGAACGGGCCCTGTGGAACGTCGCCGAGCGAAAGGCGGATCCGGCCGAAGCGGCCAGGGCAGTCGCCGCGGCCTCTCCACCGACTCACCGGAACACCGCCGCGCTGGGTCGGGCCCTGACGCTCGCGGTGGCTGGCCGGCGGATCGGCTGGTACGAGGCGACCGCTTGGCTGACCAACACTCTGCCGCCGGACCCTCCGGGGTATCCTTTCTCCCACGATATTCTGCTGGCCGCGCTTCCCGAAGCGGAGATCCCGCTCGACGCCGCGCTGCGGCGGCTGCGTGACCTGCAGCCCACGCCGGCCGACTATCAACGCTACGAGGCCAGCGGACAGGTCGCCACGCTCCACGCCGAGCGCGAGGTGCTGCTGAAAGCGTTCGCCCTGCTGTCCACCGACCGGCGCGCCGCGGAAGCGCTGCGGGCCGTGATCGAGAACGAAGCCTGCGAGGACGCGATCACGGTCAGAATCGCGATCTGGGCGCTCGGCCGGCAGAACGAAAAGAACGCGATCGACTACCTGATGTCCCTGCTGCCCCGGCCGCAGTATCGGATCTATCGCGACGAGATCGAGGAGGCGCTCACGTTCCTCTGTTCGGGAGTGGAGCTGCTTCCGGCGGCCGATGCTGACGAGTTGGAGCACTGGACCGCGATCCACGCCGGACTGCCGAAGGATCAGGCCGCCTGGTGGGAGCACGATGCCGAGAGTGTCTTCTGGGAGAAGCGGCTGCGTTGTGCGTTGACACTCGACGCAGGCACCGGTGCCGCCCGCGCTCCCGGCGTCGATACCGGCCGCGGCGAGCGGCGCGCGCGACTCTCTGAGCATCTTTGGAACGACGAGGTCCCGAACGTGCGTCTGGCGGCGGGGGGAAAGGCGTAGTCGCGACGGCGGATCCGGTCGACCCGGCGGGGCCGGACGGCACTGCCGGCAGGTCGGCTCAGCGGTCCAGCCGACTCAACGACTCGGACGCCGATAGACCTCTTTGATCGCGCCCCAGCTCGCCAGACGCACCTCCGGCGGATGATCTCCGGGTGCCGTGGGTCCCGCGGCGCTCTGCGCCACCGTAAAGGTCACCGGCAGGCAGCGGGCGACATGCCACAGGGACGAGCTCAGCTGGATCGAGGTCTGGTAGGTGCCTTCGGCCAGCCCCGTCGCGTCCGCGCGCACGCGCAGGAGCGCGTGAGTCGACGGAGGTTGGGGGACGATCTCCGCTTGGGCCCATGGCGCCCGGGTGTCCACCGCCATGCTGCAAAGCTGCATGGTGGGACTGACCGCCGTGAACCCGACCTCGCCCCACACGGCGGATCCGGGCGGCGCCGACAGCAGCAGCTCCGATGGGTCGAACGCGGCCACGCAGTACTCGTTGCCGCCGCAGCGTGTTTGCGTGTACTCGCAGTCCATCCCGGCTTCGGCATCGACGCCGACCGCGTAGGTGATGAACTGGTCCCCGTAGCACCCGAGCGTCACCGGGTTCGACGAAGGGTGGAGATAGTCCAGCCGCCCCGGGCCGTTCACCTCCATCACCAGACGGGCGACGGGGAAGATCGCCATCAGGTCGTCGGGCAGGACGGGACACCACGGATACCAGTCGATGTCGAGCGCGTGCGAGGATCCCCCCGGGTTGAGGTCTCCCCATCCGTAGCAGGAGTCGAACTCGAGCAGGTTCCAGCTCTCGGGCCAGATGAGATCCGCGTGAAGGGAGGAGAGCTCGATCTCCTCCCCAGACCAGCTCCACATGCGGCAGAAGAAGAGAAGGAACTCCATCGTTCCGACCTCGGTCGTCGTCCGGATGATGTCGTTGCAGTTGGTGATCGGCGTCGCGCACGTGCCCGTCACCGGCTGCACATGGATGAGGATCGCGGACTCCGGGGCGACGTTGGCGGCGGAGATGCCGGGGATGAACGAGACGGCGGCGATCAGCGAAGCGACGAGGAGGAGCGGGGCCAACGAAGGTGCGACGATCCTGCACGCTCTCGGGTTGATGCGGGCGGATCGCGGGTCGACGGGCGGTCGCATGGCGATCTCCTTTCCGCCGCGCGGGGAGCGCAGCGAGCCTGAGGCGGGAGAATCATAGCACTTCTCACTGACCCCGGATAGCGTACCGCCCGCCTGCCTGGCCTTCAGCGCGAGCGATCGCCGCCAGTCGGTCTTGCCGGTCGTCGCTCCGGATCCGGTTCGTCCCTCAGATCTTCCGTCCCGGCACTGCGTGCACGCTGTTGAAGAGAACGAGCCGCGCCACCGCCCCAGCGTCGTCCCGGTCGAAGCGGATCATCGACTTGAGCCCGCGCACCCAGAACATCGACTCCGATTGCGCGATCGCCGGTAGACCGAACTCCTTGCCGCTCGTGCGGACCGTGAGCGCGTCGCCTTCCACGGTCACGTGTAACGTGTCACTCTCGCCGACCAGGTAGACACCCGCGCATGCCCGCAATGTCTCCGGCGCCACCTCCGCCGGCTCGGCCGCCAGGAAGGCGGCCGGCTCGCCTCCCATCGCCAGTTCGCAGAGCCCCCGGATGGCCCGGCGTGCAAAGACCGACTCGTAATTGAAGAGCGAGACGACGAGGATCCGGTCGTCGATGTAGCGATCCATGCTGACGATGAAGCCGGTGATCTCCCCGCGATGACTGATGCAGCGGTGACCTTGGCGGTCTTCGACGAACCAGCCGTAGCCGTAGTTCGGAGTGTGCGCGGCGAACATCTTCTCACGGGACGCCGCCGTCAGGATCCGGTCAGTGTACAACGCCTGGTCCCAGCGCAGGAGATCGAGAGCGGTGGAGTAGAGCGAGCCGGCACCGCTCATGAACGGCAGGTCGCGGTACGGCGCTCTCTCGATTTCATCACCGAAGGAGATGTACCCCGTAGCCCGGTGCGGCAGCACCCGGGTGTAGACGTCCTGGCCGGTCTCCTCCATCCCGGCGGGCCCGAAGAGCGCCTCTTGCAGGAACTCCGCGTACGGCCGTCCCGACACCTTCTCGATCACGCCGGCGAGCAGGACGTAGTTGCTGTTGGAGTAGGAGAATCGAGCGCCGGGGTCGAAATCCAGGGAGTCGGGGCGCATCCAGGCCACCACCTGGTCGGTCGTCCAGGGGAGCATCATCTTCTCGCCGTAGTCATGGCGCTGGTTGAAGTTGGGGATCCCCGAGGTGTGGGAGAGGAGGTGGTGCAGGGTGATCTCCCCCGCGCGGGTGAAGTCGGGGTAGTAGTGCGAGAGGGGATCCTCGACCCGCAGTCTGCCCTGCTGCTCGAGCACCAGGATCGCCGCCGCGGTGAACTGCTTGGTGAGGGAGCCGAGGCGGAACTTCGTCTCTGGCGTGTTCGGGCGGTCGTGCTCGCGGTCGGCCGGGCCGTATCCCTTGGCCAGCGCCTCCTCACCGTCACGCGCGACCAGGACCGTTCCGCTGATGAGGTCGTCGTGCACGAGCGGTCCGAGCCAGGCCTCGACCCGCGCCGGGAGGTCGAGAGGGGGCGTGGCGGTCGAGACGGGGGTCGGAGTCGTCACGGCGGCTGACTCGGGCGGCGAGACTGAAGCGGTCTGGGCGGTGGAGCCAGGGGGGAGCGGCGCGGTGGCGAGAAGAGCGAAGCAGACGCCCAGGGTGCATGACCCGCGACTGCGGGCCCGCCGAAGATCGGTCTTCTCCTTGTCGGATTCCATGTCGTCCTCCACCCAGGTCCTTCGGAACGAGAGAGTTTGTCCAGCCGTTGGGAGCGTGACATCGAAAGTCTCAGGACGAAGACCGGCGGAAATAGGTTGCAGCGCTACGACGTTCCCGGTGGGTGGCTCGATGGTCGGAAACGCGAGCGGGCACCTGTTGATCCCCGAGCGGGTTCCAGGCGCCTCCGTTCCGCGGCGGGAGATAGTTACGGGGGGTAAGAACAGCGCCGGCGTCGCGGTGACGCCGGCGCGCGCTCGTTCTTGCCGCCTACGTCCGCCGTCGGATCAGGCCAGGTCGAACCGATCGAGGTTCATGACCTTGCTCCACGCCGCCACGAAGTCGCGCACGAACTTCTCCCGGGCGTCCCCGGAGGCGTAGACCTCGGCCAGGGCCCGGAGCTGGGAGTTCGAGCCGAAGACGAGGTCGACGCGGGTGGCGGTCCACTTCGGCTTCCCCGTCGCGCGGTCCCTTCCCTCGAAGAGTTCGGCCTCCTTCGAGACCGGCTTCCACTCTATGCCCATGTCCAACAGGTTCACGAAGTAGTCGTTGGTCAACATCTCCGGCCGGTGGGTGAAGACTCCGTGCGGGGAGTGGCCGAAGTTGGCGTTCAGAACCCGCAGACCGCCCACCAGCACCGTCGTCTCGGGCGCCGTCAGCGTCAGCAACTGCGCCTTGTCCACCAGCAGCTCCTCGGCCGGGACGGTGTAGCGTGCCTTCTGGTAGTTGCGGAACCCGTCCGCGACCGGCTCGAGCACCGCGAAGGAGACCGCGTCGGTCTGCTCTTCCGTGGCATCCATCCGTCCCGGCGTGAAGGGCACCGTCACGTCATGACCGGCCTGGCGAGCCGCCTGTTCGACGCCCGCGCACCCCGCCAGCACGATCAGGTCGGCGAGGGAGACCTTCTTTCCGTCCGTCCGAGAGCCGTTGAACGCGCTCTGGGTCCCTTCCAGGGTCTTGAGCACCTTCGCGAGCCTCTCGGGCTGATTGACCTCCCAGTCCTTCTGCGGCGCCAGCCGGATACGCGCGCCGTTGGCGCCGCCGCGCTTGTCGGACCCACGGAAGGTAGAAGCCGACGCCCACGCGGTCGAGACCAGCTCGGAGACCGACAGGCCCGACGCGAGGATCGTCTTCTTCAGGGAGGCGATGTCCTCGGCCCCGATCAGCTTGTGATTCACGGCGGGGATGGGATCCTGCCAGATCAACTGCTCGGCGGGCACCTCCGGGCCGAGATACCGGGAACGCGGGCCCATGTCACGGTGGGTCAGCTTGAACCAGGCCCGGGCGAACGCGTCGGCGAACTCATCCGGATTCTCCATGAAACGCCGGGAAATCTTCTCGTAGGCCGGGTCGACCCGCAGGGAGAGATCGGTGGTGAGCATGGTGGGGGCGATCCGCTTGGACGGGTCGTGGGCGTCCGGCACCGTCCCGGCGCCGGCTCCTCCCTTGGGTGTCCACTGATGCGCGCCGGCCGGGCTCTTCGTCAGCTCCCACTCATACCCGAAGAGGTTCCAGAAGAAGTTCGTGCTCCACTTCGTGGGCGTGGTCGTCCAAGTGACCTCCAGGCCGCTGGTGATCGTGTCCTTGCCCTTGCCGGTGCCGAAGCTGCTCTTCCAGCCCAGGCCCTGCTCCTCGAGGCCGGTCGCCTCCGGCTCGGGCCCCACGTGCTTGGTGTCGCCGGCGCCGTGGGTCTTGCCGAACGTATGGCCGCCGGCGATCAGAGCGACGGTCTCCTCGTCATTCATCGCCATGCGCGCGAACGTCTCGCGGATGTCCTTGGCGGCAGCAAGGGGATCCGGGTTGCCGTTCGGGCCTTCCGGGTTCACATAGATGAGCCCCATCTGCACGGCAGCCAGAGGATTCTCGAGGTCCCGCTCGCCGGAGTAGCGCTTGTCGTCCAGCCACTTCTCTTCGGCGCCCCAGTAGATGTCCCTTTCCGGCTCCCAGATGTCTTCGCGCCCGCCGCCAAACCCGAACGTCTTGAAGCCCATCGATTCCAGGGCGACGTTGCCGGCCAGGATCATCAGGTCGGCCCAGGAGATCTTCTGGCCGTACTTCTGCTTGATCGGCCAAAGCAACCGGCGGGCCTTGTCGAGGTTGACGTTGTCCGGCCAGCTGTTGAGGGGTGCGAAGCGCTGGCTGCCGTTGCCGGCGCCTCCGCGTCCATCGCCGACGCGGTAGGTGCCCGCGCTGTGCCACGCCATCCGGATGAAGAGCGGTCCGTAGTGGCCGAAGTCGGCCGGCCACCAGTCCTGCGACTTGGTCATCAGTTCGCGCAGGTCCTTCTTCACTGCGGCCAGGTCGAGGCTCTTGAACTCCTTCGCGTAGCTGAAACCCTCTCCCAGGGGATTGGACTTGGCGGAGCGCTGGTGCAGAACATCGAGGTTCAACTGGTTCGGCCACCACTCCCGGTTCGTCGTGCCGCCGCCGACCGGGTGCGCGTGAGAGCGGCCCGTGACCGGGCACTTGTTCCCTTCGTTCATGGGTTTGGCTCCTTTCATCGAGTGCGATTCGGGCCAGCGTTGGTTCGGGTGACGTCCGGTCCTACGTGTGCCATCCGTGAGTGGACTTGAGCATACGGTAGACTAAATCTATCTATGGACGTTGTCAATTATTGTTCTTATTCTTGATCCTTGGCGCCCGAAGACGTAACCTCTTGTCATGGAGTCGTTCCGGGACATCGTCGCCGTCCTCAGGGAGCACGGGATCCAGCCGTCCGCGCAAAGGGTGGCGATTGCCCGTTACGTCCTGACTTGCGGTACCCACCCGACGGCCGACGAGGTGCTGCGCGAGATGGCTCGGACGCTGCCCATGGTCTCGCGGGCGACAGTCTACAACACCTTGAACCTGCTCGTCGACCGGGGTCTCTTGCGCACCTGCCAGCTCGGCGAGGGGTCGACCGTTTTCGATGCCAATGTCGGCGACCATCACCACTTCATCGACGAGGAGACTGGCCACGTCATCGACGTGCCCTGGGAGGCCGTCGAAGTCCGCAACGTCGACGCGCTGCCGGACGTGGAAGTACGAACGTACATGGTGGTCATGCGCGGGCGGGCGAAGAAGTGACGCAAGGCGGCGTGCCGCCTCGACGCGACGACCAGGGCCGCCTCGGCCGGCGGCCGCGGGATCGACGGGGAAGCGGTCCGGCACTTCCCCCGGCTTCGGGGTGCTCGCCCCGGTCCCTCGTCGGGGCTATACTGGTCCCGTGATCCGGAACCCCCACATTCTTCGCGCCTTCGAGGACGACCTGGCTCGAGGGACCCCTGTCGACTACCAGGCGAACCTGCGTCTGGTGGAGTCGATGCTGGCCGAAGCCGTGCTTCTCGGCGCCTGGCCGGCGCCGGATCCACTCGCTGGAGTCGAGGTCGACATCCGAGTCGCGAGGATCCTCAATGTTCGCCGCCCTGCTTGAGAGAGTCGGCGCCGCGCTCGACCGTGCCGGCATTCACTACATGGTGATCGGCGGCCAGGCGGTACTGCTGTACGGAGAGCCCAGGCTCACACGGGACATCGACATCACTCTGGGAGTCGACACCGATCGTCTGGACGATGTGCTGTCGGTCGCCGCGGCCTGCAGGCTGAGAGCACTCGTGGATCCAGCGGCCTTCGTGCAGGAGACCATGGTGCTCCCGGTTCGAGACGAGGCGAGCGGGATTCGGGTGGATCTCATCTTCTCCTTCTCCGAGTACGAGCGGGACTCGATCCGACGCGCGAAGCGCGTCGCTCTCGGCGAGACAACGGTCTGCTTCGTAACCGCGGAGGATCTCATCGTTCACAAGGTGGTTGCAGGCCGGCCTCGCGACCTCGAGGACGTGCGGGGCGTTCTTCTTCGCAGCCGGGGCCTGGATCTGGCGGCGGTGGAGGCACGTTTGGCGGAGATCGACTCGGCTTCCGGCGAGTCATTGCGGGACTGTTTTCGCGCGATCCGGCGCGCAGTCGATTGCTGAAGAAGGCCGAGTCCGGCCCGCAGGTTGCCGCCGATCTCACCGTGACCATCGCAGCAGTTCAAGGTGAGCCCCGAACCCCCGACTCGCCGACCAGTCCGCGTCAGAGCAGCGGCGTTGGTGTCTCCGTAGAACGCAACGGACATCGCGACCCGCCGTGCCCACCCCCCTACCGCCAGTGAAGCTCGATCCCCTCGATCACTTCATGGTCGCGAATCGTGATCACCGCCGCGGAGTCCCATGCGGCCGTATCGCCGTACCAGCGGGAGTCTGAAGGCGGAACCGGACAACCCGCAGCCAGGGAGGCGTTCCTCGACAGACCGACCTTGTACGCACCGTCGGGTAGACCGCGAAGGAAGTACTCCCCGTCGATTGATGTTGCGGAGCCGGTCCAGCAAGCCTGGTATTCATCCGCCCGTGTGGCGAAGACCGCGAAAAAGGCATAGCTCAAGGAGGTCAGCAGGGGGCCCCGGATTACACCGCCGTTCTCGATGCGCAGTTCGATCGGCACGACCGGCCCGGACTCCGGGATCTCGATCCAGGTCGCCTCGTCGACGGAGTCCGCGCGGTCGTACCACTGAGGCAGCCAGGTATCCATGCCCGGTTGGGTCGGCTCGAGGCGCAGTCGGTGTTTTCCCGGGGGGAGCACGTGGAGTGTGACGAGGTCGCCAGACCAGGAAACCAGCCGTTCGGGGAGAGACCAGCCCTGATCAGTGAACATGAGCACTCGTGCGTGCTTCACCCCCCCCGCCTGTGGACCGATCCACCGGAACCGGATCGCTCCCGCGGTGATCGGAGGGACGATGGTGATGCTGTCCGGGATCAGGTCGTACTGCGCGGCGCTCCCGAAGTCCTGCCCGCCCACCCAGAAGCGCGGCTCGTACCCACCCCGAACCAGCAACCGGACGCGCCGGCGGAAGGTGGTAAGCAGGTCTCGCTGTTCACCGGGCCGTAACACGAGGGTAGCGACCTCCGCGGAATCCGAGTCGATGATCAGAATCATGGCGACCGCGGAGGAACCGGACCCGTAGCCGTCGCCTCGTACGCAAAGGCGAAGGACCGCGGCACCCGACGTGAACGCGGCCTGATAGGCGGTCGCTTCTCCCGCGTGCACCACGATGGTGTCCGCGTCCTCCATCCCGGGCGCGCCGGGCAGCCAGAAGCCGTCGGCTCGGTCGTAGGTCCGGACCCTCATGCAATAGCGTCCGGCGGGGAGCGGAACCTCCACGCGGACCGGATAGCTGTCGGCCTCGAACACCCTAACGATCTCGTGCTTCAGCTCTGCAGGGTGGTCCGCGAAGACCGGTCGGAACGCGAGGTCGGGCGAACGGCCGAGGAGATCGGCGGGAAGAGTCAGATCGGCATCGACGCGTCCCAGAGGGAAGTCGGCCGTGTACGGGCCGGCCCCCTCGACCAGCTCGAGGGTGTCGGCCTGCGCCCTGCGGCCCGGTCCATCCTCCCGCCGGTAGTACCAGGAATCGTCGCTCCACCGGAGCGATGGCAGGCGGAGAGAGACCAGGTACCGACCGGGGGGGAGGGAAAACGAGTAGCGACCATCGGCACCCGTGATGTAGGTCGACTGGAGGTCAGGAATCCCCCCCGCTGGCCCAACGCGCTCGATCCCGACGGTAGCCAGGACCGGTACACCTCCGGCCAGCACCTGTCCCCGGATTCCGGGCGTCACAGGTGCGGGAGGGATCGCGAGGTCGGACTCCTGACACGAGAGTGAAGCGGCCAGCGATGCGGTCACGAGGATCAAGAGCGACAGGCGAGTGACATGGGGCGCGTGCAGCGGCGTGGCGGGCGAGCGTTCGCTCCGGCGTCCGCGGCGATGCTCCCCATGACGCTCCGCCCCACGCCCACAACGGCTCATCGGGGCCACTCCCAGCGAAGAATCTCGATCTGCCCGTGGCCGCGAAGGGCAAGCCGCTCGGCCTGTCGGGCCGTCCACGAACCGGGATACCACCAGAAGCGCTGCCCGCTGGAGGAGTTGAAACGGATCGCCAGGGTGTAGTCCCCGTCCTCCAAACCCCGCAACTGGAATGCCACCCGGCTCCCGTAGACGCAGGTCCGGCTGTAGAGTGCGGAGAGGGAATCGCCGGCCTGAAAGAGCTCGAGCTTCCCGGTGCGCCCGGTCGGGGCGTCGGGCATAGTAGCGACCGTTCCGAAGATCGATCCCGAGGGTGTCATCGGCCACTCGATCCGGGTCAACGTGCCTGCCCCGGTGACCACCACAGGCACCGCCGCCTCCTGCGTGGTCGCTGCGGGATACCAGCGAGCCAGCCAGGGCGACTCGAACCTTTGGCCACCGGGGTCGTAGCGAAGCAGGTACGCGCCGGGGTCGAGATTCGGCCAGGCGAGATAGTTGCCGCTGTCCAATGAGATCGTCGCCAGCTGGCGGCCAGTCGACGCGTGCAGTTCAAAGGTGCCCGGAAACGCAGGCTTTTCCCACCCGGGATCCAGACGGCAGAGAATCCCCGACTCCAGCACCTCAGGGAGTTCGCGGCTCTCGCCTTCGCGGAAAGTGTAGGGCGTGGCGGTCCGATGGCTTTGCCCGCCGATCCATCGCCACACCGGACCGATCTTCAACGCGAAACGGAGGTCGTCAGCAGCCATCAGCGGCAGCATGATCAAGCCGGTGTCGTCCACTCCCCGAGGTCCCGCGATCGCGACGGTGGAGTCCGTTCCGTACGCCAGGAGCCGCGGGGACGCAATGTCGTATCCTTCGGCGCGTAGCTCCGCATAGCTCCCTCTCACCCGAAGAGTCGCTTCCGCCAGCCCAGGAATCCGGCCTCGAAGGTGGACCCACTCCCCGGGCCGGCAGCGGAACGTGTCGGGCGCTCCGGCTGGTTCCGGCACGAACGGAAACACGGAAACTCCCGCCGCATAGACCGCGACCTCCAGCGGTCCGGGCACATTGGGGATCTTGTCGATCAGAACGACAGCCGAGTCGCCCTGCACCCGGGCGCCCCCCCCGTATTCGAAGCGATAGGCCTGTCCCCGGGGGGCAACTCCGATCGTGATGGAACGATTCTCCAGACCCGGCCGGCAGTGGACGACGATCCTGGCCCCGCCGTAAAGGGGGTCCGCCTGAAGGCGGTCGACGCCGGAGACGAAGCGCAGCGTGTCGATCTTGCCGGATGGATTGACGGTGCACGGTACGACACCGGCTCGGGAGTACCAGTCGCATCCGCCCACACGGACGATGTATTCCCCCGCAGAGACCGGAAGGATGAAGTGTCCCAGAGTGTCGGATACCGCCTTTGTCTCCACCAGTCCCGGCTCCGTCCCGATCCTCACGGCCTGGACCCACGCTCCCTCGAGCGGCCCGCCAGCGCCCCGGACGTGCCCCTCGATCCACCGATCGGCTCCGGCCGGCGACACGGTCCACGGCGGCGAGTCGTCGCCGCAGGCGCCCACCATCAGGATCGAAACGAGAAGCAGGAGGGAGAGCAGATGCTTCCAGGGAAGCGGTCTCGTTTCCTCCGGTCTCGATCTCCATCGCCCGATCATGATGGGTCTCCGTGGTGCCGTCCCCTTCGCCACACGCACCTGCGCGAAAGAGCTTAGCATCCGCCCGGCCGCCGTTCCAGCCCACACGATCGAGGAGGTTCCGGAGTGACACCGGCGCATGTCCTGGGCACGACGCCCGCCAGCGGTCTCAGGCCAGGCCGGCCGCAGGACCGCTCACGCCGTCCGCACCGGCCACCGAGCCGGCTTGCGGCCTGACGTATCTGTCACCTCTGGTAGAATCAGGGGCGAGACGACTCGCGGCGACGCGAGGGATGAAACGGGAGGCGTCCGTGCCGAACTTCGATGTCGGGATCGACGCCAGAGATCGGGCGAGCCTGCGACTTCTGCTCGTGGCCGTTCTCTGGATCGCCTCTGCCAGCGCCGGCCGGGCAAGCGAAGATCGGGTGCCGCCGGCCCCGCCAGAGCCGGGTGTGAGCGCGCCGCTCGACGATCACTGGTATCTCTTCGATCGAACCTTTGCCCGGGACAGCCGCGCCAGGCCGAACCGCCCCTCGCGGGAGGAACTTGCACGGATGGTGGATGTCCGGGCCGTCGAGGTGACGCTGCCCAAGGGGCGAAGAGAAGCCGGCCAGGCGATGTGGGACGCGTTCGCGGAGACACCCCGGGTCCAAGCTCTCGGGACGATCAGCTTCTGGTGCGGCGAGACCGACCGTTACCGGAGTCGCCTGGCGGATGCCCTCGTCGACAGCGCACAAGCGAAGGGCTTGCCCTCCGCCTCGCTGGCGCGGTGCCTGCAGTTGATGTACGCGCGTCACGGGAGAAACCGCATGTCGGTGGCAGCGTACCTCGCTCGCCACGACGGGGCGCCGATCTGGGTGATCGTCGAACGGTGGGGTTTCGCTGATTACGATGGCACCGTCGTCTCGATCGGCCACCTCGCGTTACGAGGGTACCGAGTAGATGCCGATACCCTCGTCTGCGCCACGAGCTGCGGCTGATCAGAGGCGTGCGATCCTGCCGGACCGGACGCCACACCGACTCTGCCGGCCCCGTCGGGAGTACAAGGCCGCCGCGATCAGTCCCAGGCCCCAGAGCGCCGCGCCGGCCGGCTCGGGAACCGGCGCCTGGGCCTCTCCCGCGAGATCGACAAGGTGAATGGCACCGAAGGTATCGTTTGTATGGAGGATCATTCTGCCGAGGTGCAGCCCCGCAACCGGCGGGGTGTAGGTCACCTCGATCGACATACTCTGACCGAACGACATCGGGACGTTGATCGGATCCATGGCCGTGATGGCATACGCTCCGAACGGATTCTCCCACGAAGGGATGCTCACATCGTAGATGACGAGGTCGTCCACCGAGCCGTTGGTGACCGTCAGCGCGAGTGTGCTGGCCGAGCCGATGGTGAGCGAGCCGAAGTCAAGATACGGCGGATCGATCAGGGCGAGCTGGGCCGTTGCGGGAGCGGCCGGAAGCAGCGACGCGAGCAGGATGAAGGACGCAAAGATGGGCGTGCGGTTCATGGCTGTCCCTCCGGGATGGCAGAGGACGCGGAGACCGCGACCCCTACAGCCGAGTTCCCTGATGAAACGGTGTCTACGATGGTAGCACACTCCGTCGGTGACCGGACAGCGGAAGCGGTGGTGCACATGGCCCGGAGCGGGTGGGCGTCGGAGGCTCCCATGGGCATCGTGGAGCACGCGGTCAATCAGAGCGGAGCCGATCTACCGCGGATCAGCGTCGATCTGCGTCCACGGAAGCACCACACCTGGTGTCCTGGCCTGTCGAGCGTCTCCGCCGTAGATCACGTAACTGCGCACATCCTGATTCAGGGAGGAGGTCTGTAATTCCACCGCGAACGCCTGCAGGGCGTCGAAGGAGTCCCCCGCGATCATCTCTCCGGATTTGCACTCGACCGCCGAGATGAACGAGCCGGACTCCACCAGGATGTCGATCTCCAGGCCCTTTCGATCGCGGTAGAACGAAAGGGAGGGAGATACGCCGCGATGTACACGGGACTTGAGCAGTTCCGAGGCCACCCAGGTCTCGAAGACGGCTCCGCGCAGCGGATGAGTGCGAAGCTGTTCGGCGGACTGGATCCCGAGGAGAGAGGAGAGATTCAAGATCTGTCCACTCCTCCCGGCGCAGAGACGCAGGAAGGTCCGGAACGCCACGAGATCTACAATGTTGAGGATGGACCGCACGTCCCGCTCCAGGTAGGTCGAGACATAGCTGGGATACCACTCTCGCGGGTCCAGGCCTCGGTCGTAGATGGCAGGAGAACTGCCGCGCCAGAGTTGTTCGAACAGGTTCCGGGGGGCGGAATCGAACCGCCGGACCTCGCTGAGTCCCAGAGGGAGCAGCTCCAGCAATGCGGTGCGGCCGGCCAGGGACTGTCCCAGCGACTGCAGCAGGGCAAAGTCCGCCGAGCCGGTGAGGATGAAGCGCCCGCTCCGCGGGCGCTCATCCATCGGGGGCTGGAGGTAGGAAAAAAGTCGGGGACCCGATGGATCTCGTCCAAGACCGCGCCACTGCTGAATGGTGTTCCCCTCTTGGGCCAGGGCGACTCGGGCCGCGTCCGCCGCCAGCCGGCACAGGATGACCGCCTCGGTGCTTTGCCCCGGGGGAGCGGGTTCCGCGGCGCCCCGAAGTCTTCTGACAATATCACCCTTGTAATTAGCCATGATATAGCTAAACTTACCCTTGTATTTGGCCGAAGGAGGCTCCGTGCACCGAGAAGCGCTTCCTTATCTGTGGCGATGGAAGGATTCGCCCATCCGCAAGCCGTTGGTCCTGCGGGGTGCCCGGCAGGTCGGTAAGTCCTTCTTGGTACGCATGTTCGCCGAGGAGAGCTTCGAGGATCTCGTCGAGATCAACTTCGAGCTGGACCCCGCGGCGAGCACCTTGTTTGCCTCCCGAAATCCGAAGGAAGCGCTCTCCCTGATCGAGGCGAGGTATGGGCGGCCGATCCGCCCGGGCGGCACGCTCTTGTTCCTGGACGAGATCCAGGCGGCCCCGGAGGTCTTCGCGCGACTCCGCTACTTCTATGAGCAGCAGCCGGATCTCCACGTGATCGCCGCGGGCTCTCTCCTGGACTTCGCGCTCGCTGAGGACGGTTTCAGCGTGCCGGTCGGCCGCATCGAGTACCTCAACCTCGGGCCGATGACCTTCGAGGAGTTCCTACGGGCGATCGGCCGGGAGTCGCTGGTAAGGTTCGTTTCCGACTTCACGGTCGGAACCGAGATACCGTATTCGATCCATGACGAGCTGCTTCGCCTGCTACGGCAGTTTCTGGTGATCGGAGGAATGCCTGCCTCCGTGAGGGCATTCGTCGCCACCGGATCCCACCGAGACAGTGAAGCCGAGCGACAGGCCATCCTCTCGACCTTTCGGGAGGACTTCGCGAAGTATTCGAAGCGCGTCGATCGCCGCCGACTCGAGAAGCTCTTCGTGAAGATCCCCCAGCTTACGGGAAGGAAGTTCAAGTACAGCCACGTCGACAGGGAGGACCGGGCGCGAGATCTGAGCCGTGGCCTCGATCTGCTCTGCATGGCCCGGGTCGCCTTTCGGGTGCGCCACTCATCCGGGAACGGCGTGCCTCTTGGCGCGGAAGCCGATGATCGCAGCTTCAAGGTCCTGTTCCTGGATGTCGGGCTCCTTTCTCGAAGCTGCGGACTCACTGTCCTGGACATCGAGCGGGCCGAGGACGTGACGATGATCAACGAAGGCGGGATCGCGGAGCAGTTCGTCGGGCAGCACCTGCTCTGTTCGAAGGAGTTCTTCGCCGAGCCTGAACTCTACTGCTGGATGCGGCAGAAGAGCCAGTCGAGTGCGGAGGTGGACTACCTCAGTGCGATCTCCGGAAACGTCGTGCCCATCGAGGTCAAGGCAGGGAAGACCGGCACGCTCAAGAGCCTGCACGTTTTTCTGCAGGAGAAGAATCGCGGATTCGGGGTGCGGCTCAACGCCGATCGTCCTTCGCTGCTCGAGGCGGAGACGCGCATCGCCGGCGCCCCGGGCCATCCATTCAGGCTCTTGTCGCTGCCGCTGTACATGATCGGCCAGGTGCAGAGACTGGCGCGGGCTCAACTCTAGCCCGGAAGTCTCACATCTGTCCAGCAGCACCCCCGAGATCCGTGCCTGGCCGACCATCGCGGCGGGGCCGGTGCCGGTCCTGGCGACATCACTCCTCCGAAGCGAAGCAGGTGAGTACTGAATCCGCCGAGGCACTCGCCACGGCGTACGGCCTGTCTTCGGTGGGAAAGCGAAGGTAGCGCGCGGTGTACGTGCCGGTGTCGGCTTGCCAGGCGCTGTAAATGCCACCGAAGAGGTAGTAGGAGCCGGCGCCGTCTGGGGTGAGGAAGAAGAGGCCGCTATAGCCGACGTGGAGCGATGGTGCGATCACGGGCCTGGAGCCGGGCGGGCGGTCCGGGCTGGTCGGATAGTGAACGGTGATCGTGGTGCCAGCGAGGGAGAGAGTCGAACCGCGGGACTTCGCGACGGAGATGGTGAATGTGGTTGGTTCGTATCCGGGCGGTGGTAGTTTGTGCGTGAACGGGCCCGAGGAAACCACGCCCAATACGGCAAGCGGCGCGGCGGCGAAGAGAGCGGGTAGGGTCGAGGAGGAGAGAATCGAAACGAGCGTGGCCCGAAGGGTGGGCCAGTGTTGCGGGCCATTCCCGATACCGACGAGGAGCGTGTCATTCCGGAAGTGGCCTTCGTAATCTGGACTGACTCGAATGAGGGTCTGATCGAGTCTGTCCGGGGTCAAGAAGAGGAGAGAGCGGTCCCCTGGAGTGGGGCCTGCATGGAAGCCACCGTACGAAAGCGTGTCTCCGCTTGGCCTGTTGCCCTTGAGGACGTCATCCAGGGTGACGAAGACGCGGGATGAACCAACGGAGTCAACGCGGGCAGTCGCGATGACGATGGATGATTGTACGGCAAACTGGAGCATAGCGGCATCCCGAGTGACGACGTCTGAGGCGCGAGAGGATGTCCACGGCAGAGCGAGGAACAGCGCGACGAGGATGGGAGTTCCTGGCAGACGTAGGCAGGGCCGCAGCATAGAGGCTCCTTTGGGAAACGGCTCCGGACCTCCGGTCCGTCAGCACCTCCACCAACCCTCCGCAGTTGCCTCGAAGCGTCCGGAGGGGACGCCGCCGCTCGAGCGGGTCAGGAGGCGTTGGGTGGTCGAGGGGCCGGCCGCCAGACCTCCCGGCGCGGCCGACCCGATCGTCATTCGATCGTGGTATCCTACGCGCATGGAACTCACCGGCAAAGACCGCAAGTATCTCCGCTCTCTCGGCCATGCCCAGAAACCCGTCGTCTGGATCGGGAAGGAGGGGCTGACGTCGGCCGTCCGACGCTCCATCGACGAGGCCCACCAGGGAGCCGAGCTCATCAAGTTGAAGATCCTGGAGTTGGGAGATCACGACCGGAAGGGAATCGCGGCCGAGATCGAGAGCGTCTGCGGAACCTCCGTAGTCGGGATGGTCGGAGGCACCCTGTTGCTCTACCGGCGCAACAGGAAGGAACCGAAGATCGACCTGCCATCGCAGAAATGAGCGAAGCGGTCGACCGCTTCGAGCGCGTGAGCCCATGGTCGAGGACGCCGCGGTCGAGAACGCGGCGGTAGTCGCGCTCAGCGATACGCCAGTACCCACCGCCTTTCTCCCTGATTGACATGCCGACTTCCTGCGCCGTAGCCTTTCGGCCGTGATTCGGTGTGCGCGGGTGGGGGGGCGGCCCCGACCCACCCGGTTTCGACTGTGCTGGCCCGCCGTCCGCCTGATGAAGGCCAGTTCGCGCGCACTTCCGCCGAGCGATTCGACATCCGATCCGTGTCGGTCCCACCGGCACTCGCAGAGGAGGTCACCATGTCCAGGTTCCTTGTCTGTGGTCTGTTGTGTCTGTCCGTCGTGCTGTTCGCCGGATGTGCCCGCGAGGGGACGCTGACGGAACCCGCGACGAGCGGCGCGTCCCCCGCGTCTGCGATCGACCGGGCGGCAATCGCGGCCCGCATCGTCAGCGAGAGCGGCTGGGATGTCGACCCGAGCGCCACGCTGCCGGCCGAGCTGGTCCGGCCCGGCGGCGGGATGCAGCCGGGCGATCTCTTCGACTGGGGCCGCGAGGTCCTTTGGGACGACATTGCCCACTACTGGTGGGAGATCCCGGTCGGGAGCGGTCCCTACGACAAGATCCGTCTGCACCGCGTCGTCCGGGAGCGCCGGCCGAACAAGCCGATCCATGCTCCCGAGGCGGTCTTTTTGCAGCACGGAGCCTTCGTCGGGTTCGTGAAGTTCATTTTCGGCTCTGCCAGCGCGTACACGCCGGATGATCACTCGGTGGCGATCCTCTTGGCGCAGAATGATGTCGACGTCTGGGGCATCGACCAGAACTGGGTCCTCGTGCCGTCCGGCACGACCGACTTCTCGTTCATGCAGGACTGGGGCGTCCAGAACCAGGTCGACAACCTGGAGGCCGGAGTCGCCGTCGCCCGCTACGTGCGCGCCCTGACGGGCAGCGGCCACACCAAGGTCAAGTTGCTCGGGTACAGCGCTGGCGCCGTTCTCGGCTACGCGCTGCTGAGCCAGGAGACCCAGCTTCCGCCGGGCCAGCGTCACATCGAGGCATTCATCCCGGTCGATCAGGGCTGGAAGTTCAACGCCGAGTTCGAGGAGATCAGACAGGGGTTCTGCGCCTCCGTGGATGTGTATGGGGACATGCTCGAGGCGGGGATCTACCACGCGGACTTCGGGGCTTTGATGGCCCTGGTCGGAACGCTGGCGAGAACAGATCCGGACGGCGAGTCTCCCATCATGCCGGGGTACACGAACCGGCAGGTTCTCCTGCTCTTCTTCGTGGCCCCGGGCGGAGACACGCCCTGGATGCACTTCTTCGCGGGGATCTTCGAGGGCGGGTTCCCGGTCGACTCGCGCTACACGGCCGTTCAGGCCATCGCGGAGTTCGCGGAGTCCGCCTCTCCCTTCATCCCGATCCGCATCGCCTACGACTTCGCCGTGTCGAGCTGCGACGAGGAGGATGTGCCCTTTGACGATCACCTCGGGGAGATTCGGGTACCGATCCTCCATGTGGCGGCGGCCGGAGGCTGGGGTCGGGCAGCCTACCCGACGCTGGACCGCATCGGGAGTCCCGACAAGAGCATCGTGACGGTCCAGTTCCTGTCGGATGAGAACGCATGGTTGGACTTCGGCCATGTCGATCTGTGGACGGCGACGGAAAACGGCGGCGACGCGCGCGTCGTGGCCTGGCAGCCGATCCTGGACTGGATCGAGGCTCACTGACACCACCCGTTACGCTGCTCGAGACGGCGCGGTCCATCGCGCGCCGCCCGGGGATCGTCTCGGTGTTGTACACATGGCAGGGGCAGACACTGCTGATGCCGTCAAGACACACCATTGCCCCTGCCTCCCCCGACCCCCCGGGCCTCGAGCCGCCGCAATCTGGAATGTCGCCGGGCAATCCCCGATCACGGAGGGCGACGTGGCCGCAGCGAGTCAGGCCGCGACCGATGCGCTCGACCGGAGCTTCTTCCGCGTGCGATTCGACCGGCTCACCCCGCGAGAGCAGGACTCCCTACGAGCGATGGCCGAACGCGGAGCCGGTCCTCATCGATCCGGTGCGATCGCCGATGTACTCGGGCGCACCGCCGAGAGCGCTGGCCCGCTGCGCGGTGGGTTGATCAAGAAAGGAATGGTGTGGAGTCCGGCCCACGGGGAAACAGCGTTCACCGTTCCGCTCTTTGGCGAGTTCATGCGCCGGGCAATTCCTGACCGGCAGTCGCCCCGCGACCACAATCGAGGGGATGGGGAGTAGCCGGGAGAGATGGGCTGGCGAATAGGACCAGTCTTTCGGCCCTCTCGGTTCCGCCGATGGTCGGGTCCCGCCTTCGCGGACATCACGCCTGCGATCATGAGGGGATGGGACGGGGCGACGAGCCGTGGAACAGGCCGCCAGTAGGGCTTCCGGTGTCCGGCCGTCCCGCCCGGATGGACGAAACCACCGGACTTCGGTGGAACGCGCTGACTCGGGGCGTAGTTCGCCCCTTCGACCCGGTGGGAAACGCCGGGGTGGTCGTGTCGAGGGAGTCATCTGCGATCGTGAGCCCGCCGCGGAATGCCGGCCGGTCTCAGGGCGGAAGTCGGACCAGGGGCTCTCCCGGGCCGGCGTCTTCCCCGTCGTTGCCGTTGGTAGCAGCGCGGCTCCTGGGTGAACCTGTTGTGCCGGGTGCTCTCCGTAGATGCCTGGCCTGCCCTCGCTGCTCGACCCGCCGCCGGTGCGTACGCATGAGGGTGCTGGCGTTTCTGGCCGATCCCGACGTGGTGCAGAGGATCCTCACGCACCTCGGGCCTCCTACAATCGCTCCCGCCCACGCCGCTGCTGCCCGGGCTCCTCAGCATGAGCCGGGATTCACGCCGGCGGGGGAGGTTCAAGTGACCCATTGGCGCGGATGTCTTATTGGCCTAGAATAGTTGGCGCGCACTCCTGAGCCTCGAACGATCGAAGCGTAGGACGTATCTGGACGCCGCCGTGAGCGTTCAATGAGGAAGGGGGCGGAGTCGTGAAGCAAAGGACCAAGACGGCAATCACCGCCGCAATCCTGGTCGCGGTAGTCGCGATGATGATTCCAGCTCACTCGGCTGCCAACGTTTTGCCGAGGCCGCTCCTCGTGTTCAACGTCGGGCCGTACGAACCTGACTTCTGCTGGGATCCTTCCATCACCAGCTGCGAGCAATGCGCTCAGTGGACGGAAGCGGTCGGCTGGTTGGATTTCGGCGTCTTTCTTGACGATCCCTTCTGGTTTTTCGATGGCGAAATCCAGCAGATCGTGCTGGACCTGCATCTGCCGCCATCCTGGGTCTTGTCTACTCTGAGTGATTTCGAGATCTGCGGCGGGCCGGGCAACTTCACGTTGGTGCAGACCGGCGATGCGACCTTCAGGTGTACGGTCGATTACGACATGCCTCGTTTCGTCGGCGATTTCGCCCCGATCGGTCGCTTTTTCATCGGGGTCGACTCGTACGGGTCGCTCGATGTCTCGGCAGTGATCGACGGCGAGCCGGATATCTGGGTGACGCCGGCGGAGGCGGGGGTCCAGTGCACCTACCACTTCCGGTGGTGTGACGAAGCCGAGCAGTACAACGAAGCTTGCAATTACGCGCTCGAGCCGCAGATTCTGGAGCTCGCCGCGGTGCAGGGCGGAACCGACAGCGGAGTCGTCCTTGCCGATCCGAACATGATCTGTCCGGTCGAATTCACTGCGGACGCCGAGTGGTTGACCCTCGAGCTCCACCAGAACGATCCGCCCAACGTGGACGTGACAGTGACCGCCAATGCGGGGAGCCTTCCTGTGGGGGTTCATGAGACGTGGCTCCGCGCGGAAGCGGAGTCCCGGAGTTGCACCCGCGTGATCTTCCGGGTGGAAGCCTCCACCCCCGTTCGGCCAATGAGTTGGGGGAAGACCAAGGCGATCTTTCGCTAGCCGGGCTGCTCAGCGGATCGCCGCCGGCGGGAGGCCTCTCGTTGGAATCGATCGAAGCTGTGAACATCGGCGGCATGAAGAGCGGTGCCGGGTTCCGATGGATCCTAAGAAGGTGCGCCCTGCTCGCGCTGGTCATCCTGCTCGGCGTGCCGGCGACGGCCTCCGCCGGTTTGGCCGGCGATCAGTTCCCGCTTCAGTTCGACTCCGAATGGATCCGCCTCTACGTGATCGGCGACAGCCTCGAGGTGCGGGGCACCTACGTCCTTCGCTGCCAGAGACGTACCGCCCGACCGTACGTCCTCTTCTATCCCTTTCCGCAGGATTCCCTGCTGGGCGAAGCACGGATCGTCTCCCTGCGTGCGAAACTGGACGGGATCGACGCGGGCGAGCAGAGCTGGAAGCCGGGAACGCGGACTGCCGGGGTCCAGTGGCTGACCCCGGCCTGCACCGGCGACACGATCTCGATGGACGTCGTCTACCGCCAAAAGCTCCTGACCTCCTACGCGCGCTACATCGTGACCACAACGCGCGAGTGGGGCCGTCCCATCCGGCATGCGCGGTTCGACATCCACCTTCCCGCCGGATCCGTCCCGGTCGAGTTCAGCTTCCCGTTCGAGGCGCGCGGCGATTCGCTCGAACGCTACTACCGCTTCGACGTCGACGCTTTCTATCCTGATCGGGACGTCGTCGTGCGTTGGAGCCGATGATGCAGCTTATCGGCATCCCCGCCTCCGTCGGTGGTCGGGTCAGGGGCTCTCCCGGGACTCTGTCTGCCCCGTCGCTTCCGTCGGCAGGCCCGGCGTTCTCCGCAGGCAAAGCGAATCCCAGCTCCGGCTGAGGAGCCCGGGCAGCCGCCAGGGCCGGGGCGACAGCAGGCAGCCCGAGGTGCGTGAGGATCTTCAGCGCCACCTCGGGGTCGGTGAGGAACGCGAGCACGACCATCGGCACTCTCTGTTCGCGCGTCGGCGCCGTCGATCGTTGCGAGGCAAGGTAGGTCGTCCCCGGACTCCTGGAACTCACATCGCCCTCATCCGACGCATCTCCGGGGAACACCTCGGCTGGGACGAGGGGACGACCTGACGGACGAGAACGTCGCTGCTCGCGGCGATGTTGCGACCGAGGCTCTGAGGCTTACCATTGCTGGCTGCACTCACCGGCGCAAGGCTTTGGGAGGGCGGGGCCGGCTCGAATAGCACCGTTTCAGCGGGGCTGACCGGCGAAAGGGGGCGCGGATGACGGATCGAGATGACGCGCGAGATTCGAAGGGGTGGTCGGTCTTCTGGAGTCTCCTGAAGAAGACAGAGCCGATTCCCGATCGCTACGACGTCGAGTGGCACGGGCCATTCGTCATCCCCCGACCTCGCGTCTGGCATCCCTCCCACTACATGCTCTACGGCGGCCACTTGTACGGGGCCATGGAGATCGGCTGGTCGACCGTGAACGCCACATGGAAGATCGAGTCGGACGAGTTGTCGTTCGAAGGACGCGCCAGCGTAACGGGATCGGGAGACGCCGAGCAGCTCTGGGGACAGGCGATGCCGCAGCTCACGAGGCGTCTCAGGGCGGCCATCGCGAATCCGAGCGCGTTCAACCGGCGCGTGCAACGGTTGCTTCCGCTGGAGGCGCGCACCGGCCGCATCGTCCGCAAGTGGAGCTGGCCCAAAGGCGCCCGGCCACCGCTATCGCGACGCGAACTCGAGGCTCTGGAGGATGCGTGCCGCCAGGGCGCCGATGTCGCAGCGCGCGCATCGCTGACCGCCGCAGAGTATCTCGAGCTGGCGGGCGTCATGTACGATGCCGCCTATCCCGAGTTGAGGGCGTTGGCTCCTCGAGAAAAGCACTCCGCAAAGGCCGATAGCCGCCACGGAGGCATGCTGGATCTTGCCCCCGATGACCCGCATGCGTTCCGCGACTGGTTCACCTCTCGCGCGTGGTCCGGATGTCATCCGTGGGAGATCGTCTTTGGTCATCCTCACGGCATCCTCTTCTCGCCGTTGCTCGCGGAGGATGGGTCGTGGCGGTATAACCTCGCCGTGGACTCACTGGGTCTGTACCTGCGAGCCGCGAAGATGGCGATCGCCTTGGGCGCGTTGGGCGTGCCGTTCGCACTGCACGACAGGGAGGTCGTGATCTCGGCCCTGCGAGGTCTGGACGACATCGAGGTTGGTTCCGGCTACGGGCAGCTTGCGCTGGACCAGCTTCGTGAGACCCGCCCGGAAGGCGTCGAGCGCGTTTGCTGGGATCCGATACCGGAGCTGATGCCCATCACGTCGACGCAGGATCGACGAGTGAACTACGTGCTGCAGACGGGTTCACCGGCGGGTTGGCAGGAGCATGCTGATGACCACCATCTCCAGATTGGTGGTTCAGGATCGAGATGACCTTCATGAATGGGGATCTTCGGCGCGAAGGGCGTGCCTCCTGTGCGTCCACGGCCACCTTCGCCCCTCCGATCCAGTGGGAGATCCCGGGGCGGTCATGACGAGGGAGTCATCCGGGTTCGTGGCCGCGGCACGGAATGCCGGCGGGTCACACGGCGGGGGTCGGGTGAGGTGCTCTCCGGGGCCGGGCGCCTCGCGACCGCGAGGGCCGGGGCGACGGTGGGGAGCCCGAGATGGCGGAGGATCTTCAGCACCACCTCGGAATCCGAAAGGAACGCGAGCACGACCATCTGCACTCTCTGTTCGCGCGTCGAACAGCGCGGACAGGCCAGGGCGTCCACCGATAGCACCCGGCGCAGCAGGTTCGCCCAGGAGGCACGCCGCCGGGGCGTCGCTTCCGACTCCGCGCCGGCCGCGACTGGGGTTCCCTCCACGCGTGGCGGCCCCTCCGAGTCCTCCATCTCTGCGTACCGCGACGGCGGTGGATTCGGCAGCCGTACCGGAGCAGACCGCTCGGGCGGTCCCGACCCGCCAGGGAAGCAGATCCGGGTTCGTTCGGCGACTTGACCAGCTCGGTCCCGAGACCCTGGTGACTCGGCGGACTGGCTTCACAGCCAGCCCTACAGAGAGGTGAGTCGGCAAGGCCAAAGATCTCGACCCGTCCGCTGAACTGCTCCGCGAACCCGAGGAGATGGCTGCCGGTCTGGGTGGCGCGGGTGATAGACTTCCCGACGGAGGCGCGCGATGGTCATCAAGACACTCCAGTCCGCATCCGCAGAAGAGATCCGCCGCTGCTTCGCGGAGGCCTTCTCCGACTACGTCATCCAAGTCGACTTCACGATGGAGCGATACCATCGCCATCTCCTCCGCTACGGAGTCGATCTGGAGCACTCCATGGGCGCCTATCTCGACGGGCAGCTGGTCGGGTTCATCCTGAACGGAGTCGGGATGTGGGACGGGAAGCGCACCCTCTATGATGCCGGCACGGGGGTGATTCCGGAAGCCCGGGGCCGGGGGATCACCGAGCAGATCTTCCTGCAAGTGAAGGAACATGCGCGGGCGATGGGATGCGAGCAGTGCTTGCTCGAGGTGATCCAGTCCAACACCGCTGCTATCAGGATCTACGAAAGGCAAGGGTTCCGCAAGACGCGCGAGCTCTGCTGCTTCAAGGGAGCGAAGTCCGATCTCTCGCTGCCGCGGCCCTTTGAGGCCGAGCCCGCTGCATTGTCGGCAACACCCGAGCCCTTCTGGGACTTCCATCCCTCCTGGCAGAACTCCTCGGATGCGGTCCGCCGGGTCGGCGAACACCTGAGCACCCTTGTCGTCTGGATGGATGGCGAGCCGGCGGGTTACGTCGTTTTTGGGCCCGCCGGGGGCGAGATCGTCCAACTGGCCGTCCGGCCGGATCGGCGGGGCCGCGGCGTGGGAGGTTCTCTCCTGGCCGCCGCCGCGGATCGGTGCCGATCGGAAGAGCTCACGGTCCTGAACATTGAAGCGACCGCCGAGACTACGCGGTCCTTCTGGACCCGGAAGCTCCGGCCATACGTGGATCAGTACGAGATGGCGCTCCCGCTGGTCTGATCTGGCGCGTCCGCTCCGTTCCCGGGAGACCACGGGAACGCACTCCTGATGCGGAACGACGCGGCGGACGAGCTCGTCGGCGAGCAAGGAATCGGCCGCATCCAGATACGTCTGACCACGGGCCGCGAGCCCGGGAGGAGATCCAAGTGCAGACCGCCACGCTCCGCCGCCGCCGGGCTCCGACTTACCTTTTGCTGTGCTCGCTCCTCTGCCTGCCCGTCCTGGCCCAAGCCGCCGACGAGTCCCCGGACGAATGCAACGTCCGGTGCTTCATGGACCATCTTCGAGGCCACTGGGACGACATACACGACGTCATCATGCGATTTCACGATCAGGATCCATACTTGCGCGGGGTCGCCTGGATCAAGATGGACTGGCGCAAAGGAGAACTGGCCTCCGCATCCGTGGACAGCAACACCACCGGCAATCCGGCCCTCGGCCCGGCTCTCATCGCCGCGATGAAGCGCTGGCGCATACCAGGCCTGTCGGCAAGCTGGACGGCCACCGTTCCCTTCAAGACGGAGATCCGCGGGACCGACGACCCATCGTTCCGGGCATGCGGCATCCTTACCGGGATGGTGACAGATGCGACGGGCGCGCCCGTTCATGGCGCCCGCCTGATTCTCGCTCCTCGAGACAACGCGCAGGCCCGGCCCGACACCGTATACACGAACCGAGAGGGGATATTCATCTGCACTCTGATCAAGCCGGGGCGCTGGCGTCTGGAGTGCAGCCGGAACGACGATCTGCCGGCCACCGTGGACACCCTCGACATCGAGAAGGGAAGGCACGTTCGGCGGCTCGTCAACCTGAGGAGGTAGTCCTCCGACTTGTGCCCGGTCCCGGGACCTGTCGCACGGCGCTTCGATCCTTGATCGGGCGACGCCGTAGTGTGCCGACACAGGACCGTGTCATGCCGCCAGCTGGTGGTAGTAACGGAACAGACCACCAAACCGCTCTCGGCAGACCACCCGACCACGGCCCGCTCTGCCCGGTGGCTCGATCAGCTCGTTGCCGAGACCCTGGTAGTTCCGTTCCAGATGGTAATGCCCCACGTACTCGGACACGATCCACCGCAGGTGGCGCTCACCGAACGCCGTCACCGGCGACAGGCACTCCTCCCGAATCGAACTCGCGATCGTCTCCGCGTATGCATTCAAGTCCGGACTTCGCGCCGGGAGCTTGAACGTCTTCGCCCCGGCTGATCCCAGGATCTGCCGAAACTCCGTGGTGAACAGGGGATCCCGGTCACGGATCAGGAGGAACGCCTCCCAGGACATGCGCTCTCGGCGGGTCGAGGCCGGCTCGATCCCGTGGTCTGCCAGGATCCGCTTGATGGTCTGCCGGTTCAGCTTCTTCGCCGCGCTGGCCAACCGCCGGTGCTGGGCGTCGGTGAAGCGGAACCGGCAGTCGCCCACGTGCTCGCGGAGGACCCGGTTCTCCTCCTGGAGCTACTCGATCACGTCCTGCTGCCGACGGCTGATCCAGCCGGCCACCGTGAGGATCGGGAACTGAAGTGGAAGCGTGCTCATGCCCGGGAATCTATGTCATCCGCGTGCCACGGCGGGCCGACCCAGCTGCCACCCCTGCCCAGGAATCCAATGCCCGCCTGAAGATTACGCTCGGCTGACGTGTGGCACACTACGAGCGAACGCGCGGCCGGGCCGTCCACGGCGCGTCTGCGCCGGCCGCTGCCGGAGGCCGCGGTACGCTGGACTCTCCCCGATCGCGATTGGCATATACATGATGGGAGGAAGCCGTGGAGCTCATCGGTAATGTTCTGAACGAACTCGCTGGTATCGCCCTGATCGTCCTGGGCCTCCGTGAGGGAACCTCGATCGGGATTCGCACCAAGGCAGGGAAGCAGATGATCCTCCTCGGGACCGTCGTTCTGATCTCGACCTTCATGATCGGTTGGCCGGAGTTTGTCGAAGGTCTCCGAGACAGCCACCGCGCCGGTTGATCCGCGAAACGGGCCATTCGTCGCCCTCCCCGGGGGAAGGCGCGCCCCGCGGCCTCAGGCACCGGCCGAGAGCGGGTTCCGAGTGGCCTGAGGGCCTCGAGGTCCGGCCCGTCCGGCGTTCCCTGGCCTGTCGATTCGCTCCATGCTCTGTTCCGCCGCACCGGGCCGCGCAGCCCTCCGCTTGGCGCGTCTCCAGGCGCCGGGAGAGGCACCCACCTCGCGTTTGAAGGCGCGGGAGAACGCCGCCTCGCTCTCGTAGCCGAGATCGAGCGAGACCTCCACCAGCTTCGCATCGGTGTCCCGGAGGATCCCCGCGGCCAACTGCATCCGCCATCGCGTCAGGTACTGCATCGGCGGTTGCCCAAGAAAGCGCGTGAAGCGCTCGTGCAGCGACGATCGGGAGAGTCCCGCCTCGCGGCTCAGGGCCTCGAGAGTCCACGGCTCGCCCGGCCTCTCGTGGAGCAGCGCCAGGGCTCGCCCGACCCCGGGATCCCGCATCCCGGCCAGCCATCCGGTTCGCTCCGGAGGCTGAGAGTCGATGTAGGTCCGCAACGCCTCCACGAAGAGCATCTCGCTCATGCGTTCGAGCACCGCCTCGCCACCCGGCCGGCGCCGATTCGATTCCAGAACGACCGCCCGCATGAACGTCTTCACCCAAGAGTCCTGCCCCAGCGACTTTCCCGGGATCGGAAGCACTCGCGGAAGCGAGTCGAGGAGCGGGTTGAACGGCCGCGCCTCGAATCCGAGGAAGCCGCAGGCCAGCGTGGTCCGGTCGCGCCCGCCACCGTCCAGCCGCGCGGTCGTCACTTGTGCGCCCCGCAGGCTGAGCGCATACGGCAACTGCGGCGGACGCGGAGAGAAGTAGAGGTCGCGACCGGACGCCGCGCCGCGCATCCCCGGCGCGCTGGACATCACATGCGCGTCGCCTTGCGGGAAGAAGACGATGTCGCCCTCCTCCAGTCGGATCGGTGACTCACGAGCGAGAGCGGCCCAACAGGACCCACTCACAACGCCGTGAAAGCCGATCATGTGTTCTGAGCCGGGCAGGATCGCCGAGATGATCTCCGCGGCGGGGGGCGACTCCGCCACCCAGGGGGCGGCCCCCTCGACGTAGTAGAAGAGGGCGCCGCGCAGCCGGACGGCTCGGAGCAGGTCAGAAAGGGCATCTCCACTCATGTTGGGCCTCACACTGGCAGCGGCAGCCGGCCGATCGGTGATGGCCGGCGGACTCCGGGTTAGGTCCGCGCCGTATTCCGGACGTTCGATCAAGTTTCACAGACGCGCGGCGACACGTCAACGCGACGTCCGGCGCAAGCTCTGCGAGTCAACGCGACGTCTCGCTCGCCGGGGCACGCGTTGCGACCTGATCGAACAGAAGAGACAAGAGTCTTCAACAAGGAGCAAGACCATGAACGAGTTCAATCCCGGGACGACGGCCGGTTCGGAGGCGCGGGTGGAGACGCCGGCAGTCGACAGGGTGACTTCGACGTCTTCGCCAACACCCGGAACGAAGAATGTTGACCTCGAGACCATCAAGACACGCCAGCAAGCGACCTGGGCCACCGGCGACTACGGTCAGATCGGCGTGCGGCTCCAGATCGTGGGAGAGACCCTCTGCGAGGCGGTCGATCTCAAGGCCACCGAACGCGTGCTGGACGTGGCGGCCGGAAACGGGAACGCGACGCTCGCGGCGGCCCGCCGGTTCGCCGAGGTGACCTCGACCGACTATGTGCCCGAGTTGTTGGAGCAGGGACGACGCCGGGCGGAGGCGGAGCGACTGCCGGCCACGTTCCGGGTCGCCGACGCCGAGTCGCTCCCGTTCGACGATGCGTCGTTCGACGTCGTCCTCTCTACCTTCGGTGTCATGTTCACGCCGGATCAGGTGCGCTCAGCGCGCGAACTGCTTCGGGTCGTGAGGCCGGGGGGGCGCATCGGCCTGGCCAACTGGACCCCGGAGGGGTTCATCGGCGAACTCTTCCGGCTCATGGGGACCCATCTGCCGGCCCCGGAGGGTCTGCGGTCGCCGATGGAGTGGGGATCGGAGCCGCGCCTGATCCAGCTCTTCGGACCGCACGTCCGCAACATCCAGGCAGAGCGCCGGACCTTCGTCTTCCGGAATCGCTCGGCCGAGCACTGGCTCGACGTGTTTCGCACCTACTACGGTCCGACCCACCGCGCCTTCGCCGCGTTGAACGAGTCGGGGAAGCGGGCGCTTGCGGCGGATCTGCTCGGGTTCCTCCGACGGTGGAACCAGCATGAGGATAGTCCGCTCTGCATCTCGAGCGAGTACCTGGAGGTCGTTCTCACGAAGTGAGCGGGACCGACGAGAGACGATTCAGGCGGGGAGGCGCGCGCGGACGGGCTGCGCCGCCTCCTCCGCCGTTACCGCCGGCGAATGGACCAGCAACCAGTCGCTTCAGGTCATGGGCGAGCAACCGTTCGCCATCGCACTTGATGGAAGGCCCGGCACGCGCGTTGTCTGTCTTATCGGCCCCCGTGAATTGCGGGCCTTCCCAGGGGCGGTTCCATGGACGAGGGTGGCGAGGGTGACTCCGATCGCATCCAAGTGTCTCAGTCCCCGGCAAACGCTGCTGAGGATAGGCACGGGAAGTCCCATCTCTGTAATCGCAGGATGCGTCCCGCAAGCTGGTTTTGCGTCTCTGGAGATGAGCCCTGCGTATCGGGGTCTTCCAGAGGCCTCTTGAGGAGATACACGATGCGAGTCTTCTGTCTCATTCTGGCACTCATGCCGCACGTCGGCTGGGCCGGATCTACCACAAGGAACCCTGACATGACATACGAACCCAAACCAACTCAAACCGTTCGGACGCTCAGTATCGAGCTCCTGGCCCTCGATCTCAACACATGCAGCCGCTGCACCGGGACGGATCGGCATCTGACGGAAGCGATCGAGTCGGTGGCCGGGCTGCTTCGAGAAACCGGGACACAGATCAACGTGTCGAAGCACGTGGTCACCACCGCCGATGAAGCCGAGCGACTGCGATTCACTTCATCCCCGACCATCCGCATCGACGGCCGCGACATTGCTTTGCAGTTCAAGGAGAGCAGTTGCAGGGACTGCGGCGATCTGTGCGGATGCGACGGTGGCGTTGACTGCCGCGTCTGGATCTGGCAGGGCCGGGAGTATCTTGAAGCTCCCAAGGGCCTGATCGTTGATGCGCTGCTCAAGGCCTATGTCGCAGGCCCCACGCCCGGAGAGCCGCAGCCTTACACGATGCCGGCGAACCTCCGCAGCTTCTTCGCCGCCAAGTCTGCCCAGGCGTCGAAGTCGGCTGGTGCCAGCGATGCTGCGGTTTGTTCCACCGACGCTGCGGCTGGCACGGACGACTGCTGCGATCGCACCACCTGTTGCGATACGTCGGCCAAGTCGGCATGTTGTGGCGAGGGGGTGGCCGGCGCTGCGACACCGGTAAACAACAGGCAGCCCTGCGGATGTCGTTGATCCAGGCAGTTCACGACATCGATACGCTGGTGCCGACGGCCTCAATGGTCGCCGGCATCAGCGCATTCCTCCTATCTGATGGACACACAACGGAGGCTCACACGGTGGATTCCACGGTGAATGACCTTGCTCGACAGGTTCCCCGATGCGTATTGGGCTCGGACCGGTTTCATATCGCCATGGTGGTGGTCGCGAATGACCACGTCCACGTTGGCGCCAGGTCGTGCCCGGGGCCGGGGCAGGCGGAGGTGTAGCGATGAGCGATGCAGACATCACGCCGGCGTTCTTGAGTCGCTTACGCGCGTTTGTTCGCAGGCGGGTGCGATCCGATGAAGTTGCTGACGACATCACCCAGGACGTGCTGCTGAAGTTCGTGCGGGATCGAGAAGTGATCAAAGCAGGTCGTGGTCCCGCGTGGATGTTCACCGTCGCCAGGCGAGAGATCATCGACCGATACCGTCGAGCTTCGCCGCCGATGGCGGAACTGTCCGGTGAGGAGCCGACCCCGCTGGTGGAGGACGAGGTCTCGGCACTCGAAGAGCTGTCGCAGTGTGTGCAGCCGCTGCTGGATCGACTGTCGTCGGCGGATCAAGGGCTGCTTCGACGGGTGGACCTCCAGGGCGAGTCACAGGCCAGGATCGCTGATGCGATGGGAGTCCCGCGATCCACGATCAAGGCGCAGGTCCAGCGGGCGCGCGAACGCTTTCATCAGGAGCTGTCCGCGTGTTGCGCCATTGCACTGGACGCACGCGGCACGCCGAGGTCGTTTGCTGCCACGGATGCGGCTCCATGCTCATGCGATTCAGAAAGGCCCTGTCGTCGCGAGTAATGCTGGAAGCCCCACTGGTGTCCGGCTCCACCGGCCGATAGGATGGTCGATCGGCCTATCCGTCTCCGCTGCTGTTCGGGTCGCGGCTCCACGGGAGTCACGTCTGCCACTGCGGCCGGATCAAGGCGGGACGACAGGCCGCGGAACTCACCGCAAAGCGGGCCTCCGGCACCCGGCCGTCCCGCCTGGATGCCCGAAACCCCGGGACTTCGGTCGAGAACGCGGAATCGTGGCGTGCTCCGACCCACCAGCCTGGTGTGAGATTCCCGGGGCGGTCGTGACGAGGGAGTCCTCTGCGTTCCGGGGCACGGCGCGGAATGCCGGGCGGTCTGACGGCGGAGGTCGGGGGAGGGGCTCTCCTGGGCAGGCGTCTCCCTCGTCGCTCCCGTCGGCGGGCCCGGTCTCCTACTCCGCCAGCGACTGCGGTTCGCGAAGACGCCGCCGGCGTACGCTGTGGGAGCGGGGGAACGAGACGAGCGCCGCCAGACGGCGGAGGAAGTCGAGCGGATCGAGCACAAGATAGGTATGCCCTCCGGCGTGCGGCCAGGGTCGGCGCAGCTGGTACGCCACGTTCCCATCCGGTCGCCGCGAGAGGCGCTCACTCGAGAACGGAGCCCGCAATCCGCAGCGGCAGAGGCGCTCCAGCGCCTCCCGATCAAGAGCCGCGACACTCTGCGCCGCGTGCAACGAGAACCGGGCCAACATGGCCGGTTCGGGGCCCGACGTTGATCAGGTCTCTGAGCGAAATCGCGGGCGCCCCACCCGCGCAGTCGCGTGCTAGGTCACCACCTCACCGCTCCAGAGCCTGCGGAGGAACTCGCGCCAGGGCAGCACCTCGATGCCGGCGTGCATCCTCGGCTGCGGCTCGTTGCACACCACGATCGCCCGGCGCGGGTGGTTCTCCTCGGCGAACGCCCGGAGGCCCCGGAAATCCGAGCCGTCGACACGGCTTACCCCTTTGACTTCCACGGCAACCTCCCCCCCGCCGAGGATGAAGTCGACCTCCAGACCAGAGGCGGTCCGCCAGAAATTGACGTCGTAGTGCAGTTCCTTGTAGGAGCGGTGGGCGAGGATCTCCATGAGGATGAAGTGTTCGAACGCCCGGCCGAAGTCCTCTCCCCGCTCCTCGCGGACAGTCCGACCGGTGAGTGCCCCGGCGACGCCGACGTCGAAGAGGTAGAACCTGGCCGCTCGCGTGATGACCTGCCGGCCCTGGCTGCGCTTGTACGGTTCGATGCGTATGCCGAGCAGCGTGTCGACGAGGATCTGGTAGTACTCCCTGACGGTCTTGGCGTCCACGCCGCAGTCCCGCGCGATGTTCGCGTAGTTGGTGAGCTCGCCGTGTGAGAACCCCATGGCGTCGAAGAAACGGGAGAACGCGGGCGCATTCCGGGTCAGGCCCTCGGCGAAGACCTCCTCCTTGAGGTAGTCCTGCAGGTAGGCGCGGAGCGAACGTCGGTAGTTCGCCTGCAGGTAGTGCGCCGGCAGCAGCCCGCGGTTGAGGGCCTGGAGGAGGTCGAGTTCCGGGACCTCGGTCGAGACCAGCGGAAACATCTCGTAACGCCAGGCGCGTCCGCCGAGCAGGTTGGTCTCGCTCCGCTTGAGCTTCCGAGCGCTGGAGCCGCAGAGGACGAACCGCAGGTCCGTGTTCTCGATCAGCCAGTGGATCTCGTCCATCAGCTGGGGGACCTTCTGCACTTCGTCGAGGATCACCGGGTGGAGAGGCTGCGCCGGTGGCAGCGCCTGGAGGCGCTCCCGCAGGAGCGCAGGGCGCCGGATCAACTCCAGCATGAGGTCGGTCTGCAAGAGGTCCAGCCGGACGCTCTCCGGGAACCAGGCCCGGAGGAAGGAGCTCTTCCCGGTCTTGCGCGGGCCCCAGAGGAAGGCCGACTGGCGATCCGCTAACTCCATGGAAAGAAGTCGGTTGGCATGCATCATACGGAGTGCAACTCCTGATACATTCGATTCATCGGGAGAATGGTCCTGAATCCTGAAGTTGCCAAAGGGCTCGGATCGGGCGACATCCCGCGCGCGGGGGAAGAGCCATATACGCACATTTGGGTAGAGTACCATGGACTCAAGCCGCCGCGACCGCACCGCACCCAATGCGCCGTAGGGATACAGGCCGGGGGCGTTGTCTGGAGGAGACTCGCACCCCCACGCCCGCCTTCCCCCTCTGGTGCAAGTCGAACTACTCCTTCCTCGAAGGAGCGAGCCAATCCGAGGAGCTGATCGAGGCCGCGGAGCGGCTGGGGCTGCCGGGGCTGGCGCTCCGGCGGTCCTCTCAAGTCTCTTGATCGTGTTGAAAAAATAGGGTACGTTTTTCAACATGAATGGCATCATAGATATAAGACAAAGCCTTGATAAGAAGATAGTTGCGAGAATTCACGGCCACGGTGCGGGTTGGGTGTTCACTCCCAGGGCCTTCACCGCGCTGGGGGACCCGCGAGCCGTGGGTATGGTGCTGACCCGGCTCAGGCGGAAAGGAACGATCCGCCAACTTGCCCGCGGCCTCTACGACTATCCGGTCATCCACCCGACGTTGGGCGTGATCCCGCCGTCCGCGGATGCCATCGCCAAGGCACTCGCCGCGCGGGATGCCATTCGTCTCCAGCCCGCCGGCGCCTATGCGGCCAACATCCTGGGGCTTTCGGAGCAGGTGCCGACCCGGGTCGTGTTCCTGACGGATGGCCCCTCCCGTCGCGTCCGGATCGGCCAGAGAGAGATCGTGCTCAAAGGGACCACTCCCCGCAACATGGCCACCGCCGGCCGCAAGAGCGGAACGATCATCCAGGCCCTGCGGCATCTCGGACGGTCGGGGGTGGACGGGAAAACGATTGCCACCCTGCAACGCCAACTAACCGATCGCGACCGGAAACAGCTGGCCAAGGACTTGGTCCACGCACCCGCCTGGATCGCCGAGATCCTGCGCCGGCTTGGCTCCACCGGGGAGTGAGTGATGAACGGGTTCCTGCGGATGTCTGCCCGGGATCGACGGTTGGCCTGCCTGCAGGCCGAGGAGGTGAAACACCTCCAGGCCGCAAGCGTGGAAAAGGACTTCTGGGTTTGCTGGACGTTGCGCGAGCCGGATACATCCGGCCGGTCGTCAAACTGGAGTTGGGCGCGCGGTCCGATGACTGGCCCGCAACGCCTCGGGTGATCACGCCGTACCTGGCCGAAGTGATCCCATCTCTGGGGGGCGACTCCTCGTTCGAGGCCACCACGCTGGCCGCCGAACGAACCTTCTGGGAGAAGGCGATGATCCTGCACGAAGAGACCTTCCGCCCGGCAGAGAGGTTTCGTAAACCGCGCATGGCTCGCCACTACTACGACGTGTGGTGCCTGATCACCCGGGGCGTCGCCGAGCGTGC
The DNA here is from genome assembly GCA_964371055.1 of uncultured bacterium. GTDB lineage: Bacteria > Eisenbacteria > RBG-16-71-46 > CAIMUX01 > CAIMUX01 > CAYJLF01. The sequence goes on along the minus strand of CAYJLF010000006.1, from coordinate 130,208 downwards.
CGCCGGGAACCTCAGGCTCTTTCGCCGGGTCATCGAGCACCGCGAGATCTTCTTCCCGATCTCGTGGGTGGATTACTCCGCGATCGGGCAGGGAACCTTGCGGCTACTGCCGCCGGCGGAACACCGAACCGAATGGCAGCGTGACTACACGGAAATGGCCGAGACGATGTTCTACGGCGCGAGGCCGCCCTTCGAGGAGATCCTCAGCGTGGTGGCGGAGTTTGAGCGACGGTTCAACGACGTGGCGGCGAAAGGGTAATCTGTCGTTGGCCAAGGGAGAGCAGTGATGACCCAAGGGACGGTGATCGGGAAGCAGGTCATATCGGTATAGGCGTACACGACGGCTATTACGACGGCTACCATCCCGCCGGCTTTGCTTCTTCCCATTCCTGCGCCGGTGACCCCACGTCCCGTGATGCCGCCTTGCCCTCAGCCGCACAACCTGTTACCTCCCAATTAGTTTCGGCTCGGTCTCTAGTACGAACATTTGTATGGTATCATCGGTTCAAGCCGCCGTGACCGCATCGAGCCGGGCGCACTAGGGGGGTGTGGGCCGGAGCCGTTGTGTGGAGGAGTCTGACACCCCCATGTCCCCCTTCCCCCTCTGGTGCAAGTCGAACTACTCCTTCCTCGAGGGGGCGAGCCACCCCGAAGAGTTGATCGAGACGGCGGAGGCGCTGGGGCTGGCGGGGCTGGCGCTGACCGATCGCGACGGACTCTACGGCGCCGCGCGCGCGCACGTGGCGGCGCGGTCACGCGCCGGCTTCCACCTCATTCTCGGTTCCCAGATCACCGTCGAAGACGGCTCGTTCGTGATCCTCCTGGCCGCCGATCGAAAGGGCTATGCCAACCTTTGCCAACTCATCTCGATCGGCCGGTTGCGCTGTGAAAAGGGGGAGAGCGTCGTCACCTGGCGGGAGGTCTGCGACTTCGCCCCGGGGATGATCGCCCTGTGGGGCGGCGAGGGGAGCCTCCTGGCCGGCGATCCCGATCCGCTCTTCGTCGCGCGCGACCTGCGCGATGCCTTCGGCGACCGGCTCTATGCGCTTCTCACGCGACATCGCCATCCGGAAGAGGCGCGGATCGAGGAACGGGTGCGCGGCCGCGCCCGCCGCTACGGGATCCCGACCGTCGCCGCGATGGAAACGCTTTACCATGACCGCGCGCGGCGCGACCTGCACGATATCGTGACCTGCATCCGCCATGGCGTCACGCTGGGCACGGCGGGGCGGCGGCTCAAGCCGAACGACGAGCATGCGCTGAAGAGCCCGGCCGAGTTCGCGGCACTCTTCGCGGACGATCCGGCTTCGGTGGCGCGCGCGGGGGAGGTGGCGGCGCGCTGCACCTTCACCCTGGCCGAGATCCGCTACCGCTATCCGGCCGAAGCGCTGCCGAGCGGACGCAGCTCCTCTGACTGGCTGCGTGAACTCACCTTCGACGGTGCGCTGGAACGCTATCCCGACGGGATCCCGGAGGCCGTCTGCCGGCAGGTGGAGAAGGAACTGGCGCTGATCCGCGAGCTGGAATACGACGGATACTTCCTCACCATGGTCGAGATCGTCCGCTTCTGCCGCGAGCGCGACATCCTCTGCCAGGGGCGCGGCTCGGCCGCCAACTCCGCGGTCTGCTTCTGCCTCGGGATCACCAGCGTCGACCCGGTGCGGATGGGACTCCTCTTCGAACGGTTCCTTTCCCGCGAGCGGGCCGAACCGCCCGACATCGATCTCGACCTCGAGCATGAACGGCGCGAGGAGGTGATCCAGCACGTCTACGCGCGCTATGGGCGCACGCACGCGGCGATGGTGGCGAACTTCATCCGCTACCGCGCGCGCTCGTCGGTGCGCGACATCGGCAAGGCGCTCGGCTTTGCCGAGACCGAGGTCGACCGCCTGGCCAGGTTGTTGCCGATGTACGGGCAGATCACCCCGGAGATCCTGACCGACGCCGGCTTCGATCCGGGCAACCCGGCCCATCTGCACCTGCTGAGGCTGAGCGAGGAGATCCAGGACTTCCCGCGCCACCTCTCGATCCATCCGGGGGGGTTCCTGCTGGGGCACGAGCGGGTCGACACGCTGGTGCCGATCGAGAACGCGGCGATGGAAGACCGCACGGTGATCCAGTGGGACAAGGAGGACATCGAGAACCTCGAGCTCTTCAAGATCGACCTGTTGGCGATCGGGGCTCTGACGCAGCTTCACGTCGCCTTCGACCTCATCCGCGCGCACTGGGACCACGAGATCACGATGGCGACGATCCCCCCGGAGGATCCGGCCACCTTCGCCATGATCCAGGAGGCCGACACGGTCGGGGTCTTTCAGATCGAGAGCCGCGCGCAGATGGCGATGCTGCCGCGCCTCAAGCCGCGCAGCTACTACGACCTTGTCATCCAGGTGGCGATCATCCGCCCCGGGCCGATCACCGGCGGAATGGTCCATCCCTTCCTGCGGCGGCGCAACGGGGAGGAAGCCGTCGTCTATCCGCACCCGTCGCTGAAGCCGGTGCTGGAGAAGACGCTCGGCGTTCCGCTCTTCCAGGAGCAGGTGATGAAGCTGGCGATGGTGGCGGCCGACTACACGCCGGGCGAGGCGGATCAGTTGCGGCGCGACATGGCGGCCTGGCGGATCAAAGGGAGGATCGAGCGGCACCACGAACGGTTCGTCTCCCGGATGGTGAAGAAGGGGATTGTCCTGGAGTTCGCCGAACGGGTCTTCGCGCAGATCCGTGGGTTCGGGGAGTATGGCTTTCCGGAAAGCCACGCGGCGAGCTTCGCCTTGATCGCCTATGCCACCGCGTGGGTGCGGCGGCACTATCCCGAGGCGTTCGTCTGCTCGCTCCTGAACGCTCAGCCGATGGGATTCTACGCGCCGGCCACGATCATTGCCGATGCGCGCCGGCACGGGGTGCGGATGCGGCCGGTCAGCGTGCAGGCGGGGAACTGGAACTGCCGGCTGGAGCCGGGAGCGCCGGGAGCGCGGGGAGCGCCGGGGGGCCTGGGGAGCCTGGGGAGCCTAGGGGGCATGAGGGGTCACCCATCGCCGGGATCACGCCACATCCCCTACGCTGTTCGCATGGGCCTGCGCTATGTGAAAGGGCTGGGCGAGCGGGAGGGGGACCGGATCGAGATCGCCCGCCGCGAGGGGCCATTCCGCTCGCTGCCCGACTTCGTCGCGCGCACCGGGCTGGACGAGGGAAAGACCGCGCGGCTGGCGGAGGCGGGGGCGCTCTCGTGCTTCCGCGCGTCACGCCGCCAGGCGTTGTGGGAGGCGAAGGGGGTGCGACGCTACGAGGATCCCGACTTCGGTCTCGCGCCGGAGGAGGACGAGATCGCTTTCCCACCCCTGACCGCGCTGGAGGAACTGGCGTGGGACTACGACGCGACCAGCCACAGCACACGCGGGCATCCGCTGGGACCGCTGCGGGCGGAGCTCTCGCGCCAGGGACTCCCTTCCGCGCGTGAAGTCCAGGCAGCGCGGGACGGCAGCCGGATCCGCTACGCCGGGCTTGTCATCTGCCGCCAGCAGCCGGCCACCGCCCGCGGGGCGGTCTTCATGACGCTGGAGGACGAGACCGGGTTCGTGAACCTGATTCTGTGGAAGGACGTGTTCGCGCGGCAACGCGTGCTCGCCCGGACGGCGGGGTTCCTTGGGATCACCGGCAAGGTGCAGTCGGAATCAGGAGTGGTGAACCTGATCGCCGAGGAGCTGTGGGTGCCGCGGGTGGGGCTCGAGGTGCCGGAGGGGGAGAGCCGGGACTTCCACTGACGCCGAGGTCTCCGTTTGCCCGCCCCAGCGCCCCGCGTTAGGCTCTCCACGGCTGAAGATCTCTGCCGCTGTGGAGGCCATCACCGGTCAGGGCGTGTCGCCAGATCGCTGGCAAGGAGGACCCAACATGCGCCGTCTGCTCACCCTTTCGGCAGGCTGCCTCCTGACTCTGCTCGTCGGCCTTTCCTGCTCGCGCGATCGGTTGTCACCGCCGGAAGAGAGCCAGACCCTGACCACGGCGCAGATCGCGCAGGATCTCACCAAGCAGCGGGCCTTCTATGACCAGATGCTCACGATGGCCGCTCAGATCGATACCACTGCAGCGCTCGACAGCATGGCGGCTCTGATCTCTCGCGATCCTGACGTGTCCTGGGCCACCAATGTGAACACCGGAGTCAATGTCCAGTGGAGGTCGGGGCTCCGCGGGTTTCTCGTGCTCCGGACCAGGGCGCAGCAGGGGCCGGCGGATCTCATCCCGTGGGCGGGATCTTCCCCCGGCGGCGAGGAGGCTGCCGAAGGACCACCCGTCGGCGCACCGGCCCGAGGCGGGCCGCGTGGCAGCGGAGCGGCGATCGGCGGGGCCGAACTCGCCGCGGTGCCGTATACCGTTCCAACGCATCGCAAGACGCTCCTCCTGGCCCCCTGTTACAACGAGTTCAGAGTGTGGGACCAGTCGGTGATCGATGCGGGCAAGCTTCGTCTCGGCGGCGCCGGATACGACAGCTTCGCCGTGTATAAAGAGGATCAGGTCACGCTCGAACGGCTGCGTTCGATCGACGCGGGAAACTACGGCATCGTGCGCCTGAGCAGCCATGGTGCGCCCTTTCCATCCCTCACGGACATCCAGGATGTGTATATGCTGACCGGCGAGGTCCGTACGCCCGCCGCGGATTCGGTCAACATCGTGGATCTCAGCGACGGGCGCATCGGCGTGACGGAGTACTTCGGCCAGCATCTCTACTCGATCAATGCGGACTACTTTGCGAAGTACAATGACTTCGGCACGTCCAACCCTCTCGTGCTTCTGGGGTTCTGTTTCGGGTACCTCGGAGGCTGGCCGTCGGACCTCCGCTCCACGTCCGGAGCCGGGGCCGTAGTGGGCTGGGACTGGGAAGTCATCGCGGGGAAGGACGCGGGACGGACGGAGTACCTGCTGGAGGCCATGTGCGACAGCGCGCAGACGGCGCCCACCACCCTTCAGACCTGGTACCGTCGGATCGATCCGTCGTATCAGGAAGAAGACCGAACGATCACGCTCCACTACTCCGCGCCTGACAGCTTTGCCCTCTGGCAGCCCGCGAACTTCCGGATCACGGAGATCGACCCGACGGTGGGAGAGGCGGGGGACTATGTCTTCGTCTATGGCGCCGGGTTCGGGTCGACGCCCGGGACGGTGAACTTCGGCCCTACCCCGGCCAGCGGCTACGGCTACTGGTTCGACGATCGGATCTCGGCCCAGATCCCCGAGGGCCTGGTCGCCGGCCCCACGCCGGTTACGGTGACGGTCGGCCACAAAACCAGCAACGCGATCAGCATCTTCATCGAGGACGAGTTGTTCTCCGTGCTTCATGGTTCCCATGTTGCCGACTTCTACCTGAATGCGTGGCACATGTACGACCCCTGGGATTCGGGAAGCAGAACGACCTTTGCGCATCTTCTGCAGCCGATCCGCTGGGACGGCCACCTCTTCTTCGGCGGCGCATACGATGTCACGGCCGAGAGGCGGACACGGCTCGAGGTCTATGGCTCGGTGGGCACGGATGGCCGTTCGGTCAGCTTCGAGTATGTGTATGCCGACACGCTATTCTCCGGAGGCGTGCGCACCGAGGAGTTCAAGAAGGCCAGGATCGTGAATGTCCCCTTCCTGCAGCTGTATGGTGGCCCCAACTACAGCGTCTATCGAGAGGCGGTACAGGCTCATGTGGAGGAGCTGCAGTGGAGCCGGCAGGTGTTTGGGGGAGGCGGGGAGGTCACCGAGAGCGGCGTCTACCTGAGGACGGACTGGGAGGCGTTTCCGGCGGACGACGTCCTGGGTGTGAGGTTCCGCTAGGCCGCGTCGTTCGGTGCTACCGACGCAGAACGAGCTTCCGGATCGTGGTGAAGTCCCCCGCCTGCAAACGAACGAGATAGACGCCATCCGGCAGCCGCCCACGGCGCCAGGAGATCGTGTGGGGGCCGGAGGCCCTGAAGCCTTCGCCCAGCACGGCGACTCTCCGACCGGTGACGTCGAACAGCTCGATAGATACGGGTCCATCCACCGGCAGCGCAAACCGGATCTGCATCGCGTCCTTGGCCGGATTCGGTTCGATCGATCGCAGCTCCGGGCCGCGGGCGCGGTCATCGGGTTCGAGGGGAGGCGGCAGCGCGGAGACGGGCTCCGGGAGCTGGTAGAAGAAGACGACCGAAGTCCAGCGCGACCCGACGCGCGCGCACGAGTTCTCGATCGACATTTCGAAGGAGCTCGCGAACGGCACGCGATCGGCGATCATCCAGCGATACTGGTCGGCGCGGGCGAAGGGGGGTGAGGGTCGCTTCTCCCGGCGCAGCACGCCGTGGAGCGGGCGGATGGCGAACGGCGGGGAGGGTCCCTCGGGTTCGGGCATCGGGTTGGCGATCCAGTTGTAGTAATAGCCTCCGTTGTACGCGTCTTCCACCCCGGTGCCGTTGATCGTGTCGGCCAGGTCGACCACGATCATCTCGTCCCCTTCCAGCATGAAGTCGTCGTCGTAGTCCTGTTCGAGAAAGAGGAAGTTCCCGACGTAGTGCCCCGTGCCGAAGGTCTCGACCATCCGGAACCAGGTCGAGCCGAGAGCGCGCACCTCCGACCGGGCGACGGCGTGCAGGTAACCGAGGGTCGTGTCCTGCACCCCCGGCTCGTGTTCCACGACGGTCGAATCGATCGGGATCGCGCCGGAGGTCGGGTTCATCAGCTCGAGGCGCGCCTGCTGCCGGAAGGGCATCGGCCAGTAGCAGTAGAACCCGTCGGGCGAATCGGTCCCGATCGGCAGGCTGCGATAGGGAGCGCGATTGTGTCCCGCCCCGAAGAACCAGCCGACCGGCACATCGATCGCCGGAAGGGGTTCCGCGTCCCAGAAGACACGCAACCGCATCTGGTCGAGATGGTGATCGGTGGCACCGTGCAGGCGGACATTCAGGCGGCGGATCAGGCCGGGGCCGGTCAGGGATGCCAGGGACAACGTGCCGCCAGCCGGGACCGAGGTTGGTCCGACTACGGTCCGCACGGCCACCTGGCTCTGCCGGGCGGGATGCTCCCCGGCGTTCTGGAACATCGCGATCGTCGTGAGACGGGCGCTCGACGCGGCGGGATCGAGCGAGCCGTCCCACGAGGAGAGGTCGGTCCCCGGCGGGAAGGTCCGGTAGGAGTACTGGTAGTAGTGCTGGATCCCGCTTTGGTTCTCCGTGTCGATGCGCACCGAGTCGCGGAAGGCGATCGGCTCGTAACAGACCTGTCCGCCGGCGAAGGTGGTGACCAGCGGGGCCGCGAAGTAACCGAACTCCCCCTCCAGGATCTGATCCGACGTGGTGTCGAGGCGCGGAGTTGCCTCCCCGTCGAAGTACATTCGGACCGCGAACTCCTGCGTGGCGGTGAAGTGCGGCATCCAGAAGCGGTAGAGGATTCCCGGCCCCCGGATCGTCGCGGCGGTGACGTCGAGGTTGCCCCAGATCTGTCCCGGAGGATGTTCGTAGTGGTTGTAGTCGAGCATGCCGCCGGCCGGATCCCAGCTCGAGGCCAGCCCCCCCCGTTCTGCCGGCGCCACCCGTGCCCATCCCTTCCAGTCGACATAGTCGCCGTATCCCCCGGCGAGCTGGGCGGGAGCGGCTGTGGCTGCCAGCGCGACGAGGCCGGCGGCGATCGCCAGGGTGCAGAGCGGATGAGCCCGGATCGACGACACGACACTCCCTCCTGATTATCGCAGCCGCACGACCCGTGAGAAGGTCGTGGTAGATCCCGATTGCCAGCGGAGCCAGTAGACGCCGGCGGGGAGCGGGCGACGGTCAGATCCGGTTCCATCCCAATGCACCCAATGTTCACCGCGGGAGAGGCGCCCCCCCAGGAGGCGGGCGACGGGACGACCGTGGACATCGAACGCCTGGAGCGCGGCGATCGGTCCTCCGTCAGACCAGACGCGGAGCGCGATCGACTCACGGAACGGATTCGGCCAGAGCGCGAGCGGTGCGAACGCGTCGGGCGCGGGCTCCACGCCTGAGACCGGCGCCCAGTCCAGCTGCGCGAGGAACACGTCCTGCTGATCCCCGTTGTAGGTCCGATCGTACGCGCCGGCCGTGGTCGGAAAATCGAGCGAGCGGGTGGGGCCGGTGACCAGCACCCGTGCGGGTCCGAGTACCTCGAGATCCCATCCGGCATCGTAGTCGCTGCCTCCGAGGAAGCTGCTCCAGAGGAGCGATGCCCGGTCGGGATCGAGCTTCGTCACGAAGACATCGCGTTCCCCGCCGTGGATCCGATCGAAGGCGTCCACCGTGGTGGGAAAGCCGGGGGAGTAGGTCTCCCCGGTGAGGATCGGAGACCCGGTCGGGTCGAGCGCCAGGGCGAAGGCGAATTCGCTGCCGGTTCCGCCGAGAAACGTAGCCGCGAACAGGCCCGTCAGGGATGGATCCAGGCAGACGTAGAACGCGTCGTCCGAGCCGTTCCAGGAGGGATCGTGGGCGGCCGGAGTCGTGGGGAAGTCAGGAGATTGCGTGCCTCCCGCCATGTGGACTCGCCCCTCGGCGTCCACCAGCACCCCAAAACCGACGTCGTCGCCGCTTCCCCCGAGGAACGTGCTGGCGCAGAGGCCGGCGCCGGCGAGGTCGAGCAACGTCACGAAGGCGTCGTCGCCGCCGCCCGGGGTCGTGTCGTACGCGCCCGCACTGAGGGGAAAGTCGGCCGAGGTGGTGGTGCCGGTGACGAGGACGCGCCCCGCGGAGTCGAGCGCGACGCCATTGACCGAGTCGAGGCCGGATCCACCGAGGTAGGTGCTGTAGAGGATCGCGTTGCCGCTCGCCGCCAGGTGGACCACGTACCCGTCCTGAAATCCACCGAGGCTGGAGTCGAACGCGTCGGCCGTGACCGGAAACTCGGCGCTGCCAGTATCTCCCGCGAAGACCGGGCACCCGGCGGAATCGACCCGGACCCAATGCGCCCGCTCCGATCCGCTACCGCCTAAGAAGGTGCTCCAGACCAGGCTGTTTCCCTCGGCGCTCAGCTCGAACGCGAACGCATCCTTGGAGCCGCCGAGCAGGCGATCGAAGGCGCTGGGAGTGGTCGGGAAGTCCGAGGAGAAGGTGTGGCCGACCACGACGACGCGATCGCTGGAGTCGAGCGCGAGGTCGAAAGCACGGTCTTCCATCAGGCCTCCGACGTAGGTGCCCCAGAGAAGGGTGGAGCCGTCGGAGGCGAGTTTCGCCACGAAGACGTCGTAGGAACCCGCATGGGTCCGGTCGTAGGCCCCCGGGGTCGTGGGGAAGGCGCCCGAGTTCGTGTATCCAGTCAGAACCGGCCGGCCCAGCCGGTCCAGCTCGATGGCCTGGCTGTAGTCGTTGTGGGCGCCGCCGAGGTAGGTGCTCCACGCCAGGACTTCGGGCTCTTCGCGAGCCGGAGGCGGCGGGCCGGGCGACTCAGGAGAGAGTCGCAGCGACCATCGGCTTCCGTCCGAGGCCAGAGGGATCTCCAGAAGCGTGGCTCCCGGGCAGGTAATCCGGCGTCGGCCGTTCGCGCCTTCACTGATGCCGTCGACTCCGATGTAGCGCATCACCTCGCGTGGACGGGCTCCCTCGCCAGGTCCGTCGAGCTCAAAGAGCAGCTCGTCACGCCCGGGTCGGATGCGGAGGCCAGCGCCGCCCGCCGCGCCGGGCCAGATCAGCTCCCGGTAACCGCGCACCTCGGTCCGCCAGCACGACGGGTCTCCGAGAAAGTAGTGCCAGCGGGTCTGATCCGGCTCGCGCGCGACTACCGTCGAAAGCGAGCTTGGCGGCAACGCGAGCCGCACCGCCGTCCCGCAGAAAGCCAGATCGATCAGGAGGCCGTCGTCGAGGGCGTGGACCATGATCGATCCGAGGTCGGCCGAGTAGAGCACCTCCCCGGGCCACTGGCCCTGGTTCTCGATGAATCCGTGGCCGGCCGTGATCGAAGCCCGGGCGTCAGGCGCCGTGGCGCAGCATGCGATCAGGGCGCACGTCGCCAGGAAGTACCGCGCTCGAGTGATTCCGACCCGCACCTGGTTTCCACCTTTCGTCGCTTACCTAGCGAACGACGATTCCTCTTCCGGTCCCCACCACGCTCCCATGCAAGGAAGCGCGTAGCAGGTAGACCCCCGGCGTCGCGACACCGCCGGGGTCGCCCCAGCTGAACTCGATGCGATCGCTCCCATTCTCCACCGGCATGCTCCGCCGCAGCCGGCCGCCCGCGTCGAAGATCTCGATCCGATCACAGCCCGTCGCGCCGCCGGACGTCGCGAAGACGTGCATCGGCTGGTCACCGCGTGAGGGATTGGGGACGAGGCGCCAGCGACCGATCGGCTCCGCCGCGTCGACCGAGGACGATTCGCCCTGTCCCCAGTAGATCCCGATCGACCAGCACCCGTTGGCGTCGATCCCGTCGACCGCCGCGATCCATTGATTCTCATGCCACCAGAGGTCGCACGAATGCATCCCATTCGCATTCCACCCGCTGCCGCTGCGAAAGAGGATCGGGCTGTCCGGGACCTCATGCTCCGCGTAGGCCGTCCGCGTCAGGACATCGACGGCGAAGGCGCGCACCCCCTCTCCGTAGGTCGGGTTGCAGTCCTGGCCCAGGCGCAGGAGGCGGCCCTGGGAGAGCGCGACCGGGCGTCCGGCGGGGCGTGATCGCCAGGTGTCGGTCACTACCGGGCTCTGCGGGTGCTCGATCCAGGGTCCGGTCAGCTCGTCGGCGTAGTAGAGGTAGCAGACGTCGTTCGTGGGCCGGGAGACGAACATCCACCAGCTCCCATGGTGATAGAAGACTGTCGGATCAGAGAAGGGGCGACCGGCGGCGATCGTGCCGATCCTGGTCCAGTCGTAGGGAAAGTGCTCGGCCTTGTACAATGGGACCGACTGGATGACGCTCGCCTCGACGACCATGTAGTAGTCCCGTCCGCAGCGGAAGACGCAGGGGTAGGAAACATGGAAGGCGGGATCGAGCACGACACTGTCGAAGGACCAGTTCAGCCCGTCGTCGCTGATGGCCAGGCCGATCTCCCCGGCCCCGTGGTAGCTCTCGAAGAACATGTACCAGCGGTCGCAGTCGTGAAAGAGGAAGGGATCGGCGACCAGACCGCAACCCGGACCGACGTCGTACTTGGTGAGAACCGGATTGGGGGTGCCGTTCGGGGAGAGGGGAAAGGGCCAGACCCCGATTTCGCTCCAATCCGGGACGAACACCTCCCCGTGAGCTGTCAGACTGCTCAGAAGAAGAAGCATCGCGAGAGCTATCTCATTGCGTCGCATCGAGTACCACGGGAGAGGCGGCAGGGGGCCACCGTCGCTCCTCTTGATCCCCGTGGCGAGACCCCTGATCAAGGGGCGCACGCCGTCGTGTGCCGTCGCACCGCGCGGAGACGATTGTAGCAGAAACAAACGGTGCGGGCAATGCGATGCTCTCGCCGAGCGGGCCACGGATCGCAGTCGGACCGGGTAAGATCCGTCCGTCCGCATCGCCGACCGATCCGTCGAGAAACCATGGGGGAGACCCGAGATGCAGAACGCTTACATCCAGGACGCCTACTTCGTGACCGGAGCAAGCACCGGCATCGGACGCTGCGTGACCGAGAGGCTGGCCGCTCTCGGTCACCGTGTATTCGCCACCGCCCGCCAGGAAAGCGATCTTGAGTCCCTCGGGCAGCTCGAGTCCGTGATCCCGGTGCCCCTCGACGTGCGGCGCGCCGGCGAGATCGAGGCCGCCGTGCGGCAGGTGCGCGCGGCAGGTGGCCGCCTCGTGGGCCTGGTCAACAACGCCGGGATCGGCGGGATCGGACCGTTTGTCTCCTGGACGGACGAGGAACTGGACGACATCTTCGCGGTCAACGCCCTCGGACCCGTGCGCGTGAGCCGCGCCTTGCTCCCGCTGCTCCTGGAGTCCGGCGGCAGGGTGGTGAACATCGGGTCGCAGGGAGGCTCGATCAGCAAGAAGCTCTTCGGACCCTACACGATGACCAAGCATGCGCTCGAGGCGTTCACGACCGCGCTGGCCGAGGAGGTCGAGCCGTTCGGAGTGCGGGTCAGCATCGTGCAGCCCGGCGGAGTGATCACCGCGATCGGGCAGAACTCGGTCGAAAGGGACCTGGCGCGGTTCCGGCGGGCCCCGGCGCCCTTCGATGCTGAGGCCAAAGCGATTGCGGCCGCGATCGCGGAAACGATAGAACCAGGGGAGGAGGCTCGCACCGACTCCGACGAGGACGAGACCAACCGCAAGCCCTCTCCACCCGATCTCGTGGCCGATGCCGTCCTCCACGCGCTCCTCGACCCGGCTCCTCGACGGCGCTACCTCGTCGGCACGCGCTGGGAAGGTAACCGCGTGATCGACACCCTCCTCGAACGCCTGGCGGACGCGAACGCCTGCCCGTCGCTCGGCCTCACGACCGAGGAGATGGCCCGCCGGCTGGGCGAAGCGCTGGCGGCGCGGCGTCCGTGAGGCAGGTCAGAAGCGGACCGAGACGCCGACCATTCCCCCGCAGCAATCTCGCGGCGGTACGATCGCCACTCCGACGCGGGTGGGCTCCGTCGTGGCCCGGCTCGCGTATCCGACCTCCACCTCCCCGTCGAGGCCGGACCGTGTGCGGTAGTAGATCGTATCCCAGTTGCTGGAGAGACTCCCCATCAGGGCCCCGCCGCCCGCGAAGAGGGCGGACCAGATGACGGCGCCGAGGAAGCACTGCCCGCGACCGCCGCCGGACTCCTCCAGGTCATCCTCGCTGGAGGCGGCACAGGCGATGAAGCCGATCGCCGCGCATCCTCCGCCCCCGATGCAGGCCCCTTTCATCACGTTGCTCCGGCGGACGTCCACCCGGTCGATGTCTCTCAGGTCGATGAAGGTTGGTTGTCCACCGACGGTGAGAGAAACGGACTCGTCGTTGACCTGCAGGTCTCTTCCCTCGATCGTCAGTCCGCCTTTGAACACACGGACCTTTCCGCTCGTCGAGACCAGTTCCTGGGCGAGGGACATTGTGCTCAGGCCGGTGAATAGAATCGCGAAGACTGCGATCGCGATCGCGGACAGCGGACGGTGCGCATTGGACATGGTCTCTCCTCTCATTGGACTCGCTCCTTCTCATAGGTACGGACGACTTCCGAGCCTGGCTCGAGGCGCCGGAGCGCGTCTGCGCGCGCCCGGTCGTTGCCGTTCTTCACGGCAGGATGTAGTCATCGAATCCGGACGATCGGAGCTCGGAACGATACGACTGCATCACGCTCTCGATCCGTTGCGTGTTGTGTGCGGTTACGGCATTGGCACCTCCGTACAAGTTGCTGAGGTAGAAGCCGAGGGCGAACAGCGTGCCCAGAGTCTCTGCCGAGGAGGACCCCTGGCGGGATCCGCGCACCGCGATCGCCGTGGGCGCGCCGACGAGGAGAAGGGTGTTGATCGCATCGGCGACGCGCCCGGCGTAGAGCTGCCCCCCGCCGGGGATGATCGAGCACACGAGTCCCAGGCTGACCCGCTTCAGTCCGAAGGGAGGCCGCCGCGACAGGTCGGAGGCTACGCGGCCGGCGAGCCCGTGGTACGGCCCATCCGGGAAGACGTCTGCATAGCGCCGCATCGAAGCCGCCGCGCCGGCCCAGTCCCGCGCGGTCAACTGCGACCATCCGACGGCGAAAGCCGCCCGATCGCGCAGTTGCGGGTCCTCGAAGTCCCCGCGGCCGAAGATGACCTGCGCCGCCGCATGCTCGCCGAGAAGATCCCAGCAACGACCCTGGTAGAATCGGCCCGCTTCGCGGAGGCGGCCAGTGGATGGTGGTCGCAAGAGCCGGTCGAAGGTGACGAGCGCTTCGCCGTAGCGGCCGGCCGCGTACTCGCTGAGGCCGACCATGTAGTTCGAGTGCACGGCGGAGGTCGTGTCCGAGCCGAAGAACGCGGATCTCTTGAACTCGGTGATCGCGCGGTAGTAGTCCCCGGACCGGAACAGGTGGAGTCCGAACGCGAACGTGGTCGGCACTGCCATCGTGTCCGCACCGCGATCGAGGTGGGATGCTGGGGGAGGGAGGGCCGGGGTGGTCGCAATCGGGGAGCGCGGGGTGGCGGGAGTCTGACCGAGCCAGGCGGCGGGATCACTCAGGCGGCTCCGACCTTGTGACGTGACGAGGTCGTATCCGCCGGAAGATGCAAAAGCATGACACCGGAGCAGCCGGTCGCCGGTCATGGGGAGGCCCCGCAGGAGTCCGAAGCTCTGGATCGCCTCGTGCCCGTAGTCGGAGCAGGAGGGTGAGAAGGGGCAACCAGCGGGATTGAAGGCCGCGTTGTACGGCCGGGAGAGGAAACGCTGGTAGAATCGGATCGCGGCCATGGCCGCAAGGCCCGGAGTCGTGGACACAGCGGACGCGGTGCGGCCGATTTCCACTGACCGTTCCTCGTCCGCCGAGGGCTCCCACGGAGCCCACGCGGTCTCCGCGCCGGAGGCCGATGTGCCCCAGAGCCCCAGCAGAACCAGGGCGCGAGCGGTCCATCCCGTCACCCGGGCTTCGCGCCTCCACTTCGGCGCTGCGCGCATCCGGGGTTCAGCCGCCGGTCGACGCTTCGAACTGGTACCCATCAACCGCTTCGTGCCGTAGCCGGTACCGGGTTCCTTCCACATGCCGGATCGCATCCTCCGGGTTCTGTACGGTGATCTCGACTCTGCGATTCAGCTCCAGGGAACGATCGTCCCCTCCGTCGGCGACCGGGCGGGACTTGCCGAACCCCCGGGCCGTGAACTGCCCAGGGCTGAGTCCGGGGAAGTTGGCCACGAGGTAGTCCACAACCGCGGCCGATCTCTCCTCGCTGAGTGTCTGGTTGAACGCGTCGCTGCCCCGGAAGTCGCAGTGTCCGTCGACATGGAAGCGAAGTTCCGGGAGGCCGCTCAGCGCGGCACCGAGCGAGTCGAGCCGTGCCCTGGAGGAGTTCAGGAGGACGGCCTTGCCGGTTTCGAAGTGGATGCGCCGCTCTTGCAGCACGCCGCGGTCCACCAGAATCGCGATGATCTCCGATTCCTCCACCGGGCAGCCCCGTTCATCGACGACATAGCGAACATTGGTGTCCGGGCAGGGATCTTCAGAATCCGGAACCCCATCGTAGTCCGAGTCAGAGACCACGATCGGGACTCCGTTCGAGCCGACCATCAGTCGATACTTCGGGATGGTGAACGGTTGATCGTCGATAGTATTCGGCACGCCGTCCCCGTCCGAGTCGAGCGTTCTTCCCACCAGGTCGACCTGGTACCCCGGTGGAGTGTTCGGCTCAAGGTCCCGGCTGTCCGGCACGCCGTCGCCGTCGGAGTCGTGGTACTCGCTCGGGAGTCGGCGGTAGAGACCGCTCAGGGCATTGTGCGCCAACTGCCGGTCGCGTCCGAGATACTCCACGCGTCGTCCGCGCGGGATCCGGAGTGCGTGGGTGAATCGCCAGAAGGTTGTTCCGTCCCTGACCCAGACCATCCGCGAACTGAACGCGAGGAGATCCTCCGATCCTTCGACCGGCGACCTGGAGAGCCGGACCTCGAGCGCAAGAGGGGGATCCGGCGGCGACGGTACGAGGTAGTACCCGTACTTGGCCAGTTTAAGGCGAGATGTGGAGAAGGCCTTGGCCTCGAGTTGTGCGATCTCCGTCGAGTCTGTTGTTCCGGCGTCGGAGGCGTCGAAGGTCCAGGCGACGAGACAGTTGCGGCACGCCGCGAGCGTATCGCCCTCAGAGATCGACGCAGCGGACCGGGCAGCGAAGCCGATCACCCATCGGATGTAACCTTCCTGCAGGGGGTCATCTTCTCCCGCGATGGTCTCGACGACCATGTCGCCGCCGCAGGCCCGCGCCTTGAGCGCGGTCTCTTCGTACACGGAGTGAGTCAGTTGACCTTGCCGCCGAAAGGTGTGAACGACACCGAGGACGACATGAGGCGGCGCCTGCCCGGGTTCGAAGAACGCGATGCGAGTGGCGGACGACGGAATCGGCTCTTCGGCCATGGCTGTCCCCGGTGTGGCCGGCATGACGCCCGCGACCGCCGCGATTAGAAGCAGGCCCATGCGGGGCCCCCCATTCAGCTTCCGCGATCGTCTCATGACCTCTTCCCTCAAAGGTTGCGTCCGGGCCTGGCGGACCAGCCGGCGTCAGCCGGAAGTCGCGATGAAAGCTCCCCAGAAGAACGGGTGATCTGTTCTCCCTGTCTCCCGACGATCTCGGATGATGCGCAGCGAAGCCTGTCGTGCCGCGTGCGCGGCGTTCATCCCGTCACGCAGAGTCTCCGCGAACAACTCTCGCACCCAGGCCACGGTCGCCTCGTCTTCCACCGACCAAAGGGTCATGATCAGGCTCTGAACGCCGGCCACCCGGAAGGCACGCCGAAGCCCGATCACGCCCTCGCCAGCCTCGACCTGGCCGAGACCGGTGCCGCAGGCCGACAGCACCGCGAGCTCCACGCCGTGGAGGTCGAGGCCGGCGATCTCCTCCGCGGTCAAGATGCCGTCATCGGTAGAGCCGAGAGCCTCAGCGCGGCGGTTGGCGCCCCCGAAGGCCAGTCCGGAGAGGAGCAGCGGGCTCTCGGCCACGAGTCCCGCGACCGTCAACTCGTCGGGCGCCGCTGCGCCGCTGCTTTGCTGCCGTCCCGCGCACTCGGCGCCCAGGAAGAACCCATGGGTGGCGACGTGAAGCACGCGGCGCCCCGCGGCGCGTTCCCGGAAACGCCGCTCCGTTGCATCCGCCCCGACCAGTTGGTCGGCCCTTCCTTCGCCGCTCGTCGACCATAGACGAACGACTGCTTCGATCTCCCTCGAGGTCCCCGGCAAGGGCGCGAACATCAAGGCCTTGAACTGCCCGCAGGGAATGGTCGATTCCGCGGATCGCAACTCGTCGCCCGGCGGGGTGATGGGGAGCGATGCGTAATCGGGTGCACCCGCGCTCAGAAGACCGGTTCCGCGGGGCTCCACCCGATCTGCCTCGGTCAGGCTCCGCTCCGTCGATCGCGTGACGAAGAGCGGGGAAACCTCCACGAGGAACCTCTCGTCGTCGGTCGGCAGCACGTCGAAGTTGACAAGACAGAGCGCCCCATCGGGAACGAGGAAGACGCGATCGGCCTCGGCCGTGGCGGACGCCACCGGATCCCAGACCGCCCGCCGCAGGGCCCGGCCTGCCTCGTCGTACTCCCGTTCCGCCCTGGTCCTCTCCGGCTGCCGGCTCGGATTGAGGCCGGCCTGTTCCCGCCACCGGGCAACCAGTTCCTCGATCACGTTCGCCGGTCCCAGTGGGATCAAGCGCACGTCGCGCGTGCCCGAGTCGACGACGAAGGCGGCATAGGACATCTCGCCTCCGGACGATCGCGGCGCGTCGTTCGAGGCGACGGCCTCGAGCCGCTCATAGCGAACCCAGGCGACCAGAACGGATCGTTCCGGGAGAGCGGCCAGGACGTCGTGCAGCCCGACGTCCCCGCGCTCGATGCCCTCGTGAAAGTCCGTGCTCCGTAAGGCGAGAGCGCGCTCCGCGGCCTCCTTCTCCAGGCGTGCGGCGGCGAGTTTCTGTTTGAACTCGGGGAGCGTCTCCAGCGGGCTGCGTCCTCGCACGGCGAGATAAGCCAGGTGATTGCTCGCTTCCGCGAGTCTCCCGGCCAGTGCGGCTACCTCCGGGTTCCTGCTGGCGGTCGCGAAGCTACGCCGGGACGCGATCTCCTCCAGGACCGAGGCTCGGGACCGGATGACGAGGTCCCATGCCCTCTCCCAGTCCTGGCGGGTGCCGCGTCTTCCCGCCGCGGTCAGAATGATGTCGGTGCCGCGCACGCGGTGGGTTGCGAAGTGCAGCGCCTCCCGTTCGGCCACGCCGCGCGCGATCAGCCGGAAGTGATCGCGCCCGAGTCTCTCGGCCTCCTCGGCGTATTCCATGGCCGCCCCGAGGTCGCCTTCTTCGAGCAGGAGTGCCGCGAGATTGTGGTAGTCGAGAGCCAGGGCCGGCGCTTCCGGTCCGAGGGCCTCCCGATGAATCGAGATGGCCTGTTCGTACTGCGCGTGTGCGCCCGCCGGGTCGCCCCCCGCTTTCAGAGAATTGCCCAGACCTAAGCGGGTGGCAGCCACGTCCGGGTGGTCCGCACCGAGGACCGGCTCGAGGATGGCCAGCGCGCGATTGTACAAGCCGGTCGCTTCGGACCAGCGGCCGTCCGCGTTCGCCAGGCTGGCCAGGTTTCGCAGAACCTGGGCGAATTGCGGATGCTCGGCCGAGCGGGCCTGCCCGACTTTCTCCAGCGCGCGTTGAAAGCTCGCCTCAGCCAACGCCGCGTTACCGAGGGACCGTTCGAGCAGCGCGAGGCTGCTCAAGATCGCAGCCTCTGCTTCGGCCCCGCGACCACCTCGGCTCGCGAGATGAAGCGCGCGCTCGAGCTCGGCCCGAGATCCCCGGGCGTCTCCCAGCTGTCGCTTGACGATGCCGAGTTCGTGGTGGCACTCGTAGAGTCGCGGGTCGTCGGTTCCATAGGCCTGCGTCAGCAGCGCCAGCGCCTGATCGGCTCCCGCCCGGGCGCGGGCGAGATCCCCTCGCTCCCGGGCCAGCGCTCCGAGGCGCAGGTACGGCTCGGCCAGTAGAGGACTCGCCTCGCCGACCGTCGCCCGCAGGTCGGCGCCTGCGAGCTCATAGTGGGCGCGCGCGGAGTCGGGTTTTTGCGCGCCGCGGAGGGCGGCGGCATAGCCGAGCCGGGCGATCGCCGTCTCCGTCGAGCGCCCTCCCCAGACGTCCGGGCTGAGGATCAAGGCGCGTCGAGCGAAGCGCAACGCCTCGTCGAGGCGGGCCAGGTCGAGCGAGTGCGAAGCAAGGGTGCGCAGGCAGTTGACGAGAGCGGCGGCGTCCGGTCGGGCGGGAGTGTCGTAGATCCTCAGTGCTTCCAGATAGTGGCGGGAGGCCTCGTCCTGCTGGTAGGCGGCCCGGTACGCGTCCCCGATCGCCATCAGGCACTCTGCGACCGGGAGAGCCGATGCGCCGACGTGCCTGGCGTAGAGAGTCCTCGCGCGAACCGACCTGGTGATCGCCGAATCGGTCTCGCCCGACAGGAGATGAACCCTGGCGCGATCGAGGAGGCAGTCAGCCAGGGGAACCGCGGGCTGAGCCGGTCGGGACAGGATGGAGATCGCCTGGTCGAGGGCGTAGGCTGCCCGGGTCGTGTCCCCCTCCTGGAATCGCCGATGTCCCTCGCGATAGAACGTGTCCGCTATCCGGGGGGAAGCGGGGCCTTCGTGGCGCGCGAAGCTTCGTCGGGCCAGCTCGTAGTCGGCGGTGAGACCCGCGGTATCCCGGGTAGCGATCCGCGCCTCGTTGAGGTCGACCCGTGCGATCCCGACCTGGATGTCATCCCGCCCCGCGGCCGTCAGGGCCTCGAGCTCCAGCTCGAATTCCCGTTTGGCCTGCCGGTAGTTCCCCTCTTCAAAGCGGATTTCCGCCAGATTGTGGAGGACGCTGGCGCGGGCGGCGTAGTTCGGAGGATGGTGGGAGTCGATGATGGACAGCGCGGCGCGAAAGTGCTCGAGTGCGGCGGCGGCATCGCCTCGGGACCGGTTGATCAGGCCCGCATACTGGTGTGCGTCGGCGAGCGGAGCGGAGCGGGGACCGTACAAGATCGTGGACAGGAGAGTGAGATGATCACTGCGCTCGAGGAGGCCAGGATCGTCGAAACGGGATTGCCGCACTTCCGCGGCCACGAGCACTTTGGTCGCGACGAAGACGTCGATGGAGTCCCGGCGGCTCTCGAGGGGCGCGCTCGACAGGAAGCGAGCGGCCTGTTGAGATGCTTCGGCCAGTCGGCCTTGCTGAAGCAGTTCGGGCAGTTCCTGGACCGTCGCGGCCTGGAGCGGTCCAACCCGGGCGCAGGCGAGTAGCGTCACCAGGCCCGTTGTCCACTCCCACGACCGCCCGTGGGCCTGCCCGCTCCACCCTCCCCTTTTCCCTTGCGGCCGGGTGATCATGCGACTACCCTTATCACGTTCCATCTGAGAGGCCCATAGGCAAATGTGAGGTCTTCAGCCGAGATTCTTCGGATGCCGGTGCCATCCGACTGTCCATCCGGCATACCGCCAGAAGGACGTCCGAACGCGCCCTGCTCTGGGGTGGTGGCGCAGGAGTGGGTCTGTATGCTGGAGGGAACCACTCGATCCCGGGTCCGTCCGGGCTGGTCCATCGTCGCGCTCGTGGCGTTCCTCGGCGCCGCGCCCCACGTGTTGCCGGCCCAGGATGTGATCGGCGGCATTCCCGACGGTGTCTGTTATCAGGTGAACGGTGACGGTTACATCGTGTCGATGTCCGGTCCGTCCGATACGTCAAGAGTGCCCATCGGTACGCTCAGCACTCTGGTCGCCGGAGACAGCATCGTAGTCTTGTCGGGAACGATCACAGTTCTCGACTTCAGAACCGGACAACGCTCCGTGTTCGGACAGGGGACCAGGTACCGGATCCCCGCGGCTGGCAACCAGGACCGCACGGGATGGAGGGTCACCAAGGAACGCCTGACGCAGCTTTTCAGCGGACCGGAACCGCCGAGTCCGGAATTGGGTGCGACGCGGGGGGTGGATGCCGCCCTCTGGCCGGATGGGGATGTCGAGTTCGGTCCCGATGTCCCGATCGATTTCCAGTGGTGGGGCCTGACTGCTCCCTTGTCGGCGATCCGCCTCGACTCTGGAGACGAGCGGATCGAACTCCCGCTGTCCGAGGATGCGCTGGCCTCGGGTCGACTCGCCTGGCAGCTCGAACGCAAACCCTCCGGCCCGGTTGTCTGGTACCTGCTCGACGCCGACCATGAGCCATTGCTCCAGGGACGGTTCCGCATCCTGACCCGCGAGCAGGCCGAGGCCAAGCGAGCGCGCTACCGCGCCGAGGCTCGTGGCGACCAGATCCCGCCGGAGCTGGAGGCGGTGCTGCGCGCTCTGGCGGATCGATCCTTCCTCTGGTGACCGTCGCCGGCGCACACTTCCGGATCGTGCACTGGGCCGTCCGTCGGCTGGGCACCACCCCGGAGAAGTTCAAGAAATGGGAGCGGATGCTCGTCACCGCGCTCCTGGTGACGGTGCTGGTGTTCGTCATCCGGAACGCTGGCCTCCTGCAGCCGGCCGAGTCGTTCTGGCTGGACCGGATGGCATATGCGGACCGCCCCGAGTTCAATGCGCCGATCGTGGTGGTCGCGATCACCGAGCAGGACTTCTACGATCCGGAGCTCTTCCGGGGAACGTCGCCCCTGGACCCGGAGGCGGTGGCGCGCATCCTGGAGAGGGTGACCGAGCATCGACCGCGAGGCGTCGTGCTGGATCTTTTGATTCACCCCGCACCGGCAGAGTCTCCGGAGCGGGCTGCGGCCCGGAGCCGCCTTTATCAGTCCCTGGAGGAGACCGCCGGCCGCTTCCCGATTATCCTCGTGCGCGACCTGGCCGCCGAGAAGCGGGAGCGCCGCGCTGACGATCCCAATTGGCTGGCATTCGATCGGATCACCGCCAGTCCGCGTCTGGTCTGGGCCTGTCCGGCGATTCAGCTCTCCGGTCGGAGCGTGAGAGAGGTACCGCTGCGGTACGGCGATCAGGGCGCAATGGCGCTGGGCCTGCCGACCGTCCTCGGCGCGGCGGTCGACGCATTCGGACTGCACGCCCGGCACGCGACGCCTTGGTGGGCCCATCACGAGAAGAGCGACGAGACGACGCCCCGGCGCATTCGATTCTCGGGGCACTTCATTGAGCACGAGAGCCTGGTCACGCAGCACTATGTGAGTACGAGACTGATCCTGTCCCGGCCGGCGGCGGAAGGGTCACGGTCCCTCCTGACGGACAGGATCGTGCTGGTGGGCGGGACGTTTCGAGCCGGGCGGGATACGCTCCCGACGGTGGTGGGCAGCATGGCGGGGGTCTGCGTCTGGGCGGAGGCCGTGGCCTCGTGGATACGGGACGATACCTTGCGTGAACCGATGCTGATCTTCGGTTCGGCACTCGAGTTCCTTGTCGGTGTGCTGGCCGCCTCGCTGCTGGTCAGCCTCGGCCCGGCCCTGGGCCTGCTTGCGTCCATCCTGATCCTCATTCCGCTGACCATCTTCTTCTCCATGCTGACCTTCGGACAGGGAATCCTCTTCGTCAACTTCCTCCCCTCTTTCGCCGGGGTGTACCTCCACTACCAGATAGAGGTTCACTGGGAGATCCACAACCTGAAGCGCAAGATCCGCGACCTCGAGCGACGGGGGGTGGAGGTCCGGGCGGTCGCGAAGCCCGATGCGACGTCCGACGTGGGGTCCAATCATGAATCCGATCAGAAGTCCGATCCGAGGGCCGGTCCACAAACCGGTCCGAATTCAGGGGATGGTTCATCGGAAGGAGGGGTGACGTGAGAAGGTCTCTGACGGTCGCGCTGGTGCTCTTCGTTTGCACGATGGTGATTGGCTGTGCCGCGCGCGTGCCCAAGGTGCCGATGCCGGGAGAGAGTGCGGGGCCGGTCGAGTGGAAGGCGTACTACGACGATCAGTTCAAGGCCCTCAAGGACGATGTTCCCCCGCCGGGCGAACAGGCCTCCCTGGAGCAGCGGGTGGCGTATCAGGACGCGAAGCATTCCTACGAGAAGCAGAAGGTCGTCGGCATGATCGTGAGCGGCTGCCTGCTGGCGATCGCTCTCGGGTCCCTCCTGGGTACCCTCAGCCAGTTGTGATCCGATGCCGTACCCGGCGGCATAGCCGAGCTGGGGGCCGCGGCCGGCTTCACCTGATCTTGGGAAGTCTCACCGTGAGGGCGGAGCCTCCGGCGCGAAGTCGGCAGAGATAGACGCCCGCGGCCTCGGCCGATGCGTCGAGAACGATCGTGTGCTGGCCGATGTCCTGGTGCCTGACGACCGTGCTCCGGACTCTGCGGCCGTGCACATCGAACAACTCCAGGGTGACCTCGCGCGGCTCGTGCAGAAAGTAGGTAAGCCGGGTCGCGTCGTGGAACGGAATCGGGCTGGCGGTGAGACGGGAGAGGCCTGCGACTCCGGCCGATCCGGTCGGCGTCGGTTCCCCCTCGCCCTCCTGTCCCCAGTCCTGGCTGACGGCCGACACGTCGCTCAATGTCTCGAGGTAGACATCGTGGTCCGTGGGGTAACTGACGGCGTGGGCATAGGCGAGGAAGAGGCGCTGACCTTCCGCGAGGATGTGCGGCTGCGTGTTGTTGGTCGCTTCGTCGGTGATCGCAGACTCGTCGCTCCAGGTGACGCCGTCCGGCGAGGTGCGGCGGTAGAGGTTGTACGCCACGCCGGTATGCTTGGCATAGGTGATCAGAAGCGAGCCGTCGGCCACTTCGCAGACAAAGGGGTCGTGGGAATTCAGGTTGGTCGTGATGCGCACCGGCGCGGACCAGTTCACGAGGTCATCGGATTGCCGGACGAAGATATCGTACTGGGTCTGCGTCCCCACGCGCATGTGGTAGGCGTACACATACGTGCCGTCGGAGTGCTTCATGACGCGCGGTCGATTGCCGGAAGAGGACACCTGCGTGCGGGCGGTGTCCCAGTGGCCGCCGGCGGGACAGTGGGCGACATAGACCCCGCTCCCCATCGCGACGTAACTCATGGTCAGGGATCCATCCGGCTCCAGCTCGACGGTGGGGTCGTAGTACTGCTGGCTGGCGCTCCAGCCGAAATCGAGGATCCCCTCGTCGGTCCACGCCAGCCTGTCCAGCGACCAGGCGGAGCGAATCTTGTAAAGCCCGGTCTCGTTGGAGGCGAAGAAGAGTCGCAGCGTGTCCGACGGCATCTGGACGAAGCTCAGGGTGGCCTGGTCGCCATCGCGGACGATGATCGGCGCCGGCGCGGACCAGTTCTGGCCGTCGTCCGTTGAGAAGGTGACGTAGAGGTCCCCGGAAACCCAGTCGGGATTGCGGGCGAAGACGACCATGATGCGACCGTCGTGGAGTCGCTCGATCCAGGACTCGTAGTCGTTCGCCGGTCCGCCCGAGATCACGGTGGCGGCCAGAGCGGGGACCACCAGGGACCCGAGGAGCACGGAGAACCCGATCACCTGAGAGACTCGACCGAAGCGATGCAACATGGTGCTGACCCTCATGGCGAGGGGCCTCCTGGTGCGGGGAAGGGACACGAAGACCATCTACAAGGATACCCTGCGGGCTTCGATCGTTCAAGGTGTGCGCGGGCGTGCCGTGCGTTGCAGCGTCGCGGGAGGCTCGTGCACTCCGGTCCGTGCTCGCCCCTGGAACCTGCGGCCCGAGGCAAGAACGGTCAGCGCGAGGACGGCGATCACCATCGATTCCAGCTGCGCCCACCTGATGGCGCCGGGATCGGTCTGGAGTCGCAGAGACTCCAGGACCGCGCGGCCCGCGCAGAAGAACGCGGCGAAGACGAGGATCTCGATGCCCCCTCGATGCGTGGCGCCCGGCTCCGTCCCGGATCCGCGCGGCGATCGACCGTCCGGTCCGCAGGTCGGCTCGAGATGGGATCGGACGGTCCGGGCGAGCAGTGCGCCGGCGAGCGCGCACAGCCCGAGGTAGAGCGCGAGCGGTTGGTAGCGGATCCCGTCACCGAGGAAGTCGAGGCGGGCCGGCAGCGCCCAGGGAGCCCCGCTCTCGATTCCGAGGCAGCATCCCTGCCACAGGCAGCCGAGGCGGCCGATGAAGATCGCGGTCGCCAGGCCGGGCACTGCGTCGTCCAGCAGGAGGACGGCGGAGCGACCCGGAAGCGAACGGCGGGCAACCGCGAGCAGGATTCCCACCCCCGCCATCGCGCCGAAGAAGGTGGAGCCGGATTGACGTGGGTTGAGGAGATCGAGCACCGTGCCTCCGGGCGCCATGCCGTTCATGATCTCCTCGATCGCGAAGTGCACCCTTCCGCCGATTCCCGCGGCCAGGACCCCGGCCGCGATCCACCATGGCCGTGCCAGGATCGAGGTTCCGCGGGCCCGCATCCGGCGTTCCGTCAGCGCGAGGAACGACGCGATCGCCAGGAGTTGCATCCATCCGTAGGGCTGAATCGCCAGATCCATGATCAGGTCCTCCATGCGAAGGAGCCGGGCCCGCATTCCGCGCGAGCCCGGCTCGGGGAGTGGTGTCTTTACCGGTAGAGAGACTTCAACCAGCCCCAGGTCGATTCCAGGGTCGGCGTTCCGCCGTCGACGCAAAGCACGTGCATATCCGGGGCGGAGAAGACGGTGAAGTCGACCCCCAGGCCTTCCGTGGGGACGATCTGCCGGGGCTGTCCGGGCGGCAGGATCGGGTCGACGATCGCGACATCGAGGCCCTTCACGCAGACTCCGTCGACCGGGCAGCCGGCGGTGTCCCAGATGAGGTCGATCAGCAGCCGCGTCGGACCGATGTCGAGGACATCCATGTTGAGGACCCAGGCAGAGTAGCCCGGATCGGTCACGATCGATCCGTACATCGGGTCGAGATAGAAGGCCGACGCCGGCTCGACGATGATCGAGCCCGACAGGCCCAGGTCGGGAGCGCTCCACGTGGCCCCCGTCAGCGTCCAGCAGGTCGGCCACTCCATCAGGAGCGGATCGTTGCACGAGACGAGCACGGTCGAACCGGGCATGACCTGGGCGCTGCCGGAACAGCCCTCGATGTCCCAGGAGATGTTGCCGTTGGCGTCGGCGACGCCCTGGAAGGTCCGCTTCGCTCCGTTGAGCTCGAGCTTGCCTTCCACCGATACGCCGGCGCCACGAGTCAGCGTGACCGAGATCACTTGTCCGCATCCCCAGAACGGTGTGGCGGCCGCGAGGATCAAGAGCCAGGAAACGAATGCATACGCGAGCTTCTTCATACCATCCTCCCCTTCTTGCGCCGCGAACCGGAGTTGGTCCCGCGGCTGTTCGGGATCTACGTATCCAGAGGCGTGCCACACGCGCTGGGGTGCGCGGTCGAGATCACAACGTGAACGGGGAACGTGAGATGGGAGGCGGATCGAGTTCACGGTGGTGACGGCCTCGGGAGGCGACTTCCCGAACGCGCGCTCGTCAGAAACGACGAAAACACCGAAGCTGTTCATACATAGACGGTTGGAAACTCGTCACGAACAGCGAGCATGCGACAATCGCTCCCTGGCGTGGGACCGCTGACTGTATAACCAGGAACTCGGGGACTCGATCGGCGAGGATGCCCATCGACAAAGCGGCCGCCCCCCAACGGTGGGAGGCGGCCGCCGCAGACCGGTAGCTAAGGATCTGTCGTCTTCATCGGAGGATCGTGAGGCGCTGGACGGCTCGTTGGCCGTCCGATTCGAGGCGGACGAAGTAGATGCCGTTCGGAACGCGCGATCCCTCGCTGGCCCGACCGTTCCACACCTGCGAGTGCCGGCCTGCCGCCCTCCAACCATCCGTCAGCAGGGCGATGCGGCGTCCCACGACGTCGTAGATGCCGACCCGCACTGCGGCGGGACGGTCGAGTTCGAAGGCGATGGTGGCTTCGCCTGCCGCCGGGTTGGGGAGCGGGGAGAGCAGGACGAACTCCGGCGGCGGAGCGGCGCCGGTCGAGGCCGTCTGGTCGTCCGCCACGACCGGGAGGTCGACCTCGTGCACGAATCCGTCCATCGTACCGACCCGGAGGCGGATCATGCCCTCGGCCGCGATCTGCTCGAGAACCTCCGGCGGAACCTCGGCTGCCTCCAGCGTGAACCGCGCCGGCACGTATCCCAACCCGCGCCGGTCGCTGACACCCCAGTGGGTGATCCGGGCCGGAGCGAGCGGGTGCTCGTCGACCGTCCGCCACTCGGCGGAGAGCACCTGCTGCGGATCGAGGTCACTCACCGCGCCGATGCGCGTATCCGGACCGTCGGGGCGGAAGCGAATCTGTCCTGCCGCGGGCGCCAGACGTCCCTGCGCGAAAGCCGGGTTCAGCCAGAAGTAGAGCCGATCGTCCTGCAGGCTCAGTCCGTCCGGCAGCAGGTATGTGTCGAGATCCTTCAGGATCGGGGGCGTGGGGGGCATCTCCTGGGGCAGGTAACGTCCCTGCGGATCCTGGAGGAGGAAGTGGGCCGGCATCCCGTGCTGGATCATGAACTGGGCCCTGCCGCGCGCGTCGGTGATCTGCGTCTGTCCGTCGAGGAGATTGACGACGTGCACACCGGGGGCGGGCCTCGTCACCCCCACGGAGAGGCCCGCCAGGTCGAGCGTCCTGATCTCGACCCGGTGCTGGGTCTCCGGGGTCATCTCTCGCTCGGTCAGCTCCAGCAGCGGCGGGAAGGCAAACACGTCTGCGGGCGCCGCGAGATCATCCTCCGGCGGCACGGTCAGAGTCTGACTGCAGGCGAAGTGGCGTCCGAAGACGTCGCGCACGGTGTAGCGAAACTCCACCACGTCTCCGGAGAGGAGCCCGGACGGGAGGCGGAACTCGGGTCGCCGGCCGTGAATCCAGAGGCTCTCCGGTTCGGCGCCCGCCTCGAGGGAGAGGATCTCCCAGAGAATCGCGTCGTCGAATCCGTCGATCATCCCATAGTCCGGATCGTTGATTCGGGGCGGAGGGGTGACGGCGTTACGGCGCGGCATGGACGACCGCTCGGGGATCGAGCCCGTGGGCGGCTCTTCCGGCGTGCCCGGCACGGAGTCCGGCTCGCCCGGTTGGACGCAGAAGAGCTGTGTCGGGCGCAGCGAGAGCGGGCGCGCGTAGACCCGGTTCCGGTTCTCGGGCAGGTCCCAGACCTCATGCTTGACCGTGATGCTGATGGGGTCGAAGTCGGGCGTCACGTGCACGACGTCCGGAGGATGGGCGCCGACGTGGATTCTGGTGTCGGAGCAGACCATCTTCTCGTTGTCGCTGGTGCCGTTATCGGGCGGTACCGTGCCGTTGTCGCACAGCACGCGCACCTTCGGATCGTAGTAGTTCTGGATGTTCCCCTGGAGCGACTGCCGGGCGAGGTTCTTGTCCCAGAGCTGCACCGTCAGGTTGGCCTGGTGGTTCTGCGTCACGCGGTCCAGGTTGGGGTCCTTCCGGACGGCATACGGCACTTCCACCGTGACATCGCGTTCCTGGCTGACGACCTCTTCGAAGTCTTTGTCCTCGCAGGGCGGGCCGACCCAATTGAGAGGATTCCACCAGTTGACCTCCACCCGGGTCTGGCCCGAGATCTTCACCTTGACCGTGTTGATTCCCTCGTTGAACGCCTCTCCCGGGGCGACGGCGTCGAACGTGAACTTGATGCGGTCGTTCGAGAACTTCCCGGCGTGCGGCCAGGCTCCGTCGTCATCCTCGTCGTACCAATCGTCCCACTCGTCCTTGGTCGGCGCCCCGGTTCGGGAGATCGATCCGCTCCCTCCCTTGCCGTTGCCGGCCTCAAACTCCCAGCGGACGGTGGTTGTCTGTCCCTTGTACGGGACCCAGGCGACTCCCGCCTTGACCTCGATGCCGGGGAGTCGGTTGCTGGCGTTCTCTGTCACTTTCAACAGCTCGGGTGTGATCTCCAGGCGATGCGGGGCGGTCAGGCTGACGTCGTTGCGTGCCTGCTCGAACGCCTCATAGTGCTCGTACCACGCCTTGCCGATCTCGTAGACCTGTTCCAAGCCGGACTTCTCGCGGGCGGCGGCGGAGTCTCCGGCGGCTGCCTCCGCACCCGGAGACGAAGATCCAGCGGCCGCATGCGCTTCGACCGGAACGGCGGCGGCAAAGAGGGCGAGCACGGTGAACAGAACGACGGAACGGACGAACGATCGAAGAATGGTTTCCAGTGGAGTGGTCATCTCTTCATCCTCCTCGGCGGTAAGGGCCGGAACCGGTCGAGTCCAGTCACGGCGCGATCTGAGAGGAGGAGACCAAGAGTCGTGCCGCGCGACGCCAACTCTGCGGAATCGATGTCGATGCCTCCGGGCCGGAGCGGCGACCGTACAACCCAAGCGGCGGGCGGTTCTTACGGTGCCGGAGGATCCGGCCGGAGGAAGAGCGTGGACGCCTCGGAACTCCGGGCGCGCCCCCACTCAGGGCCCCACAGTCTCGTCGATTTCGACGAGATCGACCAACTCGCTGCGACTCCAAGGGTTGTCGCTTCGTCAAATGTTGCGGGCGGACGGCGATCAGCGATCGGCGTCGGGTCCGGCGCCGCGGCGCATCCCCGTCCGATCGTTGTTACCGGAAGCGATGCTTCAGCCGTCCCCACGATCCCGCGTCCTCGGGCCGCGGCTCGACCGGAGAGGCGGAGCAGTTCGATTCTCCAAGGGTGCAGGGGAGCGGCAGGAACTCGGAATCGCCCCCCGACGTCGCATATGAGTAGCCCAAAAAGGGAGGAGAACCGTCGGGACAACGGGAGAGGCAGAGCCCCGGCTCGGACGGCGGCGCGTCGTGGAATCCCAGTTGGTCGACCCGGACCCCATCCGGACGGAAGAGATAGAGCAGGCCTTCCTGTTCGAGATCGAAGAACGGAGGAGTCGTGAGGACGTGGAAGCCGCCGGGCGGAACCATTCCGGCGAGGAAGACGATGCCGTCGCCGTTGATCAGGGTCCAGTTGCCCAGGTTCACGCCCGCCGGGCCCGGATTGAAGATCTCGAACGGGTCCTCGCCTCCCGGCTCGCCGAGATCCAACTCGTTCAACCGCGCGCCGGATCCCATCTGCGGCGCGGGGGCGTCGTTGACGGCCTCGAAGGTCGGCGTCGGGTCGATGGTCCAGACCAGCCCGTCCAGCGCCGGATCGGGCGCGGGGGGAATACCTGCAGAAGCGTCCGGCGCGCGGGCCAAGGACATCCCCGCCGGCGGAAGGGGCGCGCTGCCGGAGTCGCCGTAGTGCACCGAGTCCCGCCCCACCGGTAGGAGTCTGCCCGCATCCTTGACCACGTCGATCAACGAGGTGACCCCGCCCCTCTCCCGCAGGATGTCGCCGACGTCGATGACGACATAGCCGCCGGGCGGAATGGTGGTCGGCGCGGGAATCGCATAGGTTCCCTTGTCTCCCCGGATCTCCCAGCCGCCGACGTCGGCCGAGTCCGGACCGGTGTTGCACAGTTCCACCAGGTCCGAGGCGCCGAGCGGGCGAACGGTCATCTCGTTCAGATAGACCAACGCGCTGGCCGGAGTGGAGAACGCGGCGAAGATCGCGGCAAAGGCGGCGGTCGTGGCGATGAAGAGAGCCCGGCCGGCGAGGCGCGGAGGGCTCCCGCGGGAAACGGATCGGACGCTCATGGTTTCCTCCTTCGGGTCACGTTGGTCTCCTGATCTCGCGGAGTCCCGTCGGTCGGGCGCCGCAGACCGTACCGGCGCATCCGCTGGCGCATCCTGCTTTCGGTGATGCCCAGACGACGCGCGGCGGCGGACTGGTTCCAGCTCACTTCCTCCAGCGCCGCGCGTAACAGCGACGCCTCGACCTGCATCAAGCGCGACTCCAGCGTCTCGCCCGGCTGGACGGATGGCGCGGAGGCGCCCGGCATTCCCGTCGGGTTGGGTGTGCGCGTTGCCGCCGAACCGGCCGGCGGGGCGCTCAGGAATCCCGGAGGGAGATGCCGCTCCTCGAGGAGCTCCGCCCCTCCCACCGTCAGGAGATACTCGATGGTGTTGCGGAGCTCGCGCACGTTGCCCGGCCAGTCATGGGCCAACAGTCGATCGAGCGCCCCGGCCGTCAGGCGTCGCGCCGGTTGACCCGGTCGAGCCAAGGACGCCAGGAAGTGGCCGGCCAGCATCGGTACGTCCTCGGGACGATCGCGCAGCGGCGGGACCCGGACCGGCACGACGTGGAGGCGATAGTAGAGATCTTCGCGGAACTCCCCGCGGGAGAGCGCGGCCTCCAGGTCGCGGCTGGTCGCGGCCACCAGGCGAACGTCGACGCGGATGCTGCGCCGCCCGCCGACGCGCTCGAACTCGCGCTCCTGGAGGAATCGCAGGAGTTTGGCCTGAACCGAGAAGGGCAGGTCTCCCACCTCGTCGAGGAAGAGTGTGCCGCGATCCGCCAGCTCGATCTTCCCCGGGCGTGACTCGGTCGCGCCGGTAAAGGCGCCCCGTTCGTGGCCGAAGAGCTCGCTCTCCAGCAGATCGCGCGGAATGGAGGGGCAGTTGATGGGGACGAAGGGGTGATCCCGGCGCAGGCTGAGATGATGGAGCGATCTCGCCACCAGCTCCTTGCCGGTGCCGCTCTCTCCCAGGATCAACACGGTCGAATCGGTGGGGGCGGCCTGGGACAGCAGGTCATAGAGAGCGCGCATCGGGCGAGACGTCCCCACCAGGAGTTCGAAGCGGTCCGAGGCCAGGTCGAAGCTCCCTTCGGCCGGCCGGTTTCCCTTGCGATCCCGCAGCAGCGCCCAGGAGAGCGCGGCCTCGTGCAGTCCCGCCTCGACCAACGTGGAGAGCGTTGGGGAGAGCGTCTCGGAAGGCCCGCGCCACCGCACGATTCCCAACGGCTGGCCTCCGGCCGACACGGGGCGTTCCAGCAGCGCGGTGTTCTCCGCGGCAGAGGGGGAAACGCCTCCGGTCGTCGTCGTCGCGCCTCGCAGGAGCACTTCGACGCCGGCCGCGCCGGGCAGGCACGACAGAAAGCGGCTGATCGCGCCGCCGAGGAGGGCCGGATCGGCCTCGGACGTACGGACACACTCCTCCAGATCTCTGCCAAGCGCGGCCAGGGCGTCGAGCATCCGGCCGACGGCGGCGGTCACACCGGCCGGTTCTCCGTCGCCAGGTTCGGCCAAGCCGGGTCGCACCGGAGTCTCCCCGGCGGGCGAGAGGAGCGATCCGAGGCCGTTCATCCGCGCCAGTTCTTCGGCTTCGCCGCGGACTTCCGCGGCCCGCGGTGATCCCCGCAACGCTTCGGCCAGGAGCAGGAGAGCGCGAAGGCGCCAACGCTGGTTGCCGATCCGCAGGAAGACGGCCTCGGCGCGCCGGAGTCGTTCCGCCGCCGCGTCGTCGGCGCCGGTGCGAAGATGCAGCCGTCCCTCTTCGAGGTAGACACAGGCCCGCTCGAAGGACGACTCCCATCCCCGCAGCAACCGCCCCGCGCGCGCCAGCCGTTCCTTCGCCTGCTCCAGCTCGCCCAGGTCGAGCAGAGCGGCGGCGGCATACCGATGGGCCGCCGCGATCAACTCCGGATCGCCGGTCTCCTCCGCGAGCATCAGCCCCTCGGCCGCGGCGGCCGCAGCCTCATCTCGCCGTCCCGAAGCGGTCCGCAACCTCGCTTCGAGGAGAAGGCACTCGGCCCGTTGATCGGACGCGCCGGTTCGCCGCACCGCGTCCCGCGCCTCGCGCAAGGCCTCCTCGGCCTCGGTCGGCCGGCCGAGTTCGAGGAGCGCGATGCCCCGGCAGACGAGCGGCGAGGAGAGCGTTTCCTCGCTGCCGCAGCGGCGCAGCAGGGCGACACTCTCTCCGGCCCGGGCCACGGCCTCATCCAACCGGTCCCGGAGGAGAGAGAGGTGGGCGAGATTGGTCAACGAGTGGGATTCTCCCAGGAGATCTTCCGACTCTCGACGCAGCCGCAGGCTCTCGAGGTAGTGCCCCTCTGCCTCTTCGACCCGACCCTGGCCCTGCGCCAGGAGACCGAGGTTGGAGAGGACATCGGCGACGCGCGCCGTCTCCCCGAGCGCGGCGAAGTGTGAGCGGCACTCTTCGAACAGGTTCCGTGCTTCCTCCGTCTCCCCGAGACGGAGCAGCGTCGAGGCGAGATTGTTGGCGATGGCGGCGGTCACGCGCGCGTCGTCCAGAGAGCGGAAGACCTCCAGGGCTCGGCGGTAGGACTCCGCTGCCTCCGCGTAACGACCCAGCCGGTGGCGCAGGTTGCCGAGCTGATTCTCATTGCGTGCCGCTCCGGCCGGGTCCGAGGCGGCGCGCCGCAGCTCCAGTGCCTCCTCATGATGGCGGAGGGCCGCCCCCGGATCCCCTTGGTGCGCGTAGGCGGCGCCGAGGAACTCGAGTGTCTCCGCCCGCGCCTGCCCCGCGCGGCCGCTCAGGTCGGTACTCGTCGTATGGGGCAGGGACTCGCGGAGAAACTGCAACGCATCGTCGAGGCGTCCTTGGCGGATGCGCAGGTAGCCGATCGCGTTCAGCGCCGAGGCCAGGAGCAGGGGGGCAGGCGCTCCTTCCCGGTCGCGTCGAGACAGGTCGAGCGCGCGCAGGAGGGCCGGCTCCGCTTCGCTCAAACGCCCGCGCCGGCTCTCCAGCGCTCCCCAGGAGACGAGCGCCTCGATCTCTTCGTCGGGATCGTCGAGGTCACGCGCCAAGTCGGCGGCCTGACGAAAGCAGGCCGCGGCGCGGTCGGGCTCCCGCGCCTGCTGCTCCCGGCCCAGCGAGCGCAGAAGCCGGAGGGTGCCGCGGATCGCGTCGGCCCGGTCCGGCCCCGGGCTCGGGCCGGCGGCCGGTTCGTCCCCTGCTGCCGGGGTGAGATGCACCATCTGCTCTCCTCCTGCGTACCCGTGAGTGTATCCTATGCATAAGACAAATGCGATTGCAGATGTCTACTGGCTAATTGCCCGCCGCGGACGGCCGCTCCCGACCGGGTTGCCCTCTGCTCCACCGGGGGGCGATCCTGCGGTGCGGAAAGGAGAAGAGAACGTCATGGATGAGATCCAGAAGACCGAACAGGAGATCCTGGACCTGGTGATGAAGCTCGAGCGATTGCGCAAGGAAACGCCGCCGGTCGAGGTCAGGAACTACATGCTGCGCGGCCTGGAAGGCGAGGTGACGCTGCTCGATCTCTTCGCGGGCCGGGACCGGATGTTCGCCATCCACAACATGGGCCAGGGTTGCCGCTACTGCACGCTCTGGGGGGATGGGATCAACGCGCTCCTGCCGCACCTGGAGGACCAGTTCTCGGTCGTCCTTCTGTCCAAGGATCCGCCCGAGTCTCAGCGCCGCTTCGCCAACGCGCGCGGCTGGCGCTTTCGCCTGGCCTCGCACGGCGGCGGCGAGTACATCCGGGAACAGAGCGTGATCCCCGGCGAGAACAACACTCCGGGACTGGTCTGCTATCAGCGCGAGGGGGACCGCATCGTGCGCCGGAACGCGAGCGTGTTCGGCCCCGGAGACCTCTTCTGCGCGCAGTGGCACATCCTCAGCCTGGCCGGTGTGGGGCTCGAGGAGTGGACGCCCCAGTACGCCTACTGGCGGCGCCCGGAGAAACTCGAGGACGGCGGGCAGAACGTTCGGTGAGGGATGAGCCCGAAGGGAGTGGGGGGACGCAGGTCGTGGCATTGACGAGTTCGCCTTTCGCTCGCTACGCTCACAGGTTTCGTCTTTGATCGTCACCGGGAGGCGTACTTTGATCGGGGTGCCTTATGAACCTCGCCGGTCGCCGACATTCCTGCCTCGCAGGTGGATGATCCGCGCCGCCTTTGTGGTGGCCCTCCTTGCTCTGCGGGCCCCCCTTCTCCTCGCGCGCGAACGCTTCGTTCGCGTCTACGATGAGCGGGACGGACTGGCCGTATCCGAGATCGCTGATCTGGCGCAGGACGCGCGCGGATTCATCTGGATCGGGACGATCGGTGGACTGGTCCGTTTTGACGGCCGTGAGCTGCGTCCCTGGGCCCCCGATCGTGTCCGCCACGTCGTAGAGGTCCTTTCCGCCGCGCCGAGCGGCGGGGTTCTGGTCGGGGCGCGCACCGAGCCGCTCTATCTCGTGTCCGGCCGCGGCGTGGAAGCGGTCTCCGGACCCGACGGCGGACCGATCGACGACTGGGTGCACGCCGCGCTGGGGAGTGATGGTGCGCTCTGGTTTGTCCGGGAGAGCGGGTTTTACGGGCGGCTCCCGAGTGGTGGGTGGGTGAGTCTCGACGTCGCTCTCTTCAACGGGTCACCGCTGACGCGCGTCATGCCCGGTCCGAGCGGTTGCGTGTACGTCGCGAGCGAGGAGGCGTTGTGGCGCGTCGCGCCGGCCGAAGAGTTCGGCCCCATCGGTCCTCCTGGCCAGCCGGGCGTCGGGCCGACGGCGCAGCTTGTTGCCGCGGTGGGTCGCGTCCGCCACCTCGGTTTCACACCCGACTCCGCCCTGGTGGTCCTGACCCGCGATGGTCTGCTCCTCCGTATCCGCCGGACAGCTTCGCGGCTCCCGGACCGGCGGGAGGACCTGCCTCCCGCGGCTGTAACCGCCGGGATCGACACGCTCCTGGCCGGTCGCGTCCACGGTCGTGGGCTCGCCATCCGTGGCGAGGTCATCTGGGCCTCCGTCGACCAGTACATCTACGCGTTGCGTTCCGGTCACCCGCCGGAAATCGTGGCGCCTGCTCCGGGGCTGCCGACCGGCCGTCCGCTCCTCGTCGACCGCGAGGGCACGCTCTGGCTGGGCGGTTACCGCGGGGTTCTTTCGATGCCCGAACCGGAGACCATGACCTGGAACGACCTCGATGGTCTTCCCTCGCCAACGCACGGCCGTTTCGTCACGGAGTGGGGGGGCGGTGTCTGGGTCAGCACCTGGTACGGCTCCGGACGCATCGAACGTGATGACCCGCGCCGGGGTGCGACCATCGACTCACCGAGGCACTCCGGTCGCTTCTGTGCCGACAGAGCGGGGAACCTCTGGACGGCGCGCGGCGACACCGCGTTGACGTGTCGCACGGCGGACGGCGAGCGCGCGTGGCCTTTCCCGGGACTGCACGGCATCTACGCCAGCGCCCCGCGCCCGGACGGCTCGCTCTGGCTGGCGACCGATGACGGCATCCTCGTCACCGGCCCGGGTGAGCCGCGCGCCATTCGCTGCGTCGCTCCCGGCCGCGATGGCATCCGAGGTGGCAGCGACGGCCACGGCGAGAACTGGCCCCTTGGTTGGCGCCACAGCTGGCTTACCGCGATCCTCGAAGATCGTGAGGGAGTGCTCTGGATCGGTGGCTTCGAGATGATCGCTCACGCGCCGGCCTGCGCATTGGAGGGTGAGACTCCGCGCGAGTGGAGAGGTGAACGAGGACAGGATGAGTCGAGGAGTCGGGTTGCGCTCTCTCGTTGGCCGGACGTGGCGTGCGCCGCGGCGCCTTCTCCCTGGTCCGTCGACTCGCTGCCCGGCGCCAATCACGTCAATGCCATTCTGCAGATGCCGAGTGGCGCGATCTGGATCGCGACCGGCAACGCCGGCGTACGCTGCCGGACCGGCCGCGGCTGGGAGGAGATTCCCGGCTCGCGCCGCCTGGCCTCGCCGCGCATCTATGGCATGGTCTCCTCGCCCTCCGGCGGCGTCTGGATCCTCGCGGTGGGCAGCATCGTTCGCGTGCTGGAACGGCCCGACCTGCCCGATGGCTGGGAGATCGTCGAGCAACTCACCTCCTGGCAGGGACTCCCCACACAGCAAGCCTCCGACCTGTACGAAGAGCTCGGCGGTCGCATCTGGCTGGCGTCGCTGGCCGGAGTCGTGGAGGTGCCGCCCGAGGCACGCTGCGCTGACCAGCGCCCGCCGCCGCTCGAGCTGATCGAACTCGCGGTCGATGGTGCGCCCTTGCCCCTCGACCACTGCCCGGCACTCCCCTACCGGCGCAATCGCCTCGAGATTCGCTTCGCCGCGCTGTCGTTCCGTGATCGCAGCCTGATCCGTTACCGCGCACGCACCGAGGCGGAGGGGCCGTGGTTCGAATCACGCGAGCCGTCCTTCCATTTCGTCGACCTCGCACCGGGCCGCCACATGGCGGAGATCGAAGCCTCGCTCGATGGAGTGGCCTGGTCGGAGCTGCCCGCGCGCGTAGATTTCGTGGTTCGCCGTCCCTGGTACCTGCAGGCCTGGGCGCTGGCTGCCTTTGCGCTCGCGGGGGCCGCGGCGCTCGTCTCCATCCACCGGATGCGGCTGGCGTTCCTGCTGCGCCTGGAACGTCAGCGCACGCGCATCGCCATGGACCTGCATGACGAGATGGGTTCGGGACTGGGCAGCATCGGCATCCTCGCCGGGCTCGCGGCCGACGAGGACCTGGCCGAGGAGAGCCGCCGCAGTCTGGCCGAGTGGATCGCTGAGACCGCGTCGGAGCTGGGCACCGCACTGACCGACATCGTGTGGTCGCTCCGGGACGGTGCGGAGACTCTCGAGGCCCTCGCTCTGCGCCTGGCCGAGCGCGGGGGGCGACTCGTGCCGGAGAGACGCGGGGAGGCCGGCGGAGAGCCCGCTGGCGAGGCGAACGGGGGTAGCTTCACCGCGCCTGACCGCCGGCGGGAGTTCATCACCGACTTCCCGTCGGTCTGGCCGTCGCTACGTCTTCCGCTCGAAGTGCGCCGTAACCTCCACCTCATCGCGGTGGAGGCCTTGCACAACGCCGCACGGCATGCCTCCGCGCGCCAGATCGTCCTCGGCGTGCGTGCTGACGGGCGTCGTTGGCGTCTGTGGGTGGCCGACGACGGCGTGGGGATCGCTTCCAGCGTGGGCGAGTCACCGGCCGGTCGAGGAGCCCGCGACGTGACCCGGGCACCCGCCCGCCGTGGTTACGGACTCGACAACATGCGTCGGCGCGCGGGGGAGATCGGTGTCGACTTCTCGCTCCGTTCCGTGCCCGGGGGCGGCACGACCGTCGAGGTGGTGTTCGATCCGCACGCGCGGATCACCCGTAACGGCCAGCGACCGACCGGTGCCTTGCGACGCCGGCGCGAGCGGGGCCGCGCCACCGACCGGCCGCGGACCATCCACACCGCAGGGGGGCTCGCTCCGTGAATGTCGCCATCGTCGAGGATGACCCGCGCTACCGCGAAAGCCTGGAGATGCTGCTCACCCATGCACCCGGCGTGGCGCTGGCCGGGAGCTTCTCCGCTGCCTCCGACGCGGTCCGGCACCTCGAGCTCCTGGAAGCGGAGGGCCGCGAGGGGGAGTGGAACCTGGTCTTGATGGACATCAACCTGCCTGGAATGAATGGAATCGATGCCATCCGGCGCCTCAAGGCGATTGCTCCCAACATTCTTGTCGTCATGCTCACGGTCTTCGAGGAGCCCGGCACGATCCTCGAGGCGATCTGCGCCGGGGCGGACGGCTATCTCCTCAAAAGGACGGGATCAACCGAGCTGCTGGCACAACTGCGCGTCGTGGCCGGGGGCGGTGCGCCTCTCACCTCGGGGGTCGCGCGGTCGGTGCTCGATCTGCTTCGACGATCCACGCCGGGGGAGGTCCCGGGGCACGGCCACGCCGCCCCCGCGCTCCATCTCACCGAGCGCGAGCGCGATGTGCTCCGAGGGTTGGTCCGTGGTCTGGCGTACAAGCAAGTCGCGGTGGACCTCGGCGTCAGCCTCGACACGGTGCGGCACCATATCCGGGGAATCTACAGCAAGCTGCAGGTGCACAGCGTGGCCGAGGCGGTGAGCCGGGCGATCCGGGAGCGTCTGACCTGAGAGTCCGCCGTCCGATCAAGCAACGGCTTTGCTCCCCGCGCGCTCCGTATCGCCTCCTGCTCGCCTCATACGGTCCCCGAGTCGGGTCCCCCGCGGCAGGCCATGGAAGTCGTCCGCCCAACCCACACTACTGGACGGTGGTCACGGCGCTGAATCCCCGGAAGATCTCCGGGATGGCGTCCACCAGGACCTCGACCTGAACCGGTTTGACGAAGACGGCCGCCGCGCCGAAGTGCAACGCGCGACGCTCCTCCGGTGAAGCGCGCCGATCGGTGACGATGATATAGGGTGTCGGCCACGAGGCGTCGCGCAGCTCCAGCACGGCCGGTCGGCCGGCAGGTCCCTGCAGCGACTCGCTTGAGATGACCAGATCGACGGGGACCGGGTCTCCCGCGAACATGCGCAGAGAGATCTCCTCCAGCATGTCCGTGCCGGTCTCGGCTTCGATCACGGAGTAGCCTTCCACCCGGAGTCGGCAGGCCATCTCCCAGCGTGACAGCGGGTCCTGGTCCGCGACCAGGACGCGCAGCGGCCGGCCGGCGATACTGATGGGCGCGGACCACCAGCGCGTCGGTCCTGCGTCGTGGTCTTCCGATTCATTCTCGTAGCTTTCGTCTTCTTCGAAGGCCAGCTCTCTGAGGTATCGAAGGGTGACAGCATCCATGGCTGCACCTCCTGTTGTCACGAAGTCGGAACGAGTTACCGGCTCCCGCCGGCTCGCAGGGTGGGCTGAAGAGAAGGCGTCTACACTCCTCTCCGAACTTGTCTTCCCCCTTGCGTCCGGCGGGAGCTCTCCCGCTTTCTGGTCACGGAGGCTCCGTACCGAAGCGTGGTCACATTCTCATTACATGAATCGTGCCACCGTCATTTGGCATCGCGATCACGCGTGACGTCGCGGACGCATCGTGGAGGCTGCAGTGTGACAGTCAGTTCGTGGCGTCACCATGGGACAGGGGCGCGCGCTGAAAGCGCGACGCGCAGTCGAAAAAGGCGGCCGAATGCCCCATCATGCCCCACCGTGACGAAACTTCATGGTTCATAGGACGCCAGACGCCGCGCGAGTGTCTTGCGATCGATGCCGAGGATGCGCGCAGCGCGTGCCTGGTTGGAACCCGTTGCGTGCAGGACCCGCAGGATGTGGTCGCGCTCCGCTTCCCGCAGGGTGCTGAAAAGTGAGCCGGCTCGCGGGTCGATGATCACTCTCGGACGGTACATCCGTACCGAGACGGGTAGATCGTGAATTCCGATGACCCTCCCGCTGGCGATGGCGACCGCGCTCTGCAGACAGCTCTCCAACTCCCGCACGTTGCCCGGCCAGTCGTAGGCGCGCAGGCGGGCCGTTGCGTCGACGGAGATCGCCGACACGCGCTTCCCCGACCGAGCAGCGTGCTTCCGCAGGAAACTCTCCGCCAGGAGGAGGATGTCGTCCTCCCGCTGGCGCAGGGGCGGGAGTTCCAGCCGGATGACCTGCAGCCGAAAGAGAAGATCGGCCCGGAATCTCCCCTCCGATGCCTCTTGTTCGAGATCGAGCCTGGTCGAGGCGATGATCCGGACGTCGAACGAGAGTTCCGTGCCCGATCCGAGCGGCCGCACCGCTCGTTCCTGCAGCGCGCGAAGAAGCTTCGGTTGCACGGCCGGCGACAGATCGCCGATCTCGTCGAGAAAGAGCGTCCCGCCTTCCGCCCGATGGAAGAGCCCCGGTCGGTCGCGGTCCGCGTCGGTGAAGGCGCCGCGCAGATGCCCGAAGAGCTCGCTCTCGATCAGGGACTCCGGCACGGCGTTGCAGCCGATCGAGAGAAACGGCCCGTCCCGGCGACCGCTCGCCGCGTGAATCGCGCGGGCCGCCCGTTCCTTGCCGGTCCCGCTCTCTCCGGTGACCAGAACCGTGGCGTCGCTTCGAGCGATGCGCTCGATCAGGCCGAAGACCTCGCGCATGGACGCGCTGCGGCCCACCATACCGTGGTACGGACGGGACACCGCCGCCAGGCGTCGCTGGGCACGCGGTCCGATCCGTCGCCGCATCCGGGCGATCAGTCGATCGAGCGCCTCGCCGAGCGCGACGGGGTCGACCGGCCGGGCCAGGAAATCGGCGGCGCCGGCGCGCAGCGCCCGCACGGCGGAGTCGAGGCATGGCACGGTCGTGACGGTCAGGACCGGCAGGAGGGAGTGACGCCGGGTGACGCGGTCGCAGAGCTCGAAGCCTCGCCGATCGGCCAGATCGAGATCGACGACCATCGCGTCCAGACCTCCCGACTCTGCGCGCTCAACAGCCTCCTCGACCCGTAGAGACGACGAGGCCGCGTAGTCAAGACCGACGAGGGCCCGGGTGAGCTGCCGGGCCGACGCAGGATCTCCGGAGGCGACGAGAACGTGGCCCCGCATGGATCCTCCCGATGGACCGAGCGACAGCGAAGAGGGTAGAGACCGGCGCGAAGCACTCAGGGTACTACGTGCACGGCCCGGGCCGAGTCCAATTCGGTCGTGCGATCAACGAGAGACGCGCTGTAGTGGACAGTGATACTGAGCGCCGCGTGATCAGCAGGGGCGAGACCCGCCGGCGCGCAAGGCGGGTCTCGCCCGTGTCGCTCATTGTCCGACGCGCGCCGGTCCGCTGATGGCGACCAGGCTCATCGCCCGCGTCACGGTGAGGTTCTGAAGGTAGTTTCCCTCGGCGATGGCCACCGTGCCGCCCGTGGCGACGGCCTGTACTCCCTCTCCGACGGTGTTGTACGGACTCGCGAAGGATCCGTCTTCGGCCCCGTTGTTCCGCCAGTCAACGAAGACCGGGTTGGTCAGGAGCGCCGGGCGGAACTGCGGAACCAGAGCGTCCATGCGGTCGTCCTGGCCGGCGGTGAAGTTGGTCATGCAGGCATCGTCGGAGTAGTCCATGTAGTTCTGAACGGGATCGTCTCCGGGATCGCTCGGACAGGTGTCCCGGCCGATCGGGCAGCCGTAGGCCGGGGCTGCCTCGTAGGGAGTGTCTGCCACCCCGTCGCCGGGTGCGACGCAGCCCCCCGAGAACGTGTGCAAGAGCCCGAGGTAGTGTCCCGCCTCGTGCGTGAGCGTGTAGCCGAGGTCATACGGGGGCGACCCTCCTGGGACAGAGGTGTAGTTGATCACGATGCCGTCCCGCGGGTCGCCGGGTGGGTAGTAGTCTGGAAACGTCGCCCAGCCCAGCAGACCACCCCCCGCACAGGTGTAGACGTTCAGCAGATGCGCCGTGTCGATGGCGAGACTCTGCTTGGCGGCGAGTTCCTCGGGCGAGTCCTTGACCATGGCGAACCAGGCCGGGTTGTTCGTGCGATCGACCAGCGAGAAGAGGAAGGAGTACCCGGACCCGGCATAGGTGTCGTTGAGCACGTCGATCTGCGCGGCCAGGGCCGCGTTGGACAGAGCGCCGGTGCTCCCGTCGGTAATGACGTGGAATGCCACCCGGATCGTGCCGCCCACCTCGACCCGGCCCTGGGCGCTCATCCAGCTCTCGACGGCGGTGTTCAGTCTCGCGACCAGAGCGGGATCGACGATCTCGTTGCCGCACGTTCGGCCCTGGGCGTGCACTGCCGGGGCGCGGGAGACGAGGAAGAGCCCGATGGCGATCGCTGATCCGGCGAGCCACGTTCGCGCCGCCGTCATTGCAGGCTCACCAGAACAAGCACGAGACCCGTGCCGTTCTCCAGACCAGACATCGCCTTGCCGAGCACGGCTCCGGTGGCGCGGGCCGGATCCGCCGCCCGCATCAGGTGCCCGGGGCGGTCGGCGGTCGTCAGCAGGTCGCCCGGACGAATGGCCCCGTGCGAGGCGTCGGCCCGGGCATAGACCCGGCCGGTGAGCGCCACGTTCTGGCCCCCGTCCTGGTGTCCCTCCGGTACCAGGCTGATCCCGGGGTTCAAACCCCCGGCGCCGCTGACGACTCCGGCCACCCGGTGGTCGTAGGCCCGGTCGCTCACGCGCAACTGCCCGGGGCGGCTCTCGTCGATGACCAGCACGGTGCCGGCTTCGACCTCGTCTCCTCCCGAGATCGTGAACGGCTCCGCCAGGTCTCCCCCGCCGGTGATCTGCAGCGCCGTGGTCACGACGCGGCCG
Source organism: uncultured bacterium (assembly GCA_964371055.1). Classification (GTDB taxonomy): domain Bacteria; phylum Eisenbacteria; class RBG-16-71-46; order CAIMUX01; family CAIMUX01; genus CAYJLF01. Next base: position 87,999 of record CAYJLF010000006.1, on the reverse strand, counting down.
CTGTTGGTCACCTGGAACTTGAGCTGGCCGTTGCGAAACCCGCGGAGAAGGTCGCCGGTGCCGTACTGCTCCAGCACGGCCGTCGCGTCGCTGCTTGTGACCTTTCCCCAGAGCGCAATCCCGCCGGATGACTGGTTGTCGATGTACACCGGGGCGCCGGCCGCGCCATTGCCGAAGGTCCCCGCGACCCGCACCTTCCCGTTGCCGTCCACCTGAAACGGGCCGCCGCCGCTGATCTCGAGGAAGCGGCCGTAGAGCTTGCCGGCCTGGGTGACTTCGAAGACGGTGTTCGCGCCCAGGCGCCCGCGCACGTACGGCCCGCCACCGTGGTTTTCCAGCACGACGGTCGGCTCCGGTCCCGTGGCGTCGGCGTAGAGCGCGTGACCGCCGGGAGACGTGTTCTTCAGGTGCAATGCCGGATCGCTGACGCCATCCCCATAGTGCTCCACGCTGAGTCGGCCGATGGGCGTGGTGGTCCCGACTCCCACCTTGCCGTCGCCGCGCCAGCTCATCGCGAGGTTGTTCCAGGCGGTCTTGAGCTTGATCTGGTTGCCGGAGGCTCCCGTGCCCGCGAAGCCGCTCTCGAGGAAGAACTCCGACCCGTAGGCTCCCTCGTCGATGGCGAGGATCTTGGTCGTGTCGTTGCCCCCGATCGAGGCGATGGAGAGGATCCCATGGCGGGTGGTGGCGCCGATGCCGACGCGGCCGGTTACGGTCAACCCGCTGGGGCCCGCCAGGTTGACGGCACCGGCATCGGCAGTGATGCTCCGCCCGGCTCCCGGACCGCCATAGTCGTAGGCCTGGTCGAGAGAGCCACCCCCTCCGGAGCCGGCGGCCGCGGTGGTCTGGACGGATCCATCGGGAAACTTGAATCCTCCGGTGGTCGAGTGCACGAGGCCGTCGGCCGTAAAGCCTCCGAAGGACCGCTCCGAGGATTCACTGTGCAGGGCGAAGACGGAGGCGGCCACCGGTTGGTCGGGTAACTGCTCGAATCCGTCCCCGGTGTCAACCCAGATGCGAAGGCTGAGCGCGGACAGCCCTGCGATCGCTGAGGGCGACAGCGGAACCATGCCCGCGCCGCCGAGGATGACACCGAAGAGTCCGTCGCTGACGGCCACCGGCACCGCGGTATCCGGCTCTTCTCCGGTTGCACTCGATCCATCGTTGGACCAGCGGGCCGTGCCCGCGTCCACGAGCACGAACTTCATCTGCGCGGTCCCCTCGAACGGCGAGCCGTTCCGGAGAAGATCTCCCTGGTAACCGACCTGGGTCGGTTGGGCCTCTCCACGTGCGGTATGAAACAAGAGCACGGCGATCGCCGCGGCGGCGGCGATGAGGAGACGCGCGTGCGGCCTCCACCCGGATCGCGGTCGGACGTGCCCGTCGTCTCGGCCGCGCGGACGTCTCGGTTCGATTTCATGGCGAAAGTTCATGGCAGCTTCCTCCTACCTTGCAACGACGACTTTGCGGGTGCGGATGAACCCGGGGGCTTCGAGGCGAACGAAGTAGACGCCGGGCGAGACGGGACGGATCCCATCATCCCGGCCGTCCCAGACCGCGACGTGCCGACCGGCGGATTCCGTGGTCTCGACGAGAGTGCGGACACGCCGACCCCCGACGTCGAAGACGCGGAGGGCGACGCTCCCACCGCCGCCGGGCACGTCGTAGCTCAGGTGCAGAGGCCCAGCCGACGGGTTGGGCGCTCCCGGATGGAGCTCGAAGCGATGCGGGAGGCTAGAGTTTTCGCTCACATTGGCGGCATCGGGCTCCTGCGGGATCCAGAAGCCCGAGTGCAGCGTGTGTACGGTCCCACTCACACTTCCGATCACGGGTTGACCGAGCGTCGAGACCACATGGTGCATCGCGGACTCGGCCCCGAACCCACCGGCGCTGATCAGGCCGCGCGTGAGCTGGGTCGCGGCCAGGGCCGATCCGGCGGAGAGCGGGACCGCGAGCGCGGCCAGGAGTATTCTGTTGTCCACGGTTCCTCCTGTCTCAGCGACGAAGGTAGATAGAGGATTGAGTACCCGGAGGTCCGTTCCGCGCAGAGCCGCGGAAGGGAAGAACCGGGGAGGTTAGCGAGATGGAATGGAGGGCGTGTATCGCATGATCATGCGGAGATCGCGGCGGACGAGAAACCCGGCCGCGTCCTCACGGAGCCGCGGCCGGGTTCCACGCAAAGCACCGGGGCACCACCCGTGCAAGCCAGGATGGACGGATCAGACTATTTCATTGGACGACCCCGCCACGATGCTCTCGCGCGATCATCTCACGACCAGAACTTTCTGCGTCGGCGACACGCGCCCCGCCTGCAGCCGGGCGAAGTAGACGCCCGAGGGAACGGCCTGGCCCTGGCCGTCGCGCAGGTCCCACTCCAATCGCTGCCAGCCCACGGCGTATCGCCCCTCGGTGACTACGTTCACCTGTCGTCCGGCTGCGTCGTAAATGGTGAGGCGCACGGTCTCGGGCGTGGGCAGGTAGAACTCCAGGATGGCGATGCGTCCGGACGGATCGTAGAGCGTCCTCAGTTGTACCCCCGGGACCTCGGTGCCGGGGATTCCGCCGCTGGTCGGATTCCTCGCCAGGGGCACAGCCTCGATCAGACCCGCGTCCCGGTCGTGGATGTCGCTCCAGCCTACTTTGGCGACCGGTACGTGTCCTTCGAGCGTTCTCAGGTAGCCAAGCTCGACGTGCACCTCGAGCTCAGGGCCGAGTCCGTTGTCGTCCGCCTCGGCCTCCCAGATCCTCCGCGTCATGTCCTCGATCACCTCAGTGCGTGTGCGCATGGCCAGCCCGGGCGCCAGATCGAACTGGGGCCAGCGGACCGTGATTCTCGCAATCTCGCCTAGATTCGAGAGGGACGTGCGCGCCCAGCCGTCGAAGACCGGCAGGCCGTTGCCAGCGCGACGCCCCTGGGTGACCATCCGCTCGATTTCGCATGAACTCTCGGGCGGGTCCGCTTCCTCTCCGTCGACGGCGCGTTCCATCGCCGTATCGATGGAGAGGGCGCCCATTTCCGTCCGGGGTAGTCCGAGCGCGCCGACCAGGTTGTCGAACGTCGCGCGGGCTACGCTGGGGGAGACTGCTCCGCACGGGATGCCTTCGCGGAAGGCGCGTTCCCGGTTTGCGTACCGGGCGTAGCCGCGACTGAAGTCCAGCTTGATCATGCGCACGCCGTCCGGTTCGTCATATCCGATCACAATCGCGCCCTGCGCGACGGAGTGTGAGGGATCGATGTCCGCGGCCGCCTGGGCGATGTCGTGGACGGTCTTGCCGTCCATCCAGTTCGGCCCGGTCGCCACGGCCAGGATCGACTCGTCGTATGTGGGCAGCGCCGCGGTAGTCTGCCGAGCATAGTCCTCGTAGGTCTGGTTGCGTGGAACCGGCGGAGGCGGCTCATCGTCGGCGAACCCCGGCGCGGCCGTGACGGTCGTGGCAAGCAGGCCGGCCAGGAGTAATGAGCCGAAGGGACCCGGCGGGTGGAAACGGTCGATCGGGCGGGGCGTGGCCCGCCCCGGCATGGCCTGCGGGATCTCTCTTCCTGGGATCATGGGAGCGCCTCCTTCCCCTTGGGATCGCAGCCCACGATGTAGCGTGCTCGGTGGTTGCGACTGGATGCGTTCAGTCCGGGCGGATCATTGAAGACGAAGCTGTAGCGCTCGAGGTTCATCCGCGTGAGGCTGTCAGAGGAGTTGACCCCGACGTTCCGAGCGACGGGGCACTGGTCATAGCCGTTGTTGATATCCGGGATATAGAGGTTGTCCAGCCAGGCGTCGGCCATCCCTACGAAGAACGCGTCGAAGGCGAAGTCCTCGTAGTAGTCCGGCAACCAGGAGTAGATCCACATGAGCCCGTGGAACCCATCGATCTGGTGCAGGCCGTCGAAGGTGCTGTTCCACTCCGACCACCAATCCTCCCGGTCCATGCTGTAGCAGGAGGAGAGGAGCAGAAACTCCATGTCGCCGTCGCCGAACTCCATCCGGCCCTGCCAGGCCAGGCAGTCGCCGGTACCGGCCTCGTCGACGCGCACCACCCCGAACCAGCGATGGTTGTCCGAGGCGTTGCCCCCGTGCAGGGCGACCAGCACGGCATCGGCGTCGTCCGTCCGGTTGCAGTCATTACCCCAGGCGTGGCTCCCGCAGTCGACGAAGTCGCTCTCGACGATGCTTCCGTTGACTCGCCGTCCGGACTTCGTCCAGGACCACTGCGGGAGCAGCCAGAACCCGGTGATCTCGTTGTACCAGGCATCCGCCATGTTGTCCCACGAGCTGCGGGTCGAACCGCTGCATCCTGCGTCCCACGTGGTGATGGCGATCATCTTCGCCTCGCGCTCCTGCGCGTCGGCCGCTGTCCCCAGGAACAGGGAGACGGCGGCGCCGAGAAGCGCCAGGCCCCATCGGTCATTCCCTTTCATGGATCGGTCCTCCTCTATCTTGAATGGAAGTGCGGACCGCGATTCGGAAACGGATGAGTGTATCAGTGCGAACGCGCTCGACGTAGGACTATGACGATCTCAATGGGGATGGGATGAGCTTGAGCGACGCAACCGCCGCGTCGATGAGCTCGGTTGTCGCGGGTTGAAGCTCGCTCCGGCTGCACCGCGGGATCAGTCGTCGGCGTCCGGGCCGGCGGAAGTGCCGGCGTAGGCGTGTCTAACCACGGGGAGATCGGCGCGAGGCGGGAGCGATGGCTGCAACGAATCATATCGATTGAAGCGGCACCCAGGATAGTGTACGAGCGAAGAACCGCTCAACCCCGGCCGCGGCGCCGTGGGCCGAGGCGAAGAGACCAAGGAGCCCGGAGGGATCGCATCGTGTCGGAGCGATTCTACGCGACGCTCGGCGTCGGTATCGAGCAACTCGTCAGCGCGGAGCTCGCCGCGCTGGGCATCGCCGTGGCAAGGATCGAGCCGGGTCGGGCGCGCTTCGAGGGTGACCTGGACGACCTCTACCGGGCCCTCATCCACCTGCGGTGCCCGTCGCGGGTGGTGCGGGAGATCTTCTTCTGCGAGATCGCCCGCGAGGAAGACGTCTATGACGTCGTCCGCGGAATCGACTGGACCCGCTGGCTGACTCCGGAGATGACCTTCCGGGTCACCTTCAACGTCCACTCCTCGCTGCTCCGGAGCCCGCGGTTCGGCATGTATCGAATCAAGGACGCGATTTGTGACCAGATGGTCGAGCGGGTTGGGCGGCGTCCCTCGGTCGACACGGAAGCGGCCGACTTCTATGTCGCCTGCTACCTGGAGAACCGTCGGTTCTCGATCGGCCTCGACGGGGCCGGAGCGCCGCTGCACATGCGCGGCTATCGCGTGGCGTCGCACGAGAGCTCGCTGCGGGAGCACCTCGCGGCCGCCATGATCCTGCAGGCGCGCTGGGACCCGGGCACGCCGCTCCATGATCCGTTCTGCGGGTCCGGAACGATCCTGATCGAGGCGGCGCTGATCGCCACGCGCACGCCGCCGTCGCGCTGGCGGACTCGCTTCGGGTGCATGTCGTGGCCCGACTTCGATCCGGTCCGTTTCGCGGAGTTGAGGGCGGAGGCCGAGGCCGCCATTCTGCCGTCCGCGGGGCTCAGGATCAGCGGCGCGGACTCGTCAGCGAAATGGATCGACGCGGCGCGCGCCAACGCCGCCGCCGCTGGATTCGGCGAGGTGATCCGCTTCGACGTGCGCGACGTTTCCGCGATGGAGCTGGAGCCGGGATCCTGCGTCATCACGAACCCGCCGTACGGCATTCGGGTCGGGGACGAAGAGACCTATGTGCCGACCTGGCAGGCGTTCCGGGAGCGCCTGCGGGGGTACCCCGGGACACAGGTCGCGATCCTCGCGGCCGAGGAGGGGGTCGAAAGGGTCTTCCGGCTCCGGCCGTTCAAGCGCAACCGGATGAACAACGGGCCGATCCCGTGCGTGCTGGCGCAGTACCGCGTGAACGCGCCTTCGTCACCCGACTCGGGAGCGCCCGGCTAGCGCGTCCTGCTAATACACGACCTCCCACACGCCCGCCGGGGTACGGACGACCGCCAGGCGCTGCGGATAGGCGACCGAGAGCGCGACGCCAGCGCACATGTGCAGGTCTTCGTCTTCGATCTTCTCGAAGACCGACATATCCTCCGGGAGATAGAGCATGCCTGATTTCGCGCGGATGAGGACCTCGGGGTTGCCGGTCGCGAGGAACTCGATCTCGTCGGAGGGGGCCGCCTTCAGCCGCGCGCCGGCCTCATAGATCTTGTCCAGGCACTTCGCCTCCTTCACCGCCGCGAGGTCCAGCCCCTCGGCCCGCTCGAGGAGGGCGTAGACGCCGGAGAAGTCGGGCCGGAACGCGTCGAGGCGCCGAACGACAAGTTCTCCGAGTGCCTTCTGGTCGGCGTCGGTCAGCGCGGTCACCACCGGATAGTGGTGCCAGGGGAGGTCGGTCGCGAAGTCGGCCTCGAACTCGCGCTCGAAGGTGATCGCTCCCTTCGCCTCCTTGTCCTCGACTCCCTCCCCCGCCTGGTTCGTGGCGGAGAAGCGGCCTTCGTCCTCCTGCTCTGTCGCCTCGCTCATGACCGAGGCCCATCGGAGCTGCGCCCGGTAGTTGGCGTCGTTGTCGGCGGGCGTGAACTCGATCCGGATGGTGTTCGTACCCTTGCGCACAACCGGGCCGCACGATGCGGTCGGGATCCACACGGCGGCAGCCACCTCACGTTCATCGAACATGACGGGAACTTCGCCTTCCCTCACCTCCTGCTCGGCGAAGAGGACGTCGTTGAGGAAGACGCGAGCCGTTCCCGCCACGGTCTGAACGGCGTCCGACGCGGCCGGGTCTCCGGTGAACGGGGTGAACTTGAACTCCACGTTGAGCACCTCCGCGCTGGCGATCCCCGCGTGGCCGGCGATGCCGCCCAGAACGCCGCAGAGTGTGAGGAACAGGGCTAAGATCGATCCGCGCATGACTGGCCTCCTTGGCGAGGATGGAACATCCGAAGATGCCACCGGCGTCTGATGCGGCGCCGCTGCGCCGGCCGGAACCGCGCCTCGGGGCGCAACCTGACCGAGGAGAGTACCGCAAACGGACCCTAGGCGCGAGCTGTCTGCCGCCGCCGCCCGACCTCTGTGCGCCCCCTTCTACTCGGAGTGCTCCTCGATCCAGTCGACGACTGGCCGCCAGACGAGTGCGTCGGCGGTGTTGGCGAGGAACAGGTCGATGTGCCCATAGTCCAGAAGCACGTCTTCGATTCCCGCCGTTGCTTCGATCGAGGTGATGTCCGAACTGCCCAGGAGATCCAGGGTGTGAGTCCCGGTGTACCCGAAGCCACCGCGTGCCTGGACATACAGGATCGGAACCCGGATCTCGGCGAGATGATCGTCATACGGAGTGCTGTCGGTGCAGTTGGTGATGTACTCGTCGCGGAGAAATGCCGCCGGCTCGTATGCCGGGGCGAAGCGCATGAAGTCGACCCAGTCATCCGTGGCGACGAATTGGAGCCCAGTGGGAAGGCCACTCGGATCCATGATGCCCGCTAAGAAGTGCCCGGTGACACCCTCGAAGAACGGATACGTACCCAGGATGAGTCCCGCCTGCAGATTCGTGAGACCCTCGAAGCCCGGGATGGGCGACGGGCCCTGCGGGTCGTCAGAGGCGAGCCCCCCGAAGATCGGGAGGGGTACCGACTCAGCCGCCTGGCCCCCATCGATCATGGCCTGATAACCCGCCGAGACGGCGCAGCAGACCTCCGCCCACACGGGATCATCGGTCTTCACTGCCTGGTCGACCGGAATGAAACCGGAGACGTGGCGCCGGCCCGGCGGGAGCTGGGTCTCCTGGTTGAGCAAGGCGAAGCCGATCGGACCACCCGCGCTGTATCCGCTCAGGAGCATCCGATGATACCCGTTGCCACCCAGCCGGCGAACCAGGCGCGCGACCTGGATGGCTGTGCCGAGGTCGTCCACCTGACGCTGCATGTCCCAATCCATCATGAATGAGACGTCGCTGACGTCACCCGGCACCAGGCACCAGGACTGGTCGATGCCCCAGACGTCCACGTCGTTCTCCGCGAGATAGACCGCGAATCCGACGTCATCCGGGATCCGCGGCGACTTCAACCCGGGCAGGAAGCAACCGGCGAAGTCCTTGTAGTCCCCATGCTGCATCATGATCGTCTTGTGAGTGCGAATGGGTCGGTACGGCCTCGATTCCCGGATGACCCGATGGAGGCCGATCACGTCGTACTCCCCACAACCCACAGGCACCCGAAAGCTGTAGTGGACGATGTCACCGGCCAGGACGTCTCGTTCCATCTGGATCGCAGGCAGGTGCCCGCGCTGACGGAGTACGTCCGGTGCGATCGCCTGCGACTGCTCCTCGTCGAGTGGCCACCCGGACTGCTCCGCGATCGCCCAGGCGAGAGTCTCGACGCCGACGACGGGTTCGAAATCCGTGGTCGGCGTCAGTGGCGAGGAATCTCGTTCCTCGGAGCAACCAAATGCGATCAGTGCGAGACAGAATACGAAGATGGCGACGTACCAGCGCATGACCTCCCCCTTTTCCGCTCGAACGCTAGTTGCCGTGTCCGGTTGTGCGTTGCCGGACTCACGCTCGACCAACCTCCCGGCGCATCACCTGGGGTGAGCGACGCTCAGGCGCGCTGTGTTCACAGGAGAGAGTACTCGTGGCCCCGCCCAGTCGCAGTGCGCGCCTGACAACGTAGCGGTCGTGTGTGCGCGGGGCAACGGTCGATCTCGAAATCGGGCCAACGTGTGGCCTCTGCGCCGCCCGATCATCGTTTCCAGCGCCGTCAGAGCACGGATGCCGGTCTAGTCCGGTCCCTGATCCCGGGCACTCCGATTGCCCATTCCGACCACTCCGATCACCTCATCGACGGGTCGATCACGGGCCGGCAGGCCTCGCGGCCGGCCTTCGGGTATGTGTCCCGAGTTTCGCATCCGGGCGGCTCACGCCGGTGACGGTCCGGAGCATTGGGGATTCATGGCCGGCGCGCGGCCCGTCATTGACGCGGTTCAAGAAGACCGATAGACTCGCCGCCGTTCAACGTGAAGGACGTTTCGACTGTGTGAGCAGAGGGCGATTCGCTGTCGCCCGGATCGATGTCGCGACTGGCCCCGCGCCGACGCCGGCCACAACAGATTCCGCACCGCAGGCGGATCCCAGGAAAGGAGACCGTGTCATGAAGGACCGAACCCTATGGTTCATCGTCTTCGCTGTGGTCGTGTTCTTCGGATGCCAGGAGGATGTGGGACTGAACCCTGTCGGCGGCGACAGCCGGGCGGGCAATGATCTGGTGGCGGAGCAGATTGCCGCGGATCTGGTGAGGTCCGCGGATTGGGAACCGGGCGAGGACATCTCGCTGCCCCCATTGGACGGCAAGCGCAACCCGGCCATCCTCGACTTCCAGCGCGAGATCATCGCGGGCGACATCGCCCACTACAGCCTGCAACTGCGCGTCGGCCCCGGCCAGTACGATGTGATCGGCATCCATCGCGTCGTTCGTGAGCGTCGTCCCGGGCAGCCGATCCGCACCCACCGCAATCTCTTCCTGCAGCATGGATCGAGCAAGGACTTCGTCGGAATGTGGCTGCCGGGTCTGACCTCACCGACCACACCGGACGATTTCGGCATGGCGGTCTACCTGGCCCGTCACGACGTCGACGTCTGGGGGATCGACCAGTCCTGGACTCTGGTTCCCGCTTCCGAGACCAACACCGACTTCATGATCGACTGGGGGCTGGAACGCCAGGTGCCTGACCTGCGCCTCGCGGTGGCGGTGGCCCGGGCGACGCGGATCCTTACCGGGAGCGGCGCCACGAAGATGATCCTCGCCGGCTACAGCAACGGCATCCCGTCCTCGATCAGCGTGGTAAACGAGGAGACGCAGCTTCCGCCGGGACTGCGCAACGTCGGCGGGTACATTCCGTTCGACTGTCCGATCAAGGCCGAGCCGGGGAGTCTGGTGCAGACGACCCTGGCGTTCTACTCCGAATACTACCAGTCTCTCCACGACGCGGGCCTTTACGCCGAGGTGGTGTTGTTCCACCCGATGGCCGAACTGGCGCGATGCTGCCCCGACGATCCGTCCCCGTACGATCCCAGCCTCACGAATCTCCAGTACGTCCTGGTCATGAGCGCCGGTGCGGTGCTCCTTCCCGGCCACCCGTTCCACTACTGGGCGGGGTACTTAGACCCGGAGGGGATGCCGACTGGATTGCGTTACACCACCTGGGACCTCTGGCTCGATTTCCTCGATACCGGCACCGCCTATGAGCCGATCATCTGGTCGGTCGATTGGACCGGGTATGTCTCCGGGGCGATCGACACGCCGTACGACGATCACCTCGCCGAGGTCCGGGTCCCGATCCTGAATGTGACTCCCGCCGGTGGGTTCGCGGAGACGACGCTCTACGGTCTCTCTCTGCTGGGAAGCACCGATGTCCAGACGATCATCCCGGCGATGGGCGTTCCTGTCCTCGAGGAGTACGCGCACATCGATCTGTTTACCTACGAAGGCTCCGAGCAACTGGTCTGGCAGCCGGTGCTGGAGTGGATCGTGGATCACACGCCCGGCAACTGAGGCGGGCGGTTCGACTGAGCATCGGGACAGGGGGGCGACGGCCGGCGCGTCGCTTCCCTCCCGGAGCCTTCGGGGAGGCTTCGAACCGCTCCCCCTCCCGGAGTTCCGCGTGGCCGGGCGCATCCGCTATCCTCCGGTTCATGGACCTCGAGATCTGCATCGACGGCCCGGCCTCGGCCCGGGCGGCGCAGGCGGGGGGCGCAGACCGCGTCGAACTGTGCGCCAACCTCGCGGAAGGGGGCGTCACACCGTCTCTGGGCATGATCCGGGCCGTGCGCGCGGTCTTTTCCCGCGGCCTTATGGTCCTGATCCGGCCGCGCGCGGGGGACTTCCTCTACGACGCGGACGAGCTGGCCGCGATGCGGGATGACATCCGGACTGCCCGCGACCTTGGTGCCGACGGCATCGTGATCGGCAGTCTGAACCCGGACGGCACGGTCGATCGCGACGCCTGTGCCGGTCTGATCGAGGCGGCCGGTCCGCTGGAGATCACGTTCCACCGGGCGTTCGACCTCTCGCGCGACCTGCCCGAGTCGCTGGAGACGATCGCCGGCCTTGGCCTCCGCCGCATCCTCACATCCGGCGGCGCCCCGGATGCGCCCTCCGGCCTCGCGGCCCTCGCCCGCCTGGTCGAACAGGCCGGCCCGCGCCTATCGATCATGCCCGGCGGAGGGGTCACGTCGCAGAACATCGGCGAGATCGTCCGTGCCACCGGCGGGCGCGAGGTCCACCTCAGCGCCCGCTCCTCCCGCGTCAGCCCGATGCGGTTCCGGAACGAGGCCTGCCACCTGGGCGATCACACGCGCGGACGGGAGTACGAGATCCGCCGCGCCGATGTCGCCCTCGTGCGGGCGGCGCGGGAGGCTCTGGACACGGCCCTTTCGTAGATTCATCCTAGGCATCCGGACTACGGGCGAAAGGGGGGGGGGCGATGGCCTCGTTGCGCGCAGTGGTAGTTCTCACCGTTACGGGCTGCCTCCTTTTCGCCGCGCCGGTGGCCGCCGACCCCGGTGGCGGCAGGCCGGCCACCCTGGCCACCCCGGCCGCCTCGACGGTGGTGACCCACCCCGATCTCTGGTACCTGGGAGACCAGGCGGCGCTCTTCGACGAGGCGCTCGGGCTGGCCGGACTCACCGTCCAGACCTTCCGCCTCGAGCCCGACGTCGTCTCCCTCTGGGGCGGGGACCGGTATCGACTCCCTCTCTTCGATCTCTTCTACCGCGATGCGTGGACCATCAGCCCCTACACCCGCGACCTGGCCCGAGGGATGATCGCGGGGGCCGGTTCGGTGACCGGCATCACTGCCTCCGCGCAGGCGGCGGCCGGCATCCGCGTGCGCGACAACTTCTACAGCAGCTTCCTCACGGGGATCGTGCGTGTAGTCGATGCCGACAGCGTCATGGCTCTGGCCCGGGCGATCGAAACGCTCGGGGGAGGGAACGCCGAGGAGATCGCCCGCCGTCCGGGCTATGACGCGATCCCCTCGGAAGTTGCCCGCTCCGCGGCGATCCTCCTGTATGCGTCGGCGCAGGCCTTCCGGCTGCGGGACCTGGCGCTGAGCGGCCCGCTCCAGCGCCTCGGGCTCGATCCCGATTCGGTCTATGCCGAAATGCACCGGCAGCTCTTCTGGGACACGCGCGCGGACGATGATGACAATCCCGATCCGGAGCTGGAACTGGTGATGATCGGGGAGATGCTGCGCCAGGAGAGAATCCTCGATGCGGTCGACTTCCCCCTCCTCTACAAGGGGGCCAACATCGTCGCGCTCGCGGTCGATTGGGCGATGGCCGAGTGCGACGGGACCCACGCCCGCGAGGCCGCGATCGCCCGGGCCCGGGAGGAAGCGGCAAAAGACTCCGCCGGCGTGGTGATCGACGCCGCGGCGCTGGAGGCGGCGATCGCGACCCTGAACGCCGCGAGCTGGGACCCGCGCGACCGGCTGGCCGGCGCCACGTTCCGCTTCGCCGCGCGGACCGATCGAGGATGGGTGCGCCTCGGCGGCAGCGGAGACGACACGTATGACGGCCGCGAGGGGGCGGATCTCGTTGTGATCGACACGGGAGGGGACGACACCTGGAGGCGGGGCGGCGCGACTCCGGACTATCGCCACGGTGTTTCGGTGGCGATCGATCTCTCCGGCGACGATGCGTGGGTCTCCGCCGATGCGGCCGGCTGGGAGGAGTCGAACGCGCGCATCGACGGCCGCTCGCCCGAGTTCCGGCATCACCGCCCGGAGGATCACCCGGTCGCAATCGCGGCGGGAATCTGCGGATACGGATTCGTCGTCGATCTCGGCGGAGACGATCGCTACGCCATGCCGTTCGCGGGGCTCGGCGCCGGGGTCCTCGGACAGGGAGTGCTCCTCGACCGCGTGGGAAACGACCGGTACACCGGCGACTCGGGAGTGGAAGGAAGCGGCACCTTCGGGGTCGGCGTCCTCGTCGATCTGGACGGCGATGACCTCTACCACTGCTTCTGCAAGTCGCAGGGCTACGGATACACGAAAGGATGCGGCCTTCTCGTCGACGTCGCGGGAGTCGATCGCTACATCGCCGAGACGGGGAACGTGAAGTACCGGTGGTTCGGCACCCACCCCAAGCAGCTCAATCTGTCGCAGGGATTCGGGTACGGGCGGCGGGCGGACATGGGCGACGGCCACTCCTGGGCCGGCGGCGTCGGGATCCTGGCCGACGGGGGCGAGGGGAACGACATCTACGAGGCGGACATCTTCGCCCTGGGATCGTCCTACTGGTACGCGCTCGGGATCCTCTACGACGCGGGAGGAGATGACCGCTACCGCTCCCACGCCTATTCCATCGCGGCGCCTCCGCACTTCGCCGTCGGTGTGGTCCTGGACGAGGCGGGAGACGACGAGTACATCGGCCACAGTTCGCGCGCCTGCGGCTTCGGCCGGGACTTCTCCATCGGATGGTTCGAGGACGGATCCGGCAATGACCGTTACTACGTCAACGACTCGGCGCTGGGAGCGGGGAACATCAACAGCCTCGGCGTCTTCTGGGACAAGAGCGGCGATGACCTCTACGTCGCACGATCGAACAGCTTCGGTCGTCCCTCCATGGAGGCGAGCGGGAATCGCCGGGACCTGATCCGAAACGCAGGTCTCTTCGTCGACGGGGGAGGGCGGGATCGCTACCGGCAGTTTCCCCTCGGGATGACCGACGCCGAGCACGAGGCTTTCGACTGGGCACAGGCGGACACGCTGTTGCCGATGGACGATTTCCGGGACGGTGCCCGGCTCTCCTGGCGCGACCTGCTCGTCCAGCCGGGCTCGACCGGCGCGGCGGTGGACGCGCGGTAGGGGGGGGACGATGCAGGGACTGAGACTGCCTCAGCCCCCGCGGTTCCGGGAAAAGCCCTGTCCTACTCGGAGTGGGCCTCGATCCACTCCAGGATCGGCTGCCAGACCAACTCGGGAGCGATGTCGGCGGTGAACAAATCAACGTGTCCGATGTCGATCACCGCCTGATCGGCAGGCTCGAGCTGGATCACCAGCTCCGTAAAGTCCGTACTGGCGACCAACTCGTCCATGTACGTGTCGGGCATGAATCCACCGCCGGCCCCGACGGACAGGATCGGCACGCGGATCTCACCCACATGATCATCGAACGGCGGGTCGCCGACTCCGCACTCCACGCTGTAGAAGTCGATTCTCGAGAGAATCGGCTCGTACGAAACTCCGGTCGCGAGGAAGTCAAGCCAGCGATCGGTCGGCGTGAACCTCAGTCCGACCGGAAGCTCGCCTTCCCACACTCCCGCGAGGTAGTGAGCCGACGTGGCGCCGTAGGGCGCGGCCGCCATCGCCAGCGAAGCCTGCCAATTGGTCAGTGGCGGATAGAATGGCGATTCGCCGTCCGGCTCAGTTCGCGCGAGGAAGGCGACGGTCCGCCAGATGACATCCTCCTGGTACTGTCCTCCGGCGTAAAGATACTGGAGATACTCGAGATACCCTCGGTCGGCGTCGATCAGCTCCTGCCAGTCGGTTCTCATCTCGCTGTCGACCGGGATGAAGCCCTTCACCTGGCGGCAGGCAGCGGGAAGCTGCGTCTCCTGATTGAGAAGTGCATAACCCGTGAACGCTCCCGCACTGTATCCCAGGAGCAGCACCTTGCCGTGGCCACTCCCCGTCAGGAACCTGGTCAGGCGCGCGATGGCAATCCCGGCGGAGAGGCGGTCGACCTCTCTCTGCAGGCCCCAATCCGCCATGAACGAGAAGTCCGCGAGCCCCTCCGGGATCAACGTCCAGGCCTGGTCGATGCCCCAGACGTCCACATCCGCGTCCGCCAGGTGCACGGCGACGCCGAAGTCGGCTGGCGTGTTCGGCGAATACGAACCTGGCAGGAAGGCGGTGGCGAAGCCCACGTAGTCGCCGTGCTGGAGAAAGATCGATCGGCTGGTGCGGATCGGCCGCCAGGGGCGCGTTTCCCTCACGACGCGATGCAGGCCGATCTTGTCGTATGTGCCAGGTCCGATCCGAAGATGCCACGCGTAGTGGACCACATCCCCGGCTACAACCTCGCGTCCGATGAATTCAACCGCTTGCCAATGGAGCCGCTGCTCCTGGGCAGTCTCGTGGTCCGCGGCTAGGCTCTCATCCAGTGCCCAGCCAGCCTGGCTGACCATGGCCAGGGCCAGCGCTTCGTGGTCGGCACCCAGTCCGGTCTCGTCGCCTGACCTTGGACTGTCGGGCGCGGAGACGCGCTCATCCGCACACCCGGCGATCAAGGCGAGCACGAAGAGCCAGGGCAGAGTTCTGGTAAAACGACGCATGGAACCTCCTCGGTTGGGAGTCACAATCCGGAAGTGAACGACCACACAACTCAATGCGCCGGGAAGCTTAACTCCGCGGGTCTCCGGAGGCAACCCATCGTTCGCGGTCAACCGAAGGGCTGCCTGGCGATGCACGGGGACGAAGATCTGCCCCGTCGTTGGCCCAAGGTTGGACGGAGCCCAAGACGTTTCAGCGTGTTGGATCGGAGACGGTGGACGAGGGGACCGAAGGACGGCGGATGAGGCAGTCGCGGGGCGGTTTCTGGCGCGGGCCGCGCCGGCAATCCTGGCGGGACGGCCACGGGCCGGACTCCCGAGCAAGCCAGAGCGCCGCAGGTCGCCGCGTCACCAGGCTGCGCCGATCCTTCGGTCCCGGATGTTGCCCGTCCGACCGGCGGCCCCGAACGATCGGTGTGGTCTGTTCGACCCGCGCCAGCCCGCGCCAAACCCTCGGCGCACTCCGTGGCGGCCGCCACAGACCGCCGCGATGGTCTGGCGCGCTTCGGAGCGGCCGCAACATCCCCTTCCGAACGATCCGCGCGCCTCCGTGACCGCGCAGAAGAGCGCACGGATTGATCCGCGCACCTTGATGACGGCGCAACATCACGCGTCGAAGGATCAGCGTCCGTCCTCGCGTCCGGTCCACTGCGTCACAGCCGATCAGCGCTCCGTGGTCGCTCCGCGCCAAACCGCGCCGATCGATCGCCGCAGCCGGTCGGGGCCGCAACATCGCGTTCCGTACCTTACGCACCGCGGGGAACGCCAGCGCCGCCATCGGTGCGGTCCGCTCCCGTCTAGAACAGCGCCGACAGGCCAGGGCATCGACGGAGAGCGCCTGGAGCAACAGGTGGTGCGCCCCGGGAAGCCGTGGAGGATACGTGTACGAAACCTGTCCGAGCGTTCCGTGCGCGATGCTCCGATCGTGGCTGGCTGGGGTTCTGTCACACCCTGACGGTAGATCCACCAGCACAGCTCAAGCGAGACTCCGGACCGCGTCGGGCCATCTCCTGGACGGCCAGCGGGTTTCGCCCGCCGACCTTACGAGGACACTGTCATGGCAGACCGCTACGGGCGCGGCGATCGCCTCGTCCGCGATCAACTCCAGCTCCGGGCCGGTACCGGGCAAGCAGTTCGCGGCCCCGAACGGTACCCCGAATCATCCAATCGGAAGGCTAGCCTGGATCCAGTTGCCCCCCTCTGAGGAGCACTGAATCGCCCCCGCAGCAGGCGCGGGGCGTCCGCAGGAACGCGCTACGACGAACCGTCGCCCGCCCCCGAGAGCCTCTCGATCGTTCCCAATCCCGCTCCCGCCGCAAAGTCGCCGTGGATTCGGCCCGATCGCGCGGAGGCACTTCGTAGTTCCTGCGGGTGGGCACCGCGGTGAAGGTGCGCCGGGTGGCGAGGATGGGCTGAGGTGGAGCAGGCCCTCTTTGGGCTGTTGACCTCCAAGCCTCGGGCTTTACTCTGGGGGCCGACCGTGGAGACGTGATCGGCCTGCGTGAGGACCCGGAGGAGCCATGGCATCGAAGGGAGATACGTTCGGCCCGTACCAGATCGTGAGCCCTCTCGGCTCGGGCGGTATGGGCGCGGTCTATGTCGCTCGCGACACTCGACTTGGTCGGGCGGTCGCGATCAAGTTCATTCATGCCAGGTTCGCTGATGACCCCGAGTATCGCAGGCGATTTGAGCAGGAGGCGCGCGCTGCGGGCAACCTGAACCACCCTAACATTGTTGTCATCCACGATGTTGGAGAGCATGAGGGAGCTCCGTATCTTGTTATGGAGCTCCTGCAGGGCGAGTCGTTGGCGCATAAGCTCGAACGAGGGCGGTTGCCGGCGTCCGCCGCAATCGATTACGCCCGACAGATCGCGGACGGGCTGGCGGCAGCCCATGCCCGGGGCATCATCCACCGTGACCTGAAGCCCGCCAACCTATTCCTAACGACGGACGGGCGCGTCAAGATCCTCGACTTCGGACTGGCCAAGCCGGCAACCGCGCGTGCGGAAACTCCGGATGACGGAACGGTCTCCGCACCGATGACTCGTGAGGGGACGCTGCCCGGGACGGCCGGCTACATGGCGCCGGAGCAGGTGCGCGGCGAGTCGGTGGACGGCCGGGCGGATCTCTTCGCGCTGGGTTGCGTCCTTCACGAAATGCTGACCGGACAGAGAGCCTTCCAGCGCGACACCGCCGTCGAGGCGTTGCATGCCGTTCTCCACGATGATCCACCGCCGCTGCCGACCGACGGGCAGCCGTATCCGGCGGGCCTGGAGTCGCTTCTCGCGAGGTGCCTGGAGAAGAGCCGAGATGGTCGCTTCCAAACGGCGTCGGATCTCTCGTTCGCACTTGGCTCTTTGATGTGGCACGGCACAGCAATGTCGGGCGGCGTTGTCCGAACGACCGCGAGGTCGCGCGGAGCGCGTTGGCGTTTGGTTGCGATCGCGTGTGTCGCTGGCGTTATGGGCACGCTGTTAGCCTGGACAATCATGGGTCGGTTTCGCCGCGCGACCGGGGACGGCGGACAGGTGGCGTACCAGAAGCTGACGTCCCAGCACGGTCACATCTTCAACGCGCGCTTCTCACCGGACGAAGAGACCGTGCTCTATGCGGCGACTTGGGGAGACCGGCCGCTGGAAATCTACGAGACGAGGCCCGGGCAGCTCGTGTCGCGCAAGATCGATGTACCGTCCGCGAACCTGCTCTCCGTTTCTGACGCTGGGGTGATGGCCGTAACACTGGGGGATGAGGACTGCCTTCTGCACCGGTCGCACGCACGCACCTTGGCTGAAGTCCCGATGGCGGGGGGCATGCCGCGAGAACTGATGCACGGAATCATGTCCGCGGACTGGTCACCGGACGGGAAGATGATGGCCGTCGCCCGTGTGGTCGGTGTGACGACGCGTCTGGAGATGCCGCCCGATCGGATCCTGTTTGAGTGCCAGGGCGACATCTACATGGTGGCGGTGTCACCCTGCGGGCGATACATCGCCTTTCTCGATAGCGCTTCTCGTTGGATGGACGGCACCGTCGTGATCGTCGACGCAGATGGCACCGAACGAGCACGATCTCCGTACCACCCGATGGTGACCGGTGTGGCGTGGCCGACCGACCGCGATGCGGTCTGCTACTGCGTCTCAGACGACATGGGAAGTTCGAGCGAGGTCATCGTGCTCGGCGTGAACGGAAGTCGTACGGTCGTCGCTCGACTCCCGGGATGGGCGAGCCTGCACGACATCTCATCGGACGGACGGATCCTGCTCTCCCGGGATGAACGGATAGCTGGCTTTCGCGGCCAAAGTCGCCCCGGGGAGGAGGAGCGCGAGTATGGCTTCCTGGAGTGGTCCGCCATGGCGGATCTCTCAGTGGATGGGAAGACAATCCTCTTCTCCGAGCAGGGACTGGGAAGCGGCTCGTTCATGACAACGTACGTCCGGGGGATGGACGGGTCCCCGCCGATGAAAGTCGGTGACGGGGAGCCTTGGACTCTCTCCCCGGATGGGAAGTGGGTCATTGTATCAAGGGGCGAGCCGAGGGAGCACCTGGAGCTAGTGCCCATCGGCGCGGGGGCCTCCGTCATTCTCCCGGCCGGGGATGTGGTCGAGTACCACCCGTACTTCCGTCCGCGATGGCTGCCGGACGGCAACGCCATCGTATTCAATGGTCGTAGCGAGCACGAAGCGATGCGCTGCTACATTCAGGAAACGTCGGGAAGCGCGCCTCGCGCGATCACGCCCGAAGGCCTTGTCCAACGGCTTGTCTCCCCGGACGGCCGCCAGATCCTGGTGACGGACTCCGAGGGATACCTGCGACTCTGGCCGATCGATGGAAAGGGGGAGGCCGGGGTCCTGGCGAAGGTGGCGATGGACGAAATCCCCTGGCAGTTTACGGAGGACGGTGAGTCGGTCTACGTGGCGAAACTGGCCCGGTTCATGCAGGTGGACCTTCTGGATCTACGCGCCGGAACGCGAATGCCATGGCGGAAGATCCGTCTGCCCGACCCGGCCGGGTCGATGATCATGGGCTTCTTCATCACACGTGACGCGCGGACCTTCGTGTACACCTACTGCCGGCTTACGGAGCAGCTGTACCTGGTGGAGGGGATCCTCTAGGGCCGGTCGGCGGCCCTTGCTAGATCTCTACGACGACGCCGAGGCGGGCGGACAGAGGCGCTTGGTAGTGTCGCACAAGTCCGTACCCCGGATTGACGCTTGGCCAGGTGCCGTCGGGGTCGGCCGGAGCGTTGTAGTGGAGATCATCGTACCAAGTCGCCTTCCGTGGGTTGCCGACGTTGTAGACGTCGATCAGGAGGCGGGCGCGTGAAAGCTGGAGCGCGTCCAGTCCCAGGGTCGCGCGCAGATCAAGGCTCCAGGTCCACGGAGTCCTCCTCGACGTGCCGCGCGGCTTGACAAAGGTATTCCAGCCGCTTCCGCCCGAGGAGGTCCCGTACTCCGATCGGGGTGTACCGGACGAGACGGTCAACGCAGCACCGACCGTTGCGTCGGTGTCGACTGAGCACGCCGCAGACGCCTTGAGGACGTGGGTCCGGTCGTTGGGTAGCAGACCATACGAGTTCGGCATCTGGTCGGGCCAGTCGAACTGGATCGTGGCGTTGCCGCCCCAGCCGAGCTCAGGGTTGTCGGTCGCGAACAGCCCGGTGTGATTGCCGCGATTGCGCGATAGAACGTACGACAACAGATACGAGAACCGTCGGGAGTGGATCCGCTCGAGAGAGACCTGGAGAGCGCGGTAGTCGTGCCTGGCCCGTGGAATCCCGCTCAGCAGACCGTACCCCGGATTGCCCATCGCGAACTCGCCGATGGACTCCACGTAGCCGTCTTCCACGACGCGTCCCACGTCGCGGGCCATGATCCGAATCGTCGCCTTCAGACCAGCGGATAGCTCCCGGTCATATCCGATCGAGATCTCGTCGTTGTACTGCCCTCGGAGATCGTCCGCGACGCGGAACTGGCCGGCGGTCACGCGAGATAGCTCGACCCCGCCAACCGGATCGACCAGTGGGTCCTGTGGATACGCGGTCGTGACCTGCCCCCCAGCTCCGAACCACCAGGAGAGGCTGTACGAAGGAATGGTCGAGTAGTAACGCCCGATGGCGAGGTAGACGCTCTGAGGGACCGCCTCGCGCGGCGCGAAGACGATGCCGAGGCGAGGTGCCCACTGGTCGACGATCGAACAGCGGGTGCGGTCGGTTGCGCGGAGGAACTGCCCCTCCCACCTCAGCCCCGGATTGAGTCGGATGCCGTGGCCGATTTCCCAGGAGTCCTGGATGTAGGATGAGAGCACGCGGTTTTGAACCGTTCCAGCCTGTGTTTGCAGGACCCAGTAGTAGGGTGTGTCCGGATCCTCCGTGATGAGGAGCCAGCTCATAGCCTGATCCACGGTTTGGGTGCTCACGGCGTACTCCAGGCCTGTCTTGACCGCGTGAGAACCCTCAGCAAAGACAACAGACAGTCGGCCGAATTCGCGATAAAGGGTGCGATTCTCCCAAGTGCCACGACCTCCGCTCGCGATTCCAGCGACCAGGTCGTCAACCCTGGTGATCTCGACCACATCACCGGTCGTGCCGCCGGGGGGTTCGCTCCAGGACCACTGTTTGGTCCGGCTCACAGCGCCGGCCAGAGCCCAGCGGCCCGCCTGTCGGTGTAGATCGACGGTCGCCGAGAGCATCCCGGTTCGGAATCGCGAGAGAACGACATCGGGGTTGCTGACGGAGTCCGGAAGAAGCACGGTATTCAGGCCATCGCGCTCGGTCGGGTCCCCGAGGACGGTGAGCGCAGCCGCGTGGCGCGGGTCGGGGCTCCAACTCAGCTTCCCAGCCAGGAGATGGCGTCGGGTATCGTCCGACAGGGGGGCCAGGCCGGGGATCCGGGACCGGTGGGATTCGAACACCGGATTGTACGCCAGGTAGTACCAGAGATGATCCCGCCGAATCGGTCCTCCGATGGCAAGGCCGAGATCGTAGTTGCTGGAGTCGTATCGGCGATCCTCGCCCGCACCCACGCGCTGGCGCGCACGCAGGCGGTCTCCGGCGTAGAAGAGCGAAGCCTGGCCATGGATTTGGTTAGTCCCGGTGTGAGTGATGGCGTTGAAGAGGCCGCCTTGGGCGAGTCCGTACTCCGCTTCGTATCCGCCCGAAAGGAGCTGGATCTCTTGGACGAAGTTGAAGGGCAGGGCCATCGCGCCGGCTGCGTTGAGGATGTCAGTCGCGTTGACGCCGTCTACGAAATACGCATTGTCGAACTCCGAGCCTCCGCTGACATTGGGGTTGTTGACGACGCCGGAGGCAAGGTGGGGAAAGGATGACGGGTTGGACTGCGGAAGCAGATAGGCCAGCGACCAGATGCTACGGGGGGTGGGCAGCCGCAAGAACAGGGAGTCCGGAACCGACACTCCTGCCGAGCTCGCGCGCGGGTCAATGACGCAGCGCGGGGCGACGATGTCGACCGGCGGCATGACAATCGGGGCGGAAAGCAGCGCCACCTCGCCAAGACTGGACACAGCGCCGAGACGGACGACAACGTCCCGTAATCGTACGGTCTGGGCGTCGAGGCGGGAGATAGTTACCTCGTAACGGCCAGGGAACAGATCAGGTACGAGGAAGTGGCCAGATTGGTCTGTCTCGACCAGGCGCGACTGTCGCGTGCGCGACTCGACGACAGAGACGGACGCGTCCTGAAGCGGAGTACGTTCAACGGCCAGAACCACTCGTCCCTCGAGGGATCCGGTCTGCGATTGCGCGCGTAGCGCGAGGCAAAAGGCGAAGGACAGGAGGATGGCGAGACCGATCATCCGCAGGAGGCGCATGGATAGACCTCCAAGTTCCCGACAACCGAGGTTTGGACCGCCGCTACGGGCGCGATCGGTCTCACATTGGCCGGGGCGGATCGTAACCCGGGAAGCGCTCGGGGGCAAGGCCCGACGCGCGTTGACTCTCCGGATTGGTCACCAAGCGCGCTTCGGTTGCCTCGCGGAAGTGTCGCACGGCCGGGAAGGCTGGCGGGCAAGGATGGGGAAGCGGATGGTCATGACCACGCGCAAAGAGGTGATTCGGGCTCTGGAGAGGCTGCACGAAACTCGCGCCCGACTCGCCTCCATCCGCGATCGCTGGATCCACCCGTCCGTCGCCTGCTAGACTGCCGCGGCAGACCTGACGGGGAGGGCTTACCCGTGCGCCGGATCACCGATGCCGCCAGATGGGCGGCGCTCCTCTTCGCCGCCACCACGACGCTGGCCGCGGCTTCCACCACACCGCCGGGCTCGGTCGCCGGCCACAACCGACCGCTCGGCGAACTGCCCGGCAGCTGGCTCGGTGATCTCCCCTGCGCCGACTGCGCCGGAACCCGCCACCAACTCGATCTCTTCTCCGACGGTGTCTTCCATCTGCGGATCGAGTACCTGGGTGAAGAGCGGTCGTTCGACCAGGTCGGCGAGTGGACCCTCGCGGACGAGGATCGGCTCCTCGTCCTCGACCCGGCCGGGCCTGCGCCGATGCGGCTGCGGCTCCTGCCGGAGGACGGCCTGCGGATGCTCGACCGGGAGGGTCGGGAGATCGAGAGCCGCCTCAACTACGATCTTGCCCGAATCGAGACGATCGAGCCGTTCACGCCCGATCTCGAGCTGGAGGGGATCTACCACCTGGCCGCGGACCGCGAGATCTTCGGCGAGTGTCTGACGGGAAGAGAGCTGTCGGTGCGGCCGGGACCCGGCCGGGACTCGCTGGTCGCCGTGGTTCGCGGTGCCGGGTTCGATCCCGCGACGGGGCTGAAGCTCCGGTTGCGCGGACGGATCATTACCTCGCCCGCCACGGCGAAGGACGCCGCGGCTCCGGATCTGCTTGTGGATCGGCTTCTCGCCCTCCATCCCGGCGAGAGCTGCGGAGCGCGTGGATCGCGATCCGATCTGGAGGGAACCTACTGGAAGCTGACGCGGCTGGGCGAAACGGCGGTCTTGGCGGGGCCGGACGAGCGGGAGGCCTTCCTGACCCTCGACGGAGGCCAGGGCCGGATGTCGGCGTCGGCCGGCTGCAATCGCCTGATGGGGTCGTACGAGCGCAACGGGAAGGCCCTGTCGTTCGGCACCATCGCCGGAACGAAGATGGCCTGCCCGGGGCCGCTTATGGAGCGCGAACGCGAGTTCACCGCAGCTCTGGCGCGCGTGCGCGGCTGGCGGCTGGCCCGCCACACGCTCGAGCTCGTGGACGAGCATGGTGCCGTGGTCGCGCGCTTCGAGGCGAGCGAGCGACGGTAGTCGCAAAGAGCCGTCAGTCGGTCTCGAGCTGGATCCGAATCTGCTTCGTCTCGCCCTTGCGGATGGTGCCGAGGCCGAGACCGATGGTCAACGCGCGGCGGGGGAGCGAAGTGATCCCGAGGCTGCCGGAGGCTCCGGGCCGGTCACCGGTCTGGTTGACACAGAGGGTCTTCACCCGCCCCCAGACCGACTCCGCGCAGCTCGACGCCCGTCGTAAGGCAATGGACGGTGCCCGGCTCTCCGTCGGCATCCTCCCAGGCTAGGAGCAGCAGGGTATGGCCTTCGTAGTGCCCTGGCCGACTCGGGTCAGGTCGAGCACGAAGGCGCAGATCTCGTAGTCACCTGAGAAACACTCGGCGAACGCGCCGCCGTCGGGCGGGGCGAGGAGAAGGACGACCACGCCGGCGAGGGGCCCCGCGCGCGACCGATCTCCCGTCGTCGAGCGGCCAGACTCAGAAGCTCAGTGGCTCACCGCGCCCGGGACGATTCCCCCACGCTTGACCACGAAAGCGATCGAGGTCGTGTGCTCGATGTCCGTCAGGGGATCCATCCGGAGCACGACAAGATCCGCGACCTTCCCCTGCTCTACGGTACCGTGGGTGCGGTCGATGCCGAGGAGCACCGCGCCGTTCTTCGTCGCGGCAACGATGGCCTCCGCCGGCTCCAACCCGGCCTCCTCGACCAATAGCCGTAACTCGCGATGGATGGCGGGCGGCTCGCCCGCTGCCCGCGGCAGTGCGCAGTCCGTACCGGTGACGATGGCGACGCCGTGCCGGTGGAGTTGTCGCACCACCTCCGCGCAGAGCCCCTCGATCCGTTCTGCCGCGGCGGCATTCGGTGAGCTGGCTCCTCCCCGGTGATAGGAGACAGCCAGGGTCGGATCGAGGAACGTGCCGTGTGTCTTCATCCCGGCGGCCAGGCGGGCCATGCGCTCCGGATTCAGCCACCGGGCATCGACCGCCCCGGGGATGTCCTCCCCGAGCCTCCACGTGGGCGGCAGGGCGAAGGAAATGGCATGGGAGATCGAGTTAACCCCTGCATCGACGACATCCTCGACGGTCGCCGGCGAGATCACCGCATGTGCCCACACCCGCAGCCCCTGGCGATGTGCCTCCGCGGTCAGACTCCGGACGAGCCCGGGGGAGAGGTCGGCATAGAGCTTCAGCCCGGTGGCTCCGCAGGCCCTCGCATCAGCCACGATGACCGGCAGGTCGCTCCTCTCGTCGACCTGCCTGGCCCATGGCGCAACGCCGAGGAGATAGGTCGGCGGGGTTGCCAGCTTGACCCGCGCATCGTTCTGGATCAACTCCGGGCCGCCGATGATCGCGGAGAAATAGATGTCGGGAGCGTCCAGTTCGCCCTGCTTTATGGCCTGCTGCAGGGTGCGGAGATAGCCGCCGTCTCCGGCCATCTCGCGCATGGTGGTGACCCCGCCCTGCAACGCCCAGGTCAGCCGCTCGTCGGTTGCGCCACCGACGTGGACATGGGACTCGATCAAACCCGGGATGACATAGTGCCCCTCCAGATTGCGAACATCTGCGCTCGCAGGCACAGGCTTCTCGCCGTCTCCGTAGATGTCGACGATCCAGCCACTCTCGAGCACCAGCGTCCGGCCCGGCACGGCCGGTCCGCCGTTCCCGTCGATGACGGTCGCTCCCTGGAGCACGAGTGGTCCCGGCTCCGGCGTGGACCCGAGCGCGAGCGGCGCGGCGGTCAAGAGCACGCAGACTAACGGATAGAAGGATAGGCGCAAGGTCATCCTCCCGCTTCGGCCGACCGTACGGGGTCGGCTATTGGCCTCCAGGCACCTGAGCCTCGATGAGCGTCGGGACGATCACATAGAAGTTCCGCACTTCTCGCGGCAGGACGACCGCGAACCACATGCCCACGCTTTCGCCGGCTTTGGCGCCGACGTTGGCGCGCTCGTCCGGGTCGGCCGTCCACTTCTCAATGGTCTCGCCGCTCTCGGGGTTCGAACCGCGAATGCCCCAGGCCTTCGAGAGCTCGATCCGGTTCACCCCCCGATAGGTAAACTGCGCACCGAACGATCCGGGCGCCACGGAAAGTTCCCCGTCCTGCGGCGCAGCACCCTCGACCTTGATCAACGCCAGGACTGCGTCGCGTCGCCCTGCCGTCAGCGTCTGGTCGCCGGCTGTCAGCTTCTCCGTGAACTCGATCCGCGCGACCCTCAGACCGCACTTCCCCCAGTCCAGGAGAGTCCGAGGAGTCTGGGCGGCCGCCCCGCCGACTCCGAGGTTCAGCAACAGACTCAGCATCGCGATCAGAGACAGGACCCGATTCTTGATCATGGGACGTTCCCTCTCCAGTTCCCAGTCTCGAGGAGACCGACGAACGCACGTCAAGACCCCGGTCGAACATCGGCCCTCGCGAAGTTGTTCACTGCGGCCCCGCGCGGCGGAGCCACGGTCGGCAAGTGGAGGTACGGACCTCGGGGGCTCGGGTTTCTGCCGGAACCCCGGCGCGCGGCGAGGGCGAATTCGGCCAGGATCGGGGCGAGAGTCGTCCAGGTCGGGCCGCCCCACGCGCTCCCGGGGGAGTCGAGAGAGAGTTAGGAATCGATAACGATATACTGTCAAACGCGTTATGACGTTCGAAGGCATGCCGCCGGAGTCGGCGCAAATGCCTCCTCGGAATCCCCGCAAAGGCCCCCTTTGGTGCCGATCACCTGCGGCGGAGCGACGAAGGGGAGCGGGAATCGGAGATCCGAATTCAGGTCGACGCAGCTGCCGCGCACCTGCTCCGGCTGAGAGACCCCGTGGACGCGCAGGGAGAACACCCTGTACGCGGGGCCCCGCCGTCCACGCCATCCAGCTGGAGCGATCAGAGACCGCGCGTCATGACGTACAGCACACCGACAAACGCGGCCAGGGCCAGGAAGCCGGCGAACGCGATGGCGCCGCCGATCAGCAGCAGCTTCAGGCGCGCGCGCTGGCGCGCGTCGTCCAGCAGGCGGCGTTCCGCGTCGGGCGACAATCGGACACGGGGCATCAGGCCGGACAGGTCCTGACCACGCCGGAGCTGCTCTGCCAGGGCTGTGTCCTGTGCCAGGTAGGCATCGACCATCGTCCGGGAATCGGAACTGGCGTCCCCCGACTGACAGAGTGGCCAGAGGTCGCTCACGACATCACGCGTGACTTCGGTCTTCATGGGGTTCTCCCTCCGTTGCGAGCATGCTTGCGAGTCGCATCCGGGCGCGATGCACCCGGACCTTCGCGGCCCCCACCGAGATCTCGAGCGCCGCGGCGATCTCTTCGTAGGGAAGTTCGTGATCCACGCGCAGAAGCAGGGCCGCGCGCTCGCCCTCGGGCAGATCGTGCAGGGCGCGCAGCGTCGCCGCGAGGCTGGCCTGGCGGTCACGGGTGCCGTCCGGGTCCGTGTCCGGAGCCGGCAGATCGTCCGGCAGCGGGACCTCGCGGCGCCGGCGGCGCAAGCCGCTGAGGTAGGTATTGCGCGCGATCGTCAGCAGGTAGGCGAGGGCCGTCCGGGACTCGATGCGCGGTGCCCGTGTCAGCACGCGCACGAACGTCTCCGAGACGAGGTCCTCCGCCTGGCTGCGATCACCGCACAGTCCCCACGCGAAGCGAAGGACGGCCGGGGCGTACAGGCGGTAGAGCGTCTCGAGTTCGTTCATGGCAGCCTCCGTTCGGAATACTCGGGAGCACGCCAAAGGTTACGCGTTCAGACCAGCGGCCGGCGCGTCGCCGGAGACCCCCGGTTCAAACTTGACGCCGTCCCCTTGGAACCTGCAGGGTGGACGGCAGGCAGTTGGTAGCTTGCCCTGGGCGGATCCGCGCTGGACAGGGAGGAACTGGTGATGGTTGCGAGAAGTCTGCCGTCGGTGGTGATCGCCAACCGGGTTCTGGTGTTCCCGGCGCTCTTCAGGCACCTGACGCGCCTGGCGTGCCTGATGCTCCTGACACTCCTGCCGCTCCCGGCCTCTGGCCAGTCGCCCGCGCCCACACCCGAGCGGCCAAGCGCGGCGGCCGTCTTCGAGCAAACGCTGAACGAGCAGGGACTGGCGGCGGCCCAGGCCCGGCTGCGCGAAGTGCTGGCCGACACCACAGGCGCGTACCGTGTCGAACCCTACCCACTATTGCGCGGTCTTCCCCTGCGGCTGAAGCAGCAGGGCCGGAAGGCTGAAGCGCTCGCGCTGATCGTGATGTTGGAGGAGTTCTTCGGCGATTCGCCGCGTTACTGGCCGGAACTGGGCAACGCCTACCTGCAGGCTGGCAACGGGGAAGGGGCGAGGAGCGCCCTGAGCCGGGCGGTCGAGCTCGACTCCAGTCGCACGGACATCGCCTGGATGCTCGATCACCTGGACCCACTCCTGGCAGTGATCGCGATCCAGATCGCAGCCGAGGGGCGATTCGCTCCCGGCCAGACGACCGGATTGCACGGTCCCTACCTCGGCCAGACGCCGCCGGGAGCCGAGCCGGAGGTCTTCGCCCCCGGCATCGTGAACACGACCGACAACGAGTACTCGATCACCTTCACTCCCGATGGGCGGGAGATCTACTTCTCACGCGGGGGGACCGGTACGCTCGTCTGCCGCTGGACGGAGGCGGGTTGGACCGCGCCCGAAGTCGTCCACCTGATCGACGAAGAACACGTCACCGAAGAGGCCAGCGTCGCGCCGGATGGCCGCACGATCTTCTTCTGCGGACGGGAGAGCATGCAGGGCGAGCGGGTGATCTACCGAGCAGAGCGCGCGGGAACGGGCTGGGGGACGCCGGTCAAGCTCTTCACCGGCATGTACCCGACGGCGACTCGCGACGGTGTGCTGTACTACACGGAGATCACCGGACGCCCGGACTATGGCGTCCTCGTGCGTCGTCCCCCCGTGGCGGGCGGCTACGGTCCCCCGGAGACGCTGGCCGGCAAGATGAACTCCGAGGCAGCCGACGCCCACCCGTTCATCACTCCGGATGAGAGCCTGCTGCTCTTCGACACCTACCGGCAGCCCGGAGCGGGCATCTACGCCTGCTACCGCCGCACGGACGGATCCTGGAGCGATATCGTCCCGCTCGGCGAGAGGCTCGGAATCCCGCCGGTGGGACAGTGCGCTCTGACGCCGGACGGCAAGTACCTCTTCTTCAGCCTGTGCGGCGACATGTACTGGGTGGATGCGGGGTTCCTGACCGAGATCGCCCCCGAGGAGTGAGTCGCCGGAGCGGCTCACTTCCGCAGGACCAGCCTCCACGACCCCGCCCCCTGGTCGGTCGAGAGCCGCGCGAGGTAGACACCGCTCGGGAGCGGCCTCCCCTGGTCGTCGGTGCCGTCCCACGCGATCTCGTGCGGGCCCGCCTCGAGCCAGCCGCGCTCGAGGGTCGCGACGGTCCGCCCGCTGGGGTGATGCACCGACAGCTCGGCCGTTCCTGCCTGCGGCAGCGAGAAACGGATCATCGTCCGCCGGTGGAAAGGGTTCGGATGTCCGGCGCCGCGCGGCGGACCGGCCGCGAGCAACGGCGACTCCGGCGCGGTGGCCGGATCGCCGACGAACGTCACGTCGACCTGGTCCGAAGCGAGATGGCTGGCGTGCGCCTGGAGGTCGGAGAAGGCGAACGCGTTGAAGTCGAAGGACGGCAGATCGAAGCCCAGACCTGCGGCCAGGTGCTCCCACCGGTAGATCCCGCCGATCTGCGGCCCCGGGGGGGCGCCGGGCGGCAGGCCGGGCGCCTCGAAGCTCGTGGTGGCCCCGGAGAGCAGGAACTCCCAGTAGATCTCTTCACCGCTCGTCAGCCGCGCCAGGTTCAGGTGGACCGGCGGCGTGGCCTGCGGCGGGTTCTCCGCGTCGTTCCACGAGAACTGTCCCGTGGCGTATCCCAGATCGAGCGGCTGGAAGAAGCTGTTCATCTGCTCGGTGTAGGTCTGCGGGTGCGATCCACGCCGGAGCAGCACCAGCACATCCTCGCTCGCCTGGAAGTCGACCGCGACCGCGGGGAAGTAGGACATGCCAGTGAACTCGCCGCTCGCCGCCGTCGTGGTCAGCTGGACCGCGCCGCTGCACGGGCCGGATCCCGCCGGACACGAGTAGGACGTGATGCCGAGCGGCACCAGCCGCCCCAGGCCGTCGAGGTTGTCCAGGTCCCCCACCGAAAAGCACCAGCTGACGGTGTTGTCAGGCAGGTTGGCCAGGTTGAGCGTGACGGTCGAGGTGAGATCGGGGTCGACGAAGAGATCGGCGCCGTTGGTGTCGCCGCTGATCACCGTGTTCAGGATGTCGATCTCGCGCCACTGGGTGAGCGGAATGATCTCCGTGATGTCGACGGCATTCAGGAGGGCGTCGCGCGGAACCCGTCCCGAGACGGCGGCCAGCGTGTACGACCCCGCGGCCAGGTTGAGGTAGTAGTGGTCCTTGATGATCTGCACGAGGATCTCGTACTGGGACGGCAGGAAGATGTTCGACGGAACCTCGACCGGTTCGCCGAGGATCTCGATGATCTCCGGAGGACCAATCAAAGACTGCAGGTCGAACGTGAGGAAGCTGTCCAGTCCGAGACAAGGCACGACCAGGGCCAGGTCGATGAAGCCGTCGCCGAGGTTGAACGAGCCGTTGTTGACGTCGATCCCCGAGACGTAGTCGCCGACCTGGTAGGTGGGCGCATTGTCGGCCATCGGTCGCAGGGGAAGCACCAAGTCGTTCGCGTTCACGGAGACGATCGTGAAGTAGGCGTACCCGCTCGCGCCGGCGGTCACCGTGACCGGGCCGATGAGGTCGGGATGGGCGAAGACGATCTCTCCCGAGGCCGAGGTGTACCCGGTGTTCCCGGGAAACGGCGTCCCCGGCCGTGGTCCGACCATGACAAAGGCGCCGGCGAACGGAAGCCCCGTGTCGCTCGCGAGCACCTGCACCTGCAGCGAACCCGCAATCGGTCCGCCCCCTGTCCCTCCGGCCGGGTCGGTGCGGGCGGCTTCAACGGGGCCGGCGATGACTCCGGTGATCAGAAGGAGGGAGGCGAGGAGCCTCAGGGCGAATGTGCGATGCATCGATGCCACCTCCACGGTTGCCGGGCGGACGGAGGACCCGTGGGTCCGGGGACTTGAGGACCGGCGTCCCGACCCGGCGACACGAGGGAGCGCCTGCCGGATCGGGCCCATTTGCGTGGGAATGATTGTAACACGCGGGGTCCGCGCGCTCCAGCCCGCGGGAGCCGGCGACTACCAGGTGTGTTGATCGATGATCTCTCCCTCCGCGTAGCTGGTCCACGAACCGGCGCAGTCATCCCACACGATGGCGGTCTCCAGCACCCAGTCGGGAGGGGCCTCCCCCCACAGGTAGGTGTCCATCGTGCCGATCTTGCCGTCGGCCGAGACATCGAGCATCCAGCGCATCTGTTCCTCGAAGACCCACTCGATCTCGAGAGAGCCATCGGATTGTTCCTCGAACTCCATCTGGTAGGTACGGTTGTCCGGGTGGATCGCGCCCTCGTACCAGCTCCAGGTGCCCGAGGCGCCGTCCGCCGTCACCCGCCACTCGAACGCGGTCTCGACCGCAGTCGTGTTCAGGGCGTAGAAGTTCGCGCGTCCCTCGGTCCCGTCCAGGCTGACGTAGCCGTCGTAGGCTTTCCAGTCGGTGACTGTTCCGTCGTAGCAGGTGCCGGTGACGGTGAGGATGAACTCGTAGCCTCCGACGACCTGGCAGATCCCGTACTCGCCGGTGCAGCCCGGCTCATCGGTGTACGGCGCCGTCCAGCAACCGCCGCCTTCGTCCTGCCAGTCGGCTCCCTGGATTCCCGCGATGATCGCCGGACCGAACGAGGCGATCGCCTCCGCTGCCGCCACTTGTCCCTGGACGAGCGACTGGGCGGCCTGCGCCCACTGGTCCTGGTTGCAGAAGTCGACCGGATGCATCAGTTCGGGGATCGGGAGAACCGGCGGGTCGAATCCGGAGGCGCTGACCTCGAGCCCCTGGACCGCGCAGTTGTCCGTTTCGTCCGTTTCCGTCAGGAGGCCCGTGGCGTCGGCGCATGCCTCGATGCTGTAGGTCCCGGCGATCGCGTCATTGAGGACGCAGTTGACCGTGATGGATCCGTCGACCGCGAGGCCGGGGACGGGGATGGCGGCGCAGAGAACCTGTCCATCGACCCGGACGCGGGCCTCGGTGGGACCGGCCCCGAAGGTGCCGCTGTTGCGCACCGACACCAGGATCGTCACGTCGTCGCCGGCCTGTGGATCCCCTGGAGCGAAGTCGATGCTCTCGATCTCCAGGTTCGGTCGGTCGGCCGGTCCGGTGACGCTCACGGCCTGGGCGAGGCAGTTGTTGCTCTCGTTCGACTCCTCCACCTCGCTTCCGGCGTCGGCGCACGCCTCCACCTGGCGATCGCCGGTGGCGAGGGTCCCGAGGTCGCAGGTCACGATCTGGGTGAGGCCGGCGGGGATCGCGGGGACTGCCACCGCCGCGCACGCGATCGTCCCGTCGACGCTCGTCCGCAGGGTGGTCGTGGGGACGGCCTGGTTCCCGGCATTGTGCACGGTGATCGTCGCGGTCACCGTCTGGAACGGCGTCGGCTGGACCGGGCTGAAGGTGATCGACTGGACGACGAGATCCGCCGCTGCGGGGGGAGGCTCGGTCGTGACGGTCACCGTCTGCGTGAGGCAGTTGTTGGTCTCGTTCGACTCGACCACGGTGCTGCCGGCATCGACACAGGCCTGGACTGACCGGCTGCCCACCGCGAGCAGACCGAGGTCACACGCCACGGTCTGCATCTGACCGACGGAAAGCCCTCCCACCTGCACCGCGCCGCAGCTCGTGGTCCCGTCGACCTGGACGGCCACGGCGCAGCCGGACGAGCTCGCGTCGCCGTTGTTCTTCACCGTGACACTCGCCGTCACAGCATCGTTCGTGGTCGGCGCGACCGGATTGAACGTGATGGCCAGGACCGCCAGATCGGGGCGGGCCTGGGGTGGGGTCGGTCCGTCGTCGTCGTCACCGCAACCCGCCACCAGGAGGGGCAGCACCAGGAACAAGACGAACCAGTTACAGACAGATCTCGACATGTTGATCCTCCTTCGCGCAGGCCAGGGACATGCGGCCGGGATCCCCTGGACAGACGGTCTGTCCTCTGATCTCGATGGTCAGCCGCAGCCGATCGATTCTACCGGAGCTCGCCCGGAGGCCAAGAGATTTCGAAGATCAGAGGAGATCGCACGTCAGAATGCAGAACGATCATGTTCGCTGCAGGGAGACTGGTCGTTTCATAAGGAGATCTCAGCGCTCAGGAGGAGAGCCGGGCCGCTATACTCCCAAGTCCGAAAAACGGGTCCCAGGTATCGAACACGGCATCGGCTGCGAGGCGGCCGGCCGCACTTAGCAAACAAGGAGACCTTCATGAACGCATGCTTCCTTTCCCGGGCGTGGCGAGTGCTGCGCCATGCTCCTTCGATCTTCTCCACGTTGACGGCCGTGATCCTCGCTACGGTCGCTACCGTGGCGGCCGCCGGCGGTCCTTCCAGCTCCGCCCGGGAGAACGGAGAGGGCGCCATGACACCTGTGCAGCGTGGGGAGTACCTGGTGACGGTGGCCGGCTGCCATGACTGTCATACGCCGCTCAAGATGGGTCCCAAGGGACCCGAGCCGGACATGTCGCGCCAGCTGTCCGGACACCCCGCCGACCTGACGATGCCGCCGCCGCCGGACCTGGGACATGGCCCCTGGGGCTGGGCTGGTTCGCTGACCATGACCGCGTTCGTCGGGCCCTGGGGCGTCAGCTATGCCGCGAATCTCACGCCGGATCCACAGACCGGCCTCGGCGCTCTGGACGAGAATGTCTTTACAATGGCGATGCGGAACGGCAAGCACTTCGGCGTGGGACGGCCGCTCCTCCCGCCGATGCCCTGGATGAACGTGGCGAAGATGAGCGATGCGGATCTGAAGGCGGTCTACGCCTATCTCCGCTCCATCCCGCCGATCAAAAACCAGGTCCCTGAACCCGTCATCGCCGGACCGCCGCCCGGAGCCGGCAGTCACGGCTGATCGATCCACACAGCTGAGGCGGCTGCGACGCGGCGGGGGGACGCAGGATCGAGAACGATCGGACCACCGTCGCGCTCGGAGCCGCCGTCTACATCAGAAGCACGAGGCGCTGACTGCGCACCGTGTCGCCGGCGCGCATCCGCGCCCAGTAGATTCCGCTCGGCAGTCTGCGATCATCATCACCCCGGCCCGACCAGGAAACGGCGTGCCGTCCCGCGGCCAGCGTACCTGCGATCACCAGGGCGACGCGCCGCCCGTCCGGGCCGTGGATCGTGAGCTCGACGGATGCGGCGTGCGGCAGGTCGAATCCGATCCAGGTCCGTTCGGCGAATGGATTGGGCCGGGGCGCATGGAGTCTCACCGCGGTCGGCCGGATCGACTCCTGCGGTGCGGCTGAAGGAGCTTGCAGCAGGGCGGGAACACCCTCGTTCCCGCTAGAGTCCCGGGCCGTCACCATGAAGTGAGGGTGGAGCACCTCTTCCAGCTCGAAGATGGTCTCGCGGGTCTGGCCCAGGATCGGGTCGTCCCCGTCCCAGGTGTCATCCGTCGAGCCGTAGATCGTGTAACGGTCGAGGTCGGGTTCGGGCGAGATCTCCCACGCGAGGGACGAAGGCGGGAGCCAGTGCAGGCCGGCCGGGGCCGCCGGAGCCAGGTTGTCCACCGAATACCCTGAGTCCGGAGCCGAGTCGAAGTAGACCAGTGGATCCGGCGTGAGCGCGGAGACGAAGAAGACGGACCAGCAGATTCCCGCCTCCGCGGTCGAGTCGCACAGGGTGGGGGCGATCATCTGGTAGATCGAGTCGCCGCGGGCGGGGACGGTCCCGACGAAGTCCCATCCGTCGAGGCGGCGTAGCGCCGGTTCCGGAACCTCATCCGCGGGGTTTCCCGGCGGGATCAGGTACTGGTCCTGGCGCCGGTAGAGGGAGTACTCGGTGATGATCGGTTCCCCGGGGGCGTCATGGAGGTGGCGTGTCCACCGCAGGCGCACCTGGCGGCCCTCGTCGTTCCCCACATCGGTGATGGAGACGAGGCCGAACGGCCAGGGAGGCGTGATCGCGAACTGGCCCTCGCTGTCGCCCCAGAGCCCACTGGCAGGATCCGTGACGCGCACCTGGTAGCCATCGCTCTGTCCGTCGCACTGCGCGGCCAGCCAGGCGAACTCCCCGGTATTGGCGGCCCCGGTCGCGATGACGCCGCACGGTACTCCGTTACGCAGCAGGTCGAGGCGTAACTCGCTGCCGAGACAGCCACTTTCCCAGAGGATGAGAACCGAATCCCGCTCCGCCATGTAAGAGCCGCCGTCGCCGGGTGCGGAGACCAAAGGGACTGGGAATAGGATCGCGAAGGGGCCATCACTGGAGTCTTCTTCGTCCGTCGTGAGGTCGATGACCTTGATCTTGTAGCTGTACTGGTGGCCCTCCGGGGGATCCGCGATCCACTCGAAGTCGCCATCGTTGGCGATCGAGTCGGCCAGGATCCCCGAGAGCAGATCCTCATGGAAGAGCTCGATCCGGACCAGCCCGCGGCTTTGATCGCCGCCGATCCACGTGATCGTCACCGGCTGACCCTGGCAGAAGGATTCGCCTCCGTTGGGATGAACGATCTCCAGCGCAGGACCGCACCCGGCAGGCAGCGCCCCGATCAGGTCGCACGAGGCGTGGTTCTCGGGCAGGCACGGAGAGTCGGCATTCAGCGTGAAGTCCAGGCCCGGCAGGTCGCAGAAGAGGGGATCCGCGGAGATGTTGCCGGCGAGGCCCAGCTGGCCGGCGATCGTGCCGACGTAGTCGCCGGACTGGTTGCCGTAGACGTCGCAGCAGCTCAGCGTGATGTCCTCTGGGACGTCGGCGTGGATCGTCCATCCGCCCCGGTTGTAGGCGAAGATGCAGTTGCTCGGACTCAGATGACCCGCGTCCTCCGAGTCGAGTGCCGCACCCTCGGCCGCGAAGTTGTCGACGATCGTGCACTCGAGGATCACCGGGACCGCCAGATTCGAGTTGGAAAGCGAGATTCCACCGCCGGACGCCCCCACGTTGCCATAGATCACGCAGCCTTCGACGAGGGTTGTGGTGTTCAAACGGATGGCGATCCCGCCCCCGTACTGGCCCTCGTTGTGCCGGATCGTGCAACCGCGCAGGATGGGAGCCGATGTTCCCCAGGCGAAGACGGCGCCGCCGTAGGTCGCGGCCTCATTCAGTTCCAGGAGACAGGACTCGATGACCGGGCTCGAGTTGAGAATCGCGATCGCCCCACCCTGCCAACTGCTGCAATCGCGGAAGAGGCAGTTGCGTATGGTCGGACTCGATCCGTCCGTGCAGAGGATGGCGGCTCCGTAGGCGGAGGTGTACGCGCGCTCGAATCCGATCCCCTCCACGGTGCACGCGGAGGTCTCTCCGAGGTGAAACTGGATGCCGCGACTCACGCCCAGGCCGTCGATGATGCACTGCTCCGGGTCGCCTCCCTGGGACACGAGAGTCAGATCCTTGCCCAGGAAGTCGAGGTCGACGTTGCCGGACTGGGAATAGACGCCGTCGGCGAGCTGAATGACATCTCCCGGCGTCGCTGCGTCGAGCGCCTGTTGAATGGTAGGGAAGTCGCCGGTCCCATCCGCCTTGACCAGGTAGGTGGCCCCGTCTGCCCGCATCGATCCGGTCAGGCCAAGCAGGAGCAGGAAGGAGAGGACTTCCGGGGCGGACCGCGGATGGAGTGACTGCATGATCGCCTCCGGGTTGCGTCACAGGTGTCTACCGACACAGATGATGATAGCGCACAAGGGCGGTCGGGTCACTCCGGATCGAGCGGCGTGGCCGGGGCGAGAGAGAGGCACGAGGTGATCCCGCGACCGTCTGTCGCCGGTGGGTCTTCGACGCTCTGCCCGGCGGCGGCAGCACAAGGCCAGGTCAACGGCCGCCGCCGGGCGAGGGTTACACGGAGCGCTTACTCCGCTGTCGCAATCTCTTCCGCTTCCAGCAGGCCGGCTGGATGGCGGGGCATGTTGGAGTGGGTGATCACCCAGTGCAGAAGTGGCTGCCAGACGAGTTCGGGCGCGTTGTAGCCGGTGAAGATGTCGATGTGTCCGTAGTCGAGAGCGACTTCGGGGGCGCCGGTCGACACGTAGAGCTGTGTGATGTCGCTGCTGCCAAGGTAGGAAACGGTGGCAGCTGTCGACGGTGCGATCCCGCCGGCTCCGCCGATATCGAGAATCGGCACGGTGATGTCGCCCAGGTGGCTGATGTAGGGGCTGTCCTGCATGGCGAACAGGCGAAGGTACTCGAGTTCGAACAGGATCGGCTCGTAGGCGGCCGTGTTCTCGATAAAGTCCAGCCATTGCGGCACCGTGATCCACTGGAAGCCGACCGGGAAGCCATCCTCCAGCACGGGCGCATGATAGTGGACGTCCGTTGGGGGGAAGGCCTGCCCGCCGCCGAAGAAGAGGGCCACCTGGAGGTTCGTCATTCCGGGGAAGAAGGGAGAGTCTCCGTCAGGATCGGTGCGGGCCAGAACCGAGACATCCTGAAAGATCAGGGCATCCTGGTACTGTCCGGAGTCGTAGAGCGACTGATACCACTCGACGTAGGAGAGATTGTTCTCGATCCACTCCGGATCGTCTGACCTCACTCCGCAGTCCGCCGCGATGTACCCGTCCACCTGCCGCAGCGCATCGGGCATCTGCGCCTCCTGGTTGAGGAGGGCATATCCGGTCATGCAGCCGCTGCTGTAGCCGAGCAGGAGCATCTGCGTCAGACCGTTGCCGGTCAGGAAGCGGGCCTCGCGCGCAACCGCGATGGCGGCGGAGAGATGGTCAACCTCGCGCTGGATTCCCCAGTCGGCGAAGAAGGAGAAGTCGGTCTCCTCCCGCGGCACGAGGTTCCAGCCCTGGTCGATCCCCCAGACGTCGACATTGTGTTGCGCGAGAAAGACCGCGATGCCGAAGTCGTCCGCCAGGTCGGGCGAGAAGCGGCCCGGGATGAACATCGTCTCGAACCGCTTGAGGTCGCCGTGCAGCATGAAGAGGGCCTTACGGGTCTTGATCGGGCGATTGGGCCGGTTCTCCCGGACGACGCGATGGATGCCGACCTTGTCGTACTGGCCAGGCCCGAGATGGAGCACGGCGCTGTAGTGAACGATGTTGCCGACCAGGACCTCGCGTTCGAAGTCCTCGATCAGGCCGCATCGGCCGGCCGGTGACGGAACGGCGTGGCCGGTGTCCCCGGAGTCGAGGTCGTTCGCGGCCCAGCCGCAGAGCTCAACGAATTCCGCGGCCATCGCCTCGTAGCTGTCGGACGACGCCTGCGCCACTCCGGCGGCGGGAGCCAGCGGGGACGACTCGCGATCGGAGCAGCCGCCTACGATGAAGACGAGGGCGGCGACGACGAGGAGCGGAACGAACGAATGGCAGACCAGGGAACGGCGTGCCCATGAACCGAAGCGGAAACGCATGGCAGGATCCTCCCTGGCCGCGTCGGCCGGGCGCACGCCGGAAGGGGCGGCCGGGCGCGCCTGCTGAGACCGTCCGAGCGGCCGGTGACGAGCGTAGACTCACGATCGAGTGCTGACGGGAGAGCGTGGGGGACCAACTGCGAGCCCGGCGCGTTCCTCCCATCTCGAGACAACGGAGCGGATGATAACAGTGGCGAGCGCCGCGTGAAAGCGCGCGATGCCGTGGTGGCCCTGACGTGCGGAGCGAACTCCCACCTCGCGACGCGCGGGCAACCCTTTCGGCCTTGCCGTCTGCGGGTCCCTGGCGGCGTCCGTGGCGGACGGGGCGCCGTTCCCTCACCTCATGATCAGGGAGTTCGACGCCGGCCCACCGCCGGATACCTCAGCACTCCCCGGGAGGCCCGGAACCGGCTATGCTCATCCTTTGACCACGGCGGGGCCGTGCCGCCCCATGGCGACGGGGTGGTATGGGTGTCGCGGGGGCTTCGGGGGAAGGGAGGATGGCCATGCCCGATTCACGGGTGCAGAAGCTGGCGCAGGTTCTGGTTCACTACAGCCTTGGCGTGCAGAAGGGGTGGTGGGTCCGCCTCGACGGTTCCGCCGAGACCGCGCCGCTGCTGTCCGCGGCCTATGTGGAGGTGCTGAAGGCGGGTGGCTTTCCGATGGTGCGGGCGACTCTCCCGGGGCTTGCCTACCTGGGGATGAAACACGCGAGCGAGGAGCAGCTCCGCTTCGTCAGTCCGACCGCCCGGATGGAAACCCAGAAGCTCGATGCGATCCTGAGTGTCTGGGGCGACGTCAACACGAAGGAAATGACCAACGTCGATCCGAAGCGAATGGCGATCTCCCGTTCGGCCAACCGCCCCCTCTTCGACAAGATGCTCTCCCGCATCGCGGCGGGCGACCTGCGCTGGTGCGGCACGCAGTTCCCGACGGCGGCTTCCGCCCAGGACGCGGAGATGTCGCTAGTCGAGTACGAGGAGTTCGTCTACGGGGCCGGCCTCCTCGAGAAGAAGGACCCGATTGCCGAGTGGAAGAAGGTCTCCACGCGGCAGGCCACGATGGCAGCGTCTCTGGAGAAGCTGAAGACGATCCGCATCGTCGGACTCGACACCGATCTCACCTTCTCCGTCGGCGGGCGCAAGTGGATCAACTGCGACGGCCGGCAGAATTTCCCGGACGGCGAGATCTTCACCGGGCCGCTCGAGGACTCCGCCGAGGGTCACATCCGCTACACCTTCCCTGCCGTGTATGCCGGCAAGGAGGTCGAGAACGTCCGCCTCGTCTTCAAGCAGGGGAAGGTCGTCGAGGCGCGCGCCGACAAGGGGGAGGAGTATCTCCACGCGATGCTCGAAACGGACGCCGGCGCGCGGTACGTGGGGGAACTCGCGTTTGGCACGAACTACGGCATCCGGCGCTTCACGAAGAACACCCTCTTTGACGAGAAGATCGGCGGCACGCTCCACATCGCGGTCGGCGCCTCCCTGCCCGAGTCCGGCGGCAAGAACAAGTCCGCCCTGCACTGGGACATGGTCTGCGACACGCGGAAAGGGTTCGTCGTCTATGGCGACGGCAAACCGGTGATGAAAGACGGGAAGTGGATGTTCTGAGGGCCGCCTCGCTCTCGGGCCCAGTTCGTCAACAACCTGTTACGGCTCACTTGTCGAAAAGACGGCCAGGACGCCGGACTTGTCTTCCGCGTTGAAGGCGAAGTTGAGCCCGAGCTGGCCCTTCTGCCCGGCAGCCAGGGAGCCCTTCTCCCCCATGGAAGTCAGGCTGACTTCCCATCCTGCCTGCCGGAGCTGGCCGACGTAGGCCTCGACGTCGCCGGCCGAAAGGTCCTGCAGATAGATGTTGAAGCTCGACATCTCCGCGCTTTCGGACTTCGAGACACGCTCGATTCGTCCGGGGCCAAGCTTGGGGACCTCGGGGAACATCGTCTCCGGCCAGCTCGTGGTCTCGTCGAGGTTGACCTTGTAGTCCTTCCCCTCGATGCGGACGTCCTTGCCGTCGATTTCGACCTCGGTCTTCTTTCCCGTCGCCCCCTCCAGGATTCCTTCGGCCGCACGTTCCGCTCGCTCGGTGTCCGCCTTCTCCCGAGCGCCGCAGGAGAGAACGCCGACCAGGGCGCCGAGCGCCAGAACCGGCACGAGCACGGTTTCAACGAACGCGAAGACTCTCATGGTTCCTCCACAGCCGCGGCCTGGACGGCGTTGCGGCTCCGCCCTGACGCCACGATGTGACGTGGCCCGCTGCGTCCGGGTCAGGTCGATACTCGGGTTACCTTTGGCCCCGACGAGTGTTGCACGACCGGCAGGAGTTGTCATCGGACTCCTGTGGCCGGCGGTCCGGCCCGGACTCATCCGAAAGTCGAATCGGTCGGACTTCTCTTCTGCGGGAGTGAGATGTGATCGCAACGTCAAGGAGAGACGGTGCGACACCGCTCCGGCTCTCGGGGAGCCCGTGTATTCCATTGTCCCGTAGCTGATTACGACAGGCCACCGGAGCTTCCTCTCTACCGGCGGGTGAGTCGGACCGCCGTGCCCGAAGCCGACTCAGCGCGCGATCGGATCCGGCCGAGGGGCGACTTCCGCCCGACACCGAGCCGTGCTAGCCTCCTGCCGCGACGATGAACCTGTCTGCGGGTGCGCGGCTCGGACCGTACGAGGTCCTCGCTCCAATCGGTGCGGGTGGCATGGGGGAAGTATATCGCGCCCGCGATACGCGCCTGGACCGTGAAGTGGCCATCAAGGTGCTCGCTTCCGTCGGCTCCACCGACACCAGTCTTCGCCAACGACTCGAACGGGAAGCGCGGGCCATCTCCAGCCTGTCGCATCCGCACATCTGCGCCCTGTACGACGTCGGCCACCACGAGGGATCGCTCTACCTGGTCATGGAACACCTCGAGGGCGAGACCCTGGGCGCCCGACTGCGCAAGGGCCCGCTGGGAATCGAGGAACTCCTGCGGTACGCGATCGAGATCGCCGACGCGCTGGACGCGGCGCACCGCAAAGGCCTGGTTCATCGCGATCTCAAGCCCGCCAACGTCATGCTGACTCGCGCGGGAGCCAAGCTCCTCGATTTCGGTCTGGCGAAAGGCCTCCCGAACACGACGGCGAAGTCCGGGGCGATCGACGCGCCGACCGTCACCAGCCCGCTGACCGCGCGAGGCTCCATCGTCGGTACCTTGCAGTATGTGTCGCCGGAACAACTCGAAGGAGTCGAGGTCGACGCGCGCAGCGACATCTTCGCGTTTGGCGCCGTGCTCTACGAGATGGCCACGGGCCAGCGCGCCTTTGAAGGCAAGACGCAGGCCGGCGTGATCGCCGCGATCCTCGAGCGTGAACCGCCGGCGGTGAGTTCCCTCCGGCCGGCGGTACCGCCGGGACTGGTCCGGCTGATCGAGGGCTGCCTCGCGAAGGACCCGGTCGAGAGGCGCCAGTCCATGCACGACGTCCTGCTCGACCTGAAGTGGATCTCCGAAGGGGGTTCGTCCGCCGGGTTGCCGGTTCACGTCTCTTCCCGGCGCAGGTGGCGGGAGAGGGCGGCGTGGGTGGCCGCTGCCCTGTGTCTCGCGGCCGCGGTGGTGCTGGGGATTCACGCCTACCGCGGATGGCACCGGCCGGAGCCGATCCTTCGGGCCGCGATCCTGGCGCCGGAAAACAGCCAGTTCTCCGTCAACCCCACCGCCCCCGGACCAGTCTGCGTGTCCCCGGACGGCAGCCGGCTGGTCTTCTCGGCGATCGCCCCGGGGCAGCCCGCAGTCCTCTGGATTCGCGAACTCAGTACGGACGCTGCCCGGCCGCTCTTCGGTACGGACAATGCGGTCTATCCGTTCTGGTCTCCGGACAGCCGGTCGATCGGATTCTTCGCCGACGGGAAGCTGAAGAGAACGGATGCCGCGGGCGGTCCCGTGCTTGCGCTCTGCGAGGCAGAGAACGGCAAGGGGGGGACGTGGTCACGGGACGGCACGATCCTCTTCGCGCCGACGGCCGGCTCAGGCATCTATCGCGTCCCCTCCGCCGGCGGTGCGAGCACTCCCGTCACCACGCTGGACACGCTGAGCGGGGCACGCTCGCACCGGTTTCCCCGTTTCCTTCCGGACGGGAAGCGTTTCCTTTACCTCGTGCGGCAGGCCATCGCGGATAGCGGGGCCTCGGTGATCGTGGCCTCACTGGACGGACGGGAGAGCCGGCTGCTGATGCGGGCCGAGTCGAACGTGCTTTACGCCTCGGGTCACCTGCTCTTCGCCCAGAAAGGCGTGCTCATGGCCCGCGGCTTCGATCCACGGCGCTGCCGTTTCACGAGTGCTGCGACTCCCGTCGTCGAGGAGCTTCTGTGCCTGGCCGGAGCCTCGGCGGCGATCTTCTCGGCCTCGGAGAACGGTGTGCTGGTCTATCAATCAGGTTCGGGAACGGCAGTCTCCGAGCTGATCTGGATGGACACGCGGGGGGAGCGTCTGGGCACGATGGGGGACCCGGCCGACTACGACAACCCGAGAATCTCCCCGGACGAGACGCAGGTCGCGGTCGAGGTGGTGGATCCCCGGATCGGCACGGGTGACATCTGGATCTACGGCGTGGATGAGGGCGTGCGCACCCGGTTCACCTTCGACCCCGCGGCCGAGCGATGCCCGATCTGGTCGCCTGACGGGAGGCGCATCCTCTTCTCCTCGGCACGGCGGGGCCGCTTCGACCTGTACGAGAAGTCGCTCAGCGGACTGGAGGGCGAGACGCTGGTCCTTGAAACCGAGCGGGACAAGTTCGCCACCGACTGGTCCGCGGACGGGCGGTACGTCCTCTACGAGAGTGCGGGCGATATCTGGGTTCTTCCCCGATTCGGAGACCGGCAGTCGTTCCCTCTCCTGAACACCGGTTTCGAGGAAGAAGGGGCGAGGTTTTCCGCGGACGGGCGTTGGGTCGCGTACGGCTCCAACGAATCCGGCCAGTCCGAGATCTACGTGACGCCCTTCCCCGAGACCGGCCGCAAGTGGCAGGTCTCGACACGCGGCGGTTTCCTCCCCGGGTGGCCTCGGGAGAGCAGGAGGATCACCTACGTCAGCCTGCAGGGGATCCTGACCGCGGTGGAAGTGGAGGCCGCCGGCCCCGCGTTCCACATCGGGCCGGCGACGGACCTCGTGGACGTGCGCCTGTTTACGGGCGGCGCGGGCACGAAGGACGGGCGCAGAGCGGTGATCGTCGCGCCGGTGGAGCGAAGGAGGACTGCGCACCTGAACCTGTTGGTCCCCTGGACAGCGCTGGTGCGGGTCGAGTGAAGGGGGGCGGGCGCTACGGCTCCACCACCCGGCCGAGGAAGAGCACGCTGCCGGTCACTTCGTCCCGGATCAGGAAGAGAAACGGGTGATCGGCCCGGAACTCGGGCGGAGCGCTCGTCTCGCGGATGATCACCGCCGTGGCGGCGGCCGCTTCGGTTCCCTCCTCGTTGACCTCGACGAACGCCTTGTGCACCACCTCGCTGATCTCGAGGTCGCGCCCGGTCGCCATGCCGGAAAAGTCGGCGCCGTTGAAGGCCGAGGGCATCCCGAGTGCGGCCAACTGGTCCTTGAGCGAGAACTCCGAGGTCACCCGGAAGCGCGGAA
Organism: uncultured bacterium; assembly: GCA_964371055.1. GTDB lineage: Bacteria > Eisenbacteria > RBG-16-71-46 > CAIMUX01 > CAIMUX01 > CAYJLF01. Next base: position 44,350 of record CAYJLF010000006.1, on the reverse strand, counting down.
GAGAGACGCTCAACTCGGACTCCTTACACGCCGCCAGCCACCGGGCGAGGTTGTCCGGGGTCAGGCGCGCCTCGAGTTCCGGCAGCCCGCCCGGCGTCTGCGGCAGCAGGATGATCATCGTGATGTCCTTGCCCACGTAGGGCAGAGCGAGCAGTTGCGTCCCATCGAGGGTGGCATGTCCGAACGTGCCGACCTGCGTCATCATCGGCACCGATCGCGTCTCACCCGGACGCACGAAGAATTCGGCGTCCCGGGTCTGGTCGTCCGGGAACCGGCTGTACCAACTCCCCTTGAAGTAAATCGCATTGGTGAGGACGAGGACCGTCGACGGATCGATCAATCCCTCCGCGATCAAGTCTTCGATCCGCCCTTCGGTCTTCTCCTCCACCCACTCGTTGATGACGAGGCGGGAGGGTTCGGGCGCCCCGGCGAAGTCGAGCGGGACAAGTTCGGCGCCGTAGTTCAGCCGCGTGACATCGAGGAACGGCTGCAGCCAGGGATATCCCTCTTGTCCCCAGAGCCGGTTCGCGATCTTCAGCTGATAGCCGCCGAGGCTTGCGCCTTTCTCCAGGCTGCGTTGCAGGGCGCCGAAGGTCGGGTGGAGCCGCTCCTGGGGCAGCGTGAAGTGCAGCACGGCGGCCATCTCCGCTTCGGTGCGGGTGCGCGCCCCGGCCCAGGTCATGGCGAGAGCGGTGGAGATGCTGTACGGCGACAGGAAGAGATTTCCCGGCTCGGTCCGGAGCAGTGCATAGAGATCGCAGGCAAAGGCCGTATTCCCCTCGACCACCGGCCCGAGGTCGGCCGTGATCTCAGCCGGGATCTGCCGCACCTCGAAGGGGTCGACGACACGATTCCCGGGCGTCTGCGCGGCGCATCCCGCCTGAACCAGGAGCAAGGCGACCGCCATCCAGGCGACGTGGAAGGAGAACGGCTGACGGAACGACGTACGGTCCATGATCCACCTCCGATCGGGATGCCCCTCGTCCCACCAGGTTGAGAGTAGGACCGGCGCGCCGGCCCGGGCAAGGGGCAGGTTGCCGGCGCAGTTTGCTAGCGTCGGAGCGCCTGTTCGAGTTCCGCGTCGCGCCCGTAGATGTCATCGTAGAAGAGGACCGTTCCGTCCGAGCGCGCCATCGCGGTCAGGTAGACGATGTAGACCGGCACGGGGCGGCGAAGCGTCACGGTTCGGCGCTCTTCCGCGTTCATCGCCGCTTGAATCGACTCGGTCGTCCACTCGGGCTGGTCGCGGAGGACGAAGCGCGCCAGGGCGACCGGGTCTTCCACCCGGATACACCCGTGACTGAAGTCGCGGCGCTGGCGGACGAAGAGCGACCGCGAAGGCGTATCGTGCAGGTAGATGGCGTGGCTGTTCGGGAAGATGAACTTGACCAGGCCGAGCGAGTTCTTCGGTCCCGGCCGTTGGCGTACCGCCAGTTGACCGGAACGGAGCAGCTCGATGTTTTCCGCGGTGGCCGGCACGACGGTGGATGCGTTCTCCCGCGTGACGCCGACGATCTCGAGCTCGTGCTTCTCCAAGTACTGGGGGTCGGTGTCGATCTCCGGCATGAACTCGTCGCGGATGATGCTGCGCGGAGGATTCCAGTAGGGCCGGAAAACGATGTAGCTCATTTCGTCGGAGAAGACGGGCGTGTCCGACTCCGTCGCCCGCCCGACAACGACTTTCATTGCCAGCGACGGGGAGGTCGTCTGCGCCGGCGACTCGTAGCCATAGAGGTGGAACGCCGGCGTGTTCACGAGGATGAATGGCCCTTCCCTCATCTCCGGCAGCCATCGCAGCCGCTCGAGGCCGAGTTCGATCTGCCGCACACGCTGCGCGATCGGGACGTTCAATGCCATCCAGGTGCGGCTGCCGATGATGCCGTCCGCGTCGAGACCGTGTCGGTCCTGGAACCGCCGCACTGCTTCGACGATGGGACCGGAGTAGGTCGCCCGCCTGATCCCGTCGCCGCTCCAGATGCCGGCCGGCGGTCGAAGCCGGGACATCACTTCCTCGGCCGCCGGATCGGACCACGGCAGGTGTTCCGCCGGCAGGTCGCCGAGCGCGGCCAGCCGCACGGCCAGACGATCGACCCCGGCATACTCGTCGCCGGGGACGAGCTTGCCCACGGGCATGAGCACGGTCAGCGCGGGGTTGGCCGCCAGCTCGCGGTAGCGCGGGAGGGCGGCCTTGAGCGCCTGGTACTGGGCGGAAGCGGGTGCTGCCTCTGCCACCGTCTCGGCTACGCGATCTCGAGCGAGCGCATCGCGCACGACAAAGGCGAGATCGTAATCGGCGCGAGGTAACTCGAACCCGATGCCGAGACTCCGCAGGTCGACCCGGCCGAAGCGCCGGTCGGCGAGATAGGAGAGGAACGCTCGGGTCGTGGCGCGGTCGAGTGCGACGAGATCCTCGAGGGATGCCGGGTCCGGTCCCACGCGATCCCACGCGCCGACGAGGAGATCGAGACCGTAGTCCTCCGGATGCAGGCCTTCCGCCGGGGCGCCTCGAAGCGCCGCGAGCAGGTCGGAGACCTGGGGGCGAGGTTGGCCATCCTGCAGCCACAGCAAGCGGTCGGGCGTGGGCGCCCCGACGGTGTCCGGACTGCTCGCGTAGAGCTTGTCGATGGCCGCCCGGACGCGGGCGGAGTGCGCGGCGGCGGCGGAGTGGGCACCCGCAGCCAGGAATGTGAGCGCGGCGACGATGATGCCGAAGGGGGCCAAGCCGGCGTAAGTCGTTCTCATTGTGTGTCTGACGTGCCTCGGGGTCCTGAGATGCGTGTCTCGGGGTAAAAGCGGTTGAGGTCGTCGCCCTCGGTGCGTAAGGTCCTCCGCAGACCCGCCCGGAGAGGATGGGCGTACTCGTCGGCCAGGGGAGCACGGATGCTCGACTTGAGAACTCCCTTCGATCCTGCTCGCCGCCAATGGCTCAAGGCCGGGACCTCGCTTCTGGCCGGACTGCTGCTGTGCGGACCATCACTGGCCCTGGGCGGTGACCCGCTCGAGTCCGCGTTATCCGGAATAGCGGGGACCGGCCCGGTTCCTCCCGAAGGAGGACCAGGGGCGGGCGGACGGCCGGAGGGCGCGACCGGCCCGGTCGCACCGTCCGCGAGTGGCGCGGTGGCGAAGGAGATTTCGGCGTCGAACATTCAGGTCCCCGGTCCTCCTCGAGCCGTTTCCTTCTTCCACACGCACACCATGGAGCGCTGCCATGTCACCTACTGGCGGGACGGCGCCTATGACCCCGCGGCGTTGCGGGAGATCGACGCCATCCTGCGCGATTATCGCACGGAAGAGGTCCGGGAGATCGACCGTGATCTGATCGACCTGCTCCACGACCTGCACGCGCGCCTGAGGACCGATGAGCCGTATCATGTGATCTGCGGATACCGCTCGCAAGCCACCAATGACAAGCTCCGCCGCCGCAGTCGCGGCGTGGCCTCGCACAGTCTCCACCTCGACGGACGCGCCGTGGATCTCCGGGTTCCCGACGTCCCGTTGAAGAACCTGCGCGAGCTCGCGATCGGACTGAACCGAGGCGGTGTGGGGTACTACCCGCGCTCCCGCTTCGTTCACGTCGACGTGGGCGACCCCCGGACCTGGCGCGGATAGGTCCGGAGGGGTCGGAGGCGTCGGCCGAACCGGCTCGGCCTACATCCGGTGACTCTTGACGAAGGCCTCCACCTCCGGCAGACCGCCCTGATAGATCAGGTAGGCGTCGGGAGGTTCGCGGGAGGTGATCTCGCCGGCGACCGGAGTCAGCATGATGCGCTTGACCTCCTCGTGGTCGTTGCTGTGGGCGAGGGCCCAGCCCAGCTTCATGAAGGCCACCTCGGGGAGCATGTTGGCAGCCGGAACGATGCCCATGTCCATCAGGTCGCGCCCCGTGTCGTAAACGTACATCTGGGTGTAGCCCCAGAGCGTCTGCACCGTCATGAAGAAGTGAACCCCCGCGGCGACCGCCCGCCGGATGGCCGGATAGAGGGGCTTGTTCACATGCCCCAGGCCTGTTCCCGCGATGACGATGCCCCGATACCCGTTGTCGACCAGGCTGTCGATGAGGTCGGGCTTCATCCCGGGGTAGTAGTAGAGGATGGTCGCGCGATCGTCGTAGACGGCGTCCAGTTTCACCTTCCGGGACCGGTCGCGGCGACGGTAGTCCTCGCGGAGCGGCAGCACGGACTCCCGCGAAACCGTGGCGACCGGGATGTCACCGATGGTGCGGAAGGTCGAGCGGAAGGAGGAGTGCATCTTGCGGACGCGCGTGCCCCGGTGCAGCAGGCCGTACTGGTCCGAGGTGGGGCCGAACATGCAGACCATGACCTCGGCGATGTCGCTGTGGCCCGCCGTGCGGGCCGCGTGCATCAGGTTCAGCGCAGCGTCGGACGAGGGCCGGTCCGAGGAACGCTGACTGCCGACCATCACGATCGGGATGGGCGGATCCTGGATCATGAAGGAGAGAATCGCCGCGGTGTGGTGCATCGTGTCGGTGCCGTGGCCGATGACGATGCCGTCGACGCCCTTCTCGATGTCGCGGGCCACGGCCCGGGCCAGGCCGATGTACTGCTCGGGACCCATGTTCTCGCTGAAAACGGCGTAGAGCTTCTCGGTCGTGATGTTGCAGATGTCCGCCAGCTCGGGCACGGATCCGTACAGCTCGCCGGGGCTGAAGGCCGGGATCACCGCCCCGGTCCGGTAGTCCAGGCGCGAGGCGATCGTGCCGCCCGTTCCCAGCAGTTTCACGTTGGGCTTCGCGGGGTCATAGGGAAACTGCTTCTCCGGGATCTGGTAGTGAGCCTCGCGGCGCCCGCGGGAGGTCATCTCCTGGATGTCCCCCGCCGCGATGCCGACGTTGTAGCCCGAATCCAGCTTCAGAACGATGTGCTGATCGTCGGCCGTCTCGCTGCGGGGCAACACGATGCCCTGGTAGACGCCGCGCGTGGTGCGGATGTCGACCTCTTCCCAGATGCCGACATCCAGGTTCTGCAGCCGCGCGAGGGCCGCCCCCCGGTACCCCTTGAAACGTTCGCCGTTCGCGGTCGCCATGATCACGCCCTCCCTGCCCGGGGGTCGGGCTTCGTGGTGAAGTGGGGTGTGAAACCGGCGGCCAGGGCCACGCGCGCGGCTGCGGCCTTCTGGTCGAGTTTCCGGGCATCATCCCCGCCCAACAGAATCGCCAGCGTATCGGCGTTCAGCGCCGACACGTCCTTCCCGCGACGCTTGAGGTGGGGTATCCAGTCGAGCAGCAGGTAGGCAAGCATGGTCGGCTTGACCGAGACGCGCTCTACCGCCGCCTCGAACACCTCGTACGCGTCCTCGGTGAAGAGGCGGCCGACCTGCTGTGGGGAGAGCCCGCGGGCCAGGAATCGCTCCTCCTTCTCCCAGAGAGGCTCCGGCTGGCGGTCGCGGGCGCGATCGAACTGGTCGCTCGTGAGCACGATCGGCGGAAGGTCCGTGTCGGGATACATGCGGTCGGGGCCCGGCAGCATCCGTTCGAAGCAGGTGGCGCCACCGGGCAGTGCCCGGCGGGTCTCTCGCGGAACGTGGGACAAAGCCTCGACCAGGCGGATGCGGACCTCGCCCATGGCGGTCTGGACATCGGCGGGTGGACCGGCCACCACGACGACCGCGTCTCCGGGCGCCGCCCCTGCCTGGCGGCGGATTTCGTCGAACAGGCCGGTGAGTCCGAAGCAGGACGAGTCGTCCGTGTGCACCAGATTGGGCATGCGGTCCAGGCAGGCGATGACCTTGACCCGCTCGCTGACCTCGGTGCCGAAGGTGCGATTCGGCCCCGTGGGGACGGCGAGAAACCCGGTGCACCCTCGGAGGACGATGGCTCGGGCGACAATCCCGCCCCTGCCCGGCCCCCGGAGGGCCGGGTGCGAGTAGCGCCGGACCAGGGGGGTCGTATCCACGATCGTTTCGAAGGCGTCCTCGCCGATGCCGCGCGCGCGCATGGCGTCCCGCAGGTCGAGGAGCGCCTTCTGGCGCAACGCCTCGTAGTGGACGAGCGCGGGCAGCAGGCGAAGGCTGGACACGCCCTTGATTTCCACCCGATCGCCCCCCGCGATGCTGACGTTCACATCCTGTCGCGCGCGGCCGTGGCCGAGGCTGACCTGGCCCGAGAGCCGGGCCAGGCGCCGGATGGCCTCGCCCACCCGGGCCGCGTCCTCCGGGGTGTGCATCTCCGCTTCCGTCACGATCTCGATCAGCGGGATGGAGAGGCGGTCGGTGATGTAGGTACGCCGGTGGCCGTGGTCGCTGAGCTCCCGGCAGGCATCCTCCTCCAGCCCGAGCTGCCGGATGCCGATCCGGCGGCCGTCGACGCGGATCCACCCGTTCACGCCGATGATGCAGGTGCGCTGGAAGCCGGTCGGAATGGAACCGTCCAGGTACTGCTTGCGGGCGATGTGGATCTCGTCCACCAGGTTCAGGTTGAGCATCATGCCCACGACCAGCGCGCGGTCCAGCGCTTCGCGGTTCAGCCCGAACGGCGGCGCGTCGTCCATCTCGTAGGTGCAGACCGTCTCCCGGTTCAGGCGGTAGACGATCTCCTTCTTCGTCTTGAACTCCATCAGCGCGGTCGGGTCGTACTCCCCCAGCTCCGACAGCGTGGGCCGCATGTGCCGCAGGATCTCCGCGTGGAAGACCTCGCTGTAGGGCTTGACCGGGCAACTGCAGAACAGCTTGTGTCCCGTCCGGAGCTGCCGGTGCATCTCGATGCCGCACTTGAGGCCCAGAGCGGCGTAGAACTCGGGTTCGGCGAAGCGATAAGCGGTTTGCATCTCTGCAGGTTGCGGTTCCACGAAGTACCTCCTGTCGCCGCGCACGATAAACCAACCGCGCGGGAAAGGGGACAGGAAACCGCGAGGCTTCCCGCTGAGGCCGTGATCGCAGCGAACCGTCCGTGTCTTCCGGCGACTCTGGCGAGATCGAGGCGAAGGTTGGGGCTTCGCCCGGCGCCGAAGTCGGGATGGCCGCCGTCGGCCGGAGCGACGACTCCGGTTTTCGTCAGAACTCCCGCCGGCTGAGGAAGAGCCGATCGTCAGCCCGGACCTCGACCCCCTCGAGGGTCCCGGATTCGATGGTCCGGCCCTGGGCATCGATCAGCTCGACCTGCAGATCCCACCGGCCGGGAGGAAGCCGCAGCCGAGCCATCGCGATCCGGTTGGGTAACGTGAGCCACCCGCGCGTGTCGGCCTTTTCCATGGCGGCGCCGAGGAGGTTGGCGAGGGCGCCCGCGACCTCCCCCTCCTTGTCGGCCGCCTTCTTCGCGCCATACTTGGCGAGACCGCGCGCGATCGTCTTCAGCCAGATGGCCCCTTCCCGAGCTTTGAAGGCAGCGAAGGCTCTCCCTTCCAGGTCCTCGATCGGCAGGGCCCGGCCCTCGATCCCGGCGGCCGTCACCGAGACCCTGGCGCGGGTCGCGGCGGGCCGGCCTCCCACCAGTTCAGGGACCGCCACGCGCAGCCAGTAGTCGATCGTCCGGCGCTCGGCGCTCCAGTCGGGGCGCAGGCGTCCGCGCAGATCCCGCGCCCATTGGACGCGGTCTTCGCGCCGGTCGTCCTTGAGGATCGGGACGCTCAGCTCTCGCTGCTCCTTGCGGGGTGCGAAGCCGAGTTCCAGCAGGAGGACGACCTCGCCACGCCCGTCCCGGCGGCCATCGCCGAACGCTCCCCCCGCGGCCGACTCCGCGTCGGTGGAGAACGCGTCGGGGAAGACCTCCACCAGTCGTTCGATCTCGTCGAAGAACCCGAGCGCCCGGCCGGTCCGTCGGAGGTCGGCGGCGAGCCAGGGTGGCGCGGTCAGGTCGAGTCGTCCGGCCGCGGCGTGATAGGCATCGGCTGCATTGCGGAAGGCGATGAAGGCGTCGTTCGTCTCGTCTCCCCACTCGTAGATCAGCGCCGAGACGTAGTGGAGAAAAGCGGCGTTGCGGAGGATTTCGTCACCCGACGCGTCGCGGTCCGGGTCGAGTTCGCCCAGCGCGGAGAGGTCCTGCTCCACGTACTGCCGCAGCAGCAGGCTCGCCTTGCGGGCTTCGACGAGGGCTCCTTCGCGGTCGCCGAGATAGGCATAGTTGAGCATCCGGTAGTAAGGAACCATCGCCAGCTCGAACGGCTCGCCCCGGTAGTCGATCGACTCGTCGCTGGCCAGGAAAGAGAGCGCCCCCTGGGAGAGGCTCTTCGTGTAGAGATCGGCCGCGAGTTCCTCCGCCTGCTGGAAGGCGGCGTTGCTCTCTTCCCAGCGGTCGGCGTAGTGCAGCAGGGAGCCGCGCTCCAGCAGGTTGAGCAATCGATCGCGCTCGGAGGCATTCTTTTCCACCGTGGCGAGGGCCGCGTCGAACTCGCCGGCGGCCAGATCGGCACGCAGGGTGGCGAAGCGGGAGGTGTAGGTCGCGCAGCCGGTCCACCCACCCAGCACGAGGAGCGCGACGAGCGCGGCCATCGCCGTGCGGGCCCGGCTCGCGGCCGGCGTCGTGGTTGCGCCTCCTCGAAGATGCGCCCTTACGTCGACCTTGTCGGCGCGCCTCGCCTCCGACCGATCGGCGCTCCGAACGCGGCTGGTCCGGTTTTTCGGCACCCTGCTACGGCTTGTAGGCCTTGCGGCCGACGAACTTCTTGATCTTGGTCTGGCCGACCCAGACTTTCGTGTTGTCCTCGAGGTTCACGAAGTAGCTGTCCAACTGGTAGAACTTGACCTCGTCGCCGTCCTCGCGGTCGATGATGGTGTTGAGTTCGCCGAGCAGCATGAAGTCGGCGCCACGCTCCTTCCCCCAGTCCTTCATCGTTTCGGGGGAGGCGAACTGCTGCTGGTCGGCACGCTCGTCGCGCACGCCTTCGCGCTCCTCGGCGGACGCGACGACCTTCACCTTGCCGGAGTTGATGAACGACTTTTCGAGGTCCGCCACCAGCGTCTTGACCGGAATGTGCTCGGCGGACTTGTTGCGGATCTGGCCGACGATGATGGTTGGCTTCGCCGACTTCGCCACGAGCCAGTCCTCGATCCAGGGGGTACCTCCGGTGGATTGCTGGACGAGGTCGGCCGCCGCCGTCTGGCTGTCGACATCGTTCCAGTTGCCCGAGAGATCGATCTGCGAGCCGGAGTCGACGCGCGTGACCACCTTCCTGCCGCCGCAACCGACCAGGAGGGCGGGCAGCAGAACGAGGAGACCGAAGAGGACGATCCGATTGAGCGGTCGCGACATGGAAAGACGCCTCCTTGACCGATTTGAGCGAACGTCACTGCGTGCGACCCGTGCCACCGTGGGGCCGCGACTCCGGATTCTAGACTCTGCGTCTGCCTGGCTCAAGGGCCGGGGGCCGGCCGGTCACCTGCCGAAGTGGGTCTGCCGTTCCTCGAGGGCGGCCTTCATGGAGTTCCGGACGCTCGCGTTTTGCGGGTCGGCGTCCAGGTCCCGGCGGTAGGCACGGACCGCCTGGGCATAGCGGTCGATGGCCTCTGCCCGCTTCTGCTGCAAACGGTAGATCTTCGCCAGAGCGAAGTGGATGTCCCCCGGGCTGACGCGCCGTGGGCCCCGCTCCGAGGCCCCTGCGGCGCGGAGCAGCCAACTCTCCGCCTCGGCGTACTCGCTCCGCCTGGCGTGTTCCGTCCCGAGGAGATAGAGGGCGAGCGCATGTCCCGGGTCGTACTCAAGGACCTCCCTGCACTCCCGCATCCCTTCCTCGGTCCGGCCGAGGCCCAGGAGGGTCTCGGCGAGGCTGGTCCGCATCGACGTGTGGAAGGGCCGGATCGCGAGCCCCTCTCTCCAGGTGGCGATCGCCTTCTCCGGCTCATTCTGCGCCGCCTGGAGCCGGCCGAGCCCTTCGGAGGCGTGGGCCATCGCCGGGTTCAGCCCGAGCGCGATCTCGTATTCCTGCTTCGCCTCGTCCAGCTTTCCGGTCCGCTCGAGCATGTACGCCAGATTCGCATGGGCATCGGCGTAGGTCCCGTCGATCTCGATGGCTCGGCGCAGGGAGGCGACCGCCTCGGGGAATCGTCCGTAACGCCCGAGCGTACGGCCGATCCCGTCGTGCATCTCGGGTTCGTAGTTCATCCTCTCCGCAACGAAGGGGCCGGGCAGCGTCGCCAGAAGCGCCGTCGCCGCCAGGCACCCGGCCGCGGCGGAGAGGCGCTTCCAGTCACGACCCCGAAGCCAGTGCACGACCGTTCCCGCTCCCACGGCGGCTGCGATCAAGAGCACCGGGATCATCGGGGCCCGGTAGCGATCGGTGACGAACACCGTCACGATCGAGAGTGCGAAGCCCCCGAGGTAGAGCCAGACGATGGTCGGAAAGCGTCTGGCCCGGAAGATCAAGGCGACCATCGCGAACGGCAGGACGACGCCCAGGGGGAAACCGAACGGCCCGGCCTTCCACACCAACGCGCGCAGGAGGATGGACCACCGGCGGTAGAGGTAAATGTCCTCGTTCCTTGGTATCTCGCGCGAGCTGACCAGTTGCACGGCCTTGCGCCCGAGGCCGCGGACGAACTCCAGGGGCTGGGAGCCGAGATAGCCCGTCACCTCCCGCAGGTAGACCTGCTGACGCGCCGCCATTTCGGGCGCGTAGACCCCCCGCCTCTGCGGCAGGTCCATGATGTCGGACCACGCCGCGCCCGGCCGGGCGTTCACGGTTTCGTCCACGTTGGGATTATTGCCGAGGTAGAGATTCACCGCTCCGCTCGAAGGGAGAAGTCCGAAATGTCCGGTGACGCGATGGTTCATGAGCGCGGCCGGCAACGCCGGGACGAGAAACCCCAGGAGGAGAGCGATCGCCGGCAGAAGCAGCGGGCGCCAGCCGGGCGGGCGATGGGGGCGGGCGCTCCCGATGAGCCAGGTGAACCCGGCCGTGAGAAAGAGGATGAACTCGGGACGGGTCAGGATGCTGAAGGCGGCCGCGGCTCCCAGCATGAAAGCGGTGGCCGGACGGCGCGTTGCCGAGGTCTGGAGGAAGAGGAGGATGAGGGCGACGGAGAAGAAGGCGGCCCAGCCGGCGGCGAGCAGTTCCCCGTCGAAGAAGAAGAGCGGGCCGTAGACTGCGGCCAGGAGGCCCGCGGCCAGGCCGATCCGTGGTCCGAAGAGTCGGCGGCCGAGGGCGCAGGTGAGCATGCAGGTGACCGCGCCGAGGATCGCCTGCACGATCCGGGCGAAGACGATCGAGGAGCCGCCGATCTTGTACAAGGCGGCGAGAAAGGCCGGGTAGAAGGGGGGCTGCCAGAAGACCGACGCGGTCAGCGGCTCGCCGTGCGCGAGCGATCGGGCGGTGAGGTCGTAGGTCATCGCATCGAGGATGGGAACGCGGAAGGTGGGATTGTCGGCGGCGTCCCACAGGTAGAAACCTCGTGCGAGAAGCGCAACGAGAAAGACCAGAAGCGCCGAGGGGAAGACCGAACCGCGGCCCAGCCCGGAGAGGAGGCCGGAAACCCGGGCGCTGGACGGCCCGCCGGCCGATTCCGGTCTCCGCCGCGGATCGCTCTCCGCGGTTCGACCTGAAACGCCGCCCGGAAGTCGTCCCATCGGTGAATTCCTCCCGCGTACGATTCCGCGCCACGATTCCGGATCCGGCGGCCGGGCCTCAGAACCTGAAGTAGACGAACGGCAGCGGCTTGTTCGTCGCGAGATAGAGCGCCACCGTGACCGCGACGGCCAGGCAGGCTCCGGCCGCGACCGCCGGGCGCAACCGCAGCATAAACGACTCGCCCCGGTTCAGGTAGTCGGCGATGTCGAGGGCGAGCAGCATCCCGCCGAAGGCCGTGACCATCGTGGCGAACCGCCCGGTCAGCTCGCTCCCCTCCCAGAGGAAGATCCGGCCGAGGAGGTCGCCGACCTGCGCGAGGTCTTCCGCGCGAAAGAAGAGCCAGGCGAGAAGGACCAGAAGCTGGGTCGTGGCCAGGCCGATGGCGAAGCGCCCGATCTCGCGGGCGCCGCGCAGTCGCGGTCGCCGGCGAATCGTCCGCCCCCGGTAGACGAGAAGGCGCTCGCCCGCGAGGTAGAGACCATGCAGGCCTCCCCAGATGATGAAGGTGACGCCGGCGCCGTGCCAGAGGCCGCACAGCAGCATGGTGGCGAGCACCGCGATCGGATAGGCGATTGCCATCTCCTGCTGGACGGTGGCGAGGTTCCAGCGCTCCAGACGCTTCAGGGCGGCTGACATGATCGGATTGAAGATGTAGTCGGTGATCCAGCTCGAGAGGGAGATGTGCCAGCGCCGCCAGAACTCGCTGAACGAACGGGAGAGGTACGGTTGTTCGAAGTTGCGCATCAGCTCCACGCCGAAGAGCCGGGCCACGCCGCGCGCGATGTTCGAATAGCCCGCGAAGTCGGCGTAGATCTGGATCGAGTAGAGGAGCAGGCCGGCCAGCAGCTCCGGTGAGTGGTAGAGGTGCGGTTGTCCGAAGAGCTGGTCGACGACGCGGCCGGCGGCATCGCCGATCAGCACCTTCTGGAGCAATCCGATCGAGATCAGAACGAGACCGCTCCCGGCCTGGAGGCGCGAGGGGCGTCCCAGCCGCTCGAATTGCGGCAGGAGCGATCCGGCGCGATCGAGCGGCCCGGCCAGGAGACTGGGGAAGAACGAAACGAAGAGGGCGTAGTCGAGACGTGACCGGGTCGGCGCCAGCCGGCGACGGTAGACATCGATGGTGTAGGAGAGCGATTTGAGGGTGAAGAACGAGATGCCCAGCGGAAGGAGCACGCGCACGTGGACCGCATCGAACCGCAGTCCCAGGGTTTCCGCCACGGCCTGGGCGCTGTCGACGAAGAAGTTGAAGTACTTGAAGAAACCGAGGACGCCGAGGTTCCAGGCGCAGCTCAGGAGCAGCAGCCGTTTGCGCGCCGCGGAGCCGGTCGTCCGCTCGAGGGTCCGGCCGATGGCGAAGTCGACGGCGGTCGTGGCGCCGAGCAGAGCGGTGAAACGCCAGTCGCAGTAGGCATAGAAGACGTAGCTCGCGGCGAGCAGCCAGGCGGCGCGGGCGCGCGGGCCCCGGAGCACCAGGAAGATTCCCAGGACGCCCGCGAGGAAGATGTAGAAGATGAATGTGTTGAAGAACATGATGACGCGGGAGGATTCTAGCACAGCGCGGCCGGGCCGCGAGCGGCGCCCGCGGACCGTTGTTTCCTGACTGGTCCGGGGTGGGGAGTCGCCGACCGATGAAGCAGGAGGGACGACGATGTCGCGGGTGGACGGAGAGGGCGGCGGGGGGGCCATCTACCGCTGGCTCCGTCGCCTTCTGCTCTTTGGCGTCTCGCTGCTCTTGAGCCTCGTCCTGCTCGATCTCTACCTCCAGAGCGCCGAAATCCAGCGACCGATGGAGAACCGGCTGGTGCCCCGGATCGGCCTGATGTATGCGCCAGACTTCCGCTTCTCACGCTTCAGCGAAGGATTCTACCTCGGCCGTACGAACGAGGTCGGTTGCCTGGGGCGGAGCGCGCCCCGGGAGCGGGATCCGGGGACGACCCGAATCCTCTTCCTGGGGGACTCCTTCGTGCTCGGGCACACGGTCTTCGATCGACACCACTTCGGCCGGGCGATCGAGCGGGCGGTGAGCAACGCGACCGGCCGGCCGGCCGAGGTCCTGAATTTCGCGCGGGCCGACTTCGCCCTGACGAACATGGTCCAGCACTATCACGACTTCGCCTCCCGCTGGAGCCCCGACCTGGCGCTCTTCTTTGTCGATCAGTCCGATCTTGATCCGCCCCGTCAGGCATCGGGGAGCTTCTACCCCGTCGCCATGATCGAGGCGGACACGCTGGCGTACGACTATGGCTTCGAGTCGAGCCGCAAGGCTCGGATGTTCGCGCGCTACGGCGTGATCCTGAACCTCACTGTGTTCCCGAAGCTGGTCTTCGAGTTTCTCAAACAGGTCGATCGAGGGGAACTCCCGCATCTCCTCTTCGACAAGCTCCGTCCGGCTCCGCCGCCGGACAACCCGCTCGACTCCCTGGCCCGGGACTCGGCCGCGCGGCCGATGCCCGAGCTGACGCGCCTCGCCCTCGCGCAACTCGCGAAGAGACCCGAGACGGTCGTCGTGTTGAGCGGGCCGACCAGTCCGGACTACGTGGATGCGATCCGGGCCCAGGGGATCCGGGTGCTGGACCTGAATCCGGTCTTCGCGGCGCTCGCGGCCCGCGGGACCGATCCGTACTTCTGGCCGGTCACAGGGGAGCGAGGACACTGGAACCATGCCGCCCACCAGGCGATCGGGGAATCGCTGGGTGAGAGCCTGCTCCCGATCCTGCGCTCCGAGGCACGGTAGCAGGGCGGGTCGGAATCGGCGGGGGCGGCTACCGCCGCCCGCCGTACTTCATCCGACTGTACTCCTGCGCCAGGCGGCTGATCCGCTTCCAGCGGGCCCGCTCTTCGAGCATCGCGCGCATGTCCTGCCGGGTCGCGAGATACCGCACCTCCCGGCGCAGCTTCTGGTAGCTCGCGAAACGGGTGTCCGCCAGGCTCCCGTCCTCGAGGGCGCGCCGGACGGCACATCCCGGCTCCTGCCCATGACCGCAGTCGCGGAATCGACACATCTCCGCCAGGGCCTCGATGTCGTCGAACGTCTCCGCGAGCATCTCCTCGCCGGCCCAAAGCTGGATCTCCCGCATGCCGGGCGTGTCGATGACCACGCCCCCCTGCGGCAGAACCAGAAGCTTGCGAAACGTCGAGGTGTGGCGGCCGCGGCCGTCCGCCTCCCGGATCGCGAGCGTCTTCATCCGCTCTTCGCCCAAGAGGCGGTTCACCAGGGTCGACTTGCCCACGCCGGAAGAGCCGAGCAGCGCGACCGTGCGCCCCTCGCGGAGGAACGGAGCGAGCGCATCGAGACCGTCTCCGGCGGCGGCGTTGGTCAGGCAGATCGCGCTCTCCGGGGCGATTTCGCGGACCTGAGGGACCAGGTCAAAGGCCCGCTCGTTCAGATCGGCCTTGTTGATCACCACGACCGGTTCGCTCCCACTCTCCCGCACCAGCACGAGATACCGTTCGAGGCGACGCAGGTTGAAGTCGTGGCCGGCATCGGTGACCACGAAGGTCGTGTCGATGTTGGCGACCAGCACCTGGACTTCGGTCGTCTCTCCGGCCGCCTTGCGGGTGAAGAGAGTCCGGCGGGGCAGGATGGCGTGAATCAGGGCGGTGCCGTCGCCCGTGGGGCTGATCGCCACCCAGTCGCCCACCGCGGGGTAGTCGAGCCGGGAACCGGCCGTGTAGATCATCCGGCCAGTGACCTCGGCCCGTAGTTCGCCCTCCTCGGCGATCACGAGATAGCGTTCCCGCTGTTCTTCGCTGACGCGCGCGGGGACGAAGCCGGAGTTGCGATGGCTGAGAAACTGCTCGTCGTGGGATGTCTGCCACCCCAGTGAGTGCAAATACATGATCGGAGCACCTCGTTCCCGGACCGCGGCGGACGATGGACCGCGCCGCTCCGGGCGAATCAGGCCTGGACTAAGATCGAAGGTGTACGGGTATGCCAGGACGTCTCTCGGGGTGCGCCAGAGGATGGAATCAACTGAGGATGAACCCGGACCGGGAGAGCCGGAGGAAGGACCTCGGGGCGGTCGGAGGCCGGGAACGACTCAGGCGACCGGAACTCCGGGGCGCGCCGAGACGAACGATGGAATATGAACGGCAGTCATCTGGGAGGCGCCTCCTTTCCGGGTTCTTGAGAATCGATCGATGAGTGATCGTTCGTTGAGTCTAGAAGGTCCCGTCGCGGATGACAAGCGCGATCTGTCACCATTCCGCCGATCGCGCCGCGCGCGCTCAGGACCGCCGCCCTCGTCGCGGAATCCCTCGCCTCGTCCGCACCGCCCGGGCCAGCCGCGACAGGAGCCGCGAGGTGTCTTCCCAGCCGAGACAGGGATCGGTCACGCTCTGGCCGAAGACGAGGCGCTGCCCGGACTGGAGAGCCTGGCTCCCCTCCAACAGGAAGCTCTCGATCATGACGCCGAAGATCGTGCGCCCGCCGGCGGCGATCTGACTCGCCAGGTCGGCGACGGCTTCCAGCTGCCGCCGGGGATCCTTGGCGCTGTTCCCATGGCTGGCGTCGACCATGACGCGCGGCCGGAGGGAGCACTTCACCAGGCCCTCGGCCGCCTGGCCGACATGCTCGGCCCGGTAGTTGGCGCCGCGCGCGCCGCCGCGCAGGATCACGTGACAGTCCGCGTTGCCGGACGTCGCCACGATGGCGGCGAGCCCCTCCTTGGTTACCCCGAGGAAGTGATGCGGATGAGCCGCGGCGCGGACCGCGTCGATCGCGACCTGGAGATCTCCGCTGGTGGCGTTCTTGAAGCCGATCGGCATGGAGAGCCCGCTCGCGAGCTCGCGATGGACCTGGCTCTCGGTCGTGCGGGCGCCGATCGCTCCCCAGCTCACGAGATCGGCGACGAACTGCGGGCTGATCGGATCGAGGAATTCACAGCCGGCCGGCAGTCCCGTCGCCGCCACATCCCGGAGCAGGCCGCGCGCCAGGCGCAATCCGCGGTTGATGTCGAACGTTCCGTCCAGGTGCGGGTCGTTGATGAGTCCCTTCCAGCCGATCGTGGTGCGCGGCTTCTCGAAGTAGACGCGCATGACGATGACGAGGTCGTCCTCCAGGCGGCGGGCGACGGCGCAGAGCTTTCGCGCATAGACGCGCGCGGCTTCGGGATCGTGGATCGAACAGGGACCCACCACGACGACGAGCCGGTCGTCCCGGCCGGCGAGGCAGGAGCGGACGGCCGCGCGTCCCGCCGTGACCGTTCGGGCGGCGGCCGCGTCGAGCGGGTACTCCTCCGCCAGGATGGCGGGTGGCAGGAGCGGGCGAAGCCCTTGGATCCTCAGGTCATCGGTGGGATGTGGCATCGCACCGGTTATCGGCGACCCAGCCCGATCCCTGAAGCCGGACCGCCCGGACCGGAGGGTTTATCGGATCAACACAACCCGGGCCGAGGTCGATCCCTCCGCTCCGTGCAGGCGCGCGTGGTAGACCCCCGCGGCGGCCGTTCGTCCCCCCTCATCCCGCCCATCCCACTCCGCCTGGAAAGTGCCGGGCCCGGGCGAGCGAGACGGCAGGCGACGGATGAGGCGTCCGCCGGCATCGAAGAGCAGGATCGATCCGTCGACCGCGAGCGGCGACGACGGGCTGTGCGGGCTGAGGCGGAAGCTCACGGTGGCTCGCTCCCGCGCCGGGTTCGGGTAGATCTGCAGTCGCGACCCGGGGTCGCCGGCGCCGATCGGCGCGGTCGCAGTCTCCCGCCAGGAGCACTGAACGGGAAGAATCTGCAGGCCGAAGTCATCGTCGGCCACGAGCACGCTCGATGATCCGACGGCGATTCCGCTCGCCTCGCCCGGAGTGTCGACGCCGCCGAGAAGGCGCGGGCTGGTCGGATCGCTGACATCGAAGACCAGGAGGCCGCCCTGCAGGCAGGAGACATAGGCGGTCGCCCCGTCGACGGCGACATCGCGGGTGGCATAGGGAGACGCGGCACTCCCCAGGACGTAGGGCGCCGAGGGGTTGCCGGCATCGACGACCTGCAGACCTCCCAGGCCGGTCGCGACATAGACGATTCCGCCGGCGGCCGCGACACCGTCCGCGGGTCCGGCTAGGGTGATCTGGCCGGCCACGTGGGGTGCGTTCGGATCGGCCAGGTCGACGATCAGCAGGCCTGAGACTCCGGCGGAGACGTAGGCGAATCCGTCCGCCATGGCGACCAACCGGGTCGGGCCGGGCGTCGACACGTTTCCGACGATCCGCGGATCGGCCGGGTTGCTAACGTCGATCACCTGGAGGCCGCTTTCGTCGGCGGTTACGCAGGCGATCTTCCCGGCGACGGCCACGTCCCAGGCCAGCCCTGGGGTGTCGACGTGACCCACGATGACCGGAGACCGTGGATCCGCAACGTCGATGACGTAAAGGCCATCGAACTTGTCGGCGACGTAGGCCTTGGTCCCCTCCGCCGCCACCCCGCACGCGACCATCGGCGTATCGGCGTTCCCGATGATGGCGTGGACGGGGGCGGTGTCAGAAAAGCTGATCACCTGGAGGCCGCCCAACGCATCGGCCACGAAGGCGAAGCCAGAGGTGACGGCAACGTCGTAGGCGTCGCCGGGCGTGGCAACACGGCGGAGATCCAACGGGCCGTCGGGATTGCTCACGTCCACCAGAGCCAGTCGGGCCGGATTCAGCCCGACGTAGGCAATGCCGTCCTCCACCGTGACTGCGCGGGCGCTGTTCCAGAGCACCTGGCTCCCGCGGCGCGTAGGCCTCGCGGGATTCAGCGCATCGACGACGACCAGGCCATCCACCGAGTCGGTGTAGAAGACCCGGTCCCCCGAGAGGCAGACATCCTCCACGGTGCCGACGGCGGGCAGGGAGCCCAACACGCGCGGGGCAAGTGGCTCCGCGACGTCGATGACGAGGAGCCCCCCGGTCCCGTCGGCGAGGTAAGCCGTATCGTCGTCCACCGCCAGGCCGAGGGCGTCTCCCGGCGTCGGCAGGTCGCCGAGCTGAATCGGGGCGAGCGGATTCGAGACGTCGTAGATCACGAGGCCGTGATCGACACTGGCGACGTAGGCGTACCCTGCGGCGAGCTCCAGGTCAGACGGGTATCCTGGAGGGTTGGCGACCGAGACGACGTGGGCCGATCCCGGAGGGGAGATGTCCACGATCTGGAGGCCGCCGTAGTGGTCGGCGACGAAGGCGTAGCCGCCCGCGATCTTCACGCCCATCGCGAAGCCGGGAAGATGGACCAGTCCGGAGATCTGCGGGACGACCGGATTCGTCAGGTCGATCAGGAGCAGTCCCCCGGAGAAGATCGCCACGGCGCCGGTTGTCCCTTCGACGGCGATCTGGGTCGCCATGCCCGGCGTGGCCAGCGACCCGACAACCTGCGGCGCGGCCGGATCCGAGACATCGACGACCTTGATCCCGTAGTTGCCGTTCGTGACGTAGGCCAGATCGCCGACGACGGTGGAGGCCGGGTAGCTCGCCTGCATCGGCAAGCTCGTGACGAAGTGCAGGTAGCTCTCATATTGGATGCAGGATGCCCTGCTCGGGCTCGGCAGGACGGAGAGGGCCAAAGCCATGGCAGCCAGATACTTCCCGCCTCGCATGGATGCCTCCGCGTTCGTGCGCACGATGACGTGTCGGTTCCCGGATCGCATCCCTAGTATGCCTTGGGACGTGCGCCTTGGTCAACGGCGCCACTCCCGTGCCGGCCCTCCCGAAGTGCGGGATCTCTCCCGAGAGGTGGTCAGGCCGCGTGGTTCCCATCCGGCGCCGTTGCCACCACTCGAGTCCGTCCGGGGCGCGACGCGATGTCGAGCGTGCCGCCGACGGCGATCATCCGCTCCCTCATGATGCTGAGGCCGAGGCCGGAGGGAGGCGCGTCCGGATCGAAACCGCGGCCATCGTCCTCGATCTCGAGCCGGACCAGCCCGTGGCCACTCTCGATCCGTACGATCACGTGCGCGGCGCCGCCATGTCGAAGGGCGTTGCCGAGCGCTTCCTGCGCGACACGGAACAACGCGACCTCGAGGGCGGGCGCATACCGCGGGAGCTCGGGATCGATCTCGATCGAGAGCACATTGCCGGCGCCGGACGGACCCACCGGCCGCGGGAGGGCCAGCAGCGCCGCGCGCAAGCCCATCGGTCCGAGCTGCGGTGGATAGAGCGCATAGCAGATCTGGCGAATCACACCAATGGTGTCCTGACAGGCCGAGGCCGCACTCAGGATCTGATCTGCCGTCGCGATCGTGGCGTCAGCGCCGCGCAGTTCCATGCTCATCGCCTGGAGCGACAGGCGAAGCGCGGCGATGTCCTGGCAGACCACCTCGTGCAGTTCCTCCGCGACCCGGCGCCGTTCTTCTTCGCGCACGGTCATCAGTTTGCGGTGCGCCTCGCGGGTCGCGTCCTCGGCCTCGCGGGTCCGCGTGATGTCGCGACTGACCCCGATCAGCCCGAGGACCGCGCCGTCAGGGCCGTAGAACGGCGTCTTCAGCGTGTCGAGAAGCGCCATCCGCCCGTCCGGGTAGCGGATCCACTCCTCGTTCCGCCGCGAGCGGCGGGCCGCCATCATGACCCGGTCGTTCTCCCGGTACGAGGCGGCGACATCGCGGGGGAAGAGATCGAAGTCTGTCGTGCCGATCAGTGCGCTCTCCTCGTGACCGGCATACTCCATGAAGGCGCGGTTGCAGCCGAGGTAGACGCTCTCCGCGTCCTTGAAGAAGATCAAATCGGGGATCGAGTCGATCAGGCTCCGCAGGAGAGACTTCTCCCGCTCCAGGGCCGTCTCGGCGCGGCGCCGCTCCGTCGTGTCGCGTCCGACCGACTGGTACTCGATGATGCGTCCGTCTTCGTCGAACAGACCGCGATCGACCCACTGCTGCCAACGGATCTCGCCGCTCGGAAGGACGACCTCGTGCTCGACCGTGCGGGTGGGGGTCTCTGGAGTGATCGCGGCGATGGCTCTTCGTGCGACCTCGCGCGCATCTTCCGGCAGCAACGTCAGCCAGCTCACGCCGACCATCTGCTCGGAACGAAGCCCCCAGTACTCAGCATAGGCGGCGTTGGCGAAGGTAATCGTGCAGTCAGGCCTGGACCGGCAGATCAGTTCGGTCTGGTCCTCCACGATGCCGCGGTAGCGCGCCTCGCTGGCGCGGGCGGCGGCGGTCCTCTCGGCGACGGCCAGCTGCAGGCGGGCCTGCCGGCCGGCCAGGATGAAGAGGATCAGGGAGAGCAGAATGGAGGATGTGATGCCGCCCGCGAGCGTGGTGGCGCGGGCGACGCTTCGCTCGGCGACGAGGGCCGGCGTGGGCGCCGTGATCACCGCGAACCGACGACCATACGCGGTGATCTCGAACTGGCGCGGCTGGATCCCACGAATCACCGGCGGGCTTCCCCGGCCGTTCCATGCGTCCGGCTCGGCGGTGTCGTGTGGCCCTTGCACGACGATCAGCCGTTCGGAATCCGGAGCGTCGAGATCCCACATCGCAATCATGGCATCGAAGACGCCGGGCGCGCCCAGGACGCCACGCACCACCGTCGCGATGGAGAAGACCGCCACGACGATCCCGGGTGACGCCCCCTCCGGCGGAAGGACCGGCACGAAGACGACACGTCCCTTCCGCCCCGAACCGGCCGGGCGAAGCGTCCGACGATCGGTCACCTCGGGGCCGCCGGTTGAGATCGCCTCGCCCAGCGCGGCGCGCAGAGACGGATCGGCCGTCAGATCGAATCCGATCGGAAGTTCGGCGTGAACGGGCGGGACCGTGTATGCCACCACGAAACGCTCGCCTGCTCCGGTCGCGTCGGGCGGCCCGGTCCGTGGAGCCCAGGCGATCGCCTCGATGCCGGCGAGCCTGTCGACCAGCGGACGGGCAAACCGGTCGAACGCGGTCGGGCTGACCTCCGCTGACAACGCGATGAAGGAGGAGACCGATTCGAGCGCGAGCGTCTGGGTGCGCAGTGCGAATTCGATGGAGCGGGCCCGATCCCAGGCGGTGGCATCGAACTCCGTCTGCATGCGCCTGGTTTCCTGCGCCCGGATAAGGTGGTGCGCGCCGGCGGTCAGGAGGAATCCGACCGAGGCGACGATCAGCGGTCCCAGGATCCGCCGCCCGAGCGAGGGGAGTCCAGATTCTGTCATTCGTGCCGAACACATCGTCCGGAATAGTATGACGGACGGGTCGAGCGGGAGTGTCTAAGGTTTGTCGCCGGGACCCTCCCGGGCCCTGGCCTTACCCGGAGGTCCGGAAAATCCCGGCTGCTCGGACGCCCCCTGCCCGGGTCATCTCGTCAGCAAGGTCCTCCCGGTGGTCTCGTCGGATGGGGTGGTCAGGCGCAGAAGGTAGACTCCGGATGGCACGACGCGGCCGTCGTCGTCCCTTCCGTCCCAGCGTGCGTCGTGCGCGCCGGGCGCGAGCTCGACATCCTGCAGGAGCGTGCGCACGCGACGCCCGGCCGGGTCGAAGACGGAGAGCTCGACGGCGCCGGGGACCGGCAGACGGAAAGCAATCGTCGTGCCGCCGTGGAAGGGGTTAGGGCGCGCCGCCACCTGCGGCTTTGCGCGGTCGGGGGATCCATCTCCCGGGGCTTCAAGGCTCTCGCAGCCTGCCCCGAGCGCACCGATCAGCACGCCGCATTCGTTGTGCTCCGGCAGGCACGGGGAGTGGGTGAAGAGGCGGTAGTCATCGGGGTTCAGGTCGCAGAAGATCGGATCGGTCGAGATGTTGCCGTCGGTTCCGGTGGGATCATCCATGGCGCCGCCGTAGTTCCCGCCGGCGTTTCCATAGACGTCGCAGCAGGCGAGCGCGATGTCGGAGGGGACGGAGGGGTTGTCGTACACATGGATCCCCTCGCCATGGGAACTGAACGCAACGATACAGTTGTCCAGGCGGGGATGGCACCAGGCCACGCACCAGAGTCCGCCGCCCGACCAGGCCCAGTTGTCGGCCAGGGTGCAGTTCGACAGGACGGGAGACGACTCGTTCTCCGCGCAGACCGCGCCGCCCCAGACCGTGGCATGGTTCCCGTAGAGCACGCACCATGCGATCTGCGGCGAGGCGTGATTGCAGTGGATCGCCCCGCCGTCGACTCCGGTGTTGCCGGAGAAGATGCACTCTTCGATCACGGCCGAGGACCGGAGCGCGCTGAGCCCGCCCCCGCCGGCCTCCGCCTCATTGGCTCTGATGGCGCAACGACGGATCCGCGGAGAGCAATCCCTGATCGTGACGCCTCCACCGCGGCCCAGATACATATCATTGGCGTTCACGAAGCCACCCGTGATCGTGAACCCCTCGATGGCGGCGTCCTCGCTAAGATAGAAGATGACCCCGCGCCCGAGTCCCATCGCATCGATGACGGCGCAGTCGGGCTGTCCCGAGGCGCTGCGGAGGCAGACACCCGCTTTCATCAGAATGTCGTGTTCGAAGTAGGTTCCGCACTCCACCAGGACGGTGTCACCGGCGATGGCGGCATCGATCCCCGCCTGGATCGTCGGTTCATCGAGAGGGACATGAACGGTCGCGGCGGAGATGTAACCGGCGGACCCGAGGAGCGCGGCCAGAACGAACCCAACGCGTACCGGGCGCATGTGCGCCTCCTTTCGTTCGAACGACGCTGGGGCGAGGTACCCGAATCGCGGAGTCGATGATACCTCATCGCCCGGCGCCGCGCTGGCCCGAATCCGAACTTCCAGCCGCCTCACCGTAACAGCCGCGTAACTCGGCTCTGGCAGCCTCTCCTGGGTAGGGGAGTGATACCCAGCGAGGAGGAAGATCATGTCCGAACGTGGAGCGAGCCGGCCGGACGCGGTGCGGGAAGTCTCGGCCGCCAGCGGCGTTCGCCCGTACCCCGCCACGGGCCTGGCGCTGGCGTCTGTCCTGATCGCCACGTTCTCGGTGGTAGCTCTGGCGGCGTGTGCGCAGGCGCAGGAGTGCGTCGACTATGCGACCTTGCCGAGAATCGTGGGCCAGGGCGACATCCTCGGAGCCGAGGAACTCGTCGTGGACGGGGACCACGGCTACGTTGCCTGCGGCGAGTTCGGCTTCCGCGTGGCGGATCTGACCGATCCATGTGCCCCGCAGTTATCTGCCTACCTCCCGACCGACGATGGGGCGTACGACGTGGAACTCATGGGCCACTATGCCTGCGTCGCCGATCGTTCGGGTGGCGTCCTCCTCTTCGATGTCGCGGATCCCGCGAATCCGGTCCGGGTGAACGAAGTCGCCACGCCGGCCGCCTGCTACGGGCTGGCGATCGCGGGGACCCTCGCCTACGTGCCGTACTACGGAGGCTTCCAGATCGTCGATCTGGCCGATCCCGCCCAGCCCGTCGTGCTCGGGTCGACGCCGGTCACCGGCTCCTTTGGCGACGTCGTCGTCGGCAATGGATATGCCTTCCTCGCCTCGGACACCTGGCACCTGAAGGTGATCGACGTGTCCGACCCGTCTGCGCCGGCCTTGGTCACCGCGATGCCCCTCCCGGGGGCAGCCTGGGATCTCGAGTTACGGGGCCAACGGATCTATCTGGCGGTCTGGGATGTCGGGCTCTGCATCATCGACGTGAGTGATCCGGCCGCACCGGTTCTGCTCGGCCAGCTCGACACCGTGGAGGACTTCGACTACGTCGAAGGGATCGATGTAGCCGAGCCGTATGTCTTCCTGGTCGATTCCCGCGGTCTACAGATCATCGACGTGAGCGATCCCGTGACGCCTGAGCTGGTGAACGAAGTCGGCACGGGAGCCGGCGGGTTGGGCGTGCGGGTCGAGGGATCGCTGGCCTACCTGGCGGCGGACGGCGCGGGGCTCACGGTGGTCGATGTCACTCATCCGGACGCTACCGCGATGACGGCCGTGGCGCTGTCGGACCTCGAGCTGGTCAACGACGTGGTCGTGCGCGACGATCGGGCGTACGTGGCGGCGGGAGCGGATGGTCTGCAGATCCTCGACCTGACCGATCCGGATGCGCCCGGGGTGATGGGAGTGGCCGGGGTCGACGGCGGCGCCGACTTCGTGGCCCTCGACGGGGAGTTCGCGGTGGTGGCCAACGGCGGCGGCTTCCACGTCATCGATGTGTGGGATCCCTCCTCGCCACAGGTCGTCGCCTCGCTTCCCCTGCCGGATGTCGCGACCGGGCTCTGCGCCGATGGCGGGTATGCGTTCGTCTCGATCGCCTGGTGGGGGGTCTTCGTCATCGACCTTGCTGACCCGTACAATCCCCAGCATCTGGGGACAACGAGCGACGTGGGTTATCCGGGGGGGATTGTCGCCCGGTATCCGTGGGTCTTCGTCAACGACCTCTGGCATGGCCTTGCGGTCGTCGACGCGAGCGATCCCGCCGATCCGCAGGTTGTCTGGACCTACTACGGAGGCGGAGGCGCGCCGGCGCTCCACGGCAGCTATCTGTACGCGATGGGGGGGAGCCTGGGTCTTCTGGTCTTCGACATCCTTGACCCCGCCACACCCACCTTGCTGAACGAGGTCCTGTTCCCGGGCGGCGCGGAGCGGATGGCGGTGGCGAACGACCTCCTCTACGCCGCAGGCGCCCATACCGGTCTGCAGGTCCTGGACGTGAGCGACCCGGCGGCGCCGGTCTACATCGGGGCCGCGGCGACGCATGGATCGGCTCTCGCGGTCGCGGTCTCCCCAGGCCGTGTCTACCAGGCGGCGCAGTTCGAGCATCTGGAGATCTTCCTTCCACACTGCTCCGAGGTCGAAGCGGTCGAGGAACCGCCTGCGTCCGCCGAACTGCCGAAGGGGCGGCTGGCGGCCGCCCCCAATCCGTACTCGCGGGAGACCACCCTCTCCTTCTTCCTGGAGCGCAGGGCGCCGGTCGAGCTGTCGGTGCACGCGGCGGACGGACGGCAAGTCGCGCGGCTCCTTCGCGCGGAGTTGCTTCCCGGTTCCCATGCTGTCGCGTGGACGGGTCGGGACGACGAGGGCCGGCCTCTTCCCACCGGCGCGTACTTCGTCGTCCTGCGGGCGGGGGACCAGTCTGCGGCGGCAAAGGTGGTGTACGCCCCCCGGTGATCCGGAAGCGCGTTTCCTGTGATCAGACTCGCGTGTGGTGAGGCCCGGCGGGTGCCGAGAGGCGCCCGCCGGGCGGCTTTCCGGGGCCGGACACCTGCATTGTGTGCGGGTTCCCGCTCTCCCCATCGACAAAGACCGGTGCTCGTGCGGTACCATGGCCGGTCCCACGCTGGGCGAGATCTTCGGGCACCAATCGGTCGGATCGCGCCGGGAAGGATGGTTCGGATGAGCGCAGCGCAGCAGCCGGTCCTGGAGTTCGTGCTCCACAACTACCGGAACTTCAACGCCCGGGCGACGCGTGATGCGCTTGTGGCCTACTGGCGGCACATGGAAACCGGCGGAAGAATGTTCTGGGCAGTGGCGGGCGCGATGTCCTCCGCGCAGCTCGGGCTCACCCTCGCGCCCGCCATCCGCGCGGGACTGATTCACGGCCTCTCGGTGACGGGCGCAAACCTGGAGGAGTCGCTCTTCCGCCTCGTGGCCCATGAGCACTACCGCGACTTCCCCGACTACCGCTACCTGCGCAAAGAAGACGACACGCGGATCCTCGACCAGCGCATGCGGAGGGTGACCGACACCAGCATCCCCGAAGACGAGGCGTTCCGGGCGGTGGAGCACATCATGGTGCCGATGTGGAAGAGCGCCTCAGAGCGGGGGGAGAGGCGGTTCTGGCACGAGTACTTCTACGAACTGGTCAGGTCGCTTCCGCCTGAGGCGATGTCCGGCGACCCGGATGCCTGCTGGCTCTTGGCGGCGGCCGAGGCCGACCTGCCGATCGTGACGCCCGGCTGCGAGGATTCGACCTTCGGCAACATCTTCGCCTCTTACGTCAAGACCGGGGAGTGCCGGGCCGACATCGTGAAATCCGGCCTCGAGGCGATGGCCTGGTTCTACGACGTCTACGGTGCGCTGTCGGCGGGTCCGGGGGTTGGCTTCTTCCAGATCGGCGGAGGCATCGCCGGCGACTTTCCGATCTGCGTCGTGCCGTCGATCAAGTACGATCTGCAGCAGCCGGTCCGGCCCTGGGCCTACTTCTGCCAGATCTCCGACTCGACGACCTCGTACGGTTCCTACTCCGGCGCCACGCCCAATGAGAAGATCACCTGGGACAAGTTGACCGAAGAGACGCCGATGTTCGTCATCGAGTCGGATGCCACCATCGTGGCGCCGCTCATCCTGACCGCGCTTCTGGAGTGCCGGCGCGACCCGGCGGCGGCGAACGCGCTCATCGCGAGATCGAGGCGGTAGCCGGCCGGCCGGAGAACAGTCTCAGCCAGCCGGCTCGCGATCCCAGGGGATCGCCCGTCCGAAAGCCGCGCGTCACCGTCTCTCAGCGCCCGCGCGCAGTGCCCTCCGGTGGTACACTCGGTGGGGCGCTGAACCGCCTGCGCATGCCGGAACCGACCCGATCGGCGGGCGCTGCCCGAATCTGACCACGGGAGGCCCCACCATGCTGCGCTCGATCGCCCTTCTCCTGGTCCTTTTGACCTGCGCCACCCCCGTGGCTGCCGTCATCATCGGCCATGGCGACGTCGACGGCGTTTCTTCGCTGCCGCTCTCATTGATGGATCTGGTCGGCGAGCAGCGGTGGCTCTTCACCCACGCGTCGGTGGGGGCCAACATGATCGATGGGATGCAGGCCCTTCGGACCGAGGACCCCGCTCGCTACCAGTTCGTCTTCCAGACTGCCGGGGACTGGAACCAGGTCTACCCACCGCCGTCGCCGACTGTGCCGGGCACGATCTACGACGGGGCCCGCGGCAATCCCGGCTGGGCCGCCAAGTTCGCCATGTTCGACGCCGCCGTCCGGAACCTCGGCTGGCGCTTCCCCGTGATCGATGCCGCCATGGACAAGCTCTGCTACATCGATCCCGAGGCCGACGTCTCCGTCTATCTCGCGATGATGACCGCGCTCGAGGAGGACTTCCCGGAGACGGAGTTCGTCTACATGACGATGCCGTTGCAGAGTGGCTCGAACATGGACTGGTCCAACATGTTGGCGATGGCCTACAACGAGGCGGTGCGGGCGCATTGTGCGGGCGCAGGGCGGGTGCTGTTGGACGTCGCCGACATCGAATCGCACGATCTGTCCGGAAATCCGATCACCTTCACCTCTGGGGGACAGGTCTACCAGAGGATGTGGAGCGGTTACACCAACGATGGCGGTCACCTGAATGCATTGGGGGCGCGCCGCGTCGCCCTCGGCTGGTATGCCGCCGGTGCGGCCATCGTGGGGTCGGCCGGCGGTGTCGAGTCGAAGCCAGAGTTGTCCGCCCTCGAGCTCTCGATCCTCCCGAATCCATCGCGCGAGGACGCTCTCGTACGCTTCCGCCTCGATCGCTCCGGTCCGATCGAGTTGGCCATCTTCGACCTGCAGGGACGACAGGTGATCGTGCTCCTCGACGAGAGACTCCCCTCGGGCCATCACACGGTGCGTTGGCGCGGCTGCGATGCGACCGGCCGCGCCGCTTCGGCCGGATGCTATCTCGTGCGGTTGCGAGGGGAGAACTTCGTGCGGTTGAATCGATTGGTCTGGATCCCCTGACCCGGGCCGCGGCAGCTGAGACATCGCCCGCCGGCGCGTCCTCCGCGCGACCAAATCCAGCCCCCGCCTCCCGTCGGCTCGGCTAAGATGGACCAGCTGGGCAGGCGTTCGGTATCTCCTCGGGACGCTTCGCCGCGGCCAGATGGACTCGTGCCAGGAGGATGCGTGATCACCATGAGGCCACGACCTATGCGGGGACGGTCGGCCCCCGGGTCAAGGTGCACGTCCGGTCTTGTTCTGCTCGCCCTCGCGGGGGCGTCGCTCGGAATTGTGAGCGGCTGCTCGCGTAACGACACCGGGGCCGGCGCTTCCGGGGGGCGCGGTCCCCGCGCGGCCCAGGCGACACCCGTCGCGATCGAGACGGTGGCGCCCCGGGATCTCTCCCGAGCTGTGACCGTGACCGGTCCGGTCGAGGCGATCCGGGTCATCTCCGCCAGCGCGCAACGGGCGGGGACGCTGGTGAAGGTCCTGGTCGAGGAAGGAAGGCGCGTCCAGGCGGGACAACTGCTGGCAGAGATCGACGCCCGCGAGGATGCGGCCCAACTCGCCCGCGCCCGCGCCGTCCTCGCGAACGCGGAGGCGGCGTTCCGTCGCGCCGAGCAGCTGGAGTCCCGGGACCTGGCCTCGGGTGCCGAGATCGATGCTCTTCGGGCCGCCTACGAAATCGCCCGGGCCGACGTCGAGCTGTGGAGCACGCGCGTCGCGTTCAGTCGTATCACCGCGCCGGTGGCGGGAGTGGTGATCGAAAAGCGCGTCGAGCAGGGCGGATCCGTGGCGGCGAATCAGGTCCTCTTCGAGATCGCCGACGACTCGATCCTGGTCGTGAGGGTGCGGGTGTCGGAACTCGATGTGGTGCACCTGGAGCCGGGACGTCCGGTGACGGTGCGGCTCGATGCGTATCCCGAGGCGCGCGTGGCGGCGCGCATCCGGCGCATCTTTCCGAGCGCCGATGCCGCCAGCCGTCTGGTGCCAGTCGAGGTGGAACTCGGCGCGTTGCCCCCCGGCGTGGCGTCGCGGCCCGGCTTCCTGGCTCGGGTCGAATTCGCGCTCGACCAAAGGCTCGGGGCGCTGGCGCTGCCCGCCTCCGCGGTGGGGGTGGCGGAGTCCGGCTCCTTCGTCTACGTGGTTCAGGCGGATACGCTGCTTCGCCGGCCAATCGAAACCGGACTCACCGTCGAAGGATGGATCGAAGTCACGCGTGGACTGGTTGCGGGCGAGCGGGTCGTGAGTTCCGGCCACGTCAATCTGCGTCCGGGGACGCGGGTGCGAGTGCAGGGCGGCGAGCCGCCGGTCGGGGGGAGCGCCCGATGAGCGGCGGGTCGAAGCGCAGCGGCCTGCCGAGTCTCTCCATTCGACGGCCGATCGGGGTGCTGGCCGCCTCGTCGGTCATCGTCGTGATCGGACTCTTCTACGCGGGGCAGCTTCCGCTCGACCTTCTGCCGCAGATCGTCTACCCGCAACTCCGCGCCGGCGTCAGCTACCCCGGCGTCGCGCCCGAGGTGATGGAAGAGCAGGTGACCAAGATCCTCGAGACGACGCTGGCGACCACCGAGAACCTGATCGAGATCGAGAGCCAGACGAGCGAGGGTGAGAGCGACCTGGACCTGCACTTCAACTACGGCACCGATATCAACTTCGCACTGCAGGACGCTTCGAAGAACCTCGATCGCGCGCGCTCCCGCCTGCCGGACGAAGCGGACCCGCCGTACATCCGCAAGTTCGACCCGTCCCAGCTGCCGGTCTTCGAGGTCGGTTTCAGCTCTCCGACCCGGGACCAGGTCGAGCTCCGCAACTGGGTCGAGCTGCGCCTGCAGCCGCAGCTGCTCACGGTGGAAGGGGTGGCCGCGGTCGACGTGTCGGGCGGTCTGGTCCGCGAGATCCGGGTCACCCTCGACCAGGAGCGGCTTCGCTCCTACCGGCTCACCATCGCCGACATCCTCAATCGCATCCGCGACGAGAACCAGGATGTGGCGATCGGCAACGTCACCTCCACCGAGTTCGAGATCGTCGGGAAGACCGCGGGAAAGTTCCGCTCGGTGGAGGAGATTCGCGGGGTCCTCCTCCCGGTGCCCGGCACGCGCGAGCGGGTACGCCTCTCCGAAGTGGCGGAGGTCATCGACACGCACCAGGAGCAGCGGCTGTGGGTGCGGCTGGATGGGGTGCCTGCGGTGAAGCTGTCGGTGCGCAAGCAACCGGACGCCAATACCGTCACGGTGGCCGAGGGAGTGGGCCGCCGCCTGGAGCAGCTCGCCGCCTCACGATTCGTCCCGGACGACGTCGAGTTCGAGATCGTCGCGGACCAGTCCTTCTTCATTCGCAACGCGGTCGGGGGAGTGCGCAACGCCGCCATTCTCGGCGCCGGGCTCGCCATGCTGGTGGTCTTGCTCTTCCTTGGCAGCCTGAGGAAGACGTTCATCATCGGACTCGCCATTCCGCTGGCCGTGCTCGCGACCTTCGTCATGATGGGGCTCGGCCGGCTCACCCTCAACATCATGAGCCTCGGCGGCCTCGCGCTCGGCGTCGGGATGCTCGTCGACAACTCGATCGTGATGCTCGAGAACATCTTTCGCCACCGGCAGCTCGGGGTGGAGGATCCGGAGGAAGCGGCCCATCGCGGCGCGGGCGAGGTGACCTCGGCGGTGGTGGCTTCCACCCTGACCAACCTCGCGGCCGTGGTTCCCTTCCTGCTGATCAGCGGGCTGGCGGCCATGATCTTCCGTGAGTTGATCCTCACCATCTCTTTCGCCATCGTGGCGTCCCTGGCGGTCGCGCTCACCCTGGTGCCGATGCTTTCGGCGCAGCTCGCCAAGGTCGAACGCGCGAGCGGGCTTCATCGCAGCTTCGTCGTCGTCGGTTTCGACCGGGGCCTGCGGCGATTCACGGGCATCTACCGCGCGGTGGCCGCGCGCGCGGTGCGCTGGCGGTGGGTCGTCCTGGGGC
Organism: uncultured bacterium; assembly: GCA_964371055.1. Taxonomy (GTDB): domain Bacteria; phylum Eisenbacteria; class RBG-16-71-46; order CAIMUX01; family CAIMUX01; genus CAYJLF01. The sequence goes on along the minus strand of CAYJLF010000006.1, from coordinate 13,375 downwards.
TGGCCTTTGCCTCCCTCGCCGGGAGCGTTCTCCTTTCACAGCGGCTGGGGAACGAGTTTCTTCCGGCGGTCGATGACGGCAACGTCAACGTGTTCCTGCGGCTGCCGCCCGGTACCTCGCCCGAACGGACCAACGAGATCGCCCAACAGCTCGAAGGCCTGGTGGCGGAGATGCCGCATGTCCAGCACGTCTTCACGACGGCCGGAGGCTTCCTCTTCGGCGGCGCCACCGTCTCGCGCGGCGGGCGGGGCTCGATCAGCGTGCAGCTATCCCCCGCCGGTGAGCGACGGGAGATGCCGGCGGCGCGGTGGGTCGCCCAGTTGCAGGAGAAGATAGGGCGGTTGGGGGTGCCGGGGGCGCAGATCAACGTGCGTCCTCCGCGGATCCGAGGGCTGCGCACGAACATCGCCGGCTACGACGTGGCCGTCTCGATTCAGGGCGACGATCTGGCCGAACTGCAGCGGCTGGGGGCGGAGCTGCAGCGGAGGATGCGGGGCATCCGGGGTCTGGGGGGCATCGAGCTCTCCACCGAGGAGGCGAGCCCGCAGCTCGTGGTCGAGATCGACCGGCGCCGGGCGGCGGACCTCGGGCTCGACGTGGCGCAGGTGGGCCGGACGGTCCGCACCGCGCTGGATGGAACGATCGCCGGCCGTTTCACCGACCGGAACAACGAGTATGACATCCGGGTTCGGCTGCCGCGCGAGTCGTTGACCAGCCCGGAGGATCTCGGCGCCATCGCGCTCTTCCCGGGAGGGAGCGAACCTGTCTACCTGCGGGACATCGCGGACGTGCGTCTCGGCACCGGACCGACGACGATCCTCCGGGTCAACCAGAATCGGCAGCTTCGCGTCACCGGCGATGTCGACAAGGAAGTGGCCAGCATCGGCGAGGTCAGCGACGCAGTGCGCGCGGTGGCGGCCGACCTTCCGCTCCCGGACGGATACTCCCTCATCTTCGGGGGCGAGGAGGAGTCGGCGCGGCAGAACCAGCGAAACCTCATCATCGTCACCCTCCTGGCCGTCTTCCTCGTCTTCATCGTGATGGCGATCCAGTATGAGAGCCTGAGCGACCCATTCTCGATCATCATCGCGATCCCGCTGGCGTTGATCGGCGTCGGTCTCTTGCTCTGGATCACCGGGACGCCGCAGAGCGCCCCCGTGCTGCTGGGGGTGATTCTCCTGGCCGGCATCGTCGTGAACAACGCGATCCTCCTGGTGCAGTACATCGAGATCGCGCGGCGGGAGATGGGCCTGGCGCTGGAGCAGGCGGTGGTCGAGGCCGGCGCAGTGCGACTCCGGCCGATCCTGATGACGACCTCGACGACGGTGCTGGGGATGCTGCCCTTGGCGCTCGGGTTGGGCGAGGGATCGGAGCTCATGCAGCCGCTGGCGATCGCGGTCGTCGGCGGCCTGGTCGTGTCCATGGGCCTGACCCTGATCGTGGTGCCGTGCGCCTATCTGGTCGTGCAGCGGATCTCAGGCGGGCTGAAGCGTTGGGTGATCGGCGGGCGCGGGTAGGCACAGACGACGGGTTCCGCCGCACCCGCTATGACAGGTGGCTGGCCAGGATCGTCTGGATCTCCGCCGCTGTCGGCACTTTACCCGCGACCTTGACGGTGCCGTCGATGGCGAGGGCCGGGGTCATGAGGACCCCGAAGTTCAGGATCTCCTCGATCTGGGTGACTTTCTCCACCGGCGTGTCGAGGCCGAGCTTCTGCACCGCCTCCTCTGTCCGTCGCGCGAGTTCCTTGCACTTGGGGCATCCGGTGCCGAGGATCTGGATCTTCATGTTGTTTCTCCTAACTTCCCGCGAACAGCGAGCCGTAGACGAGTCCTGCGATGGTCGACAGGGCGATGACGAGGGTGACGTAGACGACGGTCTTTCGGGTGCCGAGGACGCTCCGTATGACCAGCATGTTCGGAAGCGAGAGAGCCGGACCGGCCAGGAGCAGCGCCAGGGCCGGTCCCTTGCCCATGCCGGAACCGATGAGCCCCTGAAGGATCGGCACCTCAGTCAGCGTGGCGAAGTACATGAACGCGCCCGCGACGGCGGCGAAGAGATTGGCGAAGAGGCTGTTGCCGCCGACGAGACGGGCAACCCAGGCGGAGGGGATCATTCCTTCGTGTTCCGGGCGGCCCAGCAGGAAGCCAGCCACGAGCACGCCGCCCAGCAAGAGCGGGAGGATCTGCTTGGCAAAACCCCAGGACGACTCGACCCATTCCCCGACTTCGTCCTTCTTGAACCAGCGGATCACGGTGAAGGCGAGAACGGCGAGAAGAAGGCCGGAGATCACCCACTTGCCTCGGAAGATCGTGGCCCAGATCGAGCTGTCCGCTTCGCCGGGCCGGCCCCAGTTCGCGAAGACGAGAACCCCGACCATGGCGGCGAAGTAGATGCCGTCCTGCCAGAGTCGCCGGCTCGGGGCCGCCAGGTCGGTCGGGATCGACGCGGCGGCCGCACGCTCGCGCTCCTCCCGGCGGAAGATGAGGTGCATCAAGAGACCGATCACGATGGCGAAGGCGATCGCGCCGACGGCCCGGGCGACACCGAGTTCGACCCCGAGCACGCGGGCGGTGAGGATGATGGCGAGCACGTTGATCGCCGGTCCGGAATAGAGGAAGGCGGAGGCCGGGCCGAGGCCGGCGCCCCGCTTGTGGATGCCGGCGAAGAGCGGCAACACCGTGCACGAACAGACGGCGAGGATCGTGCCCGCGACCGCCGCGACCGGATAGGCGACCCATTTGGAGGCTCGGGCGCCCAGATACTTCATGACCGAGGCCTGGCTGACGAAGACGCTGATCGCGCCGGCGATGAAGAAGGCCGGCACGAGGCAGAGGAGGACGTGGTCCCGGGCGTACTCGTGCAGCATGGCGAACGCTTCGTAGATCGCTCCCTGGACGCGATCGCTGCTGATGGGAAGAAAGCGTGCGAACAGGAAGATCGCCACGATCCAGAAGAGCTTGGTCCGATCCCTCATGCCGACCCTCCCGGTACCCCGGAACTCCCCGGTTGGCGACTTGGCCAAGCAGGCAATTCCTTGGCAGTAAGAACGTTACGGCTCATCGGTTTCGTTTCTCATCGCCTGTCCTTGAGGACCTGCGTCGCGCAGGAGAAGAAACTCATGACGCACGGCGTCAGAAGGGTGTAGATGACGACGCTCCCCTCCCGCCGATCTTCGACGATACCGTGCGCCCTGAGGACGGCGAGGTGCTTCGAGACGGTCGTCTGGTCCGTTCCGATCAGGCGCGTCAGTTCCCCGGCGCTGCATTCACCCCGACTGAGCCGATCGACGATCATCAGACGCGACTCGTTCGCGAGCGCCTTGAGTACGCGCGCCTGGGCGCGGAAGACATCTCTCTTGTCTGTGATGGTCGGGAGAGCCATGAACTGACTTTATGGCCAAGTCGCCAAGAAGGTCAACAAAAAGGTGCGTCGCGGGCAAGGCAAGGGGCTCGGCACGGTGGGTCTGCAGGTGCCGGCTCGCGCCACGCGGGTCGGTCGGCTGAAGCCCCCACTCCGCGCCCGCGGTGTATTATGACTCCCTCATGACCAGCCGCGATCCCCGCCACCTCAGGCATTCCGTCCTGACCGTTGCTCGCCCGGACGCGGCCACGTTGCGCGAGAGCGACTCCGTGCGGCGGGCCCTGGACGAGATCCGGCAACAAGGCGTCGGCGAGCGGATCGTCTACTTCTACGTCGTGGATGCGGAGGACCGGTTGGTCGGCGTCCTGCCGACCCGCCGGCTCTTGACCGCACCGCTCGATCACCGGCTCTCCGAGGTGATGATCAAGCGCGTCGTGGCGATTCCGAGAACGGCGACGGTCATGGACGCGTGCGAGGCTTTCGTGCTGCATCGCTTCCTCGCCTTTCCCGTCGTGGACGAGGAGCGGAGGATCGTGGGTGTGGTCGATGTGAGCCTCTTGACCGAAGAAGCGTTCGATCTCGCCGAGCTCGATCAGGCCGACACGCTCTTCGAGTCGATCGGCTTTCGGATCTGGCAGGTGCGCGGCGCTTCACCGTGGCGCGGCTTCCGCTTCCGCTTTCCGTGGCTTCTGGCGACCATCGGGAGCGGCACGATCTGCGCCCTGCTGGCCGGTGCATTCGAGTTGACGCTGGCCCGCAGCCTCGTCCTGGCGTTCTTCCTGACGTTGGTCCTGGGACTCGGCGAGAGTGTCAGCATCCAGTCGATGACCGTCGTGGTGCAGGAGCTGCGGACGACCAGGCCGACCCTCCGCTGGTATCTCCGGGCGCTTGGCCGCGAAGTTGGCACCGCCGTGCTCCTCGGCCTGGGGTGCGGTACGGTCGTCGGCCTCATCGCCTGGCTGTGGCGCGGCGGGGGCATGGGGGGCGTTGTCATCGGCGCGAGCATCCCTCTGGCGCTCTCTTCGGCTGCGTTCTTCGGGCTGAGCATTCCGGCCCTGCTGCACGCCCTCAAGCTCGACCCCAAGATCGCGGCGGGACCGCTGACGCTCGCGTTCGCGGACATCTTCACCCTGTTGTTCTACTTCGGGTTAGCGGCGCTCTTGATGTGACGATCCGCTTCGGTCCCGTCACTTCTTCCAGTAACTCGGCGCAAACAGCATGAGCACCGTATAGATCTCGAGCCTCCCGGTCAGCATCAGGAACGAGAGCAGCCACTTGGCCGCGTCGGGGAGGTGACCGTAGTTGCCGAGGGGGCCGACGCTTCCCAGCCCGGGACCGACCGTTCCGAAGCAGGCGGCAACCGCGCTGGCCGCAGTCACGATGTCCAGTCCAAAGACCGTGAGCGCAAGAGTCGAACCGAAGAACAGGAACGCCAGGACCACGTGAAATCCGAGCACACCCTGGACAACATCCCGCGGAATGACGGAGTCTCCTACGCGGATCGGAATGACCGCGGCGGGGTGGAGTGAGCGTTTGAATTCGGACCGGACGAACTTCACCAGGATGATGAGTCGGACGACCTTGAGCCCTCCCGCCGTGCTTCCGGCGCAGCCTCCGAGAAGCATGAGGCCTACCAGGATGAGCTGGATGGCCGGCGGCCAGGCGGCGAAGTCGGCTGTCGAGAAACCGGTCGTGGTGTGGACCGACACGAGCTGAAAGCCGGCCTCCCGGACCAGGAGATGACCGACCCTCACCCCGGACAGGGCCAGGTGCGAGGCGATGAAGAGCCAGCCCGCGGCTAGAGTCAGGAGGAACGTTCTGAACTCGGGGTCGCGCCAGTACACGCGGGGCCCTGCGCGCAGCGCCCGGTAGTGAAGGGAAAAACTGGTGGCTCCCATTACCATGAACACCATGACAATCCACTCGATCGGCGCGCTGGCGTACGCGCCGACGCTCTGATTGCGCGTGGAAAACCCGCCGCCCGCCAGGGCGGCGAAGGAGTGGCAGACCGAGTCGAGGAGGCCCATCCCAGCCAGGGTCAGTGACGTCACCATGGCAACGGTCAGGCCGAGGTAGACCCCCCAGAGTCGTTTCGCGGTGCCGGTGATCCTCGGAACCAGCCGGTCCTTGACCGGTCCCGGCGCCTCCGCGCGGAAGAGCGCCATCCCGCCGGCACCGAGGAAGGGGAGGACGGCGACTGAGAGCAGAATGATCCCCATCCCCCCGATCCACTGGGTGAGCGCGCGCCAGAAGAGGATCCCGCGCGGCAGGCTCTCGACATCCATGAAGACGCTGGCGCCGGTGGTGGTGAACCCCGAGATCGTCTCGAAGTAGGCGTCGGTCAGGCGCGGGAGGGCGCCGCTCAGGATGAAGGGGAGACTGCCCAGCAGGGAGAGTGTCGCCCATCCGAGCGCGACGATCGCCGTCGCCTCGCGGATGCGCAGTTCTCCCCGGACGCGGGTGAACCGCCACGCCGCCGCGCCGGGCAGGAGTCCGATCAGCGCCGATATCAGAAAGCAGGACGGGCTTTCGTTGTGGATGACGCTGACGAGAGCCGGCAGCAGGAGCGAGGCGGCCGCGAGCGCCAGGAGAAATCCGAGGATGTGAATGATGTTCCCGGGGCGCATGGGATCAGGATCCTAGGCGAAGAGCTTTTCGATCCGGTCGATCGCGCGAGGCAGACAGAAGATCACGACGCGGTCTCCGGGTTCGATGCGCGTCTCGCCGGTGACAATGAAGTCCGTCTCGCCGCGGTGGACCGCACCGAGGGCCGCGTCGCGCGGCAGGTCGAGCTTGCGGATCGGGGCGCGGGTGATGCGGGAACCCGGCCTGGCCTCGAGTTCGATGATGATCGCGTCGACCCCCGGGATCGACGCCAGGTTCTGCACGTTGCTCGTCCGCAGGAATCTCAGGATGGCATCGACGGTGAGCAGTTTCTTGCTCACCACCGCGTCCAGGCCGATGGTCGGGGTGATCGGGAGATACTCGGTCCGGTTGACCAGTGCGATCGTGCGCGGCACCTGGAGATGGCGCGCGACCAGGGTGGCGATGATGTTCGTCTCGTCGTCGCCCGTCACGGCGACGAAGGCGTCCATGTCGGTGATCCCCTCCACCGCCAGGAGATCCATGTCGATCCCGTCGCCGTGGATCACCAGGGTATCCGGGAGGATCTCGGCCAGGCCATCCGAGCGATCGGACCGGCTCTCGATCAGCTTCACCGACATCTCCTTCTGCAGGGCGCGCGCCGCGAGCTGGCCGATGAGCCCCCCTCCGAGGATCATCACGTTGCGGATGTTGACGACATCCTTCCCGAGCCGGCGGATGACCTCGCTGGCGGCCTCGCGCAGCGAAAGGATGAAGATCTGGTCTCCCGCGAAGAGGTAGTCCTTCCCCCCCGGAATGATCGTCTTCTGTTTCCGCGCCACGGCCACGATGCGAGCGGGCGTCCCTTCGAGGAGCTGCCATGCTTCCATCAGGGGCTGGCCGAGCAGGGGAGCGTCGGCCTCGAGCCGGATCCCGAGAAGCTGGATCGCGCCGTCGGCGAACTCGAGGACGTCGGTGGCCTGGCTCTGGCGGATGAGCCGGACAATGGCGTCAGCCGCCTCCCGCTCAGGGTGGATGAGGAGATCGGGGCCGAGCGCCTCGACGGGGTGATCGAAACCGGGTTCGACGAACTCGAGACTCCGCATCCGGGCGATCTTTCGGGGGACGCCCGCCAGCCGCGCGAGCTGGCAGGCGAGGAGGTTCACCTCGTCGGAGTTCGTCAACGCGGCCAGCACGTCGGCGGAGTCGAGACCCGCCTTGCGCAACGTGGCCGGGCTGGAAGCGGATCCGGGGACGATCAGGGCGTCGAGCTGTTCCTCGGCCCGCCGCAGTTTCTCCGGGTCCCGCTCGACCAGGGTGAGGTCGTGCCCCTCCCCGGAGAGCTTCTTGGTCAGGTGGAAGCCGACGTCGCCGGCTCCCAGGATCAGGATCTTCATCTGAGCTCCCGCGATCCTGCATCCATGGTCGAGACGCGACCCCGGTGTCCCCAGAGTGCGATCCCGGGACAGTGTAACGCAGATGGGACCCGCCGGCTCATCGGTCGGTCCCCGCCCGATCCGAGGATTCCGGTCCGGGCGACGCCGAGTCATGCTCCACGTTCACTTCATCGTCCTCTTCGACGACGTCGTCGAGGTCGCAGAGCCTAGGATCGAGCCGGGTCTCCGCCGCCGGCAGAACCCCGCTTCGAAACGCCGCGCGCGCCACCAACTGCGCCGCCACCGGAATGCCGAAGAAGAGAAACGCCATCGCCAGGCCGGCACGGGCCAGGGCCCCGGTGCTCCCCAGGCCGATCGCCGCGCCGAGCAGCACGCCGCAAATCCCCAGGGTGGCGGCTTTGCCCGCCGCGTGGCTGCGCGTATAGACATCGGGGAAGCGCAGGAGCCCGACGGTCGCCAGGAGGATGAACGCGGCGCCGCCGGCCGCCAGGATCAGGGCGAGGGTCGTCACGGATCACCTCGCTTGTCCAGATACCAGGCGAGCGCGACCGCGCTGAGGAACGTCACCATCGCGACCGCGACGGCCAGATCGAGGTAGATCATCTGGCCGGTCCGCCAGGCCAGAAGCGCCACGCTGGCCACGCCGGCGGCGATCAGCACGTCGAGCGCCATGACGCGATCCGCCAGGCTCGGTCCGCGAAGGAGCCGGATGGCCGCCAGGATCATCGACACGCCCACGACGCTCATGAGGACGAGGAGGACCGTCGCGGCCGGTTCGCCTGCCGCGGTCATGCCAGGAGCTCCTTCACCCGGCGTTCGAAGCCGTTCTTGATCGAGCGCCGGAACGCCTCATCGTCGGGCGCGAAGAGAGCGTGGATCAGCATCGTGGAGCGGTCGGGCGAGACGCCGAGGACCACCGTCCCCGGGGTCAGGGTGAGGAGATTGGCCAGGAGCGCGATGGAGGCGTCGGAGCGCAGGTCGAGCGGCACGCAGACGATGGCAGGCCGACGGAGAGGCGGAGGGGTGACCACGTCGTACGCCACGCGCAGCGAGGAGAGCAGGAGCTCCCACAGAAAGAAGGCGGCGAAGCCGAGCCCGGCCGGGATCTTCCGGAAGTACCGGCGGTCCTGGTCCCGCGGCCAGAGCCACCACAGGAGTCCGAGGCCGACCAGGAATCCGACCGCCGCGTTCAGCGCTCCCGGGTCGCCGCTCACGACTACCCAGAGGCCCGTGATCAAGAGGTTCAGGGCAAAGGGTGCCACGGGGTCTGCTCCTGGCCGAGCACGGCCGTTACATAGGACGCCGGATCGAGCACGGCTCGGGCCGCACGGTGGGACAGAGACAGAAGCGGCTGCGGCCAGATCCCGAGAAGGGTCACCAGAAGCACGAGGGCGACGGTGGGCGCCCAGAGAGCCGGATGTCGGCGTCGCGCCGGACCGGCCGGCCTCCCCTCCGGAAGCGGCTTCCAGAAGACCTCGTTCCAGATCTTGAGCATGCTGAGCAGTGTCAGCAAGCCCGCCGCCAGGGCGGCCGCCATCACCCCCCACGCCTCGGCGGCGGCGGCCACCCGTACGACGGCGAGTTTCGCCCAGAATCCTGAGAGGGGCGGGATCCCGGCCAGGGAGCCCGCGGCCAGGAGGAAGAGCGCGGCCAGCGCCGGCTGCGCGGCCATCATTCCCCCGAGGGATCGGAGCTCGGTGGTGCCGGCGTGGTGTCGGACGAGGCCGGCCGTCAGAAACAGCGCCGGCTTGACCAGACCATGGTGCAGGGTGAAAAAGACGGTCGCGGCCAAGCCGGCCAGCCTGATGGTCGGATCGGGGGCGGCCAGGAGACCGATGCCGACCACGATGTAGCCAACCTGACTGATGCTGTGCCAGGCGAGGATCCGCTTGATCTCGAATTGCGTCACCGCGCCGAGCACGCCGCTCAGCATGGTGGCGATCGAGACGGCCAGGATGATCGCCGGCAGGGCGGTGACCGCGGCGAACGGCAGGGTGAAGAGACGCACCAGCGCGTAGACCCCGACCTTGGTCAGCAGGGCGGCGAAGAGCGCGCAAATCCCCGCCGCCGGCACGTGATAGCTCGCCGGCAGCCAGAAGTAGAGAGGGAAGAGGGCCGCCTTCAGAGCGAAGGCCGCCGCGAGCATCGCCGCGACTGCGGTGACCGCCTCCGGCCGCGCCGCGTAGATCGCGGGGATGCGCAGATGGAGGTCGGCCAGGTTGAGCGTGCCGGCCAGTCCGTACGTGGCGCCGACCGCGATCAGGAAGAGCAATGAACCGAGCAGGTTCAAGGTCAGCGCCTTCAGCGCGGCCTCGATGCCCGCGCGTCCCTCCTCCACGACGAGAAGCCCGAAGCTGCCCATCAGCAGCACTTCGAACCAGACGTAGAGGTTGAAGAGATCTCCCGTCATGAAGGCGCCGTTGACGCCGAGCATCAGGACATGCAGCAGGGGGAAAAAGGCACGGTGCCCTGCGGCCCGGCGGACCTCGATCCGGGCGTAGATCGCCGCCGACGTGGCCATGACCGCCGCCAGGAGCAGCATGAGCGCGCTGAAGAGATCGGCGACGAGAGTGATGCCTAGAGGCGCGGGCCACCCCCCGATGTGCGCGACGATCGGAGGTCCGGCGGAGGTGCGGGCGACAAGGGCGATGGCCACCGGCAGGAGCGCGATCGCGGCCGCGAGCCCCGCCGCGGCCTGCAGCCGGGGAAGGCGCCGGGTTACCAGGCAGAGCCCGACGCCGATCACCGGGAGAACCAGCGGGAGGACAGGCAGCGCGCTCATCCGTCCGTGCTCCTAATCTGATCGAGATCGTCCGTGCCGGCTGCCTCGTGGGTCCGCCACAGCAGGACCGCCGCGAATGCGATCAAGGCGAAGCCGATCACGATGGCGGTCAGGACGAGTGCCTGCGGGAGCGGATCTGCGACCCCCGGGGGCGGGGCCATCTCCCCCTCTGCCGCCAGGGGAGGGGCGCTGCGCGTGAGTCCGCCCATGACGAACACCGCCAGATTGGCCCCATTGCTGAGCAGCAGAAGCCCTACCAGCAGGCGTGCGAGGCTGCGCTGCAGCAGCAGGTAGATCCCCCCAGTGAAGAAGGCTCCGACCAGCAGCGCCAGCAGCAGCGTCATGGCTCGTCCTCCCCGCTGTGGCCGGGATCCGGGTCGAGCAGACCAAGCAGGAGGTAGGAGATCGCGCCTAAGACCACGAGGTAGACGCCGACATCGAAGAGCAGCACGGTGCCGAACTTGCCGAGCTGCAACAGCTGACCCCACCACAGTCCGGTCATGAACGGGCGGCGGGTGAACAGCGCTGGAATGCCGCTGCCGGCCGCGAGCAGAAGCCCGGCGGACAGGAGCGTGACCGGGGAGATGCGCAGCAGTCGGCGGGCCGGCTCGGCGCCGAACGCAAGTCCGTAGACGACGAAGCCCGCCGCCGCCAGGAGTCCGCCGATGAAGCCGCCGCCTGGTTCGTTGTGGCCGCGCAGCAGCACCAGCAGCGACATGCCGACCAGAAGCAGGGTCATGGGGCGACTGATGACCCGCAGCGGTATCCAGTTCACGATGCGCCTCCCGGCGTGGGCCGGCGCCGGCGACCCCGCAGCAGGCATCCGATCGCCACGGCGGCGGCCGCCACGACGGTGATCTCGCCGAGCGTGTCGAGGGCCCGGAAGTCGACCAGGATCACGTTGACGACGTTGCGACCGAACGCCTCCGGAACCGAGCGCTCGAGCATGGAGGCGGCGACGTGGCGTCCGCTGTCTCCCGACGCGCCGACCAGGACCAGCAGCACGGCCAGCGTTCCGCCGAGCGCGGCGATCCCGACATCGCGGATCCGGGCGATCCGCCCGGTCCCCGTCATCCGGGGGGGGAGGCGGCGCAGGATCGTGGCGAACAGCACCACGAGGAGTGTCTCGACCAGGATCTGGGTGATCGCCAGATCGACGCCGCCGTAAGATGCGAAGACGAGGGCCAGGCCGACTCCGGCCGCTCCGGCCACCATGACCGCGACGATCGGGCGTCGGGTGAAGACGGCCCCGACGGTCCCGGCCAGGATCACGAGGACCAGCAGGAACTCGTGGAGTGCGACCTCGGCGAGATCAGCCGCCCAGGCGGCCGGAGGCGCGGCCCGCGCCAGCCAGGGAAGAACCAGGGCCACGACGGCGAGGACGACGACAGCCACGTAGAAGCGCAGGACCCCGCGCTGGAGTTGGCGGGTCTGCCAGGCGGCGACCGCGAAGAGCCCGGCGAGTCCGCGCTCGTACAGGATCGTCGGCGAGAGGGGGATGAGCACCGCCGGCAGGCTGGGCCGGTGCCAGAGCAGGTGCAGGCGCCGGTAGACGAGAAACCCCGCGCCGAATCCGAAGAGGCTGACTCCCAGCAGAGTCAGTGCCTCCACGCTCAGGCCGGACCAGATCTTCAGCTGGATCGTGATCGGCGTGCCGGCAACCGCGGAGGCCGCCGCCGCGCCGAGCGAGCGGCCGAAGACGGCCGGCACCAGGCCGATGATGAGACCCAGCGCGGCCAGCAGCACCGGGCCGGCCAGCATGGTGACGGGCGCCTCGTGGACCCGCCGCACCGGAACCACCGTGCGCCCCCAGAAAGGGCGCAGGGCGATCACCAGCGCCACGGCGACCATGGCGATGTTGGTGACGATCGCGGCCACGACCAGCCATTCACTCAAGGTGCCGAAGTCGAGCTTCGCCTGCAGGGCGAGCTTTTTCCCCAGGTAGCCGAGGGCGGGCGGAGCGCCCGCCTGGCTGAGCGCGGCGAGCACGGCCGCGGCCATCGTGATCGGCATGGCGCGGCTCAACCCGCCCAGATGAACAAGGTCACGGGTACCCGCCTCGTGATCGACATTGCCGATCACCATGAAGAGGGTGGCCTTGTAGAGGGCGTGCACCGTCAGGAAGATCACCATGGCCGCGATGGCCCGATCCGAACCGAGACCGATCAGGAGAACGAGCGTGCCAAGGGCGCTGACCGTGGTATAGGCTAGGAGAGCCTTGAGATCGCGTCGACCCAGCGCGAGGAGGGCGCCTCCGACCATGGTGATCGCGCCGGCGATCGTGAGCGATCCAGTCCAGAACGCGGTGCCGCCGAGCGGTTCGTGCAGGCGCGCCAGGAGGAAGATGCCTGCTTTGACCATTGTGGCGGAGTGGAGCAGCGCCGACACCGGCGCCGGTCCGGCCATCGCCGCCGGCAGCCAGAAGTGGAACGGCATCTGGGCGCTCTTGGTGAAACACCCCAACAGGATCAATCCAACCGCCGCCGGGTAGAGCGGATCGGCTCGGAGCGCCTCGCCTACCTCCGGCAGCCGCGACAGAGTCAGCGAGGACGACGGGTCGAGCCCGGCCCGTTGCGCCATGGTGGCCAGCAGCACCAGGCCCCCCAGCAGGGCCAGGCCTCCCGCCCCCGTGGTCAGCAGCGCCTTCTGGGCCGCCTTGCGGGCGTACTCCTTCTCGCGATCGAAGCCGATGAGGAAGAAGGAGGTGATGCTGGTCAGCTCCCAGCAGACGAAGAGCAGAACCAGGTTGTCGGCCAGGACGAGGCCCAGCATCGATGCGATGAAGAGGAGTAAGAGAAGATAGAAGCTCCCCAGTCGGGGATGGCCGGCCAGATATCCGCCCGCGTAAATGGTGACGAGGCCGCCGATGCCCCCCACCAGGAGGGTGAAGAGGATGGCCAGGCCGTCGGCGCGGAAGGCCAGAGCCGTGCCGAGTCCCGGCGCCCAGTCCCACGATGCCGCGAGGTCGGCGCCGCCCCGGATGAAGAACGTGTACGCCAGCCAAGCGGTTCCGAGCAGCGGGACCGCGCCCAGGATCCACGGCGCGGCGCTCCGCGACCCGCGGCCCGGGAGGCGAACGAAGAGGGGAGCAGCCAGAGCGGCCGCCACTGTGGCGATGAGGACGGTGAGCATCTCTCTCCACCGCAGCGCAATTCACGCCGCCGGCCCCGAACTGTACCACGAGAGTCGTGGCCAGAAGATTGGGGATTGGCGGGACGGCGCCGGCTTCTGCCCATCCCGATCGGGCGGT
>CAYJLF010000005.1:0-259190 GCA_964371055.1 uncultured bacterium | reverse complement strand
CGTAGCCGATGCCGGCGGCCCAACCGAGCGTGTCCGACTGGAGCTGGCCGGCGCCGCAGAGGGCCATCCCGTCGCCGTTCATCTGTGGCCATGGAAGCGAGTTGCCTTCCGCCAACCAGACCGCTTCGGTCACCTGCCGCCAGAAGTCCCGGTCGTTCTGCGTCACGTCGCGCGAGGTCCATCCCTCCAAGGGATCGGCGGCGCCGTGGTCGAAGGTCCAGCGGCCGTCGCGCACGGCATACTTCAGGCCATCGTCGCGGATCTCATAGAAGCCGAAGTCGATCGTGTCGGAACGGGTGGGGATGCCGGTCGGGCCGGCCGGTGAAGTCAGACCTCGGAGATCGGAACGATTCTGATTGAGGTCGAACACCAACCTCTCGGCCGCCCCGCCTGCGGGTGCGGGGGCGGCCGAGACGGATGGTGGTGCGGCCAGTACGATCAGGAGGACGCCAACCCCAGGGAGCAGGACCGGGATCAGGATCGGGATCAGGATCGCGAGCAGGGAACGGAAATCCAACCCGCGGCCGTCGGCGTGCGCGCGCATGTCGCCCTCCTTTGTTTCCACCAGGTCACAGGACGGTCGTCACAACTCTCTCTGCAGGGCGGACACACCGATGGCCGAAGGATGAGCCTGAACACGCCGGCGGAAGAACCACCGACCCTGCGGGCCCGGATCGTGACCACAAGCGCGCGCCCTGCGCCGGATCGATCCTGGAGGGAGCATCGAACCCCTCCTCAGCGGGCCCCAACCCCGGGGAACAGATCAATGCTAACGCTGGGGAGAGGTGCGTGCAAGGAGGGAATTGGCCCCCTCTCCCCGTGAGCGCCGGCTTGACGGGCCCTCGGCCCGGTCGCACCCTCGCGCCATCATGCCCGGCACGGTCCTGATCGTCGAAGATGATCCGAAAATCGCGCGCCTTGTGCAGAAGAATCTCGAGGCGGCGGGACTCACCTGCCGTGTCGCGGGGGACGGCGATAGCGCCTGGCGCGAGTTTCTGCGCGAGCGGCCGGATCTCGTGGTCCTCGATCTCATGATTCCCGGTCCGGATGGATTCGAGATCTGCCGGAGGATCCGGCGCGAGGGGGATACGCCGGTCCTGATGCTGACCGCGCGCGGCGAGGAGTCGGAGAAGGTCCTGGGCTTCGAGCTCGGCGCCGATGACTACCTGACCAAGCCGTTCGGTACGCGGGAGCTGGTGGCGCGGGTACGGGCCCTGCTGCGTCGCTCGGGAGCGAAGCCGGACGGCGAACCGATCCGTCGAGGCGACCTCCTGATCGATCCGGCGCGCCGCGTGGTCGAACGCGGGGGCGAGCGGATCGAGCTCACCAGCCTCGAGTTCGACCTGCTCCACTTTCTCGCTCTGCGGCCCGGCCGTGTCTTCACGCGCGACGAGCTTCTCTACCATGTCTGGGGCGAAGACCGGATCGTCGACCAGCGCACGATCGACAGCCTCGTGAGCCGGGTGCGCCGCCGCGTCGAGGTCAAGGACGACGAGCCGAGGTACATCCAGACGGTGTGGGGCGCCGGGTACCGTTTCACGGAGTCGGAGTGAGCATGCGACTCCGCTCCTCGAGCCTTCTCTGGACCTTCACCGGAGCGTTCCTGGCGGTCCTCGTCCTCGGCGCGGGCCTGCAGATCGCGCTGGTCTACGGCGTCATCCGACCGGCGACGCGTCACTGGATCGAGCGCCAGGCGCAGGCGATGGCGCGCGCCGGAGCCGAGGCGGTCGGACGCGCGCTCGAAGCCGATCCACAGGCGCCGATCGGGCCGGTCTTGTCGTCGGTGACGAACGGCGAGGGGCCGATCACGCTGGTCTGCCGCGCGGTGGACGGTCGCATCATCGGCTCCGATCGTCCGGTGCCCGGATGGCGCCGAGCCCTGCAGGCCGGACGCTCGACACGGACGGAGCCGCCGGAGACCGACGGGCCGCCGCCGCCCGAGATGCGCGAAGGGGAGCCCGACTTCGATCCGCGCGCGGCCACGCGGCGCCGCTCACGCTTTCCGACTCCGATCGCCACTCTGCTCGATCGTTCGGAGACCCGAGCGGCTGTCAGGGTGGAAGGGGTCGTGACCGCGGAGGTGATCTCGCTGATCGCTCCGCAGCGTTTCGCCGAGTGGCCCGAAGGCGGTCCCCGACCGATCCTCCTGTTCCTTCCGGTCGCCGCGGCGCTGGCCGGGGCCGCCGGAGTGGTGCTGGTGCGCATCCTGGGGCGGCGCCTCCTGCGCCTTGAGCAGCATGCCGAGCGGGTGGCGGCGGGGGATCTGGCCGCCCGCATCGAGCGGCCGGGACGCGATGAACTGGGGCGGCTGGCGGAGAGCCTGAACCGCATGTCGGATCGCCTGGCCGCCGCGCGCGAGAATCTGGAGGAGGCCGAGCGCCGCCGCCGCCGCTTCCTGGCCGATGTGACGCACGAGCTGTCGACGCCTCTGACCACGATTCGCGGTTTCACCGAAACGCTTCTTGATCCGGGAGTGTCGGTGTCGGACGCGGAGCGGGAGAGCTACCTGCGTGACATCCAGGCCGAGTCGGCGCGCATGGAGCTGATGGTGCGCGATCTGCTCGACCTGGCGCGGCTCGAGGCGGTGCAGCGGGAGGAAGCGCGCGAGCGGATCGATTGGGCGGCTCTCGCCGCGGGATCGGTGCGGCGCTTCGAACCGATCTTCCGCGAGGCGGGCTTGAAGCTCGGTTGGACGCAGACAGATGGTTCCCCCGTACGCGTCGAGATCCAGGGCGATCCAAGGCGGATCGAGCAGATCCTCGACAACCTCTTGCAGAATGCCCTGCGCTACGTGCCGCGGGGAGGGACCGTTATGGTCAGCGTGACTGCGGCCGGCGCCGTCGCGCGCCTCGTGGTCGAGGACAACGGCCCCGGCTTCGCGCCGGAGGATCTTCCTCGTCTCTTCGATCGGTTCTACCGGGCAGATCGGGCGCGTTCGGCCGGCGGATCGGGCCTTGGCCTGGCGATCGTGCGCGAGATCGCGCGGGCGCATCGCGGCCAGGTGACGGCGGAGAATTGGAGTGGCGGCGGGGCACGCCTGGTGGTGGAGTTGCCGGTGGCTGAGGCATGATCCGCGCACCGCGAAGTTCCGTCTGACTTCAAGAACCCCGGAGTTGGTCGCTCCGGACACGTGAGGGGGAATCGCTTGGTCCACGCTCGCATGACTCGCCGGATCCTCGTCGTCATGGCGCTTTTCGTCGGACTGGCGGCGATCGTTCTCTCGCTGGTGCTGCTAGGGATCCGCCAGGGCGTACGGGGATTCACGGCCATCGCCCAGGAGGCGCATCCCCATCCCGGGGATGACGTGGCCGCGCTCCTCGCGTTCATCGATTCGCCCGATCACGCCGTCGCCGGGCGTAACCGCGCGGTGTGGGCCCTGGGGCGGTTGCGGGATCCTCGCGCCCTGCCGCGGCTGCAGGCGCTCTACACCGGCGAACCGTGCGATCACGACAGTCTGCTCTGTCAGTGGGAACTGGTGAAGGCGATCCGGATGTGCGGAGGCGAGCCGACGCCGGAGTGGAAGGGGCACCGGTGGGGGAGGGGGACGCCTCGAAAACCCGGGGAAAGATGACCTGGCCCGCAGGGACGACGAGGTGGGCCAGAACTTCGGCCACCTGGTTCAGCGCCCTCCCTGAACCGTGGAACGGTTCCGGCCGGTTCCGGTGGTTCCTTCTCCTTCTCCTGCTCCTTGCGCCGGGTTGTTCATCCGATCCGGACGGCGATCCCGGGTCGCCTCCGCCGTCGCTGCTGGAAATCAGCGGGGTTTGGCTCGAGGATTCCACGGGCGTTGTCGTGCGGGAGGAGTCGGGGGCAGTCACTGGAAGCCTGGCCCTGTCTCTCGACGACAGCACGGATGTGCGGATACGGATCCTGACCCCGACGGGTCTGGTCGATCCCTGCGAGGCTGACTCGACTCTCGAGGCCGATGTTCTCCTTTCCCGGTCCGGCGTCGTTGCGGCGAGGATCGCGACGGACGGGCGCGGAACGATCCTTCGGCTCCAAGGTCTGGTTGCGGACACCGCGTCGTTCCGACTGGGGTTCTCCTCCCGGGGTATCCAGGTCTACCGGAGCGCGTGGATCCCGATCCAGGTCGAACGGCCTGGTCAGGGCTTCGAGCCCTTCGGAACTCCGAACGGTCCGATTCGCGACATGGTCGTACACCAGGGACATCTTGTTGTCCTGGGAGACTTCACCGCGATCGGAGGCCTCGACGTCACCGGGCCGGTGGCGTCGTGGAACGGGGACTCATGGGAGTCGGCTCCTTACGATCTGCCTCCTGAGACCGGACCGATCCTTCGTTTGTACAGCGACGGAGAGATCCTGGTCGCGCAGACTCTGGACGGGGAATTCCTGCGCTGGACTGGGAACGGCTGGGATCCCCTTTCGCCCCCGGCGCCCTCCCCGCTCGTGAATGCCACCGCGGTGCTTCACGAGGGAGCGTTGGTGATCACGGCCGCCGCCGCCGGTGTTCTCCGGGCTCGGGGCGGAGAGTGGGAGCAGTTGTCCGATCCGGAAGCCGACGGATACGCCCTCGCTTCGCATGGCGGCCGGCTTTACTTCGCGGGAGCGGAGTACTGGGGGCCGATGCGATTCCAGACATGCTTCGTGCGTGCGTTCGACGGCTCGGTCTGGACGACGCTGTTCGAGGTTGGCTGCGGGGACAACTGCTCGTGCGGAATCGATCACCTGCGGAGCCATGGCGATCAACTCGTCTTCTCCTGGTCGACGGGGAGCCCGGGCGGATACGGCTGGGGGATCGAGCGCGTCTTTGGTGACGTCGTCGAGTCCCTCGGCGCGCGTCCGGCCCACGCGAGCGCGAGACTGGGAGACCGGTGGTTCTTCATCGATTCCTCGACCCTCTTCGAGAGTCGCCCCGGCGAGATCCGGGAAATCGGCTCCATTCCGTCGGGCCGGTTGACGGACCTCGAGGCTTACGACGGGGCGATCTACGTCGGTGGAGAGTTCGAGTCGATTCAGGGGGTCGACACGCGCTTCCTGTCCAGATGGAGGCCGTGAGGCGGCTGCCCGTCGACCCTTTTCATTGCCTCCCGCCCGCGGCAGGCGTACCCTTGTTGCGCTCACAAGAACGGCGCCGCGCACCGCGCGCCTCGCCCCCACCTGATGGGAGGGTCCGTCCGGAAGTCGCTTGACGGTCATCCTGGAACGCATCCTGCAATGGATTGGAGGGTCCCATGAGCTCGCGTCGTCTCCTTCTCGTCGCTGTCATCGCCGCGGTCGCCGCGCTTGGCCCCGTGGCCGCCGCCGCCGGCCAGGCTGTCGTGCACCAGATCACCCCGCTGGGGACCGAAATCGTCCCGTCGGCGGGAATCGAGCCGGGTGGACCGTCGGAGGTTCCGCGCTCCACCTATATCTGGCGCAGTACGCATCCCTCGATGATCGGATCGTCGACCGGCATCGCGATCTCGCCGGGCCGGGCCGACGTGATGGTCGGTCACGAAAATGCTCCTCCGACTCCGGTCGAGGTTTTCGAGGCGGAAGGGACCGGAACGCCGTACTGGACCTCGACGGCGTCGTTCGCGCAGGTGGCCGCGCGGGGACAGGCCTACGCGTTGGCCGATTTCGTCCAGGGGCATGGGATCACCCTGACCGGCTGGTATCAGGATCTGGCCACCCCAGCCTGGACCTACTCCCTGCCGACCGGCGTGCCGACAAGCTACGGCAACACGCTCCACATCGACATGGCGGGGACGCGCGTCTACTACGGCTGCCTCAATCCTACCTCGGTGCGTCTGATCGTCCTCGCGGCCGACACCGGCACCTCTCTGCTGGACAAGATCGTCCCGCTCGACACGCCGTCCCTGCGCGGGATGGCGATCAGCGATGACGGCCGCTTCGTCGATCTCAACTGCGGTGCCTGGCACGTCGTCTTCGACGTCGAGAACCAGGTCGAACGTGCGCGGGTCAACGTCGGCGCCAGCACCAACCCCGTGGGGATCTCCGAGACCGGTGAGTGGATCGTCTCCGGCTTCAACACGACTAAAGCGTTCCAGTGGGATCCGGGTACGAACTCCTACATCCTGCGCTGGACGAGGAGCACGTCGGGGTTCTACGCGGGCGTCGCCGCCGTGAGCGAGCAGGGGTACTGGATCGTCGGATGGTATCGCAGCTCCTACACGCAGAACCGTTACATCCGGTGGAACCTCGCGACCGGGGGCATCGACTGGACGTACGATTCTCCGGCCAGTTCGGGCGCGGTGCAGGATCTGCCCGTGGGGATCGACTATACCCCTGACCGCGGGAAGTACGCCTTTGCCAACTGGGGCGATGCGACGGACACCTCCCCCGAGATCCTGGTGCTGAATGCGGATGGGACCGAGGCGACGATGGTGCACGCGCCGGGCTCGATGTACGACGTCGCGATCTCGGCGGACGGCAAGTACGTCTCCGCCACCGGGAAGCTGGTCCACGCGAATGTCTTCGGCAGCGGCTCGGACGCTTACTGCGCGGCAGTCGGTGATCCCGCCGCGGTCGATCCGCTCGATCTTCACCTGGTCGGGACGGGTGGCCTGCACGTCTGGCCGAACCCGACGGCAGGAGAGACGCGGATCCTCCCGATCAGCCCCTCGAGTGTCGCGGGCCCGCTCTGGATCCATGATGCGTCCGGACGGCTCCTTCGCACCTTCCCGGCCTGCCCGCCGGACGGAGTGACCTGGACCGGGACGGATGATGCGAACGCCCCGCTCCCCGCGGGGATCTACTTCGCGCGCTCGGCGCAGGGCGCACAGGCGAGGATCGTGCGGATTCGGTAGTATGTGGGTGGTCGCGGCGGCGCCGGTCATCGGATCGGCGCCGCAAGTTCCGCCGGCGCGGCTGGCCCGGTTTCTCAGCACCCTGCTGGCCGTCCCGACGACCGCGGAGGCTCGAACGATGCACTATCTGCTCCTCTACGATGTGACGCCGGACTATCTCGAACGCCGGGGCGACTTCCGCGCCGAGCACCTGGCTCTGGCCTGGAAGGCCTGCGAGCGGGGTGAGCTGATCCTGGGCGGCGCGCTGGATGATCCGGTCGACCTCGCGGTGCTCTTGTGGAAGTGCGACTCGCCGGCGCCGATCGAAGCGTTCGTCGACGCAGATCCCTATGTGAAGAACGGGCTCGTGGCCCGCTGGAAGATCCGGCCGTGGAAGACGGTGGTAGGAGAGAGCGCCGCCAACCCGGTGCGGGGGTAGAGCGGGCGCGGAATCCCTTGCACCCGGGCCTTCGGTTAAGATCGCGCGGCCGATCCCGCTCCGTCTTGTGATGACGTCTGGCTCGGAACAGAGTGGAGGGTGAGCCGGGAGTGTGGGAGGAGTTCGAACGAAGGGATGGTACGGTGATGCGACGGCTGCATGGTCTTGTCCTGATCCTGTGTTTGTCCGGTCTGGCGTCGTCGATCTCCTCGGCGCAGAGCCTCTCTCATCTCTGGAGTGCGCGCTTCGGCGACTCAGTTGGGCAACACGGCCTCGAGGCATGCTTCGACGGAGAAGGGAACATCTTCGTCACGGGCTACTTCTGGGGTTCGGTCGACTTCGGTGGGGGGGCGCTCACGGCGGTGGGCAACGTCGACTTCTTCGTCGCGAAGTTCGACGCGGAGGGGAATCATCTCTGGAGTTGGCATGACGGCAACGCGGTCGACCTCCTCGGTCAGTGCATCGCGACCGATGCCGATGGCAACGTCCTCGTGGCCGGGCAGATCATGAGCTCAACGGCGCCGGTGGATCTAGGGGGAGGATCGCTGGCCGGCCCCGGGACCATCTTCCTCGCCAAGTACGAGGCCGATGGTCACCACCTCTGGAGCGCGCGGCACGGCGGCAGCGACGGGAGCGCATTCGACGTCGCCGTGGATCGATCCAACCGAATTCTGCTGACGGGGTACTTCGGCGGGACGGGCGACCTGGGGGGCGAGACGCTGACGAGCGTGGCCTTTGTCGATGCGTTCCTGGCGAAGTATGAGTCGGATGGAACCCATATCTGGAGCAGCCTCTACGGGGGCGCCGGCGGGATGGCGGGCCACCAGGGACGAAGCGTTGCCGCCGATGGGGAAGGCAACGTCGTTCTCCTCGGTGACTTCATGGAGTGGATCGACCTCGGTGCCGGCCCCTTGGTGGGCGCCGGATTGATGGATGTCTTTCTGGCGAAGTTCGATCCGAATGGAAACCATCTCTTCAGCCGCGGATTCGTCGATCCCGAGTTCCAGTACTCCTCGGCCGTATCGCTCGATGACAACGGTCAGGTGCTCGCGTCCGGTGTCTTTATGGGCACCGTGGACTTCGGCGGCGACCCTCTCACCAGCGCCGGGGGCTTCGACATCTTCCTGGCGAAGTACGACGCCAACCTGGACCACATCTGGAGCCGACGGTACGGGGATGCCCAGGAGCAGATCGCCGAGGGCGTGGCGATGGACGGTGCCGGGAACGTGGTCTGTGCCGGTTTCTTCCAGGGATCGGTTGACTTCGGCGGCGGCCCGCTCACCAGTGCCCACGGGGAAGACGTGTTCCTCGCCCGACTCGACCCTGACGGGAACCACCTCTGGAGCGCGCGGTTCGGCAGCCAGAATGATCAGAAGGCGAGTGGCGTGGCCGTCGATGCGGCCGGCCGGACCGTCATCGTCGGCTCGTTTGCCAACACGGTCGACTTCGGCGGCGGTCCGCTGGTGAGTGCCGGTGCGTCCGACATCTTCCTCGCGGCCTTCGAGCCGTTCGACCCGGCGGCGATCGAGCCGGCGGCGGGCGTCGCGATCGGCGGGGTCATCGCAGCTCCGAATCCGATGCGTGAAGGGGGCCGGATCCTCTTCGATCTGGCCGTGCCGGGGAGCGCGACACTCGGGATCTACGGCCCGGACGGGGGGCTGGTCCGGTGGCTCAGACGCGACGGCCTGCGGGCCGGCCGGCAGAGATGGAACTGGGACGGCCGTGACGATGAGGGCCGTGCGGTCGCGCCGGGGGCCTACTTCTGCCAGGTCCGGACGGACGACGGGCGTTCGATGGGGACGAGGGTGGTCGTGGCGCGCTAGGGAGTGAGACGAGAGGCGGGTCCGGGAGACGCGCCTCTCGCGTTTACGAAGGGATCCTTCCCAACGCCCCCTCCAGATCCGCGATCAGATCGTCCGCATCCTCCACCCCCACGCTCAACCGGACGAGCCCGTCCTCGATCCCGATCCGCCGGCGCACGTCGGGCGGAACCGACGCGTGGGTCATCACGGCCGGATGGTTGATCAGGGACTCGACTCCGCCCAGCGACTCGGCGCAGGCGAAGAGGCGCGTGGAAGACATGAAGAGCCGCGCCGCCTCCAGGCCGCCCTGCATGACGACGCTGACCATCCCGCCGAAGCCTGACATCTGGCGGGCGGCGATCTCGTGACCGGGATGCTCCGGCAGGCCGGGGTAGAGAACCTGCGCGAACTCCGGCCGGGTCCGGGCCCACTCGGCAATCCGCGCGGCGTTGTGGCAGTGCCTCTCCATCCGCAGGGCCAGCGTCTTAAGTCCTCGATGGGCGAGGAAGGAGTCGAAAGGCGAGGGAATCGCTCCGGCGGCGTTCTGGTGGAAGCGGATCGGTGTAAGCGTTTCGGCGCGTGCCGCCACGGCCGCTCCGCCGATGAGATCGGAGTGACCGCCGATGTACTTGGTGGCGCTGTGGACCACGAGGTCGGCCCCCAGGGCGAGCGGATTCTGCAGCGCGGGGGAGGCGAAGGTGTTATCGACGACGACGAGGAGGTCGTTCGCCGGGGGCGTCGCGCCCTCGCGTTCGGGCCGCGGGATCGCCCGCCACGCCTCCCGCACCTGCCGCACCACGGCTGCGATGTCGATGATCCGCAGGAGCGGGTTAGTCGGCGTCTCCAGCCAGATCATCCGTGTCGTCGCGTCGATTTTCTCGACGAACGAGGCCGGGTCGGGATCGTCGGTGTAACGCGCATCGAGCCCCCAGGGGCGGTAGACCCGCTCCAAGAGCCGGTAGGTACCGCCGTAGAGATCGCTGAAGGCGACGATCGACTGGCCGGGGCGGAGCAGCGACTTCAACACCGCATCGGTCGCGGCCAGGCCGGAGGCGAAGGCGCAGGCGCCGGCGCCCCCCTCGAGCGCGGTCAGGCACTCCTCGTAGTCGTTCCGCGTCGGGTTATGGGTGCGGGAATACTCGAATCCCTTGTGTTCTCCCGGAGCCGCCTGCGTGTAGGTGCTGGTGGCGTAAATCGGCGGCACGGTGGCGCCGGTGGTCGGGTCGGGTCGCTGCCCGACGTGGATGGCGCGCGTGGCGAACCTCACGAAGACCTCCCCTGGTTGTCGTCCGCTCCCCAGTACTCCACCAGGTCGATCCGCGTGATCAGGCCGCGGATGCCTTCGCCGGAGCGTACCAGCACCGCCGTGTTGCTCGACAGCAGGAGACGATAGACCTCGTCGAGCGAAGTCGTCTCGCGCACCTCGGGGAGAGGCCGGGCCATCACCTCGCGCACCGGCATCTGCCGGGCCGCCGGTCCCGCGCGCAGCGAGCGAGCCAGAGTGATCTCCGCGATCACACCGAGGTTCGTGATACCGTCCAGGACCGGCACTTGCGAGATGCCGTGCCGGCCGCAGAGGGCGATCGCCTCCTCGACCGTGGCGGTTGGCGACAGAGCCAGGATCTCGCGAGGACCCCGCGTCGCCAGCAGATCGCCCGCGGTGGCGGGACGTTCCGTGGCCCCGGCGAATCCCTGTTCGCGCATCCAGTCGTCGTTGTGAAACTTGCTGAGGTAGTTGCGTCCGGTGTCCGGGAGGATCGCGACCACGCAGTCATCCGCCGAGAGCCGCTCCGCATAGCGCAAGGCTGCCGCGACCGCCGTCCCGGCGCTGCCGCCGACCAGCAGTCCCTCTTCCCGCGCCAGTCGTCGTGCGATGGCGAACGACTCCTGGTCGCCGACGCGTACCCAGTCGTCGACCACCTGGCTGTTGAAGGTCTGCGGGACGTAGTCCTCTCCGATCCCCTCGACCTTCCACGGCTGTGGAGATCCCCCGCTCAGCACGCTCCCCTCCGGATCGGCGCCGATGACGCGCACGGCCGGGTTCTGCTCCTTGAGATACCGCCCGACTCCGCTGATCGTGCCGCCGGTGCCGATCCCGGTGACGAAGCAGGTGACCCGACCGCCGGTCTGCTCCCAGATCTCCGGTCCCGTGGTCTGGTAGTGGACTTCGGGGTTCGTGAGGTTCTTGAACTGGTCGGGATGCCAGGCGTCCGGGATCTCCGAAAGGAGCCGTCGCGCCGTGCCGCCGTAGCTCTCGGGGGAGTCGGGGGAGACATCGGTCCGGACGATGACCACCTCCGCGCCGTAGGCCTTGAGCAGATCGATCTTCTCCCGGCTCATCTTGTCGGGCAGGACGAAGATGCAGCGGTACCCCTTGACCGCCGCCGCCAGCGCCAGGCCGACCCCGGTGTTTCCCGCCGTCGCCTCGATGATGGTGGAGCGCCCTGGGATCAGCTTCCCTTCCGCCTCGGCTCGCTCGATGACAGCGCGGCCGAGCCGGTCCTTGACGCTCCCGCCGGGATTCATGAACTCCGCCTTGCCGTAGAGGGGACACGGCAACTGGCGGCCGACGCGTCCCAGCCGCACCAGGGGGGTGCGACCGATGGTCTCGAGGATATGGTCTACCGATCCCTTCATCTTGGACCTCGCTGGCTGACGTCAAACGGAACGGACGAGTGTAGCATGCGATCCACGGACGGAGCGAGCCGAACAATCGACCGCCGAAAGCTCGAGCCGTCACGGCCCCGGCCGGAAACCTGTCCGTGCCTGGGCCGTATGCCTCCTCCGTGCTAACTTCGAGGAACGCGCCCGCGCCGATGACCGGCCGGAGCGGACGAACCGACCCGGTCCCGGATTCCGACCCCCGCGGTCAGGCATGAGGAAATCAAACATGTTCCCTTCTCTCCCGGGAGCCAAGCCGTGCAGGCGCGGGCCGTGCGGCGTCCTCCTCCTGTTCGTGGCCGCCGGTCTCCTCGCATCCTGCTCCAAGGGCGATCCGGCCGCGGGTGGTGCCCAGGCCCGTCCCGGCAACGGCGGCCAGCCTGCCCTGCCGCCGGTACCGGTCGCGGTCGAGCCCGCGGTCACGGGGGAGATCGCCAGCTACTACCGTTCGACCGCGACCCTCGAACCGGACAAGGAGGCCGAAATCCCGGCCCGCGTGCGCGGCGTCATCCTGCAGGTGCTGGCCGAGGAGGGAGACGCGGTGCGTCAGGGGCAGCCGCTGCTGCGCATCGAGGAGACCGAGTACCGCCTGCGCCTGCGGCAGGCCGAGGCGGAGGAGGCGAAGCAGCAGACCCGCTACGACCGCGTGAAACGGCTCCATCCCGAAGGGCTTGCCTCGACCGAGGAGTACAGCTCCACCGAGATGGACCTGCAGACCGCGCAAGCCGCGCGGGAGCTGGCGTCTCTCGAACTGGGGTATACGACCGTCGTGGCGCCTTTCTCGGGACGCGTGACGCGCCGCTTCGTCAGCGCGGGGCAGACCGTCTCCGCGAACGCTCCCCTCTTCACCCTCGTCGATCCGAGCCGCTTGCTGGCGCGGGTCCATGTCCCGGCCAAGGAGTTCCGCGATCTGCGGACCGACCAGCCGGTCGACCTCGTCCTCGACTCCAATGGAGATGTGCTGCGCGGCCGGATCGACCTGGTCAGCCCGATCGTCGATCCCGCGAGCGGCACCATCAAGGTGACCGTGGAGGTGCGGAACCCTCCAGCGACCGCCCGGCCGGGCGACTTCGCCGAGATCCGCGTGGTGACCGAGTCGCGCGCGGGCGCCACGCTGGTCCCCAAGGCGGCGGTGATCACCGACCGGGGGGAACGGGTGGTCTTCGTCGCCACCGACTCGACCGCCGAACGGCGCGTCGTGCAGGTGGGGTTCGAGGATGACACCAACGCCCAGGTCGTGGACGGACTGCGTCCCGGCGAGCCGGTCGTCGTGCAGGGGCAGCGCTCGCTGAAACACGGCCAGCGGGTGCGCCTCCTCGAGAAGGTGGCCTTCACCGCCGGTCCCCGCGGCTGAGGCGCCGCCGGCATGCGTCCTTTCATCGCCCTCGTGGTTCGCCGGCGCGTGACGGTCCTCATGACCGTCCTGGCCGTCACCGCCTTCGGTGTCGTCGGCTACAACCGGCTCCCGCTCGACCTCCTCCCCGACATCAACTACCCGACTCTGACGGTCCAGACCGAGTTCCCCGACACCGCCCCAGCCGAGGTCGAGAACCTGATCACCCGGCCGATCGAGGAGACGGTCGGGGTGCTGAAGGGACTCCGCGCGATCCACTCTGTCTCGCGTCCCGGCGTCTCGGAAGTCACGCTCGAGTTCGAGTGGGGCGCCGACATGGACCTCCTCCTGATGGATGTGCGCGAAAAGCTCGACCGCCTGAGTCTGCCGACCGAGGCGGAGGAACCGATCGTCCTCCGTTTCGATCCGTCGCTCGACCCGGTCCTGCGCGTCGCCTTGCTGGGGGACCTCCCCCTGGAAGAGCTGCGACAGATCGCGGACCGGAGGGTCAAGCAGGAGCTGGAGACGCTATCCGGCGTGGCGGCGGCGCGCGTCAAGGGGGGGCTGGAGGAGGAGATCCAGATCGACCTCGACCAGGAGAGGCTGGCGGCGCTCAGGATCCCGATCGAAGAGGTGCGCCGGCTGGTCGGGAGCGGGAACGTCAACCTGCCGGGCGGCTCGCTCGAGGACGAGGAGAGCCGCTACCTGATCCGCACGGTCAACGAGTACGACACGGTCGAGGAGATCGGCGCGCTCATCCTGCGCCAGGACGTGAACGGACTCGTGCGGCTGCGCGATGTGGCCGAGGTCCGCCGCGGCGCCCGCGAACGCGAGGAGATCATGCGGGTCGACGGCCGCGAGGCGGTCGAGATCGACCTCTTCAAGGAGGGGGACGCGAACACCGTCACGACGGCCCGCGCCGTCCGGGCCCGGCTGGAGGAGATGGAACCAAAACTCCCGCCTGGATCGAAACTGGAGGTGCTCTTCGATCAGTCACGCTTCATTGAGCGGGCGATCGGGGAGGTTCGATCCACCGCCATTCTCGGTGGGTTGCTGGCGATTCTGGTTCTCTTCGCCTTCCTGCGCGACCTCCGGAGCACCCTCATCATCGCCGTCTCGATTCCCCTCTCCCTGGTCGTCGCCTTTCTCCTGATGTACCGGCTGAACGTGACCCTCAACATCATGTCGCTCGGTGGCCTCACCCTCGGTGTCGGGATGTTGGTCGACAACTCGATTGTCGTGCTCGAGTCGATCTTCCGGAAGCGGCGGGAAGGGGCAGGGCTGGTCCGGGCCGCGGTCGACGGGGCGTCGGAGGTCGGCGCGGCCGTGACGGCCTCGACCATGACCACGGTGGCGGTCTTCCTCCCGATCGTCTTCGTGGAGGGGATCGCCGGGCAGCTCTTCGGCGACATGGCGATGACCGTGACCGTGAGCCTGCTGGCCTCGCTCGTCGTGGCCCTGACCGTAGCGCCGATGCTGAGCTCGATGGGGCGCGAACGAGCGGTGCCGTCGCCGGCGGGGTCCCGTGAGACCACGATGAGCCTGGGCGGCTTCTCCCGCGCCTACGATCGTGTCCTCCGCGGCGCTCTGTTGCACCGGAGCCGGACGCTCCTGATCACGGCGGCCCTCTTCGCCGGCATGGTGCTGCTCGTGCCCCGCCTCCGGACCGAGCTGATTCCGCAGATCCATGAGGGGGAGTTCTACTTCGAGGTGAAGATGCCCGAAGGGACGCCGCTGGCGGCGACCGATCGCGTCATCGCCCGGATGGAGAGTGCCGCCACGTCGGAACCGGGCGTGGAGCGTGTCTATGCGACGATCGGCAGCCGCCTCGCCGCGGGCGGGGTCTCGGTCAACACGCGCGCCGAACACCTCGGGCAGGTCAACGTCGTGCTGCGCGACCGCGGCGACGAGGCGAAGGAAGACGAACTGGCGACCCGGTTACGACAGCGGTACGCGGCGATTCCCGACCTGGAAGCCAAGCTGGCCAAGCCGTCGTACTTCAGCCTGAAGACCCCGGTCGAACTGGTGCTCTACGGCGAGAACCTCGAGCTCTTGCGCGACTATTCCCTCGACCTGCAGGCGATGCTCGGGGAGGTGCCGGGCCTGGTCGATCTCCGCTCGTCGCTCGCGGAAGGGAATCCCGAGATTCAGGTGGTCTTCGACCGGGCGCGGCTGGCGGCGCTCGATCTCGATCTTCGCGCCCTCTCCGAGACGCTGCGGGATCGCGTACAGGGGGTGGTGGCGACCCGCTACAAGGACGAGGATCGGCAGATCGACGTCCGCGTCCGCAACCGCCAGGTCGACCGGGCGACCCTGGAGGATGTGCGGAATCTCGTCGTCCCGGGTCCCGACGGACGGCCGATCCGACTGGGCACGGTCGCGGAGGTCCGAGTCGATCGGGGTCCGGCGGAGATTCATCGGATGCACCAGCAGCGGGCGGCCGTCCTGACCGCGAACCTCGAGGGGCGCGGCCTCGGCTCGGCCGCCGCCGAAGTGCGGAGTGTGCTCGGCCGGGTGCCGCCCCCCGCCGGCGTGACGGCGGAGCTGGCCGGCCAGAGCCGGGAGATGGAGGTCTCGTTCGCCAGCCTGCGGTTCGCGCTCCTCCTGGCGGTCTTCCTCGTCTACATCGTCATGGCCGCCACGTTCGAGTCGCTGCTGCACCCCCTCATCGTCATGTTCAGCGTGCCGCTCGCGCTGGTCGGGGTCGTCCTCGGGCTCTTCCTGACCGGCACGAGCATCGATGTGATCGTGCTGATCGGCGTGGTTCTCCTGGCCGGGATCGTCGTCAACAACGCGATCGTCCTGATCGACCGGATCAACCAGAGTCGCCGGGCGGGGATGGCCAAGGTCGACGCCGTCATCGAGGCGGCCCATACCCGCCTCCGGCCGATCCTCATGACGACCGCGACCACCGTGCTGGGCTTGCTGCCGATGGCCGTAGCGCGAGGCGAGGGCGCGGAGCTTCGTGCCCCGCTCGCGATCACGGTCTCGTTCGGCCTGACCCTGGCGACCCTCCTGACCCTGGTCGTGATTCCGGCCGCCTACGCCGCGATCCCGTCGCGGGTGCGATCCGCGCGGGAGGAGACCGCGGTCGGCGGGGTCGCGGAGGAAACCGCATGATCACCCTGCCGGAGTTTGCGATCCGCCGGCCGGTCAGCGCGCTCATGCTCCTGGTCAGCATGGTCGTGCTGGGGGCGGTGGCGGTGGCTCGACTGCCGCTGGGGTTCATGCCCGACTTCGAGCGACCGGAAATCTACGTCCATGTCCCGTATCCCAATGCGACGCCGGAGCAGACCGAGCGGCTCGTGGTTCGTCCGCTCGAGGAGGCGCTCGGCACGGTCAAGGGTGTAAAGGAGATCTACGCGCGCTGCGACAGCGACGGCGGGATGGTCCGCCTCGAGTTCCAGTGGGGCCACCCGATGGCGGTCGCGCGGGTCGAGGTGAAGGAGAAGCTGGAACGGGTACGGCGGGAGCTGCCGGACGAGATCGAGGAGATCATCGTGGGGTCGAGCTGGGATTCGCGCGAGGGCGACATCCCGGTCATGGAGGCCCGCCTCTCCTCCGCCCGTGATCTCAGCGAAAGCTATGACCTGCTCGACCGGAGGATCGTCAAGCCGCTGGAGAGGATCTCCGGCGTGGCTTCCGTGCGGCTCGATGGGGTCAACCCGCGCGAAGTCCGGATCAACCTGCGTCTCTCCGACCTGGAGGCGCACCGCGTCGACGTGCGAGCGCTGATCCGACGCCTGCAGAACGGCAACTTCGATCGCAGCCTCGGAACCGTGACCGAGCCGGACCAGAAGTACACCCTTCGCCTCGTCGGGACCCTTGCCTCTCTGGATGAGATCCGCGGCCTCCCCATCCGGGCGGATGGGCTGCGGCTCGCGGACGTGGCGGAGGTGACCTACGAGGAACCGCCGCTGATCTACGGCCGCCACCTCGACGGCCAGTTTGCGGTCGGCATCACCGTCAGCGCGGAGTCGGGCGGAAACGCCGTGACGATCTGCGATGAGATCCGGCGACGGGTGGACGAGATGAACCACGATCCGGAGCTGGAAGGGGTCAACTTCCTCATCTGGTTCAATCAGGGGGAGGAGATCCGAAAGACCCTGAAGGACCTCAGCTTCACCGGGATTTTCGGCGCGTTGCTGGCCGGCGTGGTCCTCTTCCTCTTCCTCGGACGGTGGAGCCTGACCGCGGCCGCCTCGCTCTCGATCCCGTTTTCTCTGATCTGCGCGCTGGGCGTGGTCTGGCTGCAGGGACGCTCGCTCAACACGCTGACGCTGCTGGGGCTGATCGTCGGCATCGGCATGCTGGTCGACAATGCCGTGGTCGTGATGGAGAACATCTTCCGCCACCGCGAGGAGGGGCGCTCCCGGATCGAGGCGGCGCGACTCGGCTCGCGCGAGGTCGCGCTGGCGGTGCTGGCGGCGACTTTGACCTCGATCATCGTCTTTTTGCCCCTCATCTACAACCGGCCGAGCGAGATGAACATCTACGTCCGGGAGCTGTCGTTGACGGTCTGCCTGACGCTGTTGGCCTCGCTCTTCGTCAGTCAGACCCTGATCCCGCTCGCCATGGCCCACGGTCTCAAGGCCTCGCCGCGGCCGAAGGGGCGGATACTTCTCGCGCTGGAAAGCCTTCACCTGCGGTTGCTCGAGCTCAACCTGCGCCGCCGGTGGCTGACCCCCGTGATCGGTCTGGCCATCTCCGCCTCAGCCGTCTATCCGTTCCTCAAGGTCGAGAAGAACTTCGGCGCCAGCCACAGCGAGATGTTCGTCCAGGTGGGGATGATCGCGAGCGAGGAGCTGAGCCTGGACCGGCGGGAGGAGATCGTCAACCGCGTCGAGGCGGCCCTCTTTCCGCACCAGAGGGAGCTGCGCGCCAAATCCATCTACAGCTTCTGGAGCGAGCAGTGGAGCATGACCCGGCTCTACATGGAGGAAGGGCACGCCAACGAGAAGTCGATGGCGGTGACGCGGCGCCGGCTGCGCGAGCTCCTGCCGGAGATTCCCGGCGTGCGGCTGGAGGTACAGGATCAGGGGCCGATGTGGCGCCAGGACCGCGGCAAGCGGATCGCGTTCCAGCTCGTGGGCGAGGACTCCGAAGTGCTCACCCGGCTCGGGCAGGAGGCGAAGAGTCGCCTGGCGGAGATTCCTGGCCTCCTCGATCCCTTCTGCAGTCTCGAGGCCGGCGGCAACGAATTGCACGTCGACGTCGACCGGGACCTCGCCTCCAGGCACCAGGTGCCCTTGAACGCCCCGGCGGAGGTCGTCGCCCTGACCTACCGCGGCCGCGAGCTCTCGCGCTTCCGCACGGCCGACGGGGAGAAGCGGATGCGCCTCCTGCTGGACGAGCAGGAGCAGGGAAGCATGTCGCAGCTCCGCAACCTTCCCCTCTGGACGGAGGAGGGTGAGCGCATTCCGCTCGCCTCGGTGGCCGGTTTCCGTCTGGTGCCGGGGCCGGAGGACATCGAGCGGGACAACCGGATGACCAACTGCTGGGTCGGCGCGCGCTACGAGGAAGGGACCCGGGAGGAGTACCTCCCGCGCGTCCGCGCGGTGTTGGAGTCGATGGCTTTCCCTCTGGGCTATGAGTGGACCTTCAGCAACTGGGAGCGCCACCGGCAGGAGCAGTCACGTGCCTTCCTGACCGACCTGCTGCTGGCTCTGCTGCTGGTGTTTGCGGTGATGGCCAGCCTGTTCGAGTCGGTCCGGCAGGCGGTCGCGTTGATGGTCGCGCTCCCCTTCGCCCTGGCCGGCGCCGCCTGGACCCTCTTCCTCTTCAAGATCGACTTCGACCAGCCGGCGGGGATCGGGCTGTTGCTCCTGATCGGCGTAGTCGTGAACAACGGGATCGTGATGCTGGAGCACATCAACCAGTACCGTCGCGCGGGCCTGCCGCGACACGAAGCGATGATCCGCGGAGGGCGGGAGCGGCTTCGTCCTATTCTGATGACGGCGATCACGACCCTGGTCGGACTGGTCCCGATGGCGGTGCAGCGGCCGTCGCTGGGCGATGTCTACTACTACTCGATGGCCTACGTGCTGATGGGCGGGCTCATGGTCTCGACCTTCCTGACGCTGGTTCTGCTTCCGACCACGGCCTGCCTCGCGGAGGATATTACCGCCGGAGCGGGAGGCTGGCTCCTCGCCGGAGGGCGGCGACTCGGCCGGCTGGCGGGGCGCGTGGGAGCCCGGCTGGCGGGACTACAGGTCCGTGCCGATCGTTAAGAGGATGCCGTGCGCTCCTTTGCCGCCGAGTCGGTCGAAGTCCTCGAAGAGATACCGGTAGCGCGCCTCGAAGACGAGTTCGAAGTCGAAGGTGCGGAAGCCGAGGACGCCGCCGACCAGGTCGATGATGGGAGCGGTGGCCGACTCGCTTTCGGTGTCTTCGTATTCGTAGGTCTGCTGGCCGTCGAAGTAGCGCCTGAGCACCTTCTTTTCCAGCCTGGTCGAATGGATGCCGACGCCCACCCCGAGAAACGGCGCGACGTCACCCCGGCTGAAGATCTTGGCGACCGCGACGTCGAGGATGGTCCATTCCAGGTTGCCGTCGCCGAAGGTGAAGCCGCCCAGAGGCGTCGTCTCGATCAGGAATCCCGGCTGCTCATGCTTGAAGACGATCTGCAGATGCGTCATCCGATCGGAGCCGGTGTAGCTCTTGCCCGTGGGAAACAGGAACCCCGAGCGGAATCCCACCCCGGACCGGGAGGACCGCAGCCGCGAGCGGCGGGCCTCGGCCGCGAGCACGGTCTCGACGGAGGCGCGTCCCGCGTCGGGACTCCCGGCCGCGATCGCTTCCGCGAAACGCCGCATCACCGTGTCGAGATCCTCCTCCGTCATGGCGGTCAGCTCATCGGTGAAACTCGGCGCCGCGGAACCGGCCGCCAGCACGCTCAGGCGCACGAGGACTTTGCGCCCCAGCCGGTTCATCGACCCGTAGACGACCCGCCCGGCCTGCCGTTCCAGCATCGCTCGGGTAGCGCATCCCGGTTCGTCACAGAGCGTCGCCGGGTCGGACGCGGCGGCTTCGGCGGGCGAGCCGAAGATGATCGTCCAGCCCTGCGCCCGGAGGTTGGCGGCCAGCAGCGACGTGGCGACGCGCACGGTCGTGTCGCTCACACCGATCGATCGCAGCGGAAGAAGGAGGGTCGTACCCGTGGGCGCCGCGACGGGCGTCTGTCCCACGGCGGACGACGGCGCCAGGATCATCGCCGCCGCGACGACGAGGAGCGCGGTCAGGGAGGTCGTTCTACACCGGCGCATGGTTTCTTCCTTCCGGATCCGGGCGACTGAGTTCGCGATGGTTAGCGTCCATTCTACATCCAGACGCCCAGGAGGCGCACCTCGTGCGGTGCGAGCGGTCGGAAGGCCTCCTCCCGGGGGCCGACGGACGGACTGACGGCCGAAGATCCCGCCATCACGATCCGGTCGCGGGGAGCGCCTAGCGCCTCCTCCGCTTCGTCGATCGGGCCCGCCGCCGAGGTGTCGGTGGTGTTGATCCAGCCGAGGACGGGAGCATGCTGTCCGTTCGACCGCTTGCGCAGCCGCACGATCGGCCCGTCATCCCCGAGTCGGTCGATCGGGCCTTCCTCCTGGAGCACCGGAAGCGAAGTCTTGAGCGCATTGACGTCCCGGATGTAGTCGGTGAGATCGCAGGCGACCGGCTCTCGGTCCGAGATGCGCGTCCGCGCGACGTCGAGCTGGCGGCGGGCGCCGTACTCGAAGCCGATCGGCATCAAAAGGCCCGAAGAGAAGAAGGCGGCGAAGAGGTATCTCTGACGCAGCAACGCTTCGTTCCCGTTCGTCTCTGCGGCCAGGCGCGGCGTGTCGTGCGTTTCGGGAAACGAGATCGACGGCGCGATGTGGCGGTGGGCTTCGTACTGCTCCAGGCACCAGGGGGCGCGGAAGTCCCACCACTTGGCGCTGTTGAAGAGCAGGTCGAACCCCGCCGAGGTCACGGCCTGCACTTCCGGCAGGCGG
Organism: uncultured bacterium; assembly: GCA_964371055.1. GTDB lineage: Bacteria > Eisenbacteria > RBG-16-71-46 > CAIMUX01 > CAIMUX01 > CAYJLF01. The sequence goes on along the minus strand of CAYJLF010000005.1, from coordinate 238,224 downwards.
CACCCGAGCGTCTCGGCGCAGAAGAGCGCGTCGGCGCGCACCGTTCGCGCGGCGGCGATGAGCTGCACCCAGACCTCGGCCGGGACCTTGTAGGCCGCGTCGCATCGAAACCCCGCGAAGCCGAGGTCGAGGACGTGACGCACGAAGTCGGACCAGTAGGCCACCAGACCGTCGCGTGAGGCGGGGTCTTCCCAGTTCAGCTCGGCGAGGTCCCCCCAAACGGTAATGCGGCGTGCGTCGGCCGGATCGATGGCGAACGGCGACCGGATCGTCCCGTCCGTCTCACGGAGGTACCACTCCGGGTGGAGGGTGGTCAGGAGGGCGTCCTTGCTGGTGTGGTTGACCACCAGGTCGAGCATGACTCTGATCCCGCGCTCGGCCGCTTCCGCGATGAACCCGCGGAGGTGGCGCTCGAAGGAGGGGATGAGGGAGCGTGGGTCGGCGGACGGCTGGGTCTGATCCACGGACAGACCCTCGCTCAGCACCGCGTGGTAGGCGTAGGGATCCTTGATGGCGTAGAGACTGCCGGAGAAGCCGGCGTACTGGATGGGATTGAGGTAGATCCAGTCGAAGTTCATGCGCGCCACCCGGTCGAGGTGATCGCGCCAGCGCGGAACCGGCCCGGCCAGCAGCGGGAAGAGGTTGTAGATTCGTGGCGCCGTCATGGTCCGGCTACGTTGCCCGATGACGGGCCGGCGGTCAAGGACCCGCGCGGCCGCGGCGGCAAGCGCCGCTTCACCGCTTCCAGTATCCGAACTCGGGCCGGTAGAGGACGCCGTCCAGGTCGGCCACCCGCTCGTTGAGATAAGCCTGGGCGTCCGCGATCGCCTGATTGTAGATGGTCGGACCGATCTCCCGGAGCACGTAGTCCAGCAGCAACGACGACTTCAGCTCTCCGACCTCCTCCTCGAGCTGCTCCTTGAAGTAGCGCTGGATCGAGCGGAGGAGCCGCTGGCGCGTCTCCGGTGCCAGGTCGATGGTCATGGTCCCTCCCGGGCGGCGCGATGGCCCGCCGGGGAGAGTCTAGCAGGAGTCGCCGTCGCCGGGGCCGCCCCCGGCGGACCGCGCCTACTCGGCGGCGGCCGCTCGAAGCTTCGTCCCGGGTTCGTACTTTCGCCCCATCAGGGTCAGATAGGCCGCCGCGCCCTGAAGATTGCCGCTGCGCCGCCACACGTGCTGGAGCATGCGCGCCTTCATGCGGCCGCTGCCATAGAAGTCGTCGACCACGCTCTCGCGGTAGGTCCAGAGCAACTCCGGCGCCGGGCGGTCCAGGAAGATGTTGTGAGCCGAGTCGGCATTGAAGGAGTCGTAGGATTCCATGATCAGGATCTGGGTCTCATCCGTGAGTTGGTAGACCTGCTTCCAGAAGAACGCTTCCGGCTCCTCCTGGTAGCGTGTGGCCTCGAGGTCCGACCCATAGGCGGCCAGGGTGTCCCTCCGGATCCGTTCGACCGCCTCCGCCTCGGAGTGCGATGACGGCACGCACCCGAGCAGCACGTGCAGCTTCTGCTCGATGGTCAGAGCCTCCCACATGTCGGTGCCCGGCAGCGGAATGACCATGCTCAGGTTCATCATGTCGATGGCGCCGGCGTCCCGCAGCTCCAGCGCGAAGCGGCGGGTGAGCTCCATCTCCTCGATCGTCTCGGCCGGGACCACCTTGCCGTTGCGCAGCGGGAGCGAGGGGAATCCGGCCATGAGAAAGCCGTTGATGTAGAAGTAGACTCCCTCGCGCCGGGCGATCTGCTTCAGGCTCCGCAGGTTCTCCAGGATCTGCTCGTTGGTGAGGTTGGCGCCCCCTTTCCGCACGAGTTCCCGCCGCACGCGAGCCGAGCCTGACTCGAGTCCCACCGCCGTGCCCCGCCAGCCGGCCCGGATCATCAGGGTGACCAGTTCGTCCACGGAGGCGATGTTGCGCTCCCGGAGGCCGGACTCGACCAGGCGGGTCGCCCCCAGCGTCTCGTGGCGAATGCCATTGTCGGTCGTCCAGTAGACGCGCAGGCGGCGCCGGAGAATCTCCCGGCAGAGGTCGACGACGTACTCGTATCTCTGGGTGAAGGAGTCGTCGATGAAGCTGAAGTGGCGCCGGCCGTAGGCGCGGAGGTAGTGCTCCATGTCGTCGGCCACCACCTCGACCCGGCGGTAGCGAAGCTTCTTGCCCGACATCTGGTAGGCAGCGCAGAAGGTGCAGTCGTACGGGCAACCGCGCACGAGCGCGATCGGCCAGTACTCCGGTCCGGCCGTGCCGTGGCACCCGCGGTAGAGGCGCTGCTGGCGCAGCTCATCGGGAGAGAACTGGTAGCGGAGCAGGTGCTTCTGATCGTACTCCTCCAGATCGATGAAAGACGCGGGGGTTCCCTGGATGGTCCGACTGACCCGATCGTAGTTGTAGACACCGGGGATCGATCCTCCCGCGGGCCGCTCCCCTCCCAGAAGAGCCTTCAACAACGCGGGAAAGCTCACCTCAGCCTCTCCGCGACAGACATAGTCGATGAAGCTCACCCCCAGGAGACTCAGGTAGGACTCCGTCGGATGGGGTCCGCCCAGGACGATGACGAGGTCAGGGAACTCCGCGCGGATCCGTCGCAGGCCTTCCAGCGTGTGGCGGATCGCCTGGCTGTAGGTCGAGACGCCGAGGACGCGGACGCCCCAGGCCCGGATCGTCCGCGCCAGGTGCTCGTAAGGATCCCGGGGATGATTGACGGGGAGGTTGTAGTTCAGCACCTCGCACGCGATGCCGTGGTGGCGGACGATCGTCTGCAGCACGCCGACGCCGGGATGCGGCAGCGCGCCGTTCACGTCGCTCATCGGGGGAATGACGAGGACCACCGGAACCGGGCCATGGCGACGCGCATGCGCGTCCAGCCGGTCTCCATCGTAGAAACCGTGGCAGACGCGCCGGCTCACCTGGTCGATCAGCCCGGCGTGGAGGCCCACCCAGGTCCGGGCGAGCAAACTGTCGAGGTTGGGCATGAGGTGGGACTCCCGGATACGGTCCGTCTCAGTCTGCGGCCTCGGTTTCAAGGCGACTCGAGATGGACCTGAAAACCAGAGCGACCGGTGACTATACCAGTCCGACGAGGGTGCGGTCAGGTCAGACTTCTTGATCGACGCTGGTTCAGATCCGCCCGAGCTCCCGGCGGAGATCCTCCGCCGATCCGATGCTGGTCCCCAGGTCCCGGAGGAGGCCGTCGGCGAGGTCGTAGATCCAGCCGTGGATCGTCAACTTCTGTCCCCGCCGCCACGCATCCTGCACGATGGTGGTATTGCCCACGTTGCCCACCTGTTCTATGACGTTGAGCTCGCACAGCCGGTGGATCGCGGCGTCGGCGGGCAGATGATCTATCGCCTCCCGCCGGCGCTGGATCGTGTCCCGAACATGCCGCAGCCAGTTGTCGACCAGTCCGTGGGCGGCGTCCTCGTAGGCGGCCCGCACGCCGCCGCAGCTGTAGTGCCCGCAGACGATGACGTGCTCCACCTTCAGGATGTCGACGGCGAACTGGAGGACGGAGAGGCAGTTCATGTCGGAGTGCACCACCAGGTTGGCCACGTTCCGGTGGACGAAGAGCTCACCCGGGGCGAGTCCGACGATCTCGTTGGCCGGAACGCGGCTGTCGGAACAGCCGATCCAGAGGAAGCGCGGCGTCTGCTGGCCGCTCAGCCGTTCGAAGAACCCGGGATCGTCCGCGGTCTTCTCCGTCGCCCAGCGGCGATTGTTCGCGAAGAGGCGATCCAGTGACGGGTCCATTCCGTCCCCCCTCGTGTCCTGGCGCGCGCGTGCCCCGGTGACGGGCTCAGGGGGCCGACGGTGAGCCTCCCGCCCGAAGGATCTCGCTGATCCGCGCCAGGTGATGGTCGTCGTGCTCGGCCGCGAAGTAGATCAGGTCCGCCAGAGTCATCACCTGGCCGAGGCGGGGGTGACGGGCCTCGCGGCGCCGGACCGCGTCATCCAGCTCTTCGATGCGCAACACCAACGCCAGCCGGGCCGCCCGGAATCGTTCGAGAACGGCCGCCAACGGCACCTCGTTGAAGCCGGCGGATTCGACGCGCCCCGCTTCGAAGCGGGCGGGGCGCAGGTCGGCGCGGCCGGCCTGGAAGTCATCGAGCCGGCCGAACCAGAGCTCCTCGACCTGGCCGAGGTGGCCGACGATTTCGAGAATGGACCAGGTGCCGCCCTCGCGCCGGGCCAGCACTTCGGCATCCACGCGGGCGAGTCGCTCGCTCAAGCGAGCGGGGGTGCCGCGCAGCCGTTCGATCAGGCTGGGGATCATCGCGACCGGGATCCCGCTCGGGAAGGTCCGCTCCAGCCAGAGGGTTCTCTCCATGCGCGGCCTCCGCTACTCCGCTTCGCCCTCCGCGTCGCGGCGGCGATGATGATCGAGGATCCTCTTGCGGACTCGAAGGGCGGCGGGCGTGACTTCGAGCAACTCGTCGTCGTTGATCCACTCGATCCCGCTCTCGATCGTAAGCTGCCGCGGCGGGGTCAGCCGTTCTTCGATCTCCTGCGTGGAGGATCGCATGTTCGTCAGGTGCTTCCGCTTGCAGATCTGCACCACGAGGTCGTTGGCCTTGACGTGTTCGCCGACGATCTGCCCGGCGTAAACCGGCTCCATCGCGCGGACGAAGAAGGCGCCGCGATCGGAGAGCTGCTCCAGCGCGTAGGCGGTCACTTCGCCCGCCTCCTTGGCGATCAGCGCCCCCTTCTTGCTCCCCCCCAGGCTCCCCTTGTGCGGACCGTAGGCATCGAAGAGATGGTGCATCAGGGCGGTGCCGCGGGTGAGGGAGAGGAATTCGGTCCGGAAACCGAGCAGTCCGCGCGAGGGAATGGTGAAGTCCATGCGCATGCGGTCGCCATGCTTGCCGAGGTGTTTCAGCTCGCCGCGACGCTCGCCCACGGCCGAGATGACCGCTCCGGTATACTCCCCGTCGCAGTCGATGATCAACTCCTCGTACGGTTCGAGCAGGTGTCCCTCGTCATCCCGTCGGAGGATCACCTGCGGGCGGCCGAGGGCGAACTCATACCCCTCCCGCCGCATCGTCTCGGCCAGGATCGAGAGCGAGAGTTCGCCGCGCCCGAGCACACGGAACGAATCCGTTTCCCCCGTGAGCTCCAGCCGCAACCCCACGTTCCGTTCCAGCTCGCGCTCGAGGCGCTCCTTCAGGTGCCGGGTCGTGAGATAGCGCCCCGACCGTCCGGCGAAGGGGGCATTGTTGACCCTGAACTCGATCGACAGCGTTGGCTCTTCCACCAGGATGCCGGAGAGCGGCTGGGGATCGACGGGGTCGAGGATCGTGTCGCCGATCTCGATGGCGGGAAACCCCGAAATGACGACGATGTCTCCGGCCGAGGCGTAGGTTACCTCGCGGCGTTCGATCCCGTCGAAGACATAGATCTTCCCGGCGCGGCTCTTCTCCAGGATCGTTCCGTCGGGTCGGACCAGGGCCAGTTCCCGCGTTGAGGAGAGCTCGCCCGAGTGGATCCGGCCGACCGCGAGACGGCCCAGGTAGTCGGAGTAGTCGATGTTGGCCACGATCATCTTGAAGGCGGCGTCGGTCACGGGCGGAGCGGGGATGTGCTGGAGGAAGGCGTCCAGGAGCGGGCGCAGGTCGCCGGCCTGCGCGTTGGGATCATTGGAGGCAAAGCCGAGACGTCCCGATCCGTAGAAGACCGGGAAGTCGAGGTGATCCACTTGCGTGGCGAGGGAAAGGAAGAGGTCCTGGATCTCCTGTTCCACGTCGAGCGGGCGGGCGTCGGAGCGATCGACCTTGTTGATCAGAACGATCGGCTGCTTCCCCTGTTCCAGGGCCTTTCTCAGCACGAAGCGGGTCTGGGGCAGGGGCCCCTCGGCGGCGTCCACCAGCAGCAGCACACCCTCCACCATGGTGAGGATCCGCTCGACCTCCGAGCCGAAGTCACGGTGACCCGGAGTGTCGACGATGTTGATCACGGTGTCGCGGTAGCGGATGGAGGTGTTCTTCGCGAGGATGGTGATGCCACGCTCGCGTTCGAGGTCGCCCGAGTCCATGACGCAGTCCGCCACGGCCTGGCCCTCGCGGAAGACGCCGGTCTGCTTGAGCAGCGCGTCGACCAGGGTGGTCTTTCCATGGTCGACGTGCGCGACGATCGCGAGCGCCCGCCGGTCGGTGCGGAGCCGGGGGGCGCTCACGGGATTGCTGACGGTCAATCGGGCTCCTATCTGGCCGGCTGGAACACCACGGCCGCAAGTGGCGGGAGGACGAGGTTGAGCGACCAGGCCTGGCCGTGCATCCCCACCTCCTCGGCCATGAGGCCGCCGCCGTTGCCGAGGTTGGTGCCGCCGTAGATTTCAGAATCGGTGTTGATCACTTCGCGGTAGTAACCCGGTTCGGGCACGCCGATCCGGTAGCCGCTCCGCGGGACGGGGGTGAGGTTCATCGCCACCAGCATCCAGCCGTTCGGCCCCCGGCGGAGGTAGCTGACGACGCTCGACTCCGCGTCGGAGCAGTCGATCCACTGGTAGCCCTGCGGCTCCGCATCCCAGTGCCACAGGCAATCGTTCTCCCGGTAGATCCGGCCGAGATCCGCCATCAGAGTCTCGATCCCCTTGTGGGCCGGGAACTCGGACATGTGCCAGTGGAGTGACGCGTCGCTGTACCACTCGAAGCCCTGGGCGAACTCGGCGCCCATGAAGAAGAGCTTCTTGCCGGGCCGGGTGAACATGTAGGCGTACATCGAGCGCAGATTGGCGAACCGCTGCCACTCGTCCCCCGCCATCTTCTGCAACAGCGATCCCTTGCCATGCACCACCTCGTCGTGCGAGAGCGGCATGATGAAGTTCTCGGTGTAGGCGTAGAGCATGGCGAACGTCAGATCGTTATGGTGGTAGCGGCGATGCACCGGATCCTTCGAGAAATAGAGAAGGGTGTCGTGCATCCACCCCATGTCCCATTTGAAGCCGAAGCCGAGGCCACCCAGGTAGGTGGGCATCGTCACGCCGCCCCAGTCGGTCGACTCCTCGGCCACGGTGAAAGCGCCGGGGTAGAGGCCGTAGACCAGCTCGTTCATCTTGCGCAACAGGTCGATCGCCTCGAGGTTCTCCTTGCCGCCGTACTGGTTGGGCAGCCACTCACCGTCCTTGCGGCTGTAGTCGAGGTAGAGCATCGACGCGACGGCGTCCACCCGGAGGCCGTCGATGTGATAGACGTCCAGCCAGAAGAGCGCGTTGGCGAGCAGGAAGTTGCGGACCTCGTGGCGGCCGTAGTTGAAGATCAGCGTGCCCCACTCGGTGTGTTCCCCTTTGCGCGGGTCAGCGTGCTCGTAAAGAGCGGTGCCGTCGAACCAGCGCAGGCCGGTGTCGTCCTTGGGGAAGTGCGCCGGCACCCAGTCGATGATGACGCCGATGCCGTTCTGGTGGAGCAGGTCGATCAGAAACTTGAAGTCGTCCGGGTTGCCGTGGCGGCTGGTCGGGGCAAAGTAGCCGGTCACCTGGTAGCCCCACGACTGGTCGAGCAGATGCTCGGCCACCGGCAGAAGCTCGACGTGGGTAAAGTTGTAGCGCTTGAGATGATCGACCAGGCGCGGCGCGAGCTCGCGGTAGGTCAGCCAGCGATTGTCATCCTCCGGCGCGCGCATCCAGGAGGCGAGGTGCACCTCATAGATGTTCATCGGCTCCCGGCGCCAATCGCGATTGCGACGGCTGTCCATCCACTCCTGATCGTTCCATCCGTACTGCGTGACATCCCAGACGCGCGACGCCGAGTGCGGGCGCAGCTCGCTGTAGAAGGCGAGCGGGTCGGACTTGATGCGCAGGTGTCCCTCGCGGGTCCGGATCTCGTACTTGTACAGGTCCCCCTGCTTGAGACCCGGGATGAAGGCGTACCAGATCCCGGAACGGCCGAGCGGGCGGGTCGGATGGAGCCGGCCGTCCCACTGGTTGAAGTCTCCGATGACGCTGACGCCCTCGGCGTTGGGCGCCCAGACGGCGAAGACAACTCCGGCGACGCCGTCGACCTCGATCGGATGGGCGCCGAGCTTTTCCCAGAGGCGGAAGTGCTGTCCCTCTCCGGCAAGATAGAGATCGAGGTCGCCGAAAAAGGCCGGATAGTCGGGAGGGGACACGGTGGATCCTCCGGGGTTGGGTTGGGACGAATGGATCGACGGCGTCTCGGCGGCTTCTTCCGCGCGGGTCCGACGGACGGCCGGGCGGAGGGCCCGGGCAATCGTCTCGGCAGCCAGGTCGCGGGGCGTCGGCTGGGGCTCCGCGCTCTTCTTCCGCGCGGTCCTCTTCGGCGCCGCGCTCGCGGCGGGATCCGCCGGCATCGACGGCGACGGCGAGACGGGCGCGCCGGGCTTCGAACCGGCCGGGGCGGTCCGGCTCTTCTTCGAGGGGGCCGTGCCGTCCGTGTCCCCGGATTGCCTGGCAGTCCGCGCGCCGGAACGGCTGGCGGTGGCCTTGGGGCTGGTCGTGGCCTTCCTGGCGGGAGTGCGATCGCTTCCCTGCGTCCTCCCCTTCACTTCGGTTACCTCCTTGTCGGCCGTACGGTGGTCGACGTTTCCTCCGCCACGGTTCTGGCCGCGGCTGCGCTGAGACTCCATGAGACGATCAATCTCCATTCGCTCTACGCCCCGCGGCGGGGCAAGTCAAGCTCACCGTCCAAGCCGCGGCAACGGCCGGCCGGGAGAGCGCGATCTCGTTGTGTCCTTTGATGTTCAGCCCGGTGACCGACCACGGGCCCCGGAGGTTCCACTCCCGGTCCGCGCTCCGCGTTCCCCTGGAATCCGGGTGCCTATAGGACTTCGAAGCCTGATGCCGGGGCACGATTGCCGACTTTCTCAGCGTCCGGTCGTAGCTCCGACCTCAAAACGCCGCGATTCAGAACCGCGCCGGGGGCAACCAGCACCGGAGTATGTCACAAGGATGGGTCTCTGTCTACCCAACGCACGGACGAGAACGGGGTACGCGCATGGGCATCGTGCCCCGGTCCGTGCCATTCCATGCTTGTGGCGCTCTTTGTTGTGAGCATATGATCGCAACCGATCGGGGAGGAAGATCGCAGGTCGGCGCGAATTGGGGGAGCGGAGCGGTCAGGGCGCGATCGGTAGCTGGTCTGGCGTGTGAAGGCGCCGAGGGTTACCTTTGCGCAGATCAAGGCGCGGACCTGGTCAAGGAGGGGTGGATTCGTGGGTGGGATCGTCTCGTCGAGTGTGCGGAACTTCGGCGCATCCTGTCACCCGGAGTGCATCGCTTGCCGGGGAACGTCCGTCGGGGGCCTGGGGTTGCAGTTCCAGGATCTGGGCGAGGGCACGGTGGAAGCGCGGTTCGCCTGCGACGCTCGCTACCAGGGTTATCCCGGACGGCTCCACGGTGGAATCATCGCCACTCTGCTGGACGCGGCGATGACCCACTGCCTCTTCGCGCGGAGAGTGCGCGGCTACACCGCGCGGATCGAGGTGCGCTACGAGCTGCCGGTCATGATCGAGGCGCTCTGCTCCGTTCGGGCGACGCTGATCCGGTCGCGCGGCCCCCTGTACTATCTCACGGCTGAGCTCTGGCAGCAGGACACCTGCCGGGCCCGGGCCGAGGCGACGTTTCACGGCGGACCCGTGGACCTGGAAGGAGCCTGATGTCGCGAGCGGATCATCACGTGCGGGTCGACCGGCGCAGGCCCCCGAAGGCCACGTGGGCGGGGCGGGGCGGGCGTCGTCGCGATCCGTCGGTCGCATTCCGCGGCCTCGTCGCCACCCTGGGCGCGCTCGCGTTCGGGTTCATCGGTGCCGTCCACGCCCTGGCCGCGCCGGCGGGGGCGGGACCCGCGGAGTCGGCGCCGATCGCTGCGTTTGCCACCATCGATCCGCTCGCCTGGTTCGTCGAACGGATCGGCGGTGACCGGGTGACGGTCGAGGCGCTCGTGGCGGGCGGGGAGTGCGCGGAGACGTACGAGGCCACGGCCAAGCAGGTGGCGCGGCTGTCGAAGGCGCAGGTCTACTTCGCGATCGGCATGCCGATGGAGGAGACGCTCCTCCCGCGGTTGACGGCCAATGCGCCGGGTCTGGTCGTGGTCGACGTGCGCCGTGACATCCCACTCCGTCAGCTCGACGACGACCTGCTGCGGATCGACGGGGACGGCGCCTCGCCGGCGGGCGAGCACGAAGACGACCCGGACGACCATCAGGCCGGCCGCGAAGATCACCAGGGTCACGATCACGGTCACGATCACGCGCACGCCGGCGCCGACCCGCACATCTGGCTGAGTCCCCGCCTGGCGAAGACCCTCGCGGCCAATGTGGCCGGCGGGCTGTTGCGGGTCGACCCGGACCACGCCGATCTCTATCGCGCCAATCTCGCCCGGCTCGAATCGGAGTTGGACGACCTCGATCGCGCGCTCGCGGCCCTTCTGCTCCCCGTGCGCGGCCGGGACATGCTGGTCTATCATCCCTTCTACGGTTACTTCTGCGACGCCTACGGGCTGAAGCAGGTGGCGGTGGAAGTCGGTGGGTTCAAGCCGGGCTCGAAGTACCTGGCCTCGGTCATCGAATGGGCGCGCGGGCGGAGCGTGTATGCCGTCTTCATCCAGATCGGTCCGTCCGCCGCCACCGCGACGATCCTGGCCCGCGAGATCGGCGGTCAGGTCATTCCGCTCGATCCGCTCGCCCGCGACTATCCGGCCAATCTCAGGGCCATGGCTCAGAGGATCCGCGACGGCTTGAGCGGCCCACCGCCGGGGTCGAGGGGATGAGCGACACGTCCACGGACGGCTTGCCGGCACGCCCATCCGAGTCGTCACCGGAGACCGTGCCGGCCATCGAGGCCTCCGATCTCTCCTTCGCCTATGACGAACGACCGGTGCTGGAACGGGTCAGCCTTCGCATCGAGGCCGGTGACTTCGTGTCGATCATCGGCCCGAACGGCGGCGGGAAGACCACCATCCTGAAGCTGGCCCTTGGGCTCCTGTCGCCCGACGCCGGGGAGATCCGCGTGCTGGGCCGGTCCCCCGTGGCGGCGCGACAGCGGATCGGGTACATGCCGCAGCACGTGCAACTCGATGCGAGTTTCCCGGTGACGGCGATCGACGTCGTCCTGATGGGCCGGTTGCGTCACGCCTTTCCGATCGGGGCCTTCCGCCGCGAAGACCGGGCCGCGGCCGACCAGGCGCTGGCCGACGTGCGGATCGCCGACCTGCGGAAGCGGCCGTTCTTCGCCCTCTCCGGCGGCCAGCGCCAGCGGGTGCTGATCGCGCGGGCTTTAGCCTGCGATCCGGAGCTTCTCCTGCTGGACGAGCCGACGGCCAGCCTCGATCCGCGCGTGCAGGACGAGCTGTACGACCTCTTGCGCGAACTCAACCGGCGGATGACGGTCGTTCTCGTCTCTCATGATGTCGCGACCGTCTCGCGGCATGTGCGCACCGTGGTCTGCGTCAACCGTGACGTCGAGGTCCATCCGGCGACCGCGATCCATGGGGAGCTGGCGCGACTCCTTTTCCATGGAGCGGAGGGGATGCACCTGGTGCGGCACGGCGAACATGCCGACGGTACCCACCACGAGCCGGGGCACGCGCATGGGCACTGAATTCCTGGACGCCCTGGCGCAGCATGCCTTCCTCCGCAACGCCCTCCTGGCGGGGCTCCTCGCCAGCGTCGCCTGCGGCGTCGTCGGCACCTACGTGGTGACCCGGAGGATCACGGTCATCGCCGGCAGCATCGCCCACTCCGTGCTCGGCGGGATGGGGGCGGCCTACTACCTGCGCGTGGTGCACGGGGTGGAGTGGTTGCATCCGCTGCACGGGGCGATCGTGGCGGCGCTCCTGGCGGCGCTCACCATCGGCTGGATCAAGGAACGGGGGGGGGAACGCGAGGACACGGTCATCTCCGCTCTCTGGGCGATCGGGATCGCCGTCGGCGTGCTCTTTCTCTTCCTGACCCCGGGTTACAAAGCCGATCTGATGACCTATCTGTTCGGGAACATCGTCATGGTCGACGCGCAGGCCTTGCGTCTCCTCATTGTGGTCGACCTGATCGTGCTGGCGATGGCCATCGTCTTTTACAACCCGTTGCTCGCCGTCTGCTTCGACGAGGAGTTCGCGCGGCTGCGCGGCATCCGGGTGTCGTTCTTCTATACCCTGCTGCTCTGCATGACCGCGCTCACCATCGTCACCCTGATCTATGTCGTCGGCGTCGTCATGGTGATCGCGCTCATCACGCTGCCGGTCAGTATCGCGGGGCGGTTCTCCCGAAAGCTGTGGCAGATGATGCTCTTTTCCGCCATTCTGAGCGCAGGTTTCACCACCGCGGGGCTTGGGATCAGCTATGCGCCCGACCTTCCGGTCGGGGCGACGACGATCCTGCTGACGGCCGGGGTCTACGCGGTCGTCAGCCTGGGAAGCGGTCTCCGACGGCGACGGCCACCTCGGGCGCGAACGCCCGAAGGACGGTAGCGGGCAGGCCGGAGGCGGCCGGCGGTCGATGGAAGGCAGACAACGATGGGCGCCATCCTGGTCGAGACACTTCGCATCCTCAACGAGTCGGCGATCTACCTGCTCCTCGGGTTTGCGCTGGCCGGGTTCCTGCATGCCGCCCTCCTGCGCCGGGAGGGCCTGCTCCGGCCTCTCGAGGGGCCGGGGTGGCGGCCGGTGCTCCTGGCGGCGCTGATCGGCGCTCCGTTACCGCTCTGCTCGTGCGGCGTGTTGCCGGCGGGGGTCGCGCTGCAGAAGCGCGGCGCCAGCAAAGGGGCGACGGCTTCGTTTCTCATCACGGTGCCGGAGACCGATGTCGTCTCGATCCTCCTCACCTATGCGCTGATCGGTCCCGTCATGGCGGTCTATCGTCCGATCGCCGCGCTCGTCACCGGAATCGGGGCCGGTCTGGCGATCAACCTGGTGGAGCGGCCGCGCGGAAAACGCGGAAAGGTCGAGACGGCGCCCGCGCCGGTTTCGGAGGGTGAGGAAGCGATCCCGAAGGACTCGGCCTGCGGGGACTCCTGTTGCGTCCCACCCGATGCGCCTACAGCGGCGTCGAAGCGCGGTTGGCTGGGCGAGACCTTCCGCTTTGGCTTCGTGGAGTTTTTCGATGATCTGATCGGCCGGCTCTTGCTGGGCATCCTGCTGGCCGGGGCGATCGGTGTGCTCTTCGTGAAGCTCGACCTCGTCCGTCTGGCCGGCACGCCGGTCCTGGCCTATCTGGCGATGCTCGTGGTCGGCGTGCCTCTCTATGTCTGCGCCACCGCCTCGACGCCGATCGCGGCGGGGCTCATCGCGGCCGGGATCAGCCCCGGCGCGGCCCTGGTCTTCCTGCTCGCCGGACCAGCTACCAACATTGCCGGTCTGGTGGTCCTGTGGAAGCAGTTCGGCCGCGCGGCCTTCATCATCTACCTGGCGGCGATCGGCCTCATCAGCGTCGCGGCCGGCATCTCGCTCGACCTGCTCCTCCGCACGGGATTGCTGCCGGCCCCGGATCCCACCCGGATCCTCTCGGAGGACGGCAACGGCCTGGGTGTCGTCGCAACGATCGTCTTTCTGCTGCTCGCCCTGGCCAGCGCGGTCCGCCGCCGGGCGGATCGGAAGATGCGGGTCTGGCTGGAGCGGTTGACGGGGCGGCGCATCAGCGGTCGAACGCTCCTCATCGCGGTCGCGGGAGTCGCGATCTTCGCCTGGATCCTCAGCGGGTGCTTTGTCGTGCAGCCGGGGGAGCGTGCAGCGGCCACCCGCTTCGGCGCCGTGACCGCTCCCTACCTCGGCCCCGGTCTTCATTACCACTGGCCCGCGCCGCTCGGAGGATTCGACCGGATCGAAGTGAGCCGGATTCGCCGGGTGGAAGTCGGTTTTCGAAGCGACCCGTCATCCGCGGAGTTCACGCCGGCGATGCAGGATGAGGGCTTTGCCGCCGCCGCGGGCGTTCCGGGCATTCACGGTTCGCCGGACGAGTCGTGGATGCTGACCGGCGACGAAAACATCATCGACGTGCAGGGCGTGGCACAGTTCCAGGTGCAGGAGAATCCGGAAGCGGTGCACCAGGCGCTCTATGGCATCGGCGACCTGGACGAACTGGTGCGGGCGACGGCGCGCTGGGCGTTGCAGGAGGCGATCGGGGGGCGGGGGATCGACGCGCTTCTCACGGTCGATCGCGCCGCGGTCGAGCGCCAGGTGAGGGACGAGCTGATGCAGCCGGCGCTGGACGCCGCCCGCTCGGGGATCAGGATCGTGGGCTTCCAGCTCGTCTCGGTGCATGCGCCGACGCCGGTCCACTGGGCCTTCCGCGACGTGGCCGGAGCGGCCGAGGACGCGGTGCAGTACGTCAACAACGCCCGGGAGTACTCCGAGCGGATCGTGCGCGAGGCCCGCGGCGATTCGGCGCGCGGCGTGTCGTTGGCTCACGGCGGCGCGGCCGACCGCGTCGGGAGCGCGGCGGGAGAGGCGTTCGCCTTCACCGCGCTCAGCCGGGAGGAGCGGAAGCAGTCGCGGCTCACCCGCTCACGACTGCACCTGGAGAAACTCGAGGAGGTCTTACCCGGCCTCGACCTCTACATCGACCTGACCGGATCCCGGGATCGGGGACCCGACATCTGGCTGCGCCGGGGCGAGGGCTTCGAGGCCCTCCCCTTCGGCGGGATTTCCGCCCCCTCCCAGCCCGGGTCGTCACGACCGAAGGAGACGCCGTGAGACGGATCTTGATCCTCCTGGCCGCCGTGGTCGGTATCGTGTGGTTGTCGACGCTCTTCTTCACGGTGGCGGTCAGCGACTACGCGATCGTTCTTCGCTTCGGCTCGCCGGTCCGCGTGGTGACCCGGCCGGGGCTGCAGATGAAGCTCTTCTGGCCGATCGATGACGTCCGCCGGTTCGACCGCCGGCTCCTCGTCTTCGATGTGCCCGGGCCCGACGAACCCCCGCGCGAGCTCCTGACGCTCGACAAGAAGAACATCGAAGTGGCGAGCTACGCCTGCTGGAAGATCCGCGATCCGCTCCGCTTTCTCCAGACGGTGGGTGATCGGGAGGGGGCCGAGGCCTACCTCCGGGATGTCATTCTCTCCCTGCTCGGGGAACAGCTCGGGCGGCACGAGCTGAGCGCCCTGATCTCTGTCGACCCCGCCGATCTTCGCCTCGATGCGATCGGCGGCGACATCCGCCTGGCCTGCGACGAGGCGGCGTCCCGGGAATGCGGTGTCGAGATCGTCGACTTCCGGATCAAGCGGATCAACCTCCCCGAGCAGAACCGCGAGAGCGTCTTCGAGCGGATGCGCGCCGAGCGCAAACAGATCGCAACGCGCTATCGCAGCGAGGGGGAGCAGGCGGCCAGCACCATCCGGGCCGAAGCCGATCGCCAGAAGATGGAGATCCTGGCGTCGGCGAAGCGGCAGGCGCTGGAGATCGAGGGGGAGTCGGAGGCCGAGGCGGCCCGAGTGTACAACCAGGCTTATGGCAAGAACCGGGAGTTCTACGAGTTTCTGCGAACACTCTCTTCCTACGAGAAGACGCTGACCGACAAGACTACGATTCTGCTCCCGCCGGAGATGGACTACCTGCGGATCCTCTCCGAGCCGCAGTTACGGGAGACGTTGAAGGGAGGCTCGCCATCGACCGAAGGGACGAACCGGTGATGGTGACCGGCTGGAGAACTCGGCTGTCCGGGGGGACCGCCGCGGCGGCATCGCGCTTCGCCCCGCGCCACCTCTGGCAGCCCCTGGCCGTGCTTTGCGCCATCTGGCTCGGCACCGGCTTCTACACCGTCGGGAGTAACGAGCGGGGAATCGTCCTCACCTTCGGCCAGGTCACCGGCCGGACCGGGCCCGGGCTGCACTGGGCCTGGCCTCGCCCGATCGGGCGGGCCTACACGCCGGCCACGACCGAGGTGCGGCGCATGGAGGTGGGCTTCACCTTCCTCGGACGCCTGGTCGATGCGGCCGCGGACGCGCGCCGTTCGGACATGATGACCGGCGACGAGAACATCCTGAAACTGATGCTGGTCGTCCAGTATCGCCTCCGTGATCCGGTCGAGTACCTCTTCGGCACGGAGGGACCGGACTGGCTGGTGGAGCGATCGGTCGAGTCGGCGCTCTCGGCCGCCCTCGCCTGGCGACGCGTCGACGATGTGCTGACCAGCTCCAAGGCCGCGATCCAGGTCGAGGCGATCGCGGAGGCACAGCGGCGTCTCGATGCCTATGGGGCGGGCGTGACCCTCCTGGGTGGGAACTTGCAGGTCGTCTCTCCGCCGGTGCCGGTCATCGCGGCGTTCAACGACGTGACGGCAGCCAAGAAGGACAGCGAGGGGCTGGTCGAGAATGCCAGGCTCTACGCCAACCAGACGGTGCCCGGAGCGCGCGGTGAGGCCGAGGAGATCGTCAACCGGGCCCGCGGCCAGGCGCAACTCCGCGTGGAACAGGCCCGCGGCGAGAGCCAGGCGTTCGAGGCGATGCTGGCCGAGTACCGCCGGGATCCGCGCGTCACGCGGCGCCGTCTCTACCTCGAGTCGATGGAGCGTGTCTTCGCGCGGACGCGGACCGTGGTCGTGCGTGACGGCTCCCGGGTGACGATCCTGGACGGAGAGCGTTGAGTCCCCATACCCGGCGTTCGATCGCCGTCGTCTACGGTGCCTCGGCCCTGCAGGGAGCGTTCGGCGTGATGCTGGCGGCGTCGAGCGCCGTCCTGCGAGCGCGCCTCCACCTGTCCGACACGCTCTACGGGGCGCTCTTTCTCCCTTTCCTGCTCTTGGCGCTGGTCACCTCCCTGGCCGCGGCGCCGCTTCTGCGCCGCTTCACGCTGCGTCAGCTGTTCCTCATCCCGCTGGCCGGAGAGATCGTCGCGCTTCTGCTCATGGCTCTGGCCGGCGTGGTGGGGCGTACGGCCGGGCTGCCCCTGCTCTTTGCCGCGGTCGTGCTGGCCGGTCCCTGCCTGGGGATGCTCGGGATCAGTATGAATACCGCCGCGATCGAGCTTCTGCCGGAGAGACGGGATCGCGCCCTCGCCGCGCTCCACGGCACGCTGGGCACCGGCGCGGCGCTCTGGCCGCTGATCGTAGGGTTTTTGGCCTCGGTCGAGGCTTGGCCGCTGGCGCCCATCCTGCTCGCGGCGGGGTTCGCGATCGTTTCGGCCGGAATGATCGGCCGCCCGGTCAAGGGTCTGGCGGACGGGATCGAGGCGGGGCATCGCCGGACCGGTCTTCCCCGCGGGCTGATCGCGCGAGCCACGACGGTGTTCCTCTATGGGATCGGCGAGGCGACCTTGACCGTGTGGGCGGTCGTCTTCCTTTACGAACGGCGCGGTCTGCCGATGGCGGTCGCCACAGGGGCGCTGTCGGTTTTCTGGGTGGCGATGACCGGCGGACGGTTCCTCTCGGCTGTGGTCCTGCGCTGGGTCTCGGCGCGGGCGCTGTCGCTCGTCCTGTCGCTGATGATGGCGGCCTCGTTCCTGCTGGTCGCCCGGGAAGGGAACGCAGCGGAGTCGCTCCTCGCCTTCGGCCTGGCCGGGCTCTCCTGCTCGGCGCTCTTTCCGATGTTGTTTGCTTTGAGTTCCCGAGCCTACCCGGACCGGACTCCGCAGGTGAGTGCCGTGTTCTCGGCGGCCGTGCTGGGCGGGATCGCGATCGGCTCGTTCACGGTCGGACCGCTCCGCGAAGCGCTCGGGTTGGAGCGGATCTACCGGCTGTCTGCCGCGGGACCGCTCCTGATGGTCCTCTTGATTCTCGCGACCGACCGCGGTCCGGAAGCGGGCCGCCTGCGGGGCGCCGCCCTGCAGCCTTTCCTCTGGGTTTTCATGCCTCTCTCCCGAATCGCGTCCCGTCGGCGCGGCCCCCGGTCAGGCTGAAGCCCGCCTCCGGGCGGGTCCCTGGGTGCAGAATCGGGGCCTTGACAGGCTCGGACTCAACGCATATCATCATGCGTTGAGTTGTTGAGGGGAGTGGAGCGGGCCGCCCGGGACCGGAGGCCACTCGCTCGCCCGATGGGCCTGGGCCGAGGAGGACGGAATGAAAGGCTGGAGAGGGAATGTGCCGCGGACGATCGGAAGTCTTCTGTTCGTGCTGGCAGTCGTCGTGGCGGGATGTGGTGGAGGTGGTGGCACGAACGGCCAGAGCGAAAACTCGGCCAAGGTCTTGATCACTGCCCAGGACCGGGCGGAGGCGAATACGCTCTTCGCGACCCGCTGCGCGGCCTGCCACGGAACCGACGGCACCGGGAACGGCCCCGGATCCGCCGGACTGACCCCGAAGCCTCGCAACTACCGTGACCGCGCCTGGCAGCGCACCGTGAGCGACGAGGAGATCGAGAAGGCGATCGTCTACGGGGGCGCTGCCGTCGGCAAGAGCCCGCAGATGACGGCCAACCCCGACCTGCAGGCCAAGCCGGGAGTCGTGGCGGCCCTGCGCGAAAAGATCCGGGAGTTCGGTCGAGGCTGACCAATCGGGATGACCATAAATCCGAAGCAGGGGAGGAGATGATGCGATACGGGCGGACATGGATCGGGCTCGGCGGAGGATTGCTCGCCGGGTTGACGCTCGCGGCGGTCATGGGATCGTGCAGTCAAGGTCGGACGGGCGTCGGGGTCTCGGCCGACCTGCGTTCGCTCATGCAGGCCCGCGGCTTGTCCGAGGCCGACGTGACGGCGGCCGTCAAGACCTACACGCCGACGGGACGTGAGGAGGAGTTCTACCTCTTCGCCTCAGGAGGCCATGGCGGCAACCTGATCGTCATCGGCGTCCCCAGCATGCGCATCCTGAAGTACATCGGCGTCTTCACCCCGGAGCCGTGGCAGGGATACGGCTTCGACGAGGAGACGCGCGAGATCCTCGAGGCGGGCTCCCCGACGGGAGTGAAGCTCACGTGGGGGGACATGCACCACCCCGCGCTCAGCGAGACGGACGGCGACTACGACGGGCAGTTTATCTTCGTCAACGACAAGGCGAACGCGCGCATCGCCGTCATCGATCTGCGCGACTTCGCCACCAAGCAGATCGTCGCGAGCGATCTGATCCACGCCGATCACGGCGGCACCTTCGTGACGCCGAATACCGAGTACGTGATCGAGACCTCGCAGTATCCGACACCGCTGGGTGGCGGTTACGCGCCGCTCTCGGAATACAACGACACCTACCGCGGAGCGCAGATCTTCTGGAAGTTCGACCGCGCGCGCGGCCGCATCGTGCCGGAAGAGTCGTGGGCGGTCGAGCTGCCGCCCTACATGCAGGACATCGCCGACGCCGGTAAGCTCGCCAGCGATGGCTGGGCGTTTGCCAACTCCTTCAACACCGAGCGGTCGTACGGCGGTCTGCAGCAGGGCAATCCACCACTCGAATCCGGAGCCTCGCAGAACGACATGGACTACCTCCATCTCTTCAACTGGAAGAAGGCGGAGGAGGTGGTGCGCTCCGGCCGGACGAAGATGATCGCCGGCATGCGAGTCATCACGCTGGCGACGGCGATCGAAGAAGGACTCCTCTACTTCCTCCCGGAGCCGAAGAGCCCCCACGGGGTCGACATCGCGCCGAACGGCACCGACATCGTGGTTTCGGGCAAACTCGACACCCACGCGACGGTCTATGACTTCAACAAGATCATGGCGCTGATCGAGCAGAAGCGATTCGACGGGGTGGACCACTACGGCGTGCCGATCCTCCCCTTCACCGAGGCGATCCGGGGGCAGGTCGAGATCGGCCTCGGGCCGCTGCACACCCAGTTCGACGACCGGGGAAATGCCTACACCTCGATCTTCATCGAGTCGAAGGTGGCGCGGTGGTCCCTGCAGGACCTGAAGCTGATCGAGAAGATTTCGGTGCACTACAACATCGGCCACCTCACGGCGGCCGAGGGAGACGTGGTGCATCCGAAGGGTCGGTACCTCATGGCGATGAACAAGTGGGCCATCGATCGATTCAGCGGCGTCGGCCCCCTCCTGCCGCAGAACTTCCAGCTGATCGACATCTCGGGCGAGAAGATGGAAGTGCTCTACGACATGCCGATCCCCCTGGGGGAACCTCACTACGCGCAGATGATCAGCGCCGACAAGATCAAGCCGATCGAGATGTACAGCCCCGTCGGCATGAATCCCGCCACCATGTCGCCGCATCCTGACGCCGTCACGACCGAAGAACAGGTGCGCATCGAGCGCCGGGGGGACGGCGTGCATGTCTATATGACCGCGGTGCGCAGTCACCTGAACCCGGATATCATCGAGGTGCGACGAGGCGACCGCGTTCACATGCACATCACGAGCCTGGAACAGGCGCGCGACGCGACCCATGGTTTCGCCATCGACCGGTACAACGTCAACCTGAGCATCGAGCCGGGCAAGACCGCCAATGCCACCTTCGTGGCGGATCGCGCGGGTGTCTTCCCGTACTACTGCACGGAATTCTGCTCGGCGCTGCACCTCGAGATGGCCGGGTACCTGCTTGTGAAGTCGTAGCCGGAGCGCGGGGTCGGAGGGATTCCAGATGGTGGAGCGAGCAGGCGGGAGCAGGGTGCGATCGGCGCGCCGCACGCCCTCGTGCGCGCACCGGAATCGGCCGCCGAGCGGGAGGGATGTGCCCCCGGCCCTGGCCGCGGCCCTCGTCCTGACCGCCGGGTGGGCGCTATCCGCGGGCGCGACCGAGCTCACCATGGATGACTCCCACGTCACGTCCGTGATCGGGGTCAATGCGGTGGCGGTAGCCCGGGACTGGCCGCGTCCGGCGCTCGTGGCCCCCGCGCTCCCGGATGGCGGGATTGTCGTCGGGTGCGAAGAGAATCTCCAGCGGGTCATCGAGGGGACCAAGGCGGGCGGGGTGATCGTGCTTGCGCCCGGCATCCACCCGGGGCCGGTGGTGGTGGACCGCCCGATCACCCTCTGGGGACCGCGCGACGCCATCATCCGATCGGACGGCGTCGGCCACACCATCACGGTCGAGGCCGATGGCGTCAGCCTGTTGGGCTTCACGGTCGAAGGGAGTGGCGGTCGGTTCGATCAGACCGATGCCGCGATCTGCCTCCGGGCGGATGACTGTCGGGTCGAGGGTCTGACGGTCCGGCAGGCCCTCTTCGGCATCACCGCCGAGCAGGTCCGGGGAGCCCGGATCATCGGGAACGAGGTCGTCGGCACGGGCTTGCCGGATCTGGGCCTGCGCGGCGATGGAATTCGTCTCTGGGAAGTGCGCGGTTCGGAGGTCTCCGGGAATCTGGTCTCACGGAGCCGCGACATCGTGGTCTGGTACTCGCCGGGGAATCGCGTCACCGGCAACTTCGTGGAGTGGGGGCGCTACGGCACCCACTACATGTACAGCCGTCGAAACATCGCGCAGGGGAACACCTATGTGGGAAACCTGGTCGGCATCTTCGTGATGTACAGCGACAGCGTGTCGATCCTGGAGAATCGGATGGCGTTCTCCGATCCGACCGGCGGGCTCGGACTGGGGGTCAAGGAATCGGGGGGACTCATCGTGCGCGACAACGTCCTCTTGAGCAACCAGGCCGGGATCTATCTCGACACGTCGCCGCTGCAGCGAAATCACGAGAACATCGTCACCGGCAACCGGCTCCTCTTCTGCGGCACGGGGGTCTCCTTTCATCGCAGCGAGACCCGTAATCAGTTCCATGACAATGAATTTCGAGGTTGTGGGACGCCCGTCAGGGTCGGGGGAGGAGGCGATGCGGCCGGGGTCGACTGGCGGGGCAACTACTTCGACGACTACCAGGGGTACGACCTCGACGGCGACGGCATCGGCGACGTGGCGTACGAACTGCACCGGCTCTCGGACCAGCTCACGACGAAGTACGAGGCGCTGCAGTTCTTCGAGGGAACACCGGCGCTGGGACTGATCGATGTCGTCGGTCGCGTCCTTCCGCTCTTCGCTCCGCGCATCCTGGTCCATGATCCGGCGCCGCGCCTCGCGCCTCCTCCCCGGCGCGCCGCGATGGCGGGGTGACCAGGCATGAAGATTGAATTGCGATCGGTCACCCGCTGTTTCGGCCGGCTGCGGGCGCTCGACGACCTGACGCTGTCGATTCCCTCGGGCCGCCGCGTGGCGCTGATCGGCCCGAATGGATCGGGCAAGTCGACCCTCACGCGCGTAATCCTGGGGATGTTGCGGTGCGAGGGGGAGGTGCTCCTGGATGGTCTCTCGCCCGACCGGGATCGCCGCCGGCTGGCGCCGAGACTGAGTTATGTCCCGCAGTCGGCCCCGCAACTCGGGGCCACGGTCACCGAGGTGGTGACGGCGATCTCGGCGGTGCGCCGCCTCGACGCCAGCCTGGTGGCGGAGGTCGCCGAAGCGCTTCAGCTCGACCTGGACGCGGTCGGGGGCAAGCCGGTGCGCAACCTGTCGGGAGGAATGAAGCAGAAACTGCTCCTCTCCCTCGCCTTCGCGGCCGACGTCGAGCTCCTGCTCCTGGACGAGCCGACGGCGAGCCTCGATGCGCGCAGCCGGGCCGCCTTCTATCGCCTGGTGGAGCGGCACGCGTCCGCGGCGACGGTCATCCTCTGTTCCCATCGCCTGGAGGAGGTGCGCCACCTCGTCGATCACGTCGTGGCCCTGGAGGAGGGGCGCGTGGGTTGGGAGGGGCCGCTGTCGGAGTATCTGCGCGGCGCGGCGCACAGCGTGATCGAGGTGCAGGCGAGCCCCGGCCTTCCGGCTGGCTGGTTCGAGGATCGTGGCTTCCATCGCGGAGGATCGGGCGACTGGGTGCGCGTCGTCGTCCATGCGGATGCGGTCGAACTCGTGCGCGAAGTTGTCAATACATGGCGCGGGCGGATCGAGGCGGTTCGCATGCGTGATCTGGAATCGGTCGACGAAACCGTGGCCGCCGGCGGCGGCCGGGAGGAAAGGGTCGTCTATGCCGGCAGGTAGACGGAATCGTACGGCGCTCTTGATCGGTCTGGCCGGCGCTTTGGCGCTCGCCACGGTGGTGGTGATCGTCATCGCCGGATCGGAGTCGCTTCCGGAAGGCCCGCAGCCCGTCGTCTGGGACCGGACACCCTGCGCGGAGTGCCGCATGGCCGTGAGCGAGTGGGGTTTCGCGGCGCAGCTGCAGACGACGGATGGCCGCGTCCTCGACTTCGACGACTGCGGGTGCCTCTTCCGCTTCCTCGACCAGGAGGATCCCTCGGTGCACGCCCTCTGGTTCCATCACCTGCGGGAGGAACGCTGGATCTCCGGAGCGGAGGTGACGTTCGTGGAGGCGCGGCCATCGCCCATGGGATTCAACCTGGGGGCGATGCCGGCCGGGACCGAGGGGGGGCTTTCCCTCGACGAGGCCCGAGCGAAGGTGCGGCGTCCGCGCCGTCCGGGTGGCCATGCCAGCCCGTGAGTGGACCCTCCGCAGTCGTGCGCTGACCATGGCGGCGGTGCGCCTCGATGTGGCGGAGGTCCGGCGCTCGCGCTGGCTGGCCTTCTGCTTCGGTCTCTACGCCCTCCTGGCGGGGCTCTTCGTCCTCATCGGCCTGCGCGAGTCGAGCGTGCTGGGATTCTCCGGCACTGGGCGCGTTCTCCTCTCGCTCACGCACGCCCTCGTCCTCCTGCTGCCGTTGCTCGCGCTGATCGCCACCGGACAGGTCATCAATCGGGCGCGGGAGGACGGCACGCTGGAGCTGCTCTTCGGCCACCCGTTCGGACGGCGGGAGTACTTCGTGGCTCTGACCCTGGTCCGTTTCGCGGTCCTGGTCGTTCCCCTGGCGCTCTTGATGCTGGCGATGACCCTGTTCGGTCGCGTCTGGCTGTTGAGCCCGGTGTCCTGGGATTCGGTTGCCCGGAGCGTGGCCGCCTGCGCGGCGCTGATCTGGGCCTTCACCGGACTGGGGCTGGCGGTCTCCGTGATCGTCCGCAGCCCGACGCGGGCCGTCATGGCTCTCCTCGCGCTGTGGGTCCTGGGCGTCGCGCTGCTCGACTTCGGCCTGATCGGGCTGATGTTGCGGTGGCGCCTGCACCCGCCGGCGGTGTTCGCGCTCGCCGCCCTGAACCCGGTGGAAGCGGTCCGCCTCGCCATCCTGGTCTCGGCCGAGCCATCGCTGTCGGTGCTCGGGCCGGTGGGGTTCTTCCTCGCTCACCGCTTCGGCGCGGGCTGGGTCCAACTCGTCGGAATCGCTTGGCCGCTGGTGGTCGGGACCGCGGCCTGGCTCCTGGCGCTCCGGCGTTTCACGCACGAGGATCTGATCTGACGAGGCCCGCGGGGCCGGGGGAGGCGTGATGCCAGGTCGATTCGCGAGGTTCTATACCGTCCTGGGGCGACCGCTGCGGGCGCGATCGAGGCTCCTGCTCATCTCGCTCCTGTTGCCGCTGGCGGTCAGCTTCTTCTTCCCGCTGTGGCGCATCCAGATGGTCGCGCCGCAGTACCCCAAAGGGCTCCTCATGGACATCTACGCCTACCGGCTGGTCGGGGGGAACGACGGCCGCGACATCGCCGAGATCAACAACCTGAATCATTACATCGGCATGGCGAAGATCGAGCAATCGAGCATCCCGGAGCTGGGCTGGATTCCCTTCGCCTTCGGGATCCTCGGGCTCCTGCTGCTGCGGGTGGCGGTGGTCGGCGCCATCCGGGACCTGGTCGACCTGAGCGTGCTCCTCGTCTATGTCACCGCGTTCTTCTTTGCCCGCTTCGTGCTGATGCTCTACAACTATGGGCATCAACTCGATCCGCAGGCGGCCTTCCGGGTCAAACCGTTCATGCCGGTGGTGGTCGGCACCAAACAGGTGGCCAACTTCACGACCCACTCGCTGCCCCAGTGGGGTACGTTCTTCCTGGGGACGTTTGCGATCGGCGTGGTGCTGATCGCCGCCTGGCACGTTTACCGGGAGTGGCGGCCGGCGGAGGCGTGACCGGACGCAGCGGGGGAAGGGGACTGGCGGGGATGGTCAGTCAGACAACACGCTACGGGCTCATCATCCTGGGCCACCTGGCGGACCGGCAGGACACCTGGTGCCCGGTCGATGAGATCGCCCGTGCCACCTGCATTCCTGCGAACTATCTCGCCAAGATCCTGAACCGGCTGGCCAAGGAAGGTGTGGTCGACTCCCTCAAGGGGTGGGGAGGCGGCTATCGCCTGCGGCCATCCGCGGCCGAGCGGCCGATCCGCGATGTGATCCTCATCCTTGAGGGGAGCGAACCGGATGTGATCCAGGAGTGCATGTTCGGTCTCCCGCAGTGCGACGAGAAGGCCCCCTGCCCGCTGCACGAGCACTGGCGAGGGATCCGCGAGAGCTACGAGCGGATGATGTCGGGCATCTCCATCGGGGAACTCCGGAGCGACGGAGCAACGGCGGCGCGCCGCCGGTGCGAGGAGGATTCGACCCGGCCCAAGCGTCGGGCCGTTGCCTCAGCCCCCGCTCCGAGCAAAGCGTCCCGTTCTTCCGACCCGAAACCAAAGCGCAGGCGCAGCGCGTCAGGCCCCTCCCGGCGCTCGAGCGGCGGGTAGCGGGACCGCCGCCGCACGAGACTGCGCCCGATCCTTCAGAACCCTGATCACGCGCATCACCACCCCCGGCTGCCGCGCGACTTCAGAACCCCGCGCTCACGGCGACGCCGGCCCGCTCGAACCACGCCCAGATCAACGTCAGGCCCCAACGGTCCCGCAGATAGTTGACCAAGAGGTGGCCTCGATGTCCGTCGTACATCGGCATCAGATACAGACCGTCGCGGACGCCGACGGAGACCCCTGCGGGAAAGTTGACCCCTGCGTCCCACTCGGAGTAGCTGATGCCCGCGTAGGGGGAAGCCGGTAGCGACCGCAGCCGTCGCGCGACGGTCAGGAAGTAGGCCTGCGCCCCCTCGGGACTGCCGATCCGATCGGAGCTCGTCCCCAACGTTACCAGGGGCCGATTCCCGCGCTCGGTCACGACGACGACGTTGGCCAGGGGGACAGCCTCGCGGGCAGCCGGGTTGAACTCCACGCCCACCCTAAGCTGCGAGTGCAGCCGAAACATGCCCGTCGTTCGCCAGCGCGGTCGGTCGGACGTCGTGTCGATGTATCGCGCGGAAAACTGCCAGTCCGTCTCGATGCCGCTCCCCCGGAGCAGGCCGCCCTCGCCGGGTCAGCCGGTTCACGAGGGAACAAGAGTCGGACTCTCGGTTGGTGCCGGTGTGGGGAGCGGGGCGGGCGTCCCGGCGGCGTCCTCCTCGGCCCATGCCGCCGGTGGACCGGCAAGCAGACCGAGGATCGCCCACTGGACGAAGCTGGCGGCGAAGGAGCGCATGCATATTGGATGGGCCTCGCAGGTTGGCGATTGGTGCCTCCGGGGACGGCCGCGGTCAAAGCCGGAGCATCCAACCCCAACGACCCCGGGACCGAACCGGGAAGAGACCGAAGGAATCGACCCGAGGGAAGGGAGGCCGCCATGATGCGAGTTGCCGCTGCCCTGGCTCTGGCCCTCTGCATGGGATTTGCTGGAAGGGCGACTGCGAACCTCATCGCGCCGGCCGCCCAGCAAGCAACCCCGACCGCCGTCACTGGCCGCGGAGGAGTCAACATGGAGACGATCACGCTCGGAGGCGGCTGCTTCTGGTGCCTTGAGGCGGTCTACGAGGAGTTGAAGGGGGTCGCGTCGGTCGAGTCAGGATACGCCGGCGGCAACGTGGCGAATCCGGACTACCGGTCGGTCTGCGAGGGGACGACCGGCCACGCCGAGGTGGTTCAGGTCCACTGGGATCCGGCCGTGGTCTCGTTGCGCGATCTGCTCCACGTCTTCTTCGTGGTGCACGATCCGACGACCAGGAACCGTCAGGGAGCCGACGTCGGCACCCAGTACCGCTCGATCATCCTCTACGGCGACGACGGGCAGAAGAGGGTGGCCGAGGAGGTCATGCGCGAGATCGCGGGGGAGAGGATCTGGAGCGGGTCCCTGGTGACCGAACTGAAATCCCTGGAGACCTTCTACCGCGCGGAGGAGTACCACCAGGACTACTTCGCGAAGAACCCGGAACAGGGCTACTGCCAGGTCGTGGTCCGCCCCAAGGTACTGAAGGCGCGGGAGAAGTTTGCGCACCTGCTGAAAGGGAACTGAGGGGGTGCGGGGGTAAGGAAACGGCCGGGAATCGGTCTTCGTGCCCTCCCCGGCCGTCGCGACTGACGTCAGGCCGTTCTGCGGCGTCGCAGCACGAGCAACCCCACGAGGCCGGCCCCCAGGAGGGCGAAGGTCGCTGGTTCCGGGACGACGGAGGCGCAGACCCCCGCCTCGAATTCCTGCGCGAGCTGCTGGCCGGCGAAAGTCCCACCGAACACGCCGGAGACCTGGAAGTCGAGGGGAACTGCGTTCGACCAGGAGATCGAGAAGAGCGGCCCCTGGTAGTGACCGTTCGCAGGGAGTCCGCCCACGGCGCCGTACCAGGTCAAGAGGCCCGCGTCGAAGCCGGCATTCGTGTAGTAGGGGAGAGGGATCCCGGTTCCCCCCTCTGAATTCTGGCCGAACGCGAGGGAGAACCCGCCCGGCAGGTCATCGCCGGTGTGGTTCTCGATTTCCCCATGATAGGTGAGCGTGGAGCCCGGAGGGCCGCACTGAATCGGATCGCTCAGGAGAAGCGACCAGGAGACTTGACCCTTTGCCGGCGATGCGGCGAAGAGCAGAACGATCAGAATCCAGGCTCTTACGAACATGAAATGACTCCTTCGAGAGCGAG
This sequence comes from uncultured bacterium, assembly GCA_964371055.1. Lineage (GTDB taxonomy): Bacteria > Eisenbacteria > RBG-16-71-46 > CAIMUX01 > CAIMUX01 > CAYJLF01. The sequence continues at coordinate 210,685 of CAYJLF010000005.1, read as the reverse complement.
GTAAATGGCGATGCAAGGCCCCCGGTGGGGCTGGACCGAGCGACCGAGGATGATGCGGTATCCGCATGCCCGCGGGCAAGTGCGGGTAACCATTGTGAGAGTGTTGCCAACGGGGGCGAGGGACGGATCGGTGCGGATGGTGAAGGCGGCGTTGTCCGGCCCGCGACTGGACAGGGGCCGACCCTGTCCCTATACTGCGCCCATGATGAGACCGGCTGCCGCGGGCGACAGCCCCGATCCAGACTCTCAGGACTCCGAGCCTCCGCCATCGACGAGAAAGACTGCCGTGAGCGGAGTTGGACTGCTCCTCGCGGCGTGCGCCCTGACGGCGGCGGGCTCGGCGGCGGCGCAGGGGGAGTTCGACTCTTCGGAGTCTCATATCGCCCGCGATTTGTTTCTCGTCCTCGCGCTCGTCCTCCTCAATGCCCTCTTCGCCATGGCGGAGGCAGCGCTCCTCTCGGTGCGCCGGTCGCGCATCGACCAACTCGTGGAGGAGGGACACCGGCGCGCCCGTCTGGCGGCGAGCCTGTTGAAGGACCCGACCCGCATGCTCTCGACCCTCCAGGTCGGGGTCACCCTGGTCGCGCTCTTCTCAGCCGGCGTGGCGGCGGAAAACCTGGTGGGGCCGTTCGCGGCCTGGATCGAGCGGGTGGCCGGTCCGGGGTTCCTGCAGAGACATGCGCGGGAGGCGGCGTTTGCGGTCACCATGATCTCGGTCAGTCTCGTCTCACTGGTCGTGGGAGAGATCACCCCCAAGAGCATCGCCATCCGCCATGCCGAACGGATCGCCCTCTGGACCGTCTACCCGATGAGGTGGCTGCAACTCGTCGCCACTCCCATCGTCGCGCTGGTCACCCGGTTGTCGTCCATCCTCACCCGTCCTTTCGGCGTGACGGCCGAGTTCCACCCGACCGCGCTCGGGGAGGACGAGCTGCGTCTCCTGGTCGAGCAGAGCGAGGAACACGGCGTGATCGACTCGGACGAAAAGGAGATGATCCACTCGATCTTCGATTTCGGGAACACCCGAGTACGGGAAGTCATGACCCCGCGCCTCGACGTCGTCGCGGTGCCGGTGGAGGCGACGGTGGCGGAGGTCTCTCGCCGCGTGCAGGAGAGCGGTCACTCGCGGTTGCCGGTCTACGAAGGCGACCTCGATCACATCGTCGGCGTGGTCCACATCAAAGATGCCCTCCCGGCGTTCGATCGGGAAGAGGGGGGACTCTCCGCCCGAACCCTGATGAAGCCGGCCTACTTCATCCCGGAGAGCAAGCAGGTGGCGGATCTCCTGGCGGAACTGCGCCGCGACCGGACCAAGATGGCGCTGGTCCGGGACGAGTATGGCACGCTGACCGGGGTCGTCACGCTCCAGGACCTGGTCGAGGAGATCGTCGGCGAGATCCAGGACGAGTTCGAGCCCGGGGCCCCCGATGTGCTGTGGCACAACCTCGACGAGCGCACGGTTCTCGCTTCGGGCCGAATCGGCCTGGATGAGTTCAACGACCGGATGGGCACCGCTCTCTCCGATGAGGAGGCCGACACCCTGGGCGGGTACGTCTTCGGCCTTCTGGGGCACCAGCCGGTGCAGGGCGAGGTGACCGTGGCCGACGGCCTGACCTTCCAGATCGAGGCGACCGACGGGCGCCGGATCCTGCGGGTGCGCGTGCGACGCGAGACCCATCCGGCAGAGCCGGATGTTCTGTCGACGCAGAAGGGCTCCCGGGAGTAGGCGCGCCTCAGATCAGGTCCCGGTAGATCTCGTTCATCGCCTTAACCTGCTTCACGATGTCGAACTCGGCTTCGATCAGGTCGCGTCCGGCACGCCCCATCCCGGGCCAGCGCTCGGGCTGCGACAGGAGCTCGTCGAGGCGATCCGCCAGCCCCGCCGCGTCGCGCTCGGCCGCGAGCAGCGCCGATTGCCCCGGTCGCGTGACGTTCGGAATGTCGCAGTGCGTGGTTCCGACCACCGGCAGACCCGACGCCTGAGCCTCGAGGATGCAGACGGGGGCACCGCCTTCCGTGTCGCCGTCCGCGGCCGTGACGCTCGGCGCCATCAGGAAGTGCGCGCGGCGCATCTCTTCCAGGTAGACGGGGTAGGACTGATAGCCGAGCAGCTCGACCCGGCCGCGCAGGTCGCGGGCGTTCGCACGCTCCTCGATCAACGACCGCAGCGGCCCGTCGCCGATCACGCGCAGTCGAACGCGCGGGTGCCGTTCCGCCACGCGCGCCAGGGCGTCGAGGGCGTACTCGATCCCCTTCTTCTCGCGGAAGGAGGCGGCGACCAGGCCGACGATCGGTCCGTCTCCCGGGTCGGACCGTTCGGCGAAGGGAAAACGCTCGATCGGGATCCCGAGATGCACGACCCGGATGCGATCCGCCGGAGCGCCGATCGACTCCAGGACCCTTCCCATGTGAGGCCCCTCGGCGAGGAAGCGGTCCGCGGTGGAGAAGAGCCGCTTGTACAGACGCCGCCAGTAGAGCGATCGCGGGAGGAGGCTGGCATCGCGTCCGTAGAACGAGGCCACGAAGGGCCGGTGCGGCTGCCGTGAGAGATGGACGGTCCGGGCCGCCTCCCACCCGAGATGGGCATGGATCAGCCTGACGTCCTCGCGGGCGAAAACGTCGCGGTACGGTTTGGCGGGGAAACGGCCGAGCGCGTACTTCGACCAGAGATGACTCCAGCGGGCGTTTCCGCGAGCGGCGGAGGAGAGATCGTGGACCGGCTCGAAGGGAAAGAGCGCGAGGTTCTCCGTCGCCTGCGTGACCACCACCGGCCGGAAGGCGCGGCTGTGGACGAGCTGCGAGTGGATCCAGCTTCCGGTCGTGAAGAGATAGGGCGTGACGAGGTGGGCGACCGTGGGACGGTCGGTCTCATCGGCTGTGATCGGATCTTCCTTCATCCCCGGCGCTCCTCGCTGTTCAGTCGGACGGCGGGCGGACCGGCCTCGGTCCGCGCGCGGCGTTTGCGACCTGCCGCCTGTTCGATCAACTCCACTTCAGACTCCATCCGCCGGTCTATCGGCAGGATCAGCCGTCGGATCTCGATGGAGGCGGCCTGCCCCAGCCTTCGCCGGTGATCCTCGTCGGAGAGCAGATTGTGCAGGGCCGCGCCGAGGCGAGGCAGATCCTCCGGTGCGAGGATGATCCCGGTGAGGCCATCGCGCACGACATCCCTCGTCGTCCCCGCGTCCAGCGCGACGACCGGGCAGCCGCAGGCCATCGCTTCGTAGACCGGATTGGCGGCGTTGGTGCGATCGAGGAGCGACAGCGTCACGTCGGCGAGGCGGTACCACTCCGGCATCTCCTGCTGCTGGATCGGGCCGGGAAAGAGAACCCGGTCGGCGACGCCGGCGTCGCGCGCCGCGGCGCGGAGACGCTCCCGTTCCGGACCGTCGCCGGGAAGGACCAGCACGACATCACTGCCGAGGCTCAGAGCCGAACTCAGCCCCTCGATGCAGCGTTCGAGCTTCTTCTCCGGCGCGAGGCGGGTGCCGGTCAAGAGCACCTTCTGTCGGGGTCGCAGGCCCAGGCGCGCCCGCAGTTCCAAGGAGGAAGGTCCCGGACGGAAGCGATCGAAGTCGAGTCCGTTCCGGAGATAGGTGATCCGTTCGGGCGGCAGGCGGAGGCGGGCCGCCACGGCGCGGCCGTCGGCGCCGTCATCGTTCCAGATCAGGCGTGCGCACGGCGTGCGGAGCGCGAGAACCTCGGGGAAATTTGCGTAGAAGCGCAGCGGCTGATCGAGGTGCAGGGAGAGCGCGGTGCCGAAGATGCGGGTGACGTTCGAAATCCCGAGAGCGCGGGCCAGGCGGCGTGCGACGGGGGCTTCGTAGATCCCCATTCCGATCACCAGGTCGGGCGGATGCGATCGGGACACTCGTCGCGCCGCGGCGTATCCCTCGCGCTGGAAACGGAGCCAGCACTCGAGGCGGTCGGCCAGCCGGGTCGGCATCGACTGCGCCGGGTTGGGGACATAGCCGCGACGCGCCGGATGTCGATGGAGGGTGAAGCCGTGGTACGGCTGGCCGGACACCTCGGGAGCGGCCGGAACTTCGGAGTCGCGCGCCGCGGGGAGCGAAACGCGCACCTCGTGTCCGCGCCGGGCCAGGGCCGCCGGCAACAGCGTGAAGATGGCGGCGCCGCTCCCCTCGCCCATCGACCAGAAGACCGGCTGGGCGTAGACGATGAGGATACGCAGGGAAGGCGAAAGGGAAGACGAAGGAGCCAGGTTCGACCTCCGTGACTTGGCGGACCGGTGCTCGCGCGTCACCTGTCTGATCTGCTTAACGCGCCAGGAGCGCGATGCCCGCACCCGACCCACGGTAGGCCAGGCCACATGTGCAGGCCAGTGTGTCCGGCAGACGCCGGCCGCAGCGGCAGGCCCAGCCGATGCGCCGCGCGGGATTGCCCACCACCATCCCGTAGTCGGGCACGTCGCGGGTCACGACCGCGCCCGCCGCGACGAACGACCACGAGCCGAGGGTCACGCCGCAGACGATGGTGGCGTTGGCGCCGATCGTGGCGCCGCTCTTCAGCAGGGTGGGGTGCCACTCCTCGGGAGGGGTGGCATAGTCAGGATGGCTGCGCGGCAGGCGATCGTTGGTGAAGACGCAGTACGGGCCGAGAAAGCAGTAGTCCTCGACCGTGACGCGGTCCCACACCGCGACGCCGTTTTTGATCGTGCAGTGGTCGCCGATCCGGGCGCCGCTCTCGATGAACGCCCCTTCGCCGACGTTGCAGGCGCGCCCGATCCGCGCGCCCTTCATCACGTGCGCGAAGGCCCAGATCCGGGTTCCCTCGCCGACCTCTTCCGATTCGCAGAGGCCCTTTTCATGGACGAACACCCCAGCCCCCATGCCGGCTCCTCCTCCCTGGCATCCCGGTTCCGCCGCGTCCCTCAGGCGGTGACGCGCAGCCATCGGGGATAGTACGCCGTTCGGCACCCGACGGATCCGAAATGTCTGAGGAGGTCTCGGGGCGCGCGGCCGCTCGATCGGCGCTCCGAACTCGGCCGGCTGGGTTCTTCCGTTCCCAGCTACCGGTGGCTGTGTCCGCCGTGCTGGCCGCAGGCGGTCTCGGGCGTCACCAGGCGAAGCGTTCCGGCCTTGTACGCGGCCAGGGTCGACTCCACGGACGGCTGCCCGGAGAGGTAGACCTGGATGCCGGCGGCGGACAGCTTGTTCAACGCCCCTCCGCCGATTCCTCCCACGATCATGCTGTGGATGCTCTCACCCTGGAGGGAGGCGAGCGGCATGCACATGCCGTGTCCGTGGTGCTCGTTCTGGTTCTGGACGGCGCGGCAGGCGCCGCTCTCGGTATCGACGATCATGAAATAGGGCGCCGAGCCGAAGTGCTCGCAGACGGGGCTCTGGAGCCCTTCATCCGTCGTGACGGGGATACAGATATTCATCGAGATCACTCCTCTGGCAGGATTCTGCCACGGTCTTCCTGGTCTGGTTGACTGGCGGGCCGGTCGTGCAGCCGGCAGCAGCGTCGCGCCCCCAGATGAATGGGGCCGCCTTCGATGCGCAGGAGCTTTCCATGCACGAGAGCATCGGCCACCTTGCGTCGAGCCGATTCGATGATCCGGCTGAAGGTGGGGCGCGAGACCTTCATCCGGCCGGCCGCTTCCTCCTGGTAGAGCCCGTCGAGATCCGCGAGCCGCAGCGCCTCGAACTCGTCGAGCGTCATGATGACTTCCTCGAGCTCGTCCGCGGGGATGCCGGTCGGCTTGAACGTCGCCGCGGCGGGCCGTCCGGCGATCCGGCGATTGCAGTAGGGTCTTGGCACTCCGGCACCTCCTTCCGGCATTATGGGCATATGTTCAGTCGGCGTCAAGGGGTAGAAATGTGCCCTCTGGGACTCCTTCCGGAGGCGGAGATTGTTCTGGACATTGGGGTTGCCCTGGCGGTATGTTACGAACATAAGTTCATAACTGTGGACGACAGAAGCGGATCGGGGGTGCGGGAGGCGCATGAAGCTGAACAGGACTCGACATCCGGAGGTCACGCCACAGGCTGCCACCGAAGCGATCCTCGAGAGCATTTCCGACGGTGTGTTCACGGTCGACCTCGAGTGGCGCATCACCTCGTTCAATCGGGCGGCGGAAGAGATCACGGGGATTCGCCGTCAGGAGGCGCTCGGCCGTCTCTGCTCCGAGGTGTTCCGCTGCAGCCTTTGCGAGTCGGATTGCGCCCTCCGTTCGACCCTGGCGACCGGCCGGCCGATCATCGGGAAGAGCGGATTCATCATCGATGCCCATGGCGCCAGCGTCCCGATCAGCGTATCGACCGCGGTCCTGCGCGACGCGAACGGACAGATCACCGGAGGCGCCGAGACCTTTCGCGACCTGAGCGAGGTCGAGGACCTGCGAAAGGAACTCGAAGGACGCTTCCACGTGGGCGACCTCGTCAGCAAGAGCCCGCTGATGCAGAGGATCTTCGAGGTGCTTCCCGCGATCGCCGCCAGCCCCAGCACGGCGCTGGTCCTGGGAGAGACCGGCACAGGTAAAGAGGTGATCGCCCGGACGATTCATTCGCTGAGTCCACGGCGGGACCGCCCCTTCCTGGCGGTGAACTGCGGGGCGATTCCCGACACCCTGCTGGAGTCGGAGCTCTTCGGGTACAAGGCCGGGGCCTTCACCGGGGCCAACAAGGACAAGCCGGGGCGCTTCGCACTGGCGCGGGGCGGAACCCTCTTCCTCGACGAGATCGGAGAGATCACCCCGTCCGTGCAGGTCCGGCTGCTGCGGGTGCTCCAGGAGCGAACCTTCGAGCCGCTCGGCGGCACGCGCACCGAGACCACCGACGCCAGGATCATTGCTGCCACCAGCCGGGATCTGGCCGAACGTACGCGCGCCGGGGCGTTCCGCGAGGACCTCTACTACCGCGTCAATGTCGTGCGCCTGGAACTGCCGCCTCTGCGCCGGCGCAAGGAGGACATCCCTCTTCTGGTCGACGCATTTGTCGGCCGCTTCAATCGGATCCAGGGGCGGACGGTGCGCGGGATCGCGGTCGAGGCGCTCTCGCTCCTCATGGCTCACGACTGGCCTGGCAACGTGCGTGAACTGGAGAACGTGATCGAGCGGGCCTTCGTGCTCTGCGGTGAAGGCACGATCGGACTCGAGCACCTCCCCGACGAACTGACCGCGCGGAGGAGCGGCACCGCGCCACTCGCGGCCTCCAATCTCCGCGCCGCCCGTGATGTGATCGATGCCCAGGTGATCCAGGCGACCCTCGCGCGCCATCGCTTCAACCGCTCGGCGGCCGCCCGCGAGCTCCGCATGCACAAGAGCACACTCCTGCGCCACGTACGGCGGCTCGGCCTGGTTCTCCCGGAACAGGACGGACGTTCGAGCGCCCGCGCCGACGGGTAGTGCTCGGCAAGGACCGGCGCATTTTCGCGCCTATAAGCACCTACTATAGCTGCATTGTCGCGACGATCGTGGAGTCAGCGGTCTTCCCATCCATTCCGTAACCATAACTGCAATATATCGTTACCGATGAAGTCGCCCGGGCGTCGGGAGCGGTACGGTTCGTGCGCCCCTGAAGTTATGAAAGCCGCGCTCGCCACCTGGAACGGACGGATCGCTCCGGTCTTCGATGTCGCCGGCCAGATCCGCTTCCTGGAGATCGACTCCGGGAAAGTGGCGGCCGAGACGGAGGAACCGGTGGGATCGCTCACCTCCGCCGAGAAGGCGCAGCGCCTGGCCGAACGCGGCGTGGGGCTCTTGGTCTGCGGCGCGATCTCGCGCCCGGTCCAGCTCATGGTCGAGGCCTATGGCATCGAGGTCGTCCCGTTCATGGCCGGCGAGACAGGCGAGATGATCCGAGCGCTGCTGAGGGGCCAACTGAGGAACGCGGTCCATGCGATGCCGGGATGCGGCGGGAGAAGGCGACGCGGGCAACAGGGTGGGGCGACTGGAAGAGGGCCGGGAGGCACCTGCGTCTGCCCATCCTGCGGGCACGAGGAACCTCACCGACAGGGGACTCCCTGTACCCGGATTCGCTGCCAGCAGTGCGGGGCGGCCCTCGTCCGCCGGTAACACCAGAACGCACCAACAGACATTGCTCGAAAAGGAGGAGATGAACATGCCAGGAGGAGATCGTACAGGGCCTTTGGGACAGGGGCCGCGCACCGGAAGGGCACGAGGCTACTGCGTGGGAGCGGACGTGCCCGGGTCCGCCGACACGACGATCGGTTGGGGACGTGGAGGCGGCCAGGGACGAGGCCGCACCGGGGGCGGTGGTGGCAGGTCGCGTGTTGTCGATGCACGGACCGCTACGGCCTGGGGACGAGGCGGTGGAGGGGGAGTCGGCGGCGGCCGTGGATGGCGTCACTGGTTCCACGCGACCGGGCTGCCGGGATGGCTGCGCGCCGGCGCCGGGCCGTCGGGTCAGACCAACGTCGTCGCGGCGAGGGAGATCCTGCGTGAACGGGCGAGTGCGCTCCGCTCGGAACTGGACGAACTCCAGAGACGGTTGAGCGAGCTCGACCGCGAGGGTGATGACCGGGCGTCCGTCGTCCAATCGGACGAGAAGGGAGAGACGGCGTGAAAATCGCGTTCACCACCTCCGGCGAGACTCTGCAGGCGCCGCTGGACGGGCGCTTCGGACGGGCGCCGCGCTTTCTCGTCTACGACCAGGATCACGACACCCTCGAGATCCTCGACAACCGCCGCAATGTCGAAGCGGCTCAGGGGGCCGGCATCCAGGCGGCGGAGTCGGTGGTCCGTTCGGGGGCGACCGCGGTCGTGACCGGGCATTGCGGACCGAAGGCGTTCCGGGTTCTCCACGCCGCCGGGGTCGAGGTCTTCACCAGCGACGCGAGTACGGTGTCGGCAGCTTTGGAGGAGTTCCGGGCCGGGCGTCTCCGGCGCGCCGAGTCCGCCGATGTCGACGGGCACTGGGCGTAGGGGCTGATCTGCGTGGTTCGGCGGGTCGCTCGGAGAAGGACGGGGGAAGGGGAGGTCGCTGCGTGATCGTCGCCATTGCTTCGGGCAAGGGGGGGACCGGCAAGACGACGGTCGCCGTGAATCTCGCGATGGCTGCCGGCCGACCGGTGCAGCTTCTCGACTGCGATGTGGAGGAGCCGAACGATCACCTCTTCGTCCGCGGCACGCCGCGCCTTCTGGAGACGGTGACCGTTCCCGTTCCGGAAATCGATCCGGACCTCTGTGACGGTTGCGGCGCTTGCAGCCGGTTCTGCGCCTTTCACGCCATCGTCGGGTTGAAGGCGACACCGCTCGTCTTCCCGGAGTTATGTCACGGGTGCGGCGGTTGCACGATCGTCTGCCGCCGGCATGCTATCCGGGAGAGCGAGCGACCGATCGGAGTCGTAGAGTCGATCACCTCGCGCCACGTCACCCTGATCCACGGCCGTCTCGACGTGGGCGTGCCGACGGCCCCTCCGGTGATCCGCCGGGTCAAGGCACACGCGGGTCAGGATCGTCTGGTCCTTCTCGATGCCCCCCCGGGGACGTCCTGTCCGGTGGTAGCCGCTCTCAAAGGCGCGGAATTCGTTCTGCTCGTGGCCGAGCCGACCCCGTTTGGACTGCACGATCTGCGTCTGATCGTCGATCTGGTGCGCACGCTGGAGCTTCCGTTCGGCGTGGTGATCAACCGGGTGGGGATCGGGGACGATCGCGTGCACGCCTTCTGCGATGACGAACAGATCCCGGTTCTTCTGGAGATCCCGGAGGACCGCCGAATCGCGATCGCCTGTTCCCGGGGCGAAATCGTGGTGGAGACGCTCCCGGAGTATCGCTCCGTCTTCGAGGGACTCCTGAATCGGGTGGAGCAGCAGGCAGTGGCGGAAGGGGTCGCCCGATGAGGAAACTGAGGGAGCTGGTCGTCATCAGTGGCAAGGGGGGGACCGGGAAGACGAGTGTCGCGGCGTCCCTCGCCGTTCTGGCCGAGCGTCCCGTCATCGCCGACTGCGACACCGACGCGGCGGATCTCCACCTCGTGCTGGCGCCCCAGGTCCGCGAGCGGCATGAATTCCGAAGCGGTCAGGAGGCCTGGATCCGGCCCGAGGTCTGCGAACAGTGCGGCGCCTGTGTCGACGCCTGCCGGTATGGCGCCATCGTGGCTGATGGTCTCGCTCGGACGACGGCGTCCGACGGGATCTCTGCCCCGAGGGATTTCAGCCACCATCTCTTCAGCTATCGGGTCGATCCTTTCGCCTGCGAAGGTTGCGGGGTCTGTCATCTGATCTGTCCAGCCCACGCCATCGAGATGCAGGAGCGCGTGTGCGGCGAGTGGATGGTCTCGGACACGCGGTGCGGTCCGATGGTGCATGCCCGCCTCGGTGTCGGGGGGGAGAACTCCGGGAAACTGGTCGCGATCGTCCGCCGGGAGGCCCGGAGAATCGCGGAGGAGACGGACCGCCAGATCATCATCGTCGATGGCCCGCCGGGACTGGGCTGTCCCGTGATCGCCTCGATCGGCGGCGCGTCGGGCGTGCTGGTCGTGACCGAACCGACCGTGTCCGGCGCCCATGATCTCGACCGCGTCCTCTCTCTCGCCCGGCATTTCGAGGTGCCGGCGACGGTCTGCGTGAACCGGTGGGATCTGAACGAAGAAATGACCGAGCGGATCGAGGCGGAGGCGCGCCGCGCCGGCGCCCGGGTCACGGGACGGATCCGCTATGACCGGTCGGTGACCCTGGCCCAGATGCAGGAACGAGCGGTGACGGAACTCGACGTGCCGGCCGCGGCGGATCTGCGGAAGTTGTGGGCGGAACTGGCCGTTTGAGCCGCAGGAGGTCTCTGAATATGGGTTGCACGATGTCGACGTTGCGGAGAAAGATCGCCCGTCGCGCTCTGCCGGGGTCCTTCCGCACCGCGTTGTCCGCGGGACTGACGATGGCGGTGCTCCAGGCGGCGATCCTTCTGGTCGCGGTGCTCACGCCCACCGCCGGCGCGGCGCCCCGGCCGCGCGTCGTCGTTCTCGGGTTCGATGGCGCCGATGCCGGTCTGGTCGAGGCCTACATGGAACAGGGGCACCTGCCCCACCTGCAGGCGTTGCGCGAGTCAGGATGCTATGCCCGGCTCGAGCCGACCAATCCCCCCCAGACTCCGGTCTCCTGGTCCTCCTTCGCCACCGGCCTCGACCCAGGCTCGACGGAGATCTTCGACTTCCTGAAGAGAGACCCTGACAACTACATCCCGGATTTCGCGATGAACTCGGAGTCGCGCCGCCCGTTTCTCTTCGGCGCGCGCAATGCTCTGATCGTCGGCCTGGGCGCGGCCTTGGTCGCGATGCTCGTCCTCCTGCCCATCCACTTCGTCCGTCGGGTGCGACGACGCAACCGCTGGATCGCGATCGGCCTCCTCTCCGCCGTCGTCGGGGTCGGGATTGGCTACGTCGCGGGGCGATGGCTGCCGCTCGAACTCCCCGACGCGATCAATCATCGCAAGGGAAAGACGATGTGGGCGATCGCCGATGCCGCGGGCCTGCGCGCCCAGGTGATCCACGTGCCCGCGACCTTTCCCGCGGACTGCCTGGAGAACGGGCGGTTGATCTCCGGACTGGGGGTGCCCGACATGCGGGGTCGCGTCGGGACCCCGGCGTACTACACCTCCGATCCGTTCTTCCAGGGTGGAGACAACGAGTTCAGCCTCGAGCTGGTGCGGCTGCCGGGCCGGCGCGGAAGGATCGAGACGATCGTCGTCGGGCCCTACAACAAGGCGTTCCACCAGTATGTGGTCGATCGCCGCCTGGCCGCGAAGTCGCTCCAATCGAGTCCGGACGCACGCCGGAGAATCGAGGAGGAGCTCTCCCGCGCCGGGGTGCCGCGGCGCCTCGATCTGCCGATGCAGCTCGATGTGACCGACTCGACCTGCACCATCCACGTATCGGGAGAGACGGTGCGCCTTCGTCCCGGCCAGTGGAGTGGCTTTGTCGAGATCACCTTCCCGATGAACCCGCTGGTCGACCTCCTCTCGCCCCTGCGCGGACTCGTCCGCTTCAAGCTTCTCCGCCTCGAGCCGGAGGTGGAGCTCTATCTCTCACCCCTGAACTTCCATCCCGACTGCCATCCGATCGCCTTCTCGTGGCCTCCATCCTATGCCTCGGAGATCCGCAAGCGCTTCGGCCTCTTCAAGACGATCGGCTGGCCGGAGGATACCTGGTCACTTCCCTCCGGAGTGGGGGACGAGAACCTTTTCCTGGAGGACATGTACTTCACGCTCGAGAAGGACCGGGAGATCCTGCGCGGACTCCTGGGTGACAGGAAGGACGACCTCTACGTCCAGATCTTCTACTTCACCGATCGCATCGGCCACCTCTTCTGGCAGTTCATCGATACCGGGCACCCGCTCTACGATCCGGTAAGGGCGGCCCGATTCGCCCCGGAGGTGCTGCGCGCCTATCGCGCGATGGACGATATCGTGGGCGAGACGCGGGCGATGCTGGACGAGGAGACCGTGCTCATCGTCCTCTCGGACCATGGGTTCTCGTCTTTCCGGCGGGGTGTGAACTACAACACCTGGCTGGTGCAGAACGGGCTGATGGCGCTGAACACGCCGACCGGCGATCTGACCACGCTGGAGAAGCTCTTCGACACGGGCGAGTTGTTCGGCCATGTCGACTGGACCCGGACGAAGGCCTATGCCCTCGGCCTCGGCAGCATCTATGTGAATGTGCTGGGACGCGAGCGGGACGGGATCGTCGCGCCGGGGGCGGAGTACGATGACGTCTGCCGGGCGATCACCGAGGGCCTGGAGGGCCTGGTGGACAGCGCGGCCGGGGGGAAGCCGGTCAGTCGGGTCTGGACGCGGGAGCAGATGTACACCGCCGGGTTCGACCCCGGGCTGATCGCCGACCTCCGCGCCGGTAACGCCCTGAACTACCGGGTCTCGTGGCAGATGACCCTCGGCGGGGTCACTCCGAACCTGTTCGAGGACAATCTCCGCGCCTGGTCCGGGGATCACTGCTCGAGCGATCCCAACCTGATCCCGGGCGTCCTCTTCTGCAACCGGCCGCTCGAGACGGAGCACCCGAAGATGCTGGATGTCATGCCGACGATCCTGCGACTGCTCGATCTGGAGCCGCCGGCCGGATTGCACGGGCGATCGCTGGCCGACTGATCCGGGCGCGGCGCGGGTGGCGCTGGCCTCGACTTCAATCGCCACAACCGTGCCGTCGGGCTTCTCCAAGACCAGCAAGCGCGGCGGAGACATCCAGCGTGAAGTACGTCGCTCCGGAGTCGGCAGCCAGCGCCTGGACCATGGTGGTCTTGCCCGTCTGTCGCGCGCCGGTGAGGAGGACAACCGGGGTGTCGGCCAGAGCCCGCCGGACCGAGTCATGTATATGAAGCCGAATCATGGTGGGATACTCACCATTGTCTGGTGAATCTGCAGGAGATGTTCGGCGACATGGGAACGGTTTTCAGGTGATTGGATTGCCGTGCCCGTACGGCGCCCATCGCTACGCTCCAGTAACACGCTATCCTGCAGCATGTTGATGGCCTGAGCGCCAGCCGGTCTCGGCCCCGAAAACCCGATCTGCAGCCATTGGCGCTGCGGCACCGATTGTGCGGCTCACGCCGTCCATGGATCCACGGAAGGAAAGCGCGGAGTCGATCGCGGACTCCCCGCGCATCTGTCGCCTTGTCGACACCTCCCGTCGTTGCCTACGAGCGGACGCCAGGCGCGGGGTCCGGGGGGCGACGGCCACCCGCCGTTCGTCGAGCACGAGTTTCGCCGTCATCTCGACGGTGGGCTGCTCTGTCACGGGTTCGCGCGACTGCGATGCGCGGAGTGCGGGTACGAACGGCTGGTGGCGTTCTCGTGTAAGGCCAAGCTCTGTCCGAGCTGCCTGGCCCGGCGGGCGGGGGACACCGCGGCGTGGCTGGTGGATCACCTGCTTCCGGAGGCGGAATACCGCGAACCTGAACCCGCTTCTGCACGCGGTAGTGTCCGACGGGCTGTTCGTTGCGGATGGCGTCGACACGGCGCCGGCTGGGGTGGCGATCGGTCGTGGCCGGGTCGAAGCCGAGGGCGGGCGTCTGCGCTTCATCGCGCTTCCTCCTCCCACCACCGCGGATGTCGAGACGTTGACGGTGACGGTGGCGCGGCGCCTGACCGACCGTCTGGCGGCGGACGCGGGACTTGCCCAGGCTGCCGGGGAACCGGGGAGCCTGCGGGGCAAGCCGCTCTGCGCGTCCCTGACGGGGTTCTCGTTGCACGCGGCGCAGAGTGTCGCGGCTCATGATCGGGAGGCGCTGGAGCGCCTGTGCCATTACGGATGGCGGGCTCCGTTCTCCCAAGAACGCCTCTCGCGGCGGCAACCCAGGCCGCAGCCGGCGCGGAGCCGGAGGCGTCGACCGGCGGCGGTGTCGTGGCCGCGGCTCACCGCCGGCGTGTCTCCTGGGTGAACCTGCTGCGCCGAGTGTGATCGGTGGACGCCCTGGCGTGCCCGCGCTGTTCGACCAGAGACCGCACCGTCCCGATGGTCGTGCTCGCGTTCCTCTCCGACCCCGAGGTCGTGCAGAAGATCCTCACGCACCTCGGGCTCCCCAGCCGGCGCTGGGATTCGCGCTGGCGGAGGAGGACGCCCGGCCTGCCGACGTGAACGACGGGGGAGACGCCGGCCCGGGATAGCCCCTGATCCGACCACCGCCGTGAGACCGGCCGGCATCCCGCGCCGCGCCCGCGAACCCGGATGACTCCCTCATCACGACCGCCCCGGAATCTCCCTCCGGATCGGAGGGGCGGAGCACGCCCCGAGTCCGCGAACTCCACGGAAGCTTGGTGGTTTCGGCCATCCAAGCGGGACCGCCCGACGCCGGAGGCCCTCCTGGCGGCGTGTTCCGCGGCTTGTCGTCCCGCCCCGTCCCCGCCATGATCGCAGGCGTGATGTTCGCGCTGGCAGGACCCGACCACCGGCGGAACCGAGGGGGCCGATGAACTGTCTTATCGGCGCTGTCAGCACAACTCTCCGACCGCGATGGCCTGTTACTCCGTCAGCCGGGGGGAATCCCTGGGCGGTCCGGCCGCCCTGGGGACCCCTCGCCTGGGCGAGGATGAGGATCGTTTCGCGGTAGTCACGCACCACCCCGTCCAAGACCGTCATCTTGGGGCTCGCACCGCCGCCCTCTTTCCTGATAGACATGCCGACTCCCTGTGCCGTAGCCTTTCGGCCGTGATTCAGTGCGCGCGGGTGGGGGCGGCCCCGACCCACCCGATTTCGACTGTGCTGGCCAGCCGTCCGTCTGATGAAGGCCAGTCCGCGCACGCACTTCCGCCGAGCGATTCGACATCCGATCCGTGTCGGCCCCACCGACTCGCAGAGGAGGTCACCATGGCCAGGTTCTTTGTCTGTGGTCTGTTGTGTCTGTCCGTCGTGCTGTTTGCCGGGTGTTCCTGCGAGGAGATGCCGACGGAACCCGCGACGAGCGGCGCGTCCCCCGCGTCCGCTATCGACCGGGCGGCCCTCGCGACCCTCACCGCGGCGGTACGCCTCCGGACCGGACTGGTCGGCCTGATGCACCACACGGGCCAAGGGAGCCCCTACGCGAGCCATGAGTACCACGCCCTGCGGAAGCTCGGGATCGTCTGCAGCATGAGCCGGTCGGGTGAATGCTGGGACAGTGATGGAGTCGTTCTTCAGCTCGCTCAAGAGCGACCTCGACACCGACCAGCTGCTCGAGCCGGCTGCGGTCACGGCTGCCCAGGTCACCGATTACATCGACAACTTCTACAACCCGGAAAGGAAGCACTCGACCCTCGACTATCTCAGCCCAATCAAGTTTGAGTTGACGTACCAGCCCGCTCAGCAGTCCACAAAACCGCGGTGTCTACTGAAGCGGGGCAATCCCAGCCCGACTCGTGAGGAGGTGCATATGTCGACGAGTCATTCGCTCCCGGGCGGTTCCATGGCCATATCTTCCCCGCGTAGACTCAGGCTTTCGGTGGCAGCAGCTCTCGCGGGAAGCGCGCTCATGATCGGATCCCCGGCGCCGGCGGAGGTCCTCTTCGCGGCGTCCTATCTCGGCATCGACGCGGGACTCTCTCCCCGCTGCGTGGCGATCGGGGACTGGAACGGGGATGGAACGCCGGACCTGGCGGTGGTGAACGTTGACGGCAACACGCTGACGGTGCTGCTCGGCAACGGGGATGGAAGCTTCGGGGCAAGGAACGACTACGAAACGGGAGAATGGCCTTGTTCCGTGGCGATGGGGGACTTCGACGAGGATGGAAACCCGGATCTGGTGCTGGTGAGCGATGGATCTTTGTCCGTGCTGCTCGGCAACGGGGACGGAACGTTCGAACCGGGGAACGATTACTATATGTCGGGGTCCGTATCCGTGGCGGTCGGGGACTTGGACGGAGACGGTGTACTAGATCTGGTGGCAACGGACGGCGTCAACATGGTCGGGGTGCTGCTCGGCAACGGGGACGGCACCTTCCGGCCGAAGGTCGATTACGGGACGGGGAGCAATCCCTGCTTCGTGACTATCGGGGACCTGAATGGGGACGGACAGCCAGACCTGGCGGTGGCGAACTACTCCGACAACTCGATCTCGGTGCTGCTGAACAACGGGGATGGGACCTTCGGGACAAAGCACGATTACGGAACGGGAAGCCGGCCCACTTCCGTGGCCGTCGGGGACTTGAACGGAGACGCGAAGCCGGATCTGGCCACAGCGAATTACTACTCGAGTACGGTATCGGTGTTGCTGGGTAACGGGGACGGGACCTTCGGGACGAAGCACGATTTCGACACGGGGACGGATCCCTACACCGTGGCGATCGCGGACTTCAACAGGGATGGCTCACCGGACCTGGCGGTAGCGAACTACGACAGCACGGTATCGGTGCTGCTGGGCAATGGGGATGGAACCTTCGGGATGAGGTGCGACTACGGCACGGGCGGCGGCTCTTTCGTGGCGATCGGGGATCTGAACGGGGACGAGATGCTGGACCTGGTGGTGGCCGGCTACTTCACCACGGTGTCCGTGCTGCTGGGCAACGGGGACGGAACCTTCGGGACAAGGAACGACTACGCAACCCGGAGCTATCCCTTCTCCGTGGCCATCGGGGACTTGAATGGCGACTGGAAGTCGGACCTGGCAGTAGCCAACTCGCAGAGCCACACGGTGTCGGTTCTACTGGGCAACGGGACCGGAGGCTTCGGGACGGCGAACGACTTTGGGACGGGGAACTTCCCCAAGTCCGTGGCCATCGGGGACCTGAACGGGGACGGCAAATCGGACCTGGTGACGGCGAACGGCACCAGCACCGTCTCGGTGCTTCTGGGCAGGGGAGACGGCACCTTCTGGCCAAGACACGACTACGGGACGGGGAACGACCCTTGGTCCGTTGCCATCGGGGACCTGAGCGGGGACGGCCGCCCGGACGTAGTCGTGGCGAACTTGTACTACTACATGGGCAGCACGGTATCGGTGCTGCTGGGCAACGGGGACGGGACCCTCGGGATCCGGCACGACTACACGACGGGGCTCGCCCCCTTCTCGGTGGCGATCGGGGACTTGAATGGGGACGGAAAGCCGGACCTGGCGGTGGCAAACCACTACGACAACACAGCCTCGGTGCTGCTGGGCAATGGTGACGGATCTTTCCAGCCGAAAGTCGATTATGGGACGGGAACCCGTCCGTCCTCCGTGGCGATCGGAGACTTGAACCGAGACGGGAAGCCGGACCTGGCCGTGGCGAACTCCGACTACGGTCACGGCAGCACGGTCTCGGTGCTGCTGAACAACGGGGGCGGAACCTTCGGGGCCAAGTCTGACTACGGGACGGGGCTAGGACCCTCCTCGGTGGCGATCGGAGCGTTGGACGGGGACGAAGAGCTGGACCTGGCGGTGGCGAACCAGGGCATCACCAACAATGGCAACACAGTGTCGGTGTTGCGCGGCAACGGAGACGGGACCTTCCGGGCAAAGAACGACTACGGGGCGGGGCGCTCAGCCATCTCCGTGGCCATCGGAGACCTGAACGGTGACGCCAGACAGGACCTGGCGGTGGCGAACTACTATGGTGATACCGTGTCGGCGCTGATCAACATCGGTCTCGCCAACCCTGCGGGCGCATTCTCCCCTGCATGGACCGAACGCGCTTCTTGGGCAAGCATCTACCCGAACCCGGCCTGCGGACCGGCCACCTTCCGGTTCGCAGTGCCACGCGCCGGCATAGTCCGCGTGGGGATTTACGACATCGTCGGACATCTGGTGCGAACAGCCCTTGACCAGGGTCTCGCTCCCGGAGTCCATACCGTCCCTTGGGACACGCGGGACGATGACGGCCTGCCGGTCCCCGCTGGCGTGTACTACTGCCAGATTCGCGTGGGCGGGGAGAAGACAGGATCGCGGATCACGATTCTCCGGTGACTCTCCGGGACTGGACGATTCCGAGACGGAGAGAACGGAGGCAGATCCTGTAGGCTCCCGGTCGACCGATCCTTTGGCGGTCCACTGGCTGGTCCTGCGGAGCAACGAGCGCGACGCGGGAAGGAGAATCAGCGTCTTCCGGTAGCTCCATCATCACTACGAGCGCCTCGCGGCGTAGCTGCGCCGCTCACTCTGCGGTTCTTCTCGCCGCGAACCTGGGCCGGAATCCGCCCGGATGGCGATCCCGATCCCTGTTCGCCGCCTGATCACCACTCTCCACGTCTCTGCCACATGCACCTGCAGCCACCCACCGACCGTGCGTTGTAGCCGTGGTACCGAGAGGAACCTATGACGGCGCCGGTCTCCCGATCTATGGCGATCAGGGCGTTGCCCGATTCCAACGTGGCATCGGAGAAGATACGGAAGCCCGGCTCGGAGTACGTGCTCTGGTCCGGATGCTGTTCCCAGATGAGCGGATCCGAAGCGACCTCGAATAGAGCGGCGTAGTCGTCCTCGCGCAGAGGCCGAAGCTGCATGGATTCGCCGGTCAGGGTGGGCTGAGACTCGAATGGCATCGCAGAGGTCACTCGCAGGGCTCTCCGCTCTCGTTCGTCAGTTGTCGTCGAAACAGCTCCATCGCTTCCAACAGGCTTCTCACTTCACTCGATCAGCGGCGCGTTGCTGCGATCAGCGCTTCCATATGATCCAGATAACGCTGGAGCGCGCGTCGGCCCTGGGCGGTGATCTGGTACTCGGTATGCGGCGCGCGTCGGCGGACCGGTCACGCCGGCGCTGTCGGTCGCGGCAGCCGCGTGCTCGCGGTGCGACGCTGCGATCAGCGCCGCCACGACCGGCGGCCTACGAGCGGACTCCAGGCGCAGGCGTCGCTCCGCTGGCGGCCGCCACGCCGGCGGGCGGGATCTACCGCCGGCACGAGCCGGAGAAGACGGTGTTGCACGGGATCGTGCGGGAGCATCTGGAGACGTTCCTCGACCGGGCGCGGGGTCCGGAAGGGGACGGCTATCCGCTCTTTGTCGAGCACGAGTTCCGCCGCTTCCTCGACTGTGGGCTGCTCTGCCACGGGTTCGCGCGGCTGCGGTGCGCGGAGTGGGGGTACGAACGGCTGGTGGCGTTCTCGTGCAAGGGGAAGCTCTGTCCGAGCTGCCTGGCTGGCGGCGGACCGCCGGCTTCTGGCGACGCTGCTAGGCATCTTCCTGCGGGCCCTCTTCGCCTGGCAGCGCCGCCGCGGGCGGGAGCTGGGGATCGTGGGAGGCCAGACGGGGGCGGTGAACTTTCTGCAGCGCTTTGGCGCAGCGTCTGTCCGACCGTCTGGCGGCGGACGCGGAGGAGCGGAGCGAGTACCTGGACCCCATCTGGCCGCTCTGCGCGTCCCTGGCCGGGTTCTCGTTGCACGCGGCGCAGAGTGTCGCGGCTCATGATCGGGAGGCGCTGGAGCGCATGCTCCGCTACGGATGGCGGGCTCCGTTCTCGAGTGAGCATCTCTCGCGGCGGCCGGATGGCAAGGTGGTGTACCAGCTGCGCCGCCCCTGGCCGCATGCCGGGGGAGCCACGCATCTGGTCCTCGATCCGCTGGACTTCCTCCGTCGTCTGGCGGCGCTCGTCTCGTTCCCTCGCTCCCACAGCGTGCGCCGGCATGGCGTCTTCGCCAATCGCAGTCGGTTTCGGAGGCTCCTGCCGGCTCCGCCACCGTCGCGCTGCACGGAGGGAGAGAAACCGCCTCTCGCGACGGCAACCCAGGCCGCAGCCGGCGCGGAGCCGGAGGCGTCGACCGGCGGCGTGTCTCCTGGGCGAACCTGCTGCGCCGAGTGTGATCGGTGGACGCCCTGGCGTGCCCGCGCTGTTCGACCAGAGACCGCACCGTCCCGATGGTCGTGCTCGCGTTCCTCTCCGACCCCGAGGTCGTGCAGAAGATCCTCACGCACCTCGGGCTCCCCAGCCGGCGCTGGGATTCGCGCTGGCGGAGGAGGACGCCCGGCCTGCCGACGTGAACGACGGGGGAGACGCCGGCCCGGGATAGCCCCTGATCCGACCACCGCCGTGAGACCGGCCGGCATCCCGCGCCGCGCCCGCGAACCCGGATGACTCCCTCATCACGACCGCCCCGGAATCTCCCTCCGGATCGGAGGGGCGGAGCACGCCCCGAGTCCGCGAACTCCACGGAAGCTTGGTGGTTTCGGCCATCCAAGCGGGACCGCCCGACGCCGGAGGCCCTCCTGGCGGCGTGTTCCGCGGCTTGTCGTCCCGCCCCGTCCCCGCCATGATCGCAGGCGTGATGTTCGCGCTGGCAGGACTCGACCACCGGCGGAACCGAGGGGGCCGATGAACTGTCTTATCGGCGAGCAGGCTCGATGACGGACGCGGCGACAGCGCGTAGTCTGCAATCCTCGCTTCTGCGAGGGCTAGAACAGCGCGGCGTGACCATGGTTCGGATCGCCCAGACGGCACGCCCAACTCTGACCGGCAACACCCCTGAGTCATCTACACTCGGTGCCTCCGACAACGCACCTCTCCCGTCACCTCGATCCGCGATTCCTCTCGGCTCGCATCACCGTTTCCCGCCACGCTGGGCACGGCCTTCGCTCTCTCAAATCTCACCTCAATGTGATCACATTCGTGGCCCCCTTTCCCTCCGCCGCAGTAACCCGGACCCAATAGACCCCCGCGGCGACCAAACGGCCATCGTCGCCCCGCCCGTCCCAGGACAGATCGTGAAGACCGGCGCCGAGGATCCCGGCGGACAACTCACGGACGCGGCGACCGACAGGGTCGTAGACGGCCGCGTGGACCAGACCGCCGTTGCGGGTCTCGAAGTGGATGAGCGTTTGACCTGAGGCCGGATTCGGACAAGCCTTCAGGCGCACCGTGGATACGGTCCACGGGTCTCTACCGACATCTGATAACGGATCGCACCCTGTCGGCATGACCACGAGACCGAGGTACTCATCCGCGACGTAGGCCAGGTCGCCCAAGACGGCCACACCCCCGGCATAGCCCGTCGTGATGCAGCCCACGATCCTTGGGCTGGCAGGAAGCCCGATGTCGATCACCTGGAAGCCAGCGTGCCCGTCCGCGACGTAGGCGAACGTGCCCGAGACGGCCACGCCCTGGGCTCCCCCCAGGGTGTTGACTCTACCCACCAAGTGGGGACTCTGGGGACTGGCGACGTCGATCACCTGGAGACCATTCTCCCAGTCGGCGACATAGGCGAACGTGCCCGAGACGGCCACGGCAAGGGCATTCCCGGGCGTGTCCGCGCTGCCCACGATCTGCGGATTCTGGGGATTCGTGATGTCGATCACCTGGACACCTGACTCGTGGTCCGCAACGTAGGCGTGAGTGCCCAGGATGGCCACGGCGGCGGCACTCCCGGGCGTGTCCACGCCGCCGGCGATCTGCGGACTCTGGGGATCGGCAAAGTCGATCACCAGAAGACCGGACTCATCGTGCGCGACGTAGGCGTGGGTGCCAGAGACCGCCACGCCACCGACATACCCGGGCAGGTTCACGCTGCCCATGTTCTGGGGACTCGTGGGACTCGTGATGTCCACGATCTGAACGAAGCCGTCCGGGGGACCCTCCTGATAGAAGCCCGTCACGCAGGCATAGTTGTCCGTGACGGCCACGCGACCGGCATATCCCGGTGTCTCCGCGCTGCCTAGGATCTCGGGGTTGCAGTCGCTCGTGATATCGATCACCTGAAGATCCGTATGGGCCGCGAAATAGGCGTGGGTGCCGGAGATCGCCACGGCCTCGGGGGTTCCCATGTTATGTACAGTACCGATGATTCGGGGATCACGAGGATCCACGATGTCGATGACCTGCAGTCCGTCGTACCCGGCCCCGACATAAGCACGGCTTCCCGAGACGGCCACACCGCCCACCCAACCCGGCGTGTCCACGCGGCCCACGGCCAGCGGGTGCGCAGAATCGGAGATATCGATCACCGTGAAGGCACCATATTGGTACAGCCCTTCTCCAACGTAGGCGTAGGCGCCCACGATGGCCAGATCGCCGGAAGGGTAACTGGTACCCATGCTGCCCATGATCCAGGGGCTCGCTGGATTCGCGATGTTGATCACCTCGAGACTGCCGGTGTCGTTGGAATGCGCGCCGGTCAAACAGGCGTGACCTCCCGAGACGGCCACATCAACGGACCAGGCCGGGCTATCCACGCTGCCCACGATCCGGGGATTCGCCGGATTGGAAATGTCGATCACCTGGAGACCGGAGTTCCCGTCCGCCACGTATGCGTGGGTGCCCGAGACCGCCACGCCGTTGGCGAAGTCCGGCGTGTCCACGCTTCCCACGATCCGGGGACTGGTGGGGTTCGAGACATCGATCACGTAGAGTCCAGCCGTCCGGGCCGCGACATAGGCGTAGGCGCCGGAAACCGCCACGCCAAGGGCATAGTCCCACGTGTCCACGGAACCGACGATTCGGGGATTCTGGAAATCGGCGATGTCGATCACCTGGAGCCCGCCGCCGAGATCGGCGACGTAGGCGAGGTTCCCCGAGACGACCACATCCTCGGGCCCGTCCGGCAGGGTCACGCCGCCCACCCAGTGGACGTAATCCTGGTAGTTGATGCAGTCAGCTCCGGCCGATCCGATGGAGCACACGCACGCCACGGCGGCGGCGAAAGCGGCGGTCCAGAGGCGGATTCCTCGCATGGTGATTCCCTCCCCTTGTTTCTATCCGACGATCGAAACGAGATCACCAGAGCGGACGCGAACTGCTCCGCAGGGCAATCCCCGGCAACACGGTTCCTGGAAAGATGCCCGCCGTCTGTTCCGACCCCCGACGGTGTCGAAGGCATCAACATGCACGAGAGCCTGCGCCTTTCGCTGCGGGGCGATCGCTCGAGCTGACGGAGCGCTCCGCTTCACGCTCATGTCCGGGTTGTAGTCACGTTTTGAACCCGTCGCGGTCGCCTGCTATCCGGTACTCCTCGTAAACCTCGTCACCGCGCGCACGTACATATCTGTCACCGTCCATGATACGGCCGACGGCCCGATGGAAACAATGGACTTCATCCTCCAGCCGTGGCACCTCCTCCTGCCCATCCTCGCCGGCAACGTGCCCATGACCGTGCTCGCGTTCCTCACCGATCCCGAGGTGGTGGTGAAGATCCTCCGCCATCTCGGGCTGCCCACCGTCACCCCGGCCCACGCCGCCGCGGGCGGTCCGGCCCCGGCGTTCGGATTCGCGCGGCCGGAGGAGGACGCCCGGCCTGCCGACGTAAACGAAGGGGGAGAGGCCGGCCCGGGAGAGCCCCCGACCCGACCACCGCCGTGAGACCGGCCGGCATCCCTCGCGCGGTTTCGGCCATCCCGGCGGGACCGCCGGACCCCGGAAGCCCTCCTGGCGGCGTGTTCCACGGCTTGTCGTCCCGCCACGGCCCGGTTGTGAGCGCAGGCGTGATGTCCGCGACGGCGGGACCCCCTTTCCCGACCGGAATCCGGCCTGGATCAGACCACCGATCTCACGTACACTCATTTCGCGCATCTCTCCGTGCTGAATTGACGGTGCTCTGGTGGCAGACCGAAAGGGGGGATCGGCCGTGAAGGTTGCCTCACTAACGATCGGGTTTGTGCTGCTCGGACGACTGCTTGTCTCCAATCCTGCCTTTGCTCAGTGCATCGACTACGGGGACTACCTGCACTGGGAGAGCAGCGTGGACACGCCAGGCATTGCCAGGAGCGTGGCCGTTTCGGGTACCCACGCCTACGTCGCGGACGGGGATTTCGGTCTCGCGGTGATCGACATCACGAATCCCGCTAGCCCCCAGATCGTGGGTAGCGTGGACACGCCTGGCATTGCCAGGAGCGTGGCTGTTTCGGGTACCCACGCCTACGTCGCAGACGGGGATTTCGGTCTCGCGGTGATCGACATCACGAATCCCGAGAGTCTCCAGATCATGGGTAGCGTGGACACGCCGGGTTCTGCCATGAGCGTGGCCGTTTCGGGTACCCGCGCCTACGTAGCGGATAACGATTCCGGTCTTCAGGTGATCGACATCGCGAATCCCCAGAGCCCCCAGATCTTGGGCAGCGCGAACGCGCCGGGCTATGACGAGGCATTGGGCGTGGCTGTCTCTGGCACCCACGCCTACGTCGCGGATGCCAAGTGGGGTGACCTCTCCAGTCTCCAGGTGATCGACATCACGAATCCCCACAGCCCCCAGATCGTGGGTAGTGTGACCACGGAGGACTATGCGTGTGGCGTGGCTGTCTCGGGCGCCTACGCCTATCTCGCGAACGGCGATTGCGTGTATGTGATCGACATCGCGAATCCTGGTAGCCCATACATCGTACGGCGCGTCCCCATGGGGTCAGCTTCTTTCGTGGCCGTCTCGGGCACGCACGCCTACGTCGTGGGCGGGGATGGTCTCACGGTCATCGACATCATCAATCCCGAGAGCCCCCAGATCTTGGGCAGCATGAACACGCATGATTGGGGCTGTAGCGTGGTCGTCTCGGCCGCATTCGCCTACGTCGCGGGCGCCGCGTCCGGTCTCCAGGTGATCGACATCACGAATCCCGAGAGTCCCCCGATCTTGGGCAGTGTGGACGCGCCAGGTCCTGCCAATGGCGTGGCCGTTTCGGGTACCCACGCCTACCTCGCGGTCGACTACTACGGTCTATACGTGATCGACATAGCGAATCCTCAGAGTCCCCAGATCGTAGGCAGCGTGGACACGCCGGGCACTCCTTGGTTCGTGGCTGTCTCGGGCACCCTCACCTATGTAGCGGACGGCGAGTCCGGTCTCCAGGTGATCGACATCACGACTCCCGAGAGCCCCCAGATCGTGGGCAGCGTGGACACGCCAGGCTCTGCGAGGAGCGTGGCCGTTTCGGGTACCCACGCCTACGTAGCGGACTATGAGTCCGGTCTCCAGGTGATCGACGTCGCGAATCCCCAGAGCCCTCAGATCGTGGGGAGCGTGCACACGCCGGACGATGCCTACGGCGTGGCCCTCTCGGGTACCCTCGCCTACGTCGCGGATCGAGATTCCGGTCTCTACGTGATCGACATCACGGATCCCCAGAGTCCGCAGATCGTAGGCAACATCGACACGCCGGGTTCTGCCAGGGGCGTGGCCGTCTCGGGCACCCTCGCGTACGTTGCCGACTGGCACGGAGGTCTCCAGGTGATCGATATTGCGGATCCGCAGAACGCGCAGATCGTGGGCACTGTGGATACGCCGGGCTATGCCTTCGGTTTGGCCGTCTCGGGCGCACTCGCCTACGTAGCGGACCATGATTCCGGTCTCCAGGTGATCGACATCACGACTCCCGAAAGCCCCCAGATCGTGGGCAACGTGGACACCCCTTCTGCCACGGGCGTGGCCGTCTCGGGCACCCTCGCCTATGTTGCGGACACCTACTCCCGTTTCCTGGTTCTATCGGCGCAGTGCGATCCGGCGGGAATCGACGAGAACACGGGCATCGTTGGGACATTCCGTCTGCGCACGGTCCCGAATCCGGCGTCCCGGCAGGCGGCGATTCGCTTCGAGTTACCGACCGCCGGCTCCGTGCGGACGACCATTCACGACGTCGCGGGGCGCTTGGTGCGATGTTTACCGGACGGGATCATGAGCGTCGGCGTTCACGACGTGGCCTGGGATGGACGTGACGATACGGGCCGCGAGGTCGCGCCGGGTATCTATCTGGCACGCGTTTCGACGAACGCTGGGACGAGGACCACGCGAGTCGTGCTCTTGAAGTAAGGCCGCGCTGCATGACTATCGAGCGCAACCGGAGGCAACCCTCGGATTCGGTGACGCGAGAGGCCAAAACTCTCTCAGTGGGCCTCGGCAGCATCTATGTGAATGTGCTGGGACGCGAGCGGGACGGGATCGTCGCGCCGGGGGCGGAGTACGATGACGTCTGCCGGGCGATCACCGAGGGCCTGGAGGGCCTGGTGGACAGCGCGGCCGGGGGGAAGCCGGTCAGTCGGGTCTGGACGCGGGAGCAGATGTACACCGCCGGGTTCGACCCCGGGCTGATCGCCGACCTCCGCGCCGGTAACGCCCTGAACTACCGGGTCTCGTGGCAGATGACCCTCGGCGGGGTCACTCCGAACCTGTTCGAGGACAATCTCCGCGCCTGGTCCGGGGATCACTGCTCGAGCGATCCCAACCTGATCCCGGGCGTCCTCTTCTGCAACCGGCCGCTCGAGACGGAGCACCCGAAGATGCTGGATGTCATGCCGACGATCCTGCGACTGCTCGATCTGGAGCCGCCGGCCGGATTGCACGGGCGATCACTGGCCGAGTGAGCCGGGCGCGAGACCGGCCGGCAGCCCTCGCCGTGCCCGTGAACGCAGTTGACTCCCTCATCACGACCGCCGGACCCCGGAGGCCCTCCCGGCGGCGTGTTCCACGGCTTGTCATCCCACCACGGCCCCGTCATGATCGCAGGTGTGGTGTCCGCGAAGTCGGGACCCGGCCACCGGCCGAAGCGAGGGGGTGGGAAGGAGACCGAGAGAGCGTCCTATGAGCCCCATGGAGTACTCTCATGTCTCGTCTACGCTGACGCGAGGTGGTCATGCCGAGCTACGACACGCCGTGACACCTGCGGCCACGGAGCGCATCGTCATTGTCCGCTGAGCAAGGAGCGCCAAGGTGACACGCTGGAAGACCCAGTATCTCGTCAGCCTCGTCTGGCTCACACTTCACGGCTGCGGCGACGCGACCTGCCCCCCCTCTCCGTCCCCCGGCACGCCACCGCCCGCCACGCCTGCCCCGACCACCCACCGCGTGCCCGCGGAGTACCCGACGATCCAGGGAGCAATGGATGCCGCGATGGATGGCGACACGGTGCTGGTCTCCCCTGGCACCTACGAGGGTCCCGGTAACATCAACCTGAACCCGCGAGGGGTCTCCCTGGTGATCCGCTCGGTCGCCGGTCCCGAGAGCACAATCATCCGGCTGCGGTCGGCGTCCTCGACGGTCTCGACCGGCTTCAGCGTGCGGAGCGGTGAGACGCAGCCGATGGAGATCCAAGGGTTCACCCTAAGCGACGGCGAAGACCATTCGGCTGTTGCCATTGTCTGCGTTGCGAGCCGCCTCCTGGTTCAGGACTGCCGCATCGTCGGGAGCGTCGGCGCCGCGTTGGACTTCCAAAGCTCCAACGTTGCGGTGGTCCGGTGCAGCATTCGACAGATGGCCTCGAGTATGGCTCCCATAGACGTGCGCGGGGGGACCGTGCGGTTCGACCAATGCGTCATGAACGACAACTATAGCCTCCAAGAGGGAGGCGCTCTCAGGATCGAAGCCGCGTCCGTCGTGCTGTCGCGATGCGAGATCATGGAGAACTGGTGCGGGAGCGAACCATCCGGAGCCGGCGGAGCCCTTCGCCTGTATCACTCATCCGTGAGCCTCGATCATTGCCTCATCGCCAGGAACCGTGCCGCCTACCTGGGGGGAGCGATCTGCGCGGACGACACGGCACTGTCGATCAACTACAGCACCATCAGCGAGAACCACGGTGGTGACTTCGGCGGCGCCATCGAGGCCTGGAACGTGTCTCTCACCATGGAGAACAGCATCATGACGGCGAACGCGCCGGACGACATCCATGCGGATTCGGGTGTACTCTGGTTCTCGCGCTCCGCGGTCGACACGACCAGCATCCGCGGACACGCCGCCTTCCGCTATGACGCGACCGTCATCACCGCAGACCCGGAGCTCTGCCGCCTCAGCGGCATATTCAGCAGTGAGCCGTCGGACTACCACTTGCGGCCGGGGTCACCATGCCTGACGCCCTATCGCATCGGGGCGCTCCCGGCCGGTTGCGACGAGTAGCCGGACGACGGTATTCACGCGGTTCCACGAACGGAAGAGGTTCACGACATGAAACGCCCTGCCATCTGGACGCTGACGCTGGTCCTATGCCTCTCCGGCTGCACCGACTCTACGTGCCCGATCCCCGATTCGCCCTCCAGCGCGGATCTCACCACCCATCGAGTGCCTTCGGAGTACGCGACGATCCAGGAGGCGATGGACGCAGCGGTGGACGGCGACACGGTGCTGGTTGCCCCCGGAACTTATGAGGGCCCCGGCAATGTCGAACTCGATCCGCACGGAGTCACCGTGGTGGCCCGATCCGCCGCCGGTCCTGAGAGCACGATCATCCGGCTGCGGTCCGGCTCGTCGATCGTCACCGGGGGTTTCATCATACAGCGGGGCGAGGGCCAGGTGATCGAGGGGTTCACGTTCCGGGATGGCGCTGCAGACCTGGGCGCGCCCACGGCGATACTAGGCGTCGGCAGCCGGATCGTGGTACGGGACTGCCATGTCGTCGACCACGCAGGCCCGGCGATCCGCCTGATCGGCTCGATCGCGACCGTGGAACGCTGTCAGATCGAGAACATCCGTTCACAGAGCGCTGCGGTCCAGGTATCCGGGGGGGCCGCGCAATTCGAACGCTGCGTCCTTCGCGGGAACGCCACGCAGGAGCGTGGAGGGGCCATGCGGATCGACGGAGCAAGCACCCTCCTGCGCGAGTGCGTGTTCAGAGGCAACTCCTGCGAGGGCGGCTGGGGAGGCGCTCTTCACGTGGAGACCTCTAGCGTCCGGATCTCCGGGTGCCTGATCGTCAGGAACCGCGCCGCCCATGGCGGCGGCGCGATGTTCGTTGATCGCGCTGCCGTAAGCATCTGGCAATGCACGATCAGCGAGAACTCCTCTCCGGAGAACGGTGGGGGCATAGCCCTCTGCGGATCGGCCGCATCCGTCTGGATGGAATACACGATTCTGGCCGCGAACTGCGCAGAGGATCTCGTCGGATTCGCGGGCGGCGGCCTGTGGGTCCGCCGATCCGCTGTGGACACGACGCGGATCCGCGGCGACGGCTACTTCCGTTACTCCACGACCATCGTCACGGCGGATCCGCAGTTCTGCCGGCTGGAGGGGTGCTTCAGCGAGCGGGAGTCGAACTACTTCCTGCGGCCGGGATCGCCGTGCCTTGACCCGCTTCGGATCGGTTTGTTTGGAGTTGGATGCGAGAACTGAGCGCCTCAGACCGCGTGCCGGAGAGCTCCGCGCCCCATCGGTGCGCCTTGAGGTCGGCGTAGCCAACCGCCTCCCGTGTTCCCCGCACCGCCCCGCACGCGGTCTTCAGACGACTTCGCCCCCCTATAACGCCGGATGCTTCGGAGCGTCGGCCGGCATCGCCTCCGGCTCCGGGAAGTCGTAGAGGGCAGTGCTGGAGTAACGCTTGCCGTGGGCTCCGTTCTTCCGGGCTGCGCGACGGGAACTGGGATTCGCCCTGGCGGACGAGGACGCCGGGCCCGCCGGCGGGAACGACGGGGTAGACGCTGGTCCGCGATGGCAATGGGTGTATCATCTTCTCGCCAGACGCGCACTGCGGTGATGGGGAGGAGCCTCCCGGGTGATGGGGAGGGGCATCGCGCGTCGCAGACGGGATCGGGTCAGTCGGGATCAGGTCAGGCGGGATCATCGATCTTCCCCAGCTCTGGGGACCACCGTCGGAGGGAACCATGCGCAAGGCAGCAGTCTGGGGCGCTCTCGTGCTCACGATCACCTATGCGGCGGCCACGACCAGCTCGGCGGCGGTCACGATCTACACCGACAGGATCGCGTGGCAGAACGCCCTGGATGAGGACTACGTCGTGGAGGACTTCGCGGACACCCTGCTCAACCCCGGCGTCAGCTTCGTCTCCACTGAATCGGGCCACATCAATCCGCAGTCCGAGTGCTACCAGGACGTCCTGGCGTCCCAGAGCCAGAACGAACCGATGACGACCTGGAGCTTCGTGCCCGGTATCGCCGCTTATGGCGGAGAGTGGACTCTGGGTGGGCCGGGCGGTTCCGGGAACAGTCTGTCCGTGTACATCGCGGATGACTCCCTCTACGTCGGCTCCATCTCCAATAGCTACAACGGCGAGTTCTGGGGCTTCATTTCAGATGAGCCCTTTTCGTCCGTCAGGCTGGTCGGGGGGCCGGGCACCAACCAGCAGCACTACTGTCTGGATAACATGGTGTACTCGCCCTGGCCGGACCCGGGCGGCGTCGCCGCGCCGGGATCAAAGCTGCCGATCAGCCGGCTTACCCTCCGGCTGCCGAGTCCATACGGGATCGGCCAGACGATCCGAGTGACGGGAGATGGAGCCGAGGAGGCATCGGTCGGCATCTTCGACGCGCAGGGTCGGCTGCTCCGGAGCCTGACCGCGATCGATCGCCGCGCTGGTGAGGCGAGCTTCCGCTGGGATGGACGAACGGCGCACGGAGCGGTGGTTCCCGCCTCGGCTCTATTCGTGCGGGCGGACGGCGGTGGCTCCTGCCTCACGCGCATGCTGGTCTTGCTGCGGTAAGTATCTTCACCTTCTGGCCAAGACGTTCCTGGAACGGGAGGGAGACGGGGGCTCGTGGCAGCGCCACTCGCGGCAGCCGGATGGGGAAGGTCGTTTTCCAGCTGCGTCGACCCCGGCCGCAGGCCGGAGGCGCGACGCAATTGACCCCCGATCCGCTGGAGTTCCTCCGCCGTCTGGCGGCGCTGGTCTCGTTATCTGCAGGACGCGGGAGTTCTGCATGCCCCGCTTGCGCGCTAGAACAAGTCGAGGAAATCTGACCAGAGCTCCGACTCCAGTGGATTAAACGTGTATTCGTCCGAGGTCGCGCGGTTGTAGCCCCACTCCACCATCGCCTGCCCCTTCAGGACGGCCCACCCCGCGCCGCGCCCGATGCCCTCGCCGACTTCGCTGAACACGGGGATGGTGGCGAATCCGCCCAGCACCTTGGATGACGTCCCCCCTAATCCCAGATCCTGATATATCTGCTCGTTGCGGAGGGCGCGGTTGGTCAGGGTCTTGCTCCAGCCGGTCTGGCGATCAATGTAGCGCCCGATGGAGTAGCCAATGGCAAACGACAGCGTGCCGACGCGCACCACCGGGTGCGAGGTGACCAGCATGGTGATCCCGCTGGCGGTGTTGGCTCCGCTGCCCACCGCCTCGGTCACGTCGCCGCGCCGAACATCCTGGATGAACGTGTATCCCGAAACCACCGTGAGCGCCGCACCGCCGCCATAGCGCGCCAGGTTGCTGCCCCAGGCCATCATCGAAGTTCCGCCGGTCAAGGAGCCGCCGATGTACACCGTGCCGCCGATGATCTCCACGGCCCCGCCCGTCACGCCCAGCACCTTGACGTACGGGTTGTCAACCTGCGACGCGGACCAGATGTTGAGCAGACCGCTCAGCTTCATTCCGCCGCCCGATACTGACCCCCAGAGTCGTACCGCCGGCAACTCGACCGTCGCCTGCACTGTGCTGCTCGGGTTCGGGTGTGTGTTCAGTCCCCAGGAAGCCACCGGCATCCCTGCCGCCAACGCCTTGTGCACGACGCGCTTGGAGGTGCCCACCCAGATGTCTTCGAAGACGTCCCTGGGCATCGTTGGCTGCCCCGGGTTGGCCCGGAAGTAGGCCCGCTCCCTAAGCTCGGAGCGCACGTGCTGCGGAGTCTGCTCCATGATCCATCCGCGGCCGGCCTGGACTTCGGCTCTCGCCTGCGCCAGGCCTGGCGGGGAAGACCACAGGTTGTAGGTGCCCTTCAAGGGTTTGCCCGCGGTGTCCATCGGGCTGGCCGCAGCCCGCGCCGCATAGATTCCGGTGCTGGCGGTGTGCTCGGGACGGCTTTCCAGCCCCAACGGATCACGGAAGCTCAGCGGATTGTTCAGCGCATAGTTGTAGAGGTTGGTCCCGTCGACATACGCCTTCGGGTCCCTTTGCAGGAAGCGCCCCTGCGCGGGGTCGTAGGTCCGATAGATGAAATCGTACAGCTCGCTCTCGCCCAGCCGGCGTTTGCCGGCAAAGAGGAACGGGTTGTCGTCACCCGGCGGCGGGGTGCTGCGCAGGTTGCCAAACGGGTCATAGACATAGAAGGCCTGAGGCTCCGAGCCATCGAGCAGCGCGCGCACGGACCCGCTCAAATCGGCGAGGGGAGTCAGGTCGCGCCCCCCGCTGGAGGCCAGGAGCAGGTCGTCCAGCCGGGCGGGGGTGACCACGCTCCGAACAAGCTGCGCCTGATCGTACTGCTCGATCAGCGTGTGCCCGTCAAAAACGAATCGCTGCGCCCGGACTCCGCTTTGCTCGCCCACCCGCCGGCCGAAGTAGTCATAAACGAAGCGGGTCGTGTGGGCATCAGCTTTGCGCTCGAGCAACGACGGCTGGCTGCGCAGGTCATAGCGATAGCGGAACGCGGCGTCTTCGGTGCGGTTGCCGTCGGGGTCATACTGCAGCGCCCGCCCATCCACCTGGATGTATTGATCCAGATCATTGGTCGCGAAGCTCTGCCCACCGGGGAAGCTACTACCGGTGCGGTTGCCAACCGGGTCGTAGGCGAGCGTCTCGCTGAGAGATCCGCCGGGTGCGGCCAACAGCGCGTCAACATGCGCCTGCAGGTCGGGCAGGGCCTCCGGGAGCGGCGCAGCGGGTGGGGCGAGGCTGGTCAAATCGAGCAAGGTCGCCGTGCCCGCATGCCGGCACTCGTAGAGGCGCAGCAACGAGTCGTAATGGAAGCTGTCGGTCGCCTGGTGATTCGCGGCCATCTCCAACCGCCGGCGCAGGTTGCCGAGCGCATCGTATAGCATCTGCTGTCTCAGCACAGGCTGGTTCGCATGCGTCGTGTGGGAGATCTCCACCGTGCGCCCGGCGAAGTCATAGTTGAAGGTGGTCGTCAGGCCGCTGTGGCGCGTGATGCGCTTGCGCTGCAGCCCCTCATATTCGATCGAGGCCAGGGTCAGCGCGTCTGGCAAGGCGGGCGCGCCGGGGTAGTCCGCTCCCTTGCTCACCTGCGCCACCGCCGTCACCCGGTCCAGGGCGTCGCGGTCGTAGCGGATCTCGCGCCCCGATGGGTAGACGATCGCGATCAGCGCCCCGCTGTTGCTGAACTGCCGCCGGATCACGTGCGGCGCCGGGTCCAGGCCGCTCGTGGGAGTGAAGGCGTTGCGCTCCTCCAGCAGGTGGTTCAACGAATCGTGGGTGAGCTGGGTGACGACGAAGTCGTTTTCGGCCTGGGTGATGCGCCCCATCGCGTCGTACGTGCAGCGGTAGTTCGTGGGCCCGGAGACGTCTGCCGTGCCTCCGGGAACCACCTGGGAGGTGGTGTTGCGGTTGAGCGCATCGTACTCCAGGAACCGCACCACCCCCCGCCGGTCGCGGTACGCCACCCGATTGCCCAGCCGGTCGTACGTGGAGGCGTCGGCGCTGCCGTCAGGCAGGATGGTGCTCACCAGCCGGCCGGCAGTGTCGAAAACGAAGCGCGTGGTGCGGCCCAGGGCATCCATGAGGCTGGCGGCCTGGTCGTCGTCGTTGTACGTGAAGCGCGTAATCACCGGCACGGGCGTCTCGTCGGGCTCGTGGCGGTGGAAGAAACGCCGGCTTTCGATCGCCCGGCTGAAGATATCGAACCGCGTCTCGCTGGTGTTGCCCAGCGCGTCGACCACCGCCACCGAGTTGCCGCGGCTGTCGTAGCGGTACCGGAGGCTGCCCGTTGACGTGCTGGTCTGCACCAGCCGGTTCAGCTCGTCGTACTGGAAGAGCTGGGCAAAGTGGCGCCGGGAGCTGACAGCGCGGGTGACGGGGTCGAGTGTGACCTCCTCCCGGTCCAGGCGCAGCAGGTTGCCCTCCTTGTCGTAGCGGAAGCGCCGCAGGTTGCCCAGCGTGTCCACTTGCGCTACCACCCGGCCGAGCGCATCGTATTCCGCCGCGATTTCGCGCCCATCCTCATCGGTCTGGCGGACGAGGTTCCCGGCGTTGTCGTAGAACGAGCGCACCGCCAGGAACGGCCCCGGCCCCGCCAGCAGGAGGTTCGCCAACTGGGACGCGTCCACCGGCGCCTGCGTCTCGAATCGGTTAGCGCCCGTCAGGATGCGCCGCCCCAGCTCGTCATAGCCGAATGCCTGCCGCTTCAGCAGCACGAAGGCGTCCGGTCCGGACTTTTCGAAGACGCACTCCACCAGCAGGTTGCCCACCTTGTCGTACTGGCGCAGGAGCCGGCTGCCTAGCGCGTCTTCGATCCGCACCGGCCGCCCCAAGACGTCGTAACTGAAGCGCGTCTCGCCGCCCCGCGCATCGATCACGCGCACCACCCGCCCGTCCGCGTCGTAGAACTGGCGCGTCACGGCATGCACGCCGCCGTAGTCCTCGATGGCCTTGGACGGAAGGCCGCGCTCGTTGAAGCTGATCCTGGTCTTGCGCCCGGACGGCGCGATGGAAAGGAAGGACCGCCCCGCGCGGTCGTAGAGCATCCGGGCCGTCTTGAACGCCGAGCCGGGCTCCCCGACGACGGTGCCGCCGATGGTCTGGGAGAGCAGGTGCAGCTCTTCGTCGTAGCGGTTGCGCGTCTGCAGCACACCCTGCGGAGCGTGGTCTCTGTCCTGCAGATCGTGCTCGCATTGCAGCAGGCTACCGGCGCGCGTGTATCGGTACCGCACGCGCAGTCCGAAGGGCGCCGTGCCAAGGGTCTCGACCAACTGTCCCAGCGGATTGAAAGTGTTGCTGGTAACAAAGCGCCCATCCTGGTGATCGAAGAACGGCGGGCGGAAGGCTTTCACCACCCGACCCAGGTCGTCGCGTTCCACTTCGTTGCGAACATCGAGCCCGCCGGGGTCGAGCGTGCTGGCCAGCAGGAAGCCCTCCTGCACGCTGCCGGTCGGCGCATACTCGTTGACGATTTCAAGCCCGCCTGGTGACCCATTGGGCACGCGGCTGCGCACCAGCCGGCCATGGTCGTCGTACTCCAGGTACCGCGTGACCACCGCTCCGTCGCTGCTGCCGTCCGGCAGGGTGGGGGTGGGAGCTTCGATGGCCGCGAGGAGCAGGTGCTGGAAGCCGCTTCCGGGGGCATACGTGAACCGTGTCAGGTGTCGCTCATAGTCGGCGTCCTCGACGAAGCCCGGGTCGGCGCTCCGCGTGAAGCCCGGGTCCGAGATGGTCAGCGGCTGCGAGAACTCGGGCTCGTAGCTGAACTTCTGGATGACGTCGTCGGGGCCGGTGTCCAGGACATCGGGGACAATGCTCCCCGACCACATCCCCAGCGCCATGTTGAGCGAGGGGAAGGAGTGGTAGCGCCCCCGCGTCACAACCGCCAGCAATTGGTTGAACTGCCGCCGGGCCTCGGGAGTGAGGTCGGCGTCGCGCTCGGGGTGCGCTGCCGCCTCCGGGTCGGCCGGCGGGAAGCGCCGGGCATACAGGTCCCGGCCGTACAGCGCCTGGGTCAGCACCCCCAGCGGTGAGAGCGTGGCGATCAGGCTGCCATCCTGGTTGTAGCGGAAGTGGGTTTGCACCAGCCTGGGCACGCCGTCCAGCCGCGCGTACTCCTCTCTGAGCAGCAGGTTGCCCAAGCGATTGAACAGGAACCGCACCTGGCGTCCATCGCGCTCCGTAACGATCGTCTCGTGCGTGGGGCGCTCGTGATCGGCGTAAGGGAGATCGAAGCCTTCGATCACATCCGCATAATCGAAGTGCATCTCCCCGCTCCCTTGGCGCTGGCGCACCACCCGCCCGTAGCTCAGCAGCCCCGGCGAGTCGCCGTAGGCGTTCTCCAGGTAGAGACGGCCGTCAGCGTCGTAGATGGCGGTCAGGTTGTGCTGAAGAGTTCTATCCGCGGTCAGGGCGGTGCTGTACTCGTAGCACGCGGTGAGGCCCCGCGGATACTGCGCCGTCGCCGGCAGGGTCACCGCCGCCAGATCGCCCAGGTCGTCGTAAGCGTAGCGCCACATCCGTCCGGTGAAGTCACGGATGGCAGCGATGCGATCTTGCGTATCGTAGTGAAAGTCGACCGTGCGCCCCGGGTGATTGACCGACACCCGCGCGAGCCGCCCGTCGGCATACTGGAAGTCGATTCGATTGCCGAAGCGGTCTTCGATGCGCGCGGCCACGTGGATCGTGGGTTGGAGTGTCGGGTGGGGCTGGTAGACGATTCGCCGTCCGTCCGGCTGGCGCAGGATGAACGAATTCCCGTCTTCAAACAGGATCCCCGCTGTTCCGTTGGGCGGCACCCAGTAGTCGTGCTGCTCGTGGCGCACGTAGGCATCCGCGCGCAGCGTACCGGTGGAGGCGAAGATGGTACGGTTGTTCTGGGTCACCCGCAGCCAGAGGTTGGCGCTGTGGTCCCAGTTGAACCCCAGGGGCCCTGGATAGAACGCAGATTGTGCATAGGTGCGAGTGAAGGCAAACTGGATGCCCGCCCCGTCCATGGCGCAATCGGTGACGGCGTAGACCAGGCTGCCGTTGAACAGGTTGACCGGATCAGCTCCCTGCGCTACCCCCGCTACCGGTGGGGTGGTCGTCTTGCCGGTGCTGTCCTGGGTATGGAAGAGCTGGTTGAGCAGTTCCGGGTTTTCCTGCACCTCTTCCAGATGATGCCGGATGATCCCGTTGACTTTCTCCGCGAACTGCCGGTCTCCGTTTGGTGACTGGTACGGCGCGATCTCCTTTTCCTGAGCCACCTTCAGATACACATGCACCCGCCAGAACTCGAGCAGCCGTTCGTCGTCCCAGCTCCTCATCTCTCGTTCTTCGTCGCGCGAGATGTTCTGCGCCGCGGGCTCGGGCTGGTCGGGGGTGGTAGCAGGTTGGGTGGTTTCTGGACCGGGCATGGCTTTCCCTCAAGAATCGACCCGATTACGCGAACCTGGCCCGGGACGATCGAGCGGAGTTGCGAAGTGGCGCCTCTCCGCCCACGCGCCGCTGGCTCGGGCTTTCACCGCCGACCCAGTTCCAACAACCGCGCGAGAATCGCCCGCCGGATCTCCTGCCCGCTCTCGATCTCCCGCTCGGCCAGCGGTGCCGCGAACAGGTCGCCCAGGGTCGTGACCTTCTGGCGGTTGAGCGTGCCCAGCGTGCTCCGGCTGATATAGCCCTTGCTGGCCAACCGGGTGAGCGGGATATCGGAGTTGCGCACCACGGTCGCTACCAGCGATTGAAACACGTTGGTTGCTTCGAAGCTGCGCGGTTCGTAGGCCCCCGACGAGATCGTGTCCAGGATGCGCCGGTTGATGATGCTTTGCTTCTGATTGAGCAGGTCCGCCGCCTTGAGGCGTGTGCGTCGCTCCCCGCCGCCCGCCGCGACGCGGAAGACGGCCGAGGTGGCCCGGTCCGGCAGGGAAAACTCGCCGACCACGACCGGCGGGCGAGGCTCGAACACGCCCCGCGGGGTGAAATTGCCGTTCTCGTCGAACGCGCCGCAGGCCTGCACGATGCGCCGGGTGATCACCAGCTGCTTGGTGGGTGTGTCGGGGGGAGGGGGCGGGGGAAGATCCGGCGGCGAGGGAGGGTTCTCAGGGTCGAAATCGTTGTCCTTGGCCAGGAACACCACGTGGCGCGGCGCGCTGATGGTGGCTTCGTGCCCGGTGTCCAGGCCGGCCTGGATGCAGAACCCGTCGAGCGACTTGGGCAGGTGCACCACCAGGAACACGTCCTGCAACCCTTCCAGCTTGCGCTCACCATCGATCAGGTTGAAATCCGTCTGCTCGCTGGAGGACACCGTATGCGGACGGGGAGCCACGACGAACAGCGCCCGATTGGTGCCCAGGTGATAACCGTTGAAGAGCTGATACATCTGGCTGAACGAGGTGGAGTGCGAGACCGTCTCCCGCTCTTCGCGCGAGGTGTCCGTGGTGCGGTTCTCCACCTGCTGCCAGGTGGCGCCGGCGGAAGCGGAAACTCCGATGCCAAAGACCGAACCTCCGGCCGACACATCCACGCTCTGCGTATTGGTCGAACCTTTGGTCAGCGAGAGCTTGCTCGACGATCCCGAGAGGAACTCCCCCCCTTCGGTCACCTGTTCGAACAGCTCGCGCTTCTTGGGCTCGAAGTCGATGATGTAGGGGTAGTCGTCGGGCGCGACCCCCGCGGGGTTGTTGGGATAGACAGCGAGTTGCATGATCGCCCCCAGGCACGGCCAGTAGGTGGAGGCCCACCCGCTGGAGGTGATCGTCTCCCACAGCGTGCGCTGCAGGTCGTCCAACGTGCCGGCCGCCTCCGCCGCCTGCTTGACCCCGCGCAGCCCCTCGGACGGGTTGAATCCGGTGATGCTGCAGGTCAGCTTGAGGTACAGGATGCGTGAGTTGGGATAGGCATCGGCGGTCTCTTCTTCCGGAACGACAAAGAAATAGACTGCCAGTGACGATCGCCACTTGGGGCTGAAGGCGAAGTCATCGAAGTTGGTGTCGATCATATCCTTGGAAAACGCCAGGCGGGTCCAGGTGATATCCTGCGGGGGGGTCAACGACTGTATAGCCATACTGGTGGTCTCCTTTTCTGTCCTCTACGGGCAGGCTGCTCCTTCTCTCAGCGTCAACGCTCGCAGGCCAGTGCCACTCCATCGTCCCTGATTCACGACCCCGATCAGGGGGATACACATTCAGACAGCCCTTCAGGCAGGCGGTCGTTCAGGTGATAGCCCCTCCCTCCCGCCACGGCCGCCGCAGTCGAACGGGAGAAGGTGAGGGTTGACGAGGTAACAGTCAAGCGCAACTCGCTTGCACAAGCGCCGTACAACTGCATCTTCCTTTGCATGCTTCCTGACTCCGGTCGTCACAGATCTGGATCTGAGCCTGCAGGGGCTCCATGAGCGCGATGAGAGAGACGATCTCCCACGACAGAGGTTCTGCGAGCTCGAGTGCGGCGAGGCGATCGACAAGGATCTCGCCGCCTCTGTAACATGGAGGCGGACGCCGGATGCAAGACCGATTGCGTCCGCTGAAGACTCCTGGTCCTGCACGCTTTCCTGTCTCACGCGATCGTGCCCTCCGGGCCCACGGGCATCAGCGTTCTCAGCTGCCGTCCCGCGAAATCGAAGATCGCAACACGCGCGAGATCCGGGGCGGTGCAGACGACGACCGATTCGGTCCGATCGGAGACGTCGAAGCTCGTCAGGATTCCGCTCCCCTGCCCGCCACCCCTGCCGCAGATGTCGACACGGCGGAAAAGACCACCCGTAGAGCCTTCTTGGGGTCATTCCGAACGGCGGCGCATCCGTTTGCGCCGGACGCGTCTTCCGGGCTACCCTGAGCGGCGGTTCCCGCCCGGAGGCGTGCTGACCGCGCCGGCCGGGTCCGGCGGGGTTGTCGAGCAGGGGAGGGCGTGATGGGCGGCGTGCAACGGATCCTCGAGGCGGCCAGGGCGGACGGACGGACCGCGCTCTTCGAGCACGAGGTCTACGAGATCCTCAAAGAAGCCGGCCTTGACACGCCGCGCTACGTCTTCTGGGCGGGCCAGCCGGGAGAGACGGTTCCCGCGCCCGTGCAGGACTTCCTCGCTTCGCTGCCGGCCGAGAAGCTGGTCCTGAAGATCGTCTCGCCGCAGATCCTGCACAAGTCGGACGTGGGCGGCCTCGCCTTTTGCCCGCGCGATGAGCGCGAAGTGGTTGCCGCGGGGCGGAAGATCTGGGAGGAGACCGGCCGCCGGATGCCGAACGCGGACCGTCGCGGCGTGCTGGTGATGGAGCGGGTGCCGGTCGCGGGCGGTTCTCTGGCCGTCGAGACGCTCCTCTCGGTCAAGCAGGACCCTGCGTTCGGGACCGTGCTGGTTCTGGGATTAGGCGGCATCCTGACGGAGTGGTTCGGGAAGGTGTCGGACGGACGCTCGACGGTCGTGCTGAAGCCGGGGACCGTCCGGGAGTCGCTGGAGCGGGCCATCGAAGCGCTGCCGGTCCTCTCGTTCCTCTTCCGGCCCAGCCGACAACACGCCGAGGCGCCACTCGACTTCGCGCGGACGGTGGAGCGGCTGGAGGCTCTGGGACGTCTGGCGGAGAAGTTCAGCCGGACCCGGGCTGACGTTCCCCTCACGATCGAGGAGCTGGAGATGAACCCGATGCTTCTCGCGGCCGACGGACGGTGGGTCGCGGTCGATGGCGTCGGTCACTTCTCCGCGGCCAAGTCCTCGGTGCCCCGCCGGCCGCTGAGCAAGATCCAAAACCTGCTCGAGCCGAAGAGCTGCGTGGTGATCGGCGCTTCGTCCAAGGGGATGAACCCGGGGCGGATCATCCTGCGGAACCTCAAGTCGTCCGAAGGGATCGCCTACGGCCATCTCTACGCGGTGCACCCGAAAGAGGAAGCGATCGACGGGATCCCCTGCGTCCGTACGGTCGAGGACCTGCCGGAGAAGGTCGACCTTGCGGTGGTGTCGATCCCGGCCGAAGGGGCGCGCGACGCGATCCGCACGCTCGCCGAGAAGGACCTGGCCTCATCGATCATCCTGATTCCAGGCGGGTTCGCGGAGACCGGCCGGAAGGGGCTGGAGGGGGAGATCATCGCGGCGCTCGAAGCCTCGCGCGTCAATCCCGGCGGCGGGCCGGTGCTCGTCGGCGGCAATTGCCTCGGGATCGTCTCCAAGCGGCAGTACAACACCTTTTTCCTGCCGCAGTACAAGCTGCCGTTCCACAACGCGCCCGGAGACGACCTGGCGGCGATCAGCCAGAGCGGCGCCTATCTCGTGACCCTCTCCAGCAACCTCGACGGGATCATCTTCCCCCGCGCGTCGGTCTCCTACGGCAACCAGATGGACCTGACGGTCGCCGACTTTCTCGAGTACTACCTCGAGGACCCGACCATCAAGGTGCTGGCGACCTACATCGAGGGGTTCAAGCCGCTGGACGGTGAGCGGTATGTGGAGCTGGCGCGGAAGCTGCGCGCGCGCGGCAAGCGGGTCATTGCCTTCAAGGCGGGCAAGACCGCGCTGGGAGCGAAGGCGGCGCAGAGCCACACCGCCTCCCTGGCCGGAGATTACGCCGTGGCGCGCGCCCTGATGTGCCAGGCCGGGGTGATCGTGGCCGAGACGCTCGATATGTTCGAGGACTATGTGAAGATCTACACCATGCTGGCCGACCGGATCCCGAAGAACGGCGGGCGACGCGTGGCGATCATCAGCAACGCCGGCTTCGAGTGTTCCACCGTGCTGGACCGCCTGTATAACCTCGAGCTGGCGGCCCTGACGGAGGAGACGCGAGCGGCGCTCAAGGCATGCCTGCCGGAGATCGCGCACGCCGACAACCCGGTCGACGCCACCCCGATGGCGACGACGAAGCAGTTCGTGGAGGCGGCCGAGGCGATGCTGCGCGATCCGAACGTCGATGCGCTCCTGGTCTCGCCCGTGCCGGTCACCCCGGCGCTCGACAACCTCGCCCCGGACCTCATCGGCCTGCATTCGGAGAACATGTACGCGCCGCGCTCGCTGCCGCAGGAGCTGATGCGGATCTTCAACGCTACCGAAAAGCCGATGGCCCTGGCCGTCGACTCAGGAAGGCTCTACGATCCGTTCGTGATGCTGCTGGAGCGGAACGGACTGCCGGCCTGGCGAAAGATCGACCGCGCCAGCCGGGCGCTGTCGGCCTTGTGCACGTTGTGAGGCGGTGCCGACCGGAAGGGGACTGAGACATGGCGGACGGTCTCGAGGTCACGTCGAGATGCCCGGGTCCGTGTCGAGGTGCGATTGACTCGGCGGCTGCGCGGGCGTAGCATTAGTCCAGTGTGCGTGTTGTCCCGAGTCGTTCTCGGACCGCTATGGACGGGCTCCGGAGGTGATCATGCGACTCCGAAACGTGTTTGTCGCCACCCTGACTTATCTCTCAGGTGTGTTCCTGGCGGCGATCGCCGTGGCCAACCCGATTCCGCTGCCGGGGCCCTGCTGCTTCGGATCCGGCGAGTGTCACATGCTGGGCATCGATGAGTGTGCCATCGAGGGGGGGATGTGGCTCGGTGAAGATCTTCCCTGTGACCCGAGTCCTTGCTGGGGGGCCTGCTGCACCGAGTTTGGCTCCTGCGTCTTCACGGATTACGTGACTTGCGTGGTGCCGATGGGCCGGTTCCTCGGGCCGTGGACTGATTGCGAAGGCGATCCGTGCAGCATCGGCGCCTGCTGCCTGTCCGACGGGACCTGCGTCATGCTCCTCCCGTCGGACTGCGCCTCCCAGGGAGGTGAGTTTACCTACGAGGGGTATCCCTGCTCGCTCCATCCCTGCGATGCGATGGCCGTAGAGCCGTCAGAGCCGGCGCGCCTGTCGCTGCGGGCGGCTCCGAACCCATTCGTCTTCGACACCGTGTTGCGGTTGGCCCTCGCGGCTCCGGGGCGGCCCGAGGCTGCGACCTGTCGTGTTCTCGACGCGACTGGGCGGGTGATTCGCGTGCTGAGCCCTGAGATCGCGGCTGGGGAGAGCGCGACGTTCCGGTGGGACGGTCGTGACGACGCCGGCCGTGCCGTGGCCGCAGGTGCGTACTTCGTCCGGGTCCACGCCGGGGAGGTAGACGAGAGTCTCGTTCTGTTGCGTGTGCGCTGAGGGGTGAGAGGAGACCAGCGACATGAAGCAACGTGAGCGACCCCCAGGCTCTTCGTTCCTGCTCCTGCTGACGATGGTCGGTTCTATCGGGCTTCTGCC
The DNA here is from genome assembly GCA_964371055.1 of uncultured bacterium. GTDB lineage: Bacteria > Eisenbacteria > RBG-16-71-46 > CAIMUX01 > CAIMUX01 > CAYJLF01. The sequence goes on along the minus strand of CAYJLF010000005.1, from coordinate 167,919 downwards.
TGTCCGGGCGGCGACTTGGACGGTGGAATGGGATCCGAACCAGCCGGAAGGGCAGATCGCTGAAGTCGTTCAGCAGGCAGCCTCCGGCGACACGATCCTGATCGGTCCGGGGCTCTACTACGAGCACATCGAACTACCGATCGGGGAGTGGACCTTCATCGGTCGTGAGGGAGCCGCCGCGACGATCCTCGATGGGGGGATGGATGTGCCGGGCCGGCAGGGCTCGATCCTCTACATCGAGGGGTTCAGCGAGGGCACTCTGCGTTTGGCGCAGCTAACGCTACAGCATGGCCGAGGATACCAGTCTTCGTCGGTCTGCGAAGGGGGAGCGGTGCGCTGGCGAGGAGGTCTCTTCGTCGAAGGTTGCGTCTTTCGCGAGAACGAAGCCGGGAACGGCTCACTGGGAAACGGCGGAGCGATCGCGAACGTGTGGGGCACTACCCAGATCGCTGATTCCGAGTTCCACGAGAATCGGGCATCGTATCTGGGCAGTGCGGTCTCCGCAAAGGGTGATGTCGAGGTGGCCGCGACCCTGTTCCGTTCAGACGGCGGGTCGGCTGGCCTGGTCTGGGTCCACGGTCGCGTGGATCCCCCGGCGCTCATCGAGGACTGCACATTCGTCGGGAGTGTCAGCCCCATGTGCGAATTCCTGCTCGGAAGCGCGGTTATCAGGGGAAACACCTGCCACGGCGACGGCGTCGTGGACCCGCTCTCCTTCTCCCAGATCGGCACGGTCCCCCCTGACCCCAGCACCGTGACCATCGAGAACAACATCTTTTGGAACGCCGTGTCCGGGGCAGACATTGACTTCCATCGAGAACGAGTCACCGTGACGATGACCGGCAACACCATGCATCTCGTCGGGGTCAACGGCGTCGGGCTGGCGAGTTGCACCTTCAGCCGGAACATCGTCTACGACGCGCGATCGTACTTTACTTGCGACGACCAGCTCGATCTCGTCTGCAACGACATCTGGCCTCAGTCGGTTGAAGTGGGTCCGGGGACCGTCGTATATGAGTACGACAACGTCGCACTCGATCCTCTCTTCTGCGATGGGGGGACCGCGGACCTCACGTTGCATGCGGACAGCCCCTGCGCTCCGAACAACTCCCCGGCCGGCTGCGGGCTGATCGGCGCCTGCCCGGTCGGCTGCGAGGGAGTGCCGGTGGAGAAGGTCACCTGGAGCCGGATCAAGTGGTGGATGCTCGACAAGTCGAACCGGTTCCGGCGGTGATGAGGTGAGCGTCGGGCGGGCCGTGCAGACGTGCGGCCCGCCTGGGGCTCGACGAAACCGCCCCGACTCAGCGAACGACGACCAGGCGCTTCGAGATCGACGGTCCACCCGCGGCGAGCCGGATGAGATAGACGCCGGAAGTGACGCGGCGGCCGTGGTCGGTGCGCAGGTCCCAGGAGATTTCCGACAGGGCCTTGGGAATGGGCTCCCCGACGACGCCAGGGGGGAGTTCCAGCCTCCGCACGCATCGGCCGGCGACGTCGAACACCCGTAGCGATGCGGGCCCGTGGTCCGGGGCCGCGTAGCGGATCGCGACCGGCGCGCCGCCGCGCCAGGCTCCCGGCACGTGCAACTCCAGCCCGGCGTCCCGGCCCGTGGGATCGGGTCCATCGGCGGGATTCGGCTCGACGCGGTAGTTGCGCATCATGCCGCCATCTTCGTGCAGGAGATTGTGGCAGTGGTAGAGGTAGAGGCCCGGGTAGGGCCCGAAGCGCACGAGGAACCGGACCTTCTCTCCCGGCATCATCAGAAAGGTATCTTTCCAGCCCTCGTCGACCAGGCCCTCGTTGACCGTGGACCAGGCCGGGGCGCCTTCGACCGCCATGGTGCGCTGGATGATCTGGAACTGCACGCCGTGGAGATGGATCGGGTGTGCCATCCGCATCTGGTTCATGCCCGAGGTGTTGATCAACTCCCACACCTCGAGGTCGCCGGTGCGGACGATCTCGTTGGCCGCGACCTCCTCCATCTCGAAGACGCGACCGTTGAGCAGCCACTGACCCATCATCCGGGAAGCGGGGAAGGCGCGCGGGCTGCCGGCGTTGACGGCATCCTGGATCTGGTAGCGCTCGAACGGTGTGAGCACGTCGGGCAGAGTGAGTGTTTCCGCCTCGGCGCGGTCGACCGTGATGCGCATCACGTCGAAGGGGGCGCCGTTCGGCAGGGACGCCGGGTGCTCCATGCCACCGGGATCGAAGGCGAGGCTCTGCAGGATCACCTCGGACCCGACCGGGCGGCCGCCCAGGTCCAGCCAGATCTCCGCGCGCTCCGCCGGGGCCAGCATGACATAGGGACGCTCCTCCGGCGCTTCCAAGAGCCCGCCATCAGTGCCGATCACCGTCATCGGCGTCCCGTCGCTCCAGGCGAGCTTGTACATCCGGGAGACCGAGCCGTTGAGGAGCCGCAGGCGGTAGACGCGCGTGGCCGCGGAGAGCACGTAGTCGGGCCGCCCGTTGACGAAGATCTCCTCGCCCCAGTGGCCCCCTTCCATCTGATCGTGGTCGTAGCGGATCTGGTTGAATTCGTCGAAGCTGCGGTCCTGGATCACCAACGGGACGTCGCGCTCCCCGCGCGGCAGCGGCAGCGAGCTCTCGGTCCCATCCGAGACGAGGAAGAGCCCGGCCAGTCCGCGGATCACCTGCGGGCCGGTCAGCATATGGGGGTGCGGGTGGTACCAGTAGGTGCCGGCGCGGTTGAGAACGCTGAAGTCATAGATCCGCTCCTCGCCGTCGCCGATCGCGAAACGGGGATGACCGTCGGCCGAGTCGGGGATGACGAGCCCGTGCCAGTGCACGATCGACGGCTCCCCGGTCTGGTTGACGAAGCGCACGCGCAGACGGTCGCCCTGGCGGACGCGGAAGATCGGACCGAGATACGACCCCGGAATCGAGTCCAGCACGGAGGCGGGTCCGGACTCGACCGTTGCCCGGTAGCGCAGCATCTCAGTCGGCGGGCCGGGACGCAGCGGAACGGCGGTCTGGACGGCTTCGAGGCGCACGACGGCCGTTGGCTCGAGCGGCGTGGCGTGGGCGCGGGCAATCCCGGTGACTGCCGTGGGGAGGAGAACGACGGCGACTCCCGCGGCGCGGAGCGCGGTGATGTAGCGTGGGCGCCGGCTGGAGCGAGGCAGGGAGCGCATGAGGTCACCTCGTGGGCAAGAGGGTGCGGCGACGCAGCGACATGACGGACCAACGAGCTTAGCGAGTGTGGTGGCTGCGGGTCAACGGGTACGTCTCACGATGGAGTCTCGGCGGCAGCCTGATCAGCATCGAGACGACCTGGGACAGGGATACGCGCGCAGGAGCCTGAGACGTGCCGTGCCATCTGGCCTCGGCACGGCTCTTGTGTCCCCACGCCGTTCTTTACTCGACGAAGCCGCACTCGCATAGTGATCGGTCGCTTTCTCGCACTCGTTTGGAAGTCCATGCATCACCTCGGGCACGCGAGTTGTCCCAAGAGCTCGCAAGTCAAAGGAGACCTCCGATGATATCCCTTCGTTCGATCCACCGCTGGATCACGCCATCCATGGCAAGAGCGCTTCCAGCGTTCCCCGGAATGAGGTGCGCACCACTTGCCGTCGCCGCCGCCGGCTTCCTCGTCGCGACTCTGGGCTGGACTCCGCCCGTTCTCGCGGAGCTTCCCCCCTACGCGGAAGAATGGGCGACCCCGGCCTGGCCGGAGGATGTCGAGGTAGATCCGTGGGGGCGCGTGTGGGTCTCCTGCGACGACGACTCGATTCATGTCTACGCGCCGACGGGGGGCGAGCGCCTCTTCTCGTTCGGCGGGTCTGGAGCGGGCGAGGGGGAATTCCAAACCCCGTACGGCATCGCCTTCGATGTGAGCGGCAACGCGTACATCTGCGATTACCTCGGCGCCCGGCTCCAGGTGTTCACGAGCGAAGGAGGTTTTCTCCAGGCATGGTCCGTTCCAAGCACCCACGCCGATCACGTGGCCATTGATGCGGCCGGGGATGTCTACGTGACCGGCTATTCGAACTTCTCTGTCCACAAGTACACGTCGAGCGGGGTGCCTCTGCTCGACTGGGTCGGTCAGGGTGGCACCCAGAACTCCGGTATCCTCGTGGTCGAGGACGTGGTCCACGTCGTGCAGTGGGACGCTCCCGTCGTCGAGCGGTACGGGATCGACGGGACCTATCTGGATACGTTCGCGGCGTCGACCTCGGGCGGCACGGACATTGAAGTCGACGCCTCGGGTCAACTCTGGGTGTGTGACTTCAACGGCCACGTAGTTCGCGTGTTCACAGCCGATGGTACTCCGGTCGACGTCCTCGGCTCCTATGGCGCCGGTCCGGGCGAGTTCAGCGGGGCGATCGGCGCCGCGGTAGGACTCGATGGCTCGATCTACGTGGCCGACAACGGCAACGGACGGATTCAGCGCTTCGGGGAGTCGGTGGGGGACGCAAGGGAGCCGTCCGTGACGCCGTCGGCGAGACCGTTGGTGCTGGCGGTCGCGCCCAATCCGTGCCGCCTCTCGGCCCAGATCAACTATTCCGTCCCGGCCGACGACCGGCTGGCCGTCACTTTGGTCGACATCAGGGGACGAACGGTCGCGACGCTCCTGGACGGCCTCGTGACCGCGGGGGAGCACCGGCTCCTCTATTCCCTTCGCGACAGTGAGGGGCAACTGCTTTCATCCGGCGTCTACTTCCTGCGTGTTGCGAACTCGCACGGGGTGAGCGGATCACGGCTCGTCGTTCTCGGGCCATAGAATCGTCTCGGGGCACCGACAACGCGACCCGGGTCGCCGGCTAGTCCAGCCGCAAGAGCCTGGCGTTTCCCCTGGTTCTGCCACCGACGATGAGGCGCGCGAAGTAGACGCCGCCGGGCACCTGGCGTCCTTCATCGTCGCGGCCATCCCACGCCACTTGCCGTGCACCCTCGGAGAGGCGCAGGCGGGTGGTCAGTCGCCCCGTGCAGTCGAAGAGCTGGAGGCCGCCCTCCGCGGTCAAGGGCAGCGCCCACGACAGTGTGGTGATGAGGAAAGAAGGGTTGGGGAACGACGTCAGCGTGAATGGGAGGTCGCCTTCCGGCGGTTCACCGACGAGGGCGGCTCCCGCTCCGTGTTCATACGGCCCCATGTCGACGAGCGGAGGGGTCCCGCTGCCCGTGTCCGGCGAGTCGGGAGCATCGAAGCGGCGATCGTGTCCGTCGAGATCGAGCACGACGTACGGGGGCACGGCGGCGTTCTCCCCGGCGTCGATGCAGGGAGAAGTGCTCTGCAGTCGAAAGTCACCGGCGACCGGCGCGACAAAGCGCGGATCGGCGTCGAGGCAACCCGGGTAGTTCGCGGGATCGGGCGGATCCTCTCCGGGGATCGGCTCGAGGAGGGCCTCCACGCAGGAGTACGCGAAGTCGGCGGTTCCCTTGATCTGTGCATCGAGATGAGAGACGTTCTCTCCGGTGCCGAGGTTTCCCGCGATGATGGTGTTGCGCACGGTCACCACGTGTCCGTAGAGGGACGCGACCCCGCCCCCCTCGCCGGCCGAGTTTCCGCTTACCGTACAATTGATCAAGCTGGTTGCCTCACCGTAGAACGACGTGGCCGCCACGCCTCCACCGAAGTCGCCCCCGCTGCCGCCTCCGGACATCTCGTAGGAGGTGACCACGTTGGCGTCGAATGTTGAGTTGGCGATCGTCACCTGATCTCCCCAGGTCGAGACGGCACCGCCGGCGTGCGCGTGATTCCGCAGGAAGACGCAGGAATCGATGATCGTTCCATCGGCGAAGTTGAAGATGGCGCCGCCCCAGCCGATGTCGTAGTCCCCCGCGGCGTAGAAGTTGCGCGAGACGTTGTCCTCGAAGGTGCAGCGCCTCACGGTCGCCCCGAGGTCGGCCTGGATGGAGATGGCGCCGCCGTCGCCGCCTGATCCGCTGCCGACGGCGATGTTGCCGGCAAAGCTGCATCCCTCGATGAGAGGGTGCGCCGTGCCCCAGGTCTGGATGCCCGCTCCGTTCCCCAGATGGGCGTAATTCTCCACAAAAGTGCACTCCTGCAGAACGGGCGCGCCGCCGGCCACCAGGATCGCGCCCCCCGAGGTGAAGCCGACAGCGTTGTGCAGGAAGCGGCAGGCCCGAATCGTCGGGTCGCCGGAGGAAATGAGGAGGCCACCTCCGCCGGTCGTCGACACGGCGTAACCGGCCAGAATCGTGAAGCCGTCCAGCAGTGCGCCTGCGCCGACATCGGCGGCGGTCACGACGTGACTGGCGTTGGGCGTGCCGATGTTCCAGCCGGACGGCCACGGGGTGTATACATCGTCCTGTCCCAGGTCTCCGCTCAGGATCGTCTCATGCATCGTCGGCAGACGCTCCTCGCGGGTCAGCTCGGTTCCGGCGAACCCTCCGTATAACGCAACATCATCTCTCAGGGAAAAGGTAGCCCCGGTGTCGCCGGGAAGGCCGGGGAGCCAGGTGCCTTCGGCGACCCAGAGTTCGTCTCCCGGTAGTGACGCTGTCAGCGCCGCCTGGAGATCGCCGTACGCATCGATCCAGCTCGTGCCCGATCCCGATCCGCCCGGCCGGACATGAATCACACTCGCCGCCGCGGCGGTTTCGGTTGAGACTAGGCAGGCGACAAGCAGTATGGACCAGAAACGGATCCGCATGGGGTTCCTCCTATCTCCGGGGGTGCTGTAGAGAGCCGAGAATGATCGCTCCGATCGCAATGTCGACGCAAGCGTTTCGTCGCTCTGGCGGCGTTCACGGCGGGTCCGCTGGGCGCCACGGGGACGATTGTTGTGATCCTGCGACGCGCAACATCACTTCGCTGAGGGGGAGCCTTCGGTGCGGTGGGGTCACTCAGAGGAGGTGTGCCACCGCCGGAGCCCCCCATAGCGCATCCAAGATGAGTTCACGAGCTCGTGGGACCGGACGGCGCGGGCCGGAATTCGGGAGGGAACCGCATGTACACCGACGCCCAATGGCGAGCCCTGCTCGCGGCCGTAAGCCGCCGCGAGTTCTTGCGCCGGGCCGCTCTCCTGGCCGGGGCCGCCACCGGTGCCGCCGCGGGTGCGACGGCGTTCGGTGAAGGGATCCGCCCGCGAGCGCTGTTCGCCCAACCGACGGGATCCTCTGGTTCCACCCTGCCCCCGTCGACCCAGGAGGCCGCCATGTCGATTCGTCCCGTCAAGCGTCTCACGCAATCACAGCCGACCATGGAGGGCGCGGGCGTGCGCCTGCGCCGCGCCTTCGGCTTCCAGGCGACCGGCGACTTCGATCCCTTTCTGCTCTTCGACGACTTTCGCGGCGATGACCCGAAGGACTACCGCGCCGGTTTCCCGTGGCATCCGCATCGCGGGATCGAGACGATCACCTATGTGCTCGCCGGGACGGTGGAGCACCGCGACAGCCTGGGCAACCAGGGGGCGATGGGACCGGGCGACGTGCAGTGGATGACCGCCGGCCGCGGGATCCTGCACCAGGAGATGCCGCAGGGAGACGCCGAGGGGAGGATGCACGGCTTCCAGCTCTGGTCGAACCTCCCGGCCGCCTCCAAGATGACCTCCCCGCGCTACCAGGACATCGTGGCACGCGACATCCCCGAGGTGATCGACGATGACGGTACCGCAGTGCGGATCATCTGTGGTCGTTTCTGGGGAAAGACCGGTCCGGTGGAGGGTATCGCGGCCGATCCGCGCTACCTCGACGTGCGGGTGCCGCCCGGGAAGAAGAAGCACCTGCCGGTCGAGTTGACCCACAACGCGTTCGCCTACGTCTTCGAGGGGACAGGCTCGTTCCGGGACGCCTCCGCGCCGCAACCGGTCCAGACCGAGATTGTGGGACCCGATGGCGAGGAACTCCGCAGCGAGATCGGTAACCGCTCGCTCGTCCTTTTCGATCAGGGCGATACGGTGGCGGTGCAGGCCGGTGAGGAGGGGATCCGCTTCCTCCTCGTCTCGGGCGCCGCGTTGAAAGAGCCGGTGGCGTGGCGCGGGCCGATCGTGATGAACACGCAGGAGGAGTTGCGCCAGGCGTATCAGGAACTGCAGGAGGGGACGTTCATCAAGGAGCGGAGGTAGGCGGTCGCCCCGGCCGAGGGGGCAATTCCCAGGGCGGGCACCCGCGCCGGCTTGCCCTCCGTGCGACTTGGGGTTCAAAGCAGCGCTAGGAGGCGATCTGTGATGAGGGTCGCGGCTTCCTCGGCGTTGTAGCGGATGTCCGCGGTCAGGAGCGGCTTCAGATCCTGGTAAAAGGCGGGCACCGCTAACTTCGCCGCCAGATTCGCCTCGAATTCCTTGCGGTCCACGCGATGCTCTTCCGCCTCCATGTAGCACCGGAATGCCTCGACGATCCGGACCGGTTCGGTTCCACCCTCTTGCAGCGCCCTCCAGAGGTCGAAGAGGTCGCGGCCTTTCCGCCGTTGGTAGAGGGCACGCAGCTTCGTCGCAAGGAGTTCATCGAGGTCGTAGGTCGTGATCTCCGCGCGGCCGCTCCACCAGCGACTGGCCACCTCGAGTGCACGCTGCCGATGGCCGTAGATGGCGAAGTGCTCTCGCGTGTTGATCTCGACTTTGATCCGCTTCGTCTGAACCGGCTCGATCTCCGTGGTGAACCGGTAGTAGAGCGTGACTCTGCCTTGAGTCTGCTTCCACTGCGGGCTTCCGAGCCAGTGATCAAGAGCGCGGCGAACGGCAGCCATGACGGGGCCGATCGGGCCTGCCTCGATCTGCACGAGATCGATGTCTTCGGAGTAGCGTGCGGGCGTTGTGAGAAAGAGCTTGTGCAGCGCGGTACCGCCTCGAAAGGCGACCTGATGCCGAAGCGGTTCCTCTGAGTAGAGCTCGATGACGGCCCGAGAGATGATGAGATCCTGCTCGACCTGCTCATCGAGTGCCCAGGGTGCGGTCGCGCGCCATTCGGTGATCAGCGCTTGGGGAATCACAGATCAACCTCGAGTTGCTCATTCACGATGACGTTCCAGACGTTGTCGGTGGGGCACTCCCCGCGCGACCTCCCCGGACTCAGAAGAATGCGCCTGGGTTGCTCCTCGGCAACGAGTGAGGCCAGGTGCTGGGTGCGTTCGGTCGCTCCGACCAGATCGAGTAGGTAGCCAAGCCGCTGGGCATAGGCCCATCCACCCGCGGCCCTGGCAGACGCGGCCAGAGCCGCAGGCTCGAGCCGCTCGGCGAGCTCGGACAGTACGGTGGCCACGTTGGCGAGTCCACCCGCGGCCGTCGCGTAGCGCACAAGATCGATCGCCGTCGACTCCGGCGTCGAGACTCGCATCGTCCCGGTCGCAGTCTTCATCGGTGTCGTGTCCGCCGTGTCGAGATGCCGCTTTCCCAGGAACCGGATCCTGGAGCGTCCCGCGATCATCGGTCTTCTGGCCTCGTCGGTAATGACCTGGAACTCCTGGGGCTCCTGATGCGCGGCGCCATACAAGGCCGCCGCCGAGAGGATCGCGACGTAGTAGGGCCTGGACAGGTGCCGCATGAGATCATCGATGTACCACGATGGCGGCGGAGCCCCGGCCGTTCGGTACTCGAGCGGCACCACGACGTAGAACCCTCGGGTCGGAACTGCGATCCGTTTCTTCGCCGAGAGCCGCATGGCGGCCTTTTTCAGAATCGGGGCGCCCACCTGCAGCGCGGTCGTCGCCTCGGCGCGGTCGAAGGTATAGCGACCCCCGGCCTGCAACGCCTCGACCATCTCGGCCAACGACCCGTACCTGGTACTGCCACCTTCCATTGGGCCCTCCGATCTGCTCTGACGCCTGCAAAAAGTACCTCCAGGCGGGTCCTTTTGCAATCGTGAGAGTATGCGGTCCGATTCCCTGCTTTGCGGGGGCTCGGGGTGCGGCCCGAGCCGCGCAGTGTGGCCGCGCAGCACTGGGGTTGCCTATCGCGCTTCCCCGGGGCGGCGATCCTGCGGACGTGCGATCGTCTCTCCCACTTCATGGATCCGCGCCGCGGCGTCGAAGCCCGGGTACTGCATCAGGTACAGCCGCGCGCGGGCCCGGGAGATGGCGACGTAGAGCCGCATGCGCAGAGTCTCTTCCTCCTTCTCTCCCCAGCCGCCGGCGCCGACCCCCGAGAGGATCACGCAGTCGGACTCCAGCCCCTTGAAACGGTAGAAGGTGTGATAGGTGATGGGCGCGTCGGCGGGCGAGGCGGCGGCGGCGCGATGGGCGGCCGCCGTCGAAGCCGGGGTTCGGGGCTCCCGGAGCGTGGACTCGAGCGCGCCGTCGACCACCGTGAACCGCCCGAGGCGCGGTTGCTCGGCGTAGGGCGTGCGCTCGAATCGGTAGGCTCCGAGGATCACGATCCGTGAGGGAGAGAGCCCGCCGCGGTTGATCCACTCGTCGAGCAGGCGGCGCACCTCTTCCCTTTCGCCGGGGCCGTCGTCGACCGGGACGATCCCGACCTCGTGTCCCGGGATCGATTCGCGCAGGGCTGAGGACGGAATGTGCCCCACGGCGCGGACCGCCCGCGCGATCGGCTCGGTGTTCCGGCAGTTGCGCCGCAGATGGTAGACCGGCTCGGCGAAGGGAAGGGCCGCGTGGCGGGCGTAGACGTTCTGGCGCGGGTCGTGGAAGATGTAGAAGCGACCCCGCTCCCGCTGTCGCAGCAGCTCCAGCAGGGGCAGCCACCAGTGCGACTCGAAGTCCTGCCCCTCGTCGACGAGGATCGCGTCGAAGCGGGCCGGCCACGCGGGCACCGCAGCGGCTAGAAGCTCCGGAGCCGTCTCGGAGAAGAAGCGGGCCTTCTCGCCGTCGGCGGCCGGAATCTCCCAGCCCAGACCGGCGGCGTGAGCGGCTGCCTCGCAGAGGCCGTGGAAGGTCTGCACGGTAACCGATCCGTCCGGACCGCGAGCCGGGGATGACGCGTCCCCATGGACGGTCCCGGCCGGAAGAATCGCACGGAGGTGCGCGCGCAGCGCGTCGGCCAGCGGCACGTTGAAACAGAGCAGCAGCACCGCGCCTTCGCCGGCGAAGCGTGCCGCCAGCTCTCGCGCGAGGATCGTCTTGCCCGAGCCCGCCACCCCCTCGACCACGAGGCGGCGGTTTTCCTCCAGACCCTCCAGGAAAGCCGCCTGTTCTTCGGTCAGGCGGTAGAGCCGTTCGGTTTCTTCGTCCAGTTCCGTGGCGAGAGCGCGGATGATCCGGAAATCCGGCAGGAGGAGGCGGATGACCTGCTCGAAGTCGTCCGGCGGCATCTCGGCCCCGGGTCGGGGCTCGAGATCAAGGATCGCCTCGACGCGCGCCTGCAGGTGGTCGAGGTCGGAACGCATCAGGAGAAGCTCGGGGCGAACGTGGGGCGGCATCGTGCCGAGCATCCGATCGGCATCCGGCACCGCCACCGCATGGGCGAACCGCAGCGGGTACCGCCGCCACGCCGCGGACCGCTCGTGGAGCCGACGCGCCAGGTAGTGAGCGCAGCGCTGCGCCTGCTGGAAGGGGTCATCGACGAGCTGGTCGTCGCCCCGGACCCACTGCCGCGCGCGGCCGTCGTAGCGCAGTTCCCCGGTCTTCGCCTCGATGGCGAGCATGCCGTGCCGGGGATGGAGGACGAGGAAGTCGCACTCGCCCTCGCGGAGCTTGCGCTCTTCTGCCGACAGCCAAGGCAGGGAGTGGATCACGCGGTAGTGGCGGTCGAGCCCGTTGCGGAAGGCCTCGAAGAGAAGCCGTTCGGCGGGGCTCGCGGTCTCGGGTGGACACTGATTGGGGTAGATCGTAGCCATCGGTCCCTCCCCTGCGCCGGAGGGACTCTACGCCAGGAAGCACCGCCTCGGAAAGCAGAGCAAGAGTCGCGGCCCCCGGCCCGTTTCCGGAGTGCCTGACGGCGCTCTAGCCCGCCTCGTCCTCCGCGAGGGAGGAAGCCGGGATCTCGACATCGATCCTCACGACGAGACCCGTGCGGCCGAAGATTGCCCGGCTGGACGCCGGGTCCAGGCTGTCGCCGGGGAGGTCCGATCGCTGTCCGTCCGCGGTCGTGATCCGGATCTTCGTCCGAGCCCCGCGTTCCCGACGAAGTTCGTAGATCACCGGTACCTGGCAGAAGGAGAAGGCGAGGCTTCCCGGCGGGACCTCGATGGTCCGGGGGGCGCCGGCCAGGTCGAAGCAACGGAGCGTCCCGGGCTGGTCGCGGAACTCGGACCGGCGAAGGAACACCGGCCGGAAGGTGAGTGTGCCGTTCTCGACCCCGACACCGAGTTCGCCGAGACGGGTCAGGATCTCCTCCTTGACCTGCCCGGTCATTCCTGGCTGTTGGGCTCCCGCATGCCGGGGGGTGTGCGAGTACGGATCGGTGGGGAAGGCCCCATATTCCGAGACGCTCTTCTCGAACCCTAACCCGGCGCGGATCCGGAAATAGGCGCGGACGAGCTCTCGTGCGACCGGGGCGGGACCATCACGGTGGGCCCGAAGCGCCACCTCCTGGGATGCCAGCAGGAGCTTCGCGACCATGTGCCAGTAGATGCAACCCAGACCCTCGTAGCCGTACATGGCTCCGGAGCGGCCGGTGAACGACCGATGATGGAAGACCTCGTCGAACACCTCGAGGATTTCCTGCCGGTCCCTCTCCACGGCGGCGCGCCAGCGATCGCGAGTCGCGAGGAGGTCGAGCGCCGCCGCGAGATCGCGCGCGTTCCGGAGGTCGGCCTGGAATCGGCAGGTGCCAAGGGTATCCCGGGCCAGGATCGAGCGGTCGCCTGCCGAGAGCAACTCCCGCAGCAGGGACACGGATTCGATCCGCGCTTCGGGGATCATGTTCCGCTCGAGGAAGCCGGGCAGTTCCCGCTCCGGCTGGAGCAGGAAGCTCCGCTGGTCCTCGCGGTAAAGGCGGCTCTCGAAGAGGCGCGACAGCAGACGAACGGCGTCCTCTCCCTCGACGACTCCGGAGCTCAGTGCGGCGACCTGCCCCTCGAGCATCTCCGGAAGGCGGCGGAGGGCGATCGCCCGGCCGTCCCGGGATCGCTCGAGCAGGTTGTAGGAGTGGTAGAGCCCGTCCTGGCGACGGTTGGAGCGGATCGAGTGGTCGAGAATCTCCTGCGCCACCCGGCAGAGGGTGGTGATCTCCCGGACGGAGACCTCTTCCCGGCCGGTCAATCCTCCGGCATAGACCGCCGCGCGGTAGCGCGAAAACGCATGGCCCAGGGCGTCCAGCACGTCCTCCCGGAACGAATTCTCGGAGTCGGCGGATCCGAGCCGTGAGCACGCCTGATCGAGTGCCGTGCGGATGTCACGGAGCCACCGCGCGACTTCGGTCGAGAGCGTCGTCTGGGTCTTCTCCCGGCCCTCCAGCAACTGCTGGAGAAAGCGGAGGTACCGGCGCAGGTGGCAGAGGGTGACAACCGAGAGCCCATAACCTGCCAGCGCGTTGTTCGCGTCGTTCCACTCGGGCCGCTGCGTGTTCATCCAGATGCCGCCGCCGGGCACAAAGTTGGAGAGTTTGGACAGGGCGGGCACGAGCAGCTTCTCGGCGAGGTTGACGTGCCGGATCGCACCGTCCGGGTCGTGGACCAACCGGCCGTCGGTTCCGATCTCGCGGACCCGCGCCTCGATCCGCGCGGCGAGGGCGTCGTCGTAGTCGATGGTGGCGTGCGGGTCGTCGACGATCCGCTCGTAGGGCCGGATCCGGTACGGGACCTCGGCGTATCCGAAGATTTCCCGGTCGAACAGCGCCTCGAGGACTCCCGGGGAGAAACGACTCAACGCCTCCAGGAAGCGTAGGAGGTAGACGATCTGGTGGTCACCCCAGTAGCCGATGTAGCTCCAGGGGTCGTTCGGGTCGGAGATTTCCCACTCGAACCCGTCCCGGGTCACGCGGTACGGGTTGAACCCGTCCACCGTCGAGGCGTTGACGAACTTGGCGATCATCCCCGGGAGAAAATCGGGGAACGAGTGCGCCATGGCCTCCCAGTTCTGGAACAGGTCGCGCCAGTTCCCCTCGTAGCGCAGGGCCGGGGTGCCGTCCTCGTTTCGCAGGCGGATCTCGAACCGGTTCCAGGGGCGGCTCGGGTCGCCGTGGCGGCGGCTGAAGTGGATCGGCAAGTACTCGTAAGCGAGACGCACGAAGTTCGGGTCTCCCGTCCGCTCGGCGGTGGAGAGGAGGTCGGGCGCGGCCAGCGCCTCCGGGAGGGACTCCAGCAGCGACTGGTGCCGCACTGCGACCCGAGCGTTGCGCGTCGCGAGGAAGTCCCTCAGATCGCGCTTCGGCAGGGAGTAGCCCCGGACAAAGACACCGCCGCGCATGTTGTTGTAGAGAACATTCGCCAGATGATGGGCCGCCGCCCGCTGGTCTCCGGTGACCTGCAGGCCGTCGGCGCTACCGACGTTCCGGAGGAGGTTGTCCCGTGCGTTGTCCAGGCTCTCATCGATCGATCGCACGACATCCCCGCCACCCCGGAGGCGTGCGAGCAGAGCGGCAACCTGGAGATGGTCCCGGCCGACATCGGCGACCAGGTGCCACCTTGCCTGGGTCCGCCCCTCCAGGACGAAGGAGGCTGCCACCAGGTGGGCGCCGCGCCGGCCGGTCAGCACGCGCTCTCCCGCGGGCATCTCGCCACGGCGAAAGATCGCGATGGCATCGGCCGAGAGGCAGACGCGGAACGTGTCGAGTCCGCGGCACCAGACGACATTGGCGCGCAACTCCTCCGATGCCTCGGCCCGGTCGACGATGCGTGTGGTGAGGGCATAGACGGCGAGGCCGGTGACCGGGTCGAGGTCCGCGCGCTTATAGGCGTCGACGAGCGAACTCGACTGGCGCAGGAGGGCGAGAGGCACGCCGTACGGGAGGATGTTCCGCAGCCCGTCGAGGATGGAGATCTCGACCGGGTCGTCTCCCTCGTTCGCCAGCTCCACCGTGCGCACGAGGCCGAACTCGTCGCTGGCGGACCAGCGGTAGCGGAACACGAGTGCAAGGTGGCGGTGAACCTCCTCGAAGACGACGCGGTTCCCGGTGACATTCTTGTACAAACACCGTTCCACGGGCCCCTTCCGCTCGGGCTCCTCGAGGAACGGCTCCCACGCCACTTCGGGGCCGGACCCTCGACGCGCGCGCACCAGGGTGACCGGGCCGGTGTGATGGAGGTTGTCGTAGAGCCGGTCGACCGTTTCGTAGGGGAAGAGCGCTCCTTCGGCATCCACGCGACCGGCGGTCAGGCCGCCCCGGGAGGTGACGTACATCCAGAGGTCGGCATCGCTCGCGATGTTCATGAGGAACGGAGGCAGGCGATCGCAGTGTGCGATCCGGTAGTACCCCTCGCCATCGATGGATGTGAACTCGCCGGCCGGCGCCTCGGGCGCGGGCGAGGGAGCCCCGCTTTCGGTGACGCCTGCCCGTCCCGGGCGTGCGTCGAGGTAGCGCCGAACGAGATCACCGGACATCGGCGACCGCCTCCTTGGGCGTCCGGTCCGCTCGGTAGAGCCCCCAGTGCTTCTCCACCTCGTCCGGGTGGGGTCCGCCCTTCCAGTTCTCGTCGAACGCCTCGAAGAAGATGAGCGGCACGCGCACACGATCGGCCCAGACCGACACCGCATCATGGAAGATCTTCTGCTGCGCCTCGCCGGGTGTGCCTTTGATGAGTCGTCCCTGATCTCCCTCCGTGTGCTTCCGCGTCGCCCATCCGGTCTCTCCGACGATGACCATGCGGTCCGGGTGCGCCGCCCGCACCTTGGCCAGCGTGGTATCGACCCAGGCGACGGCATCGTCCAGCTGGATCCCGTTCCACATCGGGTGGAGGTGGGTCACGATGAAATCGACCTCGCGCGCGATTTCGGCGCTCTCCGGTCTGATCCAGAACCCATAGTCGTCGGCGGTCGTGACGGGCTGCTCGGTGCGGGAGCGGGCTTCCCGAAGATACCGGACGAGGAGTTCAGGGGGGCAACGATGGGCGGACCAGCTGACCAGCGCCTCGTTCCCCACGCAGAGCGCCCGGACGATGTCAGGGTAAGCGGCGGCCAGTCGGACGCCGCTGTCGATCTCGTTGCGGTTGGCGGCCCGCTTGGCGGGGAGCGAATCGACGACCGCGCCGCGCTCGTCCCGAAGTTCCTCCGGCTCGATCCACACTCCCAGCATGACGTCCAGCGCGAGGCGGTCTGTGCGGATGATCTCGAGGATCGTCCCGGCAGATTCCGCCGATCCGTAGAGGCGGAGAAGACCCCAGCGCCTCGCGATGAGGTGGAGGTCCTCCCGGAGCTGCTCCCGGGTGGGGCCGGGGCCGCCCGGGCGCTGCCCGTCGCGGTGGGGACCATAGGCGATCCCGTCCCCTGTCCAGCGCTCGCCGCTGAAAGGATGAAACGTACGCTGCATGAACGGCGCCTCCCCCGGAGGGAGGGTTCCCCGATCCCCTCCGGCTCGGCGGGAGGATGCGTCCGGGGAACCTGCCCCGCGGATTGTGGTCGCGAGGCCGGCGACCACAAAAAGGGCGAGCGCCGCGCAGAGGCGGCGCCACGGGAGTGCGGGCCGCGGTCGCGTCGCCATGCGATACCCGACTAACGCACCAGGGTGATGTTGCGCGAAACCTGCTGCCCCGTGGAGGTCCGCATCACGCAGCGGTAGACACCGGCCGGGGCCGGGTCGCCGGAAGCGTCGGTCCCATCCCACCTGACGGAGTGGGAACCGGCCGCGCGGCTGGCCTGCAGGACGTTGGCGACGAGGCGTCCGCCGACGTCGAAGACGCGGATGTCGATCCGACCGTCCTGTGTCAGTGCGAAATGGATGTTCGTCGAGGGGGAGAAGGGGTTCGGCGTGTTCGGCAGCAGCTTGAGCGTGGCGGCCGAGGCAGCGTCGGAGACGCTCTCGACCGGCTGTAGAAGCGCGGCAGTGTCCCAGAAGATCGACCCGCCCTGGGCGCCGTCCACGTCGACCTTCACGATGACCGCGCGGGCCCAGACCGTGCCGACCGGGGCGGGAGCGGTGCCGACGCCCAGAAGGGTCCAGGTGTCGGGCGGAAGGGCGGCGTTGATCGGGTTCGACTCGAAGATGTCTACCCCAGCCAGGCCGCCGGCGGCAAGCTGGAGGCTCGCGTTCAGGAACTCGATCTTGTACACCCCGAAGTCGACGCTGTCCAGCGGGTCGGCCGACCAGTTCAGCGCGCGGATCTGACCCGTCCAGATCTGGCCGGGCAGGGCGGGGCGTAGCTGCGTCCCGCCGGATCCGCCACCGGGGAGAAAGGGCCCGAAGGTCTTAAGACACTGGTTCCCTGTGTAGGAAACCGTGGCCGTCGTGTAGACGAAGTTGAAGGTGTCCCAGTTGGCGGTGCCCGGAACGTCTCCACCGGACGCGTCGGGGGACTCGAAGCTCGGGTTGAGCAACTGGGCCGGGGCGCCGCCGGCGATCCCGGCGAGCAGAAGGATCGCAAGCGCGAGGGTGCCGCCGAGGGACCGGATCGGTTGGATCAACATGGCCTGGCCTCCTTCCAAGTGCGCGCCCGCGAATCCCGCCCGCGGGCGAAGACTTTCCCTGGAGACCGGGGCCGCCCCCGCTGGTCGAGGGCGGCCCACGATCGATCCGGGGCGTGGCTTGGTTCGTTCTAGCGGAACAGGCTCTTCACCTTGCCCCAGGAGCTCTGCTCGATCGGCGACGGATCATCGACGAAGAGGTTGGCGTCGTCGAAGAACATCGACCCGCCCTGACCGCCGTCGACGTCGACCTTCACGACGACCGCGCGGGCGAACGCCGTGTTGGCCGGAGCCGGAGCGGTGCCGACGCCGAGGAGGATCCACTGGTCGAGCGGTGCGCCACCGTTGATCGGATTCGACTCGAAGACGTCGACACCGAAGACGCCGCCGGCCGCGAAGTTACCGCCGGCATCAAGGAACTCGATCTTGAAGACGCCGAAATCGACGTTGTCGATCGGGTCGAACGACGCGTTCAGCGCCCAGATTTCGCCGACCCAGGTCTGGCCCGGCGCCGCGGGAACGGACTGGACCGCGCCCGAGCCGCCGCCGGGGGAAAAGGGTCCGAAGACCTTCAGGCTCTGGCTGCCGGAGTGGGCGACGGCGGCCGTCGTGTAGACAAAGTTGAACGAGTCCCAGTTCGCCGTGCCCGGCTGGTCGCCGCCCGACGCGTCCGGAGCCTCGAAGCCCGGATTCAGCAACTGGGCCGACGCGCTGCCGGCACACAGCAACAACGCCGTCAGCACGACACCCGCGAAAGAAGCCTTGTCGATCCGCATGATGATCTCCTTTCAATAACTCGCCCACCGTGTCGGGGGGCAGGAAGACCCCGATGCCGCCGGCCCGGCCCGGGGGCCCGGGTGCGGACTTGACGTGACGGGAGGAAGAGGAGTCTCTTGACAGAACCGACGGTAGTGTACACTATGTTCGGCAGGCGAACAAAGTCTTTTTTGCAGGCCGGAGGCTGGATGCCCGATCGAGACCGCTCGCCTCAGTCGCCGCTCCTCGAGGTGCGGGGTATCTGCCGAACCTTCCACTCCCGGGGGCTCCTCGGGCGCGCGCGGAGGACGGTCGCGGCTGACGATGTCTCGTTCACCGTCGACCGGGGGGAGGTCGTCGCCCTCGTCGGTGAGTCCGGGAGCGGCAAGAGCACCGTGGCGCGCATCCTGTTACGCCTGGAGAGGGCGGATCGCGGGGAGATCCTCCTCTCGGGCGTGGAGGTCCTCTCCCGGGAGCCGCGCGCCGCGTCGCTCGACTACCGCGGCCGGGTGCAGATGGTCTTCCAGGATCCGTTCGCCTCGCTGAACCCGGTGCACGATGTCGCCCACCACCTGGTCCGGCCCCTGCGGCGCCACCGCCGCGCCACGGCGGCGGATGCGCGCGAGCGGGCGCTCGCGCTGTTGCGCACCGTGGGGCTCGAGCCGGCGGCGGAGTTCATCGGACGAAAGCCGTTCGAGCTCTCGGGTGGACAGCGGCAGAGAGTGGCGATCGCCCGTGCGCTGGCCCCCGAGCCCGACCTCCTCATCGCGGATGAGCCGACGTCGATGCTCGACGTCTCGATCCGGATGGGGATCCTGAACCTCCTCGCGCAGCTCAAGCGGGAGCGCGGCCTGGCGATTCTCCTCATCACGCACGACCTCGCCTCGGCCCGCTTCCTTGCCGACCGGGTGCTCGTCCTCTTCCGTGGCCGCGTCGTGGAGGCGGGACCGAGCGACGCCCTCGTCGATGCGCCGGCACATCCTTACACGCGCGCCCTCGTGGCGGCGGTCGCGGACACGGCACGGGGTGTCGAGACGGCGGGCGGGATGGCAGGACGCGCGACGGGACCGTTGGGGCCCGAAGGGACTGGATGCCCCTTCGCCGCCCGTTGCGTCGATGTGATGGAGATCTGTCGGGTCGAGGAGCCTGGTGCGCGCCCGGTCGGGAAGAGCAGCGTGCGCTGCCACCTCTACGTGGCTGGTGTCGCCTCCGGGAGGAACTGAGCATGGCCCGGAGAGATTTCCCCGAGGGATTCTTGTGGGGTGCGGCTACCTCGGCCGCCCAGATCGAGGGCGGGACGCGCGAAGGCGGGCGCGGGGAGTCGATCTGGGACCGGTTCGCCGCGACCCCGGGGAGGATCGAGGACGGGTCTGATCCCTCCGTCGCCTGCGACCACTACCACCGCTGGCGCGAGGATGTCGCGCTGATGAAGGAACTCGGGCTGGGCGCCTATCGGTTCTCGATCGCCTGGCCGCGGGTCATCCCGACCGGGACCGGTCGCGTCAACCCCGCGGGCCTCGACTTCTACGACGCGCTCGTCGACGGACTTCTCGCCGCCGGGATCCGACCGTTTGTCACCCTGTACCACTGGGACCTGCCGCAGGTATTGCAGGAGCGGGGCGGGTGGAGCGAGCGGGCGACCGGCGCGGCCTTCGCGGAGTACGCGACGGCGGTGGCGCGGCGGCTGGGCGACCGCGTACGGGACTGGGCGACGCACAACGAACCCTGGTGCATCGCGACCCTCGGGCACGAGCACGGAGAGCACGCGCCCGGCCACCGCGATCCGGCGGAGTCGCTGCGGGTCGCGCATCACCTGCTCCTCTCGCATGCCTGGGCCGCGGCGGCGATCCGGCACGAGGTACCGGGGGCCGAGGTTGGCATCGTCCTCAATCTTACGCCGGCGACACCGTATTCCTCCTCCGGGGCGGACCTCGACGCCGCGCGGCAGTTCGACGGGAACTTCAACCGCTGGTACCTCGATCCGCTCTTCCGGGGACGCTATCCCGACGACGTGGTCAGGGATCGGGTCCGATGGGGACACCTGGCCGGGAACGAGATGCCGTTCGTTCGCGACGGCGACCTCGCTCTGGTCGCCGCGCCGCTCGATTTCCTGGGGGTGAACTACTACAGCCGGGTCGTCATGCGGGCCGGTCCGGAGGGAAGGCCGGAGGCGGTCGAAGCCGTTCCGCGCGAGGAACTCACCGAGATGGGGTGGGAGGTCTACCCGGAAGGGCTGGCGCCCCTCCTCTTGCGGCTGACCCGCGAGTACCGGGTACCCCGGATCTACATCACCGAGAACGGGATCGCCTGCAACGACCCGCCGCCGGTAGACGGACGAATCGCCGATGGCCGGCGGATCGCCTACGTGCGCGGCCACCTCGCGGCAGCTCACGAAGCGATCGCGGCCGGCGTCCCGCTGCACGGGTACTTCCTCTGGTCGCTCCTCGACAACTTCGAATGGGCGCACGGATACACCAAACGGTTCGGGCTCTACGCCGTGGACCGCGCCACCGGTCGGCGCGTGCCGAAGGAGAGCGCTGCCTGGTACCGAGGCATCGCGGCCGCCAACGCGGTCGATGACGCTGTGCCGAAGGAGCTCTGAGGAGGATCTCATGAACTCGATCCAGCCGAGTCCGGCCCGCGCATGGCGGGCGAGCGTGTGGATGGCCGTGGGTGTGATCGCGGTCCTCGCCGCGGCGTCTGCCCGAGCGCGGGCCCAGGAGGAAGCGGCCCCTGCTCCGCCGGTCATCCGTGTCTTCACGGACCCGGCGGGATCGAGACTCCAGGTGGACGGCCGGGATTTCCTGGTCCGGGGCATGAACTGGGACTACTTCCCGGTCGGCACCAACTACGCCTATGACTTCTGGGGACAGCCGGACGACTTCGTCCGCACGGCGCTCGACCGGGAGATGCCCCTGCTCGTCGGCATGGGAGTGAACGCGATCCGCGTCTATGCCGGCGTGCCGCCGAAGTGGGTCCGCTACATCCACGAGCGCTACGGGATCTACACCGTGCTCAATCACACGGTCGGCCGGTACGGCTACAGCCTCGACGGGGTCTGGTACCGGTCGGTCGACTACTCCAGCCCGAAGTTCCGCGCCGCGCTGAAGGCGGAGGTGCTGGCGCTCGTCGAGCAGTTCAGGGACACGCCCGGAGTCCTGGTGTGGCTCCTCGGGAACGAGAACAACTACGGGCTCTCCTGGTCCTCCTTCGAGATCGAGGCCCTGCCGCAGGGCGAGCGCGAGTCCGCCCGAGCGCGGCACCTCTACTCGCTCTACGGCGAGATCATCGCCGGGATCAAGGCGGCCGACCCGAACCGGCCGGTGGCGATCGCCAATGGCGATGTGCAGTACCTGGACCTCATCGCCCAGGAGTGCCGCGGCTTGGACATCTTCGGGACCAACGTCTACCGGGGCATCTCCGTCGGCGACCTTTTCCAGGTGGTGAAGGACAAGCTGGGAGTGCCGGTGCTGTTCACCGAGTTCGGGTCGGACGCATGGAACGCCCGCGAGATGCGCGAGGACCAGGCGATGCAGGCCCGTTACCTCGTCGGCCAGTGGCAGGAGATCTACGAGCAGTCGAGCGGCAAGGGGCGGGTCGGCAACGCCATCGGCGGGCTCATCTTCCAGTGGAACGATGGCTGGTGGAAGTTCCAGCAGGAGAGCCGCCTCGACATCCACGACACGAACGCTTCCTGGCCGAACGGCGGCTACGTCGAGGACTATGTCGAGGGCGAGGACAACATGAACGAGGAGTGGTGGGGGATCTGCGCCAAGGGGATGCCCGACGACCGCGGCTTCTTCGACAACTACCCGCGGGCCGCATACTTCGCGCTGCGCGAAGCGTTCCGGCTCGACCCCTACGCCCCGTCGACCGACCCGGCGGCGATCCGCGCCCATTTCGCCGGAATCACACCGGCCAGCGCCGGGCTCGAGGCCCGCGGCAACAGCGCGGCACTGGCGACCGACGCGCTGCAGCGCGTGCGCCTCAGCGGCCTGCGTATGGAATTCGAGTCGATCAACACCGGCGGCAGCCGGATCAGCACGCCGGGAGCGGAAGTGGAAGGGTCCGACGCCGCGCCGGCCTTCCAGGGGTTCGATCACATAGAGTCGTTCTACGCGGATGCCGAGGTGAAGCCTGCCATGAACGTCACCGGAACGGTGTCGGTCAATCTGCTCGGCCATGTTCCGACCAACCCGATCGACCAGATCTTCTACGAAAACCGGGGACGGGATCGCACGGTCGTGACGCCGGACGGTACGCTGTCGCTGAGCGGGATCGAGCGGGTGAAGGTCTACCGCGCGGGGGTCGACTGGAAAGAGCAGTGGTTCGACCTCACCGGTTTCTACCGCACCGGACACCTCCACTGGGGCTATGAGGGAGACTTCTTCGGGCTCTACCGGGACGCCTACTACGGCGAGAACATCGATATCTACAACGGCGACGCGCCGAACGGGCTGGAGATCCGGGGGAAGAAGGGGTTCCGCGGGCTGACGCTGGCTTTCGGTCAGCAACTCTGGTGGGGCGCCAATCCCGCGATCCTGGCCAAGTACGAGTACCGTCGCGGTTCGGTGGCGGCCACCGCCGTTCTCCACGAGGATATCGCGGAGCAGTCCTCCGTGAACAGCTCCGTCGCGGTGCCGCTCCCCAAGACGCGCAAGCTCTCGTTCCAGCTCGCGGCGAAACGTGGGAGCGTCGGCGCCGAGGGGGGAGTGCTCTGGTCCGGCTCCACGAAGGTCGGGGACGGCTTCCAGATCGCGGAATCGGTCGGAGACTCCTACAACCTGCTGCAGGACGAGATCGAGACCGGCGACGCCGTCGGCTTCAAGGCGAAGTTCACGTGGGAGTCCGGACCCTGGCACTGGTACGGCCAGGGGGCCTACATGGGACTGGTGGCAGACGGCGGACCCACGCCGTACCCGACCTTCACCGGGTGGGAGCTGAAGGACTCCGGGTCGGGCAACCAGAAGAACCTCCTCACCGGCCTCGCGTGGAACATCGGCGACTTTCAGGTCGGACCGAACTTCCTCTGGCAGAAGCCGGTCATCGGGCCGGTCCCCTCGGATGTTCCTTCGCCGGGACGCCCGCGCAATGTGCTCGACGATCCCTTCGCGGTGCGCGCGAACCGTGAGACGGTCGCGTCAGAGCTCCTGATCACCTGGGATCCGACGCCCGGGACCTGGCTGTGGGCGTGGGACAACGACGTCCGCGAGGACGCGGTGGTCGCCGCGAGTCTCGGGTTCGTACAACGCCACCTGCCGACCACCCAGGATGCGGGCATCGGGGTCCTCGAAAACGGCCAGACGTTCGCCTTCCCTGGGGCGCCGCCGCCCCGCGACCTCTGGGAAGTGCATGGCCGCCTCGTCTCGCGTCCGGGCTCCGATCTCCGCATGGTGGCGCACGCCTATGCCGGCACCGGTGAGCCGAACGGGAACGATCCGCGCCGGATCGAGCGGATCGGCGCGGACGCGCGCATTGCCTGGAGGCGCGAGGTGCTCGAGATCGCGGCCAAGTTGAACGACTGGGGTCCTTACGACTACCACCGCGATTTCAACCTCACCTTCCCGCTGCAGTTGATGGGGGACCTGTCCCACACGCTTGGCACGCCGAGGTGGTTCGGTCACCCGCAGACCCGGTTCGGCGTGCGCGGCCTGTACAGGAAGCTCGACCGGTACTCGCCCCGCTACTGCCCGCAGACCACATCCGGACCGTCGGGCACGCCGGTGTGCGACCCGCTGGCTCCGGGCGAAGAGGGGATCGAGTGGGAGATCCGGACCTACCTCCACGTGGCGATTTAGCCTGGTGCTAGCCGGGTGCTAGCCCGGCAGGTGGCAGGCCGCGACGTGTCCGGGGCCCTGAGAGAGCAGCTCCGGGCAGGTCGTCCGGCAGAGATCGATCGCGCGTTCGCAGCGGGGGTGGAAACGACAGCCGGTCGGCGGATCCTGGAGACTCGGGGGCGCACCGGGGATGCTCACGGGGACCTCGCTACCCGGTCGAAGCGACGGGAAAGCGCGCAGCAGGCCACGAGTGTAGGGGTGCCGCGGGGACCGGCGCAGTTCCTCCGCCGGTCCCGCCTCGACGAGTCGGGCGGCGTAGAAGATCGCCACGCGGTCCGACACCTGGAGCATACGGGCCAGGTTGTGGGTGATGAAGAGGACGGAAAAGCGACGTTGCCGCTGGAGCTCCCGGATCTGGGCAAGGATCTCCCGCTCCACGATCACGTCCAGGGCGGTGGTCGGCTCGTCGAGTATCACCAAGGACGGTTCGAGCGCCAGCGCCAGCGCGATCCCGACCCGCTGGCGCATCCCGCCCGAGAGCTGGTGCGCGTAGGCGTCGAGGCGGTCGGGGGCGATCCCGACCATCTCGAGTAGCTCGCCGGCCCGCGCGCGCGCCGCCCGGGGCGAAGCTGCGCCGTGGGCCAGCAGGGTGTCGACGATCTGCTCCCCGATGGTGATCACCGGGTTCAGCGCGTCCATCGCGCTCTGGAAGACCATCGAGATCTTCCTCCAGCGCATCTCCCGCAGTTCCGGCTCGGCCAGGCGGAGGATGTCGCGTCCCTCGAGCAGCACCTGGCCGCCGGAAATCACCGCCGGAGGCGGGAGGATCCGCAAGAGCGCCTGCGCCATCGTCGTCTTCCCGCTGCCCGACTCCCCCGCTACGCCCAGGATTTCCCCAGGCTCTACATCGAGCGACACCCGGTCGATGGCGCGGACCGCACCCCTCGGGGTGATGTAGTCGACGCAGAGGTCGCGGATCGAGAGGAGCGGCTCAGGCATGGTCTGTGACCACCGGCGTCGACCTGGTCGGGACCTGGCCGCGCCGGGCGAGGTGCGCCCGCCAGGCGCGCTCGAGCTGCAGCCGCGGGTTCGAGATCTCATCGAAGCCGGAGTTCAGCAGGGTGAGGGCGAAGCCGACCAGGGCCACGCAGAGTCCGGTGGGAACGAATGTCCACCAGGCCCCGGTCAGAAGCGCCGAGTCGTTCTGCGCCCAGTACAGATTGGTTCCCCAGGTGACCGCGGAGACGTCCCCGAGGCCGAGGTACTCCAGCCCGACCTGGGCGCCGATCGCGTAGGTGGTGCTCCCGATCACCTGCGCCACCAGGAGAGAGGTCATGGTCGGGAGGATCTCCCGCGTGATGATGCGCCAGTTCGACTCACCCGCGACGATCGCCGCCGCCACGAAGTCGCGGTTCCGCAGCGCGAGCGTCTGCGACCGGAGCACGCGGGCGTTCCACGCCCAGCCGGTGACGATCAGCACCAGGGCGAGGGTGAGCGGTCCCGACGGCAGGTACGCGGCGATGACGATCGCAAGCGGCAGCCCCGGGATGACCAGAAAGACGTTGAAGAGGAGGGAGAGGACCCCGTCGACCCACCGCCCGAAGTAAGCCGCGGTCACGCCCACGAGGGCTCCCACCAGGACGACGGCGAGGCCGACGCCGAAGCCGATCGCGAGCGACACCCGTGCGCCGGCGACGAGCTGCGCGAGCACGTCCTGCCCCTGTCCGGTGGTTCCCAGCCAGTGCTGGCTCGAGGGGGGCTGCAGCGGCACGCCGACCAGCGCGGAGGGATCACCGGCCAGCCACGGCCCGGCGATCGCCACCAGAACGAAGAGGGAGAGGAGAACGAACCCGGCCGTCGCCCTGCGGTCGCGACGGATTGCCCGCCACCAGGCCGCCAGTCCGGCGGCGCGGATCTCCGCCCCGCCGCTCATGACGCCGACTCCCGCGTGCGCGGATCGAGCCAGAGGTAGAGGACGTCGACCAGCCAGTTCGCCCCAAGGACCGCGAGCGTGATCACGAGGAAGATCCCCTGCATCAACGGGTAGTCCTGGTTCCGCACCGCCTGTACCAACAGGTACCCCTGGCCTGGGTACGAGAAGACGATCTCGGTGAGGAGTGATCCGCCCAGGACGAACCCGAGCGCCATGCCAAAGCCGGTGACGCTGGGGAGGAGCGCGTTGCGCGCCGCGTACCGCAACGCCACCCGCGAGGGCGGAAGGCCCTTCGCCCGGGCCAGGTTCACGTAGTCCGAGCCGAGTACGGTGATCATCGTGTTCCGCATCGAGAGGAGCCATCCCCCGAGCGTTACGAGCACCACCGTGGCCACCGGCAGTAAGGCGTGCCGGACGACGTCGGCGAGGAACGGAAGGGAAAGCGCCGGCGCCATGTCGTCGCCGTAGGCATGGCCGAGCGGAAACCAGCGGAGCGTGAAGCCGAGCGCGTAGAGGGCGACCATCGCGAGCCAGAAGTAGGGGAACGCGCCGAGGAGCGCGAGAGCCGACGGGAGCCAGGTATCCATCCAGCCGCGGCGCCACCAGGCCGTGGCGACGCCGAGAAGCGTGCCGATGGCGAAGCTCACCACGACCGCGGTGCCGGCGAGGAAGACGGTCCAAGCGAGACCGGTGCCGATCACGGCGTTGACCGGTGAGGGGAAGTATGCCACCGAGATCCCGAGATCTCCCCGGAGGACATGCTGCAGATAGGTCAGGTACTGCTGCAGGAGCGGCGCGTCGGTGAGGCCGAAGGTGGCGCGAAGGGCATCGAGAGCCTCGGGGCTCATCCGACCCCGGAACCGGGCGAAGATCGCCGTCGCCGGATCGCCCGGCATCAGGCGCGGCAGGAAGAAGTTGAGCGTCACCGCCACCCAGGCCGCGATGATGTAGAAGCCGAGCCGGCGCGCGAGGTACCGCAAGTCTCCTCCTACCTCGGTTCCAGGGTAGTGAGCACCAGGAGGCACTCGCCCCGGTCGAACTTGTTGGGGGATGGGTCCGCGTAGGGGTTCTCCTGGTCGGGGAAGCCCCGGAAGCGGCCCGTGTTGTACTCCGCCCACGACGGGTTGGGATAGAGCGGTATCGCAGGCGCCTCGTCGGCGAAGACGCGCTGCAGATCGTCCACGAGCCTCCGTTGCGCCGCCGGGTCGGTCTCCCGCTCGAACGCCTCCAGCGCCGCATCGGCCCGCGGACTCGCGTAGCGGTGCCAGTTCCCGCGAGCGTCTTCCCCGAGCGGCCGCACCGTCGCCGAGGCCATGAGCCAGCGATAGTAGGAGTACGGCGTCGGTCCCTCGAACGACCAGCCGAGGCAGAGGTCGAAGTTCCCCTGCTGGACCCGTTGGAACCACGCGCCGAAATCGTAGGTGCGGACCGAGGCGTCGATCCCGGCACCGCGCAGGCCGCGCGCGATCACCTGGGCGGCCCGGACCCAGTCCGACCACCCTGCGACCGTGATGATGTCGTACTTCCAGGGCTTCCCGTCGGGCAGGAGGCGGATCCCGTCCACACCCCGGCGGTACCCCGCCTCGTCGAGCAGCCGATTGGCACCGGCGAGGTCGTAGCGGACCCAGTCGGCTGCCGCCGCGATCTCCGGCTTCCGCCACGAGGCGTAGGCGTCACTGAGGCCGGTGGCGTCGGCGGGCCGGGAGTAGCGGTAGGCGGCGACGTCGACGAGAAGATCGCGGTCGATCGCCATGCTGAGCGCCCGGCGAACCGGCGCGTCGCTGAACGGCAGCCGCTGCGTATTCGCGTAGAGAAACACCATACCGCCGGTGAGGGGAAACCAGTAGCGGTGGGTCTCCGGCTGCCGCCGGACGTAGACCCGTTCGATGGCCGGGACGAAGTTGCCGGCCCAGTCGACTTCGTCGAAGACCAGGGCCAGGTTGGCGCGGTCGTTCGAAGGGTAGGCGGGAAAGCGAAGCGCCTCCACCCGGGGCCGGCCAGGCTGCCAGTAGTTCGGGTTCCGCCCCAGTTCGTAGACCTGGTTGCGGAAGAGGCGCACCTCGGTGAACGGGCCGGTGGCGACGGGATTCTCGTTGGGGAAGGCGACCGGGTCGTCCACCTTGCTCCAGATGTGCTCCGGGACGATCTGCTGCGCCGCGACCTCCTCGAAGCCGGGGACGAAGACGCGCTGGAACCGGAAGTCGACGGTGTGATCGTCGAGCGCGTGCACATCGGCGAGGAAGCCCCAGAGCCCGCGCCGGTCAAGTGCTGGATGGCGCTTCAGCAGGTCGAAGGTGAAGCTCACGTCCCGCGCGGAGAGCGCCGCGCCATCCGACCAAAGGACCCCTTCCCGGGTCGTGAGGCGGAGTACGAGGTTGTCTTCCCGCCACTCGTGCGCGACCGCCAGCCAGGGGACGAACTCCGATTTCAAGCCGTTGAAGACGAAGAGCGGTTCATAGACTCCGGCGAGCGTGGGCCACCGGGGGGCGGTGGCGGGGGTCAGAGGATTGAAGTTCCGCACCCAGGCGGCCTGTTGCTCCTGCGAGACGACGAGCACCCCTGCCGGGGCGGGCGGGATCTTCCGAACGCACCCGCCCGCTCCCGGAAGTGCGGCCACTCCGGCCGCGAGTGCGGCGAGGCCGGCCATCGTTCCAAGGCGGTTGCGCGAGGTCACGGCCTAGTCCCCGTACACGCGGACCCAGTCGACAAGCATGCTCGTGGGGAAAACGGTCGTGGAGTCGGGCGGACCGACATAGTTACCCCCGACGGCGACGTTCAAGATGATGAAGAACGGGTGGTCGAAGACCCAGCGGCCGATCGACGGCACATCGGCGGGCGCGAACTCCTGGTAGCGGATGTCATCCACGAACCAGGCGATGCGGTCCTCGTCCCACTCGACGGCGAAGAGGTGGAAGTCGTCATCGAACCGTCCGGAGGGAAGGGCGTATCGGCCGGTCAGTGCACGGGCGCCGGAGTAGCCCGGACCGTGGAGGCTCCCGGCTACGATGGAAGGTTCCTGTCCGCGGTACTCCATGATGTCGATCTCGCCGCAACCGGGCCAGCCGACCTGCGTGAAGTTCGCCCCGAGCAGCCAGAACGCTGGCCAGATCCCCTGCCCGGACGGCAGCCGGATTCGAGCCTCGAAGCGCCCGCGGGTCTGTTCGAAGAGCTGCGACGTGTTGATCCGCCCGGAGGTGTACGACTGCCCCTGGTAGGTTTCCCTGCGTGCGGTGATGGCCAGGTGTCCCTCGCCGTCGAGCGAGACGTTCTCCGGGCGGGACGTATCGTATTCGAGTTGATTGTTTCCCCACCCGGTGCCGACATCGAATCGCCAGCGTGTGGCGCTCGGCAGTGTTCCGGCGGGGCCGTCGAATTCATCGGCCCATTGCAGTCGCCAGCCCACCAGCGGCTCGCCGTCGCTATCACGGCATGCGGTGACGACGACCAGGAGCGCGAGGGCGAGACCAGGCAGGCCTCGCCGGGTCCACGGAATCCGCCGGGACCGGTGGTGGCCGTTCCGCTCCGGGGCGCTGCTCACCGGGCTCTCGCTTTCCGTCCGGGCGGCGTGAAGAGGCGGGGATCGGCCAGCGCCGCCCTCAGCACCAGGGTCGCGGCGCCGATCGCGACCGCCCGCGGCCCGAGTTCACTCGTCCTGATCTCGGCAGCCGCCAGCGAACTGACCAGGGTGCGGCGCTCTACCGTCTCGCGGATCGGCGCGAGGAGGAGTTCGCCGAGACGGGCGAGGCCGCCTCCGAGGATCACCATCGAGGGGTTCATGAGATTCAGCAGCCCGGCCAGTGCAATGCCAAGATGCCCGGCGATCTCCTGCACCAGCGCCAGCGCGAGTGGGTCCCCCGTCAGAGCCGCGTCCTCGATCGTGGATACGGTGGGATTCGTCCCAGAGAGCGTGCTCCGCGGGTGTTCCTCGAGCAACGCGCGCGCGCGTGCCTCGATCGCCTGCGAGCCGACCAGGGTGGCCAGGCAGCCGCGCAGGCCGCAGATGCACGGTTCGCCGTGAGGATCGATCGCCAGGTGACCGATCTCGCCGGAGACGCCCGTCGCGCCCCGGTAGATTTCGCCGCCGATGATGTGACCGGAGCCGACGCCGGTCCCGAGTTTCACGTAGGCGAAGTCATCGATGCCCCGGCCGGCGCCCCACGAGTGCTCGGCCAGGGCGCCGAGGTTGGCGTCATTGTCGACGAAGAGCGGAACGTTGAACCGCGCGAGCGCCTCGTCCAGGCGGCTGAGTCCCTCCCAGCGGGGGAGGACGATCTCGGAAAGGCGTTCGGGGTGCCGGGGATCGACCGGGCTCGGCACGGCGACCCCGATCCCGATGAGGCGGCGCGAACCGCGCTTCCGGGCCGAGTCCAAGCAGCCCCGGCAGAACTCGGCGACGAGCTCGCGGGTCCCTTCCGGATCGTCCCGCACCGGATGCCGGCGGTCCTCCCAGGCCAGCACGTGTCCGCGCAGGTCGGTGAGGGCCACCGCGACGTGGGTCGCGCCGATTTCGACACCGAGGATCGATCGGGCCTCGTCCTGGAACTCCAGCACAATGGGGCGGCGCCCCCCATTGGATGGTCCCGGGCCGATCTC
The DNA here is from genome assembly GCA_964371055.1 of uncultured bacterium. Classification (GTDB taxonomy): domain Bacteria; phylum Eisenbacteria; class RBG-16-71-46; order CAIMUX01; family CAIMUX01; genus CAYJLF01. The sequence continues at coordinate 137,489 of CAYJLF010000005.1, read as the reverse complement.
CGCGACCAGGCCGGTCGTCACGAGGAGTCCGATGATCTCGGAGACGGTCGAGCGGGCGAGGTCGGCCCGGCGCGCGATCTCGGCGCGCGAGATCCGTTTCTCCCACCAGACGAGCCGGAGCAACTCGTCGGGCAGCGGCGAGGCCGGCTGGAACCGCGCGGGCGGCTCGGTCGTGCGGGGTTCCCTCGTCATGATGGCCAGGCTCTCCTCCTGCGGTCTCCCGGATGTCACGCCCTACTTATGGAACAGGATGTTGTCCACGAAGGCCGTGCCCGGGTCGCCGGAGATGATAAGCTGCGCGAGATGTGTCGTGCCCGCAAGTCTGGAGAACTCCGCGAGCGGAATGTCGAGCGATGACCAGTTGCCCGGAACGAACGCCGGGGTCGAGGTGGCTGTGAACGTCAGCTCGTGCTCGCTGTCGTTCCCCCCGCCATAGACACCGTCCGCGCCGAAGTCCACGAGCTTCACCCGGAAAACGGTGCCGCCGGGCGTCCAGACGTCGATCCGGAGGTGGGTCATCGTGGCCGCATCGATCGTGGCGCTCGTGAATTCGATCCCCGCATAGACGAGGTTCGTATAGGCCTTGGTCTTGTTGCCGGCGATCTCCAGGTCGGCCACATCCGCGCGGTCCCATCCGGCCGACCAGGTGTCCACCGTGACGTTGTCGTAGGCGTCGCTGAAGAGCGAGATGACGTTGCCCGTGGGATATCCGGGCGTCGGCGCCGCGGCGGCCGGCGGGGCAATCGCGTTGACCGTCACCTGACCGCTCACCGGGGTCCCGCCGAGGCTGCCGGTGATCTCGGCCGTACCCGCGCCGACTACCTGGATGGCGTCGTCCCCAATGGTCGCTACAGCCCCGTTGGAGGAGAGGAAGGAGAAGTAACCGGGCCGGTGTGCGATGAGCTGGTCGGTCCCGTCGACGCGGAAGGTGGTCTGCGTGCCGGCGATCGCCAGCGTCGTCCCGACGAAGGCGTTCACCGTCTCGGTCCGCATGGCGGGCCTGGGATCGGCAATGGTCGTGACCGTCTCGAAGGTGATGTCGTCGAACCAGACCACGTGCCCGCTGGCTCCCTCCGGGCCCTCCGCGAAGAAGAAGAGTCCCTGCTCGGAGGTGAGCTTCTCCGGTAGCGGGATCGGGATCGTGTACTTGGTCCAGGTCGTGGTCAGTGGAATGTTCCGCCACTCCGCGTCGTACCTCGAGGTGCCGGTGTTGTCGTTGCCCAGGCCGGCGACGTCGAGGGTCGTCGGCACGCTCGACTTGGCCCAGAAGGTCAGCGCGTTGTATCCCGATAAGTCGCGCGCGTTGCTGGTCGTGACGGCGCCGCCGGCCCACGCGCCGGCCGGGTCGCCGGGTGACGGCACGGTGACCCGGAGAGAGGCGGCGCCGGCGTGCCGCTCGACCGTGTCGGTTGCGAGGGCGCCGAGGTTCGATCCGGCGAACGCCTGGAAATCGATCCCCTCGGTGAAGTTGTCGATGAAGACGGCGCCGGTGCCGACAGAGTTCACGGTGATCTCACCGGACGCGGGGATCGTTCCGAGCCACGCGGTGACAGTGGCCGTCCCTTCGCCGATGACGTGGATCTCGCCGTCGGTGATCATCGCCACTGTCTCGTCGGACGAGGCGAAGGTGAAGTAGCCGGGCTGGTGCTCGACCACCAGGTCGGCTCCGTCGACGCGGAAGGTGGTGCGGGTGCCCGGGATCGGAAAGGTCGACCCGGTCAGGGCATCCACCGATGGCACCGCCAGGGCCGGTCGCGGATCCGCGACCGTCGCGAGCGATTCGAAGATGATGTCGTCGAACCAGAGTACGTGCCCCTGGCCGCCTTCCGGAGACTCCGCGAAGTAGAAGAGACCCTTCTCGGAAGAGAGTTTCTCCGGCAGCGGGATCGGGATCGTGTACTTGGTCCAGGTCGTCGTCAGAGGGATGTTCACCACCTCAGCCGAGTACTTCGATGTCCCGGTATTGTCATTGGCGATGCCGGCTACGTTCAGAGTTGTCGGCACGCTCGATTTCGCCCAGAAGGTGAGGGCGTTGTAGCCGGACAGGTCCCTTGCGAGACTGGTCGTGAAGGCGCCTCCGGACCACTCGCCGAAGGGGTCGCCCGGATTCGGCACGGTCACCTTGAGAGACGCGGTGCCGGCGTGCCGCACAGACGTATCGATCTCCAGGGCGGCGACATTCGAGCCGGCGAACGCCTGGAAGTCGGTCCCTGCGCCGAAGGCGTCGATGAAGACATCCGCGGCATCGTTGGGAGGCGCCGGCGGGAGCGTCGAGGTGTCCCGCTCGCTGCACCCGGTGAACGCCAGCGTCGCGACGGCCGCGGTGGCGATCCAGATCGTGACCTTGGACATACGGGACCTCCTCGTTGGCATCGGCCGCACCCGACGATCCGCGGCCGACTCACGTCCGGCCGTGGAGACTTTGTTCGGTGTTCCAACAAACTATGCGCCGCGCGCGTCGCACTGTCAACCGCATCCGGCGGCGCCCGGAGACGCTGGGACGAAGCTCCCAAAACGATGATCTACAACAAAATACAGGCTCAATCCGCCGTCCGCTCCGACGCCGGTTGGCGGCCGCCGGGGCGGCTCGGCCGGGAGCGTCTCCCGGAGAACGTCCCGGGGAGATGCTACACTGGAGCGAGCCCATCAGCGGCGCGGTCGCTCCGGAGACGCCCGGGCCGCGGCGCGCCAAGGTCATGCACCAGGGAGTCCCCCATGCCTCGTTACTGGATCCGCGTCCTGCCGGTCGTGCTGGCCTTCATCGTCACCGGGGTGGGGGGCGCGTCGGGCCAATGCCTGCTGGCCAACCCGAGCTTCGAGCTGGCTGGCTCCGGTGGCGCCGTCTTCGCGGGGTGGAACCAGTTCGGTTCGTGCGGATCGGTCTCGACCGCGACCCATGGCGCCCGCGCCGCCCGAGTGACGGGCCCCAACTCGGGGGGGTGGGGTGTGTCGGCGTTCTGGCAGCGGCAGGACACGGCGCCCGGCGCGCGCTGGTCCGCCGACCTGAATGTGTACAACGCACCGTCTGCCCCGCTGACCGGGGAGTGCCGGGCGATCGTGAACATCGAGTGGCGCGACTCGTCCGGAGGGTTGATCAGCTATGAGTCGCACACCGTCGCGGACGCGTCCGCACCCGCGGGAGACTATCAGTCCGCCCACGTGGAAAGCGAGCCGGCCCCCGCGGGAACGGTGGCGACCCATATCCTCTTCGGCGTGCTGCAGAGCCCGACCGATCCGGCGCCGGTTGTCTACTACGACCAGGTGACGTTCGAGAACCTGGGTCCCCCGACCCCCGACGACCTGCAGTGGTCCGACTTCCCGGGCGGGCGAACCATCGAGTTCAGCGGGCGTACGTGGCGCGTGAAGGGACCCGGCTACTACGGCCCGGGACCGAACCTCTTCTGCGATGCCTCGTCCTGCGTCTGGGTCGATGCCAACGACCGTCTGCATCTCACCATCAAGAACTTCGGCGGCTCCTGGTACAGCTCCGAGGTGGCCCTGCAGGAAGCACTGGGCTACGGCGACTACATCTTCACCACGGTCGGGCGTCTCGACGCGCTCGACCCCGGCGTCGTGCTCGGGCTGTTCCTGTGGCAGTACGGGGCCTGCTACGACCCCGCGTACCTGTGGTGGAACCCCTACAACGAGATCGACATCGAATACAGCCGCTGGGGAGATCCCGGCCGGGATGTCGGTCAGTTCGTCGCCCAGCCTTACGACTACCCCGGGAACATCAGCCGCTTCGACGCGGTCTTCGCCGAGGGAGAGCTGACCAGCCACGCCTTCCGCTGGCAGAGTGACCGGGTCGAGTACCGCAGCTGGCGCGGCGGGCCGCAGGACGAATCGCCCGGGTCGCTGATCCACTCCTGGACCTACACCGGGCCGCACATCCCGCGGCCAGAGCAGCCGCGGGTGCACCTCAACCTGTGGCAGTTCGACGGACCTCCCGCGACCCCGCAGGAGGTCGTGTTGAGTGCGTTCACCTTCGTTCCGGACCTGCCGGCAGACGTTCCGTCGAACCCACCCCTGCAGCCCGAGCTGTCGGGCAAAGGTGCCCGGCCGAATCCGTTCCGTGAGCGGACTGTGCTCTGGTTCACACTGCCGGCAGCCGGAACCGTCGAGATCGTCATCTGCGATGTCTCCGGGCGTGTCGTGCGGACCCTGGCCGCCGGGTCTTTTACCTCCGGGGATCACGGAGTGGAATGGGACGGCCGGGACGACCGGGCTCGTCCGGTGGCGTCCGGGATCTACCTCGCGCGGGTCTGGGCAGAAGGTGCGATCGCGACCCAGCGGATCGTCCGGCTCGACTGATCTGCAAAGGCGCCCGGCGGCGGAATCACCACGATCTCACCGCCCTTCAGATTCTCCGGCGATTTCCTTGGCTCGCTCGCGTTGGCGGTGCGGGGGGCTACAAGTCGTCTGCTTCCGCGGTTCCCCGCCTAAACGGCGGCTGGGGGAAGAGGATCTCCTCCGTCCCGAGCTCCCGCAGCATCCAGTCGAGGTCGGGGACCCGTCGACTCGTCCGATGATTGTCGGCATCGAGCTGGCGAATTCGTGACTTGAGGAGGTGGATCAGCCGCGGGCGCAGAGACGGATCGTTGGCGGCGTCGCGGGGGGTGTGGCCGTCCAGGGCGGGAACCGGCTGATCGATCCAGAGCCGATCCTGGACGACGAGCATCCGCGCGCGGATCTCATCCGGCGACAATCCCTCGTCCGCGAACGGCTGCGCCGGGATCCGCGTGGAGGAGAGGACCATGGGCTGCGCGACCGAGACGAGGGGCGGAGGCACCAGGGCCGGGTCGGGGGTGAACGCGTCGCGATTGAGGCTCTTCGCCAGGTCGCGTTCACGCACGCGGATGACCTCGATCCGATCGCCGAGCAGCCCCTCCAGGCGGGCCCGCAGGCGGGCCATGCGAGCCGCGCCCATCACGGTCACACGGCAGGCGCGCCGGCGGAAACGGACCTGTCCAAGGACCTCCTCGCCGAACGGGGCGACGATCGCGGGGTTTGCGGCTGTCCCTGGAGCGGTGGTCGACTCCGGCGAGTCAGTCTGCGACGCTTGGACCGGCGATGAGCTGTCGGTCGGTGACGCGGCCCGTGCCTCGGCCAGAATCACGCGCAGCGCGACGACGCGCTCTTCGTAGTCCTCCCACGTAGGCGTTTCTTCGGCGACATCGGGGGCGGCGTCGAGGACCTCCAGGCACTCCGCCAGCGGCCGGAGGAGCCGATAGGTCACCGTCGAATGGACGGTGTCCATCTTGCGCAGCGACTCGCGGCGGCGCGCCTCATCGATGTGCGCGACCGACTCGATCAGGCGCCCGAGGTTTTCGCCGACCCAGGCCCGCAGCTCGGGGCCCTCGGTGGGGCCGCCCAGATGACGCGTGATCTCGATCAGAATGTCGCGCGGTTCGAACGGGGACATGACCGGGAAGATGGCGTTGATTCCGTGCAGGCGGCGTACAAAGGGAGCTGCGTAGGTCCAGCAGACGATCGGGAGGAATCGGGTGGCGGCCTGGGCGAGACCGCGATCGCGCAGGCGCACCGGACGCGGCTCGCGGTCCAGAAGATCGATCGCCTCCACCGTCTGTTCGTCCAGCACCTGGCGCACCTCGAAGAGGGCCGGAACCATCGCGATCATCCGCTCCAGGAGGATCTGCCCGTCGCTGTCGAGCCGGGGACGCAGCTCCGCGAGCCAGCGACCCGCCCGCGTCGTCCCGCTCTGGTCCCGCTCGCCGAAGACCAGCCAGTTCAGCCGCGCGATCAGCTTCTCTTCGTCCTCGTCGCTCATGTCGACTTCGGGGTCGGCGAAGCGCGGCAAGCCGTCCATCAGGAGGCGGCGTCCTCCCGGTTCCTCCATCAGCCGCTCGGTCAGAAGCCCGTCGAGTCTCGACTCCAGCTCGAGGAAGTCGTCGTACCGTCCCGGAGAGAAAGCGTGGTGGGAGCAGGACTCCGGGCAGTCGATGGTGCGAAGCCGCCCGGTCGCGCATGCGTCCGGGGTGATGCTGCCGCCCAAAGCGGGGCAGATGCGTTGCCGAGCGGCTCGACCCATCGGGTTCCTCCTTGCCGTGCTGCGGATACGACCGCAGGCGACCGATCTACTGCTTCTCCGCCGTGTACTCCATGACCTTCATCTCGCCGCTGCCGTCGGGATTGTCCATGTACATCGTCATGACGAACTTCTTCTCGCCCTCGTAGCGCACTTCTTCCCGCACCTTCGTCTCCTGCATCCGCATGGGATCGAACATCGTGCCGGCGAGGTTGATGCCGTGTCCCTCGGCGGTCGGCTGGCCGGTCAACCGCATCACGCCGGTGCCGAAGTTGTCCAACCAGAGCGAGAAGTACTCCTTCTTGCCGTTGTCGTAGCCGTCGATGCTCATGCCCTCGAACGGCATGTCGCGGTAGGTGCCGACGTGGCGGCCGATCAGGTAGCGGCCGCCCAGAACTATCTCGAAGGTGATGGTGCCGGCGCCGAGGAGCGGCTCGCCGGGGCCTTCCCACATCTTGGTGGTGGCCTTCCACGAGCCGGCCAACTTCGCCAGCCGCTCGTGGAGCGGGCCGGGCTGGATCAGGGACATCATCCGCTGCATCTCCTCCGCGCTGACCTGCGGCGCACCGGGATGCTCGGCGGCGGGATGGTCGGCGGCCAGGGCGAACCCGGCGGGGGCGAGCAGGCAGAGCGCGGCGGCAGCCAGGAGGGCAAGGCGCGCGCGACAATGACGGGTATGCTGGAGCATCTTGAGTTCCTCCGTTTCGAGTCGTGGGATCAGGACGGCAGGCGAGGCCCGCCGAACGGACGAGGGAGTGTAGCCGCCCCGGCCGGTCCCGGCAATCACGCGGTGGAAGTCGGTGCAGGGCGGTCCAGGGCGGTCAAGGTCAAAGCACCACAGTCCGCGAGGTCAGGGACCCGGACTCGTGTAGACTGAGCCGTCCGTGATGGATAGTCGATCGATGGGAGACGGACAGGGGCCGTGTGGGGCGTCGGTGGTCCGGCGCTGGAAGGCGGGCAGACGATGACACGTGGATGGAACGTCGCGGTCCGATCGGTGGCGCTGGTTGGTGGAGTGCTGGTGATGATAAGCGTCGGATCGACGGCCGCGCCGGGCGCGGCGAGCGGCCTCCCCGACTTCCGCCCGTCGTGGGACTTCCAACGTCCCGACAGCAGCGAGGTGCGCTTCCGCCGGTTGCTCCCTCTGGCGATGGCGGCGGGGGATGATGACTACCGGGCGCAGCTGTTGACCCAGATCGCGCGCGCCCAGGGGTTGCAGCAAAGGTATGCCGCGGCGCACGCGACTCTGGATGGCGTGGTCCACCTCCTGACGCCCGAGCGCACGCAGGCACGCGTGCGTTATCTCCTCGAGCGCGGGAGGGTCTTCAACTCCTCCGGCCGGGGGAAGGATGCCGGGCCGTTCTTCCGCCAGGCCTGGGGCGTCGCGCGCGAGGCGAAGCTCGACGGGCTGGCCATCGACGCGGCGCACATGGTCGCGATCGTCGAGACGCCCGACTCCTCGTTGGCGTGGAACCTGCGGGCGATGGAGCTGGCCGAGACGTCGACGGATCCGGCCGCGAACAACTGGCTGGGCTCGTTGTACAACAACCTCGGCTGGACCTATCACGACCTCGGTGACTATCCGCGGGCGCTGGAGTTGTTCGAGAAGGGATTGACCTGGCGCCGCGATCAGGGGCAAGAGCGCGAGACGCGGATCGCGGAGTGGGCGGTGGCGCGGACGCTGCGCTCTCTGGGACGAGTCGAGGAGGCGCTGGCCCGGCAGGAAGCCCTGCAGCGGGAGTGGGACGCCGCCGGCGAGCCGGACGGGTATGTCTTCGAGGAGCTGGGGGAGTGCCTGGTCGCGCTCGGTCGCGCGGACGAGGCGAAGCGCCCGTTCACCCGAGCCTACGAGCTGCTGTCGAGGGACTCGTGGTTCGTGCAGAACGAGCGGGAGCGCCTGGAGAAGATCCGCAGCCGTGCGGGGTGTTGTGGGGGGAGGTAGGGGGGGACCGGCCCGTGCGTCGGGAGATGGGACCGATGGAGGCGTGAAGGGGCGCGTCACCCTATGAGCAGGCATCCGATCTTCCTGGCATTGATGGCGGCGGCGCTCTTCGGCCTGGCGACGCCGGCCAGCAAGTGGCTGCTGTCGGGTCTGTCGCCATTCCAGCTCGCGGGGTTGCTCTACCTGGGAGCGGCGCTCGGGACGGCCCCGGTCGCCCTCAGGCGGGGCGGCGGTCTCCTGCCGATCCCGCGGGACCGACGGAACAGGCTGCGGCTGGCAGGTGCGGTGATCGCGGGGGGGATCGTCGGCCCGGTCTGTCTCCTCTCCGCCCTGCGACTGGTGGGGGCGACTCCGGTCTCGCTCTGGCTCAATCTCGAGTTGGCCGCGACCGCGATCCTCGGGGCGATGTTCTTCCGGGATCATCTGGGTCGGGCGGGATGGATCGGCGTGCTGGCTGCGCTGGCCGGCGCGGGGGCGCTGTCCTGGACGGAGGGGACGGCGGGCCTCGCGGCGGGGGCGCTGGTACTGGCCGCGTGCGGCGCCTGGGGACTGGACAATCACCTCACGGCACTGATCGATGGGATGACGCCGTCCCAGACGACCTTGTGGAAAGGGATCGTGGCCGGCACCTTCAACCTGGCGGCGGGCATCGCGCTGGAGCGGTTCGCGGCCGGCGCCCCGGTCGTTCTGGGCGCGCTGGCCGTGGGGGCGCTCTCCTATGGCGCGAGCATCGCGCTCTACATCGGAGCCGCGCAGGGGATCGGCGCCACGCGCGCCCAGGTGGTCTTCGCCACGGCGCCCCTCTTCGGCGTGGCCGGCGCGGCGGTGGGTCTCGGGGAGGCCATCACGGCGGCGCATCTCGTCGCGGCGGCTCTCTTCGCGGCCGCCGTCGCCTGCCTGCTGGCGGAGTCGCACGCGCATCTCCACGCGCACGGGGCGACGCGGCACACACACTCCCACCGGCATGACGACGGGCATCACGATCACGAACATCCCGGGATGGAGAGGGGCGCGCGGCATACGCATGCGCACGAGCATGGAGAGGTCGAGCACCGGCATCCGCACTGGCCGGACCTCCATCATCGGCATGGGCATGGGGCAGATCGAGGTCTCTGATTCACGGACGATCGATCCCGGGCGGGCTTCGAGCTCGTGCCGGGTTCTCTTCGGACACCGTAGCATCCAAGGTATATATACCTTGGATACATGGGGCGACATTTCAATGGCTAAGCCATTGAGGGGGTTGAGGATGTCAGCGGCCTCTTGCTCGTCGCTGGGTTCTAAGGTATATATACCTGAGAACCCTCCAGAAGGAGAGTCTTTGTGGTGACGAAGCTCGAACGAGCTAAACAACTGATTCTAAAGGACTTCGAGTCCGTGGGACCAGTCTGGGCTACGCGAGAGTTGGAGGAGTTCATCCGGGCCTCGCGGGACAGGTGGGACCTAGCCTGGAAAACCGGAACCTCTGAGGTCATCGAGCTCCTCACAGCCGAGGGGAAGCTTCGGAAACTCGCCTTGCGGGCCAAGCACTACACCCCGGTCACGCGGTACGTGTGGGGGGATGTTTCGACCTATCAGCTCGCCGCCGCTCTCTGGAAAGGGGCCTACCTCACCCATGGGAGCGCGGTCTTTCTCCATGGACTCACAGACGAGATTCCAAAGGTCATCTATGTCAATAGGGAGCAGAGCGAGAAGCCGGCGCCGGAAGGCGGGCTCACTCAGGAACGCCTCGATATGGCCTTCTCCCGCGAGCAACGGACCTCCTCGTACGTCTTCCCGCTTGGTGATTATCGGGTCGTACTCCTAAGCGGAAAGCAGACGGGAGGCCTCGAGGTTGGGGAGCTTCCGGATCCGGAAGGGGGAGCGAACCTCCCGGTAACCAAACTTGAGCGGACACTGATCGACATTGCCGTCCGGCCCAGCTACGCCGGCGGCGTGGCCCATGTTCTTGATGCCTTCCGCGGCGCGACGAACCGCCCCCGGATTCCCGTGGTCGTTGCGACCCTGAAGAAGCTTGGCTATGTCTATCCCTACCATCAGTCAGTCGGGTTCCTTCTCGAAAGGGCAGGCTTCGACCCTAAGAAGCTGGAGCCCCTCCGCACCTTGGGCTTGGACTTCGACTTCTACCTGGTCCACGGGATGCGGGAGAAGGACTATGACCCGGAGTGGCGCCTATTCTTCCCAAAGGGCCTTTAGCTTCGAGACCTCTCTTGTCACGAAATCGAAGTAGAAATCGAACGCTGCCGGGACTTCCCCCACGACCGAGGCCTTGACCCGTTCCCAGTCCAGGCGGTGGAATTCTCGAACCGAGGAGTCCCCGATCCTGGAGAGGAGCGAGAGGGGAACGTGCTTTGCCTCGAAGATGGCGCGGCAGAGGGCCAGGTTCTCGGGACTCGTGAGGTCGACCGAGAGCTTCGAGATGATGGCGTGGATGTCGTAGAAATCGCGGCCTCGGGCCCGCTTGTTCTGGAGGACCTGGTACTCCGGCATCTGCTGACAGACGGCCCGGACCTTCTCGATGGCGAGCATGGCCGGCGTGTAGAGCCAGATCGTGAAGCCGTCTAGCTCGCGTGCTTCCTTCTCTCCGCAGAACTCGTGCTTGCTGATGTCGATGCTAAAGACCCGTTCCTGGTTTGGCGCGATGGGGAGAGCCTCGATCTGGGCCTTGGCCGGCCGGGCGCGGAGCTCCTCGTACCGTTTTCGGGAGAGGAGCTTGAACCTCGCTCGGTAGCCTCCCCACCACGGGGTCGCGTCCTGGGTAGGGTCGGGCGGAATCGCCTCGAACTTTTGGTCGAAGACCATGAGGCCATGGGCGTCGAACCGATCTTCCAGGGCTCGGAACAACCGGCTCTTCACGTCCTCCACGTCCTCGAAGTCGTCTTGCATCGAGAAATCGAGGTCGATGGAGCCCCGGGTGATGATCCCAAGAGCGATCTCGAGCGCGTTTCCCCCCTTCAGGACGAGCTTCTCTGTGAGCTCCTCGTCCGAGAACACCGCCTGGATGACAATCTTGCGGATCTTCTTGAAATCCATCTGCCCCCTTTGGCGGTGGGTTGTTGCCGCCCGCCTAGGAGTAGCACGGAACGCCGACGCGGCCGAAGCAGAATGGGGGCCTGAGGGCCTGACCCGATCAGGGGTCGAACGTCATGTCCGGAGAGTGGTTGGGTGGGCCCCGCTCCGTGCGCTCCGCCCGGGCTGCCGGGGGTCGGTTCAGAGATCCCTCTCCACGGCCGATCTTAGGGGTGCATCCCATTCCCGACGGTGCCATAACTGCCGGCCCGTCCCCTCTTTGCCGTTGACTCGGCCGCAGGGAGGTCCCTATGCTCTTCACCGCGCAACGGATCATGGTCCGTGAGAACCCGGGGTTGGCGACAGGAGGGCATCCCGTGTCCGGTTCGACACGTCTCGCCAGAGGAGCGCTGCTCTTCCCCGCAACCCTGCTTCTGTCACTACTCTCCTTGAACCTGTGCTTCTGTCCGCCGGCTGAGGCGCGGATGGATGCACCAGAGCTGGATCTGCATGCCATTTGGGATGGGGATCCAGACGAGCCGCCCGATTTCGTTCCGCCGCCATCGCATCGAGATCCGCTTTTGGCCGGCACCGGCCTCTCCGCGCCTGGGTCTCCACCGGTTGCGGATCCCCAGGGGATGACAGGCAGTGACGTGGACCAGCGGGCAGCGAGTTCGACGCAGTTCTGGATCGCGCTCTATCAGTTCATCCATCTGTTCGGAATGACCGGACACTAGGGCCACGCAGCAGGGGAAGGGCGGATCGGTTGCACCACGATCGATCGGCAGACATCACGGGCCGGCACCCAACGGATCGCCCGAGGAGCGCGGCAGCAGACGCGGCCGGCACCCTCGACGGGCAGTTGGCGCTCGCCCGGATGTACGTGCAGGCGGGGTCCTACGCCGAAGTGGTCCGGTGTCTGGAGCCGATCGAACGGCAAGTGCAGGCGTGTGACTCCGTTTACGGCGCGGCCTCAGCCCTGATCCTCTTGGCGGATGCATACCGATTGATGGGCCGGCAAGCCGATGCGAGGGGGCTCCTCGACCGTATCGACGCCGCCTCTCTTGAGCCCGAGTCGGCGGCGGAACACGACTTGCTCTGCGCCCGACTCTGGCGGGAGGAGGGGCGCTACGCCGACTGCGTAGCCCGATTCGCCCGTCAAGGACGGACGGCCCGTTCGCGGGCCGACGTTTCATTGCAGGTCGTGGTTGCCCAATGTCTCCAGCGGCTGAACGACCTTGGCGAGGCGCGGGCCGCGTGCGAATGGGCGATCGTGGAGTCGACGCGGCTGCGTTGGGAGGAGGGGACGGCCGACGCCACGATGAGCCTGGCGTTGTACGACCGGATGGAAGGCCACTGGTCCCGCGCCGAGAACCTCCTGCTCCAGGCTCGCGATCGCTACCGAAAGCTCGGTCTCTCTCAAAAGTACACACAGACTACTTTGAATTTGGGTGTTCAGCGGCTCAAGTGCGGTCAACTCCGCTTCGCCGAGGAGGTTCTCGCCGAATCGGTCACGCTCTCGCTCGAGCTGGGCGACAAGCGGACCGAGACTTCGGCGCGGACGGCACGGGCGCTCGTTCTTACGCGCCTCGACCGTCTGGTGGAGAGCCGCGCGGAGTTCAGCCGTGCCCTGCGACTTGCCCGCCGCCAGGCTTCTCCCCGCCGTACCGCCCTCGCGCTCGAGTTCACCGGTGAATACCACCTCGCCTCCGGTTCTCCGCGACGGGCGCGCCTGGCCCTGGAACGGGCGCTCCGCATCGCGCGCCGCATCGCTCCCGACGGCGACATCATCCCGGAGGTTCTCCGGCGTCTCGCGGAGGTCGAGCTTGCCGCGAGCAGGCCCGAAGCAGCGCTTGCCCAGGCGCGCGAGGCCGCGGAACGTGCGGCTCGTTCCGGCGATCGGTACGAGGAGGCGACCGCGCTGCGCGTGCTGGGGCAGGCGTGGCGGGCGTCCGGGGACGAAACACAGGCCCGCGAGATCCTGCACCGGGCGCTCGAGATCCAGGTCGGCCTCGACGAGCGGTTCGAACGCAACCGAGTCGAGGCGTTGCTGGGATTGCCGCTCACCGTGAGCGATGACGCCCCGGCGGCACCGGCCGATGCGCCGTCCGGTAGTCCCCGACCTCGCCGCCGCCCTCGCCGCGATCGGCAGGGACTGCTCCGGGAGCACGGATTGGTCGGCCGGTCGCCGGCCCTCGTGGAGCTATTCGACCAGGTCCGCCGCATCGCCCGCGCCCGCATGCCGGTCCTCATCACCGGCGAGACCGGCACCGGCAAGGAACTCATCGCCCATGCGGTCCACCGTCTGAGCCCGTGGGCGGAGGGGCCGCTGGTCTCGTTCAACTGCGCGACGTGCCCTCGCGATCTGCTCGATGCCGAGTTGTTCGGGTACGAGCCTGGCGCTTTCACCGGCGCGACGCGGCGCCGCCTGGGTCTGGCTCGTTCGGCCGCGGGCGGGAGTCTCTTCCTCGACGAGGTGGCTGACCTGCCGCCGGAGTCGCAAGCTCGCCTCCTGCGCCTGCTCGATCCCGGCGAGGTGCGTCCCCTCGGCGCTGACCGGTCCTACCCCGTTGAGACCCGGATCATCTCTGCCACCAACGCCGATCTCGACGAACTGGCGCGGGCGGGCCGCTTCCGGGATGATCTCCTCTACCGGCTCGCCCAGGTGCGGCTTCACGTGCCGCCTCTGCGCAAGCGCCGGCAGGACATTCCGCTCTTGATCGAGCACTTCGTGGCGGAGGTCCGGCAGACCAGTCCGCAGTTCCGGGGTATCGCACCCGAGGCGGTGGAGCGCATGAAAGCCCACGACTGGCCCGGCAACGTCCGCCAGCTTCGCGGGGAGGTCTTCGCGGTCGCCGCGTTGGCCGGCGACGGCCGAGTGAAGAGCTGGCGCCCGCCGTGTGAGGCTCCCCCGCCTCGCCCGCCGGTCAAGGCGGCGCTCCCTGAGTTGACTCCCGAGATCATGCGCGAGGCGCTCTCTCGGAGCGGTGGAAGCATCCGCGCCGCCGCGCTGCGGCTTGATGTCAGCCGCGGGCGCCTGCAGCGAGCGATCCGTGAGGCCGGGATCGATCCCAATGAGATGAGGCAGCCGTCCTAGAGCGCGGCTCGGACCGGCTCCCTACTCCACCTGCACCACCAGGTACCGCACCTTTCGGAATTCTTCCGGATCGATGATCCGGAGTTCGTGCCAGTCGGGGGAGGAGGAGACGATCGTGTAGCTCGATTGAGCCTGCGCGGTCAGCACTACCGGTTTCTTCCCCGGAATGCGCAGGACTCGCTCTCGGCCGGTGTCGAACGGCGTGAAGAAACGGGGGTCGATCTCCCCGGTCAGGCGTGAGGTCTGGCCCAGGCCGAGGAAGCCCCCCGAGGCGGCGACGACCCCAAGCTGCTGCAGGTTCTTCCGCTTGCCGGTGAGGTAGTAGATCGTGCTGAGCTCGCGATCGCGCGCCGTGATCGCCTGGTGCTGCTCGTCGATCGTCTGGTCGCGCACCGCCACGTCGGCCTTGAGCGTCGTCACCTCCTGCTGGAGCGACTCGACCCGGGCGGTGAGTGTGGCCACCATCTCTTCGCGGGCGGAAACCATCCGCTTGAGGTTGTCGACCAGCTTCTCCAGCCCGGCGATCCTGGTCTCGCTCTCCTTCAGCCGGTCCTCCAGCCGTCGGATCATCGCCTTGCCGTTCTGGATGCCGGTCCGCAGATCGCCAATCTGCTGCATGATGTCGTCGCGACGGGTCCGGCGGATCTTCTGCTCGTCCCCGATGCTCTCCGACAGGTGCAGCACCTGCGCCTCGCTGGGCATGATCGCCGCCAGGCTGTCCTGGATCTCGACGATCGCGTCGACCGCGGCGGCGTAGTGCGCGCGGAGCGAGTCTTCCGAAGCCCTGGTCAGGGTGTAAAGCGTCTGGGTCGTCTGGTACTTCCGTTGCGTCAGCAACAGACCTACGCTGAGGACTCCGACGGCGATCAGGGCGACGACGGTGACGATGCGACGGATCATGGCGGTACCTCTTGGGGGCGGGTGGGGCGTGCGGGTCCAGGATGCGGGCGGCCCCCGTGGCGCGTACCCCCGCATCATGCTCCCGATGCGGCGACACGTCCAGACCCGGGAAGGACGGTTGGAGAATCGGGATCGACGGTCGCGAGCGGGAGTGCGATCGGTCGTCTGCGTCGAGTTTCCCCGGCTCGATGGGTCCGCCGGAACCCCTTCGCCCGCGACGCCTTGCCGCACATCCCGATGCACGAGCGCCCGCCCCGCGCTACCATGTCCGGCATGTCTCGCGTCCCACGCCGAAAGCCCGTCGCGACCCGGATCGAGCGCCCCGCGCTCCTCCCTGTCCTTCTGCTCGTCCTCCTGGCGATCGCCGTCTACGCGCCGGTCGCTGGTCACCAGCTCGTCCACTGGGACGACGACAAGTACATCCTCGAGAACCCGCATGTCCTCTCCGGCCTGACCGGCGACGGGTTGACCTGGGCCTTCACCGCTTTCCACGAGGGAACCTGGCAGCCGCTGACCTGGCTGAGCTACATGGCCGACGTCACTCTCTTCGGCCCCGGCCCACGCGGGTTCCACCTCGTGAACCTCCTCCTCCACGCGCTCGCGGGCGCGCTCCTCTATCTCCTGATCCGCGGATGGATGGCCGTCTGGCCCGCCTTCTTCGTCGCCGCGCTCTTCGTCGTCCATCCACTCAACGTCGAGCCGGTCGCCTGGGTCGCCTCGCGCAAGGATCTCCTCGCGGCGATCTTCTGGTTCGCGGCGTTGTTGGCCTACGCTCGGCACCGCGAGCGACCCGCCCCCGGGACGATGGCCGCGGTCGCCGCGTTCTTCGTCCTGGGCCTCATGAGCAAGCCGGTGGTGATGACGCTCCCCTTCGTCCTCGTGCTGCTCGACCTCGCGCCACCGTGGGGCTCTCCCGCGCGGCCCGGCGCCCTCCGCGAGAAGCTTCCCCTCTTTGCCCTCTCGATTGCCTCGCTCGTCGTGACGTACCTGGCGCAACGCCAGGTGGGCGCCGTCAGCTCGCTCGACTCGGTCGGTCCCGGCCAGCGGGTGGCGAACGCCGCGGTCTCGGTCTGGGCCTACCTGCGGGACGCGGTTCTGCCGCTGCGCCTTGCGGCCTTCTACCCGCGGGTCGAGATCGGGTGGGGCGTGGCGCTCGCGGCGATCGCCGGGCTGGTTGCGGTCACCGCGATGCTGATCCGGCTGCGGCGCCGGTGGCCGTTCCTTCTCTTCGGGTGGCTTTGGTTCGGGATCGTGCTTCTGCCGATGAGCGGCCTGGTGCAGATCGGCAGCCACGCCCGTGCCGATCGGTTCACCTACCTGCCGATGGTCGGGATCTTCCTCGCGGTTGTTGGGCCGATCTGGGCGTGGGCGACGGGGGCGCGGGGCCCGGGCGTGACTCCGGCGCGGAACCTCGTCTCGTCGCGCCTCCGCCTCGCGGCCGGCGCCGGGTGCGTCGCGCTCGTCGCCTTCGCCTGGCTGGCGCACCGGCAGGTCCGCGTGTGGCGGGACGACTTCACCCTCTTCGATCATGCCCTGCGGGTCACGCGTGCGAACTACCTGGCCCACACCAAGCTCGGCGCGGCGCTGGCCCTGAGCGGGCGGAAAGAAGAGGCGCTGGCCCACTTCACCGAGGTTCTGCGCATCAGCCCCGGCTACCTCGACGGTCTGTACAACTACGCGACGGCCCTGAGCGCGCTGGGACGCCGCGCGGAGTCGATCGAGGCGTTCGAGCGCGGCCTGGCACTCAGCCCCGGAGATCCCCGACTCACGACGGGGCTGGCCCGGACCTGGAACAACCGGGGGGTGGACGAAGGGAATGCGGGCCGGTTGTCCGAGGCGATCCATTGCTTCGAGGAAGCGGTCCGTCTCAATCCCACCGACGGGGATGCGCGGACGAACCTGGCGCGGGCGAGGGCCGCGTGGCACGCCTCCGCTCCACGCGATTCCGCCGGCGTGCGCTAACCGGACGATTCCTCCAAGTGAGACCCGGCTTCCGTCCGCGGCCCCGCGACACGGGCCGTGTGCCAGTATCCTATTCATTTACAATAAGTTATATATGACGAGCGTGACCTGCTACACTTAACGAACGCCGTCGGTCGGGTTTCGGGATCCCGGCCATTTTCCTGTCACCCTGGAGCAGACCATGACGCATCGCCGAGGCCTCGTCGCGCTCGCCGCCATTGCCCTCGTCCTGTCCGGCACCCTCTCTCTCCTCGAGCATCGACTCGAGACGTGGATCGAAGGGGATCGTCCGGGACTCCCGCCATGGGAACGCGCGGACGAAGCGCGCCGCGCCCGCGAGCGGGGCGAAAACCGGACGATGGAGCTCCTGGAGAAGGGCGTGGGACGCCTCCTCAAGCGTGATCTCGGAACCGAGCTGGAGGAGGGGAAGGCCTGGGAGTACTTCGAGCATTGGTACGGGATTCGGGCGTATCCGAATGAACTGATTCCCAAGGCCGCCTACTACGAAGCCTGGCAGCATGCCGAAGCAGTACAGCGCCCGACTCGAGGCCGCACCGGGGCGGAGTGGACCTCGATCGGTCCGGACAACATCGGCGGCCGGATGTTGGCGCTGGCCATCGATCCGGTGAACCCGGAGATCCTCTGGGCGGGCGCCGCCAGCGGTGGGCTCTGGAAGTCGACGACGGGCGGTGAAGGGGCCGCGGCCTGGACACGGATCGAGACCGGGTTCCCTTCGCTCTCGGTCAGTTCTATCCTGGTCGACCCGACGAATCCGCAGATCCTCTACCTCGGCACCGGTGAGATCAGCCTTTATGCGCGGCCGCTGAACGGCACCCCCGGCGCGCGCGCCAGCTACGGCATCGGCATCCTGAAGAGCCTGGACGGCGGGATGACGTGGCAGGAGACGGGACTCACCTGGAGCTTCGACCAGCATCGCGTCGTCCTGTCGATGCGATTTGCGCCGAACGATCCGAACACCATCTGGGCCGCCACCAGCGAGGGGCTCTACCGGACGACCGACGGCGGCGCCACGTGGGAGCTGAAGCACGATGTCCTGATGGCGATGGATGTCGTGATCGATCCGATGAATCCGAACAAGATCTTCGTCGCGCACGGCCAGCTCAACAGCACGCCCGATCCCGGCCTCTACCGCAGCACCGACGGCGGGGATTCGTGGGCCCTTCTGGCCGGCGGCCTGCCCGTCGCCAACTTCGGCCGCACTCCCCTCGCGATCCGTAACACCGTCCCCGGCGGACCGGCCACCGTCTACGCCGGCGTCAGCGACGCCAACACGCGGCAGGTGATCGGGCTTTTCCGCAGCACCAACGACGGCGCGAACTGGTCCAACCTCGCCGGGGTCAACTGGGCGGGGGGACAGGCCTGGTACGACAACGTCATCGGCGTCAGTCAGCACAATCCGAACCTGGTCCTCTGCGGCGGGCTCGACTGGTACCGCAGCACCAATGGCGGGAGCAGCCTCGGACAGGTCTCCTACTGGTACAACGGCTACATGGGTGAGATTCCGCCGGGCGGCGCGGAAGGCCCCGGTGACTACGTCCACGCCGACCAGCATGCGATCGCCTTCCATCCGACGAACGGACAGATCGTCTACGTCGGCAGCGACGGAGGCATCTTCAAGTCGACCGACGGCGGCGCCACCTGGGAGGGGAAGAACGGCGGGCTCGTCACCACGCAGTTCTATGCCGGATTCGCGGGGGGCTATGGCCCCTCGGGTATCGCCGTCGGCGGCCTGCAGGACAACGGTACGATCAAGTACACCGGTTCGCCCTCGTGGTCCAAGATCTTCGGGGGGGACGGCGGCTGGTGCGCGATCGACCCGCGCGACGAAGAGGTGATCTACGAGGAGTACGTCTACCTCAACATGTACAAGAGCCTGGACGGCGGGGCGAACTGGCAGGAGATCCACCCCTACTCCTCCGGCGAAGCGAACTTCATCGCGCCTTTCGTCATCGCGGAGAGCGCGCCCGACATCCTCTACGCCGGCACCAGGGGCGTGAAGCGGACGACGAACGGTGGAACGTCGTGGAGCTATCCCGACGGCAACAGCAACTGGAACGGCACGGCGATCGCGACGATCGGAGTCGCTTTCACCAGCGCCGACACGCTGATGGCCGGCACCGGCAGCGGCAGCGCCAGCGCCGTCGTGGAGATCCGGCGCAGCACGAACGGTGGCCAGAGCTGGACCGACGTGACCGTGCAACTCCCCAACCGCTACCCGACCGACTTCGGCTACAGCCGGACCGACAGCCGCCAGGTGTGGGCAACCTTCGCCGGGTTCGGCACCGGGCATGTGTTCCGCTCGACCGATGCTGGACTCACCTGGACCGATCGTTCCGGCAACCTGCCTGACATCCCCGTGCAGTGCGTGGCGGTCGACCCGCGCGGCGCGGACCAGGTCTATGTCGGGACCGATCTCGGCATCTTCTACACGATCGACGGCGGGCAGAACTGGCTGGACCTCAACGCGGGGATGCCGCTGGCGCAGGTCCTCGACCTGGTGATGCACATGACGCAACTCAAGATGCGCGCCGCCACCTTCGGCAACGGCGTCTACGAGATCGACCTTCTCGGCATCGTGAGCGGGATCGAGGAAGAGGCCGGCGGCTCGAACGATTCTGTGGAAGACCAGGCGCAAGGCAGCGCTTTCCTCTCGTGGAGCGCGGGCCCGAATCCGTTCCGCGACGCCACCACGATCCGCTTCCGCCTGGCGCGACAGACGGACGTGCGTTGCACGATCCACGATCCCGCGGGGCGTATCATCCGTACGTTGAACGACCGCGATCGCACGACGGGCAAGGGAGAGATGCGCTGGGACGGACGCGATGAGAGCGGGCGGCGCGTGGCCGCGGGTACGTATTTCGCGCGGCTGACGGCCGGAAGCGATCGGGCGACGATCAAGCTGGCGGTGATGAAGTAGAACGGGAGGACGCGCGCGAGGGCGACGCGGAAGACAACGGCGGGGTTGATTGACCGCGCGGAGCCGGCGCGGTATCATCCCGGTGCTTGATCCTGCCCGACCGTCACGCGCCGTCCGACGGGCGCATTCGGGAACGACCGTGGCCACCAGAAGGAGGCCCAAGATGACGTTCCTTGACTGCCGATCCTCCATCCAGCGCGCGCTCGTCATCGCGACCAGCATGCTCCTGCCTTTCGCGGGCGCATCGCTGGTGATCGCCCGATCCCTACCTCCGCCGGGTCGGGCCTCCGACGCGGCGGAGCCATGGACCCCGCCGGCCGGAGGCGAGAAAGCCGCTCGCGACGGCTGGCTCGATGGATTCGGGCTGCCGGGGGTCAACAACTACCTCTACGCCGTCTGCGAGTACGACGGTTTGCTGATCGCCGGCGGCATCTTGAACTACGCCGGGGGCGAACCCGCCACGAATATCGCGGCGTGGGATGGCCACGCCTGGACCGCCATCGGCGAGATCTGGGTGTCGGGAACGGTGAAGGCCCTCGCGGTCTACCAGGGCGAGCTGATCGCCGCGGGATCGTTCCAGTCGATCGATGGGATTCCCAACACCGAGAGCATCGCACGATGGGATGGCCTCGCGTGGCGCGAGGTGGGCGGCGGGGTCAGCGGGCAGATCAACTCCATGGTCGTCCACAACGGTGATCTCTATGTCGGCGGCCACCTCTTCGCCGGGAGTCCCGAGGCGCGCAACATCGCGCGCTGGAACGGATCCGCGTGGCAGGACCTCGCCGGAGGGGTGGACGATGTCGTCATGGCCCTCACCGTCCACGACGGTGCTTTGATCGCCGGTGGCGAGTTCACCATGGCCGGAGGTGTTTCCGCCAGCCACCTTGCCCGTTGGGACGGGATGGCGTGGCATCCGATCGGCGGCGGGGTTGCGGGCACGGGCTCCGCCGTGGCGTCGCTCGCGTCGTGGAACGGCGACCTTTTCGCCGGCGGTGCCTTCTCGACCGCGGGCGGGGTCACCGCGCGGAACCTCGCGCGCTGGGATGGCGCTTCGTGGCACGGGGTCGGTGGCGGCGCTGATCACTGGGTCCGGGCGCTCACCGGCTGGAACGGTCATCTCTATGCGGCAGGCAGCTTCGACACGGTGGGACCGAGCTTGCCCGCCCGCGGCTTCGCGCGCTGGGACGGCGCCGGGTGGAGCAGCCCCGGGTCTCTCGATGGGATCTGGCAGGTGGGGAACTGTCTGGGCCAGCTCGGGAACGAACTGATTCTCGGGGGAGGCTTCAACACCGTCGCCGGCCATGCCGCCTGGTGCGTCGCAGCCTTTGACGGCTCCACGTGGCGTGCGCTGGGATCGGGCCAGGGGCTCGATGAGCCGGCCCGTGCCTTCTGCTTCTGGCAGGGGGGCCTGGTTGCCGCGGGGGAGTTCCTCTACGTCGGGTCGCCGGCCGCCCGGCGCATCGCGTGGAGAGCGCCGGATGGATGGCGCGCCCTCGGTTCCGGGCTGAATGGAAGCGGATGTGCCGTCGTCGAGCACGAGGGACTGCTCTATGCCGGCGGCGAGTTCACCGAGGCCGGCGGCGCACCCGCCGCGCATGTGGCCTCCTGGGACGGATCGGACTGGAGTCAGGTCGGATCCGGGTTGAACGGTCCCGTACGCGCGCTACACGTGCATCTCGGCGTGCTCTACGCCGGAGGCGATTTCACCTCCACCGGATCCTCGCCGCTGTACCACATCGCACGCTGGAACGGATCTTCATGGATGCCGCTCGGTCCGGGAACCTCCGGCCCGGTCTTCGCGCTGGCGAGCCTGGGGGACGAACTGATCGCGGGGGGCCAGTTCATCCAGGCCGGAGGGCTTACGGTGATGGGGATCGCCCGGTGGTCCGGCGAGAGCTGGAGTCCTCTGGGCAGCGGGATGAACTCTTCCATCCGCGCTCTGGCGGTCCATGGCGGCGACCTTTACGCCGGGGGGAGTTTCAGTCAGGCGAGTGGGCATCCGGCCGCGTGTGTCGCGCGTTGGGACGGCGTCGACTGGCACCCGCTCGGCTCGGGCATCGCCAGCCCCGGGACGGTCCATGCCCTCGCCACGTACAACGACCGGCTCTTCGTCGGGGGAAGCTTCGCCTCAGCCGGCGGGATTCCCGCCACGAACGTCGCCGTCTACGACGGTGAGACGTGGCAGGAACTGGGCGCAGGGATCAACGGCGAGGTGACCTGTCTGGCCGGGACGGACGACGGTGTTTTCGCCAGCGGCATGTTCAGCACGTGCGGTGGAGCGGTCTCCTACCACCTCGGCCAGTGGCGCGAGGAGTCCTCGGGCGTCGATCCCGGCTGGGTCGACGTCGACGCGGGCCGCCTGTCGCTCGTGGTCCAACCGAACCCGGTGGTCCGTGCAGCCCGGATCCGCTTCGACCTCCCTCAGGCCGCGACGGTCCGCCTGACGATCCACGATCCCGCGGGTCGGCGGGTGGCGACGGTTCTCGATGCGTGGATGTCCGCGGGGAGTCACACGGCGGCCTGGGATGGATGCGGCCTCTCGGGATCGACTCTGGCGGCGGGGGTCTACTTCGTGCGGTTGGTGGCAGACGAGACGTGGATGGGAACACGGAAGCTGGTGCTCACCCTCACAGACGGGGCGCGCTGATGCCTTGATCGCGCCTCGGCGACCCCTTGCGCTCCCGCCTCTCCGGCGATAGCCTCGCCACGGACGAAGCGACGCGCCGGTTCCGGCCACGGCAGGCCGGGGGCGCGAGGAGGACTCACGATGCAGCGTAGAGCGTTGGCTTGCGTGGTCGCCCTGCTCCTGGCGCCGGGATGTGCCGGCCCGGGGATCCCGAAGGAGTCGTCGCCGGCGGAGCGTCCGGCCATTCCGCCTCCCCCTCCGTCGGGAGCCACTTCCGTCGGCCAGGGGCTGAGCGCGCCGATCCTCCGCAATTTCGCCTACCGGTGGGGGGACGACTTCCTCGACCAGATCCAGCTCCAGGACGGTCGCTTCCGCGGCAAGCTGGCGCCCGGTCTGCCCGACGAGATCCATGTCACGATGTTCGACCGGATGGGGCGGGGCGACCTGGACAACGACGGGGTCGAGGACGCCGCCGTGATCCTCGTGAACGATCCGGCCGGGACCAACACCTACTTTGTCCTGGTCGCGGTGATCAACCACGGCGGGACGCCCGATCCGCGGGGATACCTTCACCTCGGAGACCAGATCCAGATCGGTGCGATCGCCATCGAAGCGGGCAAGATCTACGTCGACGTCGTGCGGCCGCCGGATCCGAACACGCCGGCGATCCCGGTCCAGCGGGTCAGGGAGAGCTATCAGTTGATCGGGGACCGATTGGAGCGGGCCGACCTCTTCCGGTGAGTGGAGCCGCGATAGCGCGGTCGGGTCGGGGGCTCAGATCCCCAGCTCTCCGCGGATCGCCTTCATTGCCTCGACCACGAAAGCGACGTGTGCGTCGAAGTCGACGCCGAGCGCGGCCGGGCCGTCGACGACCTCCTCGCGGTTCACGGAGCGGGCGAACGCCTTGTCCTTGAGCTTCTTGCGCACCGACCGCGCGTCGACCTCGTCCAGGGAGCGCGACGGCTTGACCAACGCCACCGCCGTGACGAAACCGGTCAGCTCGTCGACGGCATAGAGCGTCTTCTCCACCAGTCGTTCTCGCGACACGCCGGTGTAGGAAGCGTGGGAGAGGATCGCGCGGCGAAACGGCTCGGGCCAACCGCGTTCGGCCAGGATTTTCGATCCCTCGAGAGGATGTTCGGGCGCCTGCGGAAAGCGCTCGTAGTCGAAGTCGTGGACCAGGCCGATGAGCCCCCACTCGTGTTCGTCGACCTCCGAGGCCGGGATCCCGGCGGCCGGTCCCTCCGTCGCGCCGCCGGCGATCTGAGCCGCAAACTTCCGCGCGTAGGCGCGCATCGCCGCCTCGACCGCGTACGCATGTTTGCGCAGGCTGTCGGAAACGGTGAACTCGTGGAGGAGGGCGAGCGCCTCTTCGCGCGACGGGAGGCTCACACCGCCAACACCGCTCACACCGAGGTCTCCATCTTCCTGCCCCGGCGGATCAGCCGGATCAGTCCCCAGGCGATGAGGCCGAGCACGAGGATCGGGAGCCCGGCGACCAGCGCCCCGGCCAGCGTGATCAGCCCGACGATGCTGCCGAAGACGATCGCGAGCGTGCCCAGGACCAGTCCCGTCACCCCCAGCCCGATGAGAGCCCCGATGAGCTGGAACGGCAGGATCACGATGTGGAAGAGGACCTTCAGGACCAGCCCGACCAGCACGAGCGGCAGGATGACCACCGCGCCGATCAGGGCGATGAGGAAGAAGAGCTCGAACATCGACTTGCCTCCGGAGACCGAGATGCCGGCGCCGACACCGAGACAACAGCGACCAGCCTGGCCGCGCCCGGGGGTGTAGTACGGCACCCCGCCGTAACGGGTTGCAGGACAGGCCGGACGGCAGGATAGACGCCGCTTCAGCCCGCCGCTAGAGGTACTTCTCCCGGATCACGCCGAGGTGATGCCGTTCGTGCCCCGCCAGGATCCAGAGCAGCGCGCGCACCGTGACCGGGTGGCCGGAGGCGACGCCGCCCCGGTCCATCTCCTCCTCTTCGAAGCTGCGGAAGAGAGCGAGATTCGACTCCCGAAGCGACTCGAACTCCTCCAGGAGGTCGTCCCACGGCCTCCGCTCGAAGCGCCCGTGCCGGACATAGTCGTCCTGCTCCATGCCCGCCAGCTCGTTCGTGTCGGCCCGGGCGAAGCGGAGCGCTCGGTAGGCGAAGATCCGCTCGGTGTCGACGATGTGCCCCACGACCTCGCGCAGGGTCCATCGGCCGGGCTGATATCGGTAGTCTCGCCGCTCCGGCGGGACCTCCTCGAGGGTGGAGAGGGTCTCGTCCAGCGACCAGGAGAGGAGCTCGAGGATGTCCCCGTCGGGGACCTGGTCGATGTAGCCGCGGTAGTACTCGGCGCACTCGCCCGGCGCGGGCCGGATCGCGCGATGGTTGCTCATCGGAGAGTCCTCCCTGTGGGGTGGCACGACCTACGGCTGGATCATAGGGCATGGCACGGCGGCGCAGGGCCCCCGGATCGTGGCGGATGGGTGCCGCACCTTCTTCGTCCCTACCGGTCGGTTGTGTGCGCTTTCCGGTCGGTCTATCCTTGCCCGCGGTGCTCATCATTCCGGGATCTGGGAAGGGAGGATGACGATGGCCGCTGCCCCCGCCGCTCCGTTCACGCTCGCCCCGCGCCGCGCCTGGCACCTGGAGATCGGCGATCCGTCCACCGCGTCGGTTCCGCCACCCGAGGCCTCCTGGATCGATGCGCTCGAGCGGTACGATCTTCTCTACCGGACCGTGTGCGGCATCCTCTACAACTTCGTGCCGACCTCGGGACATCCGGGTGGCAGCATTTCCTCCGGTCGCATCGTGACATCACTTCTCTTCGGCGGGATGGACTACGACATCGGCGATCCAGAGCGCCCCGACGCCGACATCCTCAGCTACGCGGCCGGTCACAAGGCGATGGGCCTGTACGCCATGTGGGCCCTGCGGAACGAGTTCGTGCGGGCGGCGCATCCGGCCGCGCTCCCCGGGCCGGAGTTCCAGCTCCGCCTGGAGGATCTCCTCGGGTTCCGTCGGAACCCGACGCAGCGAACTCCGCTCTTCCTCGAGTTCCGGTCCAAGCCGCTCGATGGACACCCGACTCCCGCCACCCCCTTCGTGCGGCTCTCGACCGGCGCATCCGGCGTGGGCGTGCCCGCCTCGCTCGGCCTGGCCCTGGGCGCGATCGATACCTACGGACGCGATGATGCCCCGATGGTGCACATCCTCGAGGGAGAGGGAGGGATGACCGCCGGCCGCGTCAGCGAGGCGATGGCGATCGGGGCCACCGCGCGCCTGGGCAATGCCGTGATGCATCTCGACTGGAACCAGGCCTCGATCGACAGCAACCGCGTCTGTCGCGACGGTGACCAGCCGGGCGACTACGTGCAGTGGGAGCCGGCGGAACTGGCCTACCTGCATGACTGGAACCTGGTGCGCGTCCCGGACGGCAAGGACTTCCGCCAGGTGCTCGCGGCGCAGCGGATCGCTCGTGAACGCGGCAACGGACAGCCGACCGCGATCTGCTATCGCACGGTGAAGGGATGGCAGTACGGGATCGAGGGGAAGTCGTCGCACGGCGCCGGGCACAAGTTCTGTTCGCCCGAGTACTACGCGATGCTCGCACCGTGCGAAGAGGCCTTTGGTGTCGTCTTTCCGCGTTTCGAGGGGGAGAACCGGCCGGAGCGCGTGGAGCGGGCCTTCTGGGACACGCTGCTCGCGGTGCGAACGATCGTCGAGAGCGGGAGCGCCTGGGCGGGACCGCTGGCGGCGGCGGTGCTCGACGGCGGCAAGCGGCTCGCGGCCCGGAAGCGTGCGCCGCGTCCGGGCGGACCCGATCTCGGGCCGCTTTTTGGTGCTGCTTCGAGAATGACGCGGGGTGCGTCCCCGGCTGCGGGGGAGGCCGTTCCCGCCGGGCCCGCCGTGCTCACTATCCGCCCTGACATCATTCCCGAATCGCTGCTCCTTGCTCCGGGTACCGCGACGACCTTGCGCGGGGCGCTGGGCGATACCCTCAACTACCTCAACCAGGCGACGCACGGCGCCATCATGGGAGGCGCGGCCGATCTGCTCGGTTCCACCAGCATCAGCAACCTGGCGAAGGGCTATCCCGCGGGATTCTTCAACGCGGTCGACAACCCGGGCTCACGTCTGGTCGCCTGCGGTGGAATCTGCGAAGACGCGATGGGAGGAGTGATGGCGGGGCTTTCGGCCTTCGGAAACCACATCGGTTCCGGAGCGTCGTACGGCGCCTTCATCGCGGCGCTCCAGCACGTGGCCGCACGTCTGCACGCGATCGGACAACAGGCCCGCCGCGACCTCACGGGCGAGGCCTACCATCCGTTCCTGATCGTCTGCGCGCACGCCGGGCTCAAGACCGGCGAGGATGGTCCGACGCATGCCGATCCGCAGGCGTTGCAGCTCCTGCAGGAGAACTTCCCGCGGGGCGCGGCGATCACCCTGACCCCGTGGGAGCCGCAGGAGCTGTGGCCGCTCACCGTGGCCGGCTTGCAGCGCCGCCCTGCGGTGCTCGCTCCGTTCGTCACCCGACCCAACGAGCAGGTGCCCGACCGCGTGGCGCTGCGCCTGCCGCCGGCGACGGCCGCGGCGGAGGGCCTGGTTGCGCTCCGCACGGCCGATCCCACGGCCCGGCCGTATCACGGTGCGCTCTTTCTCCAGGAGAGCGGAGTCGTCTACGCCTTTGTCGAGTCGGTGCTGCCGGAGATCGATCGCCGGGGACTTCGCATGAACATCTACCTCGTGACGAGCGCGGAGCTCTTCGATCTCCTGCCGGAGGCACGGCGAGCCGAGATCCTGCCTGAGAACATCTCTGGTCACGCGATGGGGATCACCGGCTTCACGCTGCCGACGATGCACCGCTGGATCCGTTCCGAGGAGGGGATCCGACGGACGCTTCACCCGTATCGTCACGCCCGTTACCCCGGGAGCGGACAGGCGGAAAAGGTTCTCGAGGAGGCCGGACTGGACGGCGCCAGCCAGCTCGCGGCGGTGCTCGAGTACGCGGCAGCCGTGGAACGAAGGAGCGCGTGAGCGGCGGGGGGGAGGGTGCGTGCCGCCGACTGATCCGGATCAAGTCGCGTCGCTCGACGAGGGGCCACAGACCGAACTGACGGTCAGGGGATCGCGTTTCCTCGGCCAGGCCTTCCGGGTGGAGAACGAGTCGATGGCCGCGGCGACGCTCGATCGGATCCGGCGTCATTACCACGATGCGACCCACCACTGCTGGGCCTCGAGGCTCGGCCTGGACGAGCCGTGGGTCGAGCGGTGGGATGACGATGGCGAGCCCTCGGGCACGGCGGGCGTGCCGATCATGGGCGCCATCCGCCACGAGGGACTCACGCAGGGACTGATCATCGTGATCCGCTACTTCGGCGGGACCAAGTTGGGGACGGGAGGCCTGGTTCGCGCCTACGGCGAGTCCGCGCGGCTGGCCCTGGCGGCCGCTCCGCGACGGATCCTCTGGCGGTCGGTCACGCTGGAGATCTCGGCCGGCTACGGGGACTTAGGCCCCGTCGAGACGGTTCTGGGCCGGGCGGCGGCTGCCATCCTCGCGGTCGAGCGCTCTTTCGAGCCTGAACCCCGGTTCATCGTGCGGGTCAAGCGATCCCGGGTCGACGGTTTGCGGGGCGAACTGACCGAGGCGACCGCGGGGCGGTCCCGGCTCCAAGTGAGATGATTCGTCTCGTTTACAGCCGGATTCGAGGACTCGCGGGAAGGGAAAGGACTCAGGAAAATCCTGACCCTCGATGACCGAAATTCCTGTATCAGACGTGCACCCGTATCTCAATGCGGCAGAACGAAGTCCGGGATTGACGGCGCGTGCAGAAACACATATTCTTAACCCGCTTTCCACTAGGTGGTCACACCGACCTGCCTAGGGTTCCTGGACCGGCCCCATGAAGAGACATCGAGGAGAGTAGCCTATGAAGATTTGCCATCGCGTTGCGCTATGGGCAATCCTGTTCGCCATCGTCGTTGCCACTCCCGGTTTCGCGCAACCGAGAGAAGCCACGATCGCCCTGGGCCGGGAGCCCGAGCCGCCGTTCTGCGTATTGAACCCTGGTGGCACGGTCGACATCACCTGGTCGATTGAGCACCAGACCACGCCGAACTTCGTCCGGTACTTCCTCCAGGATCCCACCCGCACGATCAACATCGAGTACCAGCAGTACCCGGGAAGCACCGGGCTCAACATCGCCCGGAGCTGGACCGTGCCGAACGGCCTCAGCGACGGCAAGTACTGGGTGCGGGTCGAATACTGGTCGTTCGAGTCCGGAAACGAGGCCAACGCGGAGGTCACCTTCTACGTCTGCGCCGAGACCGGCAACCTCTGTGTCACGAAGCTGAGTGACACGAACTGCAATGGTCAGCTCGACGGAGATGACCAGCCGGTGCCTGGATACTGGATCTGCGTGACGACGCCGAACGGCGATGACTACTGCCTGCAGACCGGCCCCGACGGGCGCGCCTGCTGGAACAACATTCCGCTCGGGACCTACACGGTGTACGAGCCGGTTCTCCCCGGTTGGGAGCCGATCGGCCCGAGCCAGTACGTCGTAACGCTCACGAGCAGCGAGGTGGTCGAGGTGACCTTCCTCAACCGGAACCTCGAGCTCTGCTACCACGCCTGCTGCCTGCCCGACGGGACCTGCCAGGTTCTTCTGCAGGTCGACTGCGAGGCCCAGGGTGGAACGTGGCAGGTCGAGCCGAGCTGCGACGGTGTCGTCTGTCCGCAGCCTCCGGGCGCCTGCTGCTTCCCCGACGGCCGCTGTGAGTTCGTGACCGAGGCGGATTGCGCCGGCCTGGGTGGACAGTGGCTCGGCATGTTCGTGCCGTGCGACCCGAATCCGTGTCCGCAGCCTCCGGGCGCCTGCTGCTTCCCCGACGGTCACTGTGAATTCGTGACCGAGGCGGATTGCGCCGGCCTGGGCGGCCAGTGGCTCGGCATGTTCGTGCCGTGCGACCCGAACCCCTGCACGCAGCCTCCGGGCGCCTGCTGCTTCCCGGACGGAACGTGCCAGTTCGTTCCGAGAACGATCTGCGATCAGCTCGGCGGAATCTGGCTGGGCTACATGGTGCCGTGCGATCCGAATCCGTGCCCGCAGCCTCCGGGCGCCTGCTGTCTGCCGGACGGTACCTGCGTGTACGTTCTGCAGGTTGAGTGCACGGCTGGCCAGTGGCTCGGACCGTTCGTGCCGTGCGATCCGAATCCGTGCCCGCAGCCGCCGGGCGCCTGCTGCTTCCCGGACGGCTCCTGCCAGTTCCTGGATCAGCTCGCCTGTGCGCAGGCCGGTGGCCAGTGGCTGGGCTTCGGTTCGGACTGTGATCCGAATCCGTGCCCGCCGCCTCCTGGCGCCTGCTGCTTCGAGGACGGGACCTGCATCTTCGTGACCGAAGCTGACTGCGTCGCGCAACAAGGGAGCTGGCTGGGCTACGGCACGGACTGTGATCCGAACCCGTGCCCGATCACCCCGGTCGACCGCACGACCTGGGGTCAGATCAAGAACCAGTACCGCTAAATCGCATCTCGGGGGTCCCGTGCGGGGCCCCTGCATTGTCCGCTGAAGCCCGGGCCCTCAAGGTCCGGGCTTCTTCTCTCTGCTCCTCCCGGGCCGTTCTCCCGACGGCCCTCCGAACGCGGCTGTCCCAGCTTTCCAGCACCCTGCTAGAATGCGCTCGGTCTCCACGGGAGGAAGATGATGCGTTGCCCGCCAACCCACTGCTGTTTCACCGTCGCGACCGCCTTTCTGACGGCGGCGATGCTCCTCGGCCTGGCCTCGTCGCCGGGCGTGCCGTTCGCGGCGTCCGTCGATGGCCGCCTTCAGCCCGAGCGGGACGCCGTGTCGGGACTCCATCGTTCGCCGCATCCGGATCCGGTGGAGCGGCTGCGGATCCTCACGGAGGGGAAAGGGCAGTCCCACGATTACGCCGGCCGGGCTGGCTCGAGCGCCCGGGTGCTGGATGATCCCCGGGCCGACTACGACCTGCGCCATGTTCGACTCGAGATCGACCTGACCGCCTATACGAGCGAGACGATCGCGGGTGTCGCCACGCAGGTCGTGGAGAGCCGAATCGACGGGTTGACCGAGGTCGCCTTCGATCTCTTGAACACCCACGAGGTGGATGAAGCGGCGGTGGACGGGGCGCCGGCCCTCTTTGTACAGGCGAACGATCGAGTCTCCATCCTCCTGCCGGAGCCGCTCGATCGTGGCGAGACGGCCGAGATCCGGATCGCCTATCACGGCCAGCCGCCGGGGGGCGGCTATGGCATGCGGATCCAGTTCCGGCTGCAGACGCCTTTCATCTGGACCCTCTCGCAGCCGAGCTACGGTCACTTCTGGTGGCCCTGCAAGGATCTGCCAGAGGACAAGGCCGACAGCTCGGACGTCCTCATCACGGTGCCGACGGACGAGTTCGAGCTGGTCGCGACGTCGAACGGCCTGCTGCGAAGCGTCGAGGAGACACGGCCGGGGACGCGAACCTACTGGTGGCACAACTCCTATCCGATCGCTCCCTATCTGATCTCGGTCACGGCGGGGGAGTTCGTCCGCATCGAGGATGGCTATCCGCTGCCGGGGGGAGAGACGATGCTGGTCGAGCACTTCGTCTTCCCCGATCTGGAGGCGCAGGCGCGGGAGGATTTCAGCATCAACGGCGAGGCGATCGACGCCTTTGCCGAGCGTTTCGGTCCCTATCCGTTCGCGCGGGAGAAGTACGGCAATACTCTCTTCGGCTGGGCCGGAGCGATGGAACACCAGACCAACACTTCGTACGGCTACTACCTCGTGCGCGGCGATCACTACTTCGATTGGATCTACGTCCACGAGCTGGCCCACATGTGGTGGGGGGATGACGTGACCTGCGCCACGTGGGCCGACACGTGGTTGAACGAGGGGTTCGCCTCCTGGGGCGAAGCGGTGTGGCAGGAGCACCTGGAAGGATTCGACGCCTATCGCGACTACATGGTCCAGGTGCAAACCGTGCTGGACCCGTCCGGTCCGCTCTACGGCTTCGACCCGCCCTTCGACGGCAACACGATCTACAACAAGGGGTCCTGGGCCATCCACATGCTGCGCGGCGTACTCGGGGACGAGGCGTTCTACCGGGCGGTGGCCGACTACCGCGCGCTCTACACCGCCCGGACGGTCACGACCGATCAGTTCCGCGAGGTGATGGAGAGATCGTCGGGCGTCGATCTCGGCGCGTTCTTCGATGCCTGGGTCTATGGCACCGACCGGCCGCACTACCGGCTGGCCGTCGATCTCGACCAGAACGCCTCGCCTCCACGTCTCTACCTGCACCTGGAGCAGACGCAGCCCGGGGCGACGCGCTTCCGCATGCCGGTCACGATCCGGACCTGGCACCCTGCGCCGGGTGGCCCCGACGCGCAGTTCACGCGCGACCATCGTTTCTGGAACGACGACGATCATGACGACCTGGTCATCGAGCTGCCGCTCGAGGCCTCGGTGGTCGACTCGGTGGCCGTCGACCCCGATCACTGGATCCTGCGTACGGTCGATTCCGGGAACTACGGCTTCTACATCGTGTCGGATGACCTGGCGCCGGCGCTGGCCGACTCGGCGGTCGCGGTCGTGCTGGCGGCGCGAGGCGGGACGCCGCCGTATGTCTGGGAGTATGTCGACCCGCCCCCGCCGGGCGTCACGCTGCGCTCCGAGACCGGGGTGTTGTCGGGGCGGCCGGTGGCGGCCGGCGAGTATGCCTTCCGGGTGCGCTGCTCCGATCGCGGGGTGCCCCGGCGCAGCGACACGCAGCGGCTCTTCTGGAAGATAACGGCGCCCGGGGACTCGAGCACGGCGGAGATCCCGGCCTATGCCGGAGTCCGCGCCCTGCCGAACCCGGCGCCTCGCTCCGTCCTCCTGTCGTTCCAGGGCGGCGGCAACGCTCCGGTCTCCTGGCGGGTCTACGCGGTGACCGGACGCGAGGTCGCGCGAGGCGAGAGCACGCGGCCGAACGAGGCGGGCGAACACGCCTGGGTCTGGAGTGGCAGAGACGCCCAGGGCGAGCAGGTGCCGAACGGTGTCTATCTGGTCCGGGCCCACATGCAGGGCGGGACGGGCGCGACGCTGGCGACGGGGCGCGTGGTGATCCTGCGGGATCGATGACCGACCGGTGACGGATCGATGACGGATCGGTGACGGATCGATTACGACGCGGGCATCGTCGGCGCGGCCGGCGGCGATCTCCCCCCCGCGGTCAGGAGAGTCGGCGCCGCCCCAGCTCCTGTTGCGCGCGAAAGAAGGCGAAGAAGAGGAGCGCCGAGAGCGCGTATAACGCGATCGTGACGAGCATCGGCGGCGTGTATCCGCGCGCCTGGATGATCCAGCCGCCCGCCTGCGTACTCACCATCCACGAAATGTTCCAGGAGAGCATGCGCAGTGAGTTGGTGACTGTCTGCTGGTCGGCGGGGACCATCTCCATGGTGAAGTTGGTCGCGAGCGGGGTATTCATGTTCATCAAAGCCCCGCGCATCCAGAAGGCGAAGACCGCGAGCGGGAGATTGCGCGTGAAGGCGAGGATGACGAAGAACGGGATCGAGAGGAGTTCGGTCAGGACGATGGCGCGGACGCTGCCGATGCGGCGAGCCAGCGGCGCGCCGGCCAGGAACCCGAACATGGTCAGAAGCTGGCTGACCGCGAAGAAACCTCCGATCTGCCGGGGATCCTGGCCGAAGCGGTCGCGGAAGTAGAGGTTCAAGAACGGGATGATGAGTCCGGCGCCCAGGCCGACCAGGAAGCCCGGGAAGAGGAGTCGGGTGAGGAGGCCCCAGTCGCGAGCCAGGAAGTAGTCGCGGATCGATCCGCGGCGGGCGTCGGCCGGGGGCGCTCCGCGGATCCGGGCCAGGAGGAAGACCGCCAGGAACGAGAGGGCAGCGATTCCCAACAGGGTCGCGCGCAGCGCGTAGAGTTCGGAGCCGGCCTGCCGGGTGAGGAGGCGGATCACGGCGCCGCCGCCGATCGCGGCGATCGCGGTGGCCAGAGTCTCGATGGCGTTGGCGAAACCGAAGAGGTAGATCCGGTCGCCTTCCCCGGCATTCCGCATGAAGAAGGGCGCGGCGGCCACCCAGTGCACCGTGAAGAGCATCCCCACGAACATCGCCGCGATCGTGAGCAACGTGGGATTCGCGGTCAGGAGCATGCCGGCCAGCACCACGGAGTACCCCGCGGCGGACACGGAGAAGATCCGGGACGGTGGGATCCGATCGATCCAGAGCGCGGCGGGCAACGCGATCAGCACGTTGCCGAAGGCTCCCGCCGAGAGGATCCGGCCGATCGTCGCCTCGCCCAGTCCCAGCGCGCGATAGTAGAGGTTCATGTGGACCCAGACGGCACCGTGGCCGAGGCCCATGAGGAACGTCCCGGCCAGGTAGTAGCGGGCGTTGGGGGAGAACGCACCCAGGCGGCCGAAGTACGCCCCCAGGCTCCGGCCGAGTGCGGAGCCGGGGGCGGATGGCGGCATCGCGGTCAAGGGAGCCCGCTCAGGATCGTGCGGTCACGAGTCCTGGCCCGCCGCGGCCAGCAACTCACGCAACCGCTCTCCGGAGACCTCGAGCAGGTCGCGGTGCAGGCTGTTGCCGTGGCTGTCCATCGTCACCACGAGCGGGAACTCCTCCACCTGGAACTCCCAGATCGCTTCCGGCGAGCCGAACTGCTCCGCGAGATGGACCCCGCGGACGCCGGTGATGCGGGCCGCGAGGACCTGCGCGGCGCCGCCCACGGCATGGAGGTAGACGCAGCCGGTCTCGCGGCAGGCCTCGAGAGTCTTCTGGCCCATGCCTCCCTTGCCGATGACGCCGCGCACGCGATGACGGCGGATGATCTCGTGCTGGTACGGCTCTTCCCGGATCGAGGTGGTCGGTCCGGCGGCCTTGACGACCCAGCGCCCCTTCTCCTGCACGACCACCGGGCCGCAGTGATAGATGATGCCGTCGGTCAGGTCGACCGGCGATGCGTTCCCGTCGTACAGGTACTTGTGGACGGCGTCGCGTCCGGTGAAGATCAGGCCGCTGATCTCGACTAAGTCCCCGACCTTGAGCGCGCGGATCTTCTCCTCGGTGAACGGTGCTTCCAGGCGCATGATCGACACTCCCGTCAATAGAGCCAGTTCTGGATCGTGCCGTCCGGGCGCAGCGTCGCGCCCTGGCGGCGGTAGGCCCAGCACATGTACGAGATGCTGACGAAGTAGGAGGCGGGGAGGCGGTTCAACACTCCCACCTTGCAGCCGAGCAGCGTCGTGGTCCCGCCGAATCCCATCGGCCCGATCCCGAGACGATTGGCCTTCTCGACCACCCGCGCTTCGAGGGCGGCCAGCTCGGCGTCCGGGTTCGCGTCATCCAACCGGCGCAGGAACTGCTCTTTCGAGTGCACATATCCGGTGGCGCGATCGCCGCCGATGCAGACGCCGAGGATCCCCGGTCCGCATCCCTTCCCCTGGGCCTGGTAGGCCGCGTCGAGGATGACCTTCTCCACGCCGACGAGGTCGCGGCCCGCGCCGAGACGTCCGTCGGGGAGCGAGTACTGGATGCCGACGTTCTCGCATCCTCCCCCCTTCAACACCAGGCGGATCTCCATGCCCATGCCCTTGCCCTGGTGGAAGTGGAAGACCGGCGAGCCGGGGCCGAGATTGTTCCCCGAGTTGCGTCCGGTGATGGAGTCGACGGAGTTCTGCCGGAGATAACCCTTGGCGGTGGCACTCGCGACGGCCTTCTCGGCCGCGCTGCGGATGGCCGGCTCGTCGTAGCCGCGGGGCGCGCGGATGTAGAAGATGATCGTCCCCGTGTCCTGGCAGAGCGGCGCGCTGTTCTCGCGGGCGAGCGCGATGTTCTCCTGGATGACGTTCATGGCCCAAAGCGCGTTGCTCCCGGGCGCCTCCAACGAGCGGCCGGCGGCGACGGCGCGCACCACGTCCTCGGGGAGTTCGGCCGACGTGCGGCGCACGATCTCGAGCAGGCTCGCGCGCAGGCGGGTGGGATCAGGCGCGAACATCGACGATCCGGTCGCCGCGGCGGCCCGGGCCGCGGGCTTTGCGACAGGCTTGGGCGCGGGCTTTGCGACAGGCTTGGGTGCGGGCTTTGCGACAGGCTTGGCCGCGGGCTTCGCGACAAGCTTTGACGCGGGTCTCGCGGACGGCTTGGAAGCCGGCTTGGCCGCGACGCGCGCGGCGGGCTTTCGATCCTGGGCGGCGGGCCGCGTCGGCTTCGACTTGGCAGCGCGCGCCGCTTTGCGGGCAGGTGCCTTCTTGCTGGTCTTCATCGTCGAACCTCGCCGGGTGGATGGATGGTGAGAACATCCGGATGATCCGCCCCTGATCCGAGGGTGTCAAGACGGCCGGATTTCGATGTAGAAGGCGGATCGCAGCGGGAGGGTGAGAGCCGGTCCGCCGCGGCGCGTAAGGCGAGCACTCAGACGAGCGCGGAAACGGGCGCGGAAGCGAGCGCGGAGACGAGCTCGGTCAAGCCGCGGCCGACTCCTGATCGGCATGCTCGGATTCCGGGATCGGTTCCTCCCGGACGGCGGAGCGGATCTCGAGGAGCGTCGGTCCGCCCGACGCCAGAACCAGGTCGAGCCACCGAACCTGGAGGGCTTCACCGGGGCTGAAGAGATGGCTCACCGCTCCGGCGGCCGCCTCGTCGAGGCGGAAGAAGAGGTGGCAGGTGGCCGCGGCCTCGCGGTCCGGCGTGAGGGGCCAGGGCACCCCCGGATCGACGCCGGTATCGAGCTCCATCTGCAAGCCCCAGAGTCCGGGCGCGTCCTGGACCAGGCGACAAGGTCCCTCGCTCTCCATGACCGCGTGCCAGCCGAGACGGTGCCCGAGGATGGTCCATCCCTTCATGCCGAAGGCCGAAGCGATCAGGATCGACACGAAGCCGTTGACCGCGCCGACGGCGATCAGGACGCCGCGGACCCAGGGATGATCGAGGGAGGGGAGGACCGCATCGACCGTCCAGTCCGGCCAACGCCCCGTCAGCGCCGAGGTTACCAACGTGCCGAAGACGAAGGTCAAGGCCAGGCCGAGGCCGAAGGCAATGAGCGGCGGACCCAGCCGGGGCGGCTCCACCGTGTATTGGCGCGAGCGATGCATGTAGAGCTGCGGGGCCATACAGTAGGTGGATCGGCCGTTGGAGGCCCCGCCTTAACCGGGCGATCGATGTCGCGGCCCTGGTTTCAGCGCAACCGGACGAAGCGGCGCGAGGCGAGGGTCCGACCGTCCACCTCCAGCCGGCAGAGGTAGATCCCGGACGGCAGCGCAGTTCCGAGGGCATCGCGTCCGTCCCACGCGATGGCGTGAGGTCCCTCCTCCAGGCGTCCGGGCGCCCAGTGCCGCACCTGGCGGCCGGCCGGGTCGAAGAGTCGCACGTCGACCGCGCCGGAGGACTCCAGCCAAAACCGCAGGGATGTCCCGGCCTGGGACGGATTCGGGTGGCAGGCGAGCGAGACTCTGGCGGGATCTCTCTCTGCCCGCGCATCCGGGTCGACCGAAGCCGGCATCTCGCCGGTATCGAAGGCCACGTCGTCGATGTACCAGCCGGGGGCGGTCACGCCGCCATCGCTGCCGAAGTGGAAGCGGATCTCGATCGCCCCGCCGAGGAAGGGGGTGAGATCGAAGACGGCCGGCACCCAACCGGCGGAGTACCCACTGTATCCGGCTTGACCCAGGAGCCCGGAGAGCCCGGCCATCGGATAACCGCCGACCGGTTCGACCGACGTCCACGTCTCCCCGGAGCGGATCTCAACATTGCCCCCGTCGAACCCGCCCTCCAGGTCGTACCAGTGGGTCATCGTCATCCAGAGGCGATCGGCCGCCGGGAACTCCTGGATCGGGAGAGTCAGGTAGGCGGTCTGGTTGTCGCCGTAGTCTCCGCTCAAATTGGTGGCCCAGAGTCTCGAGCCCGAGAAGGCGCCGTCGGGCGCCGGCCCTTCGGGAGACCCCCACGCCCAGGGAGCCTGCGCGGAGTATCCGCCGTCGTTCGGGTCGAAGGTCTCGGCCGCCGCCAGCAGGGGGTTCGTGGTGGTCGTGCGTTCCGGCAGGATCGTGACGGTGCGAGCGGCCGCACCGAAAGTCGGGATGAGGCCGAAGAGGACGGTGTAATCGCCTGCCGGGATCCCGTCGACCGCGTAGTGCGGTGTACCGCTCATCGGCTCGGGGTCGATCGGGGTTCCGGGAAAGAGAACGCGTCCACCGATCAGCGGCGAGCCGTCGGGGCCGACAAAGGTGCCGGACAGCGCACCGAGCCGTTTCGGCGTCATGGTCAACTCGAGCGCCAGAGCTTCGCCGGGTCCTGCCGTGAAGGTGTCCTCCAACGTCTGGTGGAAGAACTCCGTGACGCGGATCGGGTGAGTTCCGGCCGGGACGGTCAGTTCGAACCCTCCGCCTGTATCGGTCAGAACGGTGATCCCATCGTCAGGGAGTTCGACGAGGGCGCCGCCGACCGGCGCGCCGGAGTGTGCGGAGACCAGGTGGCCGGTGACCACGGCGACTCCCTCTAACAGGAGAGCGCGGGCCGCGAGAATGTCGGGGCGGTTCCCGATCTGCTTCGTCCCGCTCCACGGAGTTCCGGTGTCATGCAGGATCTGCATCGCGAGGGGTCCGCTGAGTACCGTGTTCCACTCCGCCTTGCACATTCCCTGGAGGGAGGCAACCGCGCCCGCGACGATCGGGCTCGCGCTGCTCGTGCCGGCGAAGCTCGAGGTGTACCACTGCGTTTCCGGTCCCCCTTGCAGGTTGCCGTACCCGGCCGTGACGACCGACGATCCCCATCCGTTGAGATCGAGGCGGCTGCCGTAGTTCGTGTACCACTCGCCGACGAGGCCGGTGGGGGTACCGGCCCCGACCATGATGGCGCCGGAGTAACGCACCGTGCGGTCGAAGAGCTCCTGGTAGATCGGATCGTCCAGGTTCTGCTCGCCGTTCCCGCCCGCCTCGATGCAGATCCTTCCGTTGGCCACAGCGGTCTGGATGGCATCGAAGTTGTCCTGCCAGTATTCCATCGGAAGGTAGCCGTATTGACCCTGGCCGTTGGAGTTCGGACCCGGGGCGTGCAGTTCGATCAGGAAGAGGTCGCCGCTCTCGAGGTGGGAGGCGGCGAGATCGATGGCGGCCGCGACACCCATGGTCGCGATCGAGACGCAGCCGACCTGGAGATCGGAGGCGATGCCGGTCACTCCGAAGCCGTTGTTCTTCCCCGCCATCTCACCCACGACCGCGGTGCCGTGATTCCTCCAGGAGAGGTCGTTGAACTGGGTCCCCCCCTCGTGGAAGGGGGCCGGCAGGTCCTCGTGGCTCCACAGCCAGGCACCCTCGATGTCGATGATTCTGACCGCCGCGCCGCGTCCGCCGGCGAATCCCCAGACGGCGGTGGCGTTGATCCCGGCCGGAGGGAGGCCGAGGTACCCCTGCAGCGGCGTGTAGTCCGGCGTGGGAAGACGGGAGCCTCGGTCGAGCGGGAGTCGCGGGTCCGGGGACGGGGCGCAACGATGATCGGGCGCGATCGGCGGTGCGGCGATCGGCTCCAGGAAAGCCGTCTCGACCGACGCGAACCCGCGCAGGGCGTCGAGGGTGCCCTGCAGCGTGGCGGCGGTCTGGTCACCGGAGGCGAATTCGATCCGGTAGTAGAGATTCAGGTCGGCCAGGTCAGGGCAGCCGCGACGGAGTCCCGCGGCTCGGTCGGCGTCGAGCGCGGCCTCGTCGCGCGCGAAGTGGCGAACGATCTCGACACCGGGGAGGGCGCCCAGCCAAGCGTCGAACGGCGTGAGATCGACCGTACCCGTGAGGCTGGTCAGAGCCCCGTTCCGCAGCCGGACGGCCGAACCCTCGGCGAACTTCACGACCATCCGGTCGAGGCGGGTTTCCCCCGGACGTGGATCCGACTCGTGCGTCTTGGCCGGCGCTCCGCGGCGCACACCGGTGGCGGCCGCCATGACATCGTCGGCCGGGGTCCACGCGACGAGGAAGCTGGCGACGATGGAAAGGACCGTGCGAGCCGACAGAGAGACGCTGTTCGTGCGGAGGGCAGGGTGCATGGAGAATCCCCCGGAGCGCATCCAAGCAAGGCGGGTGAGCGAAAGGCAAGGTTCGCGTGAGATTCTACCGGATCACCGGGTAGGCTGTCGCGTCCTGTTAAGAAAGGCCGAGGACGAGTACGGGAGATTGCCGCGCGTGGCGGGGAAGCGACCTGGTCTCGAAGGAGTCCTGAGGATCGGACGCGATCCCCGCAGGTTCACGGGGATCAGTAGTCACGGTAGATCGTCTTGACCCCGCCCCACGTCGACTCGACCTGGCCGAAGGCGCAGGGCGTCGGCTCGCACGAGACGCCCTCTCCCATGAAAACGCCGCGTCCTTCGAGGCAGTCATCCCATTGCAGCAGGCGGCACTCCGTGCGGAAACAGCAGGCGCCGAGTCCGGGCTCGCAGGGGTTGGGGTTGCACGAGGTTCCAGGCCCCAGGAAGGTGTACCCGGCGAACAGCCCGCAGCCGGTCTCGGTCTGGATGATGCACTCACCGATCCGGTTGCAGCAGGCCCCGATCGCGTCCCCCTCGGTGGCGCAGGGGTTGTAGCCCTCCCGCCCGAACCCGAGCTTCCCGTAATCCTCGAAGTCGTTCGGGCGAGGCGGCACCTGGTCGTCGATCATGTCCTCGTTCTTGCGGTCGGGGTGGTCGGTGACCCGAAAGGTCGCGTTGGCCGACCACGGGTAGACGTAGGCGGCAAACCAATAGATCTCGACCAGGCGGCTGGTCAAAGGATCGGGGTAGTAGCTGATGGCAGTGCCGGATCCCGGGCCGGGCCAGGTGTCGGAGGGGAGCTCGAAGATGCTCCCCGGCCAGCCGCATGGGGCGTGGGCGGCGAGAGGAGTGGAAGAGAGGTCGTAGTCGATGCCGAAGGAGATCCCTTTGAGGGAGGGAGAGGCAAAGTCATCGAAGGCCGCCAGCACGAAGAAGACCGCCAAGCGCGTGTTCTGAGCGTCGACCGTCACCTGGGAGAGCGCGTCCTCGCACCCGTAGAGCTCGGAGTACCCGGAGAAGTCCTGGCCGAAGGTGAACTCGATGTACGGGTTGTGGTGGAGGATCAACACTCCGCCGGTGTTGGGTCCCTCCTCCGTAAACTGGGCGGGTGAGGCGGCCGGGATCAGCACGGAGAGCGCCACGGCGAGGATGAGCGCGGACGGGAATCCGCGTCCGACGCGGAGAATCGGAGATAGCACCGGACCTCCCGGAACCCCTGTGCGGCGGGCCTGCCTCGTTCTAGATGATACCACGAAGGCGCCGGGAAGGTCCCCGAACGCGCAGGCGGACGTGCCGGCGAAGACGCAGGCAGACGCGCCGGCGGAGCAGCTCAGGCCAGTCGCTCGGTTCCGGGATAACGCCCCCCCTGTCGCCAGTCGTCATCCCAGAATCGCTGGAACTCGACGAGGTAGCCGTCCGGGTCGGGGAGGTAGAAGTGCCGGATGCGATAGGTTTCATTCTCCTGGATCGGGCCCGGCTCGGCGCCGGCGGCGACCAGTCGCCGGTGCCAGGCGTCGGGGTCATCGGTCACCAGGGTGAGCACGATGCGGCCTCCCCGGGGAAGTTCCTCCGAGCGGCAGAACCCCAGATATCCGGTCCGTCCGGCCTCGTAGATGCGGCAGCGTCCCTGATCGACCACCAGGCGCAGGCCGATCAGGTCCCGGTAGAAGCGCTCGGTGCGATCGAGATCGCGGACCGGCAGGAAGGTGATCAAAGCGTCGATGGACGGCATGCGGAACCTCCGGCCGTCTACCGCACGCCCAGGGTGCGGCGGACCTCCTCCATGGTCGTCTGCGCGATCGACCGGGCGGAGCGGGCGCCCCGGTCCAGCACCTCCTCGACCACGTCAGGGCTGGCTTCCAGCTCGGCCGCCTTTTCCCGGATCGGAGCCAACGCATCGGACATGCTGCGGTGAAGCATCTTCTTGCAGTCGACGCAGCCGATCCCGGCGACGCGACACTCCCGATCGACGGTGGCGATCGTCTCCGGATCGGAGAAGTTGCGGTGCAGCGTGAAGACGTTGCAGATGTCGGGGTTGCCCGGATCGCTGCGGCGCTTGCGGTTCTCGTCTGTCACGGCGGGGGCCAGCTTCTTCCAGATCTCCTCCGGGGATTCGAGGAGGCCGATGAAGTTGTTCAGCGACTTGCTCATCTTCGCCTTGCCGTCGAGCCCGAGGATGCGGGCCCCTTCCTTCGGCACGAGCTGGGCCGGCTCGGGGAAGACCTCGCCGAATCGGCCGTTGTACTTGCGTGCGATCTCGCGGGTCAGTTCGATGTGCTGAATCTGGTCCTCTCCGACCGGGACCGCGACCGCCTTGTACAGCAGGATGTCGGCCGCCTGCAGGACCGGGTAGGTGAAGAGCCCGGCGTTGATGTTGTCCTCGTTCTGCTTGCTCTTCTCCTTGAACTGCGTCATCCGTCCGAGGTCGCCCATCGGCGTCACCGTGTTGAGGATCCAGGCCAGCTCGGTATGTTCGGGCACCTGCGACTGAACGAAGAGGGTGCAGCGCTCCGGGTCGAGCCCGGCCGCGATGTTGACGCGCGCGGCATCGTGGATCCGTTGCCGCATCGTCGCGATGTCGTAACTGACGGTGAGGGCGTGGTAGTCGACGATGCAGAAGATGCCCTGGTAGTCGTCCAGCAGGCGGACCCAGTTGCGGATGGCTCCGCAGTAGTTTCCGATATGGATGACGCCGGTCGGTTGA
The DNA here is from genome assembly GCA_964371055.1 of uncultured bacterium. Lineage (GTDB taxonomy): Bacteria > Eisenbacteria > RBG-16-71-46 > CAIMUX01 > CAIMUX01 > CAYJLF01. The sequence continues at coordinate 95,246 of CAYJLF010000005.1, read as the reverse complement.
ATGCCGCTGAAGAGGGGACGTGACAAGGAGGACCTCCGGGGCGGCGGTCCGGACCGCCGCCGATGTCGGGATAGATCCGGCTCCGGCGGGGCGCCGGCGTCGAGGCCGGGCGCGCCCGCCGGTTTCGGTCTCAGGCGATGGCGCGCTGTACGACCTTCATGAGCCGCTCGTACGCCCGCAGGCTGATCGTCGGATGATACTTCAGAACGACCTCGCGCATCGCGTCGGCAAATCCGCCGCGGGCGCCCATTACGCGCGGACGCGCCCCGCGCCGTGCCGCCTTCCGGGCCTTCTTCGGCGCGGTCCGGCGCGCGGCCCGGGCCACGGGGGCCTTCACGACCGGGCGATCGGCGACGATCGGAGCCGGCGCCGCCTTCATCGGGCGGCCGACCTTGCGCGCCCGCTTCGGCGCGGCCTTGCGCGTAGCTTTACGGGCGGCCTTCGCGGTCCGGCGGGCTTTCGTCGGACGCACCGTCGGGGCGCGCTTCGGACCGGCGACGACGATCTTCGCTCCGGGGCGGCGGCCTCGGCTGATCCCGGCCTTCCGGGCCTTGTTGTTGACCGTCGGGAGTGAAACGCCGTGCTTTTCCGCGATCTTGCGGTAGCTCAGCTTTCCGGCCGCGATGTCGGCGATGATCGCCTTTTCACGCGCGGCCAGCTGTGCCTTGGACAGGCTGGTTTTCCGTACGGCTTTCTTCCTTGCCTTCATGGCGGGAGCTCCTTCCCTTCCTTGACCGTGAGGTGGCTGGGCCCCCTGGCCCGAGCTGCCCCTTCGGCGTGGCGCGGCCTCGAGGAGGCTGATCGACTCCATCGCAGTTTTGCGCCCTGATATCGACCTGTCAACCGTCAAACATACGATCTGCGTGCGCCGGCGCGATCCTGCCGCGCCACGACCGTGAAAGGAGCTGACAGCGGACGGGACCGGAAGCTATGCTGCGCTGTCTTCCTGTTCAACAGAGGCACACAACCCGGAGGATCCGGATGAGTCCGAGGGAACGGACAAACCGCCGCGGAGGAGTTCCTCGCCGCGAAGACCCGGGGCCGTTGTTCGCGGCGACCTCCGCCCCAGCGGAGGCCGTCCCGGTCCGGACTCGCTCGGCCCGGCAGGGGGGCGCGGAAGAGGTCGAAACCGCTGCGCGTCCGGCGATCCGGGGACGCGCGCGGCGGGAGAAGAAACGGCTCTCCGCCGCCGATCTTGCCACGAAGCAGCGGGAGATCTCCGTCTCCGAGTTCTTCTCCAAGAACCGCCACCTGCTCGGCTTCGACAATCCGTCGAAAGCTCTCCTGACCACGGTCAAGGAGGCGGTGGACAACTCGCTCGACGCGTGCGAAGAGGCGGGGATCCTGCCCGACGTGGCGGTCGAGATCACGCGCCTGGCCGAGGATCGCTTCCGGATCGTAGTGCAGGACAACGGCCCGGGCATCGTCAAGGCGCAGGTTCCCAGGATCTTCGCGCGGCTCCTCTACGGCTCCAAGTTTCACACCCTGAAACAGAGCCGGGGGCAGCAGGGGATCGGCATCTCGGCAGCGGGGATGTACGGGCTCCTGACGACGGGCAAGCCGGTGGTGATCACCTCCCGCACCGGCAAAAACCGGCCCGCCTACCACTGCGAACTGGCGATCAACACGCGCAAAAACGAACCGGAGATCCTGAACGAGCACGAGGTCGATTCGGAGTTCGAGCACGGCACCCGCGTCGCCATCACGCTGCAGGGGACCTACAAGAGGGGACGTCACTCGGTGGACGGCTACCTGCGGCAGGTCGCGATCGCCAATCCGCACGCCCGGATCACCTATGTCGCGCCCGACGCGGAAGAGAACGGTGGCCCGGTCACGTTCGAGCGGGTCGCCCGGGAGCTGCCGCCGGAGCCGATCGAGATCCAGCCCCATCCGTACGGCGTGGAGCTGGGCGTCCTGATCAAGATGTTGAAGGAGACCAAGGCGCGCAACCTGGCGGCTTTTCTCCAGGAGGAGTTCAGCCGGGTCAGCGCCAAAGTGGCGGGAGAGATCCTGGAGGCGGCGGGCCTGGCGGCGTCGCACCGTCCGCACGCGCTGACGGCCGAGGCGGCGGAGCGACTCCACCTGGGGATGAACCAGGTGAAGATCATGGCGCCGCCGACCAGCTGCATCTCTCCCATCGGAGAAGATCTGCTTTTGAAAGCGCTGCAGCAGGACCTGGAGGCCGACTTCTACACCACCGCAACCCGCCCCCCGGCGGTCTACCGCGGGATGCCGTTCCAGGTGGAGGTGGGGCTCGCCTACGGAGGTGCCCTGCCGGGAGAGGAACCGGTGCAGCTCTTCCGCTACGCGAACCGGGTGCCGCTGCAGTACCAGCAGTCGGCCTGCGCCATCACCAAGGGCGTGCTATCGATCGACTGGAAGAAGTACCACCTCGGCCAGGCGCGCGGAGCGCTGCCGGTCGGGCCGATGGTCCTGGTCGTCCACCTCGCGTCGGTCTGGGTGCCGTTCACCTCCGAGTCGAAGGAGGCGGTCGCCGGGTACCCGGAGATCATCAAGGAGATCCGCCTGGCCCTGCTCGAGGCGGGGCGGCGGGTGGCGTTGCACATCAGTCGTCTGCGGCGTGATCGCGAGGAAGGGAAGAAGCGGTCCTATATCCAGAAGTACATCCCGCACATCGGCATCGCCCTGCAGGAGATTCTGGGGCTGTCCGACCCCGAGCGGGTGACGACCGTGACCGTCCTCACCGAGGTTCTCGAACGCAGCCGCGGAGGAGGTGACGCATGAGCGCGGGCCGTTCCGACCGGGAGCGCTGGGAAGCCGTGCGGGATCGCAACCAGAAGATGGACGTCGCCACCATCGACCTGATCAAGAAGACCGCCGGCGAGATCCACCGGCGCGTCTCGGCGCGACGGAAGCCGGATCTGAGCTTTCCGGTGCGGGCGCTCTCCAACGTCTCGTACTCGGAGAAGAAGGGTTTCCTCGAGATCGGCCGGCAGAGGAAGGTGCGGACCCTGACGGTCAACACCGTCAAGACCTTCGCTCAGACGCTGCGGATGATGTCGCTCTCGAAATCGCTGGTCGAGACGAACGACTTCGCCACCAAGAGGGATGCCTACTACCAGTCGAAGAACTGGGGCGAGGCGATGTTCCACGACCAGCCGGAGTCGGACACCGTCATGGATGACATCGAAGCGCTCTTCTCGATGCACGGCGTCAGCCGCGAGCAGTTGCGCTTCGTTCCGGACGAGCACGGCGGCGCGGTCGCCGGCGAACTCGTCGTGCTGGATCCGGACGCGGAAACCGGCACGGTGGAGCGGATCGACTGCACGCGCTTCGGGTCGGGCGCGTACTCAATTCCCTCCTCGGTCGAGCATCTCTCGTTCGAGACCGGCGCGGAGTTCGTCCTCGCCATCGAGACCGGCGGTATGTTCCAACGGCTGCAGAGCCACAAGTTCTGGAAGACGGCCAACTGCATCCTGGTGTCGATGGGCGGAGTGCCGACGCGCGCCACCCGGCGGTTTATCCGGCGACTGGCAGACGAGAAGAAGATCCCGGTCTACGCCTTTGTCGACTGCGATCCCTACGGCATCAGCAACATCTACCGGACGCTGAAGGTAGGGAGCGGGAACGCCGCGCACATCAACCAGTTCTTCTGCGTGCCGCAGGCGCGTTTCCTCGGCGTGACGCCGCAGGATATCGTCGACTACCGCCTCCCCACGCATCCGCTCAAGGAAGTCGACGTCAAGCGCGCGAAGGACGCGATCAAGAACGATCCCTTCTTCCAGCAGCATAAGGCCTGGCAGAAGGCGATGGACCAGCTCCTCAAGATGGGAGTGCGCGCGGAGCAGCAGGCGCTGGCGAAGTGGGGGCTCAACTACGTGCTCGAGGAGTATCTCCCGGCGAAGATGAAGGGTCGGGATCGGTTCCTGCCGTGAGCCGCGGAGCGCCCGGCGCGGGGGCCGGAGACCCGGCGGGGCGGCGCCGGCCGACCTCCCACGATCCCCTTGCGGCGCCGGGGGGGGGGCGGTCCGAGCATTCGGCCGGCTGTCGAGGCCCCGTCGGATCCCGGCCGGACTGGAGACGAGGCGACGGCGTGGCGTCCAGTAACGACATGTGTGACAATAAGTTGTGAGTAGAAGTGGCACCGCTGGCACTCCGCTTGTATGCCGGTTCCCGGAGCCCGGTCGGCCGGCGAGGAGGGGGGGGGGAAAGCAAGAGAAATCCTCTTCCCCAAGCGACCGTCCGCCGAGTATTAAATGCGGAGTGGGTCGCATTCGGTTATGCTTCGCAGGTGTCGGTTCCGGGGAGAAACCCGGTGCACCGCGACCCTGGGATGGCCGGGCAGCCATCCAGCCGATGGCGGGCGGCATCCCCGTCAAGATCCACGGCGTTCCCTGGCATGGTGGCGCCCGAAGAGAGAGGGTAGGTAGGAGAGTAATGAAGAAGCTGTACGTTGGCGGTTTGAGCTGGGGAACGACGGACGAGGGGTTGCGCGACGCGTTTTCCCGTTTCGGCGAGATCACCGAGGCTCGGGTCATCATGGATCGTGAGACCGGGCGCTCGCGTGGATTCGGTTTCGTGACGTTTGCACAGGACGACCACGCCATGAACGCCATCTCTGAGATGGACGGCCAGAGCCTCGACGGCCGGAACATCCGCGTGAACGAGGCCGAAGATCGGCCGCGCACCGGTGGTGGTGGCGGCGGTGGCGCCCGCGGCGGTTACGGTGGCGGCGGCGGCGGCAGTCGCGGCGGCTACGGCGGCGGCAGTGGCGGCGGCGGTGGCTACGGCGGCGGCGGTGGCGGCGGCAACCGTGGTGGCCGCGGCGGTCGCGACAACTGGTAGCCGGTTGAATTCCGGGTGCGGCCCTCGCGGGACGCGCCCTGACGAGCTGCGCCGATCCGAACAGGGTCGGCGCTTCGTTTAACCAGGCGCGCAGCTCGCCGCAATGTGCGACGCTTCCTCCCGGCGCGGGAGCGAGGAGATAGATGCAGGGCGGACCTCTCACCACGGGAACCGCACGGCGCGGGCCGAAGCACCGGTCGTGGCTCTTGGGCCTCGCGGTCGCGCTCGTGCTCGCGTCGGCGTGCGGCGATGACGACTGCGTGACGGATGCGGGAGACACCGTTGCTCCCGGCGTCGTCACCGATCTCTCGATCGTGTCGCTCGACTCGACATCCGCGCTGCTCCGCTGGACCGCCCCGGGTGGGGACGGGCTGGCCGGCCTCGCGGCGGCCTACGACCTCCGCCGGTCGAACCAGATCCGGAGCGAGGGCGGGTGGCTCGAGGCCCTCGCCATTCCTACCGGCGCGCCCCGAGAAGCGGGTGAGGCCGAGTCGCTGCGGCTGAACGGCCTGGAACCAGAGAGCCTCTACGCGTGCGCGCTGCGCGCCAGGGACGAGGCCGGCAACTGGGCGCAATTCTCCAACACCGTGGTGCGGCCTCCGGCCGGTGCGGGCCGCGACCTCGTCCCCTCGGTGAGCCGGCTGGACTTCGGCTTTCTGCGGATCGGCGAGGAAGTGGAGCGATCGTTCCGGCTGCACAATCTGGGATCCACCACCGTCGCCATCGACTTTCTGGTCACGACACCGGACTACGCGCTGCCCGGAGGACTCGGGCCGTTCCTCCTCGCGCCCGGAGACACCCTGCTCGTCCCAGTGCTCTTCCGGCCGGTGGCGCCGGGGGGGCGCCCGGGGACGATCCGGATCTTCCCCGGGGCATCGGTCACCTGCCGGGGAACCGGCGCCGACAACATCTGGAGTCCCCACGAGGCTCTCGTGCCGGCGGGGCGGTATCGGATCGGCACGCCCCCCGAGGAACCCGGATTCTATCCCGGCGAAATCGACCACGAGGTCGAACTCACGCGCGCGATTCTCGTCTGGAATCACGAGGTGGTGCAGCAGGAGTGGGTTCGCATCATGCACTGGGATGCCTCCCGTCCGGACGGCGCGTTCCTTCCCGCGAACAACCTGACCTGGTTCGACGCGGTGGAATTCTGTAACCGGATGTCGATCCGCGACGGGTTGTTTCCCGCCTATGCCATGACCGACGTGCGTCGGGCGGGAGATCACATCGTCAGCGCCGTGGTCGCATGGAGTCCGTCGGCGAACGGACATCGCCTGCCGACCGAAGCGGAGTGGGAGGTCGCCTGCCGCGCGGGAACCGCCACGGCTTTCTACAGCGGCGAGATCACCGTCACCGGGCCGGGCGACTGCGTCACGCCGGATCGACGCCTGGAGGCGGTCGCCTGGTACTGTGCCAACAGCGGGGGGCGGCCGCAGGAGATCACCCAGAAGGCGATGAATGCCTACTGGCTCTACGACACCCTGGGAAACGTCAGTGAGTGGTGCTGGGACTGGTATCTCGATTACGACGGATCGTTCGAGATCGATCCGCAGGGGCCCTCCTTCGGAAGTGATCGCGTGCATCGCGGTGGGTCCTTCGCCTTGGCGCCAGTCTTCTGCCGCGGCGGCAGCCGGGCCGCGGACCGTCCCGGCGAACCGCGGATGGAGATCGGACTGCGGCTGGTGCGCAACGCCGAGTAGCAGGGTGCTGAAAGACTGGGCCTACCGCGCCGGCGAGCACTTGCGAGCCGATCGAGGCGCGAGGAGGAGCGGATGAACCGGGAACGACGGGCGGTTTTCCTGGCGCTGGTGATGGTCGCGGCCATGGCCGGCGCGGCCCTCTGGACCTCGGCCCGGCAGCGCGGCGGCAACGACGTGCAGCGGTCGATCAACCCGGTGGTGATGGGTACAACGACCACGCTGACCGCGGTCGGGCCGCCGGATCGGGTGGACGGGGCGCTGGAGGCCGCGCGGGAGGAACTCGAGGCGATCAACCGTCTCGCGTCGACCTACGACTCGACGAGCCAGCTCTCCCGCTTCAACGCGGCGCCGGCCGGCGTGGAGTTTCCGCTCGATCCTGCCCTGCTTTCGGTGATGCGGGTCGCGGCCGGTTTCTCCGAGCGGTCCGGCGGCGCCTTCGACATTACGATGCGTCCCCTCACCCTCCTCTGGAAGCGGGCGGCGAAGGCCGACCGGAATCCCACGACGGCCGAGATCGACTCGGTGCGAAGCCTGGTCGGCTGGACGCGCCTCGTGATCAGCGATTCCGGCGCGACCAAGCAGGTCGCGGGGATGGAGATCACGCTCGATGCGATCGTCAAGGGCTACGCGGTCGATCGGGCCCTGGCGGCGCTCCGCGCGGCCCGGATGTCGGCCGGGATGGTCGAAGTCGGCGGAGATCTCGCCTGTTTCGGCCGGCCGATCGATGATCGATCGTGGCGGGTGGGCATCCAGAGTCCATGGGCGGAGCGCTCGCTCGGGACGATCGTGGTCGGGGGACCTGACCTGGAGAGCGCCGGCCTCTGCACCTCCGGCCACTACCGCCGGTTCGTCACGGTCCAGGGGATCCGCCGCAGCCACATCATCGATCCGCGCTCCGGGCAGCCGGCCGATGCTGTGCCCAGCGTGACGGTGATCGCTCCGGATGCGATGAGCGCGGATGCGTGGGCGACGTCCTTGTCGGTACTGTCGATCGACGAGGGGCTTCGACTCGTCGAGGCCGACGGAAAGGCCGCGGCGATGTGGTTGACGGGGAGCGAGGAGCACCCGGAGATGGTCGTCTCCCCGAGATTCAAAGCCTACCTGCAGGATAGTGCGGAGGGCGTCAGCATCCTCTCCCGGTGATGATGCGAGCTGCCGTCAGGTCCGCAACCGGATCGCCGCGTCTCATCCCGCCCCGCTGCTGCCGCCTCCGCCGGCGCCGCCGCCTCCACCCACCCCGCCGCCGTGCCCGGTCGAGGCGGCCATGATCGTCACGAAGGCCGCCATGTCCCCGGGGTCTCCGGTCGGTGACTGGAACCAGGAGGGTGGAGTGAGTCCCCAGCGCTTGCCGCTCTTGACCAGGCCGGGCGCGACGCCGAGCGCGGTGGCCAGGGGGAGCCACGCATGGAACCGGGCCGAGTCGAGGGCGATCCCTCTCTTCTCGGCCTCCTTCAGATAGCGCCGGAAGCCGCTCCAGGCGTGCCGGCGCCGGACTCCCTGCGGCGTGAGTGGAGAGACGGTCTGGCTGAGCGCGAGGGCCGCCAGCGCCGACACAAAGGCCGCCGCGGCGGGTAGCGCGCCCCATGGGCCAAAGGTCCGCGCGAGAAGCGCGGCCGGGACGATCAGGAGAAGGACGACCCCGAAGAGGACGGCGCCGAGGAGCATCAGCTTGCGTCGCGCATCGAGCGCGATGGGATCGAGATCTCCGCTCCGAATCAGCTCGACGCGGATCTGCCGGCCGAATTGGCCGCTGGCGCGGGAGAGTCCTTCGACCGCGCGATTCCAGGCGACGACGCCGGTCTGCTTGCTGCGACGGAAGGCGGCTTCGAGCACGGTCTGTTCCCATGGGGTGAGATCGGCCGGAGCCGATGCACGGCGCAGGTGCAGGGCCCGGGAGCCGAGGACGAAGCGCTTCGCGCCGACCTCGAACGAGAGCGCCCCGCGACGGGCGAGGTCGAAGAGCGTGGCGAGCGGACCGGTCACCGAGCCGGAGCCGCTGGAGCTCGAAAAGAGCCCTGCCACCAGCGACGGCGGCAGATCGTCCGGCGGCTGTGGGACGGCCGGCGGGAGTCCCCGCGCGATGGGCTCCTCGCGCCGTACACCGATCTCTTCCTGCCAGCGTTGCCGCAGCCAGAAAACCACACCCAGGGTGAGGGCCAGGATGACCGCGGCCAGCGCGAGCGCGGTGGACCGATGCCGGGTCCACTCCGCGCGGCGCTGCTGCCGCTCGGGGAGTTCCGCGGTGATCAGGCCCGCGGCGAAGTCGGCGCGGAGAATGACCGAGTCATCTTCCTTCAGCCGCAGCGGGCCGCTCCGCAGGAGGAGACCGCTTCCGCCGGGAGGGCTGGCCGCCACGGTTCGTTCCGCGGCCGCGGTGGCTAGCTCGCCGTCCGCTCCCGGCGTCCCGACGATGCGAAGGCCAGCGCGACGCGGGTGGGTGCGAAGCCCCGTCGGTTCCGGCCAGTCGGGGGGGAGGATGACGTCGACCGTGGCGGCTTCGATCCGGTAGGGCCGCTCTTCGGGGAAACCGTACCACCGGAGCTGGTGTCCGGCGGAGGTGCGATCGAGCGCGTTTTGCGCCGTGTACTCGAGGACGAAGGTCCGCTCGGCATCGTGGAGGGGGTCGAAACGCCAGGTCACATCGACCCGCCGCCGCCGTACGCGGACCTCGATCGAATCGGGCGAAGAGAGATCAAGGATGCCATCGGTGTGACGGGTCGGCACGCCGCGGTGGAAGAAGGTGAACGGTCCCCCCTCGAAGCGCATGCGGATTTCCTCGCGGATGCGGAGGGAGCCGTCGGCCTGGACGCGGATCACCGTGTAATAGCTCTCGGCGTGGTAGGCCTTGCGGGCGAGGGCGGGCGGGGCGATCACCAGCGCAAAGAACAGAACCGCCGCGAAAGCGATCAGGCGAGGCGGGACGAGATGCCGAATGAGCATGGATCACCTCCGACGGGACGCTAGCAGAAGAGGTGGAAGGGGGCAACGCCGGGCGTGAAATGCGGTGCGCGCCGGCTGGCGCCGTCTCAGAGGTCGGCCGCTTCCTCCGCGGTCCAGAGCCGGGCCGCGCCGCGCACACCGCTGCTGTCGCCGTGCCGGGCCGGCGCGAGGCGCGTGGCGACGGTATCGGAGAAGACCCACGATCCCCAGAGTCGGGGAACCTCGGCATAGAGGCGCGATACGTTCGAAACGCCGCCGCCGAGGACGATCACGGCGGGATCGATGAGGTTGATCACCGAGGCGAGCGCGCGCGACATCCGTTCCACGTACCGATCCAGGGCGTGGACCGCCGCCGGCTCGCCCTCTTCCGCGCGATCCACGATTCCGCGCGCGTCGATCGGCGCCGCGCCCGCTCCGGGCAGCGCGTGGTAGTCGCGGACCAGCCCGGGACCGGAGAGGAAGGTCTCGATGCAGCCGGTGCGGCCGCAATAGCACGGTGCGCCGGGCCACTCCTCGGGTCGGGGCCAGGGGAGCGGATTGTGTCCCCACTCGCCGCCGATGGCGTTCGGTCCCGTGACGAGGCGGCCCTGCACCACGATGCCGCCGCCGGTGCCGGTGCCGATGATGACGCCGAAGACCGGGCTGGCGCCCGCGGCCGCGCCATCGAACGCCTCGGAGAGAGCGAAGCAGTCGGCGTCGTTGGCGAAACGGAGCGGACGCTGCAGGATCGCCTCGAGATCGGAGGCGAGCGGCCGGCCGTTCAGCCAGGTGGAGTTGGCGTTCTTGGCCAGGCCGGTCGCAGGGGAGAGCGCGCCGGGGATGCCGATCCCGACGGTGCCACCGCGACCGGTTTCCCGCTCGCAGACCCGGACCAGGCCGGCGATCGCGCCGAGCGTGGCGTCGTAGTCGTCGCGCGGGGTCCGAACACGCCGGCGATAGCGTTCGACGAATTCCTCATCGAAGGCCACGCACTCGATTTTGGTCCCGCCGAGGTCGATGCCGATCCGCATGAGCCCTCACGGCGCGACGGCCATGGTCCCTACGGCAGGGTGCGGGCCACGCGGAAGCCGACAATGTCGTCGCGCGAGTTCGGCCAGTACGGGGCGCGGGCCGCCGAACGGCAGTCGCGGGCGAAGTAGTACCACGAACCCCCGCGAATGACGCGTTGGAAGCCGGTCGGCGGGCCGACGGGGCTGCCGATCGGGCCGCTGGCCGCATACCAGTCCCAGCACCACTCCCAGACATTGCCGAGCATGTCGTACAAACCGTCCGGATTCGGCTGCTTCTGCCGCACCGGGTGAGTTCCCGGACCGGCGTTGCCGCAGTACCAACCGATCAGGTCGAGCAACGGATCAGGCTGGCCATCGGTCCCGACGCAGGTCTCGACGGTCAGCGTGCCGTTGTACAGCGGCGTGGTCGTTCCGGCGCGGCAGGCCCGCTCCCACTCCGCTTCGGTCGGCAGGCGGTATCCGTTGGCGGTGAAGTCGCAGGTCGTGGCGTCTCCCGCGATGGAGTAGCAGGGCGTGAGTCCCTCCCGGACCGATCGCGCATTGCAGTACTCGACCGCGTCGTACCAGGTCACGTTCTCGACCGGCAGGTTCTGTCCGCGGAAGTGCGAACGGTTGCGCGCGGGACCAAGCACCTGCTCGAAAGAGGCCTGCGTGACTTCCGTGCTGTCGACCCAGGTCTGCCAGGCGAAGACGACGAGACGCTCGACTTCGTCGGTGTCGCGGAACGGCTCGCTCGACGGACTGCCGATCACGAGCGGCGTTCCCACCCAGGGGCCAGAGATCAGGTCGGTCTCGACGGCGTGCCCCTGGCCGTCGTCGAAGGCGAACCGGTGCTCGTAGCTGCCGGTCCCGAGCACGCGCTCCAGGCGGAAGCGGACGCCGGCGCGGTAGTCGGTCCCCTCCCCGGCGAGCGCCAGGGACTCGCCGTTCAGGACGAGTTCGGCGCGGGTCGGAGCGTCATTGTCCGGATCCCGATACGTGATCTCGAAGGTGAACGTGGATCCCGGTGTCGAGCCCAGCGGGGTCACCGACGCGTTCAGGAGGACCGGCGGGATGTTGCCGGCGTAGGTCGTGGCCGAGGCGACGTTGGAGATGGCCGAGACGTTGCCCGAATCGTCGCGCGTCCGGAGCGCGCAGTAGTAGGTCGTCTCCTTCTCCAGGCCGGTGAGATCGACGCTCTGCTGGGTTCCCCCGGCGGAGGGGGTGGGGGGGGTGGCCAACTGAGTCGCGGCTTCCCAGTTTGCGGTGGTGATCGGCTGCGTCGAGTACCGGATTTCATAGGCTGCGGCGGTGCCGAAGAAGCCATCGTCTCCCGGGGCGATCCACTGCAGGCGAATCGATTCGGCGTTCAGCGGCTCCGCGGTGAGGCTCGCGATCGGGGCCGGAGCCGTCTGATCGCTGAACCCTCCGGGGCCGCCGAGGACGACCAGTCCGTCGACCCGGTCGGCGACCACGACGATCCCATCGTCGCGGACCGCCAGTCCCGTCGAGTATGAGGTCACCACGGTGCCGGCCAGCTGAGGGTTCGCCGGATTGGTGATGTCGACGATGTGCACGCCGCCGTCCTGCGCGGCGATGAAGGCATAGCGGTCGCGGACCTCGACGTACCGGCACTCTCCGGCCAGCGGAAGCTGGCCGACCAGGACCGGCGTGTCGCCGAGGTGGATCTGCATGACGGTGAGCCCGTTCCGGCCATCCGCGACGTAGGCGTAGTCGCCCAGCACATCGACCCCCCGGGCGTTTCCGGGCGTGTCCTGGTTGCTCACGACCTGGACCGCCCCGAGGATGCGCACCCGGGCGTCGAGAACGGTCAGTCCCATCTCATCGTCCGCGACGTAGGCATAGCCGTTGGCGACCGAGATGCCGCGGGCATAGCCAAGGGTCGAGGCAAAAACACCGTTGTAGCGGAGCACTCCGGGGAACTGCGGGTCGGAATCGAAGATACGGATCCCCTTCCAGGACTCTGCCAGAAAGACACTGAACTGGGCGCTGGCCTCCGTCGGCAGATCGACGTAGAGGCCATTCCCATCCACGGCGGTCGTACCCTGGTTGTAGGACCAGGCGCTGTCGGGGTCGGATACGTTGTAGGTGGTGATGCCCTCGGTTCCCTCCACGACGAACGCGATGCCGACGACGCCGCCGTTGGTCGGGGTGGCGGCGCACTTGACCGCTTCGGCGTACTTGGTCGTGTTGATCGTCTGCACGAGGACCGGGTGGGAGGGGTCGGTGAGGTCCACCACATGGAGCCCCGCCTGTCCACCGGCGACGTAAGCGGTGTTTCCGAGGAACGACACGTCCTCGTTGATGCTCGGCAACGGCAGCGTCGCCAGAACGCGGTAGGGAGACTTCGGCGGCTTGTAGAGATCCTGCTCGCCGCATCCCACGAGGGTGCCCGCGATGGCCGCGACGGTGATCAGGACCAATCGAGCCCACGCCGTCCGGGTCGCTCCCGCGATGCCGTTCATCATCCCCCCTTCCCAGGTCCGCTTCATCGATGCTCTCCTCGATAATCGGCTCGCGCCAGGGTTCAGAACGGGTAGGTCGCCCCGATCCAGAACCGGTTGTCCTCGTAGTTCTTGTCTTCCTCGATCGCGTCCGCCCCGAGGTCGGAGGCGGCCGCGGTGGAGGAACGGGTGGAGTATCGCCAGCCGCCCTCCAGAGTTACCGGCCCGTAGACCGGCGAGGTATTGGCGATGATCTCCGTCGCCGTCACCGTGTCCTCTCGGCCGGTGTGCGTCGGGTCATCGAAGTAGGGCTGCGTGCTGGTGAAATAGTAGATCTGCCGCTGCGCCATCCACTCGATCCGGTTGACCTTCCAGACGAGGCGGCGCGGGCTGAAGACGAGGGTTCCCTCGAAGAGGTCCCGTTCGTAGGAGCCGTCGCCGTCGTCCGTGTTCTCGAAGCTCTCCAGGACCGTGTCAAGGGCGCGAGCCTCGTCGTAGGAGTACTGGTACTTGCCGGCCAGGCTCCAGGCTCGAGCCAGCCGGAAGGTCAGGGTGCCGGCGCCGTTCCACTCCCAGTTGTCGGTCTCGATGAACGGCTTGTTGTAGTAGCGCATCACGCGCCCCGCCTCGGCGCGGTAGGAGAGGCGGTTCGACAGGCGCCCCGAGTAGGCCAGCACGAAGGCATTGCGAGTCCCCTTGAACTGGATGTAACGGAGCGGCGTAGCGCGGGACTGGAAAGGATCGCGGTCGGTCAGCTCCCGGATGTAACCCGGGGGGGCGTAGGAGTAGCTGAATTCCAGCGCCTCCCGCCCGCGGGTCGGCTGCCGCAGCCGCAGGAACCATCCCTGATTGCTCTTGTCCGGGTTGCTCGCGTAGCGCCACAGGGTGTACTTGACCCGAAACTGCGTTTCCTTGCCGGCGAAGAGCTTGCGCCCGAAGTTCAGGGTCAGCCGCGGGCTCACGATGAAGTCGTCGTAGGTGTCGAGCTTGAACTTGTCCGGGTTCTCGCCTTGGCGGAAGAGCAGAAGGTTCTCGTCCGAGAAGCGGAAGATGTTGTCGTCGTAGATCGTCTGGAGTTCCGCCTCGCCGGAGATCTTGAGGAACGGCTCCTTCTTCGGTGACTTCTTCGGGGCCGGCTTCTTCGCGACCGCCTTCTTGGCCTTCTTCTTGCCCTTCGGCTTGGCCTTCTGCTTCGCCGGCGCCTCGGATTGCCCGGCCTGGGCGAAGGCGCCGCCACCCGGAGCGATTCCCGCGATCGCGAGGCAGAGGGGAAGCAGCCAAAGCCACAGCGCTACCCCACGTCTCCCTGATCCCCGCATCCTCCTCCTCCCCGGTGGGGTCGACCACCTCGTCCTTGCAGACGCCGAGGATAGCGCATCGCCGCTCGGCGGGCAAAGGATCTCGTAAAATCGGGTCCGCAAGCCTTGCCCGGATCGACGGACCATGCCAGAATCGACGATGGCCCCCTAGCCGGGGCACCGATGCCCCGGGTCCGCTCGGGGATCCGCGGATCCGACCACGGGGAGGATGGGAGGCATGGGGGGCGGCAGCAGCCGGGACCGGTTCTCCTTCATCGACCAGTTTCGCGGCCTGATCGGGATCATGATGGCCCTGGGGCACAGCTCCGGGTACTTCAACTCGCTCTGGAAGTCGTTCGACATGTTCGATCCGACCTTCGCGAGCTGGGGGCAGTTCGGTCTCCGCTACATGGGGTACCTCTGCGCGCCCGGGTTCCTGATGATGAACGGCGCGGTCTCCTGGTATTCCTTCACCCGGCGGCGGGGGAGCGGCGCCTCCCTCGGGGGAACGCGCTGGCACTTGATCGAGCGCGGGCTCTTCCTGATCGCGGTGCAGGTGATCTGGGTCAACCACTCCTGGAACGCGTTCAAGAACTGGAACCTGGCTCACATCGGCATCATCGCCACGATCGGGATGTCGATGATCCTCCTCGCCTTCCTGCACGATCGGAAGTGGTGGATCCGGCTGGGAGTCGCGCTGGCCGCCTTCATCGCGCACCCGATCCTCATGACGATCAAGTACGACGCTTCGGTCTGGTGGCAGGAAGTGCTGATGCAGACCTTCATCGATGCCGGTGACTGGAACAAGTACCCGCTGCTTCCCTGGTTCGGTCTCGCCTGCATGGGATCGGTCATGGCGCAGGGGTGGTTCTACGGGTGGAAGACTCCGAAGCAGAGAATCGCCTGGAGCTGGGGAATCGGCCTGGGCGCACTCTTGATCGCGACTTTGATCCGCCTGGGACGCGGCTGGGGGAATTCGACCGGTTTCTGGGAGTTCGGTCACATCTCGTTCTTCCTCGACAGCAAGTATCCGCCGAATCTCTTCCACAACATCTGGTTCTTCGGCACGGTCAGCTTCATGGTCGGGACGATGCACTTCCTCGGCCAGTTCATGATGCCGGCGATCCGCTGGCTCGGGATCGTGGGGCGCGTTCCGCTCTTCTTCTACTGCCTGCACATCCCGATCCTGGCGTTCGTCGCCAAGCGTCTGAACTTCTACTACTGGGAAGGGGCGGTGGCCGCGTCCTTCATCGGCTGGGTCGCACTCCTCGCGGTGATGATCCCGCTCTCGATCTGGTTCGGGCGGGTCAAGGCGCGCACGACGAGCCACCTGATCAAGCTGATCTGAGAAGCCGGTGGGCGTACGGGGCCACCCGTGCGCCCTTGGCTGCCAGTCCCGCCGCTTTCGAATTCCCTGTCGCGAAATCGGTGGAGGAGTCGGGTCGGCGCGCGGGACAATCGCGTCATGCGAGAGCCGAACCCGAACATCGACCGCCGGACAGGACGGCGAGGCGGAGCGTGCGGGGAGACGCCCGGCAGGCGACCGGACGAGGCGCCCGCCGGTCTCGCCGGTCCCGCCCGAACAAGCGTCGTCCCTCTCCCCCCCGCCGAGATGCAGCGCGCCGTGGCGGCGAAGGATCCCGCCTACGACGGGATCTTCTGGCTGGGGGTGAAGACGACCGGCATCTTCTGCCGCCCCTCCTGCCGTGCCCGGCCGCCGCGGCCCGAGAATCTCCGTTTCTTCACCACTCCGGGCGAGGCGCTCTTCGCCGGATTTCGCGCCTGCCGTCGGTGCCGGCCGCTGGAGTTCCCAGAGCGCGCGCCGGAGTGGATCGAGCGGTTGCTCGCGCGGGTGGAGGCTGAGCCGGATCGTCCGGTGCGCGACCGCGAATTGCATTCGATGGGACTCGACCCGGCGCGCGTGCGCCGCGTCTTCCAGAGGAGATACGGCATGACGTTCCACGCCTACGAACGAGCCCGGCGAATGGGCGCCGCGCTGGAAGGCCTCCGCGAAGGGGCCGAACTCGACGAGGTTATCTTCGACAGCGGCTACGACTCGCACAGCGGATTCCGCGATGCCTTCCAGCGGCTCTTCGGCCAGCCTCCGGGTCGGGCGCGGATGCCGGCGGGGTCGGCGGGCGGGCCGCACGAGTCGGGGAAACGTGGCGTGAAGACACGTTCGAACGATCTGTTGCGCACCGTCCAGGTCCACTGGATTGAGACTCCACTCGGGCCGATGGTCGCCGGCGCCGTGGAGGAGGGGGTCTGCTTCCTGGAGTTCACTGACCGTCGGGCGCTCGAGTCCCAGCTCGGGGCGCTGCGGCGGCACGTCGGCGGCAACATCGTGCCCGGCCGGAATGCCGTCCTGGCGCGTCTGGAGGAAGAGCTCTCCGCCTACTTCGCCGGCACGCTCCGGCGGTTCACCGTCACCCCGGTTGCGCCCGGCACTCCATTTCAACAGCGGGTCTGGAGTGAGCTGGCGAAGATCCCCTACGGCGAGACGCGCAGCTACGAGGCGTTGGCGCACGCGGTCGGCTCCCCGCGAGCGGTGCGCGCGGTCGGTCGGGCCAATGGAATGAACCGGATCGCCATCCTGATTCCCTGCCATCGCGTCGTGAACAAGGATGGCCGTCTGGGCGGGTACGGCGGCGGACTGCGGCGGAAGGAGTTCCTGCTCGCTCTGGAACGGGGTGCGCCGGGCGCGGCTGCGGGCTGAGCCGGTCGAAGATCCCGGGCCACTTCGTCATGCCCCATCCCAGGGTGCGGTTGACGCCGGCGTGACCTTCTCCGACGGCGGGTGTATCCTTGTTGCGCCGCCGTGGCGAGGCCGGATGCCGCCCGCATCTCAGCCGGCGGGCCGGCTCTCTCCAGCAAAGGGGGGCGTCATGCGCAAAGCGATCCTCCACGCGTCGTCCACGGTCGTTCTGATCGCCCTGCTGTGGCCGGCCGCGACCCTGGCTTCCATCCCGTCTCTGGAGTGGGAGGAAGCGGAAGTCGTCGACTTCGGCGTCCGCGACCTTCCCTCGTCGCCCGGGCCGTGTGGGCTCTGCGTGCCGGAAGACAGCCCATTGCACGCCGCCTTCACTCACGCCGCGGTCTACACGAAGGAGGGTGAGATCTACGCCTGCCGCCGCGGAGCCGGTGGCTGGGGAGATCCGGAGCGGCTGAGCGAGGACCCTGCGGTCTCGCGCGATCCCCGGATCGTGCTCGCCGGTTCTTCTCTGCTCGTGGTCTGGGAGGACGAGCGGTCTGGCCATCCCGAGGTGTTCGTGCGCCCCTGGGCGGGCGGAACCTGGGGGCCGGAGTCCTGTCTCTCGCTCGATGGCGTCCCTTCCGCGAGCCCCGTCATCGCCGCGAGCGACAACCAGGCGTTTGTCCTCTGGGTGGAGAACCCGGGCCTGTCTGCTTCGCTCCAGGGCCGATGCTGGAACGGAACGGCCTGGGGATCGATCGAGACCGCCAGCGATCCTGCTGCCGTCGTGCTCGAGGCGAGCGTCGGTGCGGAACCCTCCTTCATCGGCGGAGGCCCATTCTTGGTTGTCTGGTCGGATGCCCGCGACGGCGTGGCCGACCTCTACCGGCAGACGCGACAATGGGACGGCACGTGGGTGATGCCCACGAAGATCACCGATCTGGCCGGTGCCTGCCGGCGACCGAGCGTTCATGCCGAGATCTGCTGCGGCGACGCGATCGACACGTTCTATCACGTCGTCTTCGAACTGGAGATCGACGGCGTGCCGGAGGTGGCCGGGGGCTGTTTCCAGGCGTATGGCGGTCCCTTGAGTGACGTCCAGATCCACTCCGAGCAGGATGGCATTCCGTCGATCCGCCCCAGCGTGCACGGGTACACGGAGAGCAGGATGCAGGGATGGGCCGGAGGGCTGTTCGGGCGTTTCGTCGTGACCTGGACCGACTGCCCGCCGGCTGTGCCCTTCGTGCACCGGCTGGGCTACGTTCCGTACTGCGAGGGAAGTGCCGTCGATGAGGAGGTGCTGACCGAGAACGGCCGCTCGATCTCGGCGGTCGCCATGGCCCGTGGAACCGACGAGGCGCCTTTGCTGGCGCTGTGGGCCGAGCAGGGGGACGTGCAGAGCGTCCTGATCGCGCGGCGCGGGGGGATGCCGGGCTGCACCGTGATCGATCTGGTCGATCCCCGGATCGTCGTCGTCGCACCCTCCGGTGAACCGGCCAACGAACTCCGACTGATGGAGACCTGCGGGGAAGACGAGCCGGTGCCCGGCGTGCCGATGTCCTACTGGTTCGACGCGGCGGCGGACCAGGGGGTAGCGTGGGATGCGACGCAGATCCACCCGGCGATCCCGGCGGTGCTGACCGACTCGGCCGGCCTCGCGCGGATCCCGATTCGAGGCGGCGGTTGCACCACCAGTGGCTACGTCCATGCCCGCGCCTCGGGAGTGACGCTGTTCCATCTGGGACCGGGAGTGCGCTCCCCCGACATCGACGGCGACTGCGCCGTACGCCTGGATGATCGGGCTTACGTCGCCGCCCGGATCGGGCAGGCCGACTTCTGCGCCGATCTGGATGACGACGGCCTGGTGACGGCGGCCGATCTCGCGATCGTCGATGCGGCGCTGGGGGATCACTGCTCGCAGGTGACCTCGGTCGAGGAGCCGGGACGGGACGATCGTCCCGGCCGGCCGCAGAGAGAAGCCGATGGTGTGCTGCGCCTGGGTCCCAACCCTGCCTGCTGCTCAGCCTCCTTCTGGTCGGGTGCGAGCGGCGTGGAGATTTCGCGGGTGGTGATCTACGATGCCGGCGGGCGGATCTGCCGTGAACTCGGGACGGAGGCGCGGACGGGCCTGGCCCGCGAGGGGCGGATCGAGTGGAACCTGCGCGACCATGCAGGCCGCCCGGTCGCCGCGGGCTTCTATCTGGTCTCGGCCTGGCTCGGAGGCACGCGGGCCAGTCGGGGTCTGCTCGTCATCCGTTGACCGTCAATGCCTGGCGGGCGGCCGCAGCCCGGGGAGGGATGATGCGGGGATTCCAAGGGGTTCTGTCGGGTGCGATGCCGGGCTTGTTGTCAGGCGCTCTGTCGCTGGCCTGCCTCCTGTCGCTGGGACTGACCGGCTGCGGCGGTGGGAAGCAGCCGGCGGACGATCCGGCGGCCGGTGGGAAGCCCGGCGCGACGGCTGCGGCGAAAACGGTGATCGGGGTCTCGCTGCTGACCCGCACCCATCCGTTCTATCAGGATCTCGAGGCGGGCATGCGCGAGGCGGCGGCGGAGCGCGGCTATGAGCTCATCGTGCAGGCGGGGGAGTTCGACGTCGCGAAGCAGCGGAGCCAGCTCGAGGACTTCCTCGTGCGTCGCGTGCAGGCCATCATCGTCTGTCCCTGCGACTCGAAGTCGATCGGCACCTCGGTGCAGGCCGCCAACCAAGCCGGCATCCCGGTCTTCACCGCCGACATCGCAGTGCTGGCCGAGGGCGCGCAGGTCGTCTCCCACGTCGCCTCGGACAACGTGGCGGGCGGCCGGCTGGCCGCGCAGGCGGTCTCCCGCGCCCTGGGCGGAAGGGGCGGAATCGCGATCATCGATCACCCCGAGGTCGAATCGGTCATCCAGCGGGTGAAGGGGTTCGAAGACGAGATCGCGCGCCAGCCGGAGCTCAGGGTGGTGGCGAAGCTCACCGGACGCGGCATGAAGGACCAGGCCTTCCGGACGGCCGAGGACATCCTGCAGGCGCATCCCGACCTCGATGCGATTTTCGGGATCAACGACGACTCGGCCCTCGGCGCGCTGGCGGCCGTGGAGAAGGCCGGCAAGGCGGGCCGGATCGCGATCGTCGGCTTCGATGCGGTGCCGGAGGCCCGGCAGGCGATCAAAGACGGCAAGATCTACGCGGATGTGATCCAGCAGCCGAAGATGATCGGACGCACCGTGATCGAGGCGGTCTACGGCCACATGGCCGGAGGCGACGTGCCGGGCGAGATCCTGATCCCGTGCGACCTGTACGATCAGGAGAAGGCGAAGGCGGCGCCGTAATCGGTCCGCCGACGTGCCGCCCTTGATCCTGTCCGGCGAACCCGCTCCGCTCCTGCGCCTGGCCGGCGTCGAGAAGTCGTTCCCCGGCGTGCAGGCCCTGGTCGACGCGTCGCTCGAAGTCCGTTCGGGGGAGATCCATGCCCTGGTCGGCGAGAACGGAGCGGGAAAGAGCACCCTGATCCGCATCGTGACCGGAGCCCACCGTCCGGACGGCGGCGTGATCGAATTCGACCGCCGCACGGTTCGCTTCGATCGGCCCCTCGACGCGCTCACCGCCGGCATCGCGGCGATCTACCAGGAACTCAACCTCGTTCCAGCCCTGACCGTGCGGGAGAACCTCTTCCTCGGCCGCGCGCCGGCCCGCCGGGGCTGGATCGACCGAAAGGAGGAGCGCCGCCTGGCCCGGGCCGTGCTGCGGGAGCTGGAGGCGGAGATCGAGCCGGAGGCGATCGTCCGCGACCTCGACGTCGCCCACCGGCAACTCGTGGAGATCGCGCGTGCGCTCCTCGCCGACGCCCGCCTGCTCATCATGGACGAGCCGACGGCAGCCCTCGCCCCGCGGGAGGTCGACGCGCTGAGCCGCGTGCTGCAGGCGCTCAGGGCTCGCGGGCGCGCGATTCTCTTCATCACGCACCGTCTGGACGAAGTCGCGCGATTGGCCGATCGCATCACGGTCATGCGTGACGGCCGCACCCTCGGCACCTGGGATGCGGCGGAGCTGTCTCGCGGGCGGATGATCGAGCTGATGGTGGGGAGGCCGCTGGAACGCGAGTTTCCAGCGCGGGCGAAAGCGGGGGCCGTGGCGGGCGTGGAGGCGGGCATCGAGGACGGTGCCGGGAGGGACGCGGAGAACGAGACTCCGCTCATGCAGGTGATCGACCTCGCCGGCGGAAAGGTGCGCCGCGTCTCTTTCACCCTGCGCCGCGGCGAGGTGGTGGGCGTGGCCGGTCTCGTCGGGGCGGGACGGACGGAACTGGCGCGTCTCCTGTTCGGCGCCGACCGCCCGACGTCGGGACGCATCCTGCTCGATGGGCGCGAAGTCGCGATCCGATCGCCGCGCGATGCGATCGCGCGGGGAATCTGCCTTTTGACCGAGGATCGGAAGGGGCAGGGACTCATCCTGGGCCTGTCGGCGCGGGAGAACTTCGCCCTGCCGAACCTGCGCTTCTGGTCGCGCCGGGGCTGGATCCGCGGGCGGGAGGAGAGGGCCGATTTTCTTCGCTTCGTGGCGAGCCTCCGGATCCGGGTCACGGGACCGGAACAGGCCGCGGGGCATCTCTCGGGCGGCAATCAGCAGAAGCTCTTGGTGGCGCGGTGGCTCAGGAGCGACTCGTCCGTGCTTCTCTTCGACGAGCCGACCCGCGGGATCGATGTGGGAGCGAAGTGGGAGATCTATACCCTGATCCGGGAACTGGCGGCGCGCGGGAAGGCGATCCTGGTCATCTCGTCCGAACTTCCGGAGGTGCTCGGGGTGAGCGATCGGATCCTCGTCATGGGTGACGGGCGGATCAAAGGGGAGATCGCCGATGCGACGGTGGCGACCCCGGAAGAGGTGATGCGGATGGCGGTGGCATGAGCGCGCCTTCGAACGAACCGAAGCCCGGGGACGCGACCCGGGGCGTGGGCCAAACCTTCGCCCTGCTGGCCGGCCGGCTTGGCCCTTACGGGATGCTGCTGGTTCTCTTCCTGCTGGTAGCGCTCTTCTCCATCCTGACGATCCGCGAGCAGCAGCCGACCGGGGCGCGCGCGGCCCGATCGCTCTCCGGCCGGATCCCGGCGGGGGAGAGAGGCGTCCTCTACATCCTCGTGCGCGGCGGTGCGCAGGACGACGCTTTCGCGGCGCGCTTGGGGCGCGAAGTGGATGACCGCGGCGACCGGCGCGCAGTCGTCGTCGTGCGGGGCGATCCGGCCGCGTGGAAGAGGGGGCTCGAGGCGCGCGGAGATCAGCCGGGATCGTGCCTCGTCGCCACGCTCGAGGCGTATGCTCCGGCGGTTCGATCGGTCATCGACGCGATGGAGAATCCCGGTGAAGTCGAGATCGTCACCCCCTCCTCCTACCGCTGGCCCACCTTCCTCCTCACCGACAACCTCCGCAACGTCGCCAACCAGATCGCGGTCATCGCCATCGTGGCGGTCGGGATGACGCTGGTGATCCTGACCGGCGGCATCGACCTCTCCGTCGGGAGTCTGATCGCCTTCTCGGCCGTGGTGGCGACCGGCCTGATCGGCCAGTGGGGCGCGGAGCAGGCCGGGCCCGCCGCGATGCTCCTCGCGGGGCTGGCGGCGATCGTCGCCTGCGCGCTCTGCGGGCTCCTGTCGGGCTTCACCATCACCCGATTCGGGGTGCCACCCTTCATCGCCACGCTCGGCATGATGCAGGTGGCGAGCGGGATCGCCTACATCCTTTCGAAGGGGCGGCCGATCTACCAGGTGCCCGAATCGTTCGTCACGCTGGGACGCGCGACCGATCCGGTGATGGGCATCCCCTGGGCGGTCTGGCTGATGCTGGCGTTGTTCGCCGCGGCCCATCTGGTGATGGCGCGCACCGTGCTGGGGCGCTCGATCTACGCGGTCGGCGGGAATGCCGAGGCCGCGCGACTGGCCGGCGTCCGCGTCAAGGGAGTCCTGCTGCTCGTCTATGTCGGCGTCGCCGCCCTGGCCGGCCTGGGCGGTGTCGTCATGGCCTCGCAACTCAAGAGCGGCGCCCCCACCTACGGGGGGATGTACGAGCTCTACGTCATCGCCGCGGTCGTCGTCGGCGGCACCAGCCTGAGCGGCGGAGAGGGACGGGTGCTGGGAACCCTGATCGGGGCCTTCATCATCGCGGTCATCCAGAACGGCATGAACCTGACGAATGTCGAGAGCTACACGCAGAAGGTTGTTCTCGGGCTGGTGATCCTCGGGGCGGTCCTGCTCGACCGGCTGAAGCACGAGGGGATCTGGCGAAGGAAGCGGACACGCCGCGAGGCGTAGGGGGGAAAACCGGTGGACGCTCAAGAGCCTGTTCGGGAGAGGGTAAGAACAGCGGCCGAGGCGGCGTTGGGAGCGGTCCGCGGCTGGCGTCGGGGCCTGAGCGGCGGAGTCGCTTTCCTCGCGGTCGGAGTGTTCCTGGCGGGCGGAGCGCTCGCCGCGTACGGACAAGGCCCATCGTCGGCGTCCGAGGCGTCGACCCCGATTCCAGCCGCCTCCGAGATCTCCGAGAAGTCCGGCGAGCTTCAGGTCGTCGCCACCTCTCATCTCGACACGCAGTGGCGCTGGACGGTGCAGGAGACGATCGACGAGTACATCGCCGCCACCTGGCGAGATAACCTCGATCTCATCGATCGGTACCCTGGGTATACCTTCAGCTTCGAGGGGGCGTTCCGTTATCAGCTCGCGAAGGAGTACTACCCCGAGGCCTACGAAAGAATGCGGCGGGCCATCGCCGGCGGGCGCTGGCGGGTGGCGGGAAGCTGGGTCGATGCCGTGGACACGAACATGCCTTCGCCCGAATCGTTGATCCGCCACGTCCTCTACGGCAACGGCTACTTCCGCCGCGAGTTCGGTCAGACCAGCCGGGATGTCTTCCTTCCCGACTGTTTCGGATTCGGGTATGCGCTGCCGTCGATCGCGGCCCACTGCGGCCTGATCGGCTTCTCCACGCAGAAACTGACGTGGGGGAGCGCCGTCGGCGTGCCGTTCGATCTCGGTCGCTGGCAGGGAGTGGATGGATCGAGCCTCATCGCCGCGCTCAACCCGGGGGCCTACGTCGGTCGCGTGCGGCACGATCTCAGCAGCGACTCCGCCGCGATCGCGACGATCCGGCGGCAGGGAGAGCAGTCGGGCCTCTACACCGCGTTCCGTTACTTCGGCACCGGCGACACCGGCGGCGCGCCCGACGAAGAGTCGGTGGCGTGGGTGGAGAAGAGCCAGGCCGGCACCGGTCCGGTCCGCGTGCGATGCGCCGCCTCTGACGACCTCATGCGTCAGATCGCTTCCCGAGGCCCGGAAGTCGTGGCGGCCCTTCCCGCCTACGAGGGCGAGCTTCTCATGACCGACCACGGAGTCGGCTGCTACACCTCGCAGTCCGAGATGAAGCGCTGGAATCGCCGGAACGAGCAGGCGGCGGACGCGGCGGAGCGGGCGGCCTGCCTGGCCGCCTGGCTGGGCGGATCGACCTACCCGCGGGAACTGCTGCGCGAGGCGTGGATCCGGTTTCTCTGGCACCAGTTCCACGACGATCTGACCGGCACGAGCATTCCGGAGGCCTACACCTTCTCCTGGAACGACGAGGCGATCGCTCACAACCAGTTCACGCAGGTGCTGGATGACGCGGCCGGCGCGGTCATCCGCGCGCTCGACACCAGGGTCAAGGGCACGCCGATCGTCGTGTACAACCCCGTGGCGATCGAACGCGAGGACGTGGTGGAGGCGGTGATCGAGGTGGCAGACGCCGCGGGGATCGACACCACGGATGCCGCTGAGATCGCAGCCGGTGAGTCCGGCCGCTACGGCTGGGGCCGGCGGATCCCGGCGCGACCCGAGCCGCCGTCGTCCGCGCGCGCGATCCGGGTCCGGGATGCCGATGGGCGCGAAGTGCCGGCCCAGGTGATCCGTCGCGACGGCGGCCGGTGGACGATTGCCTTTCTGGCCCGGGTGCCGTCGGTCGGCTTCGCGGTCTTCGAGGCGAGAGTTTCGGATGATCCGTGCCGGATCCCGACCGGTCTCTCCGTGACGCCGTCGAGTCTCGGCAGTCGACGGTATCAGGTGACCGTCAACGATCAGGGGGATGTCGCGTCGATCTACGACTTCGTTCTCCAGCGGGAGCTGCTGTCGGCACCGCTCAGGCTGGAGATGCTGGCCGATCGACCGTGGGACTGGGCGGCGTGGGAGATCGACCACGACGACATCATGGCGCCGCCCGCGGCGTTGGTCGGACGGCCGGCCCGAGTCCGGATCCTCGAACATGGTCCGGCGCGAGTCGCGCTCGAGATCTCGCGCGAGGCCCGCGGATCGACCATCACGCAGACGATCCGCCTCTGCGCGGGGGAAGCCGCGGCCGCCGACCGGATCTCGTTCGACACGGAGATCGACTGGAATACGCCCGGTATGCTGCTGAAAGCGGCCTTCCCGATCGCTTCGGGGGCCGAGCAGGCCGTCTACGATCTCGGACTCGGCACGATCGCGCGAGGTGTGAACCGGCCCGAGTTATACGAGGTCCCGGCGCAGCAGTGGGCCGACCTGCCCGCGGAAGGCGGGGAGTTCGGCGTCGCGGTGATGAACGACTGCCGCCATGGCTGGGACCGTCCCGATCGCCGGACGTTGCGCCTGACCCTGGTGCGTACACCCGAGGTCAATGAGCGCTGGCGTTGGATCGAGGACCAGGCTTCCCAGGATCTCGGCGTGCACCACCTCTCCTACGCACTTTCGGGGCACGCGGGTGACTGGCGGACGGGAGGCGTGCCGCGGCAGGCGGAGTGTTTCAACCAGCCGCTGCGGGCCTGGACCGCTCCGAAGTCGAAGGGCGCGCTGGGACGCCGGGTCTCCTTCGCCTCGGTCAGTACTCCTTCGGTCGCGGTGAAGGCGATCAAGCTGGCCGAGGAATCCGACGAGCTCATCGTGCGTCTGCACGAGTTGCACGGCGCCCCCCAGAGCGGCGTCGCGCTTCGTTTCGCCCGCCCCATCACCTCATTCCGCGAGCTCAACGGCGCCGAAGAGACGTTGGAGTCGATGGAGTGGATCGGCAGCGGGGTCGGTTTCAGTCCGGGCGAGCCGGCCGTGCTCGAAGCGGGGACCCTGCGGATCGATTTCCGCTCCTACCAACCGCGGACCTTCGCGCTGCGTCTCTCCGATCCTCCGGCGAGGATCGAGGCGCCGCGCTCGGAGCCCGTGGAGCTGCCGTACAACCTGGTCGGGATGACCGCCTGCCGTCACGGAATCGAGGACGGAGCGCGGGCCGCGGAGCGGAGGGAGGCGGAGCGGGCGGAGCGCGCTCGAGGCCATTTCGCGACCGAGACGCCGGCCGGCGCGGACGGCGCAACGCCACCTGCGGGGGCAGGGTTCGATTCCGCGGGGCGCACGTTTCCCGCCGGCCTCCTCCCCGCGCAGCTCGAACGAGACGGGATCGAGTACCGCTTCGGTCCCCGGGAAGAGCAGAGGGCGAATGTGCTCGCCTGCCGCGGCCAGGAACTCGCGCTGCCGCAGGGGGAATACAACCGGCTCTACCTGCTGGCGACGGCGGTCGGAGGGGATCGTCCCGCGACCTTCTTCGTCGATGGAGAGTCGTACCCGTTCGTGGTGCGCGACTGGTCCGAGCCGGTGGCGCAATGGTACGACCGGGTGGCGGGCGCGGCGCCGACCTCGACGCGAGAGCGGATCGTGCCGGCCTATCTCAAGACCGACCCGGTCGCCTGGGTCGGCACGCACCGGCACACCGCCTACGGTGGGCGGGAGGCCTACGCGTTTGCGCAGCTCTTCCGCTACCGCATCGACCTTCCGCCCGGCGCGCGCACGCTCCGTCTCCCCGACGATCCGGCCGTCCGGATCTTCGCCGCCTCGGTGGCGTGGAATCCGAACGATGCCGTGCGGCCGGCCACCGATCCGTTCGAGGCGCCGCGTCGGACGGGCGTCCGACTCGAGGCGTCGCGCGAGGAGTTCCTGGACTCCACGTTGGTCCGGATGTCATCGCCCCACTTTGGGTCGGTCGTGCGCTACACGCTGGATGGGAGCGAACCGACCGGACGTTCGACGCGGTACGAAGGTCCCCTGACGCTGACCGGCGAGGCGCAGGTCCGCGCGCGGGCCTTCGATCCGGCGATGGACGAAGGGGAGGTCGCGGCCTTGACCGTCCGGCGGATGGCGTGGCGAGAGGGAGTGCCGCTGGCGATGGCGGAAGGTTCGGCCGCGGGAGGGGCACGCACGCGGGAGGCGCCCCGGCTCGGCCTCCGCCCCGGCCTGCAGTGCCGGCTGCACGAGGGACGGTGGTCGCGCCTCCCCGACTTCGGTTCACTCAAGCCCGGGCGCCGGGAGGTCGTGCCGGCGGTCGGGCTGCCCGCCTCGGCGCCGCTGGAACACTTCGGTCTGCAGATGCAGGGATACCTCCGGATTCCGGCCGACGGGTTGTACACGCTCCATCTCTGGTCCGACGATGGCAGCGCGCTCTGGCTGGACGACGAGAAGGTGATCGACAACGACGGATTGCATGGCAACGGCGAGGTGGCGCGCGATCTGGCGCTGCGCGCGGGGTATCATCCGATCCGCGTCGAGTTCTTCCAGGGGCAGGGCGGGCGAGCGCTCGACCTGACGATCGAGGGGCCGGGGCTGGGACTGCAGAGCGTGCCGGCGTCGATGTTGTTTCACTGAGAAAGGGGTCGGAGACCGTGGCAGCCTGGGGCCCGCCGACTGCCGTTGCAGCGTTCCTACCAGCTCCCTGCGTAGTCGGTCAGGAATGGAGCGGCCAGCGCGCCGACCCGCTGCCACTGCCGCGACGTGAGTTGCCGCAGATGAAGGAGGTCGTGCGCGACCCACGCGGCGAGGATGTCCCCCGCCCGCAATACGCCCAGGGCCGGGTGACGGAGTTCATTCTCCCAGACGGGTGCTTCGAGTCGCTGGAGCCACTGCAGCGATGCCTGCCGTTCTTCAAGGAAGGACCGCAGCGTCTCATCCAGGTCTCGCTCGTTGTACCGCCGGGCGGTGACCCACCCCTGCGGAT
The DNA here is from genome assembly GCA_964371055.1 of uncultured bacterium. Lineage (GTDB taxonomy): Bacteria > Eisenbacteria > RBG-16-71-46 > CAIMUX01 > CAIMUX01 > CAYJLF01. The sequence goes on along the minus strand of CAYJLF010000005.1, from coordinate 67,357 downwards.
CGATCGGCGGCCCCAGGACCCCCGGCTGGTGCAGCAGGAGGTCGAGCCGGGCCCGGAAGTCCTCCCGTTCCTCGTCCAGCAGGTGGGCGACGATCTCGAGGATCGACCAGCCGCCGTCGGGCGGTCTCTTGCGAGCGTCCTCGAGGCTGACTCCGGCGACGATCGCCTCGATCGCGCGAGGGGTGCGGGCGAGCTGGGTGAAGAGGGCGTTGCTGTCCATGGCGGTTCCTCTCCTGATGCCGGCGCGCCGAACGCGCCGAATGGGCCGAATTCGTGCGACGTGAGAGAATAGCATGTCGCCCCATCCGCCGCGGGGTGCGAGAATCACGGCCATGGACGAGCCCACGATCATCCCTCCGGACGACCCGCGTCAGATCCGCCTCGATCAGTTCCTCAAGTTCCGGGGTGCCGCCGCGACCGGCGGCCAGGCGAAGTACCGGATCCAGAGCGGCGAGGTGAAGGTGAACGGCCAGGTCGAGACCCGCCGGGGACACAACCTGGTGATCGGCGATACGGTCGAGCTCGACGGCGTCACGTTGCGGGTCGAGGCGGAGGACTTCCCGGCGAACGGGTGACCCGGGCGCGTCGATGTGACATCCGCGGCCCGAGCCTGCTCACCCCACCACCCCCCTCCAGATCTGATACCCCCCGAACCCGGCCAGCGCGAGCACCGACAGGCCGAGGAGAAGCCGGCTTACGCGCGGTCCGAGTTGCCGGGTCGTGGCGAAGAGCACGATGGTGGCGAAGAGCCCTGCGACGATCGTGACATAGAACCCGAGGAGCAGCGTCAGACCATGCGCGGGGCTCTCCCGCCAACCCTCCAGCAGGATCGGCCCCAGGACCAGGGACCAGCCGAGATAGGGATTCGGGTTGAGCAGGTTGACGACCACGGCCTGGCCGAGCGTGCCCCCGCGCGACGCCTCCTCGAGCAGGCGTGCGGGGTCGAACCGCCGCCACGAACGCCACGCGCCATACGCCAGATAGAGGAGAAAGAGACCTCCCGCCAGCCTGAGGCCCCGTTCCATCCAGGCCGGCACGTGCGTGAGGACGAGGAGCACGAGCGCGATGATCGGCCCGTCGCTCAAGAGCGGAGCGAAGGCGGCGGGGGCGGCGCGCCTCCATCCCTTGCTGACCGCCTGTGCGACGAGATAGCTCTGGAGCGGTCCCGGCTGCGCGGCGGCAGCGAGGCCGAAGGTTGCGCCGAGAATCAGGTAGCGGTCCATGCGGGTGTCACACCCCCCGCGACCGCCATCCCGCCCACGCCAGGCAGACCCAACCGGCAAGGAACGCCGCGCCCCCGATCGGTGTGATCGCCCCCAGGGCCCGCACGCCGGTGAGGGCGAGAGCATAGAGGCTGCCGGAGAAGACGAGCGTGCCGATGGCGAACAACCAGCCGGCGACGCGGGAGGCCCGGCCGGGGAAGGTCCGCGCTGCCCACGCGACGGCGATCAGCGCGAGCGCGTGATAGAACTGGTAGCGGGCGCCGGTCTCGAAGACCGCGAGCATCTCGGGCGTGAGCCGGTCCCGCAGGCCATGGGCACCGAAGGCGCCCGCGGCGACCGCGACGAAGGCCGAGACCGCGCCAAGGGTGAGAAAAGGTCGATCCATGAGGGGATGATAGCCGATCGGCGCTCCGAGCGCCGTGACTCAGCTCTTGTCCGCTCCGTCCGCCGGCTCCGCGTTGCCGCCGGGCTTGGATCGGGCCGAACGGTAGAAGCGCACCTCCACCCGCTCGACGGTCGCCAGGCCGTCCTCGACGGCTTCATCGACCACGGGGAGGAACGCCTCGATCTTCGCCTCGGTATCGATGATCTCGATCACAATTGGCAGGTCGCTCGAGAGCCGCAGGATCTTCGCGGTGTGGAGCCGGCTGCGCGCGCCATACCCTTCGAGGCCACGGAGGACGGTGGCGCCGGCGAGCCCGTGATTCCGCGCCTGGCGGACGATCCACTCGTGCAGCGGCTGCCCCTCGTGCCTGTCGCTCTCCCCGACGAAGATACGCAGCAGTTTTCCATCCTTCGGCAGCATCATGGCGGATCTACCTCGGTGTTGCGATCGTGTGGCCCAGCCAGACCAGCCCCAGGCCGAGCAGGACGTGCACTCCGACGTTGGCCGCCGCGCGCACGGACGACCCGTCCCGGAGCATCGCGACGGTCTCGTAGCCGAAGGTCGAAAAGGTCGTGAAACCGCCCAGGATCCCGATAAGGGCGAACGCCCTGACCTCCGGCCGGAACAGCTGGCGGGAGTCGGCGAGTCCGGTCATCACTCCGATCAAGAGGCAGCCGAGGAGGTTGACCACGAGCGTGCCGTACGGAAAGGTCGCCCCCGGCAGGAGACGATGCACCAGCCCGCTCAGTCCGTAGCGGGCGAGCGCGCCGAGAAAACCTCCCGTTCCGATGGCGACCGCCGTGACGAGACCCGCCCTCACCAGACCCTCCCTTCTGCGCTCTTCTCCCGCCTGAATCCTACTGCGGCTCCAACCCCCACGAAGCGAGAATCTCCGCCGCCACGTGTCCGCGGATGGCCCGAGCATCGGCCCAGGGAAGCAGCTCGCGGGCGGCATCAGTGCCCAGCCTGTGGGCTCGGGGTTTGATGCCCACGCGGCCGAGGTCGAGACGATCTGCGTCCCAACAGGCCAGGAGCGCCGGGTCCCCTTCCGTCAGGCCTTGCGTGTGGAGGCGACAGGCCTCGAAGAGCAGCTCGAAGCGAGCGTCGTCGAGGTGGACGAGCGTGCCCCGCAGCGACCGTGCAAGCTGCGCTCCCCGCAGCCCATGCCCGTCGTCGGTGCCCTCGTTGACGCGCCGGCAGTCATGGAAGAGCGCGAAGAGGGTGACGACCTCCAGGTCGGCGCCGTTCATCTCCGCGATCCTGCGCCCGTTCTCCAGGACGCGCGCCCAGTGCCGCACCCCGTGATCACCCCACGGAGGGAGGACGTACTCGCGCAGGACCTCCCGCAGGACCGTTGGGATGTCGTGCGTCAGACCCCCGGTGGGTGGTTCCTCCCGGCGGTGATCGCTCAATTCCGCCGCCTGCGATCCGCCTCGAAGAGCGCGGCGAGATTGCGGGGCATCACTTCCAGGTAGTCGAGCAGTCCGGAGATCCGCAGCTTCTCGGCCAGCGTCGGCGCGAGTTCGTCCCGTCGGACGCCGTGCAGCAGGACCTCTGTCTCGGCCTCGTCGAACTCCCCGTCCGGTTCGACCCGGCGCAGATACTCCTGGTTCACCGGGCAGGTGACCTGACACTCCAGGCAGCCGACCGGGCAGGTGTGCCACTCCGGCTTGAGCCAGGAGGGAAACGGCTCCGTCCCCTCGTTCATGTAGACCAGGCAGCGGCGCGCATCGATCAGAAACCGATCTTCGACGATCGCGGTGGTGGGACAGGCCCAGGCGCAGAGGTCGCAGCTCGCGCACGCATCCATCACTCGCGGCGCTTGCCAGTGATCAGGCTCGGCCGGCAGCTCGGCGTAGAAGGCCACGAGCTGGTGGAAGCTCCCGGTCGCCTCGACATAGGTGATGTTGTTGCGGCCGTACTCGGCCAATCCGGAGTGTGCCGCCAGCAGCTTGAGCGGCAGCCGCGTCGGAGCTGTGCGGTACGCGGCCGGATGCAGCAAGTCGGCCAGATAGCGTCCCACTTCCTCTCCCGTCTCGTGTTCGAGGGCATAGGTCGGCGGAACGACCGCGTTCACGGTGCGCCCGCCCGGATGGAAGGTCACCGCGGTCTGTGGCCGCGGCACGGCGACGACGACGATCGAACGGGCGCGGGGGAGGGTCGGAGGGGGAGAGTACCGGAACCAGCCCAGCCGCTCCGCGTGGAACTCCGGGGTCAGCTCACCCGATTCGACCCGCTCTTCGATCTCCCGCTGCATCTGGCGCAGGTGCTCGATGGCGATCAGGCGCGCATGCCATCCGCGCGCCCGGAGCCGGGAGTGCAATTCATCCCACATGGTCGTACCTCCGGTGCGAGGCCGCCGTCAACCCGCTGCGGGCTTGACGGGAAACTCGATCTGTCCCTCGGCCGTCAGTTGGAAGAGGCGCGCCGCCAGAGCGGTCCAGCCGGTCTGGTGGGAGGCTCCGATGCCGGCGCCGTTGTCGCCGTGGAAGTACTCGTAGAAAAGGATGAGATCTCTCCAGTGCGGATCGTTCTGGAAGGTGTCGGTTTCGCCGTAGACCGCCCGCCGTCCGTTCTCGCGGCGGAAGATCGAAAGGAGCCGCCGCGCGATCTCGGTGCTCACCTCCTGGAGGTTCAGCATCCGGCCCGATCCGGTCGGGCATTCCACGCGGAACGAGGGGCCGTAGTAGGTGTGCAGGCGGTAGAGCGCGTAACAGAGGAGGAGGTTGATCGGGAACCAGACCGGACCGCGCCAGTTGGAGTTACCGCCGAAGAGCGCGCTGTGCGACTCGGCCGGCTCGTAACGGACCTCGTGGATCTGCCGGTCGACCGACAGCACGTAGGGGTGGTCCCGGTGGTACCGGGAGAGTGAACGAATGCCGTGAGCGCTCAGGAACTCCCCCTCGTCCAGCATGCGAGCCAGGATCCGGCGCAGCTTCGTCTCGTTCAGGACCGAGAGGATCCGCACGCCCGTCGGCCCGGGCTGTTCGAAGTTCGTGAGGTTCCGCGTCAGCTCCGGGTGACGGCGCTCGAGTCGGGCGATCCGCCGGCGCAGGTCGGGGAGGCGCTCGTACTCGGAGCGCGTGATCAACACGTGGGCCGCGAGGGGGACCAGGCCGACGAGCGAACGGACCTTGATCCGGGAGGTCGTGCCGTCGGGGAATCGCAGCAGGTCATAGTAGAACCCGTCCTCCTCGTCCCATAGCTCATCCGCGTGGGCGCCCATCCGATCCATGGCGGCGGCGATCGAAACGAAATGCTCGTAGAACCGGGCCGCGGTCTCCTGGTAGTGCGGATCCTCCCGGGCCAACTCGAGCGCCATCTCGAAGAGGTTGAGCGCGTACATCGCCATCCAGGCGGTGCCATCGGCCTGTTCGAGCGTGCCGCCGAAGGGGAGCGGACTGCTGCGGTCGAGCACGCCGATGTTGTCCAGGCCGAGGAATCCTCCCTCGAAGATGTTGTTCGAGAATGTGTCCTTCCGGTTGACCCACCAGGTGAAGTTGACGAGGCACTTGTGGAACATCGACTCGAGGAATCGCCGGTCGCCGCGGCCGTTCCGCCGGGCGTCGTTGATGTAGAGCCGCCAGGCGACCCAGGCATGGACGGGAGGATTGACGTCCGAGAAGTTCCACTCGTAGGCGGGAAGCTGGCCGTTCGGGTGCATGTATCGGGGGCGGGTCACCAGCTCCAGCTGCTCACGGGCGAGATCGGGATCGACGATCTGCAGGGCGAGGGATTGGAAGGCGAGGTCCCAGCTCGCGAACCACGGGTACTCCCAGGTGTCCGGCATGCAGATGATGTCGTCCGCCGCGAGGTGCGCCCAGGCTCCGTTCCGCCCCGCGCGGGCCGAGGGGAGTGGCGGAGAACCTCCGTTCGAACGAGTCCGCCACTCGTGCACGTCGTAGTGGTAGTACTGCTTGCTCCAGATCAGTCCCGCCAGGGCCTGGCGGGAGATCAACCGCGCTTCGTCGTCGAGTTCCGGATGCAGCGCTTGCTCGTAGAACTCGTCCGCCTCGTGAATCCGTTGCTGGAAGACCGCTTCGAACTCAGCTCCGAAACAGGTCTGCTCCGGATCGCGGAATGTGTGGTAGTCGCGACCCGGGTCGATCTCGCGCGCGTCGGACGGAGGGACATCGGACAGCCGCAGCCGGATCGTACGGCTCTCGCCGGGAGGAACGACGAGGTGGTAGTGGGCGGCGGCCTTGGTGCCGCGGCTTTCCGGGTGGACCGCATCCGTATCTCCATGGATGACGAGGCGATGGAAGGCGTCCTTGAAGAAGCCGGGGCGCGGAGCCGGGCCACCGGCCGTTGCCTCGCGGCTCACCCCACCGATCCCGGCGACGAAGTGGGCCCTCTCCGGATCGGTCTCGTTCTCCGTGAAGTAGAGCGACGGATCTCCGTGGCAGTAAAGCCAGCGATCTCCGATCTCCGGATGCGCTGCCCGGATGGTCCGCAGCGTGCCGCCGGTCGAGGTCTGTTGGAGGAGCGGCTTCAGCCGGTTTGGATTCCACGACCACGTATTGCGGAACCAGAGGGTCGGGAGCACATGGAGCTCAGCGGCTTCCGGGCCGCGGTTGACGACCGTGATCCGGGCCAGGATCTCCTCGGGGCCCGCCTTGGCGTACTCCACGAAGAGATCGAAGTAGCGATTCCCTTCGAACACTCCGGTGTCGAGCAGCTCGAACTCGTAGTCGTGGCGGGTGCGCCGCGCATTCTCCCGGACGAGGGTCCCGTAGGGATACGCGGCGTGCGGATACTTGTAGAGGAACTTCAGGTAGGAGTGGGTCGGCGTGGCGTCGAGGTAGAAGTAGTACTCCTTGACGTCTTCGCCATGGTTCCCCTCGCGGTTGGACAGGCCGAAGAGCCGTTCCTTCAGGATCGGGTCGCGCCCGTTCCAGAGCGCGACGGCGAAGCAGAGCTGCTGCCGGTCGTCGCTCATCCCCGCCAGGCCGTCTTCGCCCCATTGATAGGCGCGCCAGCGAGCGTGATCGTGGGGAAACGAGTCCCAGGGATCCCCCTCCGCATTGCCATGTTCGCGCACGGTACCCCACTGCCGCTCGGCGAGATACGGACCCCATCGCTTCCATGCGGCCTGCCCGTTCCGCGCGGCTTCGAGTCTCTCGTGCTCTGCGGTCGGTCGGTCCACCGGGCGTCCTCCCTGGAGGGTTCACGAATCGAGTCCGTCGGCGATCCGGATCGCTCGAATGGAACGGCCGGAACGAGGCGGTGGTCAAGCGAGAACGACGGTGGGGGCGATCGACCGGCGCCCGGCGGCTGGACAGCAAGACCCGGGACGAGGGATACTCCCCGCCAGGACTTCCCCGGGATCCCCGGCGCGGCGCCGGCTCTTCCACTCTCGAAGAGGCAGGACAGATGCTCGTATTCGTGATTCCGCTGCAGCACCCGGCGTCCGCCGGGAACTGGCCCGTGGTTCTCTCCTTGTTACTCCGGACGGTGCGATCCGTCTGCGCGCAGCGGGAGGGTCCGTTCCGGGCCGTGGTCGTCGCCAACCGCGGCGTGGCGATGCCGGAATTGCCTCCGGGCGCCGAAATCGCACGGGTGGATTTCGAGGCACCCGACCCGCCTCCGCGCCGGGATCTCTATGCGGACGAGGAATCCCGGCGCGACGTCATCCGCTTCGACAAGGGAAGGCGCATCCTGGCCGGGATCCTGCACGCGCGTGATTCTTCTGACGTGACCCACATGATGACCGTCGACGCCGATGATTTCGTCAGCAACCGTCTCGCCGGGCAGGTGGCGCGCCACGCCGGGGCGAACGGGTGGTTCATGCCCGAGGGGTACGTCTGGAGCGACGGCGGGTCCTGGCTCTACCGGCATCCCTCGTTCTTCCTCTATTGCGGGACCTCCCACCTCGTGCGGATCGATCTTCTCGGGTTGCCGGACCGTGTCGAGGCGGCCGATCCCGATTACGTCCGATGGATGATCGGAAGCCACAAGGTGCTGGAGAGGCGGCTCAGGGAGGGTGGGACGCCGCTGGAGCCGCTGCCGTTCCCCGGCGCTGTCTATCGCATCGGACACAGCGGCAGCGCGAGCTGCTCGAGAGGAATCCGTCGTACGTTCTACCCGCGCTGGCAGCTCCGCGCCGATCCGGTCGAGTATGTCCGGCGGCTGGGCCGGCTGCGGCGCCTGACTCCCGAGATCAGGGCGGAGTTCGGGCTGGACTGACGGGTCCCGCGCCCTTGCTCACCGGTCCCCGGTGATGAGCTTCGTCGCTGTCATGCGCAGGCTGTCATACGCCCCGTTGTCCTGGTTGCAGAAGGCGATGAGGGTGACATCGGAGGCTGGAAAGTACCGGTACTCGAAGTTGATTCCCGGGGCGATGCCGCCGTGACCAAAGGATCGCGTCCCGCCCGCGTCTGACTGGAGAATGAACCCGTAGCCGTAGTCGAGGTCCGCGTCCGGGACGTGGGCCGTGTGAGAGCGTGTCATCTCCGCCAGGACGGGAAGCCCGACGATCCTTCCCTCGACCAGAGCCCGCCCGAAGCGGAGGATGTCGCGCGGTGTCGAGAACCCGCCCCCGGCGGAGCTGCCGCGCCGGCCGTGCCCCGCGGCCTGCCAGGCTCGCGGCTTTCCGGTCAGCGGTTCGGCGAGCCCCGGAACCGAGCCATCCATCCAGTAGGTGTCGCTGTCGGCCATGCCACAGGGCGTGTAGATCCTCTCGCGGATAACGTCGTGGTAGTCCCTCCCCGTCGCCGCCTCGATGACCAGCCCGGCCAGGATGAAGTTGGAGTTGCTGTAGCGACACCCGGTGCCGGGGGCGAAGTCGATCCCGGCGCGCTCGATGAGGGGGAGGAAGTCGCGGAGCGTGTTCACCCGACGGAGTTCCTCGGTCGTTTCGGGGGTCCAGTACTCTCCCGCCCCGGAGGTGTGTGAAAGGATGTGCCCGATCCTGGCCGTCCGTTTCCACTCCGGGTCCAGGTGGTCAGGCACGAACCGGTCGAGCGTGGTCTCATAGCTGAGCTTGCCCTCGGCCACGAGTTGCGCCACGGCGAGGGCGGTGAACATCTTGTTCCCCGATCCGAGATTGAATCGAGTGTCGGGGGTACAGGGAACCGAGCGGGCGGCGTCCGCGAATCCGAAGTACCGCTCGAAGATGGGCTCTCCGCCGACCGCGATCATGAGCGCCCCGGACAGATCGTCGTCGGCCACGAGCCGGTCGATGTACCCGTCGAGCCACGCGCGCGTCGCGTCGTCGGTGATCGCTCCGTTCGGGAGATAGACCGGCGCCGCGACCTCGGCGATGAAGACCAGCCGATCGACACGGTGCGGCGGCTGGGGATCCAGTATGAACTGAAAGTCGTGCCATCGGCCGTCCCGGGCGGACTTCGCGAAGACGTGGAGCGAGTAGCGGGTCGCCTCCCCGGCCGGCGTCGCGACGGCCTCGGAGTGGTGGAGCTCGAGGGGGGCCCACTCGCGCGCGAGACGGTCGAACCCGGCGAGCAGTTCGGCTTCACCTCGCTTCTTCAACGTCTCGTCGGCATAGATCGCGCGTACCGCGGCGAGGCGGACGGCGGGATCAGACGTGTTGGCGGCGTCCACGAAGGCGCGACCGATCGCCTCGGCCTCCCGTTGGAGGCCGGCCGGGCCGGCTCCCCAGGCCACGGTCGCGAGTGTGGCCAGCAGGCAGGCGAAGGACAGGAACGCGGGGCGCATGGCGGGGCGGCTGTTGGGGCCGACGGCGGGGCGGAGGGTATTCGGGCGCATGGGGTCTCCTTTCGCTGACCAGCACCAGACGGCGGAGCGGGCCAAAGGTTGCCGCCGTTGAGAATTCACCCCGGAACGATGGGTCGTGAGAACGCTGCGATTCTCCGTCTTGATCGAGACCGTCATTTTCTCCAATGGATTCAGAGCCTGATCCAGAACCAGACCGTCTTCTTGGATCTTGTACAGATCGGGGCGAGCGTGCTATGAACACCCGTTCCAAAAAGCGTGTCCGCGGGCGCGTGTCGGCGTGACGTGCACTGGCACAAGTGGAATCATCCGAACAAGGAGACTCGTCATGAATCGTTTCTATCGTTGGATCTCGCTCCTGGGATTGGGTCTGGCGCTGGCTACAGGACCGGTGATGGCTCAGGAAGGATCAAGCGCTGACTGGGCCAATAAGCACGGGGCCTTCGGGGTGGGCGGTAACACCACCCTGGGCGGTACCAACGGGATCAACGTGCGCACCTACGTGACCCCGCAGCTGGGGCTTTCGTTGACCGTCGGGTTCGGGCTGTCGAAGACGACTGTGGACACCGAGGCCGGTGAAGTCACGAACAAGGGCACATCGATGGAGCTGGGCATGTACGGGACCTACAAGCTCTCCTCCTGGTCGAAGGCGCACCTCTCGGCCCTAGGGGGACTGGACCTTCAGCGGTTGAGCGTGTCGATCGAAGGCTCGACCAACGATCGTGACGATTCGGCGACCGATGTGCGGCTCGGGCTCGGCCTGCAGGCGGAGTACTTCCCGACGTCGTACCTGTCCCTCTTCACGCAGGCGGGGGTCGTCATCGACTTCATCGGCGAGGACGAGATCGTCGGCGATGGCATCACCTCGGTTCCCGACCGGTCGGGGTACGATTTCGACCTGGGCTCCGATCTCTTGGGGCAGGCCGGCTTCACGGTCTGGTTCAAGTAGAAGCGGGAGTGACCGCCGGCTTCGGCTCTACATCGCCCCGTCGCCCGAGGACTCCTCCGGCACTTCCTGCCCGGTGCCACGCAGCTCGAACGCCTTCTCCGCGATCAGCTCGCGGTGCAGGTAGACCCTGAGCTTGTAGAACCCGGGCGAGCGACGCGACGGCGGGATCGAGAAGGAGCCGGTGATCTTCTGGGTGGAGTCGTTCGGCGTGTACTCGTACATCTTCTTGAAGACCTTCTTCTGGGCGGGATTCACCCAGATCAGGTGCAGGGTCATGGGACGCCGGCCGCGGGCATAGACGTTGTCGAGCTGCACCGTGGCGAGGATCCGGGCATCCTCTTCCAGGTCGAAGGCTCGCTCGTCCTCGGGTCGTCCCATCGCCTTGCTCTGCCTCCAGCCGGAGGACTGGGCGAGCGAGTCCTCGAACTCGAGCTGCGTGAGCCGGGCATCGATGCGCGCCAGCGAGTCGCTGATGGCGGCGAAAGAGAGGGAGGGACGACGGGAGGCGCGGCGGGTGGACTTCTTCTTCGCCGCCTCGGAGCTCTTCCCTGCCGTGCGCTTCGATTCCGACAGCGTCGATCCCTCGCTCCGGTCCGTCCGTGCGTCCGATGTCGTTCCGTCTTTCTTGACGGCATCCTTCCCGGAGGAGGACTTCTTCCCGCTCTTCTTCTTCTCGGCGGCCTTCTTCTTGGCCGCCTTCGCCTTCTTCTCCTCTGCCTTGCGTGCCTTCTCCTCCGCGAGTCGCGCGGCCGCGGCGCGCTCCTCCTCCTGCTCGGCGCGCATCTCCACCAGCTTGTCCCGATTCTTCTTCAGGCGGGTGATCTCGCGCTGCCGGGCGCGGTCGCTCTCTCTCTCCGCCTCGCGGGCGCGGCTGTCGCGCAGGGCGAAGGTGATCGAGGCATTGACGTCGGACGACAGCTTCGATGGGTAGACCAGGGTGGAGTCGGGGCCGACGACCGGCGTGTCGGACCGGACCATGCAGCCGGTCGGGCCGGTCAGCGTGACGGTGAGGATCGTCAGGAGGAGGATCGTCAGGAGTCCGGAGCCGGGCGCGATCCTTGCGACGCGACCTCGGTTCAAGCCGGCATCTCCCCTCGGATCGAACTGTCCAGCGTCGCCGGATCCCTCGACTCCTCGATGCTCGCGCGCCATGCTCTACCCCTCCCCGCCTCCCGTCGGCCGCCGTCAGCGAATCAGAATCAGCTTCTCGACCCGGGTCTCTCCGCCGGAGGCCAGCCGGACGAAGTAGAGGCCCGCGGCTCGGTCTTTGGCCGTCCAGGTCGCGCGATGGACGCCCGCTTCCTGGACCCGGTCGACGAGGGTCGCAACCCTGCGTCCGCGAAGGTCGAACACCTCGAGTCGAACCTGCCCGTTCCGGATCAGACGATACTCGATCTCCGAGTCGGAACGGAAGGGATTCGGCTGGGGCCGGGCGAGGACGATGCCCACGCCGTTGGTCCTGAGGCCGCTGCCGCCCGCCTCCCCTTCCTCGATCGAGACGGACTGGTCGGTCGCCCGCACATCCTCCCACGAGAGCGTCACCGAGCCCGCCGCCTCGGTCGTGCGCACCTGAATGAAGCGCAGGTTGCTCGGAGCGGGGTAGGAGAGCGGCAGTGTCGCCGGTTGCCAGGCCTCCCAGGCGATGAGCCTCGCCTCGTCGAACCAGGCGGATCCCTCCCCGGAGGAGGGGCGATCCATGTGCGGCTTGACCTCGAAGAACCAGGGGGTCTGGGCGACCGACAGATCGCGCCAGTACCGCGTCCATTCGGTCGTGCCGTCGACGCCGCTCGTGACCTCGACATCGCTCACCAGACCGGAGCCGCGTCCGGTGTAGAACTGGGCCGAGAGATTGGCGCCGTTCGCATTCTGCGTCCGGATCCAGATCGAGAGAGAGTAGTCCTGGCCGCCGAGCAGCGCCGGGAACCCCTGGAGGTCGGTCGAGACCGACCCGCCGTCGCGCCGCAGGCGGAGCGAGCGGGCCCCCTGGTGCGCGACCTCCGCGTCATACCCCTCGTAGTTGCTGTTGAGGTTCCAGAAGGTCGCTCCTTCGTCCTCCATGTCGCCGTGCCAGAGGAGCTCGCGCCCGACGCGGACTTCGACCGCTCCTTCGGCCTCCACCGAGAGCACCCGCGCCAACGTGCCGGGGCCGTCGCGCTCGATCGGCGGCGTGGTCCAGAACCCGTCGGCTTCTAAGAGCGGCTCGGTGGTCGTGAAGATCTCGGGCGTCCACTCGAGGAACTCGGGGCGCAGCTGGATCGTGGCCTGCATCGCTTCGGGATCGACTGTGACGACCGTGTTGAGCTCCCGCGAGTACTCCGCCTGGCGATCGAGGATCTCGCGCCCCAGCCGTCCGGAGACGACGTGGGGGACCCAGTCGTCGACGAAGGCCGGCCGGAAGGTGAACGAGCGGAAACCTCCCTTGTCGAACTCGGTCGACAGGATGAGCGACGGGAAGGTCTCGGCGTAGCTCTGGTCGAAGACGAAGTTGCCCAGGCTGTGGGCGATCAGGGTGCCGTTGTAGACCTCGAACCCCTGCAGGACGTGGGGATGGTGGCAGATGACGAGATCGGCGCCGGTTTCGACCGCGTGCCAGCGCAGCTGCCGGTCGGTCAGGGACGGCCGGGTCGGGAAGATGAAGTCGTCTTTGCCGTCGGAGTCGGAGGCAGCCGGCTTCAGGCCCGGGCCGGGGCCCGCGGCGCCGGCCGGCGGCTCGTCCTGATGCGAGAACCTCGGATCGGCCGGATCGATCGGATGCGGCAGGAACGGTCCGACCGCCGCCTTACCCTCCATCCCTTCCAGCGGCCACCCCGACTGCGCGATCGTCCCGGGTCCGGTCGCGTACTCGATGCCGGCGTGGAGCTGGATCACGACGAGGTCGGCCAGATCGCGCGCGTCACCGATGGCCCGGTCGAGGTTGGGCTCCGTGATCCAGGCGAAGCCGGGCTTGTTGTACCCGGCGTCGAGGAACGGCTGGTAGTTGTACTCGCGCCCGGTGCGGTTGCACTGGCCGATGAACGCCAGCGAGACGCCGCGGGTGTTGACGAAGACCGGCTGCTGCGCGAGGTAGTCGTCATCGTCGGCGCCGCCCCAGAGGATCCCGGCGGCGTCGAGCACCTCCTGGGTCTCCTCCATCCCGCGCTGGCCATAGTCGATGATGTGGTTGTTTCCCAGCGAGACGACGTCGATGCCGGCCCAGGCGATTCCGGCGACGTTCGACGGGCGCCCGCGGAAGACGATGCTCTTGGTCGGATGCGGGGTCCCCTCGTCGGTCAGCGGGCACTCCAGGTTGGCGATGTTCAGGTCGGCCGCGTCGCCGAACCAGGGACGGGTGGGGGCGAAGATCCACTCGGGGCCGTACTGGTCGATCAGGCCGCCCGGCTGGTCGTAGCCGCGCGCCAGCATGATGTCGCCGACGATGTTCATCGTGATCGGAAGATCGGCCAGACCGGGCTCGACTTTGACCTGGGTCGTGTCCCGTCCCCAGATCCCGTCGGGGTCCCGGACGAAGAGGGAGACGGTGTAGGTGTAGTCGGCCTCGGCGATGAACTCGTGGAACGGCGCGCTCTCGCTGCTGGTCGTGCTGTCGCCGAAGTCCCAGTGGTAGACGAGCGACTCGGGCGGCGAATCGGGATCCTCGACCTGCGATCCGAACTGGATGCCGACGCGGTAGAGCCGGGAAGTGAGCTTCTCGACCGTCTGGCGGCCGCGGATGATCGTCACGGCGGGCGCCTGCGGCAGGTCGCCGGTCACATCGACGATCGCGTCGTAGACGGTCACGCCATTCGGCGTGTCGTCGTGATCGTTGACGAAGACCAGCCGCGTGATTTCGGGGTAGTAGCCGTAGCGGCTGAACCAGTCCCGTCCTACCGGCAGCAGATAGAGGTTCCACTCGTCGTCGGGGAAGGCGCCCTGATAGACGACCTCCCAGGGGTCGCTGGTCGGCAGGTAGGTCCCTTCGCAGGTGTAGTACAGGGTGTTCGTGCCATCGCCGATCCCGATCGCGTTCATCTCGCCGATCGAGGGAGCGTAGATGGCGGCCTGCAGCACGGTGGCGGGCGCGATCGGGTAGGGGGCGATCTCCTCGGCCTTCCAGCTATTGCCCGAGACCCGCAGGGCGTAGGCGGAGCCGCCGTAGGTCGGCGACGACACGACCTCCCAGCCGTCGGGATCGTGGTCCTGGGCCGGGTCGTGGGAGATCAGCGTGACCGATCCGCTTTCGAAGTCCTCGAGGACCACGCCGCGGGCAGGGGAGGCGGATCCGGAGCCGGCTCCGGCCTGGACCGGCGAGGGTGGGAGGACGCTGGCGACGACGGCGACGAGGGCGATGAAGAGGGCGACCGGGCTGGGGCCGATCCCGGCGGCGATGCGTAGCATGCAATCCTCCCCGAGCGGGCTGATGAGGAACCCGGCCGGCCGGGTTGGCGGATGTGAAGGCACAGCCTCCATGGTACCACGGGAGAGGGGTCGATCGGGCGGGTTCCCCAGGCCCGTTTCCGCGGCTCCAGAGCGGACTATGGGCTTGTCAGCCGCCACCAATCGCCTATCCTCCCCGTGGCCGCCATTGGATCCCCGGAAACGGGGCGATCCAGGCATGGATGCCGGAGGCTGTCGATGGTCTTCCGCCCGCGGGAGTTGGGGGGAGTGGCAAGGTGGGGCGCGGTCTTCGCCGCGCTCGTGCTGATGGCGGGGTACGCCCCGGGCTCAGTTGCGGCCGAAACGACCTGGGACGACGCCGTCCTCTATTTCGTGATGATAGACCGTTTCGCCGACGGCGACTCCGCGAACAATCCAGAGGTCGATCGTACCGCGAAGGGGGCCTTCCACGGCGGTGATCTGAAGGGTCTGCGCGCGCACCTGGACGAGATCGCCGGCCTCGGCGTGACCGCGCTCTGGATCACCCCGGTCGTCCAGAACATCGACGGATTCGTCACCGGCGCCGGCTTCCCCGACTGGGCCTACCATGGCTATTGGGCCGACGATGTCGAACGGTGCGATCCGCGGTTCGGCGGCGAGGATGACCTGAAGGGGCTCGTGGACGACTGCCACGCGCGCGGGATCCGGGTTCTCCTCGATGTCGTGTACAACCACGCTGGCTACGGATCCCGCTACCTGAGCGATCCGCGCACCAGCGGATGGCTGCGCTCCAGCGAACGCGGCGGGTGCGGCGTGGACGACCTGACCTCCTGCGTCAGCGGGTTGCCCGACTGGCGGACCGAGCGCCCCGAGGTGGCGAAATTCCTGCTCGACGCGCAACTCGCTCTGGCGCAGCGCACGGGCGTCGACGGCTTCCGCCTCGATACCTTCAAGCACATCGACCATCCCTTCTGGCAGGAGCATCGGCAGCGCACCCGGAGTGAGATCGGTCCCGGCTTCTTCCTTCTGGGCGAGGTCTGGGGGGGTGACCCCAAGGTGCTCGATCCCTGGTTCGAGCGCGACGAACTCGACGCCGGGTTCGACTTCTCGTTCCAGGGGAGCGCCGTCGGGTTCCTGCTCGGGCGCGGGCGCACGGTGGCGTTCGATCGCTATCTGAAGTCGCGCGAGAAGATCCGTCCGGGATACCTGGTGGCGCATTACCTCTCCTCGCACGACACGAAGGGTGCGCTGGCCGAACTGGCGGGAGACCTGGAGCTGTTCCGGCTCGCCGTGGTGCTGCAGTTCACGAGCGTAGGGATCCCGGTCGTCTGCTGGGGCGAGGAGGTCGGCAAGCCGGGCGGGGAGTGGCCCGATAATCGCGAGGACATGCCGTGGGGCGAAAGGCAGATCCTCCCGGGCGCCGGACGTCCGCGGGTCGAGTCGTTGCGGGAGGAGTATCGCCTTTTGATCGCGCTGCGGCGCGCGCATCCGGCGCTCTCCCGGGGCGTGCATCGCGGACTGGCCACGGCGGGCGATCTTCTCGTCTACGAGCAGGCCGACTCCGCGAGCGGAGACGCGATCGTCGTGGCGGTCAACCGGGGCGCCGCCGAAGCCGGAGCGCGCATTGGCGTGCCGCCGGCGTGGCGCGGAGTTCCGTGGCGCGACCTGTGGAATGACGAGGCGATCGAGGCGATCGAAGCCGGCGGCGACTCGCTCGACCTCTCGGTGCCGGCGAGATCGGCGCGCATCGTGGGGTGCGTCCAGTGAAGGAGCAGGAAGGAGCCTGAGACCATGGCGGGGGTGACGCTCAAGAACGTGGGCAAGACCTTCGGCACCGTCCGGATCATCGAGGGATTGGACCTCGAGATCCGCGACCATGAGTTCATGGTCCTGGTCGGCCCGTCCGGCTGCGGCAAGTCGACGGTGCTGCGGATGATCGCGGGGCTCGAGGAGATCACCGCGGGCACCATCGCGATCGGCGACCGCGTCGTTAACGACACGCCGCCCAAGGACCGCGACATCGCGATGGTCTTTCAGAACTATGCGCTCTACCCGCACATGTCGGTGCGGGAGAACCTCGACTTCGGCCTCCGCATCAGGAAGGTGCCGCGGCCGGAGGTCGACCGGCTCGTGACGGAAGCGGCGGAGATCCTCGGCATCCAGCCGCTGCTCGAACGGAAGCCGAAGGAGCTCTCGGGCGGGCAGCGCCAGCGGGTGGCCGTCGGCCGGGCCCTCGTGCGCAAGCCGGCGGTCTTCCTGTTCGACGAACCGCTCTCGAACCTCGACGCCAAGCTGCGCGTGCAGATGCGCGCCGAGATCTCGAAGCTGCAGCAGCGGTTGAACACCACGACGATCTATGTCACGCATGACCAGATCGAGGCGATGACCATGGGGCATCGGATCGCGGTGATGAAGGACGGGTTCCTGCAGCAGCTCGGCACGCCGCTGGAGGTCTACGAGACCCCCGCGAACCTCTTCGTCGCGCAGTTCATCGGGACGCCGCCGATGAACTTCTTCCGCGCGACCGTGCGCGAGTCGGGGACGCGCCTCGAGGCCGGCAGCTTCGCCCTCCCGGTGCCGGCCCGCCTGCGGCCCGCCCTCGCCGGTCGCGACGGGCGGCCGGTCCTCGCCGGGGTGCGGCCCGAGAGTATCCACGAGATGGAGGAGGCCCGGCAGGGCGAGACCGCCGTGATCCAGGCCGAAGTGGACATGGTCGAGCCGCTGGGGAGCCAGGCGATCGTGCACGGGCGGACGGGAGAGGACGAGTTCCTCGCGACGTTCGATCCGCGCCGGGGACCGCGGATCGGCGCGACCATCGGCCTGGTCGTCGAGTTGGACCGACTGCATCTGTTTGATCCCGAGAGCGAGAAGCGTCTCTCGGCCGCGGCTTGAGAAGGAGGAAAAGATGATCACACGAAGCACCCTGCGTTCCGTCCGGTCCGCCGCGCGGCCGGCCTCCCTTCCGGTCGGGGCGATGATCGCGATCCTGGCCGGGTGGTTCGGCGCCGCCGCGCCGGCCGTGGGACAGGACTTGGTCGTCTGGCACGCCTACCGGGGCGAGGAGAAGTCCGCGTTCGAGAAGGTCGTGGCGCAGTACAACGCCACCAACCCGAAGCAGAAGGTCTCGACCTTGGCGGTGCCGTACGACGCCTTTGCGGACAAGATCACAGCGGCGGTACCGCGCGGCAAAGGCCCGGATATCTTCATCTACGCGCAGGACCGGCTGGGAGGCTGGGTCGAGGCCGGCAACACCATCGAGCCGATCGACTTCTTCGTGGAGGACGCGGTCAAGGCGCGGTATATCCCCAGCACGATGGAGGCGATGACCTACCGGGGACAGGTCTACGGCCTGCCGCTGAACTTCAAGGTCATCTCGATGATCTACAACAAGAGCCTCGTTCCGCAGCCGCCCCGGACGTCGGCGGAACTGGTCGCCGTCGCGAAGGCGAACACCGATGCGGCGACCGGGCGCTTCGGCCTCGTCTACTGGTACTCGAACTACTACTACCACGCGCCGCTCCTGAACGGATTCGGGGGGAGCGTCTTCGATGCCACCGGCCAGCCGACGCTGAACTCGCCGTCGGCGGTGAAGTCGCTCGACCTCGTCATGCGCTGGCTGACGCAGGACCAGATCCTCCCGGCAGAACCATCCACGGCGCTCGTGACCACGCTCTTCAATGACGGGAAGGCGGCGATCGTCTTCTCCGGGCCGTGGTTCCTGGGGGAGATCGCCTCGACCGTGCCCTACGGTCTGGCGGTTCTGCCGACCCTGGACGAGGCCGGTGGAGCGCCGATGCGGCCGTGGATCACCGTCGAGGGGGTCTACATCGCCGGGCCGTCGAAGTCGAAGGAGGCGGCGTTCGAGTTCGTCAAGTACGTGACCGATATCCCGGCCGTCACGGTGCTCGCGCTGGAGGGGAGGCAGACGCCGGCGAACCAGGGGGCGTACGACGATCCGAAGATCGGCGGCGACCCGGTCCTGCAGGTCTTCCGCCGTCAGGTCGAGGTGGCGGTGCCGATGCCCAACTCGCTCGAGATGACGATGGTCTGGTCGCCGGTCAGCACGGCCATGAACACCATCGTGCAGAAGTCCGCCACGCCGAAGGCCGCCATGGACGAGGCCCAGAAGCAGGTGGTCGAGACGATCGCGCGGCTGCGGAAGAAATGATGTCCACCGGAGGTCCACACTTCCGGCGCGTCGCGTTCGGACTCCTCGCCGCCCTCGTCCTGGGACTCGGGGTCCAGCAAATGCTGCTGGGTGGGGCGCTGCGGGGGGCCGAGCGGCGCCTGGCGGAACGGCGGGCCGTGCTCGATCTCGCCGCGCTGGCGGAGATCGTGGGCCGGGCCGGGGGAACCGGGGATCTCCTGCGCACGGCCGTGACCGACTTTGCGGGGGCGCGAGAGGAGATCGTCTCGGCACGGGTCGTGGCGCTCTCCGGCGCTCAACTGGAGGCGTCGACCGATCCCTTGGACGCGGGCGAGAACGCCGCGCCTCGACGGTTGCGCAACCCGGACGAGAAGTTCCTCTTCGACCAGGGGCAGAGGATCCGCGCGGCGATCGAGACGAACCGCGACGAGGGGGCCTCGCGCAAGGGAGAGATCGAACTGGAGCGGGCCGACGGCGGCGGTCTGGTGCTCGCCGCTCCGTACGAAGTCGGCGGCGCCGTCGCCGGCATCGTGCGCGTGCAGACTCGCCCCGCGGCGACGACCGCCTCGGCGCCGATCGGGGTCCTGCTCGTCTGGATCCTCGCCTCGGGGGCGGCGTTTGGGCTGCTGAGCCGTTTCGCCGGCCGCTACCGGGCGGCCCTCGGAGCGCTGATCGTGGTGGCGGCCGTGTTGAGTTACGGCTCCTGGGCCGGACGTCGCGTGGCCGAAGCCGAAGAGGGTTTCGCGAAGGGCCTGGCGGCGAGCGCCGCCGCGACGGTGTCGGCCGCGTCGGCGGCGTTGACCGGCGCCGGGTTCGACTTCGAGCCTCCTTTGACCGCCTCACGGTGGGATCTCGACGTCTACCGCCACCCGCGCGGGCTGTTGCTCGAATCCGGCGCGATCGAGGCCTCCCGGGTCCAGGCGGCGGCCGGATCGTCGGCCGCGGCGGCGTTCCGCTCGGCCGTGATGCTCGGAGTGGTCGCGCTCGGCCTCTACCTTCTCGCCGCGCTGGGTGTCCTCGCCCGGTTCTGGGCCGGCTTCCGGCGGCACCGGCACGCCTATGCCTACGCCGCGCCCGCCATGATCGGGATGATCCTGCTGGTCTTCTTCCCGTTCCTCTACGGGGTGATCCTTGCCTTCACCGACGCGACCATCTACAACAGCAATCAACCGGTGACCGAGATCTGGGTCGGCCTGCGCAACTTCGTCGACATCCTCGGCAACTTCGAGGTTTCCAAACAGACCGCCGCCGGTACGGTCATCGACTACCAGAACTTCTACTGGACGCTCGGCTTCACGATCGTCTGGACCGTGTCGAACGTCACGGTGGGCGTGACCGTCGGGCTCTTCCTGGCGCTGATCCTGAACACCAAGCGGCTGGCGCTGCGCCCGATCTACCGGGTCCTTCTGATCCTCCCCTGGGCGATGCCGAACTACATCACCGCCCTGATCTGGCGGGGGATGTTCCACCAGCAGTTCGGGGTGGCGAACCAGCTTATCCAGATCTTCGGCGGCGAGCCGATCGCCTGGTTCGAGAACGTGGGGACGAGCTTTCTGACCGTGCTGGCGACGAACGGGTGGCTCTCGTTCCCGTTCATGATGGTGATCTCGCTCGGCGCGCTGCAGTCGATTCCCGCGGAGCTGTACGAGGCGGCGCGGGTGGACGGGGCGACCCGCTGGCAGCAGTTCCGGGCCATCACGTTGCCGTCCTTGAAGCCGGCCCTGGTGCCGGCGGTCATCCTGTCGGTCATCTGGACTTTCAACATGTTCAACGTGATCTATCTCGTCACCGGGGGCGAACCGGCGCACGGGACGGAGCTTCTGATCACGCAGGCCTTCAAGTTCGCCTTCGAGCAGTACCGCTACGGGTATGCCGCCGCCTACTCGTGCGTGATCTTTTTGATCCTGCTCACCTACGGGCTGTGGCAGAACCGGGTCACCCGGGCGACGGAGGGGATATGAGCGACCGCACGCGCACCGGCGACCTCTCGCACGCGCCGTTGCACGCCGTCCTGATTCTCTTCGTGATCATCGCGATTTATCCGCTGCTCTGGGTGGTGGCGATCGGCCTGTCGGGCCAGCAGGGGCTGATGTTCGCCGACCTGCCGGCGAACCCCGGGGTGCTCGATCGCCTCCGCGCGGTGGTGCCCATCCCCAAGACGTTGTCGTTGGCTAACTTCAGCGATGTTCTCACCCAGCAGCCGTTCGCGCGCTGGGTGCTCAACAGCGCCATCGTCTCGGCCGCGACGACGATCGTCGGGGTCTTTCTGGCCTGCACCGCGGCCTATGCCTTCTCGCGTTTCCGTTTTCCCGGGCGCCGCAGCGGCCTCATGAGCTTTCTGATCTCGCAGATGTTCCCCGGGACGCTCATGCTGATCCCGCTCTACATCCTGATCGTCAAGGTGCTGCACCTGGGATCGAGCTACCTCGGACTGATCCTGGTCTATGCGATCACGGCGATCCCCTTCTGCGTCTGGATGCTGAAGGGGTACTTCGACACGATTCCCCGGGAGCTGGAGGAGTCGGCGCTGATGGAGGGCGCTTCGACCGCCACGGTCTTTTTCCGCATCATCCTGCCCCTGGCGAAGCCCGCCGTCGCGGTGACGGCGCTCTTCTCGTTCATGACCGCCTGGAACGAGTTCATCCAGGCCGCCACCTTCATGGACAAGGAGACGATGTACACCGCGCCGGTCGGCCTTCGCTTCTTCGTGGGCGGGTTCTCGCAGCAATGGGGCTACTTCGCGGCGGGCGCGATCCTCGTCTCCATCCCGGTGGTCGTGCTCTTCCTCTTCCTGCAGAAGTATCTGGTGTCCGGCCTCACGGCCGGAGCGGTCAAGGGTTGATAAGGGAGCGAACGAAAGGAGGAACGGTCCATGCAAAGACGCACCACCGCGCTGGTCGCGGTCCTGATCGCCACGCTGAGCCTGGCGGCCGTCGCCGCGGCCCAGGAGGTCGTGTTCAAGGATCCGACCGGAGACGACAACGGCCCGGGGGCCTACATCTATCCGACGGATGCGGTCTACAAGCCGGGCAGCTTCGACCTGGTCGGGGCCAAGATCAAGGTGGCGAAGGACAATGTCGACTTCGCCGTCGACGTCAACGCCAAGCTCGAGGATCCGTGGGGCATGGGGGGCGGCTTCGCCGTCCAGATGATCTTCATCTTCATCGACACCGACGGCAAGGAGGGAAGCGGCTTCACGCAGACTCTCCCCGGGCTGAACGTCGAGTTCGCGCCGGCGGGTGCGTGGGATCGCTGCGTGGTGCTCTCGCCCCAGGGCCCGGGCCGCGTCAAGTCCGAGGTCGACGCCAAGCTGACGGCGGAGATGAAGGGCGCGGTGCTCGTGCCGTCGCGCACGCGCGGGGCGAACCGGACGATCTCCGGCTCGGTTCCGCTGAAGGACCTGGGGGGCGGCGACCCGTCCACCTGGGGGTATCAGATCGTCGTGCAGTCGAACGAGGGGTTCCCCGAGGGGAATGACCTCCTCACCCGCAAGGTCAACGAGTACGAGGGGCAGCATCGCTTCGGCGGCGGCAACGACGCCGAGTGCGACCCTCACGTGATCGACTGCCTGGCCGGCGCGGGCGTCGGTGACAAGAGCGAGATCGAAGCTCAGCACGAGATGCTCGCGTTCGAGTGCAAGGAAGACGGCACGGCGGCGAAGGTGGCCACCCTCGCCATGGTCCGGGCCGCCAAGTAACCATCCATCCGGATTGGGGGGTCTCTATGGTGCGCAAGATCGTGGTCTCGTTTCTGATGGTGGCGGGTCTGCTGGCGCTGGGCGCGACGGTCGCGCCCGCCCAGGAGTCCGGCCTGACGCTGGGAGGCACCGTCTACACGAAGTGGCTGTGGGGCAACGCGCAGCAGGACGGCGCTCTGTACAACTTCACCACCGTCCCGGGCGAAGGGTACGGCGACAACGGCCAGGGATCGGAGATCGAGCTCTTCGTCCGGGCGAAGCTGGGGCGGAAGGTCACGGTGAACAGCCGGATCCACAGCCGCTTCAACCAGAACCAGTGGACGAACTTCGGCGGCTTCGGCGGCAGCTACGACGATGTGCCGGCGACCGGGGGAGACGGGGGCGAGTTCGACCCGCGCTCCAATCAGTACGTGAAGCTGCGCGGCGTCACCGTCGGCATCACCCCCGGGTGGAACTGGATCGACCAGGCGACGATCGGCGCGAGCGACTGGGGAATGTTCGATCCGTTCGTCATCGGGAAGATCCGCTACATCGATCGCGACAATGGCGCCGGTCTCCTCTTCCAGGGCTCGGCCGTGGAGAAGAAGCTGAAGTGGGACGTCGCCCGCATCTCGCTGCCGCGCCTCTGGGCCGGCCCCGGGTTCGCCACGGGCGACTACCCGGCCGCCGACGCGTCGTACGGCCTCCAGGCGAAGTACACCGTCAGCGACCAGGTCGATCTGAACGGGCTCTTCAACTACGTCAACGACATCGAGATCGACCCGACCGACCACAATTACGACAACGGCATCCGGGTGCGGAACCGCTATCGCAACAACGTGGTCGGGCTGAAGACCGCCGTGCGGCCGTCCTCGATGGTCGACTTCAACGCCGCCTGGTACTACTCGATGTCCGAGGTCTCCGAGCGCTTCGCCGGCGGCAGCTACCTCTTCGGGCTGAACGGCTACTCGCCCGTCCCGGGCGGAAAGCTGGAGGATGCCTCCTGGAAGGTCAACGCCGACCTGAACGATCCTTTGAAGGTCGGCCTCAACCTGGCGGTCGAAGGGTTCGCCATCGGTTCCGACTTCTCGTCGATCATGGCGGCTCGGCGCGAGTCCGACGTGCTTCTGACCGAAGGGCACGACGGGGCGTGGGCCTTCCCCGGACCGTCCAATGCCTCCTACGGCGTCTTCGGCGGCAACCAGACGCGGATCGGCTACGGCGGCTGGAACGGCAACGCCCAGCAGGTCGCGACGATCAACGTGGACAACGATTTCACCGACTTCGACGAGCCGATGGCCGAAACGGTGATCGGTTGGCAGGGCGTCACGGTGGTGCCGAGCTACGGGAAGGACAAGCTCGACCTTTCGGGCGAGTTCACCTACCTCACCTACGACACCAACTGGCAGGCGTACGATGATGACACCCGGCCGATCGACAAGACGTGGTACCCGACGACCGAGCTCGACACCGGGGTCGGCCACAACTTCCGCACGGCCTATGCTCCGTTCCAGGACAAGCAGACGAACATCGCCGTCCTGCGCGGCAAGTACACGCTCGATGTCGGCACCGGCGTCGAGGTCTTCGGGAAGTTCAAGTACATCAAAGAGACCGACGACCGGATGACCGACGCCAAGTTCCTTCCCTACAAGGCCAACGGCGACAGCAACTACTACTTCGACGGCGGGACGGAGGCGACCCGGTACACGACCAACGGCACCGTCTATGCCGGTTCGCCCCCGACCATCTCGGTCGACGGCCAGACCGGCTACCAGTGGAAGCCGTTCACCTCCGTCGAGGATGACGACCGCGAGCTCGACTACATGATGATCAACCTCGGCGCCGGTTATCAGCTCACCCAGGAGCTGAACGGGCAGCTCGCATTCACGATGTACAGCGTCGATTTGACCGACGGCAACAGCGCCTTCCAGGCGTACCGTCTGCACGAGATGGCCGGCGGCACGCACACCAAGAACCAGATTGCGACCCGCTTCCGCTACGGGCTCTCCGGCACGGAACTCGGTCTGGAGTATCAGTACAACTTCGGGACCTACGAGCCGGACTTCGGCGACGGCTTCGTGGTGCAGCATGCCACCGCGGACGACGCCAACAACGTGAAGGTCCGCGAGGGCTCGGACGGGTTCCGCGGCGCCTACGGCAACTGGAACAGCCTGGAGGAGAGGACCTTCGAGCAGCATCGGCTGAAGGCCTTCCTCAAGGTCCAGTTCTAGCGATCGATCGATCGAAAGACGCAACGGGCCCGGTGGATGATCGTCTGCCGGGCCCGTGCGGTCAGGAGGAAGCGTGTCCGAGAGCCTGGGTCGGAGTTGGCGGGCGGATGTTCGTGGGATCGGCCTGGCGCTGGCGCTCCTCTGCGTCCTCCTGGCGCCCGGGGATCCGAAGGCCGTGGCGGACGACTCCTGGCTCTTTCAGATCGAAGACCCCCGCGGCGACGACCGGGGAACGGGGGATCTGATGTATCCGCGGCGCGACGATCTTCAGCCCGGGGATCTCGACCTGCGCGAGTTCGCGGCGCGGGGGGTGAAGGGAGGGACGGAGTTCGTCGCCACCTTCCATGGAAAGATCGCCTCTCCGGAAGGGCGGATCGGACCGAAGTCGGGGACGAGACTGGAGACGATCGCGCGGCTGGGGTTCTACAGCTTCAACCTCGACCTCTACCTCGACCTCGATCGCGTGCCCGGCCAGGGTGACACCACCGCGCTGCCGGGGCGCCGGGTGCGGATCGATCCGGCCTGGGGGTGGGAGAAGGCGGTCTGCGTGACTCCTCGTCCCGTCGAGGCGCGTCGCGAGCTGCGCCGGCGGCACGTAGAGGGGGCGCGCGCGGCGTTCGTCGCGGAGCATGGCCGGATCGACCCCGCGACCGAGGACAGCCTCGCCCGAGCGGTCGAGACGGAGCTGGATGCGCGGGTCCTTTTCCCGACGCAGGTGCGCGTGCGCGGCCGCACCGTTGCGTTCTTCGTCCCGGAGAGCTATCTCCCGCCGATCGATGGGGGCGCATGGGGCGGCACCGTCCTCGTGACCGCGACGATGCTGGAAGACCGCGTGCCGCTCGGGGCGATGCTGGGCGTGGGCAAGCCCGCGGAGCCCGGGCTCTTCAATGTTCCCGTGGCGATGGATGCGACCCCCGAGGCGTTTGGCGGAGCGTCCGCCGGCGACGACCTCCTCCCGCCGGTCGTCGATCTGCTGCAGCCGGAAGCCGGAGTGCAGGAAGAGATGCTCCGCAGCTACGATCTCCGCACTCGGAGGCTGGCCGCGGTGTCGGGCGTCGTCTTCGCTACCGCAGCCGCCACGCCGCGCTAGCCCGCGGCGGCAACTCGACCGTCCAACCGGCCTCGCCCCGCGCCGGCGTCGGCGACAGCTCATCTCCCGACAGCCCTCGGTTCGGCGCACCTTCGAGCGAGCGGCCGTCGGTCGCGGTCGCGAAGATCGGCTCGCAGGCGTTCGCCCCAAGATCGAACGGTCCCGCCATCGCCGCGGTGGCGCCGAGGTTGTGCACCACCCACACCCGCTCGGCTTCGTCCTGCCTCAGGTAGGCCAGGATCGGCCCGCTCTGGTCCGGAGCCGCCAGCAATGCCACCGAGCCCCGTCGCAGCGCCGTCGAGGACTGCCGCGCACGGATGAGGCGTCGGTAGTGCGAGAGGATCGAGTGCGAATCGGCACTTTGGGAGGCGACGTTCAGGGAGTCCCGGCCGGCGGAGAAGCGGAACCATGGCTCGCCCGTGCTGAATCCCCCGTGCGTCGAGGCATCCCACGCCATCGGCGTCCGCTTCCACTCGTCCTGGCCTCCGGGACCGTTCAAGAGGCCGATCTCCTCGCCGTAGTAGAGAAACGGCGCGCCCGGGAGGGTCAGGAGGATCGAAGCGGAGAGCCGAAGCCGGCCCGCATCGCCGTTGAGCTGGGTGGCGACCCTCGCCATGTCGTGGTTGGTCAGAAACGGGGCGTCGATCGCGTCCTCGGGATAGAGACGGCGCACTTCGTCGAGCTTGGCGGTGATGCCGGCCGCGTCCCCGCGGCGGACGCCGTCCAGGATCGCGCCGGCCAGCGGGAAGTTGAAGTTCATCGGCAGCTCGTCGCCCCCCGCGACCTTCTCGTTCGACCCGAAGTAGTCGACAATGATCTCGGTCTGCGTCCAGTTTTCCCCGACCAGCACGGCCTGGGGCTTCACGGTGCGAGTGAAGGCGGAGAAGCGGCGCAGCACGGCGTGGGTCTCCGGTGTGTCGACCTGCTGCTGGTCCGCTCCGTCTTCCACCAGGTGGCGGGTGGCGTCGAGGCGGAACCCGTCGACGCCGCGGTCCAGCCAGAGCCGCGCATACTCCTGCATCGCGTCGAGCACTTCCGGATTGCGGTAGTTGAGGTCGGGCATGCCGCCCCAGAAGACGCCGTAGTAGTAGGAGTCGCCCGCCTGGTGCCAGGTCGGGTTGTTGCCACCCCAGGGTTGCGTCCACCCCGGGTTGTCGCGGCGCCAGACGAACCAGTCGCGTTTCGCCGAGCCCGGGGTCCGGGCAGAGACGAACCACGGGTGCTCCGAGCTGAGGTGGTTCAGGACGAAGTCGAGGATGACCCGCATCCCGCGGCGGTGTGCCTCGGCGCAGAGCCGCTCGAGGTACTCGTTCGAGCCGTAGTCCGACTGCACCCGCGTGTAGTCGACTGTGTCGTACCCGTGATAGCTCGGAGAGCGGAAGACCGGCATCAGCCAGAGCGCATCGACCCCCAGATCATCTCCCCCGGCCGGGTTCCCGTCGTTCAGGTAGTCGAGGCGCGAGATCAGCCCCGGCAGGTCGCCGACGCCGTCGCCGTCCGAGTCCTGGAAACTGCGGACGAAGACCTCGTAGAAGACCGCGCCGCGCGCCCACTCGTGGTCCCACGGGGGCCCGGGGTCTCCGCCCGAGCCCGTTGCGCCCGCCGGGACGGGAGCCTGCCCGGCGTGACGAGCGCAGCCGGCCGCGATCAGGACGCCGATCGCAGCGGTGAGGATCATGCGGGAAAGAGGGGTGTGTTTCATGGCGGGGATTGTAGACGCACCGGGGGTGGAGGCAAGAGATGAGGCATTCCGGGGTGAGAGGTAAGGAACATGTCGCACAGACGGACAGGTTGAAGACTAGGGTATGTTGCCCATGCACAAGGAACTTAGCCCGCGAATCTGCCCTAGTTCCCGACTCTGGCTGTCGGGATCTCTTACAGGATGTCCACGACGGGAGCTTCGCCAACCCGCCCGGCGATGTCCAGCGAGCGGCTAACGGTCTGTCGAACAACATGATGTGGAGTCCCGTCACAGAGCAAGTCGCTTGGGCACGGGGATTGAGACGCTCCGCCGCGGCATAGAATCGGCTTTACGCAGCGGAGGGAATGATGGCAAGACGCTCGATCTTCTTCGTGTTGGCCCTGATCTGCTTCGCGATCTCACCGGCCGGGGCCTTGGAAATCGGCTCGATCGGACTGGTCGTCGACTCGGCGCCAAATGCGTACGTACCCGCCATCTGGACACCTTGGTGGACCCAGACGAAGGCGGATGTCGTCGCCGGGACCTTCACCGATATGCGGACCGGGACGATGCCAGGCACCCACACGATGGATCCCTACGACGAGATTGTCTACAGCACGCCCGACTATGGGAAGCGACTGCACTGGATCTACTGGCTTCCCGGTGTGACCAAGACGGAACTCGCCGGCCGGTTCGAGGTGAAGTGGGTCATCGACTGGGGCGGAGACGACTGGACCTATGAGGGTGGCGGCTGGGCCGAAGACGACGCCGAGGTCGGATGGAGCCAACCCAGCTCGTGGGAGGACTACAGCGGCGGCGTCATCGGGTCGGTCGGGTTCGCCTGGTGGGCGACGGACGACGAAGCTCTGCCGTTCAACACAGGGGGCAGCATCTACGACGAAGTTGATCAAGCCGACATCGACGCCCTCCGCGCAGACGTCTTCCAGTACCAGACCTTCGCCCGCGGCATGATCCGCTACCGGGATACCGGCGGCGACTGGCAGAACAAGGACCTCCAGCTGAACATGGTTCCCGAACCCAGCTCGCTGTTCTTGGTCGGAGCCGTCATGCTCGGGTCGGTGGCCTTCGCCCGTTATCGCCGGCGGAGGCGGTAGACGGTCTCCCCCCTCCCCTCGAACCACCGCGCCCGCCGCGACCACGTAACGCTCAGCCCGGCCCCGGAGTTCAACCTCTGGGGCCGGGCTGGTGCGTGGTCGGCGAGCGTCGGATTCTCTTACAGAAACTCGTCGGCGATCACGCGATCTCTTGGGGCCATGAAGCGATCCAAGCCATCAAGGCGATGTGCCATTCATCCTTACCGGGGCGACGGGCGGGCCAGTGAGCGTGGTATGAAACTTGAGCGCCTTCCGCCAGGCCCCTCCCTGTCAGCCGATTGGTTCGCGGGGGATTGTAGCTTCCTCTCAACGGAGGTAGCGGATGGCTACGAAACGTCGGGTTGCAGGCGTCCTTATCATGGCGCTGGTATGGATCAGCTTCGCCGGGGCCTGCCAGGCGAACCTGTTTACCGTCGCCGGATTCGGTTTCGGGAATCAGATCCTCTCGGGCACCTTCGAGTACGACTCCGGTCTGGATCAGTACTCGAACTGGAACATCACTGCGGACTGGTCCGCCTACCTGCGCGGCTCCTTCACCTACACCCCCGGTAACTCCAGCATCATGGACTACAACCTGTGGGGGCGAGAGACCAACGTCGGTCCTCTGAACTTCGCCCTGGCGGCGCCGGGCGTTCCCGAGAATCCGGGTGATCTGCGGGACTACGCGCAAGGTGAACTTTGGCTGAGGTTTGCGGAGGAGCTCACCGGGCTTGCGCCTGGGCAGAGCGCCGACCTCCTGCCGGGATCGCCCAACCTGTACGGTACCTATGATGCGTGGGCACGCCTGTCGGGCATGTGGTCCTACCTGCCCCTGACCGGAACCGTCACCCGTGCCCCTGATGTCCCGGAGGTCCCGGAGTCGGGCAGCTTGATTCTCGTGTCCCTGGCGCTGGGGGCGATCGGCCTGTCGTGGAGGCGTCGTCGCACCTAAGCCTGCTCTTGGGGAACCACGCCTCCCGTCCTCTCAGCCGGGCTTCCTCGTCGGCGCGTGCGGCTCAGGCCGACGCGCCGGCTTGTAGGTCCGTGAAGACGACCTCATTCCAGCCGAAACTCATCCAGCCAGATCGCGAACGTCCGCGCCGGCCGGTGGGCGAAGAGGACGAGGGTCCTCATCTGGTCCATCTCCATCATCCGCCCGCGCGGCGCTCGCTCCACCTCGGCCAGTGCGATCTCGATCCGGTTGGCGCCGGGCCGGATCGTCAGCACGCGGTTGAAACGATCGGCCCAGGCGTTGTCGTGCCGGGCGTCGTTGATGCGCAGTTCGATCGTGACGGTAGTGTCGAACTCGGAGTAGGCGTCGAACACCAGCCGCTCGTAGCCGCGCCAGTCCGGGGCCAGTTCGTGGATGCCCAGTCCCGGATACTCGCCGGGATGAAAGGTGAGACGGCCGGCGAGATCGGTGCGGGCGCGGGCGCGATCCGGGACGCCGGGCGTGCCGCGTGACCAGCCTGGCGGTGGAGCGATGCGCTCGAGGTCGGCTTGGTCGCCCGCGCGGACGAAGGTGCGCTCCCAGCGGCGGTCGAAGCTGCAGAGGACCGGGAAAGCGGCGTTTCTCTGTAGATAGGCCAGGACGGTCCCGCCGAGGGGCCCCAGCGCGAGGGTGAGTGCGAGCAGAGCGCCCAGGGCGGCGGTGCGGCGGTGAGTTCCGCGGTGCGAGCTGGTGCGCTTCGGTCCCGTGAGGGGCTCTATTCCACCTACCGCGATCGAGGCGAGGAGAAACGCCACTCCGCCCAGGATGTCGCGCCCCAGGTCGCCCAGACTGGCATCTCCCAGACCCAGGGCCTGCACCCCTTCGGTGGCGGCACCGAGACCGGCCGTGATTGCCAGGGCGACGGCGTGCGGCGCAAGCGGCCGATGGAACGGCCGGCGCGTGCGGGCGCGGATCAGGCCCAGGGCCGTGAGGGCGACCAGCCCATAGACCACGACGTGCCCCGCGTCGAAGAGCCCGTTCCAGAGGATGCTGCCCCCTGGACAAGGAATGAGGAGTTGGGCGGCGAGGCCGGCGGCGGAAAGAAGGACGAGGAAGAGCGTCACTCGTCGGGGCGATGGCAGCGTCATCTCTCCGGGTCTCCGGGCCGATGGGTGGTCAAACGCGATGCCCGATCATCGACGGGTTGGCGAAGAGATGCACGGGGAAGTTGGGGGCCTCAGCGTGGGCGTGTCCACGGGGCGCGGCGAAGAATCGGAGGTGACGGAGTTCCCGACACATCTCCCGACCATCGGATCCCGGGATTGAGTGGCGTGCCAGCGGCTTGGAACTCCGTGTCGTGTCTTCCGTCGACCGGGGGTGTCGGGAAGGGTAACACTTCGTCTTCTTCGGGCCTGACAGGGATACCCCGATGATGCTCTACGCCAGCAGCTTAGCGATCCGAAGCGATTCGGCATCAGGATTGCGCATAGATCACGGCGGTAATCGTCTTCGCCAGTACCTGCCGCGCCGGACAAGGGATGGGTCCGCCGAAGGGAGAATCTGAGCCATGAAGGGATTCATCGGGGCTGTCGCATTGCTCGCTCTACTGCACGGGACGTCGTCGGCGATCATGACCAGCGCGCTCTATCTGACGACGTACGACGACAGTTTGGTCGAGTATCACGAGGTTCATGTGCTGCAGGGGAACAGCGGGGATGCCAGTGATCTCATGGTCAATGGCTGGGATAGGGCTTCCTACGCCTACGCGCCGGCGGTGAGCGGCGGCACCGTCCGGATCGCGCCGGGGGCCGCGTCCGACGGTGCGGAGTACACCACGGATGGAACCGCGACCGGCACCACCTACGCGTACGGCTCGGCATACCCCGGCAACCTGTCGGGGTCGGCCGCGATGGACGCGACGACCGATGGAGTTCACAACTACGCCCTCGGCGTCGGCGAGACATCCCAGAGCATGGTATACCGGTGGAATGCCGACTGGTCGAATCCGATCGAGTTTCTGGATTTGACCTTCTTGGACCTGCAGCACCCGACGGCGATTACCTATGGCGCGGACAACAGCCTCTGGGTCAGCGGGATGAGGGACGATGGCTCGCCCTACGAGTTGACGGAGTACCGCATCTTCAACCTCAGCATGGAAGGAGCCATCCTGGGCACCTTCGAGACCGACTACTACTCCCATTTCCTCGCGATGGACTACGCGGATGGCACGCTGTGGACGCAGGACATCTACACCAACACGCTCTACCAGTACAACACCTCCGGTGTCGTTCTCTCGGCTGTCACCTCGGGTTTCCTCTACGCGGGCGGCGAGTTCGAATACGGCGTCGTGCCCGAGCCTGGCACCTTGCTGCTGGTGGGATCGGTTCTGGCCGGGTGCGGATTGCTGGGTTGGAGGAGGAGGCGTGGGGCGGGGCGGTGATGAGGGGTAATTGCGCCGCCGTTTACGTCAGGCAGTCGAGGGGAATGGATACACCGAGGGCCCGCCCAGGTCGCCGGCGGCAGGCCCTCTGCGTAACGCTACCTGGCCAGGACTACCGGCGCCGGCGCCGACTCCAGACGAACCCAAGCCCAACCAGTCCCACGAGCAGAAGGCTCGACGGCTCGGGCACCTCGGACATCCCCCCGTCGAGTTCCTTGAGCATGAACCCTTCCATGCCGTAGGACTTGTTCACCTCGCCAGGGCCTCCCAGGCCGACGTTTTCGGATCTGACCGTGAAGGATCCGTCCGCAGCGGTGATCCCGGTCCAGCGGGCCACGTAGCCGTTCAGCGTGTTGTACCCGGTGTTGAACCGGACCACATCCTCCGAGATCTCGACCACACCGGCGGTGCTGGCGTTGGTATACGCGTCGGCCCCGCTGATCGAGAACCTGGTCCAGCGAGAGCTTGCGCCATCCCCCGCGTAGGACGAGCTGTTCCTGTTCGCGGAGGTAACAAACTCGTAGGACTTGGTGGGATCAAGGCCGGTGAAGGTCGCCTGGTAGTGCCAACCGATGCTCGAGCTGTTGTAGGAAGTGCTCCAATCTCCAAGGTTCACAATGCCGTTGAAGACTCCGTAGGCGTCCGTGCCGGCCGCAGGCGCCCCGGAGGTGGAGCCGGAGATGTTCGAGCCGCTGAGGGACACGGTCATCGAGGTCCACGCCCCGGTAGCGTAGTCCCGCAGCAGTCCCGAAGGAGTCTCGAAGCCTCCGCCGTCCCCCATGTAACCGCTGTAGTTGGTTGCGTTAGCCGGACTGCCACCATGAACGCAGTCGTTGTACATGTAGATCACCGCGTGAGCGTTTGCGCACGGCCAGAGGATGGCCGCCAGAATCAGCGCGGTTCCGACGATGGTCCGTCTTGTCATCTTGCCTCCGACGCGGAGCGAAGAACGGCCGCGTCACCGCAGTTGCAGGTTGTCGTTACTTCCGTCGCCGCCGAACAACTGCGCCGGATGCGAGCAGGCTGGGGCCCATGAGGTCAATCCGAAGCAATACGGGTGCCATGTGGCTAAGATGTCCGTAAGGTGATGGAGGATGCACGGCTGCGTACTCTTGCGCCTGGTAATCCCAGGGCGATCTCGGTAGGCGAGTGTCGGGACGGACTACACTCCCTGCTCAGGAGTGCGCGACCGGGATACCCAACCGAAGAGTGGAAAGAGGATTACGCCCGCAGTCCGGACCCGCTTGGGTGTCAGGATTGCGGACGACCGGCTACTTCCGCCTGCGCCTCGAATCCATAGACCAGAACCTATCCAGCGTCGAGCCAGGTGCCCGACAAGATCCCCTCCGGGCCTCTGATCTCGGCGGAGGCTTGGGCGGACTGCTCCGAAGTGCGGACAGCAAGAACAGGCCGGCACGACAGCCGGCCTGTTGGCTCACGAGGGGTTCGCGATTCCGGTCAGCGGTGTGTCGCTAGGCACGACGCTTCCGCCGGGCCGAACGCAGGGCGCAGCCAGCCGCGAACGCCAGCAACACTCCGGCCATCGCGAGCGTGGTAGGTTCCGGGACCTCTTCGACTTCGAAGCGGGCCATCACGTTGAGGTCGGGCTGGTTCCAACCCGGGTTTCCGCTGAAGTTCGAGCCACCGACCTCGGCTATCGCGAGAGGAGTGACGCGGACGGTGTAGCCGTCCACCACGAACAACGACGCGGTACCTTCGGCGAGGGAGATGAAATCGTTGTCCCAGTTGATGCGGAGGCGGCCGCCCTGGCTGATCGTCCCGTTCGCCGTGCCGATCGTGAAGTCGCTGACCATGGTGAAGTCGATCAGGAGATCGGGCCACGCCAGCCCGTAGTTGTGCTGGGCGTTGTACGCGGCATCACCGCCCCACGTGAAGTGAATGATCCAGTCGAGAGTGTTGAGCTTCTGCACGTAGGTTCCCGGGGCCAGGTTCAGCGAACCCGAGTGTCCGAGAAGCGATACGGTGTCGCCGGGGTAGCCGCCCAGGCCATCGAGGAAGTGAGGCGCGTCCGGCGGAGGAGTGTAGGGTCCGGGGAACGCAGACGACCAGGTACCGGCCGTGTAGAGAACGGCGAGGCTCGGTCCGGCGAAAGCGAGGCTGGCGGCAAGCACCAGCCCCGCGAGGGTTCTCGTTGAAATCCTGTTCATTCTTGCTCCGTTCTCTGTGACGAACACGTGGTTACCGCCGGCGACGTCGTGCGAGGCCGAGCCCGGCCCCAGCCACGATTGCCAACATGATGAGGCTGGAGGGCTCGGGGATCTCGCCGCTGTCGAGGCGCAGCTCCGTCTCGTCGAAGGCGAGCACGGAGAATTCGTTGATGAACCAGCCGTATCGATTGCCGCCGACGCCCGCGATCGCATCCGTGCCGCCCAAGGTCCAGCTGTGGACGAGCAAGCTGGACGTGTCGAAGATGTTGAGGTCGGCCTTAAGGAACCCGCCGTCGTTGTAGAAACTGTGCTCGAAGGTGTACCAGCCGGAGTTCAAGATGGCAATCGGGTCGCGACCGGGATTCTTGGGGTAGGAGTTACTGCGGTAGGCGTTGTTGCTGGCGCTGATGACGAAGCGGTTCGAGCCCGATCCGGGGCCCCCGGCGTCATTGTAGAAACCAGCGTTGAAGACAAAGTCGCGAAGGTGCGTGCCCGCGCTGTTGCTGATGGCCGAGATGTAATCGAAACGGGTGTCATTCGCCCATCCACCATCGATGTTGAGGTAGACCGCGAGAGAGGTCGAGTACGCCTGGAATGTTGTAGGGACGGAACCAGCCCCGTAGTTGTACCCTCCCCAGTTGCCGGCGGAGCCGCTGGCAGAACTGACCGCGTGCCAGGACCCGGCCGCCGATACGATTCCATTGCTGCCGGACGCAACCCGGGTGGCGTTGTAACTGCCCCCAAAGGCGTCCCACCCGGCGATGTCGGTCTCGAAGCCGTTGTAATAGAGAGCAGCCTGCGTGGGTGCGGCAAATCCGATGACCAGCAGCAACGCGGCTATGCCGATAGCGATGCGACGAACCATGATATCCCCCTCTGGAGTTGGCAGATGGCGATCACGCCCGGAGTACCTAAGATAGCTAGGCTGCAACCTTGATGCCTTCCTCGGGCTCCAGAGGTAAGATGTGCCTAGGCAAACAGCTATGACGGTAAGGGTTTTGCGCGGTGGGATCGCCGGAAAGGGAGTGTCGGGTAGGCCTTACAGGGGAGCGATCGGCGTTTGAATCAAGGTCTTGTAACTGCTTTGCACAGAAGTAGTTGAACTCAGAGTCGGATCGCGCGGGTGTGTCGGGAATCGGGACATCCAACTTCAGCGGCGGAAATCCATCGGTCCAACCCTCACCGAGGATGATGGCCCCCTTCGACGTCGGCGAGATTCCGGAGCTGACGACCTGGTTTGGGGCGATCTCCTGCTTGCTCTGGCCGGAGGAGTGCCGTCTGCGGCGCCGTTTGGCCAGGAGTGGTCGTCCAAGACGGCGGAGAGCCTGAACGACTCGGCTCGCGGTCTTGGCCGCGGATCGAATCGTTCAGGCTCCCCGGAACTGCCAGAGAGGCGCGTCAGCTACGCTGCCGCCGCCTCCATGCACAGAGTGACCACGCGGAAAGGACAGCACCGATCAGAAGCGCCGTTCCGGGCTCTGGAATGACGCCTGGGTCGTGCCGGCCCAGTGGCTCATCCGTGAACGTCCACGCCGAGCCGCTCCAATGGGCCTTCTGGGACTGACGGAGTACTCCCTGGCGGTAGATAGCGGTGTGGAACTGCAGCGGAGACGTCTTGTTCCCATAGAACCGGCCCGAGAAGCCAAGCGTCGCCGTACGTAGCGGCCCCCAGGCATCGGAGCAGATCGTGGTTTGATGGGCCGATGGCGCCGCCCAGCCGGATCCCGACGTGAACGCCCTCAGCCCCGGAATCTCGAACGAGCCGAAGTCTCCCAGGGCAGCAACGAAATCGAAACGGAAGTAGTCGAACGCTCCGACGGCCTGGCTATTCCACACCTCATTGCTGGCCTGCTGGAAGCCCTGCGTCCAACTCCCTCCCTCGATCGGATCTCCGACCCAGTAGACGGCGGGCGCCGGCTGCGGGGTCGCCAAGATACAGCACAAGACAATGGACACGAGCAACGGTCTGGTGATTGAGGTCACAGGAGCACCTCCTTCTAACTCGACTCTCAACCCGATTCGGTGAGACGAACTGGGTCCGGAAACGGATGAGCCACACTCTCGTCACCGCGGCCGTCCCACCACGAATTCGGTGTATCAACTCACAGGCCAACGGGGACAGCACGTTGAATCGCTGAGAGTTAGAGGCGTCGCCCCGGAACGCCAGTCGCGCTAGTGAAAGGTCGTCCGACACTCGAGGTGCGGACTCGTTCTGGTTCCAATGGGAATGGTCTCACCAACCGGCACTGTTACAAACACATAGCCCCTGCGCTCTCGGGAAAAGCCGATGTCGGGCACGGCGACGCTTGGGAAAGCCATCTGCAGTCCGCCGCGACAAACAGCGACCCCCCGAAACCCGTTGGCGGGCTCAGGGGGTCGAAAGCAGGAGGTGAGTAAGAGTCAGCAGTCTCAGCGGCTCCGCCGCCTCCACGTCAGTCCGGCCGCTGCCAGGACGATCGAGCCTAGGAGCAGCAGGCTCGAGGGCTCCGGAATCTCACCCCCGTCCTTCAGCATCCCCTGGCCATAGGTACCCGGGGAGGAGTTGTCCGCCGGTTCATAGTACTCGACGTACCGGTCCATCGACGGGTACAGCGGCTGGTCCTTCGCCGCGGTCAAGATGGTCGTGGCGTTGGTCTTCGCGCCGGTGGTGTAGTCGCTGAAGAGCTGGAAGTTGCCGGTGTCGTGCCAACTCGCAGCATTGTAGTTCGTGGCCCAGTCGGTCTCGTGGGTCATCTCCCAGAGCGCGAGCTGCAGGGCGGCGCCCCAGTCGTTGCCTGCGTTGTTCCGGTACGTCTGGTAGGCCCATCCGGCCAGCCAGAGGTTCCACGGCGGCGGGTTGCCCGGCTGGTAGTTCGGGGGGAGGATGTGGAGGTCGGCCTTCCACCACGTGTACCCCGCGTTGTGCTCGAGGTCGAGGCAGACGAAGTTGCTGTGCGTCGTGTAGGTCGCGTGATTGTCGTCGTTGTCCAGATCGAGCGTGTAGATACCCGCCGAGGTGGTATGGACGGTCGAGCCATCCAGGACCCGGATGTAGCCGTCCCCCTTGAAGACCGATGAGTAACGAAGGTAGAAACTCGCATCAGCCACAGTCACGCTGGCCATGACAAGGGTCAGGGCGAGAACCGGAAGTAGTGCTCTCTTCATGTCGAAGTCTCCTCCTGAGGCGTAGCACCGTCTGCGGAACGATATCTTGGTTGAAGCCCTCATGAATCGTGCCAGCCTGAGAGCGCCCGGGATGTGGGGGCTAACGCGTTGGTTCATAGAGAATTGGATGCTTGGGGGGTCCGGGACCCAGTTGGCTGAAGAGTTGCGATCCGTAAGGAAAGGGCTACAACCTGGAGCGACACTCCTACGCAGGCAGCAGTTAACTCATTGTGAAGATTGCGGATACCCTTACCCGCCGGTGTCGCCGAAGGCGACTTCCCACCCACGAACCCGGGCGAGGAAATGGAGTTTCGCCAATCATAAAGACACTACCCGGGAGATCGTCGATCCCCCGGGTAGCTTAGGTCGTTCCGACGGACCGACCGTCTTGCCTCTCAAACACTTATCACACGAACGATGCGTGTCGTAGGGGTCCTCTTGAAGCTACGAGCGCCGCCGCCGCGCGGCCAGGAGAGCCGAGCCAAGAAGGACACCGCCCAAGAGGATCAGGCTGCCCGGCTCGGGAACCTCGCCCTTGAGAAAGTCCTGGTTAGTACTGCTCCCATCGTTCACACGGCTATCCCACCATGTGTAGGCATTGGCGGTCTGACCCGCGTTGTAGAGAGCGATAACCTGGTTGTAGTACCCCTGCTGCGTAGTATTGAGTCCGCCGATGCTCGTCAAGCCGCCGCCATAGGCGGCCTTCCAGATGGCGACGTTGAGCCCGATCGTCTTGTTGTAGGTGTCACTGCTCGTGAGCCACGTCCCGCCGAACACCTGCGCCAAACGGGCGGCCGCATAGAGCCCGCCAGTGGCCCGTAGCTGGTCCGAGTCGCCGGTGGGTGTCTCCCAACCCAGTTCCCCGTCGGCACCCGTGTGCATGTCGACCGCGTACTTGGAGGCCTCTCCGTCGCCTGCCGTGTTGATCAGATCGACGCAGAACACGCGCCCCTGGTTGGTCCAGCTGCCCGCCAGCCCGGTGGTCGACCAATAGCCGTAGGCCTGCCCAATGTAAGCCGATGTCTTGGTTGATCCAGCCAGGTTGAACGTGATCTGTTGGGTACTCCCGACCCAGTCCGTGTACCACCAACCAGCGACCGTTCCATTTGCCGGGCCGACAGACAACGCCACGAGCAGGGCCGCAGCGGCCAGAATCTTGAAACTCACTCTCATTTTCCATCCTCCTGTAAATGACCCAGCTTGCGCTTTCCAAGAAGTTCTGCGCTCAAGCAGCGTGCCAGACGACCTAGAGGATTCATCGAAGCCGGTTAGTACATTGATATACAGATGGTTATGAGTGCCGGAGATGAGGGGTGAAAGGCCCGCAGGTGACGGTCGGCCCGACAGATGTAGGCCCAGCAATACAGCGGGACTGCGACTGCCGCGGTCCTCAGCTCTCATGGAGCGTTCCGCCAATGGGATACGGGTCGCGGACCAATTGTAGGCCGCAGGCGACAATCCCACGGGCACGGGATCGGAATCACGGGGGCGATTCGATCCATGTCGTCGCGCCGGACGCAGCACCGCAGCCGGGCTGGGTGACCAGGGCACAGCGGAGTTTCCGACGACGGACGCCGCGTATGGTAGTATCTCTGGTGAACTTGCCACTGGGAGCCCGTTCGGCCGTGTTGAATCGATCTCGTGGGGCGGCATGCGAGCACTGCTTCGTCTTTTACCTCGGACTATCGTTCTCGTTTTAACGGGACTGGTCTACGTGCCGGTCGCCGCCGAACTCCTCTCCGACTGGCTCCGGGACCCGAACTACCACCACGGCTTCCTGATGCCGCTGGTCTCGATCTACTTCCTCTGGCGGGACCGGGCGCAACTGCGGGCCGCGCCGCCGAACCCCAGCCACTGGGGCCTCCTGGGGATCCTCGGCTCGCTGGGCCTCTTCGTCTTCGGCGTCGCTGGAGCCGAGGTCTTCACCCAGCGGATCAGCCTGCTGGGGCTGCTGGCGTCGATCACGCTCTTCGTCTACGGCTGGCGGCGGCTGCGGATCGTGGCCTTTCCGATCGCGTTTCTCTTCCTGGCGATCCCGCTGCCGTATGTCATCTACTACGGGCTGACGGCGCCGATGCAGGCGCTGGCGGCCAAGATCGCAGTCGTGGGTCTGAAGGGCGTGGGCGTGCAGGCGGTCGTTCAGGGGAACGTGATCCACCTGGCCCAGACGAGTCTCGAGGTCGCCGAAGCGTGCAGCGGTATCCGCTCGCTCTACGCGTTTCTGGCCGCCGGCGCCCTGATGGCTTACACGACGGCGGTGCCGTGGTGGGCGCGATCGGCCCTCTTCCTCTCCGCGATTCCGATCAGCGTCGCGGGCAACGCGGTGCGCGTCTGGGGAAGCGGGATCGCGGCGTGGCTGATCGGGATCGAGGCGACCGAGGGCCTTGCCCACGAGCTCTTCGGTCTCTTCGTCTTCTTCCTGTCGCTGGCGCTCTTTGCCGTCATCAAGAAGGTGGTCAAGAAGCCATGGTCATCCGCTCGGTCATCGTCATCATCCTCCTCGCCGTCACCTGGGTTTACGCCGCCGGGCTTCGAGCGGGACGCGCCGCTCCCGGCGGGATCCCCGACCTCGGGCAGCTCCCGCGAGAGCTGAGCGACTGGCGCAGCGAGGAGTTCGCGACCGACTCGGTGAGCGCCGAGGTCTTGGACGCCGACGCCACGCTGAAGCGGGTCTATCGACGCGCGGATGGGACGGAGATCGGGCTCTTCGTGGCCTACTTCGCCCAGCAGCAGGTCAACTCGCAGATCCACTCGCCGCGCAACTGCCTGCCGGGGGGAGGGTGGAGAGTCGCGGCGATCGAGGAGACTCGCCTTCCGCGAGGCGGCGAAGACCAGGCGGCCACCCGCATGACGATCCGCCGCCCCGGGGGCGCCCCGCAGGAAGTGCTCTACTGGTTTCGCACCGGTCACGGCACGGTGGCCGGCGAGTATGCGCTGAAGTGGAACCTGGTGAAGTCCTCGCTGGCCCGCCGGCCCACCAACGCCGCGTTCGTCCGCTATAACGCGGCGGGGGCCGACTCGGCGGCCTTGCGTGAACTGATGGCGCAGTTGGAGCCGCGTCTGGACGACCTGCTGGAGCCGCTGGGGCTTCCATGATTGATGGGGCGGCCGAAAGCGTCGCCGCCGTCTCGGTCGACGTGGAGGACTACTTCCAGGTCGAGGCGCTGCGCCCGCTCTGCCCGCGGGAGAGGTGGGAGACGTTCGAGGATCGCACCGAGGCGAATGTCGATCGGCTGCTCGATCTCCTGGCCCGGCACGAAGCGCGCGGCACGTTCTACGTGCTGGGCTGGACCGCGGAGCGTCACCCTGCCCTCGTCAAGAGGATCGCCGCGGCCGGGCATGAGATCGCCTCGCACGGCTGCGACCATGAGCTGATCTACCACCAGACCCCAGAGATCTTCCGCCGTGATGTCCGGCGCGCGCGCGCGCTGCTGCAGGAGCTGAGCGGCCAGGAGGTGATCGGTTACCGCGCCCCCTCGTACACGATCATGCCCCGCACCTGGTGGGCGCTATCGGTCCTGGCGGAGGAGGGATACCGCTACGACTCGAGCATCTTCCCGATTCCCCGGCGCCGGTACGGGATGCCCGGCGCGAATCGTTGGCCGCATCGGATCGCGTTGGATGGCGGCCTCAGCATCGCCGAGTTCCCTCTCCCCACGATCCGGGTCGGTCCCGTGAATCTGCCCGCCACGGGCGGGGCCTATCTGCGGATCCTTCCCCTGGCGGTGCAGCGCTGGGCCCTGTCACGGATGCTGAGATCGAGACGGCCCTTCGTGATCAACGTCCATCCCTGGGAGCTCGATCCCGATCAGCCGTCGATGCCGGTGGGCCGACGGACGAGGTTCACCCACTACCACAACCTCGCCCACACCGGGGAGCGGCTTCAGTCGCTGCTCGCGCTCGCTTCGTACCGCCCGCAGAGAGAGGTCCTGCAGTTCCTGGGATTGCTTTGATGGGGACGGCGGGGAGTGAAGCACAGGGTTTGCCTTAGTCGTTCATGGGATATTCCTGAGCGGTGATTCGTCATTGGCCAGTGAATCGCGAGGGTCAGGCCCGGCCCTCGGCCCGCTTTGGGAGACGGCCAACCATCCTTATCGGAACTCCCCGAGAACTAGACAGAAAGAGGGAGACACCCGTTCCCTCGGTGTAGTACACTTTGCCCGATTTGATTGTGTGCTGTCGGAGCGTGTGACACTCGCTCAGGCTCGCCAAAGGCTACACGGGTGAAGCGGTTACGGTAGGCCTTGGGATCCTCCGAAAGTGTCTGCGATTCCGCCAGTGTGTCGTGTTCAGCGACAGCGTAGAGAGGGGCATACGCGTGAAACTGTTGCAGACGCTCGGCGTCGCCGCTTGGGCGTGGCGCGGAGCCATGGCGCTCGTTTTCCGTCCCGTCATCTGGATTCCGTTACTCATCGTGGCCGCGGCGCAACTGATCGTTCTCTTACTCCTTCTCTCCTTCCATCAGGACCTCCTTCTTCCGTTGGGCCTTCCGCTGGTGAAGCTGCTCGGCGGGGAGATGGCGACGCACTACCCGATCTTCTACTACGCGCTGCCGGACATGTTCTCGAAGGCCAACCTGGCGATCGGGGCGATCGTCGCTTCGATCGCGGGGGGCGCGGCGACGCTGCTCTTCGCGCGGGCCTATGGGCTGAAGGAAGCTCCCGCACCCTGGAGGGAGTCGTTTCGCCGCGCGGCGATCCTGATTCCGCTCTCGCTCGTCGTCCTGGCGCTGCTCTATGGCGCCGGACGGCTGGGCCGGCTGGTGCCGGAGGAGTTGATGCTGGAGAACGGCAAGGTCCGCTGGGGCACGCGGGCGGGACTCCTCGTCCTCTTCGTCCTGGTGCAGGGGTTCTTCGTCTACAGCACCGCCTGGGTCGTGATCATGGGCCATCGGATCTGGCCGGCGCTGCGCGACTCGGTGCGCGTGACGCTGAAGACCTTTCTCCCCACCATGATGGTGGTGGCGTTGCCGGCTCTGATCCTCTTTCCCTTCTCGTAC
The DNA here is from genome assembly GCA_964371055.1 of uncultured bacterium. GTDB lineage: Bacteria > Eisenbacteria > RBG-16-71-46 > CAIMUX01 > CAIMUX01 > CAYJLF01. The sequence continues at coordinate 25,154 of CAYJLF010000005.1, read as the reverse complement.
GCCGGCTCCCGCATCGACATCGTCGCCCGCAAGTTCCGTCCCGAGGTGCTGGTCGGGCTGGTCAGCGCACAGATCGCGGTGGAGTTGCTCGTGACGTTTCTCCTGATCGGCGCGGTCACCCGGATGTTCCTCTGGAGACTGGAGGCGGCGCGATGAAGAGAGCCTCACGGGCCCGGGCGGGGATCTCCCTGCTGGCGGCCGCCCTCCTCCTGACCGGCTGCTCCGTCGATCGTGATTCCGGCCGGCGGTTCCGCGCCGAGCGCGAGCTGTGGAAGATCGACTGGGACTTCCAGAACCTCTCGATCCGGCCGGCGGATGTCACGCCGGCGCAGTGGCAGGGCCTGGCGGCCCGCTATACGGCCGTGGCCGATCGCCACGCGCGGCCCTCCGGTGCGGGATCGTCGGGTGAAGCGGGGAAGCAGGTCCGGATCATCTCGGCCCGGGCGCTCTTCGCCGCGGCGCGGGTGCACGGCCAGCTCCGCGACTCCACCCGGGTGGATCAGATCTTCGAGCGGATGGCCCGGGAGTTCGATGACCTCCCCGAGGTGGCCGGCGAGGTGGCGGTCGCCCGCGGGATGGTGGCCGAGCGCAAGGGGCAGATCGCGGAAGCGGCCGATCTCTACCAGATGGTCGTGGAGCGGGTCCCGCCGGATCCGACCTCGGCCGGCGTGGCCGGGGCGGTGCTCGACCTGCCGCTGCGGATCGCGCGGATGCGCTCGCAGGCGGCGGAGGGAAGAGGAGCGGAGGAGTTCTACCGCGCGGCCGAGAGCTACTACGAGCGGCAGGTGCGGGAGAGCGCGAACGAGCTGACGCGCCTGGGCTCGCAGGGCCACCTGGCCGAGCTCGCGGCCGAGCAACGGAACTGGGAAGCGGCGATCGAGGCGTTCCGCACCCTCGAGGAGCATCTGCGCGAGGCGAAGGATCCACCGAGACCTCCGCAGGATGCCCGGCTCTCGATCGCCAACGTGCAGATGCTGGCGGGCGAGCCGCCGGACCGGGTCCTGGCGACGCTTCTGTCGCTGCAGACCGACTATCCCGAGACCTGGAACTCCCCGACGGTGCTCTACTCGTTCGCGCTCAATGCCAACCAGAGGGGGCAGGTCGACGAGGCTCTCGGCTATCTCGACGGGATCGCCACGACCTACAAGGAAAACGTGGAGGTCGCCTCCAACGCCCTCTTCCAGCGCGGCCAGCTTCTGACGGCCCGCGACCGGTGGGGCGAGGCGCTGGAGGCCTACCGGTCGATCCCGGCCCAGTATCCGCTGAGCGAAGCGGCCCTGCGCGCGCCGCTCGAGATCGCCCGGCGCCATGCCCAGGTGGGGGATCAGGTCGCGTTGGCGCAGGCGCTCTCCCAGGCCGAGGGCGAGTACCGCGACTTCATTCGCCGCTACCCGCCAGGACCGATGACCGCGTTCGCGCGGGAGCAGCTCGTCCGGACGTTGACTCTGGAGGAGAACTACGACGCCGCGATCAACGAGATGGTGGGACTGGGCGAACAGATGGCCGGGAGCCCGCAGGGGGCGGAGCTGTTGATCGCGGCCGCGGCCATGGCCGCTCGGGAGTTCGCCGACACCACCCGCGCGGTGTCGATCCTCGAGCGGGTGGGTGAGATCTACAAGTCGACCGACCTTGGAGAGTGGGCCTCGAACGAGGCCGTCCGGTTGAAGGGCGTGCAGGTCCGATGAACTTTCCGAAGACCGTCCTCATGCTGGCGATCGTCACCACCCTGATCCCGGTGGTGGCGGTCTTCCTGCGTGGGCGGAATCGGCAATTGGTCACCTGGACCACCCTAACCACCGCCGCGACGGTCTCGCTCTTCCTGGCCTCCGTCATTCGGCTCTACCACGGGCAACCCGACAGCGCGGCGCACCCCCTGGTCCTGACGCTGGTCGCCTCCACCCTCCCCGTCCTGCTCTCGGGTTACCTGCTGTCGGTGGTCTTCGGCCGGGACCGGGCCGAGGAAGCGATCAAGCACGCCCGGCGGACCCTGGCCTACCTGGTCGTGGCCGGCGTCGCGTTCATGGTGGTGCTGCGCCATGGCGCCTTCGTGACCGGCTACGACCCAGCCGACGGCCGGGGGGTGCTGCGTCTGGGTGCTCTCGGCAAGGCCTACCTGAGCTACCTCTTGGTCGGGCTCGTCCTCGTCGGGTACAACTTCGAGCGGACCTACCGCACGGCCAACCACGACGAGCGGTTCCGTCTGCGCCTGCCGCTTCTGGGGCTCTTCGGCCTCTTGGGCTATCTGATGTTCATCCTGGCCAACGGCATGCTCTATGCCGCGGTCGGGATGGGCAAGCTCGTCTCGCTGGCGGTCCCGGTGGGTCTGGCCAGCCTCTTGTTCGCCTACGGCTACCTCCGGGGCGCGATCACCGACGTGGCAGCGCCGGTGTCGCGGAACATCGTCTACTCGTCGTTCACCGCCCTGGCGGTGGGGCTTTTCGTGCTCTGCATCGCGCTGGCGGCGCAGATTGCCTCAGTGACCCAGTGGTCGCCGGACGAGATCCTGGTCGTCACCTTCGCCTTCCTGGGCGTGCTGATCGGCGCGCTGCTCCTCTTCTCCAACCGGTTCCAGCGCCGCCTGCGCCGCTTCATCGATCGCAACTTCTACGTCAACCGGTACGACTACCGGACGCAGTGGGCCGCGATCAACACGGCGCTCGACCGCGCCTCCGACCGCGCGTCGGTGCTGGATCGCGCGGGGACGTTCCTGCGGGACTCGTTCGCGGCCGACGAGGTGACGATTGCGCTGCGCGGGGAGGGGCACCCCGGCATCCGTCCCGTCTACGGGAAGGGGTGCAGCGGGGAGCTGCCCGACCTCGCGGCCAGCTCGCCCTTGGGGCTCCACCTCTGCGCGGAACGGAAGGCGCTGCTGCTCGACCGCACGCCGCACGACTTCACCTACATCCCGATCTACGCGGAGAACGGCGACTGGCTGGAGGCGACCGCCAGCCGGATCCTGGCGCCGCTCTTCGACGGCGAGGAGCTCACCGGAACGATCGGGCTGGAGCGGACGAACGGGGCCGACCCGTTCACCTATGAGGATGTCACTCTCCTCGACAGCATCGCGGCCCACATCGGCACGGCGCTACGCACCGAGCGGCTCTCGCGCGAGGTGGCCGAGACGCGTGAGATGGAGCTGATGTCGCAGTGGAGCAGCCTGATTCTGCACGATCTCAAGAACTACCTCACTCCGCTGCGGATGGCGGCGGGCAATCTCCTGGAGTATCGGGACCATCCCGACGTCGTCGCGACCTGCGCCCGCGATCTCGGCGCCGTCACCGAGCGGATGGAGAAGCTGGTCCACACCCTCTCCGAACTGCGGCGCAACCCGGCGTCGGGGATGGAAGCGGTCTGCCCGAACCAGGCGGTCCGCGAGGTGATGGAAGGTTTGAAAGTCACCGAGCGACCCGGCGTCGCGGTGGAGCTCGATCTGAGCGCGAAGAGCTCGGTCCGGGCCGATCCCGGGATGCTCCGCCGGGTGCTCGAGAACCTCGTGACGAACGCGCTCGAGGCGATGCCGGGGGGGGGAACCCTCACGGTCACCACGGCCGACTGGCATCTGAATGGGGACGCCGGCGTCCGGATCCGGGTTCGCGACACGGGCGATGGCATCCCGGAGGAGTTCCTCCGGGAGAAGCTCTTCCGCCCGTTCGCCACGACCAAGAAGAAGGGGCTGGGACTGGGCCTCTACCAGTGCCGCTCGGTCGTCCGGGCCCATGGCGGCGAGCTGTCGGTGGAGAGCCGTCTGGGCGAGGGATCGGTCTTCCAGATCGCACTGGAGCAGGTCACATGAGCATGCCGATGGTTTCCAGCCCGGAGGCGCCGTGCCTCCTGATCGTCGATGACGATCCTTCGATCCTGAGCCAGCTCAGCCTGGCGCTGGGACGGGAGTACCGGGTCCGCACCGCGGCGAGCTCGGACGCGGCCTGGAAGGAGATCCAGAGCGAGCGGCCCGACGTCATCACGCTCGATCTCGCGCTCGACGACAACAACCCCGAGAGCGGGTTCGCCCTCCTCGAGCGCTGCGTCGCCCTCGATCCCTACATGAAGGTGGTCCTCATCACCGGCAACGACGAGGAGGCGAACGCGCTGCGTGCCGTGGAGCAGGGCGCGGCCGACTTCTTTGGCAAGCCGGTCGACGCCCAGGAGCTGCGGGTCCTGCTCGGCCGGGTGCTGATGCGGGGGCGGCTGGAGCGGCAGAACGCCGCCCTCCTCCAGACGCTGGGTGACGAGCGCCGCCTCGGCTCGCTCTTAGGGCAGAGCCCGATCATGCAATCCCTCTTCCGCAACATCGAGAAGATCGCGCCGGTCGACATCGCGGTCCTGATCCTGGGGGAGAGCGGGGTGGGCAAGGAGCTGGTGGCGAAGGAAATCCGCCGCCTGAGCCCGCGGGCGGTCAAACCGTTCGTGACGATCAACTGCGGGGCGATCCCCGAGAACCTGCTGGAGAGCGAGCTTTTCGGTCACGAGAAGGGGGCGTTCACCGGGGCGCATGCCCAAAGGATCGGCCGCCTCGAGATGGCCGATGGCGGCATCGTCTTTCTGGACGAGATCGGGGAGCTTCCGGTGCCGCTGCAGGTCAAGCTCCTGCGCTTTTTGCAGGAGCACGAGATCGAGCGGGTGGGAGGACGCGAGACGATCCGGCTCGACCTGCGCGTGCTCGCCGCCACCAGCCGCAACCTCGAGGAGGAGGTCAGGAAGGGGCGCTTCCGGGAGGATCTCTACTACCGGCTGTCGGTCGTGAACCTGAAGGTGCCGCCGTTGCGCGAGCGGATGGAGGACATCTCCTTTCTGGCGCATTACTTCCTCGAAAGATACGCCGGTGAGTACGGCAAAGGCTCGCTGGCCTACACCTCGAAGGCGCGGCTGGCCCTGCAGAAGCACCCCTGGCCGGGCAACGTGCGCGAACTGGAGAACCGGGTGCAGAAGGCGGTGCTGCTGGGGAGCGGCCGGCAGGTCGATACCGCCGATCTGGAACTGGAGGATGCCCGGGGAGAGAAGCCGCTGCTGCTGCGTGAGGCGCGGGAGTCGGCCGAACGGAGAACGATCATCGACGCGCTCCGTCGGACGGGAGGAAACATCTCGAAGGCGGCGCGGGTTCTGGGCATCTCGCGTCCGAGTCTGCATGAGCTTCTGACCAAGCATGGCATCACCGCCCGCAGCTACCGGCTGCGGAGGGCCGAGAAGGAAAGCCAGTGACGTGACGATGGTGCGGAAGGAGGAAGAACGATGAACGAACTGTTACTGGAGCAGGGCCGCAGGTTGCGGCCGCATGAACCGCGGTTGGGGCGGGAAGCGGCCCGGAGATTCGATTTCTCCCGCTGGGACGATCTCCCGCCGGCACCGACGGTCGGCATCGACGTCCCCCCCGATCCCTGCGGGGTCTGTCCCCTGGAGCGGATCGCCGCGGCCCTGATGGTGGTCGTGGCTTCACCGGTCCTTCTGATGGTGGCGCTGGCGGTCAAGGTCACCTCGCCCGGCGGGCCGGTTCTCTTCCGGCAGGAGAGGGTGGGGCTGGACCGCCGGAAGTCGGCGGGGTCCCAGCCGGCCTCCGGGCCGGACCGTTCGGTCGATCGCCGGCGCGCGCCCGCGGTGGGCCGCCCCTTCATGATGTACAAGTTTCGGACGATGATCCCGGATGCGGAGAAGCATACCGGGCCGGTCTGGGCGATGGAGCGGGATCCGCGCATCACGCCGCTGGGTCACCTGCTGCGCAAGCTGCGTCTGGACGAGCTGCCCCAGCTCTTCAACATCGCGCAGGGCCAGATGCGCCTGATCGGGCCGCGCCCCGAGCGGCCGCACTTCGTCTCGCAGTTTACCGCGGAGATCCCCCACTACGCCGACCGGCTCAAGGTCCCTCCCGGCATCACGGGGCTCGCCCAGGTCGAGCGGGAGTACGACGCGACCTTCGACCACGTCCGCACCAAGCTGAAGTACGACCTCTTCTACGTCCACAATCGCTGCGGCCTGCTGGATCTCAAGATCATCCTGATGACGCTGGATGTGATGTTGCGGGGACGGGGGGCGAGGTAGGGGTGGCGGGGACGATGGAACGGCGCGGCACGATCTGTCACCTGATCGCGAGCGGCTTCTTCGGCGGGCCGGAGAAGCAGATCGTGGCGATCAGCACGCGGCTTAGGGGGCTGGGCTGGGACGTCGTGATCGGTTCGTTCCGCGAGGGACGGGCGAGCGTCGGGATCACGGACGCCGCGGCCGAACGAGGCCTGCCGACTTTTCTGATCGACACGCCGTCTCCGTTCGACCCGTCGGCCATCGGGCAGCTTCGCTCCTTCCTGCGGTTCCACGAAGTCGACATCCTCGTGACCCACGGCTACAAGTCCAATGTGGTCGGCCTGCTGGCCACGCGCGGCAGCAGCGTCAGGCAGCTCCCGATCGTGCGCGGGTACACCGCCGAGGATCCAAAGGTGCGCCTCTATGAGAAGCTGGACCGGTGGGTGCTGCGCCGATTCGATCGCGTACTCTGCGTCTCGGAAGGCACGAAGCGGCGACTCGCTGGGTATGGAATCGCTCCGGGCCGCATCGAGGTGATGCACAACGGTGTGGACTGCGATCGGGATGTGCGGCCCATGGACATCATCAGGGAGTTCTCCCTGCCGGCCGGGGCGCGCGTCTTGATTGCTGCAGGCCGCCTGAGCCCGGAGAAGGGGCATCGCTTCCTAGTCGAGGCGATGGCTCGGCTGGGCGCACTTGATCCCGCTGCTTACTGCCTGATCCTCGGGGCAGGGAAAGAAGAGGAGGTGCTGCGCGCGCAGGCGAGGGCGGCCGGACTCGAAGGTCGGTTGGTCTTCGGCGGGTTCCGGTGTGACGTGCCGGCCTGCCTGGCGGGGGCCGACCTGGTCGTCAATCCCTCGCTCACCGAGGGACTGCCGAACGTGATCCTCGAGGCGATGGCGGTCGGCACGCCCGTGGTGGCGACGAAGGTGGGAGGAGTGGGCGAGCTGATCGAGCACGGGGAGAGCGGCTGGCTGGTGCCGGCGGGCGATGCGGCGGCGTTGGCAACGGCGATCCGGGAGGCCCTGGCCGACCGGGAGGAGGCGCGCCGGCGGGGCGCGCGGGCGCGGTCACGCGCGGTGGAGCAGTTCTCGTTCGACCGCTTGGCCGCGCAGTGGTCGGACCTGCTGCAGTCGATCCTGCCGCAGCCCGTGGCCCAGCAACTGAAGGAGCGAACACCCTGAGCACGCAACCGACGAACCTGTCCCCCATGGACAAGCCGATCGATCTCAGGCAGTACTGGCGGATGATCTGGCGCCGCCGGGGGTTGGTGTTGCTCTGCACGATAACCACGTTGTGCGCCGCCTTCGTCACCCTCTTCTTCGTGCCGAAAGAGTACGAGTCCCAGGTGACCTTGATGATCGAGGATAGCCAGCTTCTCTCGGCCGACCTCGAGCGGGTCATCGGCGGGGGGCGCACCAGCACTCCTGCCTACAAGGCCGACGAAGCGCGGTTGAGCAAGCTGATCGGCCGGATCCGCAGCCGCCCGTTCCTGGAGCGGGTGGTGCGGCTGCTCAAGATGCAGGACGATCCGGTCGTGCGCCAACTGGCCCGGAAGAAGGTCAAGGATCACCCCGAGGTCACCGAGGACGAAATGGCGGTGCGGATCCTGGTCGGCAACCTGCAGGCGCGGATCCGGTTCGCGTCCGCCGGGCCGGGCATCTACAAGGTGACCGTGGCCGACTACAGCGCCGAGAATGCCCAGATGCTGGCCCGGTGGATCAGCGAACTTTTCGTCGATGTCTCGAACCAGGTGGCGCTCGACCGCATCAAGTCGGTCCACGAGTTCGGGCTGGAACAGAGCCGCATCTACGAAGAGCAGCTTCGCCGGTCGGAACAGGCGCTGGAAGACTACAAGCGCGCGATGATCCAGCGCGACCTGGCCCGCAAGACGGTGCGGGCCGACAACCTGGACCGGGCCGAGACGCTCTATGGGTGGCTGATGCGGGATGTGAACGATGCGCGTACGCGGGTGACGGAGTCCTCGGACAGCCTGGCCCGTCGGCCCGGCTCCCTCGATGCCCAGGTCTCCGCCGACGCGCGAATCCGTGACCTCACGGCCAATCTCTCCTCCACGCTCAATGAAGAGTGGAGGAAGAGGCTGAGCGGAACGGGAACCGACGTCGGCGACTGGCCGCCCTTTGGGACCTACGCGGTCCTCCGCGTCTGGCTGCTGCAGGAGGTGCAGCTCCAGGTGGCCCGGCAGAACCCGCAGGCTTCCCCCGACGCGCTTGAGCTGGCGGCCCGCCATGAGTTCGCGCAACTCGACCTGCAAGCGCAGATGGGGGCGGCGGAGGCGTTGGGACGCGCGATCGGCGAGTTCCGCAGCCAGGCGCAGTCTTCGCCGCAGGAGGAGATCGAGCTGGCGCGGCTGGAGACCGAGGTGGAGAACAACCGCCGGCTCCTCCAGTCGTTCCGCAGCCAGCTCGTCTCCAGCGACCTCAGCCGGGCCGTGGAGACGACCGACCTGGGGCTCAGGATCGAGGTCCTCGACCCGGCCGATCTGCCGCTCACCCCCAGCCGGCCGAACCGCTCCAAGATCCTGTTGGCCGCGCTGGTCCTGGGGCCCTTGATCGGCCTCGGGATCGGCTTTGTCGGCGAGACGCTCGATCCCACGCTGCGCACCCTGGAGGAGTTCGCGCGGGTCGTCCCCGAGCCGGTGCTGGGGACGACGCCGCTGCTGTCGCGGATCAGGCCGCGAGGCCGCTGGCTGCGCCGGCACTGGGTGCCGGCGACGGTCGCTGGAGTCGTGGTGCTGACCGTGCTCCTCTTCGTCACCCGCGCCGCCATCGTCGACAGCATTGCGGCGATCGGGCGTCCGGTCCAGATGTCCGTTCCGCAGGAGACCGCGCATGAGCGTCGTTGAGAAGTTGAACGAAGAGTGGGTCATGGCGACCGAGATCCACAAGCTCGAGTCGCGCCTCTGGCGGAAGGCCAAGCGGGACGGCCTGCGGGTCATCTTCTTCACCAGCGCCAGCCGGGGCGAAGGGAAGAGCACCACCGTGGCCTACCTGGCGGCGGCGCTGGGACTGCACGCGGACCGGCGGATCCTGGCGGTCGATTGCGACTTTCGGGAGCCGAGCCTCAACCGGCACTTCGGCGTGGAGGTGAAGCAGAGCTTGGCCGCTGCGCTGCGGGGCGAGTGCGCGGTGGAGCAGGTGATCCTGAAGACGGAGCAGCCGAATGTGGATCTCGTGCTGCCGTCGGCGGAGGGGGAGGATCCAGGGCTGTTGCTGAAGACACCGGAGCTGTGGGACGCGTTCAACCACTTTCGCCGGGATTACGACCTCGTGCTCGTGGATGTGCCGCCAATGAACCCGGTGGCGGATGCCTCGGTCCTGCTGCCGTTGGCGGATGGGGTGATCCTCCTGGGGATGGCGGGGAAGACGAACAAGCACGAGTTGGCCCGCGCGCGGGAGCTGTGCCTGGGGATGGACGCCAACATCCTGGGGATCGTAATCAGCAACCTGCAGGAGGCGCTGCCGGAGCACGGGTACTACGGGGACGGGTATGGCTACGGGTACGGATACAAGAGGCGAGATGCGGGTAGCTTCGATGGCGCCGGGAGGACCGTTGAGCAACCTGCCGGAATGCGAGACCCAAGAGAGCATGCGGTCACCGACAATGCTCCAGCCGAGGTGACGGGTTGCGAGGAGGATCGGGCCCGTGAGTAACGGCGGCCCCCAGCTCACGTTCGTGCTCCCTGTGCTCAACGAGGAACGGCACCTCGACGAGACCATGGCCAGTCTGCGCGCCCAGGATGTGGATCCGGCGACCTTCGAAGTGCTGCTCTACGATGGAGGCTCTGTTGACGCGACACTTAGGATTGCCGAAGTGTGGCGCGATCGGATGCCCAATCTGCAAATCTTCAGGAACCCTGAACGCCTTCCCTGCTTTGCCCGGAACGCCGGGGTAGCCGCAGCCCGAGGGACGTACATTGCCCTGATCGAAGGCCACTGCGTTCTGCCACCTGTCTTCGCGCGGCGTGCGTTGGAACTCTTCCAGACAACCGGAGCCGATGCTCTCGGTCGTCCCCTGACGCTTTGGTTCCCGGACGATCCTAGGCAAGCCCGTGCAATCGCGATGGCGAGGCAATCGGTTCTCGGACACGATTTCCGATCTCTCCTCTATGGCGATTACGAGGGCTTTGCGGATCCGCTAAGTTCCGCCACCGTCTATCGAAGGGAGGTGTTTGCCATTGTTGGCATGTTCGACAAATCGTTCTATGTGGGAGAAGACGTGGACTTCAACCACCGAATGACACGTGCGGGGCTGACCCACTTCTTTGCCCAAGACCTCAGGTGTGGCTACCGTCCGCGTCGAAGCATAGGTAGTCTACTCCACCAGATGCGCACCTATGGTGTTGGGCGGATGCAGATCGTGGCGAAGCATGACTGCATCGCGGTGCTACCGCAGCTACTTCCCTTGATCGCCTGCACCTTGCTTCTTCTTTCGCTTGTAGCAGCGCTCGTGAGCCGCCAGGTCTGGGTGGCTGCACCTGCTCTGGTCTACGTCCTGGCGGTGATCGTGGAGGGGTGCCGAATGGCTGCGCGATTCCGCGATCTGGCGGCACTGCCACTCGTGCCGGTGGCGATAAGTGCTGTCCATGTTGGCTTAGCGTTCGGCATCGCATCGGGCCTAGGCAGAAGAGTGATGGCGAGAAAGGAAAACGCCGCGTGAGTCGCTCGCTGCGAGAGTGGGTCTTCCAAGTCGGCGGTGGGGCGGGACAGAGTGTCCTCGGCCCCAGACGACTGCTGTTCCGAGGTGAGTTGGACACGGTCCTCCACTTGACCTACGACGACGGTCCGGATCCTCGGAACACCCTCGGGATCGCCGACACCCTCTCTCGAGCGAACGCCATAGGTACGTTCTTCTTCACAGGAGTCTCGGCTCGGGAACATCCAGATGTCGTAAGGCAGGTAGCGTCAGCGGGACACGCCGTTGGACACCACACATACAGTCATCTCCGCTTGCCTGGACTCTCGCCTACGCGGGCGAAGAGCGAATGGTTGGATGGACGGGCAGCACTCGAAGACACGCTGGGCGCGCCGTGCACCCTCTTCCGGCCGCCCTTTGGCCTCGTACCGCCATGGCTGCTCCCGGAGGTATGGCGGGCTGGTGACACTGTCGTGCTGTGGTCATTCTCCACGCGGGACTACACTGGTGAGCCGTGCGATGCACTGTGGGATCGGATCGCACTGCTGGGCGTCGTGGGACGTAAGGTAGTCTTGATGCACGATTGGTACGACGATGCCCTTCGCATGACAGCGCGCATTCTCAAGCTAGCGTCAGTGCGAGGACTGACCGCCGCGGGAATAGACACCGTTGTCTCAGCCCAGCGATCGGTGGGGCTGCACCATCGTGCGGCCGGGAGAGCCTGGGACCGCACCCGTCGGGAGGGCAAGGACTGTCCTAATGCTGTCACGGGCGACGCCCCCGAGCAGTGCGACGTCCCGAGTGCTGTACCGGCGCTCACAAATGGCAGGGCGCAAGCGCCGGCAGCAAGTATCAGGTTGCGGTCATTTGCGGCTGGGTCCCGTCGAAAGCGCTGACATAAATGTCCGGTACGCGTGACGGGTGCGCAACATCTGACCGGTGCGACGATTGCCAGCGCGTGGGTCGGAGTTGCGACCGTGGGCGTGCCCTGTGCATGCCGGCGGTGTGTGGGTCCGCACTCGCAACGTCCGGCGTTCATGGGAAGAAGACGACAGTGGTGAAGGCAAGCACAAGGAACGAGCGAAGGTATCGATGACGACGAGAACCGTCCGTCGCACCGGCGGAGGCGTGCGGTGACGAAAGCGCTAGGGCAAATGTTGTCAGCAGCTGGCTGTATGGTCGGCGCGTGGGCGATCGCCATAGTGTTGACCTATTGGCTTCTAGCGATTGCCGCGCGGTGCAGACGGCCGCAGCAGGCCACTCCACCGGCCTTGACGCCACGAAGCCGCTTTCGCGTCGTCATTCCCGCCCACAATGAGGCGACCTGCATCGGCGATACTGTGCGCAGCAGCCGCTCCGTCGACTACCCGAAGGAGCTGTTCGAGGTAGTAGTTATCGCAGACAACTGCACAGACGGTACAGCCGCAATCGCGCGCGGCTGTGGAGTGCGCTGTCTCGAGCGGGTGGACCCGGTGCGACGGGGAAAAGGATACGCCCTTGCGTTCGCACGGAAAATGTTGGAAAAGGAGGACTTCGATTGCCTTGTGATCATCGACGCGGATTGCTCCGTCGACCAGGCAGCACTCCGGGTGTTTGATCAGCATCTGCAGGCTGGCGATGAGGTACTCCAGGCAGAGATCGCGGCGACCAATGTGGATGCCTCCGCAATAAGCTATGTGTTGGGTGTGGGAAACACGATCGAGAATCAGATGTTCTGGGTCGGCAAGGAGGCATGCGGCCTATTTGTTATGGTGCAGGGTACCGGCATGGCAATTCATCGCAGGGTCATCGAGAGGGTTCCATGGAGGGCGTTCTCAGTAGTTGAAGACGTCGAGTTCTCACTCGCGTTGGCCGTGCAGGGGATCAGGGTGCGCTTTCTGCCGCAGGTACGAGTGCAATCGCCGGTGCCCGCCTCTGGGCGGGAGCTACTGGTGCAGCGACAGAGGTGGGCAGGTGGCACGGCCGCCCTGACGCGTACCAGAGTTGCGCGCCTTCTCTGGCTGGGGGTCGTACGCAGAGATCCACTCATACTGGACGCAGGTTGGACGTGCATGCTGTTGAGCCTCCCTTTGGTAGTGGCGATAGCGTTGTTGGGCGCGAGCGTGTCGATCGTTGGTATGACCCTGGGCGCAGCGAAGGTCGGGAGAGTCGGCGTGGGCCTGGCCGCCTTGGCTGCGATTGGGCTTGGCGGCTATCTCATCGCGGGCGTTGTGAGGACAGGCATGAGCAGAAGTCGTGCGCGGCTCCTGCGCAAGGTGCCGTGCGTGCTGGGCGAGTTGATCAGAATTGCCGTGCAGGCCGCGATCACTCGACGCAGGTTAGACTGGGTCCGGACGCCTCGAGACGGATAGGCGTTTGGGGACCAGAGGTAGGCTCGGGACCAACGGAACCCGGAGCAGCGCAAACCCGAGGAGACGTTGTGACCCGTAGCGTGTCCTTTCGGCGTGGCGGCGCGACGGGAAAGGGGGCTGGGCGTGGGGTGGGTGCAGGCACTGGCATGTGCCGTCTCCTACGAAGCATTTCTCAGGCGCGACGGTATTAGGGTGCGCCCGCATCGGGGAGCTCTCGCGCGGAGCCAGTTCATGGATCGGAAGGAACTGGGCGCACGGCAGGAGGTGCTGTTACGCCAGTTGCTGGAGTACGCTGCGGAGAACTCACCTTTCCACCGCGCGCGCTTCGCGCAAGCCGGCTTCCGGCCTGCCGATCTGAGGAGCGTACAGGACCTCAAGCGATTGCCCACGTTGAGTAAGGATGACCTCCGAAGCGAAAGCGAACGAATACTGTGTCGAGGGTACGATGCGTCCAATACGATGCACAAACGTACCGGGGGCTCCACCGGAGTTCCCGTCCATGTCCGCATGGACTATCAAGCCGCCAGCATCAAGCGGGCGGCGGTGGAGCGTCACGATGGATGGGCGGGGTGGCGCCCGGGCGTGCGTTGCGCCGCGGTTTGGGGTGATACGGACAAGCCGCAGTCGTGGAAGAGCCGCCTGCGGAACGCTCTGAGCACCCGAACTACTTACCTAGACACGCTCTGCTTCACCGAGGAGAAGCTGGCGGCGTTCGTGCGGGTGCTCCGCACGGAGCGTCCTCCCATGCTCTTTGGTCATGCGCACTCCGTCTTTCGGCTGGCAGAGTACGTTGCGAGGACAAACGGACCGCCGATCGCATTCCGGGGCATTATCACCACGGCGATGACTCTCTCTCCGGAAGAGCGAATGCGGATCGAGGAGGTCTTCGCCACTCCCGTGTTCAACCGGTATGGCTGCGAGGAGATATCGATCATCGCCTCAGAGTGCGAAGCCCACGCAGGGATGCACGTGTTCGCAGAGGGCGTACTACTGGAGTACGGGACGGGTGCTAGGCCGGGAGAGCCTGCAAAGCTCCTGGTAACGGATCTCCTGAATCGGGCCATGCCCCTGATTCGATACGAAATCGGGGATCTGGCCATCCCTGAGGACTGTCCCTGTCCGTGTGGTCGTGGCCTCCCGCTGCTGAGGGAAGTCTCCGGGCGAGAGGCCGACTTCCTCTACACGCCGGAAGGGAAACCGGTGTTCGGGATTTCGATCCTGGATACGTTCGTGATCCACATTGCCGGAATCAAACAGTTGCAGATCGTGCAGGATCGACTGGATCATCTGCGGATTCGAGTCGTGCGAGATCGGGAGTTCTCCGACGACACAACGGCCAAACTGGGCAACACGATTCGGAAGGTGTTCGGCGAGGTGATGACCTGGAACGCGGAGTACGTCCCGGCGATCGAGCTGACGCCGGCTGGGAAGTATCGATTCTCGATTTGCGAGCTTGCGACGACCCCGGCGGGGCAAGCGTTGCGCGAGGAGACCCGTGGGGCCTGAACTCGGCGCACCCCCGGAGTCTCCGGCTCGGACATCTCTCGCGCCGGCTGGCGGCCGCATGCGAAGATGGACTGCCGCCTTGGCCGTGGGTATTTCCCTCAGCGTGTGTCTCGGCGTGACAGTAGTGCGACTGCCGCCCCTGATGGTCGTGGGAGCTGTGGCGGCGTTGGTGAGCGGTTATGTGGTCCTGCGCTACCCTTTCATCGGGTTGCTGTGCTACACGATCGTCTACATGTGGAGGCCGGGAGAGCTCTATCCTCCCCTGGCACCACTGCGTCTGGAACGGGTGGTGGGCGCGTTGACCCTGGTTGCCTTGGTCGTTCACCGTTATCGAGAGCAAGGGATCCTTTCACTCGACCGGCAGACGCTGAGCCGCTTGCTCGCTGCGGTTGCCCTCGCCGTTGCGATCTCCGTGCCATTTGCCTATTGGCGGAGTGCGGCCATGGACGGACTGGTCAACTTCCTGAAACTCGCGGTCTGGTACCTGCTCGTTGCCCACCTATTAGCCAGCCCGGCGCGGTATCGGTGGTTCGCGCTCGTATACTTCGGGGCAATCGGGAAGCTGTCATTCGACGCCGTGCGGTCTTACTTTTCGGGGAACGTGATGTACGCGCAGGGGATCGATCGGCTGGTCGGGCAGAACGACGCGGCCGGGGACCCGAACCATCTGGCGGCAACCTGCGCCGCGAGCCTGCCGATCCTGCTGCTTCTTGCGTTCGAGCGAAGATTCCGCTGGTACCGAATGTTGCCCGCGGCAGGTGTTGTGCTGCTAACAGTGACTCTCTCCTTGACGGGGTCTCGGTCCGGGTTCCTGGCGCTGCTCGCGATGCTGCTTTATCTGTGGGCACGGTCCAGGCGCCGTGTGGTGACGGGGCTAGTTGGAGCGGTCGTCGTTGCGGGCGGACTGACAGTGCTCCCCGAGCAATACAAGACGCGGTACTCAACGATCACAGCGGAAGAGCGAGACGCCTCGTCCCAGGGCCGCATCGAAGCCTGGAAGAAGGGTGTGCGGATGGCGGCGGATCGGCCCCTGACCGGGGTCGGCATTGGGTGCTTCCCGACGGCGAGCGCGCTCGCCTACTCGCCAGAGTTTCATCAGAGCTGGCTGCAGTCCCACAGCCTTTACGTCCAGGTCCCTTCCGAGATCGGCCTCATCGGCGCCGTTCTCTTCTTCGCTTACATCATCGCGATGTTCCGCCTGGCGGCCCGGTCCCGGAAGGCGATGCTAAGCCGCCGGGACGAGTTCTGGTTTGAGGAGACGGTCCTGCGGGCGATCCCGGCGGGTCTCGTGGCCCTGCTGGTGGCCGGAGTCTTCGGCCACAGCTTCATGCGGTACACGTGGTACGTCTACGGGGCGATGATCGTCGCGACGGTTCGGATGCAGGCCAACCGGGCACCATAACGAACGGGAAAACGTGATCAGCTACGGCCCCACATACACCGTCCTCATCGTCCTCCTTCCATTTCCGGTGCACAACACGTAATGGAATCCCGGAGGCGCGGCCTTTCCAGATGTTGTTTTCCGGTCCCAGAAGACCTCAACGCTCGATCCTGGAAAGACCACGGCGTCGTGGAGCAGCGCCTCCCGCTCTCCGTGGAGGGAGAGGATCTCTACCCGCAGGCGGGTCCCTTCGGGGAAGTCGGCCGGGACACTGACCACGAACCGGCAACGGTCGGTGATCGGGTGGGGGAACGGTCCTTCGAGCTGCCACTCGTGGGCGAAGAGGTCGAGGGACACAGAGAGGGCGCTCTCGACACCGGCCGCGGTGGTCGCGCGTACGGCCAGCCGCCGGACGAGCTTTGGGTCGGGGCGATCGAGCTCCACCGTCGGGTCGGCTAGGATTTCCTCCCGCAGGCGGAACCAGCCTGTGGACGGGCCCTGCGCGTAGAGCAGGTAGCCCGTGACGCGTGAGTCGGTCGAGGGTGACCACTGCAGCGTCACCCGCGTTCCATCCACGCTCCAGGAAGCCTGGGGCGCACCGGGCGGGTCGGGCGGGGCGAGATCTTCTCCGGGCGTGCGGATCTCGACGCTGGGAGAGAGCGGCGAAGCGCGATCGGTCAGCCCGAAGGCACGGACCGCGAGGTAGTAGGTGGTGGCGGGTTCGAGGCTGGTGATCGTCCACTCCGTCTCGGTCCCGGCGGCTCCCGGCTCCGGGGCTTCCACGAGGCCGGCGTTGGCCCACGAGGTGGAATCGATCGGACTCGTCCGCAGACGCGCCTCGTAGTGCGTCGTCACGGTTCCGGCCGGGTTCTCCGGGTGACGCAGGGCCAGCCAGGCCAGGCGGCTTTCCACCTTCACGACCCGGAGCTCGGTGACCGCCGTGGGGGCGAGCACCGGGGGTACTTCCGTCCCCGTCGTGATCAGCACCGAGAGCCCGAGCGGTCCCAAGTTCCCCTGCTCGTCCCTGGCGCGGACCGCGAGTCCGTAAGCCACGCCCGGGGTCAGGCCCTGCACGGTGTATTCCTCGCGCTGCCCGACCGGAGCGGGCCGCAGGATCTCCCCCGCTCCCGCCACCCCCTGCTCCCACTCGCTCTCGAGGTCGAGGAGAGAGCCGACCAGGTAACGCACCTGATAGGAGGCGGCCTGCCCCACGTCTCCATCGTCACCCGGGGCGGTCCAGGTCAGGGTGATCGTGCTGTCGGTGGTGGCCACGGCGGCGAGATCGTCGATGGCCGCAGGCGGCGTGGGATCCCCCGAGGGGGGCTGCGGCCCCGAGATCTGGGTGGCTCCGCTGGGAACGTTGGAGAGCCCACTCCAGTTGCCGCCTTCGTCGCGCACCTTGAGGGCGAAGTGGTAGGTGAGCCCGGAGGCAAGGCCCGGGACGACCGAGACCTCGGGTTGCCCCGCGGCGCGGGGCGGCGACGGCACCGTCGAGACTGGGTTCGCGCGACTCCAGGAACCGGGGGTGATCCGGGAAGAGGAGTAGCGGAGGTCATAAGCGTGGGCGGTGCCGCTGGCGCCGTCGTCTCCCACCGCGGTCCAGCGCAGCTCCACCCAACTCGTGCCTGCTGTGCTGATCGTCAGATCCCGCACGTCAGCCGGCGGGGTCGTGTCATCGGGTGGAGGGGGTGGCGGCGGCGAGAGGGTCGTACCCTCGGCCAGGTTGGAGAGGTCGCCCCAGTTGGGCACCTCATCCGCGACCTTGAGCGCGAAGTAGTGGGTCGTTCCGGGGCTGAGATCCGTCACGGTGAAGCTCTGCGTATCTCTGGCCGCAGCCGGCATCGGTTCGCCGATGATCTCTCGCGCCCGCGCCCAGCTTCCCGGGGTGATCCTCGAGGTCGAGGAGCGGAGGTCGTAGGAAGCGGCTGTGCCGATCAACTCGTCATCCCCCACCGCGGTCCAGGTCAGAGTCGCCGTGGTCTCAGTCGTGGAACTCACGAGCAGGTCGGTGATCGCCGCGGGCGAGGAGGTATCCGCCGGAGGGGGCGGTGGTGGCGGCGGGGGCGGGGGCGGGGGCGGCGACAGCGTGGCTGCGGAGAACGGAGCGCTGAGCGCCCCCAGGTTGCCGGACTCGTCCAGCGCGCGGATCGCAAAACCGTAGTTAGTGCCCGCGGCCAGGCCCGAGACGGTGAACTCCTGCGCGGTCCCGGCCGGCAGCGGATCAGGCAGGCCCGTCACGATCGGAGTGGCGAGCAGCCATTGCTCTTCCGAACTGACGCTGCTGCCGATCAAGGACCGGAGCTGATAGAGGTGGGCGCGGCCAATGCCGCCGTCGTCCCCGGGGGCTGTCCACGAGAGCACGATCCAGGTCTCCCCCGCATCGGTGGAGGTGAGGTCATGGATCGCCGCGGGTGGGGTTGTGTCCGGCGGCGGTGGGGGTGGGGGCGGAGGAGGCGTGACCGGCGTCGTCCCACTGACGACGTTGGACAACTCGCTCCAGTTGGGGACCTCGTCGGCCGCCTTCAAGGCGAAGAAGTAGGTCGTCCCCTCGGTCAGCCCGGAGACGCTGAGGCTTTCCGGCTGGCCCGCCGGCCGCGGTGCCGATACGTCCCGGATCTGCAGGGCATCGTCCCAAGTCGTGGTTTGGATGGGGGCGGTGGAGTAACGCAGGTCGTAGGCGGTCGCGGTGCCGCTGTCGCCGTCGTCCCCCGGTGCCGTCCAGGTGAGGGTGGCGGAGAGCTGGTCCATGGTGTCGATCGTGAGGTCGGCGATCCTGGACGGCGAGGACTGGTCGAGGGGCGGGGGAGGGGGAGGCGGCGACGAGGTCTGACGGCTGGCGATGTTGGAGAGCCCGCTCCAGTTGGGCACCTCGTCTCCGACTTTGAGGACGAAGAAGTAGGTCGTACCCGGGGCGAGGCCGTCCACGGTGAAGTCCTGGGCCTGACCGGAGGAATCCGGCGCCGGCTCCCCCGTGGCCTGGGTGGCCTGATCCCAGTTGGCTTCGGTGACGGCGGTCTGCGCATAGCGCAGGTCGTAGGTCGTGGCCGTGCCGCCGGTGCTGTCGTCCCCGACGGCGGTCCAGGTGAGGTGGATCGCGGTCTGGGAGTGGGCGTCCGTCACGAGGTCTGTGACCGCGGCCGGTGGCACCGTGTCAACCGGTGGTGGGGGCGGAGGAGGCTCCTCCTGCGTCGCCGCGCTCGGGACATTGGAGATCACGCTCCAGTTGGGGACTTCGTCGGCGACCTTGAGCGCGAAGTAGTAGGTGGTCCCGGCCGTGAGGTTGGTGACGGTGAAGGTCTCGGGCTGGCCGGCGGCTTGGGGGGCGGGTTCTCCCGTGACCTGTGTCGCCGATCCCCAGGTGCCCGTGTTGATGGCCGCAGTGGAATAGCGCAGGTCGTAGGTCGTGGCCGTGCCGCTGTTGCCGTCGTCGCCCACCGCGGTCCAGGTCAGGGTGGCGGTGGTCTGGGTGGTGGAGGAGACCGCGAGGTTGGTGACGCCGGAGGGGGGCGTCGTGTCGCCCGGTGGCGGGGGAGGAGGAGGCTCCGCCTGCGTCATCGCGCTGGGGACGTTGGAGAGCGCGCTCCAGTTGGGCACCTCGTCGGCCACTTTGAGGGCGAAGTAGTAGGTCGTGCCCGCAGTCAGGCCGGTGACGGTGAAGGTCTCGGGATGGCCCGCGGCCTTAGGTACGGGTTCGCCGGTGACCTGCAGGGCCGATCCCCAGTTGCCGGCATTGATCACCGCGGTCGAGTAGCGCAGGTCGTAGGTCGTGGCGGTGCCGCCGTTGCCGTCGTCACCCACCGCGGTCCAGGTGAGGGTGGCGGTGGTCTGGGTGGTGGAGGGGACCGCGAGGGTGGTGGCGCCGGAGGGGGGCGTGGTGTCAGGCGGGGGAAGCGTGGTCCCGCTCGGCACATTGGAGAGAGCGCTCCAGTTGGGTACCTCGTCGGCGACCTTGAGGGCGAAGTAGTAGGTGGTGCCGGTGGACAGTCCGGTGACGGTGAAGGTCTCGGGCTGGCCGGCGGCCTTCGGAGTGGGCTCGCCGCTGGCCTCGGCGGCCGAGGCGAAGTTCGCCGCCGTGATCGGGCTGGTCGAGCGGCGCAGATCGTAGGCCGTGGCCGTGCCGCTGTTGCCGTCGTCACCCACCGCGGTCCAGGTGAGGGTGGCGGTGGTCTGGGTGGTGGAGGGGACCGCGAGGGTGGTGGCGCCGGAGGGGGGCGTGGTGTCAGGCGGGGGAAGCGTGGTCCCGCTCGGCACATTGGAGAGAGCGCTCCAGTTGGGTACCTCGTCGGCGACCTTGAGGGCGAAGTAGTAGGTGGTGCCGGTGGACAGTCCGGTGACGGTGAAGGTCTCGGGCTGGCCGGCGGCCTTCGGAGTGGGCTCGCCGCTGATCTGAGTGGCCGAGGCGAAGTTCGCCGCCGTGATCGGGCTGGTCGAGCGGCGGAGGTCGTAGGTCGTGGCCGTGCCGCTGTTGCCGTCGTCGCCGACGGAGGTCCAGGTCAGGGTGGCGGTGGTCTGGGTGGTGGAGGTGAACGCGAGGTTGGTGACGCCGGAGGGGGGCGTGGTGTCGGGTGGGGTGCCGAGTGGCGTGAAGACGATCGTGACCGGATCCGCCTCGTTGTTGGAGATGGCGAAGAGCTCGGGGCTGACGACGTAGGGCTCGTAGCCGTCGATCTGGAAAGTGTGGCCGGTGTGGGCAATGCGAGTCGCCTGCGGTGCTCCCTGGGGTGCCACGTAGGCGTACTCCAGAAGTTCGAGTCGGGCAGCACCCACTGCATCGGTCTGCACGCGATAGTTGACGCCCGTGTTGTCCGCGAGACGAAGAGAGTCCAGAGCGATTGGGTCTCCAGTGGAACGTTCGGCTTCGATGTACAAAGAGTGCCCAACCGAATAGTCCCTGCGCCCAGTCCCGACGAACAGATTGTCCTCCAGGCCCGCTCCTCCTTCGACGATCGAATCAATAAACCTATTTCCGAATGTGTCGCAAACCCAATAGCCAATCTGAATCGTGTGGTACGCCGTTTGTCCGCTGGTCCTGCGGTATGTATTGCGTCTGAGCTGGTGATTTCCACCTACTGCATACGAGTCGCCGAAACGCACGTGCATACTATTTGACAACAATACATTATCCTCATAGATCACTGGCAGCTGATCGAGCGGCGCGTTGACGGTGCCGTGCGCGACGATACACGATGCCGTTGACGTGCTTGCGTCTTGAACATCCACCTTAACTACATTATTCCGAAACACCACATCACTAATGTTTGCATCTGAAAACAGCTCTGTGCCTCGCGCAGTGTTACATCCTTCACGTGTCTTGATCACAATAACATTGTCCTCGTACACCACGTTCTCGTATCGATAAGAATCACCGCCATATTGAGTAAGGCGCACTCCATTCACCGAGCTATATGTACCGTACTCTGTACTTCTGTTCGTTGGCGCCACGCCCTGCATGTGCACGAAGTTGTCACGAATCGTCGCGTCTGCCCAGTTCTCCTCGAATCGCCACGCAAGCGCCGTCGCCATGTAGCCGGTACCGAATATCTTGTTGCGAGCGACGTCCTGTGTGCACTCAATGCCGTACGAATTGGTATCGTAGCTATCCATGTATACTTCGTTATCCGCAATCGCGCCACCGCCATTATTGCGAATGCCCTGGTGCCTAGTACGACTGATGCGATTGTGATGTACGCCATCTGCAGAAATGAGTGCACTCCATATGGCCTTGTTGCCTTCATGACGATTGTGAATGACCGTGCCCTTATCGATCACCACATTGTGATGTGCGGACAACGTGCCTTGGTAGCAGTTCAGACCACTGACGCCATTCCCGGCCCAGTCCATCCGAATACCGCATACGTTGACTTGTCCCCCGGCCGTGAGAACTGGGTTGAAGCCCACGCCGATGGATCCGGAACCACAGTTCACGCCTTGTCGTACCGTGCCGTTCGTAATGGTCGTAGTGCTCGAGCCAGGATTCCATATCCAGTAGTGGATACCCGTAGTCGAGCTGTCACTGTAAAGGTAGCCATTCCAGGTGGAGTCGTATACCTTGGGCGGACCATTGTCATATGTGATCGTGTGGCCGTTGAGATCCAGAAAGACGCCGGCGGCCTTGATCGAAATGGCTCGCGTGTCAGACACGATGTCCTGGGTGAGAATGTAAGTGGTGTTGGGCGTGGCGAGGACATAAGGGGGACCGGCCAGGCTCCCGGGAACGGGAATGGCGTCGGACAGCGCGACGGTTTGAAGAGTCATGTCCCCTGACAGCAGGAGCACGTCGCGCTCATCAATAGCGACGAGTTGATAGTGATATGTTTGCCCAGGCTGGAGTCCAGTCAGGTGATGAAGATGAAGGTAGTAGGGGCGTTCCACGACGGCGGTACTGTCGCCGTAGGCTGTCGTGGGGCCGAAGCGGATGTAACTCGTCGTGGGAATGTTGGTCTCGAACGCTACGGATGCGGAGTTGCGGGAAGTATAGAGCCATGATCCGGACGGGACGAACTCCGGGGTCGTGCCGAAGGTATCGTAGACGAGAGGTTCGTGTGCGGCTCCGAAGTTGTCTATGCAGAACTGGTTGAAGTCGCCGTAGATCTCCTCGCCGACGGCGAAGGCGGAAGCGGGGAGTAGGAGTATCAGCGGGAGAATCAGAAAGAGGAGAACGCGGCGCCTGCGAGCCCGTGGCGCGTGGTGTGCGACCGCAGCAAGCAGGACTCGGATGAGGTACGAACTGGATAATGGCATGGGACGACTCCCGGGTGTGCAGAAAGAGGGGCGGATGCTTGGGCGTTGGATGGCGGAGGGGGCCCCGCGCCAGACGGGGCGAGCGTAGGGGCACCCGTCATGCGGGGTGCTGGTTGATAGTGCGCGAGAACGATGGGGGTTCGGGAGTGGAAGTGCAGTGGCAAAGAGCGTAGTCGCGCCCATACGGGCTTCCGGCGGCGATTGGGGCCAGGCCACGAAGTCTCGCGGGGGGAGGCAAGGAGAACCAAGGTTCGGCGCGACGGCGCGTCCGGCAGGAAGTGATATGTGTGGATGCCGTGGGAGAGTGCCCCGATGCGACCGGCGGGAGTGTTCTGTGAGGGGCAGGGTGCGGAGTTGGCCCGACCGTAGCGCTGGGGCCGGGCGTGGAACTTCCCCGGCTGCACTCCCAAGCGAGGGCCGAACGTACTCATCGACAACTCCATCTTCTCGGCCACGGCCGTGACGATGTCGACCGCCTCTTCCCGAAGATCGGAGGGGCGCAGTGGCGGTTCAAGGCACTTCAGCGGCGTTGTGCGCTTCGATGAAGTCGACCGAGAACTCCGGAATGACCCGGTCGTTCCTCAAGAGACGGGCGTCCCGAGTCTTCAACTCAGTCTGCCGCGCCTCCGCCGTCCGTGCCAGGTGCTTCGTCCGGGTGGCCGATCGCCCCTCGACCTGATTCAGCTTCTAGAGACCCGCCCCGAGTTTCTCGTACATCTGGTGCTGCCAGAGGTAGGAGAGGCTGGGACGGTTGACGTACACTTCGCGAAGTTTAGACACGGAGACCGAGCCCACGAAGTGGCGTCAGAGAATTGGTTCCAGAACTTCCGCGGAGTCCGCCTTCCGTTTGTTCCCGATCCTTCTAGGCGCCGAAGTTCGGGGCTTATGGGCGTCGATCTTCAACTGGCCGGAGACAGATGAAGGCTAGGTGCGTTATGTGGTCCACCGGACAGATTAGCCAACGTAGCGCGCTCGTGCCAACAAAGTTCGACACACATTTGCTTGGTTCGACAGGCAGCACACCGGGGAGGTGTAAGGGCTGCGGACCCGCGTTCCCTTAGGTCGTAGACTTGCTTGGACTCGGTCACGGGCCTGTACCGTCACCGTGTCCCATGTCACCTGCCTGTCCTATCAGGAATCACCGCTTGATGTTCATTGGGGTCGCCTGGTCTGCCTCCTTCGATCCGATCGGGTCCCGGACCATTTCGTGTCGATTTCTGAACGCCCGCGAGGGCGATCCGGTAGTCCATCTCGCGCCCCTGCGGGGGCGGACCCTCGAGAACCGGCGCCACTGTCTCCTTGAGGATGTGAACGGCAATCAGCGGGATTGTAGACGGGTTGAGCCGGGACCGGCGACAAGGCCGGCTGATGTAGCCCCATGAGGTCTGCGAATAGACAGGGCCGGCAAGCCCGTTCTTACCCGATTCCGGTCAGGTTGGTCACGTCCGCTTCATGCCCCTCCGGTTGAGTGAGTTCGATCGCGAAGCAACCGGTCCCTGCGCCGGAGCGAGCGACAAGTGGTTTCCGAAGCAATTGCCGCGCCAGGGGACGTGAACAGATCGCATGTGTCTCTCCTGCGACTGTCTTTCTTCCATACGCCTCGAGGAGTCGGACCAGTAGATCGTTCCACTCAAACAGCTGAGCGAAAGTAAGATTCGGAGAACATCGATCGAGGGATTGAGGACACCCGGCACCGTATAGCATCGATCACGACGGCATAGGCGGCATGCGTGCCTTGCTCTTCCGCACGACGGCCGTTGCGGATTGCCACGTTCCGGCGGTCCCGGAGCTTTCGAGTGGACCGTCTGGACTCGGGCCCCCGACGTGAGAGAGACATCGCTCTTGAGAGCTAGTGTCACGCAAAGACCAACTCACAAAGTACACAGAGGAAGGGCGGTCGCGCGACCGCCGCGTAGGGAAACTTCAACGGAGTAGTCAGTGCGTCAGATCAGGGCGCCCGATCTGGGGCTCTCCGGGGGGCAACGCGACAGGCTCAGGGGAGGTCGAGAGGTCCTCTACCGTCGATGCACTCCCCGGTCTGCGGGTCCACCACGTGCGGCTTCTTCCCGGCGTAGTCAACGAGCAGCTTCTCGTCCCGCAGGCAACGCCGAACCGTCTTGCGGTCCAGATCCGGCCGCCGCCCGATCTAGGAAACAAGCAGCCGTTTCCGTCCGTGATGGCGGCGAATCTCCTGCCAGCGATCTTCCCTGACCATCGGCTCCTCCCTGAGACCTCCCGCGGTGTCGGGGAGCATGACCGCACCCCTCTCCGAATCTCGTGTTCCTCCAATCCAATCAGGGGGTGGGGCTTTTCAATGACCACGATTGGGGATTATGGGGTGACCGGTGACATCAGACGAAGAATCTCGCGGGTCTTCCGCATGGACAAGCTCTCCGTGCCCGTCCCACCCTCCTTCGGGGGGACGGCTCGTGCCGACCATCCAACGGCGCTCCGCGCCCGGGGGGGGGGGGGGGGGGGGGGGGGGGGGGGGGGGGGGGGGGGGGGGG
>CAYJLF010000004.1:0-314051 GCA_964371055.1 uncultured bacterium | reverse complement strand
CTCTCCAGCCAGTCCGAGGAACTGCGGAGCATGATCGGAAGGTTCCGGCTGAGCGGAAACCAGCGGACGTCGGTCTCCGGCCCGGGGCGAGCGGCGATGACACGGAGCGTTCCGGCCGGGACGGCCAGGCCGGCCGGTGGCGGAACCCCCAAGTCCGCGCCCGCGAGCCGGCGAGCCGGCCCGAAGCCGGCCCTGCGCGTGGTGCCGGGGACCACGGTCGATCCGGAGACGGTCATCCCGTTCGCGGACGAGGGGGATGTCGCGGCGCTGGGCCAGTTCTGATCCGATACCCCGGCGCGACGGCGCGCCCACGGGCATGGCAGAGGAGGAAAGGACGGGACGATGAGCAAGACCATGACGGCCGAAGCGGCGCGGAGTACCAGCCGCGCCAGCAGCGGGCGCGAGGACCGGGGCGGGAAGTTCCTGACCTTTTTCCTCGCGGGCGAGGAGTACGGGCTGGAGATCCTGAAAGTGCAGGAGATCATCGGGATCATGGAGATCACTCCCGTCCCGCGGACGCCGGATCACATCCGGGGGGTGATCAACCTGCGCGGGAAGGTGATCCCGATCGTCGATCTCCGGCTCAAATTCAGCATGGAGGCGGCGGAGCGCACGAGCGAAACCTGCATCATCGTGGTCGAAGCGAACCGGCGCCAGACCGGGATCGTGGTCGATCAGGTGTCGGAGGTGCTCGACATCCTCTCCGAGGAGATCGAGGACGCTCCGGCGTTCGGCGCCGACGTGCGCACCGACTACATCCTGGGGATCGGAAAGTCCCAGGGGCACGTGAAGCTGCTGCTCGAGATCGACCGGGTCCTCGGTGAGGACGGACTCGACGCGCTCGCCGGCCTGGAGAGCGACACCGGAGCGCTGGCGGCGTGAGCCCGGCCGCGAGTCCCCTTCCCGGTCCCGAGACGGCCGACCTGAGCGGCGGCGAGCTGACCGACCGGCAGTTCCGGCGGATCTGCGGCCTGCTCTATGACGTGGCGCGGATCAGCCTGCAGGACGGCAAGCAGCCGCTGGTCCGTTCGCGTCTGTCGAAGCGGGTCCGGGGACTGGGGTTGTCCGGGTTCGAGCAGTACCTGGATCTGGTCGAGGGGCCGAACGGCGCGGCGGAGCTGGCGGCGATGGTGGACGCGCTGACGACGAACAAGACGTCGTTCTTCCGGGAAGCCCAGCACTTCGACTTCCTGGCGCGGGACCTGGCGGAGCATTTCCGAATCCGCAAGCAGCTGCGCATCTGGAGCGCGGGGTGCTCCACCGGGCAGGAGCCGTACACCCTGGCGATGGTCCTGCACGAGACCCTGACGGCGGATCAATTGCGCGAGACCCTGATCCTCGCCACCGACATCGCCGCTCCGGTGCTGGCGCGGGCCAGGGCGGGGGCCTACGGCGCGGACGAGTTCGACGGACTCGATCCGGCCCGGCGCGACCGCTGGTTCTCCCGGGAGGCGACCGGCGGCAGCGAGACCTTCCACGTGCGGGAGCCGCTGCGGAGGATCATCCGGTTCGCGCGGTTGAACCTGATGGAGAGCTGGCCGATGCAGGGCCCGTTCGACTACATCTTCTGCCGCAACGTCATGATCTACTTCGATCGGGAGACGCAGCAGCGGCTCGTGGCGCGCTTTCGCGCCCTGCTGCGCGACGGTGGGTGCCTGCTCGTGGGGCATGCCGAGAGCCTTTCCGGCCGCGCGGAAGGCCTGACCTATGTCGTGCCGGCCGTCTACCGCCGGTAGGACGCGACCGGCCGCAGAGGGGGAAGCGTGATCCTGACGGTGGGAGTCGCCGACCTGAAGGTCTCGGGGACCAAGGGGGATGTCATCATCACCCACGCGCTGGGCAGCTGTCTCGGCATCACGATCTACGATCCCGCGACCAATGTCGGAGGGATGCTGCATGCCATGCTTCCCGACTCGACCATCGATCCGAAGAAGGGGCTGGAAAGCCCGTTCATGTTCGTCGACACGGGAGTCCCGCGGCTCTTCAAGGAGTGCTACAAACTGGGGGCGGAAAAGTCCCGGATCGTCCTCAAAGTCGCGGGCGGAGCCACCTCGAAGTCCAATGTCGAGGACGACTATTTCCAGATCGGCAAGCGCAACTTCGTCATGCTCCGCAAGCTGCTCTGGAAGAACAATGTGCTGGTCAAGTCGTATGACGTGGGCGGAACCGATTCGCGAACCGTCTCCCTCGATCTCGCGACCGGGGATGTGACACTCAAGGTGAACGGAACGGTGCGCAAGCTCTGAGACGAGGTACCGGGGACGGAACGGAGGGCAGAGCCGTGGCGCTCAATGTACTGGTCGTGGATGACAGTGCGGTCATGCGCTCGATGGTCATCAAGACGCTCGGTCTGTGCGGAATCCCGCTCGGCGAGGTCCATCAGGCCGGAAACGGGGCGGAAGGACTGGAGGTCCTGGCCTCCCACTGGATCGATCTCATTCTCGTGGACATCAACATGCCGGTGATGAACGGGGAGGAGATGATCGAGAGGCTCCGTTCGAGCCCGGAGACCAGCGACACGGCCGTCATCGTCGTGTCGACGGACGGAAGCGCGACGCGGATCAAGATGATGCAGCAGCGGGGCGCCGGTTTCGTGCACAAGCCGTTCACGCCGGAACTGCTGCGGGACCAGATCCTGAAGATTACGGGAGCGAGCGATGAGCAACTCACTCAGACCCAGGCTGTACCTGGCGACAGCCCAGACTTTTGAGAACCTGGGCTTCCTGCTGCCGTCGTCGGATCTGAACGACGACCAGCGGGCGGCCAAGGTCGTCGCCACGGTGGAGGTCGCCTTCTCCGGGCGGTTCCAGGGACGCGTCCTCCTCGGCGTCTCGAAGGACGTGCTGCCGACGATGGCCGGGAACATGCTGGGCGAGGATGGCTCCTCGCTCTCGGCCGCCGTCCAGCTCGACGCTCTGGGCGAACTGGCGAACGTCATCTGCGGCAATGTGCTGCCGGAGATTGCGGGGCAGTTCGAGACCTTCGCGCTCGCCCCACCCCGGGCCGTCCCCGGCTGGGGTTCGGACCAGCCGGCCTGCCGGGTCGAGGTGGGACTCGACGAGGGGCGGGCCGAGGTGAGGCTGTTCCTGGACCGAGCGGCGGACGGGACGTCCGAGCAGGCGGCGGCATGATCCGCGTCCTGGTGGTGGATGACTCGGCGATCGTGCGCAAGGTCCTGACCGAGGAGTTGGGCCGCTATCCTGACATCGAAGTGATCGGGACCGCGATCGACCCGTACCAGGCGCGCGACCTGATCGTGGCGCTGAAGCCGGATGTGATCACTCTGGACATCGAGATGCCGCGTATGGACGGTTTGTCGTTTCTGGCGAAGCTGATGAAACACCACCCCATGCCGGTCGTCGTCGTCAGTTCACTCACGCCTTCGAACAGCGAGACGGCGCTCCGCGCGCTCGAACTCGGCGCGGTCGAGGTGATGTGCAAGCCCGGTACGGCCTACTCGACGGCGAACATCTCGCGGCAGCTGGCTCACGCCGTCCGCGCGGCGGCCGGGGCGCGGATGCACCTGATCGCCCGGGGACCGCGGCCGGCGGTCAGCGCGGCCGCGTCGGCGGGGAGATTCCAGCTTCGGACGACGCGCAAAGTGCTCGCCATCGGCGCCTCGACCGGCGGAACGACGGCGGTTGAGGTCGTGGTGGGCGGTCTTCCTCCGGACGGTCCCGGGACCGTGGTCGTCCAGCATATGCCGGAGCAGTTCACCGCGGCCTTCGCCCGCCGACTCGACTCGATCTGCGCCATGGACGTTCGCGAGGCGAAGGACGGCGATCACGTCGTGACCGGCGTCTGTCTGATCGCGCCGGGGAACCGCCACATGGTCCTCGACCGCAGCGGCGCCGAGTACATCGTCCGCCTGAAGGACGGGCCTGCGGTCCACTATCAGCGTCCCGCCGTCGATCCGCTCTTCGCGTCGGTGGCGCGGGCGGCCGGGCGCAACGCGGTGGGAGTCATCCTGACCGGTATGGGGGCGGATGGAGCCGCGGGGCTTCTGGCGATGAAAGAGAGCGGAGCCCCCACCCTGGCCCAGGACGAGGCCACCTGCATTGTCTTCGGGATGCCGCGGGAGGCGATCCGCCTCGGGGCCGTCGACGAAATCGTCCCGCTGCCGCAGATGAGCGCCGCGATCCTTCGCTGCCTGGCGGACGACCCGGCCGGGTCGGCGAACGCCGCCTGAATCGCTCTCCCGGCCCAGGCGGGAACGGCCGGCCGCCCGGCGACCTCCCCGGCCGGCGGGCGGGATCGCAGAGGCCAGCGCCCCTGGTCCGGGATATCCGATCGGCGGCGCTTCTGTTATCGTCTCCCGGGAGCCTGAACCGGTGATGTGTCAGGTCGGGCGCGGGAGACAGATGTGGTCACGAACGGAATTCCCCATCTCCGGAGTCGCCGTAGCGGCGTCCTCCTGCACCTGACCTCGCTGCCGGGACCTCACGGCTCCGGTGATCTGGGAGACGGCGCCCGCTGGTTCGTCGACTTCCTGGCCGAGGCGGGGCAGAGTTGGTGGCAGATGCTGCCGATCGGTCCCCCGGGGTACGGCGAGTCGCCCTACATGGCGTCGTCGGCGTTCGCGGGGGCGCGGCTCGCCCTGAGTCTCGACCTGCTGGTCTCGGAGGGACTGCTGGCGCCCAAGGATTTGGCCGGCAGACCCGTCCTGCCGGCCGGAGGGGTCCGGTTCGACGAGGTGGCCCGGTGGCGTGACCCACTCCTGCGCCTGGCCTCCTCGGAGTTCTTCCGCCGAGGCAGCCCCGCCGATCTCGCCCGCTTCGACGCGTTCTCGGCCGACCACGCCCATTGGCTGGACGACTTTGCTCTCTATCGAGCGCTGCAACTCGAGTTCGGATCGCGTCCCTGGACGGAGTGGCCGACCGGGCTCGTCCGGCGCGAGCCCGCGGCGTTGGAGGAGGGGCGCGCCCGCCATGCGGGGGAGATTCTCCATCAGAAGTTCCTGCAGTATGAGTTCGCGCGCCAGTGGTCGTGCCTGCGTGATCACTGCCGCGTGCGCGGCATCGGCCTCCTCGGGGACATGCCGATCTACGTCGCTCACGAGAGCGCCGACGTCTGGGCCCACCAGGAGATCTTCCAGTTGGACGAGCGCGGCCGGCCCGCGTTCGTAGCCGGCGTTCCGCCCGACTACTTCAGTGCGACGGGACAACGCTGGGGGCACCCGCTCTTCCACTGGGACCGACAGCGGGAGCGCGGTTATGACTGGTGGATCGCCCGACTCGGGCGCAGCCTCGGCATGTTCGACGCGGTGCGGCTGGATCACTTCATCGGGTTCCATCGTTACTGGGAGATCCCCGCCCGGTGCGAGACGGCCGTGGAGGGGCAATGGCGGTCGGGACCGGCGGACGACTTCTTCGCCGCCGTGCAGCGGGAACTGGGGCCGGTGCCGATCCTGGCCGAGGATCTTGGAGCCGTCACGCCCGAAGTCACCGCGCTCCGGGACCGGTGGGGATTCCCGGGGATGCGCGTGCTGCAGTTCGCCTTCGGTGGCGATCCCGCCGTCAACGACCATCTCCCGCACCGCTACCCGTTCTCCTGCGCCGTCTATACCGGGACGCACGACAATGACACTTCCGTCGGCTGGTACCGCGAGCTCTCGGCCCGCGCGGAGAGAGATGAACCGGGAGCCCGCCGGGAGAAGGCGTTCTTCCAGCGCTACACCGGATCCGACGGGCGCGCGGTGCACTGGGATCTGATCCGTCTGGCCCAGGCCTCGGTCTCGGATCTCGCCATCGCGCCGATGCAGGACATCCTCGGCCTCGACAGCACCGCGCGCATGAACCGCCCGTCGACGGCTACCGGCAACTGGCGGTGGCGCCTCGAACCGTCCCTGCTCGATCCCGGAATCGCGCAGCGCCTCCGGACGTTGAGCGAGACCTACGGACGCGTCCCCGCACCCGCCGGAGGAGGCGCCGGGGGTTGAGCGGCCGGAGGATCGGATGACCCGGTGCGCCGGCCGCGGGGCGTCGACCGCCCGACCGGCACGGAGGTTTGCATGCAAGCGCCCGATCGCGCGCCCCTCGCGCTGATCCACGGGTTTCCCCTCGATGCGCGGATGTGGCCGACGGGGCTCGACCGGCGCCTTCGCCGCGAGGTCCTTTCGCTCGATCTGCCCGGTTTCGGTGGAACCGCAGCCGGGTCCGGCCCGGGCTCGATGCGAGCCTATGCGGAGGAGGTCCTGGCC
Organism: uncultured bacterium; assembly: GCA_964371055.1. GTDB lineage: Bacteria > Eisenbacteria > RBG-16-71-46 > CAIMUX01 > CAIMUX01 > CAYJLF01. The sequence continues at coordinate 307,852 of CAYJLF010000004.1, read as the reverse complement.
CGGCTCTCCGAGGCCGGACATCCGCGCGCGATCCTCTGCGGGCTCTCGATGGGCGGCTATGTGCTGTTCGAGATCTGGCGGCGGGCTCCGGACCGCGTCGCGGCGCTCGTCCTGTGCGATACCCGCGCCGAAGCCGACCCCCCGGAGGGGCGGGCCCAACGAGATGCGGCGATCGGTCTGATTCGGGCGGGGAAGCGCCGGGAGTTCCTGGAGGGATTTCTGGGGCGCTTGATCGCTCCCGGTTCGCGCGAGACGCCCGCGATCCGCGAAACCCTGCGCGCGATGGGGGCCGCCGTTTCGGACGACGGACTTGTGCGAGGGCTCGAGGCGATTCGCGACCGCGTCGATTCGACTCCCGATCTGCCGGCGATCCAGGCCCCGGCGCTCGTCATGGTCGGTGCTCTCGACGAAGTGACTCCGCCGGCGAGGGCGGAGGCGATGCACTCCGCGATTCCCGGCAGCCGGCTCGTCGTCCTGCCGGACGCCGGGCATATTCCGCCGCTGGAGACGCCGGAGCGTTTCCGGGCCGCACTGGCGAGCTTCCTCGGGACGCTCGAGAGTTGAGGCTAGGCCTTCTTTCGCTTCACCGCGCTTGCCCCGGCGGCTTTCTTCGCCCCAGTGGCTTTCTTCGCTCCGGCGGCTTTCTTCGCACCGGCGGACGCCTTCGTCCGGGTCGCGCCTGCGCGCTTCCGGCCGCGTTGGCCACCCGCCGCCCGGCGTTCGAGGATCAGTCCCACCGCGCGTTCGACCGTGAGCTCGGCCGGATCGGACAGGTCACGAGGAAGAGAGGCGTTGGTCTCGCCGTCGGTCACGTAGGGGCCATAGCGCCCCGAGAGCACCTTGAGGTCACGACCCTCGAGCTCCTTGACTGCCGCGAAGACCGCCAGCTCGCGCGGCGCGGCGCGGAAGGATCGTCCACGCTTTTCCGCTGCCAGGAGCTCCAGGGCACGCTCCCGGCCGATCTCCAGGATGTCGTCCTCCGCGGCGAGGCTCCGCGTGTCGAGGCCGCGCTTGATGTAAGGCCCGAACCGCCCCAGATGGGCGACGATCTCGACCCCTGCCGGATCCGCACCGAGACTGCGCGGAAGAGAGAGGAGCCGCGCCGCCTCCTCCAGCGTGACGCTCTCCGGCGACATGCGCGGAAGGAGCGACACCATCTTCGGTTTGGTGCTGGCGCTCCCGTCGGCATCGCCGAGTTGGAGGTAGGGCCCGAATCGTCCGTTGCGGACGTAGATCGGCTGGCCGGTTTCGGGATGGAGTCCGAGCGACTGCGGTCCCTGCGCCGCCTGACTCAGAAGGTCGATCGCCCGCGCGTGCGTTACCTCGTCCGGAGAGGTGCCGTCGGGGATCGGCGCCGTGGCTCCTTCGCCGTCCGCACGCTGGAGGTAGGGTCCGTAACGTCCGACCCGTATGACCAGGTCGGGCGGCTCATCTCCCGCCCGACGTTGGATCGGAATCGTGCAGGCCGCACGCGGGTCGATCGCTTCGGCCTTCTGCTCGAGGAGGGCCTTGAGCCCCGGCGAGCCGTTGCCGTGGTAGAACTCGCGCAGGTAGGGGAGCCGCTGCTCCTCGCCGCGCGCGATCGCGTCGAGGCGATCCTCCATCCGGGCCGTGAACTCGTAGTCGACGAGGTCGGCCAGGTGCTCCTTCATCAGGTGGACCACGGCGAAGGCCGTGAAGGTCGGCACGAGCGCCGTTCCCTTTTTGAACGTGTACTCCCGCCGCAGGATCGTGTCGATGATCGAAGCGTAGGTGCTGGGCCGTCCGATGCCGGACTCTTCCAGCGCCTTGATCAGCGCCGCCTCGGTCATCCGCGGCGGCGGCTGGGTCACGTGTCCGTCGGCCGTGATCTTTCTCGCCTCGACCTGCTCCCCCTCGCGAAGCGGGGGCAACATCGTGTCGGCTGACCCGGCGCGGCCTCCCGGGACGGCCTCGCCGTTGCCGTTCTCGGCCTCGTCGCTGTCCTCCTGGTAGGCGCGCAAGAACCCGGCGAAGTCGAGGACTGATCCGGTCGACTGGAAGATTGCCTCCCGGCCGGCGGCCTCTGCCCCGATCCTGGCCGTCATGCGCCGTCCGCGCGCGTCTTTCATCTGGCAGGCGACCGTGCGCTTCCAGATCAGGTCGTAGATGCGGCGCTCATCCGGACCGAGCTCGCCGGCCAGCTCATCCGGCGTCCGCCAGGCGTCACCCGCCGGCCGGATCGCCTCGTGCGCCTCCTGTGCGTTCTTCACCTTTCCCGCATAGGTGCGCGGCGACGCCGGAAGGTACTCGTTTCCATAGAGGCGCCCCGCGGTCGCGCGCGCCCCGCGCAACCCCTCATCGGAGAGGGCCACCGAGTCGGTTCGCATGTAGGTGATGAACCCGCTCTCGTAGAGGCGCTGCGCCGCGCGCATCGTGCGACGGGCGTCGAAACGGAGCTTGCGGTTCGCTTCCTGCTGCAGCGTCGAAGTCGTGAACGGCGGAGGTGGGGTCTGCGTGAACGGCTTCTCTTCCGTGCTTCGCACGCGGTACTCCGCGCCGCGAAGTTCTTCCACCAGTTTCCGGGCCGAGGCTTCATCCAGGAGGACGGCGGGCCGGGCGAGTCGTCCGGTGTCGGGATCGAAGTCCTTGCCGCCCGCGAGTCGCTCGCCGTCCAGAGTCAGAAGGCGTCCCGGGAAGAGCCGCCCCTCGCCCGTCCGGAACTCGGCCGACAGGTCCCAATAGGTGGCCGCGTGGAACCGGATCCGCGCCTGCTCCCGTTCGACCAGCATCCGGATCGCGACGCTTTGCACCCGGCCGGCCGACAGGCGTGGAGCCACCTTGCGCCAGAGGATCGGCGAGACCTCGTAGCCATAGAGCCGGTCGATGATCCGCCGCGCTTCCTGAGCGTCGACCAGGTTGCGATCGATGTCGCGCGTCTCATTCAGCGCCTCCAGGATCGCCTCGCGGGTGATCTCGTGGAAGACCATCCGCCTGACCGGGATCGACTTCGGCTTCAGGATCTCCAGGAGGTGCCAGCTGATGGCCTCTCCTTCGCGGTCCTCGTCCGTGGCCAGCAGCAGGCCGTCCGCCTCCTTCAGCTGCGCCTTGAGCTCGGCGATCTTCTTCTTCTTGTCGGCGTGCAGGATGTAGAGCGGCTCGAAGTCCTGCTCGATGTTGACCCCCAGGCGCGCCCACTTCTCCTTCTTGAGCGCGGCCGGAATCTCCGCGGCGCGGGCCGGCAGGTCGCGCACATGTCCGAGGCTGGAGTTGATGACGAAGTCGCGGCCCAGGAACCGGCCCAGCGTCTTGGCCTTGGTGGGGGACTCGACAATGACCAGCTGTTTCGCCATACCTGAAAAACTCCGGTTCGGGTTCGGGACGCGCACGACGGAGACAAGGTGTACTCGAAGACTCGCCTCCGACGCAAGCCGCGTGGACCGGGTCTCACGCGGGCGGGCCCGGTTCTCGGCTCAGGCCAGCACCGAGCCGCCGTTGACGTTGAGAACAGCCCCTGTCACATGCCGTGCCAGAGGAGAGGCGAGGAAGACGACTGGTCCGGCAACATCTTCTGGTTCACCAGGATGCCCGAGCGGAATCGGCTCTTTGAGACTCTCTCCGATCGTCTCCGGACGGAGAAACGGCTCGGTCATGTCGGACCGAATCCAGCCGGGTGACACGCAATTGACCCGGACGGGAGCCAACTCGACGGCCAGCGATCGGACCAGCGCGATCATCCCCCCCTTGGCGGCGGCGTAGTGGCTGTGACGCGATTCCCCGCGCTGTCCGGCGGTGGAGGCCACCATGGTGATCGAGGATCCGGCGCGCTGCCGCAGGTGTGGAGCCGCGGCTCGGACCACGTGGAAGGCGCCGGTCAGGTTGACCCCGAGCATGCGGGCCCAATCGGCGTCGGTCAGGCGCTCGATCGCCCCCTCGGTCCAGATCCCGGCGTTGACGACGACCACGTCGAGCCCGCCGAGGGTGTCGACGACCGACGCGACCATCGCCTCGACCTGGTGGGGATTGGCCACGTCGGCCGGCACGGGAAGCGCGGTGCCGCCGAACTGCTCGATGTCGCGGCAGACCGCCGAGGCGGCATCGGCGCGACGCCGGTAATTGACCGCGACGGACGCCCCCGCCCGGGCCAGCATCCGGCAGCAGGCGGCCCCGATGCCCCGCGAGCCCCCGGTGACCAGGGCGATGCGGCCTTTCAGATCGATCAGGTTGTCCATCGGTTTTCCATCCTCGTGGCGGGCTTGATGCGCGGCTTCGGCCTGGCGCCAGAGCCGCATCCGGGTTCCGGGTCAGCTCAGCAGAGCCTGGGCGATCGAAAGATAGAGCAGGATTCCCGCGACGTCGACGATCGAGGCGACAAAGGGGGAGGAGGTGATGGCCGGGTCGAGCCCGATCCGCTTGAAGGCCAGGGGGAGCGCCGCTCCCACCAGCGTTCCGATGACGACCACGCCGGTGAGGGTCAGGGCGACGACGATGGCGACGTCGGTTCCGGTGTGCCACAGCACGGCGCGGAGGAGCCCGATCAGGCCGAGGAAGGCCCCGAGGGCGACGCCCATCCCGGCCTCTCGTCCCACGACCCGGAGAAAGTCGCTCATCCTCACCTCGCCGACCGCGATCGCGCGCGTGATCAGCGTGGCCGACTGCGAGCCGGAGTTCCCGCCGGAAGAGGTGATGAGCGGAACGAAGAGCACCAGCGCGATCGCTCCCTCCAGCACGGCGGCGAAGTGATGCAGCGTGCTCCCGGTCAGAAGCTCGGCGAGAAAGAGGAGGAGGAGCCAGGTTGCCCGTTTGCGCACCATGGTGAAGAAGCTGGTCTCGAAGTAGGAGTTCTCCAGCGGCTGAACCGCGCCGAGGCGGTGGGCGTCCTCGGTGTTCTCATCGATCAGGACGTCGACCATGTCATCCACGGTCACGATGCCGACGAGGCGGCGCCGGGCGTCGATCACCGGTACGCTCAGAAGGTCGTAGCGGGACATGAGGTGAGCGACCTGCTCCTGATCCGTGTCGACCGCGACCACCTGGAGGCTGTCGTCCATGATCTCCGAGACCGGCACGGCGGGATCCGCGGCCAGGATCTGCATCAGGGGGACTCGGCCGCGCAGGACATCGTTCTCGTCCACGACGTAGACCGAAGTGACCTGCCAGCCTTCGCGCGCTCCGGCGCGAGCGGCCTCCAGCGCGACGGAAGCCGGGTCGTGCAGCCGGGCCGTGACGAGGTCCTGGGTCATGATCCGGCCGGCCGTCTCTTCGGCGTGGCTCAGAATCTCGACCGCGTCCTCGCGCTCCTCCTGCTCCATCGCCGCCAGGACTTCGGCCTGTTGCTCGTCCTCGAGTTGGGACAAGAGGTCGGCCCCCTCGTCGGGGTCCATTTCCTCGACGATGTCGGCCACCGTGTCCTGGGGGAGATCCTCGACGAGCCTCGCCGCGGTCGATCCCTCCACGTACTCGAGGATCCGCGCCGCTTCCGCCGGGTCGATCGACTTGAGGAGGAGGCGGGCGTCATCCTCCTCGAGCTGCGTGAGGAGGTCGGCGGCATCGGCTCCGTGCAGTTCCTCGAACACTTCGCCGGCCTGGGCCGGGTCGCGCGCGAGAATGCGGCGCAGGTCCGGCACGAGCAGGCGCACGATCGCTGCGCGGCTGTTCTCCGAGAGGGGACCGCTCACGTGCGTCCTCCTCCTCCTCGACCTGTCAGGCCGTGGCGGGTGTTGTCGTGCGTCCCGGATGAACGGTCGGGGCGCCGGCGGAGGTCGGCGCCCGGTCCATGCATCCTAACGTCGGTCGAGCGGCGTGTACGCGACGCGCGGCGGACCGGTGTAGATCGCGCGCGGGCGGAAGATCCGGTTGTCTCCGAGATATTCGAGCGCACGCGCCGTCCAGCCCGAGACGCGGCTCACGGCAAAGATCGGGGTGAACATCGCGGTCTCGATCGCGAGCCCGCGATAGACGATCCCGGAGTAGAAGTCGACGTTGGGGAAGATCTTCTTCTCCGCGCCGAGCCTGGTTGTGACGATCTCGTCCAGTTTCGAGGCGATCCGCTGGAGATTGTGCACCTCCGCGTTCCACTCGCCCATGAGGGCGGCGAGCGGCCCCAGGATCCGGGCGCGTGGGTCGTAGGCCTTGTAGACGCGGTGGCCAAAGCCCATCACCTTCCGCTTTGTCTCCTGGGCGCGGTTGAACCACGCTTCGACGTTCTCCGGTTTCTGGATCTCCTCGAGGTCGTAGAGGACCTGCTCGTTGGCGCCGCCGTGCAGCGGCCCCTTGAGCGAGGCGATGCCGGCCACGACCGAGCCGTACATATCGGAGAGGGAGGAGTTGACGACCATGGTCGTGAAGGTCGAGGCGTTCATGCCGTGATCGGCGTGCAGGATGAGGCCGATGTCCATGATCCGGCTCGCGACGGCGTCCGGCTCGTGGCCCGTCATCAGGTAGAGAAGGTTCGCGGCGTGGGAGAGGTCCTCCCGCGGCGACAGCGGCATCTGGCCGTGGCGCATCCGGGCGATGGCGCCGGTCAGGGTCGACATTTGCGCGATCAGCTTGATCGCCACCTCGGTCTCGTCCGCGACCGTTAGCTTCTCGGCGCTGTCGTCCAGGTTTCCGAGGACCGAAACGGCCGTGCGCAGGGCGGCCATCGGGTGGGTCCTCGCGGTCGGGATCTGCTCGAGGACATCCATCACGGTGGGCGGGACCGGGCGATGATGCGCCAGAAGGCGGCTGAAGTCGAGCAGCTGGCGCCGCGTCGGCAACTCTCCGTAAAGAAGGAGGTAGGTCGTTTCCTCGAAGGTCGAGTGGATTGCGAGATCGAAGATGTTGAAGCCGCGATAAACCAGCCAACCCTTTGCCCCGTTGACGTAACCGATCTTTGTGGCGGTGGCGACGGCGCCTTCGAGTCCCTTGTTCAGGGTCACCTGCATCGGAAACGTCGCGTCACCGACCAGGCCCGGTTCGGGCTCGTCGCTGGTTTCGCGGTGGGCCTTTTCAGCGGCCGCCTCGAGCAACTGGCGAATGCGTTCCAGGGACATGGTGGTCTCCTCCCCTTGCGGTTGGGGTTGGCGGATCGTGACGCACCGGGAGTCTGGACCCCGGCTGGTCATTGTGCTCAAATCCGGTGCTGGCCGACAAGTCCTGATCTGCTCCGGGGCGTGCCTCGGAGCGACGGCCGGCGGAGGAGAGCGCATGGACGCCGAGCTGGAACGACTGGCCGATCCCGAACGGGGCTGGCGAGAGCTGGAGTCGATCGACGTGGAGGCCCTGCTCGATCGAGGGGCGGCCCTCCTCGGTCTTTTGCCGGCCGAAGGGCTTCCACCGCGTCCCGCCCGGGCCCGGCGCCGCGCGGGCGCCCCGGCGGAGCCGCATCGTGACGCGCTCTGGAGCTGGCTCGATGCGACGCGACGCTCGGCCTTCCTGCGGAGAATCGCCGGCACGCCATCCGCCGACCGATGGCTGGCCCTGGTCCTCGCGGCGATCGACCGGACCCACTATACCGTCCCCGCCCTTCTGCAGGCTCGGGCGGAGCGTACACCCGAGCAGATCTGGCTCAGGGTCTTGCGGCGCGATCGGATCGACGACCTGTCGCTCGCGACGGTGCAGCGGATGGTGGAAGCGATCCAGCATGGCTTCGGCGCGCTCTTCGCCGCGCCCCCGGCCGGCCGGCCGGTCGCCTTCCTGGCCGAGAACTCACCCGAGACGATCTGTGCCGACCTGGCCTGTCTGACCGGAGGACTGGTCAACGTCACGATTCCGGCCGACGCGACGGGCGAACAGGCTGCCTGGATCCTCGAGCAGACCGAGTCGGCGGTCCTGGTCGTCGGGAGCGACCGGCAGCTGGAGAAGATGCTGCCACTCCTGCCCGACCTGCCGGCGTTGCGCTGGGTCGTGAGGCTCCTGCCGGGCGAGATGAGAGCATCTCTCGGCGGGGGGGGGCGACGCACGGATATCCTTACCCTGGACGAGCTGATCACGCGAGGTGCCGGGGAAGGCGAGCCGGAGTGGTTCTCCGATCGCCCGGGACCTGCCTCGGGTGATCCGGCCACACTGATGTACACCTCGGGGACAACCGGGCTGCCGAAGGGGATCATCTTTGCCCACCGCCAGATCGTCTTCAAACGCTTCTGCCGCGCGCTGGCCTGGCCCGAGATCGGCGAGGGCGATCGCCTGCTCTGCTACCTGCCGCTCTACCACACCTTCGGCCGGTGGCTCGAGATGACCGGGTCGCTCTTCTGGGGCGCGAGTTACGCCTTCATGGAGAACCCGTCGCTCGAGGCGCTCCTGGACAGCCTGAGACGCGCCCAGCCGACGCTCTTCATCAGCATTCCCAAGCGCTGGATCCAACTGCGCGATCGCATCCGCGAGGACCTGCCGGAAAACGCCGACGCCCGCGCCGGCCGCGCCGCCGTGGCCCGGACGACCGGCGGCTTCCTCCGCTTCGGCCTCTCCGCCGCCGGCTATCTCGATCCGGAAGTCTTCCGGTTCTTCCAGCGACACGGGATCGAACTGATGAGCGGCTTCGGCATGACCGAGGCGACCGGCGGCATCACCATGACCCCGCCGGGCCGGTACCGGGAGGGAACCGTCGGCCGGCCGCTGCCCGGGATCGAGGTCATGCGGGCCGACGACGGGGAACTCCTGATCCGCGGTTCGTATGTCATGAAGGGATACTTCGGACCGGAAGAGGGCGCGCGCGACTATCGCGAGGAGTGGTTCCCCACCGGGGATCTGGTCGAAGTCGATGACGACGGCTTCGTCACGATCGTCGACCGGAAGAAGGACATTTACAAGAACGTCCGCGGGCAGACGGTCGCGCCGCAGCGGGTCGAATCTCTCTTCCAGTCGTTCGCGGAGATCCGGCAGGCGTTTCTGGTCGGCGACGGTCGTGAATACAATACCCTCCTCCTCTGGCCCGATCTCGGGTTCGGTCCACCGGCCCTGACTGAGATGTCCCCGGAAACCCTGCGCGACTATCTGAACGGGATCGTTGTGACCGTCAACGGCTTCCTCGCCCCCTTCGAGCGGGTGCTCGACTTCGCGCTGCTGCCGCGTCCGCTCGACCTCGAGCACGAAGAGCTGACCCCCAAGGGGACCTTCCGGCGCAAGGTGGTCGAGGAGCACTTCGCCGACCTGATCGAAGAGATGTACCGCGGCCGCGCCGCGCGGATGACGGTGGGACCGCTCGAGGTCCGGATCCCGCACTGGTGGCTGCGGGAGATCGGGCTGACGCTTGGGGACCTCTCCGCCGACGCCGAGGGGCTCCTCCTGCCTCGGCTCGGCCGTCGCCTGCCGCTGGAGTGGAGCTCCGTGCACGGTTGGTTCCGCTGCGGAGATCTCTGGTACGAGGGGCCGGGGCCGCGCATCGACCTGGAGAAGATCCTCCGGGCGCCGACCCTCTGGCTGGGCAACCACGCCCTCGTGACCTTCACCGGTGCCGCATCCCTCTACCGGCCGCGACGCCGGGCGCGCGAGGACGGCGAGGAGACGCTGCGGGTGGCCGGGCTCGCCGCGGACCCCACGCTCACCGCAGAGGAGCAGCAGCGCCTGCAGGACGCGCTCTGGCGCGAGGATCGAACCGCCGCCACCCTCCACCTGGCGGCGGTGGCGCTCCCCGGCGCGGGGGAGAAGGAGGGACAGCGCCTGGTCGCGCTCTTCGAGCAGGTCGCGGGCGAAGAGGACGCCCTCCGGAGCGAGCTGGCGCGCATCCCGCTTCGGCGCGCGGTTCTCCATCGCCTGCCGGACGTCCGGTCCATGGCGTTCCGCGCTCTCCTGCCCCACGGAGCCCCCGAGATGGTCGGGCCGACCATGATCGCCTTCCTCGCGGCCGATCCGGCCGTGCTGAACGCGTCCGGCGCGGCGGCGATCTCGCGGCGAACGCTGCCGGACGAGATCATGCAGGCGTTTCTCGCCTTCCTGAGCCAGGTGGGGCGCGCGCGCGGGGCGCGTCGCATCGGAGGGCGCCCGGCGGCCGCTCGCCGGCGGCGCCCGAGCATCGATCCGTGCGGCTCGCAGCGGCCCGACCTCCCCGAGAGTTGCGCCGCCCTGGACGAGAAGCGCACGATCGCCCTCCTCGGATTCGTCGTCCGCTACGCCAGCGATCATCCGGCGTGGTTCAAGGCGGCCCGGCACGAGCTGTCACGCTGGTACCTCGCCGAGGAGAGTGAGCGCGTGCGGGAGACCGCGCGACGGGGACTCGCGCGCCTGCGGGCCGAATTTCGCCGTTGGCTCGGATCCGAGCCCCGCGTGGCGATCGATCCCCTGACGGGTCGCGAGTACGGATGGCGGCAGGCGCTTCGCTTCGACCCCGGCTGCGATGCAGAGGACGCCGAGCATCTCTCGGGCGCCCTGGAGGTCTCACCGATCGTCCGAGAGGCGGTCTTCGTTCTCTCGGGTGGCGCGCGCGTGTCTCTGGCCGAGATCCCGGAAGGGGGAGTCCGGGTGCGCCACCTCGGGACGCGGCGGGGCAAGGCGGTCTATCGCCTGAGCGTGCAGACGCGGCAATCAGGGACCTTCGAGATCGCCGTCAACCTGGCGCGCGGGATGGCGCTGGAGGAGATGGAGGAGGAACTCCGCTGGCTCGTCTCGCTGGGATCGCCAGACGGCTCGCGCAAGCTGGTGGAGGAAGTCGGGGGCTTCTGGCCGGAGCATCGTCTCTGGACGGAGGAGTTCGTTCCCGGCGACACGGTGGCGCGGCTCCTCGAACGAGAGATGGAACGATCCGAAAGCTCGGAGCGGCTCCTCCCGCTCTGGATCCATCTGGCGTCGAGCGCCTGCACGCTCTATGTCGAACTCTGGGAGCGGACCGGCCGTCGCCTCGTGCACGGCGAGCCCGGCCCCGAAAACCTGATCGTCCCGGCGCACGATTACCAGGAGGGTGCCCGTCTCGTCTCGATCAGCGGACGGCGACGTGCCACGGGGCTGGCCGATCTCCTCGGCCGCCTGCGCCTCGGCTTGATCGAGACGACGGAGGAGCGATTCCCGGTGCTGCGGGGCGTGGTCGGCAGCGATACGATCTTCGCGGCCGTCATCGATGTCCTGGGGGAGGGGGAAGGGCGCACGCTCCTGGGCGAGCTCGCGGTCGACCCCGACTTCGAGCGGCACTTTCCGGGGCGCGGAGAGACGCTGGCCCTCTTCCGGCAGCAGCTGGACGAGGGGCGCTACATCCCCCGGCGGCTGGCAGGGGCGGTTCGGCGTTACCATCGCTGGGCCGAGGCGAACCCCAACGCGGCCCCGGCGGCGACCGCCCGGACGCTGCGCGATCTCTGGGACAGCTATGCCCTCTCCGACCTGGAGGCGATCCGCCCCGAGACGCGGCTGCGCCTCTTCCGGGAGACGGTCTTCGCCGAGGCGGAGGGTCCGCTTCGCGACCTTCTCGACTCGCTCGTCGAGGAGGCGCGTTCCGGCTTTCCGTCGGTCGACCGGCTCATGCGCGAGACGAGTGAACTGGTCCGCCGGCACGGGCTCCCGGAGCGACAGGTCTACTTCCTCGCGCGCCTGACCTACGCCCACCTCCGTCCGGAGGAACCGGCCGACCTGGCGTTGGTCGAACAGGGGGGAACGCGGGTCTCGGACCTGGTCATCACCCATCGCGATCGGGCGGGGCGTTTCTTCCGCGTCCGGCATGCCTCCAACCCGCGTGAAGTGTGGTCCCTCCATCGGCTCTTCTTCCAGAGCGGCATTCGGATCCGTTTCCGGGCCGGCCACCAGTTCCTCGTGGCGGTGGACGAGGATGCCCGCGTGCTCGGGGGGCTCGTCTACCACCAGACCGATCCCGATACGGTCCACATGGAGAAGATCGTGGTCGCGCCGACGCACCGGCGGCAGGGGATTTCGGAACAGCTGATGGAGGACTTCTTCCGGCGGCTCCGCTCGCGGGGGGTGCGAGCGGTCACGACGGGTTTCTTCCGGCCGCAGTACTTCCGGATGTTCCGGTTCAAGGTCGATCGCGAACACGCGGGGCTGGTGCGGATGCTGGACGACGAGCCGGGGTTGGAGGGATAGCCGGCCGCGCATCGCGGATCACCTCCGCCGGGCGTAGCCGATCATCTTGTAGAGCAACCTCGATCCGACATTCGCGTCCCACTCGTCGCCGGTGGGATCGGGTGCGACCTCGACCAGATCGAAGCCGACGATCGTCCGACCGCTCTCGGCGACCCGGCGCAGGAGCGAAACGGCCTCGGCCAGGCTGAGCCCCCCGGGGACGGGGGTCCCGGTGTGCGGGCAGAGCGACGGATCAAGTCCGTCGATGTCGAACGAGAGATAGACCTCGGACGGGAGAGCGTCGACGATCTCGACGGCGAGCGAGCTCCAGGAGGCTCCGTTCTGCAGGCGACGGCGGAGATCGTCGTCGAACCACGTGGCGATCCGCCCCTCCGACTCACGGATCAGCTTCTCCTCCGCCTCGCCGAAGTCCCGGACGCCGACCTGGACGAGCCGGGCGACGCCCGGAATCTCCTCCAGCACGTTCCACATGATGGATGCATGCGACCAGCGGAACCCTTCGTAGGCGCGACGGAGATCGGCATGCGCGTCGAGGTGCAGAATCCCGAGTCCGGGGCGGCGCGCGGCGACTTCGCGGATCAGACCGAACGGCGTCGAGTGATCCCCGCCGACGAGTCCGACGAGCCTTCCGCGGTCGAGCCATTCCGCCGCGCGCTCCCCGACCCAGGCGTTCATCTGCGTCGAGAGGCGGTCGACCGCCTCGGCGCGGCGGAGGGGATCGGTGGGAGCGTCGTCCTTCCACGGAGTCTCCTCGAACGACGGGCGCTCGACCCCTCCGGCCTCGATGACCGGCCGCGCCAGCCGACGCGCGCCGTCGTTCCAGGCCCGGACCTCGGCGGGCAAGGGGAGCATGGCGATCCCCGCCTCCCAGGGGCGTCCGGTCGCCCGATCGAAGAGGTCGACCTGCCGGCTGGCGGCCAGGATCGCCTCGGGACCACCCGCGGTCCCGGACCGATAGGAGACCGTGGCTTCCCACGGGACCGGGATGAGGATGACTCCCGCCTCGTGCGCCTCGTGCGGGAGCCCGAAGATGCCCGAACCGACGGCCGGACCATCCGGATCGAAGGGTGGTTGCATGGCAGGTCGAGAATGCCACGACCGAGGGGGAAGAGGGAACCTCCTTCTCCCGCCGAAACCCCGTGCGTGCGGCGGGCCGCTCTGGCATCGTGGAAGGGTCATGCTACCGAAGGTCGGAATCAGCGCCTGCCTGCTGGGGGAGCGCGTGCGGTACGACGGCGATCACCGCCGCGATCCGTTCATCGCCGACGAACTGGGGGCGCAGTTCGAGTGGGTGGCCGTCTGTCCGGAGGCGGAGGCGGGGTTCGGCGTGCCGCGCGAGACCCTGCGCCTGGAGGGCGACGTCGGTTCTCCACGGCTTCTGACGACCGGGACGCGCATCGATCGCACCGCCGCGATGAGTTCCTGGGTACGGCGCTCTCTCGCGGCGCTGCCGGACGACCTCTGTGGCTTCATCCTCAAGAAGGGCTCACCGAGCTGCGGTCCTCGAGGCGTCAAGCTCTTCGCCGCGGACGACCGGACGGCGGAACCGCGGCTGATCGCGGCCGGCCTCTTCGCGCGCGCCTGGATGGACGCCCATCCTGATCGGCCGGTCGCGGACGAGGAGATGCTGGCCGATCGCGCCTTTGCGCGCTCCTTTGTCGAACGGGTCCGAGATGTCGAGGCCGTCCTGCGGGGCGGGCCGCCGCGATGAACCGCAGGGACGACGATCCGCCGCCCGGGCCGGTGGCGCCCGGCGTGGAGGAACTGCGGAAGCGGGCGCTGGCGCTCGGTTTCGCCTTCGTCGTCCTCTCGGTGACGGGGCTTCTGGTGGCGATCTACTGGCAGCTCGCCACGCCGATCCTCTGGGCCGTCACCCTGGCGGTGCTCTTCTATCCGGTCCAGCGCCGCCTGGCCGGATGGCTGCACAGCGAGCGGGCAGGGGCGGTCGCCACGACGATCCTGGGGTTGGCCATCGTTTTCATCCCGTCGATCTTTCTCGTCGTTTCGCTCGTGGGGGAAGCGCGCGGGCTTTGGCCGACCCTGCGGGACTTCCTCTCGCCCGAAGCCTTCGAGCGGGTCGCGGCCTGGATCGATCGATCGCCGCTGCGCGGTGTCGTCTATGTCCTCCTGGAGGGCGATCCCGCGGGGGGGGCGATCGCGCTGCAAGCCAGATTGCAGGAGGGGGCCGAGGCCGTGCAGGCCTTCCTCCTGGGACAGATGAAGAGCGTGACCCGAAACGTGCCGGTCGCCTTCGTCCAGATGGGCGTCACGATCTTCGCCTTCTACTTCTTCCTCGTCAACGGCACCGGCTGGGTCCGGTCGCTCCAGCGGGCGCTCCCCCTCGACGCCGACCTCTCCGCGCGTCTCTTCGGCATCGCGGGACGCACGATCGCGGTCGTCTTCCGCGGCGTCCTCCTGACCGCAGCGGCGCAGGCGGTCGCGGCGGGCCTCGGATTCTGGGTGGCCGGTGCGCCGGTGCCGGTCCTCTTGTCGGTTTTGACCTTCGTGGCGTCCATGATCCCGGTCTTCGGGTCCGCGGGAATCTGGGTACCGGTCGCCGTCGGGCTCTTCCTGAGTGGCCGCCCCGGCGCCGGCATCGGGCTCGCGATCTACGGCACCTTCTTTGTCTCGCTGCTCGACAACGTGCTCCGGCCGTTTCTCATCGGCCGCGAGATGAAGCTGCCGCTCCTCTGGCTCTTCCTGGCGATCCTGGGTGGACTGAAGCTCTTCGGTTTCGTCGGGATCGTGCTCGGACCGATGGCGCTCGCGCTGGCGATGGCCCTCTACCGCATCTACCAGGAAGGGATCCGCGAGCCGCTGGTGCGCGGCGATTCGTTCCGGCTGCTCCGCCGCGAGCCGGACGACCCCGTCTGATCAGTTCCGAGTGACGATCCTCCGTCCGTCATAGCGGGGAGAGACCGGACCGCGATCGCGGATGTACTCCTTGAGGACATCGAGGCGGGCCCGTCCGGTGTCGGTGACCGGGATGTCCTTGAGCGCCCCGCCCGCGAAGTACGAGTTCGTCGTCCCATCGTAGATCCGCTCGTCTTCGATTCCGCGCCCCCCCAGCTCGGCGAAGGTGAGGGTCCGGTTCTCGACCCGGTAACGGAGACCGGAGACGGCGGGGGTGTGCCGCTCGAGGAGCCTTTTCAGGTCGCGACCTTTGATCTGGAAACGGATGACAGTGTTCCCGAACGGGTCGAGGTGGACGAGGTCGCCCAGCGTGATCGGACCCCGGACGAGCGCGGCGCGCACGCCGCCCATGTTCTCGAGGTCGAACTCCGCCGCGAAGCTCTCCCGCACCGCGTCGGCCACCAGGTTGTACTCGGCCAGGTCCCAGCCGCCATCGCTGCGCCGGCGGCTGGTGAAATCGCCGGACGCCTCGCCGACGCGCTCGGCGAAGACCGGGGCGATCGGCTCCCAGAAGGCCTGCACCGCGCGGGCCGTCGCCGGATCCTCCGGGATCCCCGTCGTGACCGGGAGGAGGCGGGCGCGCGCCGCGGAGCGGGTCCATCGACCGTCGTTCCGCCGGAACTCGACGTCGAGCCGGCCGAGCTCGCCCCCCCACTGGTGAGCCTGGACGATGATCGTGCCCCCGGTGTCGGCCGGGCTCATCTCGAACGGGGCGTAGATCTCCCCAGACGGAAGGCGGGAGTGGGAGTGCCCTCCCACGATGATGTCGAGGCCGGGGACCTCGCGCGCCAGCTCCTCGTCCGTCCCGTGGCCGCAGTGCGAGAGGAGGAGGATCGCGTCGGCCCCCTCCGCGCGCAGCGCCGCCACCTGGGCCCGCGCCGTCTCGATGGGGGGGAGAACTTCGAGGCTGTCGCGCGCGCCTCGATAGCTGGCCGCCTCGGGGGTCGTCAGGCCGAAGATGCCGAGACGCAAGTCGCCGACGTCTTTGATCATTCGAGGCCGGACCAGGGTCGCTCCCGTGCCGCGCCGCACGACGTTCGCACTCAGGAAAGGCACGGAACGAGGCCCCTGGGCCGCCAGTTCGACCAGGGCGCGCACCTGGTCCAGCGTCGGGCTGAACTCGTGGTTTCCGAAGGTCAGCACGTCGTATCCGGCCACCTTCATCGCCGCGACGTCCGCCCTACCCTGGTACTCGGTGCTGAAAGGGGTGCCGTCGCAGAAATCTCCCGCGTCGAGGAGGAGCGTGGTCCCTCCCGTGCGGTCCACCTCGCCTCGCACGCGACTCGCCAGCGTCGCCCGTCGGGCGATGCCGCCGACCGCGCGCCTCACCTTGATCGAGTCGAGCTCGGCGTCGCCCGTCAACCCCTCGGGGTAGCTGAAGGGGAGGAGATGGCCGTGCGTGTCGTTGGTGTGCAGGATCGTCAGCCGCGCGGTCGGGGCACAGCCGCCCGCCAGAAGGGCGGAGAAGAAGACGAGCGCCGACAGGGCGGCGAGGGCGCCGCTGCTTCGCGCGAGGGGGGCCGGGAGTTGCGATGGCCGCGGCGCAGCGATCATGTTCCGATCTCCTTCTCGATTCCGGTTGGTGAGCTGGCGGGGTACTGAAAACTGAGCCAGCCGCGTTCGGAGCGCCGATCGATCGCAGCCGGCCGACGCTGGTTCCCGCGGCGATGTGGCAGGAAGGTAACAGCGCCCGCCACGCAGGGCAACCGCACCGCCGATCAGGCGCGATCGTCGCTCTGCCGCCGCCAGGCGATCGCCGCGAGCGCCGCGTTGACCAGCGCCAGCCCTGCCGCCACCCGCAGGGTCCGGCCAAGCGCGCCGACGAGCGCCTCGGGGGAAGAGGCCGCCGGGTCGGTCCCCGCGCCGCCGGCGGAGGTCAGAAAGAGCGCGAAGAGCGCCCCCATCAACGGCAGCCCCGAGACCTGCCCGAGCGTTCGCGATAGCGCCAGGAGGCCCGAGGCGATGCCGTAGCGGCGGCGCGGCGCGGCCTGCATGATGGCGCGATTGTTGGGCGCCTGGAAGAGGCCGAGGCCGATCCCGAAGGGGAGGAGACGGAGCAGGTAACCGAGAACCGGAGTGTCGACGCGCAAGGTGGAGGCGGAGAGGGCTCCGCCGGCCAGCACGACGAGCCCCGCGAAGCTGATCCGCCGCGAACCCCAGCGATCGGCCATGGCGCCGGCCCACGGAGCGACCAGCCCCATCGCCACCGGCACGATCGCGATGAGGAGCCCGGCCCGCGCCGGGGGAAAGCCGCGCACGAGGTCGAGATAGAACGGCAGGAGAAAGAGCGCGGCGCCGAGGACGAAGGCCAGAAACCCCATCAGCAGGTTCAATCCGAAGACGGGATGGCGAAAGAGCGAGAGATCGAGCATGGGCGAGCGGCTCCGCTTCTCCACCAGCACGAAGAGCGGAATCGCGGCGGCGGCGCCCGCGAGGGCGATCAGCACTACGGGATCCCCCGGGCCCCGGGCCTGCGCCAGGGTCATCCCGACCGTGTAGGCGGAGAGCCCCGCGAAGAGCGTGATCGCTCCGGCCAGATCGAACGTCTCGCCGCGAACGCGCGGCGACTCCGGCACGACCCGCCAGACGACGACGAAGGTCGCCACGCCCACCGGCAGGTTGACGAGGAAGATCCAGTGCCAGCCGGCGAGGCCGAGGAGGAGTCCGCCCAGCGTCGGCCCCAGGGCGATTCCGACCGAGACGACGCTGCCGATCAGTCCGAGCGCCCGGCCTCGCTCGCGGGGCGGAAACGCCTCGGCGACAAGCGCGACGCCGAGGCCGCTGATCAGGACGGCGCCGGTCCCCTGGAGGGCGCGTAACGCGATCAGCCAGCCGATCGACGGGGCGGCGGCGCAGAGTCCCGAGGCGAGCGTGAAGATCGCCACGCCGGCGGCGTAGCAGCGTTTGCGCCCCGCAAGGTCGCCGAGGCGTGCCGCGAGGAGCATCGAGGAGACGATGATCGTGAGGTAGCTGATGACCACCCACTGCACGGTCGGGAAGCTCGTGTCGAAGACCCGCATCAGGACCGGCAGGGCGATGTTGACGATCCCGCCGTCGAGCGTGCTGAGAAAGACGCCGAGGGAGACCGCAGCGAGGATCGACCAGCGTCGGGGCGATCCTTCGGCCATGTCTATCTGCGGGGTCACCGGCCTCAAAAGAGCGGGGCCTGGAGCCCGGCACCGTGGAAGCCGCGCCGGTGGATCGGGCAGGGGCCATACTTCACGATCGCCGCCCGGTGCGCCGCGGTGGCGTAGCCTCGATGCCGCCGGAATCCGTACTCCGGATAGTCTCGGTCGTAAGCATCCATGAGTCGGTCGCGGTGGACCTTCGCGAGGATCGAGGCGCACGCCACGGCGTGGATCGTCGCATCGCCCTTGATGAAGGCGTCCTGCGGCCAGGGGAGGCCGGGGAGGAGGCGCGCGTCGAGAAGGACCCGGTCCGGCGGGACGGAGAGCGCGTCGACCGCGCGTCGCATGGCCAGGAGGCCCGCCTGGCGGATGTTGATCGCTTCGATCTCCTCCACGCTGGCGAGGCCGAGGCCGACGGCGAGGGCGAGTCCGCGGATCTCTCCCTCCAGGCGCTCGCGCTGCCGCGCGGTCAGCTTCTTGCTGTCGTCCGCCCCCTCGAGGCCGACGCCGGCCGGGAGGATGACGGCCGCGGCGACGACGGGGCCGGCCAGCGGTCCCAGGCCCGCCTCGTCGACGCCGGCGATGCGCAGCTCTCCCCGCGCGTGCAACGATCGCTCATACGCCAGGAGCTGTTCCCGCCGTGCCCGTGAGGCTTGCCGAATCGACTCTGCCTTGGACCCCACCTCGGCGCTCCGGTCAGAATCGCGCCAGCACGAGTCCGGCTCGGACGTGGTCTCCTCCCAGGGAGAGGGCCACCGGCCCATCGGTCCGCGGGGTGAAAAGCGCGTCGGCGTGATCGTCGTCTCCGCCGAGAATAAACTGCTGCACGAGGAAGAGCGCCGCCAGCCCGCCCGCGACGCCGGCGTAGAGCATCGCCTTGTCGTCGTGGTCGATCGCGTCCTGACGCAGGTACTCCACATCATCCGGCGTGATCTCCCGGCGATCGACCGCGGGTTGATGGGCCGTGTAGTCATCGTAGGCGTCGTTGCCGCTCTGGTGTTCGGAATAGGCGAGCCCGCCGAAGACCGCCGCTCCCGCGAGGCAGCCCCACTTGAGGACCGCGCCGATTTTGGAACCGCCGCCGCTCCCCTCGGTGTCGCGATCCCGGCCGATCGTGCCGGTCGCGGGCGTCTCGCCGGTGTCCCGTGCCTCGGCCTCGGGGGAGGGCGGGGCATCGAGCGTGACGAACCGGGCCGCCGCCCACCCTTCTGTGCCGTCGTCCGTCCGGACGCGATGCCACTCGGCTCCGCTCTCGAGGATCGTGAGGCGGGCGCCACGCGGCGCATTTCCGACGACCGCATAGGTGGTCCCGGGACCGTCCCGCAGGTTCAGACGATCGGCCGTGACCGTGCCGGTCACGACCGCATCCGCCCCCAGGGCGCACCGCGGCAGGAAAGCGCCCGCCAGAGAGGAGAGGACGACGATCGAGAGAACGAAGAAAAGCCCGTGGCGCATCGGCAGCTCCTTCGAGGATGAACCGGGACGCTTGCCCCGGCTCGTGTGTGGCCTCACTCCCGCCCTCTCCCGTATACTCGATCCAGGCGCCTTTTTCCAGTCATCCCCCCTCGCCCCGAGGCGGGGCCGTCTCCGGACTCTGACTAAGGAACCACTCATGCCTCGTCCGACTCTCGCTCGCTTTCTTCCCCGGGCCGCGATCCTCCTCGGCTCTTTGGGCCTGGCTACAGGGATCATTCTGATCCGTCCGACAGGGCTTCGTCCCGTCACCGGACCGGCCGACGCGGGGCGGCCGGTAGCGCCCGAGGGGATGGTCCCGATGGGGAAGGCGGCAGGGAAGGTTCCGAACGACTGGTTCCACCGGCAGCGGGCCTGGCCCGGCGTCGAGGTCAACACCGAGGCGCGGGCCCTGGCGCTCGACCAGGCGCGCGCCCTCCGGTCCGGGCGGACGGGAGAGAGCGGGACGGGCGACCCTCTCCGCGCCGACTGGCAGCAGGCCGGACCGCTCAACATCGGGGGGCGGATCACCGCCCTGGCGGCCCATCCCGACGTGCCCAACCGGATCTTCGCCGGGGCGGCCGACGGCGGCGTCTTCCGCTCGAGCGACGGCGGGACCTCCTGGACACCGGTCTTCGACGAGATCGGCAACCTCTCGATCGGTGCGCTCGCGATCGACCCCTCCGATCCCGCCACGGTCTACTGCGGGACGGGAGAGGCCAATGCCAGCGGCGACTCCTTCGCCGGCATCGGGCTTTTGCGTTCCACCGACGCGGGCGACTCGTGGGACTTGATCGGGCTGGAATCGTCGCGGCACATCAACCGGATCGCGGTCGATCCGACCGATTCGGACCGGATCTACGTCGCCGCGATGGGGGCGCTCTTCACCAAGACGCCGGACCGGGGCCTCTATCGCTCGCTGGACGGCGGCGCGAACTGGGAGCGGACGCTCTTCCTGAACGACTCGACCGGCGTCATCGACGTGACGATCGACCCCTCCCAGCCGTCGCGCCTCTACGCCGCAACCTGGGAACGCCTCCGCACACCGAAGTACCGGCGGGCCGGGGGGATGAGCTGCGGCGTCTGGAGAAGCCTCGATTCCGGAACCACCTGGACGCGCCTGACGAGCGGCCTGCCGCCGGCCTCCAACACGGTGGGGAGGATCGGCCTGGCCCTCTGCGAGACGCAGCCGAACGTCCTCTATGCCATCTATGCCGACAACGTCGGCTATTTCGCCGGGCTCTACAAGTCGACCAACGGCGGCGACTCCTGGACCCGGACCAGCGACAGCGCCCTCTCCGATCTCTACAGCAGCTTCGGCTGGTACTTCGGCAACGTCCGCGTCGACCCGACGAATCCCAACCGGGTGTTCGCCATGGGGCTCGACATCTACCGTTCGACCAGCGGGGGAAGCGGTTGGTCCGCCATCTCCTCCGGCGTCCACGTCGACCAGCACGACCTCTGGATCGACTCGTCGCAGCCGAGCCGGATGGTGGCTGGCAGTGATGGCGGCGTCTACCTGACGAGCAACGGCGGCTCGGGCTGGACCCACGTCGAGACCCTGCCGATCACGCAGTTCTATGCCGGCACCATCGATCACCTGAACCCGCAGCGGCTCTACGGTGGCTCGCAGGACAACGGGACGGTGCGCACCTGGGCGGGCGGGCTCTCCGACTGGGACATGATCTATGGCGGCGACGGCTTCTACTCGCTGGTCGATCCCCGCAACTCGAACATCATCTTCGCCGAGTACCAGTACGGCGGGCTCGCCAAGTCGACCAACGGCGGGAGTTCCTTCTACTCCTGCGTCAGCGGCATCAACAGCGGCGATCGGCGCAACTGGTCGACGCCGGTCGTCTTCGATCCATCGAACCCCGACCGGATGTACTACGGCACCTATCGCCTCTACCGCTCCACCAACGCCGCCGGCTCGTGGAGTTCGATCAGCAGCGACCTGACCGGTGGCCAGGGGGACGCCAGCCTGGTCTATGCCACCCTCACGACGATCGCGGTGGCGCCTTCGAACGGCCAGGTGATCTATGTCGGGACCGATGACGCGCGGGTCTGGCGGACGACCAACGGCGGCGGCGCCTGGCAGAATCTCAGCGCGGGGCTGCCGCAGCGTTGGGTGACGCGGGTGACGGTCGATCCGGGCAATCCCGAGATCGCCTACGTGGCGCATTCCGGCTATCGGAACGACTCGCCGCTGGCCCACCTGCACCGCACCACCAACGGCGGCTCGACCTGGCAGTCGATCAGCGACGGACTCCCCGAAGCGCCGGTCAATGCCATCGTGATCGACCCCGAGAACCCCTCGTGGCTCTTCGCCGGGACCGACGTCGGGGTCTTTGTCTCGTTCAACGCCGGGGGAACCTGGCGCGAAGTAGCGGCCGGGTTGCCGATCACGGTGATCCACGACCTCGCGCTGCACGTACCGACCCGGACCCTTGTCGCCTTCACCCACGGCCGCTCGGCCTATCGCGTGGGACTCCCCTCGCCGGAGTCGGTGGAGGAGCCGGGCGAGTCGGCGTGGTCCGCTCGCGGTTCGTCCTCTTCGGTCCCGGTCATCCGGACGATCGCCCCCCATCCGCTGCGCCGCGGGAGCGGGGCTGAGGTCACCTTCGCTTCACCGCGGGGGGAATCGGTGCGGGCGACGCTGCACGATGTCTCCGGCCGCCTGCGGCGGGACCTGGGGACGATTCGCCTGGCGCGCGGCTCCACGGACTCCGGCGCGGGCGAGGCGCGGGTGCGCCTCGACGGCCGTGATGACGCGGGGCGTCCCCTCGCCGCGGGGACCTACTACCTGCGGGTGATCGGGGAGGGAGGCGTCAGTTCGAGGGGGATCGTGATCATCGACTGACGCGGGGTGCGCGGTGGCGGGGGGGGGCCGTTCGCGGTCAGGGCTCCGCCCCCCGCGGACCGATCTTGTTGTAGGCGTCCAGCGCCGCGACCTTGTAGCACTCGGCGAAGGTCGGGTAGTTGAAGACGTTGTTGACGAAGAAGTCGATCGTCCCGTCCAGCGCCATCACCGCCTGGCCGATGTGGATCAGCTCGGTCGCGCCGGTGCCGATGATGTGCACGCCGAGCACCCGCCGCGACTCGGCGTGGATCAGAAGCTTGAGGAGTCCCGACTCGTCGCCTAAGATCGCCCCGCGCGCGATCTCCCGGTAGCGCGACACGCCGATCTCGTACGGCACTCCGGCGGCGGTCAGCTCCTCTTCGTTGCGGCCGACCATCGAGATCTCGGGGATGGAGTAGATGCCGTAGGGGAAAAGCCCGGGGACCGACTCCGCGGGAACGCCGAGGGCGTGGCAGACGGCCAGGCGCCCCTGCTCCATCGAGGTCGAGGCGAGGGCCGGGAAGCCGATGACATCTCCGGCGGCGTAGATGTGCGGCAGCGACGTCTGGTAGTGATCGTTGACCAGGATCCGTCCCCGCACGTCGGCCACCAGCCCCGCCGCCTCCAGGTTCAGACCGGCGGTCGCTCCCACCCTTCCAGTGGCATAGAGAATCAGGTCCGAGGCGATCGCCTTGCCTGACTTGAGCGAGACGACCGCCTCTCCCGGGCGCGACACCTCGACGGCGGAGACCTCCTCCTGGAAGTGGATCGTGACGTTGTTCTGCCGCATCTGGTAGGAGAGCGACTCGGCGATCTCGGCATCGACGAAGGGAAGGAGTTTCTGGCCGCGATCGATCAGCGTCACCCGCACGCCGAGGGGACCGAACATCGAGGCATACTCGGTGCCGATGACCCCGGCACCGACCACGGTGAGCGCGCGGGGGAGCTCGCGCAGGCCGAGGATGCCGTCGGAAGTGATGAGCGTCTGCCCATCGGCCACGATCCCGCGCGGCAGGGCCGGCTCGGTGCCGGTGGCGATGATCACCACCTCCGCCTGGATCTCCACCGTCTCCGCCGCCCCCTCTGCGATGAGATGATGCGGATCGAGGAAGCGGGCGGCGCCGTCGACGACCACGACGCCGTTCCGGCGCATCTGGTCGCGGATCACCTCGATCTCGCGCCGGATCACGTGGTGGCAGCGGAAGAGAAGATCCTCCATCGAGATCTTCTCTTTCAGGGTGTAGGAGGCGCCGTAGAGGCCCCGCTGCTGGAGACCGGTCAGGTAGAGGACCGCCTCGCGGAAGGTCTTGGAGGGGATCGTGCCGGTGTTGATGCAGACGCCGCCGACGACCTCCCGCCGTTCGCAAATGCCGACCCGCCGGCCGAGCTTGGCGGCCTGGATGGCGGCGTGGTGCCCGGCCGGGCCGGTTCCGATGACGAAGACGTCGAACGATTCCATGCGGCTCATCTTGGCGCGTACGGCCGGAATTGGCAAGGCTGGGCGCTCGCCCCGGCAATTGCGGGCGCGGCGCGGGGCGGCGATACTGAGCGCCGGTACTTGGGCGCGGGGCGGCGATACTGAGCGCGTATACTGGGGCGGAGATACTGCGCGCCGGGCTGGGGAAGGAGGAGCCATGCCGGTCATCACGCTCTCCCGGGAGTACGGCAGCGGCGGCCTGTCGGTCGGCCGGAGGGTCGCGGAACTCCTCGGACTCGATTTCGTCGACCACGACCTGATCGTTGAGGTTGCCCGCCGCCTGGAAGTCAGTCGCGAGGCGGTCCACCGCTGGGACGAGCGCCGGGAGGGGATCGTCCTGCGCCTCCTGCGGGCCCTGCGGGCGGCCCACCCGGAGTACGCGCCCGGGGCGGCCCTTCCGGAAGTCGTCTCGGCGTCCGGTGATCCGGAGACGGTCGGGCGCGTCACCCGGGAGGTAATCGAGGACGAGGCCCGGACGGGGCGGGCCCTCTTCGTCGGGAGGGGCGCCGCCTTCATCCTCCCCGCCGGACCGGAGGTCCACCACTTCCGGATCGTCGCGCCGCGCGCGTGGCGGATCGAGCGGCTGGTCGCCTCGGGCCGCACGGCCGACGAGGCCGAGAAGCTGATCGAGCGGATCGATCGCGAACGGCTCGACTACCTGCGCCACCACTTCGGCGTCGACGCCCGTGATGGGGCGCATTACTCCCTCGTGCTCAACACCGGCTGTCTGGGGATCGAGGGAGCCTCCCGCCTCATCGCCCAGGTCGCCCGGCCGGAGGCCGGCGGCCCGGTTGCCCTGCCGGAATGACGCGCCCCCCGGGAGGAATCACGAGCGGGAGTCCCGCGCCGCCGGAGGTCGGTCCGCCCCCTCGCGCGGCCCGTTTCGCGGTCTTCTCCCATCCCGCCTTCCGTCTCTATTGGCCGGGGCAGCTCTTCAGCCTGGTCGGCACCTGGATGCAGTCGGTCGCGCAGTCGTGGCTGGTCTTGCAGCAGACCGACTCCGCCTGGATGGTCGGGCTCTGCACCGCGCTGCAGTTCACCCCGGTGACGCTCCTCGGGCTGGTCGGCGGCGCGCTTTCCGATCGCGTGAACAAAAGGCGGATGCTCCTCTTCACCCAGTCCGCCGCGGCGTTGCAGGCGCTCACCCTGGGGATCCTGACCGTGACCGGGACCGTGCGGGTCGAGCACGTGATGATCCTGGCGGGACTTCTCGGCCTCATCATGGCCTTCGACATGCCGCTCCGCCAGTCGTTCGTCGTCGAGATGGTCGGACGAGGCGATCTCATGCAGGCGATCGCCCTCAACAGCGCGGCCTTCAACACCGCCCGCATCCTGGGGCCGGCGATCGGCGGGGTGCTGATCGCGCGGATCGGCGTCGGCCCGGTCTTTCTCCTCAATGCCGCCAGCTTCACCACGATCCTCGCCTCCCTCCTCTTCATTCGGGAGAGGGACCTTTTGGCTCGGCCGCCGGTCGAGGCCGGCAAGAGCGTCTGGTCCGCGCTCCGGGCCGGAATGCGTTTCGCCCGGCACGACCCTCTGATCAGCACCGCCGTCCTTTTGGTCGGGGGCGTGTCGACCTTCGGAATGAACTACGGCGTCATCCTCTCGGTCATGGCCCGCGATGTCTTCCAGATCGGATCACAGGGCTTCGGCCTGTTGATGGCGGCCACCGGGATCGGTTCGGTCGCGGCCGGCCTCTTCCTCGCTTGGCGCGTGCGGATGGACCCTGTCCGCTGGCTCTTCGTGGGAGGGGCCGGAGTGGCCCTCCTGCAGATCGCATTCGCCTTCTCGCCGCGGCTGCAGTTTCTACCGCTGGCCTTCGTCCTTCTCCTCGGGGTCGGCTTTTCCGCTATCTCGATGACCGCGACGGCCAACAACACCGTGCAGCAGCGGGCGCCCGACGCCATGCGCGGCAGCGTCCTCAGTGTCTATCTCACCGCCTTTGCGGCCTCGGTCCCGGTGGGCGGGCTGTTCGCGGGGAGCGTGGCGCGCTGGCAAGGGGCGCCGGTGGCGGCGGCGCTCGGCGGACTCCTCTCCGGTCTCGTCGTGCTGGGCGCGGCCTGGCGGCTGCGGAGGATCCGGGCCCGGCCGTCCCCACGCGGTCGTTGAACCGGGCGGTGAGGTCGGATAGCGTTCCCGGGGTCATCTCGAGGGTCGAGAGTCGGCGCGCCCCGGGGCGCGAGAAACGGAGGGAACCGTGGCACGCGAGGCCTGTGCGCGTGGGGCCCGTCTCGAAGCGCGAGGGGGCGCCGCGCCGATCGTCATCGCCGGGGTGATCCTGGCCGTTTTCGCCGCTCCGGTCTCGGCGGCCATTGTGCGCGAGCCGAACGTCGCCACCTTCTCCATCGTGGCGGCCGACACCACGACCGGCACCTGGGGAATCGCCGTCGCTTCGAAGTTCTTTGCGGTCGGTGCGGTCGTGCCCTGGGCGCAGGCCGGCGCCGGCGCGGTCGCGACCCAGGCGTTCGCCAACACGACCTTTGGTCCCCGCGCGCTCGAGCGGATGGCGGAAGGTGCGGCGGCGGAGGAGGTCCTGGCCGGACTGATCGACGCCGACTCGCTGCGCGCGCGCCGGCAGGTGGGCCTCGTCGATCGCGACGGGCGTGCTGCCCACTACACCGGAACCGAATGCCAGCCCTGGGCGGGCGGCGTCACCGGGCCGGGGTACGCGGCGCAGGGAAACATCCTGACCGGCCCCGAAGTCGTCTCGGCGATGGCGCAGACCTTCGAGGCGACCAGAGGGACCTTGGGCGAGCGCCTGCTGGCCGCGCTCAAGGCGGGAGAAGCGGCGGGAGGGGACAGCCGGGGGAAGCAGTCCGCTGCGCTCCTGCTCGTCCGCTCCGGTGCGGGGTACGGCGGGCACAACGATCGCTACTGCGACCTGCGCGTCGACGATCACGCCGATCCGTTCGCCGAGCTGACCCGGCTCTTCGAGATCTGGTTGCCCGACCAGCTCGTGACCGAAGGGTACCGCCACGTGGAGGCGGGACGCTTCGACGAGGCGATCGCCTGCGGCGAGAGGGCGGCGAAGCTTCGGCCCGACGACGGCGGACCACTCTACCATCTCGCCTGCTACCTCGCCCGGGCCGGCGATCCACAGAAGGCGATGCACTACCTGCGCTGGGCGGTGGAGCTCGATCCCACGCTTCGTGCCCAGGCGGCGCAGGATCCCGATTTCACCTCGCTGCGCGCGCGCGAGGAGTACCAGGCCCTGGTGAAGCCTTAGTCCGGAGGTGCGTGTGGAGGATGCGAGAAGCCGCGCGGCGGATGATCCCGGCGTGGGAACGCTCCGGTTCGGGCACAGCCCCGATCCGGATGATGCCTACATGTTCTACGGCTTCGCCGCCGGCGGCGTGCAGGTGGAGGTGGGTGGGGCCAGAGGCGGAGAGATCCGCCGCTGGCGCGTCGAACACCAGCTCGAGGACATCCAGACCCTGAACGAGCGCGCGCTCTCCGCAGAACTGGAGATGACCGCGATCTCGGCGCACGCCTATCCCTTCGTCGCCACACGCTACCAGGTGATGCGCACCGGCGTGTCGATGGGGGATGGCTACGGCCCGATCGTCGTGGCGCGCGAGGAGCGCACCCTGGCCTCGCTCGCGGGCGCGCTCATCGCCGTCCCGGGGCTCATGACGACGGCCTATCTCGCGCTGAAACTCCGTCTGGCCGAGTTTCGGCCGCTCGTCGTTCCCTTCGACCAGATCCTGAACCAGGTCCGGGACGGAGAGGCGGAGGCGGGGCTTGTCATCCACGAGGGACAGCTCACCTTCGCCTCCGATGGATTGGTCAAGGTGGCCGATCTCGGCGCACTCTGGAAGGGGGAGACCGGCCTGCCGTTGCCGCTGGGGGTCGACGTGGTGCGCCGTGATCTCGGAGCCGATCTGGCGGTCGCCGCCTCGCTCGCGTTGCGCCGCTCGATCGAGTACGCCGATCAGAACCGGGCCGACGCGCTCGCCTATGCGTTGCAGTTCGGCCGCGGGTTGAATGACGAACTGGGCGATCGCTTCATCGGAATGTATGTCAACGAGTGGACCCGCGACATGGGAGAGGCGGGGCGGCGGGCCTTGGCACTTCTCTTCGAGCGAGGCGCGGCCGCCGGACTCATTCCTCCGGTTCCGGAGATCGACCTGGCGTAGCCGGCTCGTAGCCCCCGTCCACTTCGAGGTAGAGGGCCACGGCCGGGTTCGGGATCCGCAGCAGGAGCGCCCGCGCGGCCTCGAACTCCGACCGGCGGCAGCGCAACGCGACCCCGCAGTCAGCGCTCAGTTCGCGCGGCGTCGGCACGACGTCGCACCAGAGCCCGGCAGCCTGGAACGCCCGCTCGGCCGCCAGGACATGGTGCACAGAGGAGAAGAGCGCGACGAACCGCGCGGAGGATTCCTCGCTCAAAGCCGGATCAGGCTCGACGCCCGCCGCAGGCTCTCGGAGATCTCGCGCATGTTCGAGACGCGGCCCACCTGCAGCGCCTCCTTGCGCTGATAGAAGTCGAGGCAGGTCCCGCACGAGAGGATCTCCGTACCCGCCGCGGCGAGTGCGCGCAGGTCTTCGAGGACCGGAGAACCGTCGGTCGTCAGCTCGATCCCTGAATTGAGAAAGATCACCCGCCAGGGCTTCGTCTCCTCCTCGATCTGGACTTTCAGATACGAGCGCATCAAGGTTCGCCCCAGTTCCTCCGGGCCGTCCCCGAAGCGGCTGGAGGTGACGAGAAGCAGGTGACCGGGCGATGCCTCGCGATCAGGCATGGCCGACTCCTTCCGCGCGTGAGGGCGCCGCAGGGCTCTTTCGGTCGCCGGATCCCGGGTCCGCCTCCGCGGCGGGCCTCCGCTCGTAGAGCGTCGTCCGCTGCACCGGCGTGAAGCCCGCCTCCTCAATCAAGAGGCGGGTCTCCGCGACCGTGGTCGTAAGATCGTGCCCCGTGGCGAAGTGCACGTTCTCCTCGATCAGCGTGCCGCCGAAGTCATCCGCGCCGAAGTGGAGCGCCGCCTGTCCCGCCTTCTTCCCCTCGCTGAACCAGGAGGCCTGGATGTGCGCGAAGTTGTCGAGCATCAGGCGCGCCACGGCGAGGATCCGGAGGTAGCGGGCCCCGCCCGCGGGGCGGAAACCTCGCGCCTCGAGCGCCGGCTGCATCGGGGTGTGACCCGGCTTGTACGACCAGGGGATGAAGGCGGTGAACCCGCCGGTCTCGTCCTGCAGCCGGCGGATCGCCTCGAAGTGCTCGATGATGTCGTCATCCTCCTCGATATGGCCATACATCATGGTGGCCGTCGAGCGCATCCCCGCGCGATGGGCCGCGCGATGCACGTCGAGCCAGGCGGAGGAAGGTCCCTTCTTCGCCGCGAGACGCCGCCGGACCCGGTCGCTCAGGATCTCCGCGCCCCCGCCGGGGAGGGTCCGTTGCCCGGCGTCGTGGAGCCGCGCCAGCACCTCCTCGATGCCGAGGCCCGAGACCTGGCTCATCTGCACGATCTCGGAGGCGCTGTAGAAGTGCGGTGTCACGGCGGGGAAGCGGCGGCGGGTTTCGCGCACGAGATCGAGGTAGTACGCGAAAGGGAGATCGGGGTTGTGGCCGCCCTGGAGGAGGACGGTGGTCGCCCCGGCGGCCGCGGCGTAAGCGATCCGCTCCATCACCTCTTCCAGGGAGAGGGTGTACGCCCCCTCGGCCCCGGGGCGGCGGTAGAAGGCGCAGAAGCCGCAGTCGGTCACGCAGACGTTCGTGTAGTTGGGATTCGTGTCGACGAGATAGGTGACCTCCGCCGGGGGATTCATCCGATCCCGGACCCCCGCGGCGAGGAGCCCCAGCGCGGCCAGAGGCGCCTCGGCCAGGAGCCACCGGCCGTCCGCCCGGTCCAGGCGTTCCCCGTCCGCCGCCGATCTCGAGATTCGATCGAGTCTCCCCTGCAAGCTCGCCTCCTTCCGGCCGTCGTGGGCCCCGGCGTCCCGCGGCGCCCGAGCGAGGGGATGGTAGGCCCGGCCGGCGACCGGGGCAAGACGGGGCATGAGCGGAAGTTGGGCACAATTGCGACATAGTCCGTGCAACGCTCTCGCCGTGATCTCGCCATCAAGAAGGCTGGATTGAATCCGATATGCCTGATAGACTGTTTCTGTCTACTGAAACGATAGAGTGATGCCGATCCCTGACCGAAGGGCGCGCTCGCTCCGCGGGGCAGTGGATGCGGGGATGCGGCGCGGTCCGTTTGGCGGGCGGCTCCGGCCGACGCGCGGGACCAGGCAGATGCGGGGGACTCGCGGGCATGCTCTCCAAGAAGGCCAAGTACGGGATCAAGGCGCTTCTCCGCCTCGGTGAGCGCTGGAACCAGGGGCCGGTCCTGATCGCGGAACTCGCGCGACGGGAGCGGTTGCCCCTGAAGTTCCTGGAGAGCATCCTGCTGACTTTGAGACGGGCGGAAATCCTGACCAGCAAGAAAGGGCGCGGAGGAGGATATGCCCTCGCCCGGCCGCCCGAGGAGGTCACGTTGGGCGAGGTGATCCGATTGCTTGACGGTCCGCTGGCCCTGGTGCCATGCGCGAGTCTCACGGCCTACCGGCCGTGCGATGACTGCGCCGACGAGGCCGCCTGCGGTATCCGACTCGTCATGAAGGAGGTGCGCGATGCGACCTCCCGCATCCTCGACCAGACAACCCTGCGGGATCTCCTGGAGAAGGAGCGGCGCGGGGCGCCGGCTCCTCTCGAGGCCCTCGGACGGGATCCCGCAGTCGAGGCGGACACTCACCACACTTCGTCGCGACACCAGGCCACGCGACAGGCCACGCGACGATCGCAAGAGGAGATCAGCGATGCTTCACAGCTCTGACCCGGCGGCGCGTCACCACGGCACCTGGACCGGTCGATCGAGAGGAAGGACCTGGCAGGCGGCCGTTCTCCTGACCGGCCTCCTCCTGATCATCGCGGCTGCGGGCTCGGTCGTCGCCCAGGATCGGCTGCTGAATGTCTCCTATGATCCGACGCGCGAGCTCTACCAGGAGATCAACACCCTCTTCCGCGCCCACTGGCAGAAAGAGACGGGCCGGAAGATCGAGATCAACCAGTCGCACGGCGGGTCGGGGGCGCAGGCCCGATCCGTGATCGACGGGCTGGAAGCCGATGTCGTGACCCTCGCTTTGGCCTACGACATCGACGCGATCGCTTCGAGGGCGAAGTTGCTGCCGGCCGACTGGCAGTCGCACCTGGCGCACCGGAGCTGTCCGTACACCTCGACCATCGTCTTTCTCGTCCGGAAGGGGAATCCGAAGAAGATCCTCTCCTGGAACGATCTGATCCGGCCGGGGATCAAGGTCATCACTCCGAATCCCAAGACCTCCGGCGGCGCCCGCTGGATCTACCTTGCCGCGTGGGGACAGGTCTTGCGCGGTGGCGGGGAGGCGGCAGCCGCCCGGGAGTTCGTGCGGGCGCTCTTTCGGAACGTGCCGGTCATGGACACCGGCGCGCGCGGCGCCACGACAACCTTCGTGCAACGCGGCATGGGCGATGTGCTGTTGACCTGGGAGAACGAGGCGATCCTCGCGGTCAACGAACTCGGCCGGGACAAGCTGGAGATCGTGGTCCCGGAGGTGTCGATCCTGGCCGAGCCGCCCGTGGCGGTGGTCGACGCCGTGGCGAAGAAGCACGGCACCCTCGAGGTCGCGCGGGCCTACCTCGAGTTTCTCTACACCGAGGAGGCGCAGGAGGTGATCGCCCGTCATCACTACCGGCCGATCTCGGACGAGGCGCGCGAGCGCCACGCTGCGTCCTTCCTCCCACTCGCGCTCTTCACCCTCGACGAGTATTTCACGAGCTGGGCCGAAGCGCAGCAGACGCACTTCGCCGACGGCGGGATCTTCGACCAGATCTACGAGGCAGGCCGCTAGGCCGGGGACCGCGTGCCGGGAGGAACTCCGCAGCAATCCGCGCGAGCCGCGCGCGTGGCGCCGCCACCGGACGTCGGAACGATCCCGCCGGCGCAGGGCGGACGTCCTCGCGCGGCCGGACGGGGCATCCTCCCGGGCTTCGGTCCGGCGCTCGGCTTTACGCTCTTCTACCTCGGTCTTCTCGTCCTCCTGCCGCTCGCCGGACTCCTGCTGCGCATCACCGGGATGAGCGGGGAGCAGTTCTGGGAGACTGTCACCTCCAGCCGTGCGCTGGCCTCTTATCGGCTCAGTTTCGGAGCGGCGGCGGCCGGCGCGGCGCTCAACGCCTTTTTCGGTCTCGTCACGGCCTGGGTGCTCGTGCGGTACGACTTCCCCGGGCGCCGCCTGGCCGACGCGCTCGTCGACCTGCCGTTCGCGCTGCCGACCGCAGTGGCGGGCATCGCCCTCACGACCGCGTGGGCCCCCGGAGGGCTGCTGGGGCGACCGCTCGCCGCGCTCGGGATCCAGGTCGCCTTCGCGCCGCTCGGGGTGATCTTGGCGCTGACCTTCATCGGGCTCCCCTTCGTCGTGCGCGCCGTGCAACCGGTCCTCGAGGAGCTTGAGCCGGAGATCGAGGAGGCGGCCGCCATCCTCGGAGCTTCGCGGCTCACGACCTTCCGGCGGATTCTCCTTCCGTCGCTCTGGCCCGCGCTCCTCACCGGGTTCTCGCTCTCCTTCGCGCGCGGGCTCGGCGAGTATGGCTCGGTCGTCTTCATCTCGGGGAACATGCCGATGCGAACCGAGATCACCCCGCTCCTGATCATGACCAAGCTGGAGCAGTACGACTACCAGGGGGCGACGGCGCTGGCGGTCGTCATGCTGAGCGTCTCCTTCGTCCTCCTCCTGGCGATCCACCGGTTGCAGCGGTGGGAGAGGCGCGGCCAGCCGGAGGGTTCGTCATGACGCGGCCGGAGCGAAAGGCGGCGCGAAGCGGAGTGCGCGGTCCCCGCGGAGTCCTCGGCGGCTCCCGTCTGCGCCCCTTCCTCGTGGCGACCGCCCTCCTCTTCCTCCTCCTGATCCTGGTCGCGCCGCTGGCGGTGGTCTTCTCCCAGGCCCTGGCGAAGGGGTTGGGAGTCTACTGGCAATCGGTCCGTGACCCCGATTCGCTGCACGCACTGGGGCTGACGCTCCTGGCGGTTGTGTTCGCGGTTCCGCTGGGGCTCCTCTTCGGCGTCGCCGCGGCCTGGGCGATCGCCCGCTTCCGCTTTCCCGGGCGCGGCGTCCTCACCACCCTGATCGGTCTGCCGTTCACCGTCTCGCCGGTCGTGGCGGGGATGATCTTCGTGCTCCTCTTCGGCTCGAACAACACGATCGGCTCGTGGTTCTCGGCCCACGGGATCAAGATCATCTTCGCCGTGCCGGGCATCGTGCTCGCCACCCTGTTCGTCACCTCGCCCTATGTGGCCCGCGAGCTGATCCCGCTGCTGGAGTCGCAGGGGAGGGATGAGGAGGAAGCTGCGCTCTCGCTCGGGGCGAGTGGCTGGCAGATGTTCTTCCGCGTCACGCTGCCGAATCTTCGCTGGGGACTCCTCTACGGCGTGATCCTCCTGACCGCGCGGGCGATGGGGGAGTTCGGGGCGGTCTCGGTCGTCTCCGGCCACATCCGCGGAAAGACCAACACCCTTCCGCTGCAGGTGGAGATCCTCTACAACGAATACAACTTCGCGGGCGCGTTCGCGGTGGCGTCGCTTCTGACCCTCCTCGCGCTCGGGACGCTCCTGGCGCAAAGCGCGATCGAGCGGTTCTCGCGCCGCCGGCCGGCCGGGGAGTAGGATGGGGCGATGAGAATCGAGGTCCGCGAACTGGAGAAGAGCTTTGGCGCGCACCGCGTGCTCCGGGGGATCTCGCTGGAGGTCAAAGACGGCGAGATGGTGGCGCTCCTGGGCCCGTCCGGCTGCGGCAAGACCACGCTGCTGCGGATCATCGCCGGGCTGGAGTTCGCCGACCGCGGCGAGATCCGGCTGGGAGGGGAGAACGTCACGCACCGGCCGGTGCGCGAGCGGGGTCTCGGTTTCGTCTTCCAGCACTTCGCTCTCTTCCGGCATCTCACCGTCTTCGAGAACGTCGCCTTCGGCCTCAGGGTCAAGCCGTGGCGGGAGCGGCCGGGCCGGGACGAGATCCGCGATCGGGTCATGGAACTCCTCCGCCTGGTCCGGCTCGAGCCGTATGCCCGCCACCTGCCGGGCGAGCTCTCGGGAGGGCAGCGGCAACGCGTCGCCCTGGCCCGCGCCCTGGCGGTCGAGCCGCGGGTCCTGCTCCTCGACGAACCATTCGGCTCGCTCGACGCGCAGGTGCGCCGCGAGCTGCGCGGCTGGCTGCGTCGGCTGCACGAGGAGCTCCACCTCACGAGCGTTTTGGTTACGCACGACCAGGAAGAGGCCCTGGAGGTGGCCGATCGCGTCGCCCTGATGGACGCGGGCGAGATCGTGCAGATCGGATCGCCCGAAGAGGTCTACCGGCGCCCGGCGGGACCCTTCGTCTACGGATTCCTCGGCACGGTGAACCTCTTCGCGGCGCGCCTCGAGCGGGGAGTCGTCCGCCTGGCCGGCGGCTGGCTCGCGGCGCCCGCGCCGACGCGCGTCGACGAGGGGCCGGTGCGGCTCTACGTCCGCCCGCATCATCTGGAACTGGGGCTCGCGGGGGGGGCGAGGGCGCTCCCGGCCGGGGCGGAGGGCGGTGAGGCAGGCGGATCGGAGGCCGGCTCGGAAGCCGGCCCGGCAGGCGGCTCGGAAGGTGGCGTAGACGCGCGCGTCGTCCATGTGCACGCCGCCGGTCCCGTCGTGCGGATCGACCTCGAGTGTGCAGGGGGCGAGAGAGCCTCGGCCGAGCTGTCCCACGAGCGCTACGACGCGCTCTGTCGCGCGGCGGGAGCCGATGTCCTGGAACGCGGACGTACTCTGCGGTGGCGCGCGCCGGCGGAGCACCTCTACCTGGATGCGATTCCCCCCGATGCGATGCCTTCCGAGGGAGGCGCAACACCCCGCTAACGGCTCGGGGCCGCCTTCGCCTCCTCCTCCAGAATCGGTTGGAGAGAGCGCCGGAACCGTTCCACCGCGATCAGTTCTTCCGCCCCCAGCCGGTAAATGAAGTTCCGCAAATAGGCGAGAAGGTCTTCGGGGGATCCGAGCTCGCAGCGTTCGTCGAGGCGGAAGGCTGAGCTTGCCGCCGTGCGGTCCGGCAGGACCGATTCGGCCGCGGCCAGGGAGTGTCCCAGGAAGCGGGCGAGCCACATCTTGGTCTCCGCGGGGAGGGAGCGCCGGACCCCCCAGCGAGCAAAGACGAACGGAAGGTTCGTCCAGCGGCCCCATTCCGCGGCGAGGTCCATGCCGAGACGAAAGCCGGCCGGAGGACGCTGGCGCCAGCGCAGCGCTTCATCGCCGATCGTGAGGACCGCGCCTGCTTCCGGCGGAATCGACTCCGAGCCGAGAGCGCGCCTCGGATATCCGGCCGGTCGCACGGCGTGACGTTCCTCGAGGAGGATCCGCAACAACCGCGCGGACGTCGAGCTCTCGCCGGTCACGGCGATCGTCGCGCCGTGCAGCGCGCGAACCTCCGTCGCGGCGAGGACGCGCCCGGTCACGGCCGCGACGGGAGGATTCGCGTCGTCCCGCAGAAACAAGAGCACACTGTCCACCCGGTGACGGGTAGCGATGCCGTATCCCGCTGGCGCCGCTTCGGGGTCGATCAAAGGCTCCAACTCGTCGCCGAGACGGAGGAGATCGGCGGTGGGAAAAATGCCGGCATCGACCTCTCCGGCCTCGGCGGCCAGGCCGAGGGCGCGCGGCACCGCTTCGACCGCGATCCAACGCCCCTCCGATGCCTCCGTGATCTGGTCCCAGTGGAGAAGAAAGGGGGCGACGTTGAGATAGGGGATCTGCGCGATGCGTGCGGCCGGCTGCGGCATCATGGCCTCCTTCCACCCCGGCGGCCCTTGCGTCGCCGCTCTTCGTTGCTCGTCGTCCGCGATGCGCCCTGGCATCGCCATCCTCCTCGCGCCTCGATCGGCTGGCAAGTGCTCGCCGGTGCCGCTGGCCCAGTTGTTCAGCACCCTGCCGGCGCGCCGGGCGCTATCCCGCCGTGCCGACGGAGTCGTGCTCTCCTCCCCGGGGATCTTTGGGGTAGCGGCGGAGGACGCGGTAGAGGGCGTCCCGCTCCACCGGCGTCTGTCCCGCCTCGCGGATCAGGTGAAGGAGCCGCGCCCGCGCCACTCCGAGCGGACTGGTGGCGTGCGCGGCGTGGGCGATCTTCTCCTCGAGAATCGTGCCGTCGATGTCGTCGGCGCCGAAGTTGAGGCCGATCGAGGCGGTCTCTTCGCCCAGCATCACCCAGTACGACTTGAGGTGGGGGATGTTGTCGAGCATGAGGCGCGAGACGGCGAGGGTCTTCAGATCGTCCACCGCGGAAGCGGGCCGCTCCGCCAGACCGGAGTCGCCGGTCTGGAAGGCGAGAGGGATGAACGCCAGGAATCCCGGCGCTTCGTCCTCGAGTTCACGCAGGCGCAGCAGGTGGTCGATCCGCTCCGCGTGGGTCTCGATGTGCCCGTAGAGGAGGGTGCAGTTGGTCGGAATCCCCATCCGGTGCGCGACCCGGTGGATCTCCAGCCAGCGATCGGCGCCGATCTTGTGACGGAAGAGCACCTGGCGGATCCGCTCGCTGAAGACCTCGGCGCCGCCGCCGGGGAGCGAGTCGAGTCCGGCTTCAACCATGGTGGAGAGCACCTCTTCGATCGAGATCCGGGCGATCTTCGCGAAGAAATCGATCTCGACGGCAGTCCACGCCTTGATCGTGATCTCGGGGAAGGCCCGGCGGATCTGCCGGATGATCTCGACGTAGTACTCGAACTTCCACTGGTGGTGCAGACCGCTGACGATGTGGACTTCGCGCAGCTCCGGCGTGATGACGGCGAGAATCTGGTCAATGGTCAGCGCATAGTGAGTCGGATCGCTGGGCCGCTTCGCGAAGTCGCAGAAGCGGCAGTCGAGGACACAGGCGTTCGTCGGGTTGATCTGGCGGTTGAAGACGAAGAAGACATCATCGTTCCAGCGACGGCGCTTCTCCCGGTCGGCGAGCGCGCCCAGCCCCGGCAAATCGGGCGAGGCGAGGAGGGCGAGGCCATCGGCCCGACCGAGCCGCTCCCCCCGATCGAGCCGCTGCGCGATCCGTTCGAGGAGAGGGTCTCGAAACGGCGGCAGCGGCGGCCGCACCGGCGGCGCCTCGGGACGGGCCGCATTGGCGTCCGCGAAGGCGATGCCGTCGGGTTGGGCCGCGGCGCCCGGTTCCCTGGTCATCGACACCGATCGACTCTCCTTGTCTCTGCTTCCGTGCTCTTGCATTTGGCTGTCCGGCCTCTCGCCAGCGACCACGAAGCATACACGAAGGAGTCGCCGGCGTCGACGCCCCGGGGTATGCTGAGCGCCGCCGTCGAGCCCATCGCGGTCGTTGTCGCGCGCCCGGGGCCGACCGATCGGCGGTCGAGACGAGATCGATCGGATGGGTCAACACCCCGCCGCTGGAGGATCCGTTGCGCCTGACTACCCTTTGTCCGCGGCCCCGGGATCGTTCCGACCTCCTGCGCGCCCTGGCGTCCGCCCGCGGTTGCCGCACGGACGCCGAATGCGCGGACTTCATCGCCGCCGCTCCCGCGCTCGACAACCCCCTGGCGCGATATCCCGCCTATGGCGCGCTCCGGGATCGGGTCGCCCGGGCGCTTGGGCGCCGGGAGCGGATCTGTCTCTTCGGCGACTACGACGCCGACGGGATCACCTCCCTCGCGCAGATGCAGAGATGGTGGCAGACCGCCGGCGATCCGGAACTGGCGGGACTTCACGCCTTCGTGCCCGACCGTGCGCGGCACGACTACGGCCTCTCCTCGGCCGCCGTCAAGGAGTGTCTCGCGGAGTGCCGGGCGCTCTGGGGTGCTCTCCCTTCTCTCATCATCGCGCTCGATTGCGGGTCGACGGCCCGGTCCGTGATCGGAAACCTGCGCGAGGAGGGGATCGACTGCATCGTCATCGATCACCACTCGGTCGAGGACGGGGAAGAGGAGCAGCATCCCGCCGTCGCCCACCTGAACCCGCGGGCGTGGGCCGGGGACGACGAGGTTCTCTCCGATCTGCGTCGCATGAGCGCGGCCGGACTGGCCTTTCTCGTCTGCGAGCGCCTCGCGTGCGATCTCGCGCTCTCCCTGCGCCGACCGTGGGATCGAGAGCTGTCGCTCCTTCTGGCCGGGGTCGGGACGGTCGTCGATGTCATGCCGCTCCTGGGCAGAAACCGTGCCTTGGTCAAGGGGACCCTGCGGGCCGCGAACGAACCGGACGAGCCGGGCGGGCGCTCCGCGCTGGAGCGGATTCCCGGGCTTCGGGCGCTTCACGCCAAGTCCGGGGGCGGCACGGTCG
Source organism: uncultured bacterium (assembly GCA_964371055.1). Lineage (GTDB taxonomy): Bacteria > Eisenbacteria > RBG-16-71-46 > CAIMUX01 > CAIMUX01 > CAYJLF01. Next base: position 269,785 of record CAYJLF010000004.1, on the reverse strand, counting down.
ATGTGCGGACGCTGGGCTACCAATGGGGCCCGCGCCTCAACGCGCCCGGCCGGATGGGGAGCGCGGCGCCGCCCCTGCGTCTCCTCTTGACCGAGGACCCTCGCGAGGCGGAAGAGATCGCCGCGGCGTGCGACGCCATCAATCGGACGCGGCAGGAGATCACGCTCCGGACGGAACTGGAGGCGCTGGCCGAGGCGGAGGAACTCCTCCGCGCGGACCCGCCGCCCGCCATTCTCGCGCTGGGACGCGAATCCTGGGATCCGGGGATCGTCGGCATCGTCGCCGGACGGCTGCGCGAGCGATTCCACCGTCCGGCGATCGTCTGCGGACTGAATCGTTCCGACGGGTGCTGGAAGGGATCCGGGCGCGGCGTCGAGGGACACGACCTCGGGGCGGAGATCCGCGCCGCGGTGGAGGCGGGACTCGCCCTGCGGGGCGGCGGTCATGCCCTGGCTGCCGGTCTCAGCGTGGACGCCGACCGGTTCGAGGAACTCCGGACCTGGTTGAACGCGCGGTGCCGCCTGACCACCGATGACCTCGTTCCGCGGCGAGAGGTCCTGACGGAATTGACGCTTCCGGGGATCACCTGGTCGGAGGCGTGGGGGGGGAACGGAGACGGCGGCGCGGCTCTCCCCGCGGCGGGCGAGCGCCTCGACGATCCTCGGCGGGACGCGACCAGGCTGACCAGGTTCTGGCTCTCCCTCCTGTCCTCGCTCGAGCCGTTCGGAGCGGCGAATCCGAAGCCGGCGCTGTTGCTGCGGGGTGCGATCCTGCGCCATGGGCCGACGGCGAAGACCCGCCGCGCGGACGGGTCGACCTGGGCTCTTTCGGCCGGCTTCGACTTCGGTGGACAGGGCTATCTCTTCGCGGAGTGGACCGACGTCGAGCGTGCGCGCCAGCTCTGGGGAGTGGAACGGATCGCGGAGGAACCGTCAGAGGATGGGATTGCGCGCGCGTCCGCCCGCTTCGATCTGGTCCTGGTTCCGACCCGCTCCGCGAAGAAGGGGGGCAACGGCGATCCCTACTGGTACGGCTGGCGCGTCCTCGATGCCGTGAGGTCAGGGTCGGATTCAGGCCCGTAGAACCGGGTGCACGTCCGCATCGAGGGGCGCGATCGGATCGTGCCGGATCCGGTAGACCAGCTCGATCGAGGGACGAGCATCGCCGAGGGTGAATCCGCGGCCCGCGAGCATCTCGTCGTAGACGCGGGTGTGCAGATCGGTGAACCCTTCGGAGAACTCGATTTCGCGCCCGTCGAGCGTCATGGAGCGGAACGCCGTCCGGCCCGACTCGAGGTAACCTGGCGGGAGATCGGCTCCGTCGACCGAGAGAAACCAGCGCACCCGCGCCCTCTCCAACTCCAGGCGTCCCGCCATCTGCCGTTGCTCGCGCCGGTGGACCGCGCTCGCGCGAACGGCTCCGAAGAGCCAGGTCAAAAGGTCGAAGAAGTGAATGCCGATGTTCATGGCCACACCGCCCGACTTCTCCTCGCTCCCTTTCCAGGAGACGTCGTACCAATGGCCGCGGCGGGTGACGTAGCTCAGCACGACGTCGGCCCGGGTCTGCGGCGGGCGGGCGTCCAGTTCCCGCTTCAGCGCGACCAGGGACGGATGGAGCCGGAGCTGCAGCACGGTGAAGACGCGGCGCCCGGTCTCCCGCTCGATTGTCTCGAGCGCGTCTAAGTTCCAGGGATTGATCACCATCGGCTTCTCGCAGAGGACGTGCGCGCCTGCCCGCAGCCCCAGCCGGATGTGGGCGTCGTGCAGGTAGTTCGGCGAGCAGACCCCGACCCACCCGATTCTCTCCTCTTCCGGACCGCGGCGCCGCTTATCGAGGAAGCGGTCGAAGCGTTCGATCTCGGTGAAGAAGCGCGCCTCGGGGAAGAAACGATCGAGGACTCCGGCCGCGTCGTGCGGATCGATGGCGGCCGCGAGCCGGTGGCCGGTGTCATGAATCGCCTTGAGATGCCGCGGAGCGACAAAGCCGGCCACGCCGACGAGTGCGAACTGGTGCACAGATCCCCCTTTCCACCCCGCCACGGGGCGGTCTGCTGCCCGGGAAGAATCGCATTCCGGGGGGGAGACGGGCAACGTCGATTCGCGGCCTAGCCGAGGTCGGCGAGCCCGTACTCCTTCCAGCGTCGATCGACCAGGCGCACAGTCTCCTCCGACGGATGGACCGGATCGGGGTAGCCGGCCTTCCAGGTGGCGTCGATGCCGAGCGTGCCGCGATAGACCGGCGCGGCCCCGAAGAGCTTCATCTCGCGGAAGGTCACATCGCGCGCCGCGTCGAAGCGGGAGAAGATCCCCCAGAGGAGGTGCGTCCGGTCGTTCAGACGGATGTCGGGGCTGACCGCGGCGAGGAGCGGGACTCTCCGGAGCACGGGAAACGCGCGCGCCGCCTCCTCCGAAACGAGGCGCTCCACCACGGCGCGTCCGGGCTGCCCCTCGGCGGCGACCACGAGCATCGCGCCGCCGAAGAGCGTCTGGCCGCACACCGCCGGTTCGAAGCGCGAGAGGTCGGGGATCTCGTCCGCCGACAGCAGAGGTCGCGGCGCGCGTCCCGGTTTCGGCGTCGCGTCGAGGATCATCTTGCTGCCGAGATTCGGGCGGAAGGAGGTGAAGTCGAGCGTATCCATCGCCGTCCCGGGGAGGAGCAGGAAGTCCTCCTCCGGGTCAAAGTGCCGGCCGATCTCACCGATCAACGCGGCGGCGTTTTTGGCGTCTACGTCGGGACCGACCGTCACGACCACTTTGCTGAGCGAGACCTGGCCGGTTCCGAGCATCCCGAAAACTGCCTTCAGCGCTTCCTTCTCGTAGCGCTCGCGCACCGACAGGCCGAGCAGATTGTGGAAACCAGCCTCGAAGAAGGCCCAGGTGTCACGCACTTCCGGGTGGATCATCCCGGCGAGCGGCACCATCAGCTCCTGCAGCGCCTCGCCGATCCAGCGGTCCTCCTGCGGGGGCTGCCCCACGACGCTGACCGGGAAGACGGCGTCGCGCCGGTGGGTCATGCTCGTCAGTCGGAAGACCGGGTGCTCCGAGGCGAGGGAGTAGTGCCCGAAGTGATCGCCGAAGGGCCCTTCCATCCGTCGTTCGTGAGGCGGAATGATTCCCTCGAGCACGAAGTCGGCCATGGCCGGAACGAAGAGGGGAACCGATACGGCGCGCGTGACCGGCAGGGGAGCGCCGCGCAGGTAGGCGGCGAAGGCGAGTTCATCGATGTTCTCCGGCAGAGGCGCGACCGAGGCGAGCATCAGGATCGGATCGCCTCCCAGCACGACGCACGCGGGGAGCGCGCGCCCTATCGCCTCGGCTTCATGGTAGTGGAAGCCGCCCCCTTTCTGGATCTGCATGTGCATGCCGGTCGTGCGGGCGTCGAAGACGTGCAGACGGTAAGTGCCGAGGTTGCGTCCTCCGGTGACCGGATGCTCGGTCAGGACCATCGGCCAGGTGACGAAGGGGCCGCCGTCGTGCGGCCAGGAGGTGAGGATCGGCAACCGCGTGAGATCCGGCTCCTCCACGATCGCCTGGCAGTCGCCGCGTGCGACGCGGCGGACGCGGGCCTGAAAGGCGCGCCGCAGCACCGACCGGCTGGCCCATAGGGCGCGGGGCGCCGGCGGCTGAAGTCTCTCGGCGACCTCGACCAGCTCGCGGCCGATCTCGCCGGGTTCCCGGCCGAGGGCGAGGCGGATCCTCTTCCGGCCCGCGAGCAGATTGGCGACGACGGGAAAGGCGTAGCCATCCACCTGCTCGAAGAGGAGCGCCGGTCCCTCCAGCGCGGCCACGCGCGAGACGAGCGCGGCGATCTCGAACCGGGCGCTGACCGGGACCGTCACCCGTCGCAGTTCTCCCTCCTGCTCCAGGAGCGTCAGGAAGGGACGCAGGCCGTCAAACACCATCGGGATCCCTCTGCGGCGCTGTCACGCGGGCCCTCCCGGCCGCAACCGCTCCTCGCGCCAGCCGGGGCCCCCCTCCGCGCCGGCCAGGGTCAGGAGCTTGTCGGTGAACGCGGAGACGATCTCGTCCACGGTCTGCGGCCGCCGGTAGAAGAGCGGCATGATCGGGGCGATGATCGCCCCTTCGCGCGACAACGTGAGCGCGTTCTGGAGGGCGATGCTGCTGAGCGGGGTCTCGCGCAGCGCGAGAATCAGGCGCATCCGCTCCTTCAGCGCCACCTGCGCGGAGCGCGTGATGAGCGTGTCCCCGATCCCGACCGCGATCTTCGAGAGGGTCGTCAGGCTGCACGGCACGATCACCATGGCGTCGTGGCGATTCGTGCCGGAGGAGAAGGGGGCCGCCAGGTCGTGATCGGAGAAGGTCCGCGTCAGCCACGGATCGAGGTCCGGCGGCGACAGGTCGAGCTCGTCCTTCAGCACCGCCTTGCCCCAGTCGGAGACGATCAGATAGCGTTCGCCGGGACAGCGCTTGATGAAGTCGACCGCGACGGCCGCGCCGGAGGCGCCCGTAATGCCGATCAGGGTGCGCATGGGACCTCCGTCCTCACGACAGCCGGGCTCCGCCGAGAAGCCCGGCCAGCACGAAGCCGAGCACGGCGAAGCCGACCAGGATGTTGATCCGGAAGAACGCGAGTTCCACGCGGTGGGCCAGTCGCTGCTCCAACCAGAGGAGTACCGCGGCGGGAATCAGCCCGAGGAGGGCCGCCCTTTCCCACCCGTTCGTCCACCAGAGGACCAGGAGACAGAGCACCGCCGACAGGTGCAGCCAGAACGAGACGCGGAGCGCCCCCTCGCGCCCCAGCGCGACGGGGAGCGAGTGGATGCCGCAGGCGGCGTCGAACTCCGCATCGAGGGTGGCGTAGATCAGGTCGAAGCCGGTCACCCAGAAGAGACCGAAGAGCGCCAGCGGCAGGACCGACCAGATCCCCTCCATCGACTGCGTGATCGCGATCCAGCCTCCGAGGGGGGAGAGGGCGAGCCCGAGACCGACGCCGAAGTGGCAGAGCGGGGTGAACCGCTTGAGGTATGGGTAGCCGGCGAAGACGACGAAGGGGAGGGGGGAGAGGAACAAGGTCAGTCGTCCCAGCAGGGCCGCGGACGCGACGTAGAGGACGAGGCCGAGCGCGACCACGCCCCAGGCCTGGCCGACCGTCAGCCGTCCGCTCGGGAGTTCGCGCACGGTGGTGCGGGGGTTCATCGCGTCGATCCGCCGGTCGATGATCCGGTTGAGCGCCAGAGCCGCCGTTCTCGCCCCGAAGGCGGCGACCAGCACCAGAGCGACGGCGCGGCCCGGAGGCCAGCCGTCCGCCCCGATCATCATCCCCGCGATCACGAGGGGGAGGGAGAAGAGGGTGTGTGACAGCCGCACGAAGCGGGCGTAGTCGCCCAGGCGGGCGATCGCACCCGGCGTCACCACCCCGGGTTTGCCGGTCGCCTCAGGCGTCAATCGAGTCCCCCCTCCGCGGTGAGTCCGTCGTCGTCGCTGTCCGGGCAGCTCCCACGCCGATCGGACAGGCTAGTGTGCCTGCTGCGGGTGCCGATGGCAACCCGCGCGTCGGGACCGCGACGACTCGCTGCGCGCGCGCCTTGCGAAGGAGGCCGCTTCCACCGTAGGCTTGCCGACATCCAGGCAGGATGATCGCCGCGGCCGTTCGCGGCGAGGAGGAGGGATCCGGATGCCCGATCGACACCGACCGAACGACCCTGATGGCGCCGTCCAGGCGGGGCCGCGACCGGCGCTCGGTCGTCCGCTCGTGGCCGTCGCCCTGGTTCTCCTCCTGGCCATCGCCTGCAACGGGGGAGACCGGCGCTCCGCGACCGCCAACGAGAACGCCGTGACCGACCTCGACCGCTCCTTCCAGCCGCTGCGCCTCGACTACGAGGGGGCGGCGGGGAAGGTCCGGCTAGTCGGGATCGTGGGACCCACCTGCGGGAAGTGCCTCGACAACCTGAACGCGATCCACGGCCGTCTGCTCGACCAGATCGATAGCCCCGATTTCGAGCTCTTCATCGTCTGGACCTCGGTCCTGCCGGCCGACGTGCGGGTGCGGGCGCGTCAACACGCGGAACGGTGGGCCGATCCCCGCATCCGGCACTACTGGGACGAGTCGGGGCGGATCGGTCGCGCCTTCGGTCTGCACGTCGGCCTCCCGGAGGGCCAGCAGGCCTACAATCTCTTCTACGCCTATGGGCGCGGCGACACGTGGGATCCCGCGGGGAAGATGGCCGACGAGCCGGCGGGCTGGAACGCGATCCTCGAGGGATGGCAGCCGGCACCGGCCCGCGCGCGCTGGGGCGAGCACCCGAAACTGCGGCTGCCGACCTTCGACACCGCGAGGATCGCCGAGAAGGTGGAAGAACTGCTTGCCGAACCGGCGCGGTAGGAGCCGCTCGATGCCGGGCGACACCGCCCGCCGGGTCCTCCCCCCCAGCCGGCGCCCTCCGCCAGAACGCCGGCGAGCGGCTACGACCTCGTCTCCCGAGCCCCCTCCACCACGATCCGCCCCGAACCGCTCTGCATCGCGCCGATGATCCGCGCCCCGGGTTCGCCGGCCTCCGCCAGCCGCCGCACCAACTCCTCGGCCTCTTCCGATCCGAGGCTGACCAGAAGGCCGCCCGAGGTCTGCGGATCGAAGAGGAGGTCGATCCAGTCAGGGTCGGCCTCGGGCAGGTCCACGTGGGGCGAAAGATAGCTCCGATTCGCCTTCAGGCCCCCCGCCTTGTCGCCGTCGCGGGCATGCTCCAGCGCGCCGTCGAGGAGCGGGATCGCCGCGAGGTCGAGCCGGGCGTCGACCCCCGAGGCGGCGGTCATCTCGTGGAGGTGGCCGAGGAGACCGAACCCGGTCACGTCGGTGGCGGCGTGCGCTCCCAGTTCCCCCATGATCCGGCCGGCGACACGATTGAGGCGGCGCATGATCTCGGTGACCTGCCGCAGGTGGGCCGGATCGAGGCGCCCTTTCTTGAGCGCGGTCGTGAGGATGCCGGTTCCGATCGGCTTGGTCAGGACCAGGCGGTCCCCTGGGCGTGCGCCGGCGTTCGTCACGATCCGGTCGGGATGGACCCGTCCCAGCACCGAGAGGCCGTAGAAGAGCTCAGGCGCCTTGACCGAGTGCCCGCCGACGAGGAGAGCTCCCGCCTGTGTGGTGACCTCGTATCCGCCGCGCAGGATCTCCCCGAGCACGGAGTAATCCAACACCGTGTCGGGGAAACCGACGATGTTCATCGCCGTGACCGGCTCGCCCCCCATGGCGTAGACATCGCTCAAAGCGTTCGCGGCGGCGATGCGGCCGAACTCGAACGGGTCATCGACGATCGGTGTGAAGAAATCGACCGTCTGGATGACCGCCAGGTCGGGCGCGAAGCGAAAGACCCCGGCGTCGTCGTGCCAGTCGAGGCCGACGAGCAGGTCCGGATGCCGCACCGGCGGCAGGACGCTCAGCACCTTCTCCAGGTCCCCTGGAGCGATCTTGCTCGCTCACCCCGCGCAGGTGACCATCTGGGTCAGCCGTTGCCCGATCTCTTCTCGCGTCATGGGTCCACCTCGTCTTGTCCGTTCGCGCCGCCCGGCTCGGCGGGCCGGCCGGAAGCTGCAGGATACCACGCGCCATCGCTTTGCGCCACGAAGGCGGCAGGGGAGCAGGCGCCGGCGCCGGGGATGGTGGGGCCGAAGGAGGAGGGGATGGCTCCGGGCCGCTTCCCCGCGGTGGGCCGTTGCGCTATTCTCGCTCGATCACGGAGCCGGTCCGCCCGGTGCGCAGAAAGCCCGAGACCGCCGACACGAGGGGCCCGCGCATCCATAGAGAGGGATCCAAAAGCCGGTGCCGGGAGGGCGGGAGGCGCCCGCCCCGTATAACCGATGGAAAGGACGATCCATGCCGAGCCAGAACCTGATCAAGATGCTGAACGAACAGATCAATCTGGAGTTCTTCTCCTCGAATCTCTATCTCCAGATGGGCGCCTGGGCCGAGACGCAGGGGCTGCGCGGCGCCGCCTTCTTCCTCCACAAGCACGCCGACGAAGAGATGATGCACATGAAGAAACTCTGGAGCTACGTGAACTCGACCGGAACCATGGCGACGGTGGGGAAGATCGACGCCCCCGAGACCAAGTACGCGTCGATCGAAAGCCTCTTCTCTTACATCCTGGAGCATGAGCATCTCGTCACCAAGAGGATCAACGAGCTGGTCGATGCGGCCCTGAGCGAAAAGGACTACGCCACCTTCAACTTCCTGCAGTGGTACGTGGCCGAGCAACGCGAGGAGGAGACCCTCTTCGGCGACATCCTGGACAAGATCAAGCTTCTGGGCGGCGACCAGCGCGGGCTCTTCTTCGTCGACCGGGAGATCGCCAGCATGGGGGCGCAGGCCTGACCCCTCAATCCGGCCAGCGCCCGGGCGAATCGACGGTCACGTTCCTCCTGCGCGCGGCGGACTTCGCGGCCCGCAAACACCGCGAGCAGCGCCGCAAGGGGAGCAGTGCCACGCCCTACATCAATCACCCGATCGCGGTCGCGCGGGTGCTGGCCGAGTACGGCGGCGTGGAGGATCCGGTCGTCCTGGCGGCTGCGCTCCTCCACGACACAGTCGAAGATACCGAGACCTCACTGGAAGAGATCGAAGCCAAGTTCGGCCCGGAGGTCCGCCGCGTCGTCGCGGAGGTCTCCGACGACAAGAGCCTCCCGGCGGCCGAACGAAAACGGCTGCAGGTCCTCCACACGGCCGAGGCCTCGGATCGGGCCAAGCTGATCAAGATGGCCGACAAGATCTGTAATGCCGTCGATCTCGTGCACTCTCCTCCCGTCGGCTGGACCCTCCGCCGCCAGGCCGACTACCTCGACTGGACCGCCCGGGTCGTTGCCTGCTGCCGCGGGCTCAACGAGGGCATCGAGCGGCTCTATGACGAGGTGCTGGCCCAGGCGACCGCGGCCGTCAAGGAGCGGGAGAAGTCGGTCTCCTCGTGATTCGCCGCCAAGGCGGAGCCTGGGGCACGAGCCCGGCTCCTGCCATCCAACTGTAGACGCAAGAACCGGTTGCGGACGGCCGATCATCCCTCCAGAACGTCTCGCGGGCGGGCCGCCGGCTCGCGGGCTAGGATCGACGTCCCGGATCGGAGCAGTGGATGGCCCTGACCGCCTTCTTCCGCGACATGCAGACCCTGCACTACATCGCGGCTCACGTCGTGCCGGCGGTGGTGGGACGCGCGCGGATCAAAGTCTGGGACGCAGGATGCGCCAGCGGCGAGGAACCGTACAGCCTGGCGATGGTCCTGGCCGAGCACCTCGGGCACTTCGGCTTCGCCAACCTCGCGATCCACGCCACGGATCACGAGGAGAGCGAATTCCCGCAGTTCCGGGAGATGATCGCGCTCGGGATCTACCCCGAGCTCGTGCTCAAGACCACCCCGCGTCCCGACCTGATCCGCAAGTACAGCCGCCCCGCGGAAAAGGCGGGGCACGTCCAGATCCGGGAGGAAGTCCGGCGGCATGTGCTCTACGAGCGTCATGACCTCCTGAGCTACCGCGAAATCGCGTCCGACTTCTCGCTCGTGGTCTGCAAGAACGTCCTTCTGCATTTCCAGCCGCCGCAGCAAGCGGAGGTGGTGCGGATGTTCCACCGCGCTCTCCTCCCCGGCGGCTTCCTCGCGCTCGACCAGGCGCAGCGGATCCCACCGGATACCGACCCGTTGTTCGAGAACATCGCCGAAGGGGGATTCCTCTACCGACGCCGGGGGGCGGCGTGAAGATCATCCGGTTGCGCCCCCGGCCGGGCGAGTACACCTGCAATGCTTATCTGGTGATGGGGCGGACGAGCACCCTGGATGCCGTGAACGCGCTGGTCGATGTCGGACTGGACGCCTACCTCCTGGATGAGCTGCGCACGATTCCGGCGGGCATCGGCAAGCGCACGGTCGAGTCGGTCTACCTGACGCATGGTCACTTCGATCATGCCGGAGGGCTCGAGGCGTTGCGCCGGGAGTACGCGCCCGAGTTTCGCGCCTTCGCGCCCCTGCCCGGCGTTCGGCGGCCGCTGGGGGACAACGAGGAGGTGCGGCTGGGCGACCGGGCCTTCACCGTCCTCTACACCCCGGGTCACTCCGATGACTCGGTCTGCCTCTACTGCGCAGAAGAGCGGGTCCTCTTCTCCGGTGACACGCCGGTGCAGATCCGCACCGCCGGCGGCTCCTACTCCCGTGCCCTCCTCCGGTCGATCGAGCGCCTCTGCCGGCTGCGCATCGACACGATCTACCCGGGTCACGGTCCGCCGATCACCGAACGGGCGGAAGAAATGCTGCGGACGACGCTGGAGAAGATCGGCCAGAGCGCGCTCGAGGGGTAACCGCGGGCGCCTACGCACCCTCGTCCGACGGCGCTTCGCGCTCCGCCAGCTTGAGCGCCCAGGCGCTGATGAGCCGATACGCATGGGGGAGCGCTTCCGCCGCGGGGGTGCCGGCGACTGCCGAAGGAGGCGGACCGAGGCGGAGCAACACCGACTCCGGGATCAGCGGCGGTTCGATGCGCGGGCGAACGTCGTCCAGGCTGGCGGTCCGCTTCCAGAAGGCCGCGCGGGCTTCGTCGCGCCAGGCATCTTGCGGGGCACCGGCTTCCGCTCCAGCCGGCGCTTCGATGGAGGGCGCGGCGCCGGGCGGCCCGGCGTGCTCGGCCGCGTTTGACGGTGGGGCGGTCGTCTCATCGCCCGGTCCCGCCTCCTGCGCCCACCGTTGCCGGAGCTCGAGCAGCAGGTCTTCGCGACCCCGACCGCGAAAGAGGAGAATCTGGAACGGATCCTGATTGAAGCGTTCGGCCATCGCCTGGAAGACCGCCGCGGCATGCACACAGGGCGCCTCGGTCTCGCCGCAGGAACAGCTCCAGCCGACGTCGCCCGTCCGGCCCGGGAAAAGCGCCAGCCCGCACTCGGTGAAGGTCTCCTCGATCGCCTCCGGCATCTCGCCCGAGAGGAGGCGCGCGGCGAAGACGGCCCGTCCCGCGAAGTGCGTCTGGAGCCGCTCCCAATCGGGCGCGCCGATCGGGTCCAGGGTGATTCCGACGCGGTTAACCTCTCCCCGCGGTCCGGCCACGGCGGCGCGCACGTCGCCCGGATCCAGGGTCAACTCGGAGACCGCCCCGGACCGGGACAGCGCGCGGCCCCGGGCGAGCCGGTCGCCCAGTCCAAGTCCCTCGAGCGCCTCCAGCCAGCGGCGGGTCCACCACTGCCTTCCGGTGCGGCCGCGCCGCCTCCGCGGCTCGCTTGCGTTGCTCTCTCCCATCCTTAGTCCTCCGACACCGCGTCCCGCGAGAGCATCAGGACCTCGCGGAGCTGCCTCGTATCGAGCTCCGTCAGCCACTGCTCGCCCGATCCCACGACCAGGGAGGCCAACTCGCGTTTCTCACGGATCAGCCGGTCGATCCTCTCCTCGAGCGTGCCGACGCAGACGAACTTGTGCACCTGGACGTTCCGCGTTTGCCCGATGCGGAACGCGCGGTCGGTCGCCTGGTCCTCCACGGCCGGATTCCACCAGCGATCGAAGTGGAAGACGTGGTTCGCGGGGGTCAGGTTGAGCCCGGTCCCGCCCGCGCGCAGCGAGAGGAGGAAAATCGGCGGCGCGTCCTCCCGCGCGAAGCGCTCGATCATCCGGTCGCGTTCCCCCTTCGGCGTGCCACCGTGGAGGAAGAGCAGCTCCGTCTTGAGCCTCGCGCCGAGGTGGGCCTCGAGGATGTGCCCCATCTCGGTGTACTGCGTGAAGACGAGGGCCCGCTCGCCGACGGCGAGGACCTCCTCCAGCATCTCGGCCAGGCGCTCGACCTTGCCCGAGCGCCCCTCGATCCGTTTCGCGTCGCGGAGGTACTGCGCGGGGTGGTTGCAGATCTGTTTGAGCCGGGTCAGCGTGGCGAGGATCATCCCGCGCCGCGTGATCCCCTCGGCGCGCTCGATCGCCTCCATCATTTCGTCGACAACCGCCTGGTAGAGCCCCGCCTGTTCGCGCGTCAGGTTGCAATAGACATCCATCTCGAGCTTTTCAGGCAGGTCGCGGATCACCTCGGGATCGGTTTTAAGCCGCCGCAGCAGGAAGGGCATGATGAGGCGCCGCAGGGTCTCCCGCCGGCGCGGATCGCGGTTGCGCTCGATTGGCAGGGCGAAGGAACGCCGGAACTCGGCGCGTGACCCGAGATAGCCCGGATTCAGGATCTCGAGGATCGACCAGAGCTCGGAGAGACGGTTCTCGAGCGGCGTGCCGGTCAGCGCCACCCGGGTGCGGGCGCGCAGCGACCGCACCGCCCGCGCCTGGAGGGTCCCCGGGTTTTTGAGGTTCTGCGCCTCGTCCAGCACCATCCGTTCCCACTCGACCGAGCGCAGCAGGCTCCGGTCGCGGTGGGCGAGCGCGAACGTCGTGACGACGACGTCATGCGTGCGTGCCTCCGCCTCGAACGATTGGTCGCGCCGCCGGCGGAGGCCGTGATGGACCAGCACGCGCAACGAGGGGGCGAACCGCTCGATCTCGCGCTGCCAGTTGCCGACGACCGACATCGGGCAGAGCACCAGAGTCGGTCCCGGCGCGGCCGGCGCGTCCTCGCGTCGCTCGTGCAACAGGAGCGCGATCAGCTGCACGGTCTTGCCAAGCCCCATGTCGTCCGCGAGACAGGCGCCCAGACCGCAGCCCCGCAGGAACTCCAACCAGGCGACCCCTCGTTCCTGGTAGGGGCGCAGGGTTCCCTGAAAGCCGGGGTAGCTCGTGATCGGCTGGAGCGCGTCGTGCTTCTCCAGGCGATCGATCAGGTCGGAGACCCAACCCTCCGCGACGACTTCCGGCGTGGGTCCGGCGTGCAGGGGGTCCGGGCCGCCTGCGCTCCAGCGCACCGCCTCGGAGAGGGTCAGCGTGCCCCCCTCGGGCAGTTCCTCGAGCAACGCGTGAATCGATCCGGTTCGCTCCGGATCGAGTTCGACCCAGCGGCCACGGAGGTGCACGAGAGGCTTCTGCTGGCCCGCGAGTCGGCGAAATTCCTCGGGCGAGAGAACGTCGTCGCCGAGCGCGATCTCCCAATCGTACGCCACGAGCGCCGCGCCGCTGACGGGGGAGACCACGGCGGCGCCGGGCGCGGCTTCGCCCGGGCGCAGACGGAGGCGCAGGCGAGGCCGTGAGGACTCATCCTTCCACCAGGCGGGGGAGACGATGCCGAACCCGCTTTCCTCGAGCAAAGGGGCCGCGAGACGCAGGAAGGTGTGAGCTTCCGCGGCGCTCAACGCGCAGGAAGTCGGACCGGCCGTCTCGAGCGCCCGGTCGAGGGGAGGGAAGATGCGCGAGGCCCGCCCGAGATCTTCCAGCAGTCGATCCTGAGGCCGCTCCGCCGTCCGTCCGGCCCAAGGGATGCCGGCGCCGCTGTTCTCCCAGATGCGCGCAGCCGGCACGAGAGTCTCAGGATCGCTCCGGTCCTGGATCAGGAACTCCAGCACCCACGGGGCGTCGCCTTCGGCCGGGTCATCCGTGCCGGGCGGCATGAGGCGGAACGACGTGCGGAACGAGCCCGGGGTCGGGTCCTCGAGCGCCTCATTCCACCGGCGCACCTCCCGGGCGAACTCCTCGAGGGTGGACGGCTCGCCGTCGACGTCCCCTTCGAGCCAGCCCAGGGCCCGCAGCCATGTCCCCAGAGGCCCAGCCGGACCGCGGGGCTCGCCGCGGCGGGAGCTCTGGTCGGGGAACCCCTCTTCCGCGAGGACCGGACGCACCGCCGCATCCAGAACGGTGGCGATGAAGTCCCGAAGGACGAGGTGGCCCGCAGCGGGGGGCGCGGGCGCCGCCCCCGTCGTGCCGTTTCCTCCGGCCGCGACTCCGCGATCGGCCCCGAGCGCCAACTCCATGGCGCCGGGCGGCAGTCCGGCGAGGCGACAGATCCAGGGCATTCCATCGGCCAGCTGGCGGACCGCTTCCCGATCCTCCGGATCGGTCAGGACCGGGCGCCAATGGGCCGACCACCGGCGCATCCGTCCATGATCGGTGATCGTCGCGATCGTTGGCACGAAGCGCTGCCGGGCGAGCAGCCCGAGCGTGAGGTCGGCCGCCTGCATCCAGTAGCGGAGAGCATCGGTGGGTTGAAACGGAGAGGGAAGGAGGGTCGGCAGTCCGCAGAGGAAGGTCAAAGCGTCGGCCGGGGGGACGAAGAGCCCCTGAAACCGCCAGGGGACGAGACGAGACGCCGCGAGCTCAGCCGGATCGGCGCCGAGGCCGGAAAGCGGACGGCCGCGCCAGGTTGGGCACGTCAGCGGAAGTTCGCCCGGCTCGGCGCACTCGTAAAGGAGTCCGGCGCTGAAACGGGCGAGCGCGGTCCTCAGGTCGCGCGGGGGAAAGATCCGAGGGTGGGGCCGGGGTGGGGATCCCGCCTCACCGGATATGGCTCGCCGCCCCGTCTCCTCTCCCCACAGAAAGAGGGACGGTTCCGACCGGTCAGAGCCGGGGTGCCAGATGGCGTGTACTTGAATGGGCGTCAAAAAAACCTCGAAACGGTATCGTATCGGTCCGGGACCCGGGGTGACAAGCGTTGGATCCATGCGCTGTGGGCACGGCCGGGGGGCTTCCGCAAGCGGTCAGGGCTCCAGCAGGAAGTACGCGTCGAGGCGGTTCAGCAACAGGCGCGTCGGCGCGAGGTCGCCGCGAGGCCCCAGCGCCTTCAGCAGTTCCTGACGGGTCTCCGATCCCGTTCCGGTCAGGTAGAAGAAGGATGCGGCCCGGGCGAGAGCGGCTTGTTCCTCGGAGTTCAGAGGCTCATTGCCGCCCGACCCAAGCAGCGAGAGATCCTCCTTCAACCGGTCGAGCAGAGTGCGGTGCGTCGCGCGATCGTAGCCCGGATGGAAGATCCCCTTAGTGTCCCGCCGCAACTGGATCGGGATGCGACAGCACGAAACGCAGTCGGTCGAGCCGCGGATCCCGAGCCGGGCCAGAAAGCGGCACCGTTCGAGCGAAGGGAGCTGCGCGTCGATGATCGGATCGCGCTTGCCGGGTGGGTAACGGATCGCGGTCAGGATCGCTTCCTCGAAACGAACGGTGCCGGTGAACTCCTGCGGCGGTACAAAGCGCGGCCGGCCGGTGGAGTCGGGCTCGATGAGGAGGATCCCGGCGCCGGCCGGATCGGCTACCGACGCGAAGAACCGCACCGGCAGCTCCATCAGGTTGTTGAGGTTCAGGTCGAGCGCGTGATCGAGATCGTAAACCGTCAACACGCACGCGTTCGGCCACGGAAGCAACGAGTCGGCCAGCGCGGGGCCGGGGTCGTCGAGGCGTGAGTCGCCCGGTCGGAGCAGCGCCACCTCGGTGTTGGCGAGATGCTGTACCCAGCCCAGGAGTTCCGGCCCTTCCCCCGCGCGCTCGAGTTCCAGGCGGAGGCGCGTCTGGCGGATCTCGCGGCGTTCGAGGGAGTCCCCGGCCCAGCCGGTCCGTGCGGTTTCGGGGGTCACCCGCCAGACGACGCGCGGGCGCGCCACGAACCGATGCACCGGTCCCGCCTCCCAGTGCAGCGGCGCCGGAGCCGCGGTGCGTTTCCAGGCGGGGGGCGGAGTCTCCGGACGGAGAACCCACGGAGCGGGTTTCGGCTCTCCCTCCTCTGCGGCCGAACCCGCAGCGAGGAGCATCCACGGCAGCGCCAGGAGCAACCCGCTCCAAACGCGGCCGACCGCGTTCTTCCGCACCCTGCTTGATCGCAACTGGACCTCCCCTCGGCGGCGAGCATCGCGCCGCCGACGTTCGGGGAGCATAGCACTTAGGGCGCGGCGCCGGGTGCGGGTGACGATGGCTGTTCTGGGGGCTGGCGGGTCGGCGTCGTCTCAGGCGGCGCGGGATGCCACGTTGGCGTCTGCGTCCGTGGACGCGAGACGGAGGGTGAACCAGACCCGCGTCCCGTGTCCCGGCCCGTCGCTCTCGATCCCGATACGGCCACCCATGCCATGCACGAGATGGCGGGTGAGCGTGAGACCGAGGCCGGTCCCGCCGAAGCGGCGGGTGCTCGAGTTATCTCCCTGGCTGAAGAGCTCGAAGACCTGGGGGAGTCGCTCCGGCGCGATCCCGACTCCGGTGTCGGTCACCTCGACGCGGAGGCGGAGTCCGTCCTCCTCGATCAGCCGGCCGGTGACGCGGATCGAACCCCGTTCCGTGAACTTGAGCGCATTGGCGAGGACGTGGAAGAGGATCTGCCGGAGGCGCTCGGGATCGGCCTTCACTCCGGGCCAGCCTCCGGCGGGGGGTGTGACCAGCAGCACCAGGTCGCGGGCGTTCAAGGCGACGCGATGTCGCGCGAGTTCCCGCTCCAACGCCGGTCCGAAATCGACGGGGCGGAGGCGAAGCGCGAAATCCCCTTCCTCCAGCCGGCAGAGGTCAAGCAGATCGCGGATCAGGCCGTGGAGCTTCTCCGCCGAGTGGTAGGCCTGCTCGACGAACTCGCGATCTTCCTCCAGGCCGCAGGAACCGCTGCGGATCACCTCGAGCGAACCCATCACGCCGTTCAGCGGCGTGAGGAGCTCGTGGGAGGTGTTGGCCAGAAACTGTGTCTTGAGGAGGTTGAGCTGCTCCAGCTGCACGTTCATCGACTCGAGACGGCGGCTGTAGGCCTCGAGCATCTCTTCCACCAGCCGTGCCCCTTCCATGTGACGGCGGCGCTGCTGATCGGCGCGGTAGAAGCGCCACAGGAGGAGGAGGACGGCCGCGATTCCGAAGAGCAGGAGCCGGTTGCCCGCGCGGGCCGCGTGCAGAGCGCGTTCCACCGAGTGCTGCCCGGTCTGTTCGACCACCGTGAGACGCCGCGCGGCGGCGCTGAGTTCCTGTTCGATGGCGTGGAGGGCGGCTCCTTCGTCGTGTCCCGTGGCTTCACTCGCACCACGTTCCACCCGGCGCAGGAAGAGGGCGCGGGTCTGTTCGATCGCCTCGCGGCGGTGGCGTTCCGCCTCCTCGAGGGCCGCGATCGCGGGGGGGTGATCGGCGCAGAACCGCCGGATCGGCTGGGCCCGTCGTTCCAACTCCGATTCCGGCGCCGGTGACGGCTCGCGCGCCTCCATGGGATCACCGCGCAGGATCTCGCGACGCAGCTCGAGATCGGCCTGCAAGACACGCACGATCTGCGCCACCCGCACCGCTTCCGTCCCGCGCTCGACCTGCCGGTTCCAGCTATAGCTGGCGGTCCAGCCCCAGGCCAGAAGGACAAGAAGCGCCGCCAGACCGCCATAGCGGACGACGCGCCGAACCCGTGGGTCGTTCCACGTCCCGGACAGACGGTTGCCCATGAGCCTCCCCTGCGGCTGGACGATCCCGCCGCACCCCGCTTAATATCGGCGCCCGGCCGGAGCGGCTTAAGCCGGGCGTTGGACCGGGATCGGGGAGATCCGAGCGAATGTGTCAGGCGCTCTGGGGTGGATCGACGTGCCAGGTCTCCCCGGAGGCGAGGAGACGGGCCAGGTTACCCCGGCCGAGGCGTTGGCGCTCGCCGGCGATCTGGTCGTGCAGGCCGGCCTCGTAGGCCGGCGCGCTGACCCGGCGAAAGATGCCGATGGGGAGGGGAGGCGGCTCGCCGCTCTCCTGCAGGATCGTGCCGAGCTGGGAGACCATGAAGGCCGCCGTCGCCGAGCCACTCTCGTCCCAGCGCAGCAGAGTGGCTTCGACGTCGCCCTCTCCCGCCAGGTCGATGATCCGCGGCTCGAGTCCGTCGAGCCGGAGGCCGCGCCGCCGGGAGGCTCCCCAGACGAGGGGCTCGCCCGGGCGGAGCTCGAGGATGCGATCGTCGCGGTAGTTCTTTTCCGTCCAGGGCTCCCAGGCGCCGTCATTGAAGATGGGGCAGTTCTGCAGGATTTCAATGAACGCGCTACCATTGTGTTCTGCAGCTGCTTGCAGCACACCTTTCAAGTGGTTTGCGAAGATGTCGACCGATCGAGCGACGAACGTGGCCCCGGCTCCCAGGGCCAGGGCGATCGGGTTGAAAGGGGCCTCGACGGTCCCGGCGGGAGACGACTTGGTCTTGGTGCCGCGCTCCGATGTGGGGGAGGCCTGGCCCTTGGTCAGCCCATAGATCCGGTTGTTGAAGAGCAGGATCTTGATCCCGACGTTGCGCCTTAGGGCATGGATCAGGTGGTTGCCGCCGATCGAGAGAGCGTCGCCGTCCCCCGTCGCGACCCACACGGAGAGGTCGGGGTTGGCGATCTTGATCCCCGTCGCCACCGCGGGAGCGCGCCCGTGGATGGTGTGGAAGCCATAGGTGTTCATGTAGTAGGGGAAGCGGCTGGAGCATCCGATTCCCGACACGACGACGAAGCGCTCTCTCTGGATGCCGAGCGCGGGGAAGACCGACTGCACCGCGTTGAGGATGGCGTAGTCGCCGCATCCCGGGCACCAGCGCACCTCCTGGTCGGTGGCGAAGTCCTTCCTGGACAAGGTCGGCGGGGCGGGGGACGGAGGGATCGGATTCATCGAGTCAACTCCACGATGCGCTCCAGGATCTCCCCTTCGGCGAAGGGACGCCCCTGGACCTTGGTGAATGAGACGACCGGCTTGAGATACCGCGCGCGCAGAAGGAGGGCGAGCTGCCCGAGGTTCATCTCGGGAACCAGCACGGTCTCGAATCGCCCCAGCACCTCCCCGAGGTTCGTCGGGAAGGGGTTCAACCAGCGCAGTTGCGCCTGGGAGACGTTGATCCCGGCCGTCCGGGCCTGGCGGACGGCGCCGGTGATCGCGCCGTAGGTGCTGCCCCAGCCGAGAACCAAGAGGCGACCCGCCGGCTCGCCATCGACCACCACCGGAGGGACGTCCGCGGTCATCCGTTCGACCTTGTCGCGGCGCAGATGAACCATCGCCTCGTGGTTCAGCGGGTCGTACGACACGGTTCCCGCTCCATCCGCTTTCTCGAGTCCGCCGATTCTGTGCTCGAAACCGGGCGTGCCGGGAATGGCCCACGGCCGGGCGAGGGTCTCGGGATCGCGCGCATAGGGACGAAATGGTGCGGCCGGTGCCGGCGGCAATCCGGCCGGCGATCCGGCGTCCGGCGACGGGACGGGACTCTCTGGCTTGCCGTTGCGCTGCGCCGCCAGACCGGCGTGATGCACCGGAATCGCCGGCAGATCCTCCACTCGCGGCAGCTTCCATGGCTCGGCGCCGTTTCCGAGGTAGCCGTCGGAAAGGAGGATGATCGGGGTCATGTACTTGATCGCAAGGCGCGCCGCTTCGTAGGCGACATCGAAGCAGTCCGCCGGCGTCGCCGCGGCCAGGACGGGAAGGGGAGCCTCGGAGGCCCGTCCGAACATCGCCTGCAGCAGGTCGGCCTGCTCCGTCTTGGTCGGCAATCCGGTCGACGGCCCGCCGCGCTGGATGTCGATCACCACGAGCGGAAGCTCTGCCATGACCGCGAGGCCGAGCGCTTCGCTCTTCAAGGCCATGCCGGGGCCGCTGGTGGAGGTGCAGCCCAGGTTTCCCGCGAACGAAGCGCCGATCGCCGCCGTGATGGCCGCGATCTCGTCCTCGGCCTGGAAGGTGACGATGCCGAAGTGCCGGAAGCGCGCCAGCTCGTGCAGGATGTCGCTGGCCGGAGTAATCGGGTACGAGCCGAGGAAGAGCGTCAGTCCGCTCTGTTCGGCCGCCGCGACCAGCCCCAGGGCGAGGGCGCTGTTGCCCGCGATGTTCCGGTAGGTCCCCGGCGTGGTGACGGCCGGAGGAATCGAGTAGCTCTCCGAGAAGACCTCGGTCGCTTCGCAGAACGTGAACCCGGCCTGGAGCGAACGACGATTCGCCTCGGCCAGTTTCGCGTCGCGGCTGAACTTCTCGCCGATCCAGTTGAGCGTCGGCTCGAGCGGACGCTGGAACAGCCAGTACATCATGCCGAGCGCGAAGAAGTTCTTGCTGCGATCCGCCGAGCGGGTGTCGAGCCCGAGGCCGTCGACGGCGGTGCGGGTCAGGCGGGTCAGCTCAACCTCGATGACCCGATACCCCTCCAGGCTGCCATCCTCGAGCGGATTGGCGGCGTAGCCGGCTTTCTCGAGGTCCTTCTTCGCGAAGGCATTCGTGTTGACGATGATCACGCCGCCGACCTTGAGGTCCGCCAGGTTGACCCGGAGCGCGGCCGGATTCATGGCCACCAGGAGATCCGGCGCGTCGCCCGGAGTGAAGACGTCCCGGCTGGAGAAGTGGATCTGGAAGCCGCTGACTCCGGGAATCGTCCCGGCCGGAGCCCGGATCTCGGCCGGGTAGTCCGGAAGGGTTGCCAGGTCGTTGCCGGCGAGAGCGGTCGTGGCGGTGAACTGGCTTCCGGTCAACTGCATCCCGTCGCCCGAGTCGCCGGCGAAGCGAATGACCACCTGTTCGATCTCGCGGACACGGTTGCCGCCCGCGGCGCGTTCCTGGGTATCCTCGTCCATCCGTGTGCTCCTGCCACCCCGCACTGTGGACCTCGCGCCTCACCATCGAGGGCGGCTCCAATCGGGAGTCTGGCCGCTTAGATGTACCACGCGCGGAGACGGAGGTGCAATCTGATGGGGAGGAAACGGATGCGGTGGGGCCGGGTCGCGCGCGGAGGGGGAGCGCGGGTGGTCGACGCGTCCGCGGGAGGGAGCCGAGTCCGGCTCGGCGGTTGCTGTGGGGTAAGGGGTCTGCTACCGTCAACTCGCGCGCGAACGGGGACTTCCCGAGATCTGCGCGCGCCGGGAAAGGAAGACGCGATGGTCGTCTGTCTGCTGCTCCTCCTTGTCGTCCTGTCGCCGCCCGACGCTGGAATCGCGGCGCCGGGCCCAGCTGCGGTCGCCCCCGTGGTCATTGTGGATACCTCGCTCGGGGAGCTCGAACTGGAGTTGGACCCGGAGCGCGCCCCCCGGACGGTCGATAACTTCCTGCGCTACGTCCAGGCCGGGTTCTACGACGGGACGATCTTCCACCGGGTCATCGATGGCTTCATGGTCCAGGGCGGCGGCTACACGCGCGATCTTCGGCTGAAGACGCCGCTTTTCCCCTCGATTCCGCTCGAATCCCGGAACGGGTTGAAGAACCGCCGCGGCGCGGTCGCGATGGCGCGCGGGCGGGCCCCCGACAGCGCAACGTGCCAGTTCTACATCAACCTGGTCGACAATCCTTTTCTCGACTACAACGAAACGACCAATCCCGCCGGACATGCCGTTTTCGGGCGGGTGATCTCCGGCTGGGAGACGCTCGAGCGGATCCGGCAGGTCCGGGTGCTCGAGAACCCGGCAGACCTCCAGGCGGACGGCACGCGTGCGGTTTCCCTGCCGGCGACCTCGGTCGCCATCCGCTCGGTGCGGATGCGGGGAGCCCCCGGAGTCCATTGAGCCCTCAACGATCCGTGAGGTTGCATGCTCGACTCAACCGAGACCCCTGATGCCCCCGCCCCGCTCCTTCCGCCCGGGATGGAGTGGATCAACACGGAAACGGCGCTCGATCTCGAACGACTGCGCGGCAAGGTGGTCCTCCTCTACTTCTGGACGGCGAGTTCCCTCCCCTGCCGGGGGATGATGCCGCGCCTGGCTCGACTCGGCGAGGCTCGAGCCCTGGAGCTGGTTCTGGTCGGCGCGCACAGCGCCAAGTTCGAGCGCGAGCGGAGCACCGAGACGGTGCGGGCGGCGGTCGAACGACTCGGTCTGGTTCACCCCGTCGTCAACGACGCCGAGTTCGCTCTCTGGCGGCGATTCGGTGTGCGGGCGTGGCCGACCTTCTTTCTCCTGGACCCGGAGGGACGAGTGGTCGCGCAGGCCACCGGGATCGAGGCGATGGACGATCTCGACGCCGCGATCGGATCTTTGATCGAGTCTTCCGAGCGCGCGGGGACGCTCCAACGACGACCCGTTCCGGGAGTGCGCTCCGCGCGCGAGACGGAGGCCCGTCCGGCGGGAATGCGCTACCCCGCCGGCCTGCTCGCCGATCCCCGACAAGGGCGGCTCTTCGTCGCCGATACCGGGGGGCACCGCATCCTCGAGGCGGATCTGGAATCGGGGCAGGTGCGCCGCATCATCGGCGCCGGACAGGTCGGCCTGGTAGACGGGCCGTTCCATCGCGCGCGCTTTCGCCGCCCGCTGGGACTCGCCCTCCTCGGGGAGCACCTCTACGTTGCCGACAGCGGCAATCACGCGGTGCGAGAGATCGACCTGGCGCGAGAGATGGTCCGCACCGTGGCCGGAACCGGAGCGCCCAGCGTGCGGGCCGCGGAGCGGGGAGGACGGTGGCCGGGGCGGGAGACGGCCCTCTCGTACCCGCACGGTCTGGCCGTGGCGGGGCACTCGCTCTACATCGCGATGGCCGGCTGTCATCAGATCTGGCGGCTCGACCTGGAGCGGGAGGACCTGGCTCTGCACGCCGGGACCGGAGAAGAGGGGCTGGTCGACGGTCCCCACGCATCGGCTGTCCTCGCGCAGCCGTCGGGGCTGGTCGCCGACGGCGAACGGATCTGGTTCGTCGATGCGGGCGCCTCGGCCGTCCGCTCCTGCGGTCTCGGATCCGATGGCGAAGTCAGGACGGTGATCGGCGGCGGCCTCTTCGAGTTCGGACTGGCGGACGGATCGCGCGAGGAGGCGCGGCTGCAGTATCCGTTGGGGGTGGCTTGCGATCGAGGAAGGCTCTTCGTGGCGGATGCCTACAACGACGCGATCCGGGTCATCGGGGCGGCGACGGGCGAAGTCTCGACCCTCGCGGCGTCCGGGGAGGGCGCCTGGCGGGAGCCGTCGGCGGTCGCGGTGCAGGGAGACCACGTCTTCGTCGCCGATACGCTGCATCATCGCGTGGCCCGAGTCCGGATCGAGGACGGGCAGACGACCGCCTGGCGCGTCCGCTTGACCGAGACGATTCCGACCCCCACGGCCGCGAGCCTCCGGCCGGCGGTCGCCGGTGACCTGGCCGAGGAGGTCGAGGATCTACCCGCGGTCGGTCTCGCCGAGGGGACGGGACAGCTGTGGCTCGACCTCGCTCTTCCGCGCGGATTCCGCATCAACGCTGCCGCTCCGTTCGATCTCATGGTGACGGGGGACGGCGCGGTCGAGGTGATCGGCGAGCCGTTCCGCCTGCGCACGGGAGCGCCCCGGTTCCCCGTTGGTCTACCGCTGCACGTGCGGGGCGAGGGAACGTTGCGCGTCGAACTGGCCGTCTTCTTCTGCGAGGAGCCGGACGAGAGGATCTGCTACTACCGGACGGTCCGCCGGCACGTGCCGGTCCGCGTCGTTGAGCGACGCCCGGGCGACGAGGCCAGGGTCGTCGTGTCGATCGAGGCACCGGAGGCTCCGCTGTGAGCCCTCGGGGGCGCGCCCCCGGCAGGGTGCGCCTCCTGGCCTGGCACCGGGCGCTGCTGGACGCGGCCGGACCGCGCAAGTGGTGGCCCGGGCGCACGCGGCTCGAGATCATCCTCGGAGCGATCCTGACGCAGCACACCGCCTGGGTGAATGCCGCCCGGGCGATCGCGTCTCTCCGCCAGTCCGGCCTGCTGCGCTGGGATTCTCTGCGGGAGGCGGATGTAGAGCGACTCGAGGAGTGCATCCGTCCGTCCGGCGCCTTCCGCCAGAAAACCCGCAAGGTGCGCGCCCTGGTGCGCACCGTGGAAGAGCGGTTCGGGGGATCGCTCCGTCGGATGGGTCGCGCACCGACGGATGAGCTGCGTGCGGCACTCCTCGCGACCTGGGGAATCGGACCCGAGACGGCGGACAGCATCCTGCTCTATGCGTTCGGCCGTCCCGTCTTCGTCGTCGATGCCTACACGCTGCGGGTCCTGGTCCGACACCGCCTCCTGCCGCCCGCGGCCGGCTACGAGAGCGCCCGTGCGTTTCTGGAGGAGCACCTGCCGAGTGAGACGACTCTCTTCAACGAGTTCCACGCGCAGTTCGTCTGGGTAGGCCAGCGTCACTGCGGGACGCGCGCGCGGTGCGACTGCTGCCCCTTGCAGAGCTTCCTCCCTTCGGGCGCCGATCCTTCGACGCACGATCCGTTGCGAAAGCGACGGACGGTCGCCGAACCGGTTGCGAAAAGAGAGGTTCCGGAATCGGGCCCGAGAGGCGCGCCACACTTATTCCGGGACCCGGCGGGACACCCCCGGGTAGAGACGTCCGTGGGCCCTGTCACGATCCAGGAGGGATCTGGTATTGTGATCCGAAAGCGCCCACCCGCGAGACGGCGGGAAAAACTGAACCCGATCCCCGGGGCCGCCCCCGGGTCTCTCTGAAGAAAGGACACGCGGATGAACATGCGCATCAAGACTCTGGGTACGATCCTCGCTGCAGTGGCCCTCGTGGCCGTTTCCGGTCTTATGACCGATGGATTCGCAGGACCGGGCTGTGGTTCGAAGGACGCGAAGGCGACCTCGGCATCCGGTTGTTCTCCGGCCAAGGCGGCGGCCTGTGCCGCGAGCGGCGCGTCGTGCGGGGCGGCCAAGGCGACCCAGGCGTCGACCTCCGCCTGCAGCAAGGGAAAGGCGATGTCGCAGTCGGCCGAGTTGAAGCTCCCCGACGGCACGCGAATGACGCGGGTTGACGTCGATGGCGGGATCGACATGATCTTCACCAGCGCCGATCTGGCCGCGGTCGAGACGGTGCTGGCGGCCCACATGGGCATGTGCGGCGAGCCGGTCAGCGCCGACGGGAAGCGCGCGTGCGGCCAGACCTGCACCATGACGAAGACCGAGAACAGCGTCGTCCTCTCGCTTCGCGGCGAGCAGGCTGAGAATTGCTGCTCGACCTGGATGCAGGCGGCGTCGCTGACGGGCGAGGACGCGAAGGGCAAGGACGCGAAGAAGGTTTCCAAGAAGAGCTGACGATCGACCTCCCGGGCGGCGTCTCCCTTCAAAGACGCCGCGCTTCATGCCATGATCGGCCCGGCCGGAGCTGTCCCGGTCGGGCCGATCGCTTTGGTCGAAAGAAGGGGGGTGGGACATGGGTGCCGGATCCGAAGAGGAGGAAAGGATGAGCGCGGCTCCGGGCGGACGGACTCCGGAGACCGCCGGCGGCGACTGGTCCGCCGACACGTTCCGGCGCGCCGGCCATGCCACGATCGAGTGGGTGGCCTCGTACCTGGATCGAGTCGGGGAACTGCCGGTCCTCGCGCGCGTCCGGCCGGGGGAGGTGCGCTCCGCGCTGCCCTCCTCGCCGCCCGAAGAGGGGGAGCCGTTCGAGCGGTTGCTCGCGGACCTCGATAGAATCGTGGTGCCGGGGGTCACGCACTGGAATCATCCCGGGTTCATGGCCTACTTCGGGATCACCGGCTCGGCCCCCGGGATTCTCGGAGAACTGGTCGCCGCCGCCTTCAACACGAACGGGATGCTCTGGCGGACCTCTCCCTCGACGACCGAGCTCGAACAGCATGTGCTCGACTGGCTGCGCCAGATGCTCGGCCTGCCGGAGCCGCGCTTCGGCATGTTGACCGACTCCGCCTCGACCAGCTCGCTCGTCGCTCTGGCGGCCGCGCGCGAAGCGGCGCCCGGCCTTTCCGCCCGCGACGAGGGACTCGCGGCCGCGGGATCTCCCCGGCTGCGCCTCTACACCTCGACCGAGGCGCACTCCTCGATCGAGAAGGCGGGAATCGTGCTCGGGATCGGGCGGGCCGGCGTGCGTCGCGTCGGGGTCGATGATGCGTTTCGGATGGACCTCGGGGCCCTCGAGGCGGCGATTCACGAAGATCGAGCGGCGGGATGGCTCCCCTTCGCCGTCTCCGCCACCGTCGGGACCACGTCCACCACGAGCGTGGATCCGGTGCCGGCGATCGCTGAGATCTGCGCGCGCGAAAAACTCTGGCTGCACGTCGATGCCGCCTACGCCGGCTCGGCGGCGGTGCTCCCGGAGTGCCGTTCCGCTCTCGCGGGATGCCAACGGGCCGACTCGCTGGTCGTCAATCCGCACAAGTGGCTCTTCACGCCGATCGACGCCAGCGTCCTCTGGCTGCGGCGCCCCGAGATTCTGCGCCGCGCCCTGCAGCTCGTGCCCGAGTATCTGACGAGCGCCGAGGAGGCAGTGAATCTGATGGACTACGGCTTCCAGCTGGGGCGGCGTTTCCGCGCCATCAAGCTCTGGTTCGTGATCCGCACCTTCGGCGTCGAGGGAATCCGCCGCCGGCTCCGCGAGCACCTCCGACTGGCCGCACTCCTCGCGAGCTGGATCGACGCCGCCCCCGGGTTCGAGCTCATGGCGCCGGTGCCGTTTTCGACGGTCTGCTTCCGCGCGCGCGAGGCAGACTGGAGCGACGAGGAAGCGGATGCGGTCAACGCGCGGATCATCGAGCGGGTCAATCGCGACGGCCGTGTTTTCATCTCCCACACCAGGGTGGCGGGGCGCTACACGCTGCGCGTCGCGATCGGAAACCTGCGCACCGACGAACCGCACGTGCGACGGGCGTGGGACCTCGTGCGGGAGGCGCGTGAGCGCGAGCGCTCGATCCTGTCCGGCTGACCGGCGGCCGCCGCTGCCCGGTCAGTCTTTCAGGCGGAGCGGTCCCGCGAGGATCGGCCCGGCCCGCCGCACCCGGGAGGGGAGCGCGTGCCCCAGCGCCTGCTCGATCAGATCGGACGCGCGTCCGAGGGCCGCCGCATCGACCCCCGTCTCGATCCCCAGTCCCTCGAGGAGGAAGAGAAGGTCTTCGGTCGCGACGTTCCCGGCCGCGCCCGGCGCGAAGGGGCAACCACCCAGTCCGCCCGCCGAAGAGTCGAAGGTCGCAATCCCGCGCTCCAGGGCCAGCAGGATGTTGGGCAGCGCCGTGCCGCGCGTGTCGTGGAGGTGCAGGGCGATCTGCTCCGGCGGGAGCGACGGCAACAACGCGTCGAGCAGGCGATCGACCGCGAGCGGTCCGGCGGCGCCGACCGTATCGCCGATCGAGACCTCCGAGACGCCGAGATCGAGCAGACGGTGGACGACGTCACAGACCTTCGCGGGGTCGATCGGGCCTTCGAAGGGACAGACGAAGGCGGTCGAGACGTAGCCACGCAGCCGGATTCCGGCGGAGCGCGCTGTGGAGGCGACCGGGCGGAACCGCTCGATCGACTCGGCGATCCCGGCGTGAATGTTGCGTAAGTTGAAGCTCTCCGACGCGGCGGTGAAGACCGACACCGCGTCCACTCCTGCGGCCAGCGCCCGTTCCAGCCCCCGTTCGTTCGGCACGAGCGCGGAGTAGCAGGTGCCGGGCCGTCGCCGAATGGAGCGGAGGACCTGGTCGGCATCGGCCAGCTGCGGCACCGCCTTCGGGCTGACGAACGAAGTGACCTCGATTTCCGGGAGGCCGGCGTCCGACAGGAGGTCGACGAACGCGATCTTCTGCTCGGGCGGGACGATCGACGGCTCGTTCTGAAGACCATCGCGCGGCCCGACTTCCACGATGCGCACGCGCCGGGGAAGATCGTGCAGGATCAAGGCGACTCCTCCTCGCGATCGGCCCTACCTTCCGTTGGAGAAGCCTCCTGGCCGCCGCTGCCTTGGTCCATGTTCGCGGCCCCGGTCGCCTGGGCCGGGGCGAGGCGCAGGAGGACCTGCTGCAGATCCACCAGCTCCCCCGGCTCGCAGTGGACCGCGGCGACCCGTCCGTCCCGCGGCGACTTCAGGACATGCTCCATCTTCATCGCCTCGAGGATGACGAGCGACTGGCCGGCGTTGACGGCGTCGCCTGGCGCCGCGTGCACCGCGCGGACCGTCCCGGTCATCGGCGCGCGCAGCTCGTCGGAGACCGGCCCCGAGGGGCGGTCGGCGACCCGGCCGCCGCCACGGGCGATCTGAAGGCGATGGAGCGATCCGGCCAGGTGGATCCAGAGCCGGTCGCCGTCCCGGACCGCGTAGCCGGAGTGGACCTGGTCGCCGTGGCGGAGCAGCAAACGGCCTCCCGGCGCCGCCTGGCAGAGATACGCGCGCGCCTCGTGCCCGACCACGAGATCGAGTTGTCCGTCGCCGAACTCGATCGTCGCGGCGTGTTCTCCGTCCGGGGCGAGATAGAGCCGCTTCCAGTGTGTCTTCATTCCATCCTCGTCAGGAGCGGTCGTTCCGGGCGCGTGCGTCCGAATGGGCCGTTCCGGTCCGGAAGCGGCGGAGGCGGTCCCAGGGAGAGTACCGGTCCGCGCGGGAAGTCTCGGGCGCCGGACTCGAGCCGGCGCCGCGGGCGGCGGAGAGCGCGGTGGGGTCGATCGGATCGTGGCAGGCCGCGCCGGGAGTCGTCAGGGCCTCGGCCATGGCCGCGAAGCCGATCGCCTCGAGCGCCGGTCCCGCCGCCGGCGGGAGACCGTCGGGGAAGTGATCCTCGACGAAGCTGGTAAAGGTCTCTCCGGCTTGGAAGGCCGGATGGTCGACCACGAGCTGCAGGAAGGGGAGATTGGTCGGCAGGCCCAGAATCACCGTGTCGCGCAAGGCCGTCTTGAGCCGGGCCACCGCGGCGGCACGGGTCTCGGCCCAGACGATCAGCTTGCTCAGGATCGGGTCGTAGTGCACTCCGATCCGTCCCCCTTCGAGAATGCCGCTGTCGACCCTGATGCCCGGTCCCTGCGGCTCCCGGAGCAGCCGGATCGGTCCGGCCGCCGGGAGAAATCCCTGGGACGGGTCCTCGGCGTAGATGCGGCACTCGATGGCGTGTCCGCGACCGCGCACCTCCTCCTGCCGGAGCGGGAGCGGCGCGCCCATCGCCTCGCGGAGCTGGAGGTGGACGAGGTCGATCCCGGTGACCGCCTCCGTCACCGGGTGTTCGACCTGGAGGCGGGTGTTCATCTCGAGGAAGTGGAACGAACCGTCGGGGGAGAGGACGAACTCCACGGTGCCGGCACCGCGATATTCCACCGCCCGGGCCAGCGCTACCGCCGCCTGCCCCATCGCCTCGCGGGTGGCGGGGTCAAGAGCCGGCGAGGGAGACTCCTCGAGGATCTTCTGGTGTCGGCGCTGGATGGAGCACTCCCGCTCCAACAGGTGGACGCAACCGCCATGGCTGTCGGCAAAAACCTGGATCTCGACGTGGCGCACCGGCCGGAGGAATCGCTCGAGCAGAATGCGCGCATCGCCGAAGGCCGAGCCGGCCTCGCGTTGGGACGACGCGAGGGCGGCGCCGAAATCGCCAGACGACTCGACGAGTTTCATCCCCTTTCCCCCGCCTCCGGCTGCCGGCTTGAGCAGGAGCGGCCACCCGATCCGTTCCGCTTCGCGTCGCAGGCTCGCTTCGTCCTGGGCCGCGCCGTCGTAGCCCGGGATGACCGGCACTCCGGCCGCTTCCGCCAGGCGCCGCGCCTCCGCCTTGTCTCCCATCCGCCGGATGGCCCCGGCCGGCGGGCCGACGAAGACGATCCCGGCCTCCTCGCACGCCTCGGCCAGCGCCGGGTTCTCCGAGAGGAATCCGTAACCGGGATGGATCGCGCCTGCGCCGGTGGAGCGTGCGGCGGCCAGGATCGCCTCGACCAGAAGGTAGCTCTCGGCGGCCGGCGCGGGCCCGAGACGGACCGCGCGGTCGGCTTCCAGGACATGGCGCGCGTCGGCATCGGCGTCCGAGTAGACCGCGACGGTGGCGAGTCCCAGTTCGCGGGCAGCGCGGAGGATCCGCACCGCGATCTCCCCGCGGTTGGCGATCAGGAGCGTATCGAACGGTGCTCGCTTCATGCCGCGTCTCCTCGGGGGGAACCGGATCGCGGAGGTTCGGGGCGATCGAGCCATCCGATCTCGTCGAGCGACTGCACCCAGCGGGCCGGGCGTTTTTCGAGGAAGGCGGCGATGCCCTCGCGCCCCTCGTCGGAGGCGCGCAGGCGGGCGATCCATCCGGCCGTTTCGGCCGCCAGGGCCGGGTCGAGGGGAATGGATGACGCGGCGGCGATCCGGTCGGCCAACGCCTTCGCCTCGCGCGAAGCGCCGGGCGCGGCCGATAGCAGGGCACCGAGGATCCGACCCATCGCGCCGTCCAGTTCCTCATCCGGTGCCACCCGATCGACGAGCCCGATCCGCCGGGCCTCGTGCGCGTCGAAGATCTCTCCGGTGGGAAAGAGAGCGCGGGCGCGCGCCGCGCCGATCCGCTCGATGACGTAGGGTGAGATCGTCGCCGGAACGATGCCGAGGCGCACTTCGGTGAAGCCGAAGCGGGCGCCGGCGGCGGCCACGACAAGGTCGGAGGCGGCCACGAGTCCGCATCCGCCGCCGAGCGCCGCCCCCTGGACCCGCGCCAGGACGAAGACGGGGCAACGCCGGATCGCGGCGAAGAGTGCGGCGAGTCGCAGCGCGTCCGCGCGGTTCTCTTCCTCGCTGAAAGCGGCGACCTCGCGCATGTACTGAAGGTCGGCGCCCGCGCAGAAAGAGCGTCCGGCTCCGCTCAGGAGGATCGCGCGAGGCGGTTCGAAATCGCTCCCGGGTCGGATGTCTTCGCCGCCGCTGGAGGGGAGAGCACCGGAATCGGCGGCTGGCTCCACGGCGAGGGTGATCTCCTCGAAGGCCGCGGTCAGCGCTCCGATCAGCTCGGCATCGAGCGCGTTATGCACCTCGGGACGGTGCAGGCGGATTTCGCGGACCGGCCCGCGGTCGATGACCGCCAGGCGGCCGCCGGCCCGCGCTTGGGACAGCACTTCGTGCGCGTTCACCACGACCCTCCTCGCATCGGCCGTTCGCCTACATCCGGAAGACCGGGAAGCGCGTCTCCGCGGCCGGCGCGTTCAGGCAGGCCGAGAGGGCGAGGGCCAGCACCGGCCTCGTTTCCAGAGGGTCGATGACGCCGTCGTCCCAGAGGCGCGCGCTGGAGTAGAAGGGATGACCTTCGCGCTCGTACCGTTCGAGGATCGGACGGCGGATGGCCTCTTCATCCCCCGGTGTGAGGGACTCTCCCCGGGCCGCGAGCTGGTCGCGTTTGACCTGCACCAGGACCCCGGCCGCCTGCTCTCCGCCCATGACCGAGATGCGGGCGTTGGGCCACATGAAAAGGAACCGCGGCGCATAGGCGCGTCCGCACATGCCGTAGTTGCCCGCGCCGAAGCTGCCGCCGACGATCACGGTCAGTTTCGGCACCGCCGCTGTCGCGACCGCCTGCACCAGTTTGGCCCCGTCCTTGGCGATGCCGCCTGCTTCGTAGCGACGGCCGACCATGAATCCGGTGATGTTCTGCAGAAAGAGCATCGGCGTGCCGCGCTGGCAACAGAGCTCGATGAAGTGCGCTCCTTTGAGGGCGCTCTCCGAGAAGAGGATGCCGTTGTTCGCCAGGATCCCGACCGGATAGCCGTGGATGCGGGCGAAGCCGCAGACGAGGGTCGTGCCGTACTGGGCCTTGAATTCGTGGAAGTGGCTGCCGTCGACGATCCGCGCCACGATCTCGTAGGCGTCGCAGGGGCGGCGCAGGTCGCTCGGCAGGAAGCCGTAGAGTTCCTCGGGATCGTAGGCCGGCTCTTCCGGGGGGGCGAGGTCGAGGGAGGTCTCTTTCCGCCGGTTGAGATGACGCACGATCCGCCGGACGATCTCGAGCGCGTGGGGATCGTCCTCCGCCATGTGGTCCGTCACGCCCGAGACGCGGCAGTGCACCTCTGCGCCGCCCAGGTCCTCGGCGCTGACCTCTTCCCCGGTCGCGGCTTTGACGAGCGGCGGACCGCCCAGGAAGATCGTCCCGGTGCCGCGCACGATCACCGACTCGTCCGCCATGGCCGGTACATAGGCGCCGCCCGCGGTGCAGGAGCCGAGCACGGCCGCGATCTGCGGGATCCGCGCGGCCGACATCTGTGCCTGCAGGTAAAAGATCCGGCCGAAGTGCCCCTCGTCCGGGAAGACCTGGTCCTGCAGCGGGAGGTAGGCCCCGCCCGAATCGACCAGGTAGATGCAGGGAAGTCGGTTCTCGAGGGCGATCTGCTGGGCGCGGAGATGCTTGCGCACCGTGAGCGGGTGATAGGTGCCCCCCTTGACCGTGGCGTCATTGGCCACGAGCATGCACTCTTGGCCTTCGATCCGTCCGATTCCGGTGATGATGCCCGCGGCGGGAAGGTCGTCGTCGTACACCTGGTAGGCGGCGAGCGGAGAGAGCTCCAGCCAGGGACTTCCGGGATCGAGCACCCGGTCGATCCGATCGCGAACCAGGAGCTTCTTGCGCGCGAGATGCTTGCGGCGGGCTTCGAGCGGCCCGCCTTCGCGGATCGTCTCGAGCCGCGCGAAGAGCTCGTCGCGCTGCCGGAGGTGAAAGGCCCGATTGGCCTGGAACTCCGGATCGGATGGATCGACCCGGGTGGGAAGGATGTCCATGCGCGTCTCCTGCTTGCGTCGGAACGGGAGAGAATAGCCGACCGCGGGGTCGAGCCACAATGGCGGATGCGCGGCCCGGTCGCTCCCCGGCGGGGCGGCTAGACTTCCCCTTCGCCCTGACGCAGTCCGCAGGCGAGGTACGAGGCGAGGACGAAGACCGGCATCGGAGCCGCGGTCACGACCTCGACCTGGCGCAGAGGATCGAGGAGCCCGCCGCGCAACCGAAGAACCTCGGCTCCCCCCTCGTCGGTCAGGACAAACGCGTGCCGGGCCAGCCCGGTGCGAGCGAGGCGCCAGGACCGGTCTCCCTGGAGGATGCGGTGATCACCACGGAAGAGGCCGTGCATCACACTCGGCGCATCGGCTCCGGCGACCGCCTGGTCTCCGTCCCGCAGCAGGTGGGCAGTGCCGAGCAGCCCCATGCGATCAATTCGCCACTCACGGCCGTCCACCCCCAGCCAGTTCCCGCCGCCGGAAAAGTGCCGGGTCAGGACTCCCAGGAAACCCGACGGGGTGCTGAACCGGAACTGATGCCGTACGAGCCCCCGGGAACGGACCTCGACGTCGCTCCCGACCCTCGGTCCCGGGGGTCCGAGTGCGCCCTTGTCATCCCAGGGCGGAGCGTCGCACTCGGGGCAGTTGAGCTCGAAGCGGCGCCCCTCGTAACCGCACTGCGGACAGGGCCAGCGCTGCCAGCGTCCGGCCGGAGCGGGGTCAGAGAACGGAGGCGTTCCCGTTCCCGAGGCGGTCGTGGGGCGCGTCACCGCGGCTGCCCATCGAGGGTGGCGCGCAGGCGGGCCGCCCACTCCTCGTTGACCTTGCGGAGGTCTTCGTAGACCTGCTCGGCTTCGTCGCGGCGCCCCAGGCCGTTCAGGACGACGGCCAGGTTGGTGTAGGCCAGGCCGCGCGCATAGCGAGGATCGATCTGGATCGAGCGGCGGAGGGCGGCGATCGCATCGTCGGGGCGCTGCATGTTGTAATAGGCGCCACCGAGATTGCAGTAGGTGTCGGCCGCGTTCGGCTTGACCTCGATCGCCTTCTGATACATCCGCTCGGCGCCGGCATAGTCGGCCGCCTGATTGAGCGCGGCGCCCGCCATGTGCCAGGCGAGGTGGTAGCCCGGTTCCTTGGCGCCGGCCTGCTGGAACTCTTCGGCCGCGCGCTGGAACTGCTCCTGCGCGAAGAAGACCTGACCGCTCCAGAAGTAGGCTTCCGAGCTCTGGGGGTCCTTCTTCAGCGCTTCGGAGAGGAAGATGCGGGCGTCGTCGGCCTGCTGGGTGCGCGTCAGGACCGCGCCGCGAAAGACGAGTCCCTGCAGCGTCGACCGGTCCTCGAACGGAGGTCCGCCCGTTCCGTTGAAACTGGTCATCGGAGCCGGGGTGCCGGCCTGGGTCGCGACCACCCGCACCGAAGCCATGGGCACGATGTAGCCGAACTTCACCGGGCCTTCGCTCAGGTCGCAGGCGACTCCGAGGAACCGGCCCGTGGGGTCGACGACCGGGGCAGCGCCCGGGACGCCCGGGGTGACCGGGCTCAGGTCGGGCTGGCCGCGGAGGGCGAAGTGCTCATAGATCGTAGCTGAGACCGAGTCGGGCCCGACCCCTGGACCGTTCAGCAGGAAGACCCGGCTCGAGGGCATGTAGGCGCCGCTGGGGGGAAAGACCAGCGCCTGGGGGAAGGACGCGGGGAGCGGCAGAATGGCCAGTCCGACCGATCCGTTGGTCGCGGAGACCTGGCTGACCGTCCACGTCTCACCGGAGCGAGCCTTGATCTCCGCCTGGGTCGCCCCGAGCAGGGAGGAGGTCTGGACGACGACCCCCTGGGACACCACGGTGCCATTCACCTGGCGCAACGGGCGGCCGGCCGCGTCCCGGAGTTCGACCGTGACCGCGGCCGCGAGGGCCTTGGTCACGCCGGGACTCTGGGCCCGGGCCGGCAGGGCGATCGCCGCGACGGCGACGAGAGCGGCGAAACTGAGAGCGGCGGCGCGCGCCGGGCGGGTCCGGGTCTTCGTCATGGCGATCTCCACCTCCCTGGGTTGGGGGTCGAGCCACCCACCCCATCCGGTCGTTCTGGTTCCCGGTGAACCTAGCACCTCGGCCCCCACGGCGGCAACGTCCCGTCGGGAGCCTCCGCCGCCCGCATCTTAGAGATAGCCCGGGCAAGGCGATCCGCCGATACTAACCGGGTGGCCGGCGCAACCGGGAATCAGCCGGCCCCCAACAAGGAGGTCAAGGGACTATGAGCGTGCGTGTGGGGATCATGGGGTTCGGGCGGATCGGGAGGAATGTCTTCCGTATCGCTCAGAAGACCCGTGAAATCGAAGTCGTCGCCGTTGTCGACGTGGCTGATCCGAAGGCTCTGGAGTACCTGCTTCGTTTTGACACAGTGCACGGCCGTTTCGACGAGCCGTTCTCGGTCAAGGAAAACGGTATGTACATCCGGGGCAAGCAGATCGCGATGATTACCAAGAAGGAGCCGGGCGAAGTGGACTGGGCGGCCTACGGTGTGGATATCGTGATCGAGGCCACCGGAAGGTACCGCACGCACGAGTTCCTGAAGCGGCACCTGGAGGCCGGGGCGCGGAAGGTGATCCTGACCGTCCCGCCGCGGGACGAGATCGACTTCACCGTCGTGATGGGAGTGAACGACGACCAGCTGAAGCCGGAGCATCGGATCATTTCCAATGCCTCCTGCACCGCCAACGCCCTCGCGCCGATCGCCAAGATCCTGAACGAGGCGTTCGGCATCGAGCGCGGCTTCCTCACCTCGGTCCATGCCTACACCAACGATCAGCGGCTGGCCGACGTTCCCTCCTCGGACATGAGGAGGTCCCGGGCCGCCGCCGAGAACATCATCCCCACCGACACGTGGTCCGCGCAGGCGGTGATGAAGATCGTGCCGGAGCTCTCCGGAAAACTGGCGGGGGTCGCCATGAACGTCCCGGTGCCGGACGGCTCGACGCTCGATTTCGTCACCCTGATGAAGCGGGACGTCACCGCCGCCGAGGTCAACGAGGTCATCTGGAGCGCCGCGAGCTCGACCTACAAGTCGATCGTGGAGTACACCACCGAGCCGATCGTGAGCTCGGACGTGATCGGCAACTCGCACTCCGCCATCTTCGACTCGATGGCGACGATGGTGGTCGGCGGCAACCTGCTCAAGACCCTGACCTGGTATGACAATGGATGGGGCTATGCCAACCGCGTGGTGGAACTGATCCAGCGGCTGGACGCCCTGACCGTGGGGAGGTGACGCCGTGGCTGTCCGTGTTGCCATCAATGGGTTCGGCCGGATCGGCCGCGCCGTCTACCGCATCCTGGCCGATCGCACCGACGTGGATGTCGTGGCGATCAACGACCTGGCCGACAACAAGACTCTGGCCTATCTGCTCAAGTACGATACCGTGATGGGCCGGTTCCGCGGGGAGGTGAAGGTCGAGGGGGAGATGCTCGTGGCGGGCGAGCAGCGCTCGCGCATGCTCGAGATCCCCGATCCGGCGAAGCTCCCCTGGAAGGAACTGGAAGTCGACGTCGTGGTGGAAGCGACCGGCCGCTTTCGCAAGCGTGAACAGCTCGAGCAGCAGATCGCGGCGGGCGCGAAGCGGGTCATCCTCACGGTCCCGGCGAAGGATGACATCGACAACACGATCGTGATCGGAGTGAACGAGGGGTCGCTGCGGCCGAGTGACCGCATCGTCTCCAACGCCTCGTGCACGACGAACTGCCTCGCGCCGGTGGCCAAGGTGCTGAGCGAGAGGTTCGGCATCGTCAAGGGGATCATGACGACGGTCCACGCCTACACCAACGACCAGAGGCTGGCCGACGTGCCGCACTCCGACTTCCGGCGCTCCCGCGCGGCGGCGGAGAACATCATCCCGACCACGACCGGAGCCGCGAAGGCGGTCGGCAAGGTGCTGCCGGTGCTGAAGGGGAAGCTGGACGGCATCGCGATCCGCGTGCCGGTGCCGGACGGATCGATCGTCGACCTCGTCACGGTGATGGAGAAGAAGATCACCGCCGACGAGGTGAACGCGGCGATCCGGGAGGCGGCGGAGGGGCCGCTCAAGTCGATCGTGGAGTACACGGAAGAGCCGATCGTCAGTTCCGACATCATCGGCAACTCCCACTCCGCGATCTTCGACGCGCGCGCGACTCACGTGATCGGGGACACCTTCCTGAAGACTCTTACCTGGTACGACAACGAGTGGGGATACTCCTGCCGGGTAGTCGACCTGATCCAACTGATGGCTCGGCAGGGATAGGTCTTCGGGGGCGGAAGGGAAGGAGCGGCGCCGAACGGGGCCGCCCAGACGCGAAGACGCCGGCCCGGCTTCCAGCCGGACCGGCGTCTCACTTCATCGATGCGCCGGCCGGGAGGAGTTACCCGTTGGCTTGCGCGAACTCCTTCATGAACTGGCTGACCGCCTCGGCCGCCTCCAGCGGACAGGAGTTGTAGGTCGAGATCCGGATGCCGCCGACCGAGCGGTGCCCCTTCAGGCCGAGGAAGCGCTTCTTCTTCCCCTCGGCGACGAACTTCTCTTCCATCTCTTCACTCGGCAGACGGAAGACGATGTTCATGTAGGAACGCGCGTCCTTCGCCACGGGCGAGCGGAAGAAGTCGGGCTTGGAGTCGATGACCTCGTAGATCATCCCGCCCTTCTTGCGGTTGTAGGCCTCCATCGCCTTCAGCCCGCCCATCTCCTTCACTGCCGCGACCACGTTCCGCACCATGTAGATCGCGAAGCAGGGGGGGGTGTTGTAGAGGGAATTCTCCTTCGCGTGGGTCTTGTAGTTGAGGATGGTCGGGATCCCTTCCTTCACCTGCTCCAGGAGGTCCTGGCGGATGATCACGCACGTCACACCGGCGGGACCGATGTTCTTCTGCGCACCGGCATAGATCAGGCCGAACGGCTTCGGATCGAACGGCGCCCAGAGGAAGTCGGAGGACATGTCGCAGATCAAAGGCACGCCCTTCGTGTCCGGGAAGGAGTGGTACTGGGTTCCCTCGATCGTGTTGTTGCTCGTGACGTGGACATACCGCGCGCCGGCGGTCAGGTTGAGGTCGGCCGTGGCCGGGATCTTCGTCGCGTCTCCCTTGTCGCCGCCCCAGGCGATGTTGGCCGTGCCGAAGAGCTTCGCCTCGGCGATCGCTTTTTTGGCCCAGGTGCCGGTGTTGACGAAGTCGGCCGTCTGGCCCGTCGAGAGGAGATTCATCGGCACCATGGCGAACTGCAGGCTGGCGCCCCCCTGCAGGAAGAGGACCTGGTAGTTGTCCGGCAGGCCGATCAGCTCCTTGATCGTGCTGATCGCCTCGTTGTGGACCGCCTCGTACTCCTTCGAGCGGTGGCTGGTCTCCATCACCGAGGTGCCGGTGTTGTCCCAGTCGAGCAGCTCGCGCTGCGCCTTTTCGAGGGCCGTGACCGGCAGGACGGCCGGGCCGGCGAAGAAATTGAACGCGCGTGCCATGTCGGCGAGTTCCTTTCCGCGGCGATCTGCCGCTGTCTCCGGCGCGTTCCGGATCGTCCGGAGCGGCCGCACCTGGATCTTCTCTCTTTGTCCGTGAGCGGGGCCGCGACGGCGCGGCTCCGGCAAGCTACTTCCCGCCGTACTCCCGCTCGAGGATGCTTACGATCTGATCGCCGATCCGCAGGAGGTTCTCCTTCGACGAGGCCCCGATGTGGGGACAGCCGTAGACATTCTTCGCCTTGAGCAGCGGCGAAGTCTCGGGCGGCGGATCGCTCTCCCAGACGTCGGTGCCGTAGGCGCCGACCTTGCCGCTCTCCAGCGCCGACGTCAGATCGGCTTCGTTCACGCACTTGCCTCGGCCGGTGTTGACGATGATGACGCCGTCTTTCATCTTCGCGATCATCGCGGCGTTGAGCATCCCGCGGGTGGAGTCGTTGAGCGGCGTGTTGAACGAGATGAAGTCGGCGCGGGCGCAGACCTCGTCGAGGCCCATCATCTCGACCGTCGGATGGCTCGGCACCATCGGGTCGGCCCCGATCACCTTCATCCCGCAGGCCTTCGCCCGGACCGCGATTTCCGTGCCGATCCGGCCGACACCGATGATGCCGAGCGTCTTGCCGAAGAGCTCGGTCCGCTTCAACTCCTTCTTCAGGAACTTCCCTTCCCGGATCGAGACCACGCCCTCGACCAGCTTGTTCGGGATGGCGATAAGGAGCGCGAACGCCAGCTCGGCGACGGCGACGCTGCTCGCCTCAGGGGTG
This sequence comes from uncultured bacterium, assembly GCA_964371055.1. Lineage (GTDB taxonomy): Bacteria > Eisenbacteria > RBG-16-71-46 > CAIMUX01 > CAIMUX01 > CAYJLF01. Next base: position 231,456 of record CAYJLF010000004.1, on the reverse strand, counting down.
TTGAAGACTTTGATTCCGCGCGCCTTGGCGGCATTGGCATCCACATTGTCGAGGCCGACGCCTCCGCGGATGATCATCTGGAGCTTCGGCGCCGCCGCGATGTAGTCGGCGGTGGCCTTGGTCGCGCTGCGGATCAGGATCACTTCCGCGTCGGCCGCCTGGGCCTTGTCATCGGTGACGGCGCCGAACTTCTGCAGCCGGCCCGGCAGGGACGCGTCGAACGAATCCGAGAGCAGGATCTTCATGGCTCCTCCTTGCCCCGGCCGCACCGGGGCGCCTCACCTCACCAAAGCCGGGATGCCTCCCGACACCCGCACCACACCTTACCGCTACGACTCGCCCAGAGGCCGGACGAAGAGCCCCGAGCGCAGCTTCGGCTCGAACCAGGTCGACTTCGGCGGCATCACCTGCCCCGCGTCGGCCACGCTGATCAGTTCATCGATGCCGGTCGGGTAGAGCGCGAAGGCGACGGCCGCGTCCCCCCGCTGGACCCTCTTCTGCAACTCCGCCACGCCGCGGATCCCGCCGACGAAGTCGATCCGGCGATCACGGCGCGGGTCCTCGATCCCGAGGACCGGCTTCAGCAGGTTGTTCTGCAGAATGGCGGCGTCGAGCCGGCCGACCGGATCGTCCTCGGGCACCGTGCCGAGCTTCGGGCTGAGGCGCTGCCAGCGTCCCCCGAGAAACATGCCGTAGCTGCGGCGTCGTTCCGGTTCGGCAGAATCGGCGGGAAGGACCTCGAACCGCTCGCGCAGGCGCCCCAGGAACGCCTCCTCGCTCATTCCCGCGAGGTCCTTGACCACGCGGTTGTACGCCATGATCTTCATCTGGTTGTGGGGAAAGATCACGGCGAGGAAGGCGTTGTACTCCTCGCTCCCCGTATGGCGCGGATTCGCCTCGCGGCGCAGTCGGCGCACGCGCGTGGCGGCGGCGCTGCGGTGGTGTCCGTCCGCCACGTAGAGCGCCGGCACGGCGCCGAAGGCCGCTCCGAGCCGCGCGATCAAGGACGGAGCGTCGGCCACCCAGAGCGTGTGTCCGATCCCGTCGGAGGAGACGAAGTCATAGGCCGGCTCGCCTCGCTGCGCCTCGGCGATGAGCGCATCGATCTCGGCCGAAGCGAGATAGGTGAGGAAGACCGGCTCGTCATTCGCGTCGAGGAGATCGATATGGCGGGTCCGATCGTCCTCTTTGTCCGGGCGGGTGAACTCGTGCTTCTTGATCGCATCGGCCTCGTACTCGTCGACGCTGGCGCCCGCGACGAGGCCGGTCTGGGTGTGCGTTCCCATCGTCTGGCGGTAGATGTAATAGCCGGGAACGGAGTCCCGGATCAGCACTCCCTCGTCGATCAGCCGCTTGAGGTTGACCTTCCCCCGCTCGTAGACATCTTCGGCGTAGGGATCGTGGTCGGCCGGAAAGTCGATTTCGGGCTTGTTGACGTGCAGGTAGGAAATCTCGTTGCCGCGGGCGAGCGCGCGGGCTTCCTCGGTATTGAGCACGTCGTACGGCGGGCAGGCGACCCGTGCGGCGAGTTCGCGCGGCGGGCGCCAGGCACGGAACGGACGGATCTGGGCCATGGGGCGTGACTCCTTCGCTGACTTCAGGTTTGCAGATCGAGCGCCCATGCTAGCAAAGGGGACCCACGGGCGCCATCAGATCCGCGCACTCGGCGTGCGGCGTGGCGGAAGGAGAACTGATGGAGACCGGTGCACGGCCGCCGGCGATCGCCTCGACGGGCCGCTACCGGATCTGGATCGCGTCCGCGGCCGGTTCCACCATGATCTCGACCTCGGCGGCGGGTGGACGACCGCGGTGCGGCGTGTCTTCCGCGACGGATCCCGACTCCTCACGGGCCGGCGCGTTTTGCGCCACGTCGCGGACCGCGTCCGGGCCGGTCTCTTCGCGTCCGGAAGAGCCGATGGGCAACGCCTCCGCTCGGATCCGAAAGCGTCCCGCTTCCAGCTTCCAGAAGAGCGGCTCACCCGGCCGGGTCGTCCCCAGGTCCCTGCCGTTCACGGACCACCGGAGGGAGCGGTTCCCCGCATGACCCTCGAGCGTGAGTGCCTGCTGGGCGCGGGGGAGCGACGGGTCGAGGACATAGATGGAGCCGGAAGCCGGCCGGAGGATCCGGACTTTGGTCGCCCGTCCGGATCCTTCCGGCGCGGAACCCCCGAACGAGATCCCGTTTCTGGACGCACGCGACGCACCGGAGCCGGGTTCGGCCGGAACCTGCGGCCACCCCTGATCGGCGCACCAGGCGGCAAGGATCTCCGCCTCCGCGCCGCCTCCCCAGGCGCCTCGCGCCTCGTCTCCCGGTGGGGAAGGGACCACGCAGAGCCGCGAGCGCTGCCGGTCGATCGGAGTGTCGGGACCGGCGAGGAGGCCGGTGGCGAGATCCAGACGCACGCGGCGATGCCAGCGGCAGAGGTCACCCGGCCGATCGTTTTGCTCGAACCAGTCGAGCACGTGCTCCGGGCAATCCGGCCCCGGGCGCTCCCCGGAGAGGGCGCAGACGGGCCGCTGTTCCAGCCCGGGGGGAGTGGACGGAAACGGATCCGTGGAGAGGTCGAAGCGACGGTCAAGGGCAAGGATCAGGCTGCGGACCGCCAGGATAGCCCCCTGCGTGCCGGAGACCCGGTCCATCTTCGCCCCGGCGGCCTGCCCCACCCACGCCGCGAGGGTCCAGTCGCGCGTGCAGGCAATCGCCCAGTTGTCGCGCCAATCGCTCGAGGTGCCGGTCTTGAGCGCCACGGGGAAGGGGAAGTCGAACGGGCCGTTCGTGCCGAACGCCCGGGCCCGGGCCCGCGGATCGGCGAGGATCGTCATGACGAGGAATGACGCCTCGACGGTGAAGACGGGCCGCGAGAGGTTCTCTCCCGATGCCTGGTCGGGCGCGCGTTGCAGCGAAGTCGGTCCAGAGATCCGATTCCCGGCGGCGTCCCTCACCTCGAGAACCTCGATCCGCGGGGCGTAGATTCCGCCGCGCGCCAAAGTCGCGTAGGCGGTGGCCAGGTCACAGAGCGTCACCTCGCCGACCCCGAGGACGAGGCCGAGTCCATAATGCTCAGGGGGATGATCGAGGGTACGCAATCCCGCGAGGCGCATCCGTTCCAAAAGGCGACCGGGACCGAGGGCCGAGGCGAGCGCGACCGCCGGCGCATTCCACGAGTTGGCCAGCGCCGTGCGCGCGCGGACCGGACCGTGGTAGCGCCCCGCATAGTTCCGTGGTCGGAAGGAGCCGTCGATTCCGGGATACTCGATCGGCAGATCCGGCAACAGGGAGGCCGGGCGGAATCCCTCCTCGAAGGCGAGGGCATAAGCGAACGGTTTGAGCGTCGAGCCGGCCTGGCGTCGGGCCAGGGCGGCGTCGAACTGGCCGTGGCCAGGGTCATCCCAGTCGGCCGAGCCGACCCACGCGCGCACCTCGCCGCTCGGGTTGTGCAGGAGGACGAGGGCCCCCGCGTCGGCGCCGCGCGGGCCGAGTTCCACCAGCGCGGCGCGGAGCGCCGTCTCGGCTTCGCGCTGCAGGGCCGGGTCGACCGGAAGCACGACCTCCGCCGCGGACGGCCAGGCCTCGCGCACGTGGGCGATCCAATGGGGCGCCGACCGGGCGGGACCGGGCGGGGGAGCGAGTTCGATCGGCCGGGCGCATGCGATCAGGCGCTCCTCGCGTCCGCACCGGGTCCGAGCGAGGACGCGGTCTCGGGCCAGGCGTGCTCGCGCCGGGTCGCGCCGGGGATCGGACCGGATCGGGCTCTGCGGCATCGCCGCCAGGAGTGCCGCCTGGTCGAGGGTCAATGTGCCGGGACCATGCCCGAAGTAGGCGCGCGCGGCGGCGCCGACCCCCCGCAGTTGTTTTCCGTAGGGAGCTGCGTTCAAGTAGGTCTCGAGGATCTCGTCCTTGGAGGCGTGTGCATCCAGAACGAACGCCTCCCAGGCTTCGGCTCCTTTCACGCGCCAGCCGCGCGGGCCGGGTTCCGACGGACGCAGCAGCTTCACGACCTGCTGGGTGAGGGTCGATCCACCGCTCACGCGCCTCCCCGCACGCAGGTTCTGTGCTCCTGCCCGGGCGATGGCGAGAGGATCGATTCCGGGATGCGTCCGGAACCGGCGATCCTCGGCCGCGAGGGTGGCCCGCACGAGGTGCTGGTCGACCTCCGTGAGTCTGATCGGCGCGGTCGCCTCATCCGCGGTTCTAAGCGAGGCGAGGCGATGCCCCTCGCGATCGCGCACCTCGAGGAGGGTGGTGGTCGTCGTCGTCGGTGAGGGGCGCTCGGTCCACCAATCCGGCGCCGGCGCCACGTGGGCCAGGACGAGGAGAAGCGCGGCGCCGCAGCCGACGGCCAGCACCGCCGCCGCGGCCGCCCGCGTCCAGCGACGCCGCCGGCCGCGCCCCACCGGTCCGCTATTCGACGACGACGCGTTCCGCGCCCGAGACGGCATAAACCTCCGGTTCGTAGAGAAGCTCCGCGCGCGCCCCCGGCACGCCGAAGACCCCCGGGGTGGTGGCGGCGACCGGATAGTAGAGGTGATAGACACCGGCTGAAACGTCGTCAGCATAGAAGCGAGCTGCCTGGTCGAGGAGGTCGTGGTGCTGAACCCGCAGCTGCCGGCCGCCGGTCGAGTCCCAGCCGGCGGCGTCGGTCGGGTTCCCGGAGATCGGCGGTGGGTTGGCCCCTGCGCCGAAACGCGCCGTCGTCTGCAGACGAAGGTTGATCGCTTCCACTCCGGCCGGCAGCGGATCTTCGAGGAGGAGAAAGTCGATCGCGCGCGGGACGACGAGCGCGAGATGCACCCAGTAGCTTCCGCCCCGCCGCAAGGTCTTGACCGGGCGCTCGGTCTTCGCGTCGATCCACTCCCGCAGGAGGATCATCCCTTCCTCCGCGGGGGGGGCATCCAGCGCCGGCCGGAAGCGATCCAGGCGGAGCTGATAGTACAGAGTGCCGCGGCCGTCGGTCTCGAAGCGCACCGGCAGTTCACCCCTCTTCGGATCGGTCCGACGCAGTCCGGCGAGTTCCGGCAGCGTGTAGGTGAAAGAGCGCGGCCGCATCGCCCCCTCGTCGAAGCGGAGCCCCTCCGTCGTGTTGAGTCCGAGCACCATCCTCCCCTGCAGCGGAAGCTGCAGTCTTTCCAGCCGGGCGGCGTAAGCGCGCATTGCTTCCAGCGCGAGAGCGTTCTCGTGCGTGTTGGCCCAGCGCCCGTGTCGCCGCGCCTCGATCAGTCCCTGCGCCAGTCGAGGGAGGAGCGGGTGGTCCGGGGCGGCGCGTGCCATCAGGAGGAGGCCGAGCGCCTGCACGCGAACCCGATCCGCGGGATGAGACGACCACGGATACCGGCCGCCCGCGTCGCGCCCTCCGAGTTGTGCCGTCCCGGCGGCCGCGGTGACCGTGGCGGAGATCGACTCGAGGCTCCGGCGGACACGGGCGTCGGCCGAGGCCCGCAGCGCCGGTCGGTCGGCATGATGCGCGGCGTGACGGTCGAGTCCCAGGAGAAAGGCGAACTCCGCGGCCTCCTCCATCGCACCGAGACGGAGCGCGAATCGCTCGAACTCGGCATCGCGCAGTTGTGGATCGTTCGCCTCGGCGCGCGCCCAGAGGAGGAAAGCGTCGAGATCATCCGCCCGGTTCGGTGACGGCGGTGCGTCCCCCTCCTCGGTCGTCCGGCCCTCCTCGATCGCGGGCCGCCGCTCATGCTCGCGTCGTTCGACGTGCCCGCGCGCGATCCCGAGCGCCCCGCTGAAGAGCTCCTCCGCGACCGGAACTCCCGCCTCGCGCAGCCGCGCGAGCGTCAGGAGCGCGTAGGCATCGAGGTAAGGATGGCCCCCGTCTCCCTGCGGCCAGATGCGGAAGCGATCCGGTTCCAGGCGCGCGTGCAGTTCCGCCAACCCGGCGGTGAGACCGGCCTGGAGCGCCGGCGCGCTCAGGGTATCAGCCGGCAGCCTGTCCGCCAGTTCCTGGTGCGCGAGGAGACCCAGGAGACGGGAGCAGATCTGCTCGACGCAGGTATGTGGATAGTCGATCAGGAACCCGACCGCGTCATCCAACTCGGAGAGAAGACTGGGCGCAATCCGTGCGGTGAAACGGCTCGACCCGGCCAGGCCGGGATCGTCGAGGCGCAACACTTCCTCGCCGCGCGGCGCGGCGCGGCCGAAGGCAACCTCCGTGACCCGCTCCACCGCAAACTCGATCGCGACGTCACGCCGCACGGCGTCCTGGACCGGCGCCCCGTCCGTTCCGTCGGAGGTGGCGCTCAGCGTGACCCGGCAGATCCCGGGATCGACAGTCCGCGCGTCGAAGTCGACGCGGCGGGTCTCCCCGGCGGAGAGGGTCCCGTCCCAACCGCTCTTGCCTTCGAGCTCACCTCCCTCGAGGCGGCAACTCAAGCGGACGGGGAGCGGCGCGCCGGTACGGTTCTGCAACAACGCACCGACTTTCCAGCGATCCCCCGCCCGAGCGAAGCGCGGGAGCGCCGCCTCGACGCTGAGCGGACGGTCGACGCGGATCCTCCCGTCGCCATAGCCGAACCGCCCCTGATCGGATGCGGCCGTGACGCGGATCCGATAGCGCGTCAGGGCATCCGGGAGACGGAAGCGGATCGTCGCCGTGCCGTCCGGTCCGATCGGAACCGACGGGTTCCAGTAGGCGGTGATGTCGAAGCGGCTCCGAAGCCGCCCCATCGCGGCCGCCGCCTCGGCCCCGCCGCCACCTGGCGAGCTCGATCCTTTCTCCTCCTCCGGCAGGAGCCGCAGCAGGTAACGGGTGTCATCGTATTGCGTGCCTGATCCGCGGAAGGTGAAAAGGGCATGGAGCGGATCGGGATCGCTCTCCGCGGCGAGCGCGAGAACCGCCTCGTCCACCACCGCGATCGTCACCTCGCCCGGCGACGGCTGGCCGGCGGAATCGAGAACGCGCACCGTCACCTCGAGCTCCTCTCCGGGCAGGGCGACCGGCCGGCTCGGCTCGACCGCGACCTTGAGCCGCCAGGCATCGTCTTCAATCCGCAGCGTGCCGCTACCCCGCGCGAAGTAGGGGAGGGCGCGACGCGGGCCGCCGCCATCGTCGCCCGGCACGCGATCCGGGCCGACCAGGATAGCGGTCAAGGTGAGGTCGGGCGGTGCGATCGCACCGATCGGCACCGCGAGACTCGGCGTGGAGTGCAGGCTCAGTCTCTCGGCCCGCAGGAGTCCGCCGCTTTCGAGGAGGAGAAGCCCTTCGGCCCCTCCGGCGGGGGTCGGGATCACGACCCGCACCGTGTCGCCGGATGCCGCCGTCTCGCGATCGAACTGGAGGTCGAGCCACTGCACCGTCTCGCGTGGAAACGAGGTCTCGCCCTCCCCCTCGATGTACCGCAGGTCGGAGGCGGAGACCGGCGTGCCATCCTCGGCGAGGAGCCGCGCGCGCATCAGGTAGAGCCCGCCGCGCTCGAGCGTGAAGTTCTGCGTGATCGGCTCGGGGCCGCTCACGGCCGCGATGCTCGCGAGGAGCGAGTCGACCGCCGTGTTCTCGTAGTCGAAGCGTCCGCCGAGGCGGCGGATCCGTACGGTCTTCCACTCACGGCGCAGCAGCTCGAGCTGGACGGCGACATCCGGTACCGCGCGACCGGCGGTATCGACGATGGCCCAGCGCCAGGCGGCCTCTCCGGGTCCCGCGGCGTCGCTCCAATCGGCCTGCACGGCGGGGCGGGCCGCGGTCCGGAGTAGTTCGATTCCCGTGCGGTCCGCCGCCGCCTGGTCGGCGAGGTCCCTTACTTCCATCTCGACCGTGATGAGAGCGTCACCTTCCTCCGGAGGAAGCGTCAGCGGCAGTTCGAGCCGCACAAGTCCGTTGGCGTCGGCCACCGCCACCCCTTCCCGCATCGGCGTCGGCCCCAGCCAGTCGCCGCCGTATCCCCAGCCGGGCCGCTGGTCGACGAAGGAGTACCGATCCCAGCCGGGAATCTGCAGGTGGAGCGGTTGTCGCATCGCGACCCAGCGGACCGGCCGTCCGGCCAGCGGCGCCCCGGCGAAGTAGGCGAAGCGTCCCCGCACCACGGCGGTCGAGCCGGTGAGGAGGCGGTTCCGCTCCGCCTCGACGCGCGCTTCGAAGCGCGGAGCGCGGAACGCTTCGATCGACACGTTCGCGCGGGCCAGGTTCCGCGACCGGCCGTCGGAGCGGGCGAACCCGAGATCGATCGCGAAGTTTCCGGTCGGCGCGTCGGGGGGGATCTCGAAGGAACCGTCCGCATTCCCCGGCCCGGAGAGGGTCGCCGTGGAGATCACCTCGCGGTCGCGCAGGCGCAAGCGCGCACGGACCGGCGTCGGGCGTACCGCGTGCAGGCCGGAAGCGTCGTTGGTCCGCAGGTAGGCCTTCCAGCGAATCGTCTCTCCCGGACGGTAGATCGCACGGTCGGTGAAGAGGTGGCCGGTGTCGGCTTCGCGCGGCGCCGGGGGAGTCGCGGCCGACACGAGCGGCTCATCGTCGCCCCACCACCGCTCCAACTCCAGCCACGAGACCCCCTGCGCCGTCTCCGCCCGGGCAAGGATGGGGACTCCACGCGCGCGCAACAGCCGTCGACCCGGCGTCCAGGCCAGCCCTTCCTCGTCAGTGCGGCCGCGCCAGAGCGGGAGCGCTTCTCCGATCGGGTCGGGTGCCGCCCAGAGCGAGACGAGAGCATCGGCCACCGGACGGCCGCTCCGAAGATCGGTGATCCAGAGGAGGCCCGAGTCCTGCCCCAGCGTGCAGGAGATCCCCGCGGACGCGACCCGCAGCAACGCCGCATCGTGCAGCGTGTCGGGTTCCCACTCCTCGACCCGGGCAAAGCGCCGCGCGGCCTCGACCTCGATCAGGAGCGCGTGCGCGCCGGCGGGACGCGGCGTGAACCGCGCCAAGGCGCGCTCCCAGGTGAAGATCGAGTCGGGATGCTGCGTCGGCTCGTCCCAGAGGGGAAGGGTGACCCAGCGACTCTCCCAAGGCATCGGCGCCGAAGGCTTGGCCGACGATCCCGTCGGCTGGCGCGTACCGTCCTCGCCTCGGTCGAAGTAGCGGGGCATCTCCGCGCTCGTGATCCAGGTGGCGCGGATCCGGACCGGCCCGGTATTACGCGCGGTGATCCGCGTGAACGGCGTCGGATCGGGCAATACGATTCCAGTCGGCGGAAAGATGGTGAGTTCCGGCGCGGCGTGCGGCATGAGCACCGTGCCGTCGAACGGCGACGAGGTCCGGCCATCGAAGAAATCGGGGAGGCCGGCGGCAATCCGCACCCGATAGGTCTCCCCCGCGCGGAAGGGACCCGCCAGCCGGACGGTCTTCCGATCGCCCCAGTCGTGCTCGGCCTCGAGGTGGCGCGGGCGGGGTGTGATCTCCACGCGGGCCAGGACCGAGTCGGGGTCGACGGGATTGTCGAAGTGGACGAGAAGCCCCTGTTCGGTCGCCTCTACCCCGGTCACGCTGGGCGGGCCGACGGCGGTGAAGGGAATGGTCGTCTCGGTCCCCAGCGGCAGGTCGGATCCGACGAAGAGGAGTCCGGCCGGGATGACGAGGCGATACGGTGCCTCCGGGGCGAGCGCCTGCGCCGGCTGCAGCACCACGATCGCAGCCTGCCGGTTGCGATCGGCCTCTCGTCCGAAGAGGGCGAGCAGATGATCAGACGTGACCGGAACGACGCCCATAGGCACCGCTCCGTCGGGACCCTCCAGACGGATCTCCGCCATGCCGGCCGGATCGGGAGCGCGATCAAAGGCAAGAAGGAGCGGCTCCTCGGGCGGATGGGCCCCGCCGGGTCCAGGCTCTGCATCGGGGCGCGAAGCCCGGGGCAGGGCCGGGAGCGAACGCAGCAGCCGGGGCCGACCGACCTCGATCGTCCAGGAGAACTCGGCGGCGAGGGTGCGTCCGGCCAGGCTCTTCGTGCCCCGCGGGATCGTGCAGGTCAGCTGCGTGCCCGGCGGAACGGGCCTCTCCGGGAGGAAACTGACGGTCGTCGTGCCGAGCCAGGTGAAGTGTCCGCGGAGGGGTGGCGCGATGCGGAGCGGGCCGTCGTTCGCGCGCCGCCCCCGCTCGCCGAGGGGCACCATCGGCTCGCTGAAGGAGACGTCGATCGAGTAGAGATCGGCCTCTTCGCCCCGCGGACCGGCGAGGATCACTTCGAGAGCGCGGGTGTCGCCCGGGGGTCCGGAGTCGCCGCGTGCCACGGGCGAGGGGCTGGTCAGAAGGACGCAGACTCCGGCCAGGCGGAGGAGAGCGGACGCGCCCGCGCCGAGTCGGGGATGGTGCGCTCGGGCGCGCGGGTCCATCGAGGAGCGAGCGGAACGGCGCGCGTCGGCGCCGGCGATCAGCGTAGGTCTCGGCACGGCATCCACCTCCTTCGGCTCTGTCTCTTCGGCCGTCCGGAAGTATCGCAAAGCCGGGGCCTGGAGGCCAAAGAAGGAAAGGCCGGGGAGGCGGGACGGTTGTGGCACTCACCTCTGGGATCCTGGCGGGTATCTGGCGGCTCCCGCTGAAGTTGTCCTGGCGGTAATCCCGCCGGGTTCCTTTCCTCTTCCGCGGTACGGTTCTCGCTCCCTCTCCGGAGTGTGACGACTCCACGACACAACCCCGGTCCGGCGGCGGCACTTCCGGAGAAAACGTGCTCCGCGGTCCGGAGCGCGGCTCCGTGGCGGCATCGCACCTCGGCTCGCCGCAGGCCCGGACGCCCGCGTCTCTTCCATCCTCCTCACTGCCCCAACCGGAACTGCACCTTCTATCAACCTGACCCGGCCTGGAAGTATGTCCGCGACGGCAAGGAGTGGAACGCCTCCGAAGGACGACGGATCCAGCGCTTCCGCTGCCGCCACTGCCAACGCCGGTTCTCCACCCGAACCTTCCAGACCACCTACTGGCTCCACCGCCCCGACCTCTTCCCGCGCATCGCTTCTCTCTCCATCGCCGGCGCGGGACTCCGACAGATCGCCCGGGAACTTGGCACCTCCCATCCCACCGTCGCCCGACACCTCGCCCGCGCCGGAAGACACTGTCTGCTCTTCCACCGCCAGATCCTGGAGGGAAAGGTCATCACCGAGCCGATCGCCTTCGACGGCTTCGAGACCTTCGAGTACTCCCAGTTCTTCCCCTGCCACCTCAACCTCGCGGCGGGTCACCAGAGTTGGTTCCTCTACCACTTCACCGACAGCCCGTTGCGCCGCAAGGGAACGATGACGCCGGCGCAGAAGGTTCGGCGGGCAGAGTTGGAAGCCACCCTGGGAAGGCCGGATCCGAAGGCGGTGGAAGAGGGGATCCTGGAACTCCTCCGCGTCGTGGTGAAGCAGATGAAGGCAAATCCGGCCCGGACCGCCCGCCCCGAGACCTGGTTCCACAGCGACGATCACCCGGCCTACGGACGTTCCTTCTCTCGACTGCACCGTGAGTACCCCCACCTCCGCCTCCACCGCCTCGTCACCCCCTCCACCGACCCGCGCTCTCGAGCCAACCCCCTCTTCCCCGTCAACCTCGCCGATCTGCTCCTCCGCCACCACGGAGCCAATCACCGCCGAGAGACCATCGCCTTCAGCAAGAGGCGCCAGGCCATGATCGAGCGCCTCGCCCTCTTCACCGTCTGGCGCAACTACATCAAGTCACGGCGGGAGAAGAAACCGGGGGAGACCGCCGCCATGCGCGCCGGGATCCTCGATCGGCGCCTCCACTGGGACGATCTGTTTCGCGAGCGGTACTTTCCCCGGCGCCACCTGCTTCCCGGCGTCTGGTGGAAATACTACTGGCGAAGGGTCCGCACGCTCGCCCTGGGGGATCGGCAGGCCACCCACAATCTGCGCTACGCGTTCTGAACCAACTTCCTACCGCCATCCCCGCGCCACGGTCGGGTCCAGCCGCGGGTTCTCCGACCGGCTACACCCTCGGCGTCGACGGTTGACCCGGATACTGAACGTCTACAGATCCAGAGGACGTCGATCGGACACGCCGGCCCGGAAGAGACTCGGCCCAAGGCCTCCGGGAGACAAAACATCCCAGGGATTCGTTCCACAACCAGGGGGGAACACCCGGCGGGCCGCGGAGAGGACGGGGGCGCGTCTGGACAGAGACGACAGCGCCCGGTAGAGTAGCTCGTTCGATCGTCGGCCAGAGCGGGAAGTCGATGACCAGGATCGGGCGGCGGAGACGGAACGGAGAGCACAGGTCCCGCTGCGCCGTCCGGTTGCGGCCCGGGGTCGGTCGGGAGGGAGCAGCACGCCATGAGTCGTGTCGACGCAGTGCAGGCGAAGGTTCTGGTCGCGCTGGCCTGGGCGGACGGGACGGTTTCGGCCGAAGAGGCTTCCGCGATCCGGCGCTGGACCGCGCGTCTCGACCTGACACCGGAGGAGCGGGAAGAGGTGGAAGACCTTCTGGACGAGCCCGTGCCGCTGGATCGCTTCGAGGCGTCGCTCGCCGAGCTCCGCCGGCTCGTCGCCTCCCGGGCGGAGAGGGCGGCGATGGTCGAGAAGGCGGAGCGGTTGGTCGAAGCCGATGGATCGATCGATCCCGAAGAGACGCGCCACCTGGCGGCCCTCCGTGCCATCATGCTCGCCGAGGACGAGGCGGCCGCGCCGTCTCACGGAGGCGGGTCGCCCCTGGTCAGCCGGGCTCGCGCGGCCTTGGGCGGATTCGGCCGGCGTCTGCGTGCTCCGATCTTGGCGAGCCCGGCGGGAGCCCGAGCCACCCCGGAGGAACGCGAGCGACTCGTCCTCTTCGGACTCCTGGCGTTGCGGGTCGCGCGGGCCGGCGGCGCCACCGCCCCAGCGGACGAAGCGCGGGCCCGCCGTGCGCTGGCAGAGGCGGCCGACCTGGATGCGACCGAGGCCGGTGCGGTCCTCGAGTCGATGCGCCACGCCTCCACTCGCGCGGGCGACCGCCAGCATCTCTGCGCCGCCTTCAACCGCGTCTCCCCGGAGGAAGAACGGAGGCGCCTCCTCCGTTCGCTCTTCGCAGTGGCGCGAGCGGACGGCGCGCTCTCCCGGGAGGAAGAGACGGAGATCCGGCTGATCGCTAACTACCTCTGGATCGAGCCGCAGGAGTTCCATCGCATCCGTCTGGATGCGGCGACGGGGGCGGCGTGAAGGGCGCGGGTGAGAAGCGACCGGCGCGTGCGACCGCGCCGGTCCAACTGGAGCTGGACGCTGAGCGACTGGCATTGGACGCCGGGCGACGTTCGCTCGCGGAGCTGGCGCCAGGACTGCGCCTCGGGACGTCTTCCTACAGCAGCCCCGACTGGTGCGGACCGTTCTATCCGCCGGGTTTGCGGTCGGAGCAGTTCCTTGCCCACTACGCGACCCGCTTCGACACCGTGGAGATCGATGCCACCTGGCATGCGATGCCTTCGCGACGCACCGTCCAGGCCTGGCACGATCGGGTGCCCGACGGTTTCCTCTTCTCCGCCAAGGTGCCAAAGGTCATCACGCACGAGCTCTACCTGCAGGACTGCGGTGACGAATGGAACCGGTTTGTCTCCCTGATGGAACTCCTCCGGGAGAAACGGGGGCCTCTCCTCTTCCAGTTTCCCTATGTGGCCAAGGGGAGGGATGCCGAGGAGTATCGCCACGGCGCTGACTTCCGCCGGCGCCTTGAGCGCTTTCTGCCGCAGTTGCCTTCGGGGTGGCACTTCGTGGTCGAAGTCCGCAATCGCGGCTGGGTGGACGAGGCGTTGGTCGAACTGCTGCGTCGCCGCGGCGTGGCGCTGGCGTTGACCGCCTATCCGACCATGCCGGCCGCGGCCGAGATCATGCGCCGGATCGATCCGGTCTCGGCCGACTTCGCCTATCTACGGTTTCTGGGGGACCACCGCTCGATGGACAACCTCGTGGCCCGGGCGCGGGAGAGTGGGACGCGCGACCGCGACTGGAGCGAGGTGATCGTCGACCGCGCGGACGAGATGCGGGCCTGGATCGACCCGGTCGGCGAGTTGCTCCGCCGCGTGCCGCAGGTCCTGGTCTACTTCAACAATCACTATGCCGGCTATGCCCCCGGCTCCCTGGAGCGATTTGCGGAGCTGTGGCGGGAGGCGCATCCGGAAGAGACCGCGCCCGCAGGTCCTGTTCCGTCGCCTTGACCCTTTCTGGCCACCGCCCCATAATCCCGCACCATGCAGGGAGAAGAACCATCACGCCGCAGGATGGCGCAGCCGCGTCACGTGCCGGCCTTCGTCCTCTGCGGTGGCCTGGGGACCCGACTCGCCGGGGTGGAGGACCGCCCCAAGGCGATCATTCCGGTCGCCGGGCGCCCGTTCCTCACCTACGTCCTGCGTCTGCTCCGTCTCCAGGGATTCGCGCGCACCGTGCTTTGCCTCGGCCGCGGCGCGGAGGCGGTTCGGCGGGTGATCCGCGGCTCCGGACTCACCTTCTCGATCGAACCGGAGCCGCTCGGCACGGGAGGCGCGCTCGCCCTCGCCGGGGGGGAAGCGGCGCGGACGAACCTCATTCTGAACGGCGACTCCTACGCTGAGGCCTACTACCCGGACCTGCTGGCCACGCACGCGGGCCACGGCGCCGCGGCGGGTCGCGCCATGACCCTCCTGGCCGTCCGCGTCGCAGACACCTCGGACTACGGCGGCCTCGAAGTCGATGCAGAGGGACGCGTGATCTCCTTCCGCGAGAAGGGGGGAGCTGGAGCCGGCTGGATCAACGCCGGGGTCTACGTCGCCGGGGGGGCGCTGCTGCGCGCCCTGCCGGGGGGAACGTTCAGCCTGGAGCGGGATCTGCTGCCGGAACTGGCGGCGGAGGGACGGTTGCGCGCCCTGACCGGGCGTTTCTTCTTTCGCGACATCGGCACACCCGCGCGTCTCACGGCCGCGCAGGAGGAGTTCCGCTGGATCCGCCGGCGGATGGAGGAGGCGCCTTGAGGGCCCGCGCGCGCGCGCCGCGTCGCCGGCTCGACCGGGGGGAAGAGAGAAGAGCATGATCATCCGCGCTCGCGCGCCGCTCCGCATCAGCTTCTGCGGCGGCGGCACCGACGTGTCGCCCTACACCGAAGAGAAGGGGGGCGTCGTCCTCTCGGCCACGATCGATAAGCATGCCTATGCCTCGCTCGAGCCGATCTCCGAGCCGATCGCGCGGGTCACTTCGCTCGACTTCGGCGTGACGCGGGAGTATCCCCTCGGGCGCCGGCTCGAGCCGGATGGAGAGCTCGACCTCGTCACCGGCACGCTGAACGCCTTCCAGTCCGAAGGACCGCTTCCTTCCGGCCTCAAGGTCTTCCTGCGAACGGACGCCCCTCCCGGCAGCGGGCTCGGTTCCTCCTCGACCATGGTCGTGACGCTGGTCGGCGTCTTCTCCGAGTGGCTCCGCCGTCCGCTGACGCCCTACGAGATCGCCGAGCTGACCTACCGGATCGAGCGCGAGGACCTGCGGCTCGCCGGCGGGCGCCAGGACCAGTACGCGGCCACCTTCGGCGGGTTCAACTTCATCGAGTTCCATGCCGACCACACCGTGGTCAACCCGCTTCGCCTGCGCACCGCCACCATCAACGAACTCGAGGTCTCGCTCCTGCTCTGTTACACCGGGCGTACCCGCCTCGGTGCCCGGATCGTGGAGAAACAGGCCCGGGCGTACGCGGCCGGCCAGGCCGAGGTAGTGGCCTCGCTCGACGAGATGAAGCGGCTGACGCTGGAGATGAAGACCCTTCTTCTGCGCGACCGGATCCTCGAGTTCGGATCGGCGCTGCACGAAGCGTGGGAGTGGAAGAAGCAGCTCCAGTCCGAAATCTCGAGCCCCGCGATCGACCGGCTCTACGCGCGGGCGCGGGAGGAAGGGGCGGTCGGAGGCAAGATCCTGGGCGCGGGCGGCGGCGGCTATCTCCTGGTGCTCGTGCCGTTCGAACGGCGTCATCTCGTCGCGGAGGCCCTGCGCGCCGAAGGAGGCGAGATCACCCCGTTCGCCTTCGAAGGGCTGGGACTCCAGACCTGGACGGTGACATGAGCGGACCTCCGCTCAAAGTCGGGATCGTCGGCATCGCGCATCCGATGCGCGGCGGCATCGCGCAGTACACCGCGATCCTGGCCCGCGAGCTCTCCCGCCGTCACCGGGTGGAGTTCGTCTCGTACTCCCGCCAATACCCCTCCATCCTCTTCCCCGGGCAGACGCAGATCGACGCGAGCGAGGATCCGGTCCGCTACCCGGCCGTGCCGCTCGTCGATTCGATCGGCCCGGGGAGCTGGTTCCACGCGGCGGACTACCTGGCCGCGCGCTGTCCCGATGTCGTGCTGTTCAAGTACTGGATGCCCTTCTTCGCCCCTTCGTACGGCACGATCCTCCGGCGGCTCCGCGCGAAGATGCGCTCACGGCCCCCGGTCACGATCATGATCATCGACAACCTGATCCCGCACGAGCCACGGCCCTTCGACCTTCCCCTGACGCGCTGGCTGATGCGCGTGACCGACGGCTACATCGCGCAGTCGGGAGCCGTGCGGGCCGATCTCCTCCGACTCCACCCGAAGGCGCGCTATCGAGAGGTGCCGCACCCGGTCTACAACCTCTTCGGCCCGCGGATCGACAAGCGGGAGGCACGCCGGGCTCTGGGACTCGATCCCGAGCAACCTCTCCTGCTCTTCTTCGGTTTCGTGCGCCGCTACAAGGGGCTCGACCTGCTGCTGCGGGCGATGCCCCGTGTGCGGTCAGAGCTGGAACCGGCGCCGCGCCTCCTGGTCCTGGGGGAGTTCTACGAGGAGCGGGCGGAGACGACCGCGCTCGTGAACCGCCTCGGCCTCACGGCGGCCGTTGACCTGATCGATGCGTATGTGCCGAACGAGAAAGTGGGCCTCTATTTCTCGGCGGCCGATGTCGTCGTGCTGCCGTACCGTTCGGCCACGCAAAGCGGGATCGTCCAGATCGCCTGGCAGCTCGAGCGGCCGGTGATCTGCACCGACGTGGGTGGTCTGGCCGAGGTGGTGCGGCATGAGGAGACCGGCCTCGTCGTCCCCCCCGAAGATCCGGAGGCGTTGGCCGCCGCCGTCGTGCGTTACTACCGCGAACGACTCGAGGAAGGTCTCGTCGCCCGGATCGCCGTCGAAAAGGAGCTCTACTCCTGGGACCGGATGATCGACGCGATCGAGGATCTGGTCCTCGAGATTCGGGCAAGCCGGGAGCGCAGGGACCAAAGGTAGCCCCCGGCGGACCGGGAGAAAGGGAGGGCAGCGTGATCACCCGCGAGGAGATCCGGGTACGGGTCGAGGAGTCGATCCGGGTCAAGCGGACACTGGTGGAGCAGGCAGAACTGCTCGATCGGATCGCGGAGCTCTGGACGGGGGCGATCCGCGCCGGCCACAAGGTGATCTTTTTCGGCAACGGCGGTTCGGCCGCCGATGCGCAGCATCTCGAGTGCGAGCTGGCGGGGCGGTTCTACCAGGATCGGGAGCCGCTCGCCGCGCTCTCCCTCACGGTGAACAGCTCCTCGCTGACCGCCATCGGCAATGACTACGGCTACGACCAGGTCTTCTCCCGGCAGTTGGCCGGGATCGGACGGGCCGGCGATGTGGCGGTCGGGATCTCGACCAGTGGCAATTCCGCGAACGTGGTTCGCGCGCTCGAGACCGCCCGCGCGCGCGGGCTCGCGACCGTGGGGTTGACCGGCCGGGGCGGGGGCAGGATGCGGGCGTGGTGCGATCACTGCCTCGCCATCGACTCGGAGGAGACTCCGCGGATTCAGGAAGCGCACATCCTGGCGGGTCACATCCTCTGCGAGGCCGTCGAGCGGGCGCTCTTCGGCAGCGACTGATCGCGGTGGCGGAAGCAGCGACCAGGCGTCGGGGGCAGGCCGCGGCGGCGGCGCGGCCGCACGGAATGATGCTCCGCCGAGCGCGGGGCCCGGATTCCCGGAGGTGAGGATGCACTGGTTCTCGCGCGAGGAGCAGGACGGTTCCGAAGCCCGGCTCAGCCGTTCCGACCGCAGGTTCCTCCTCGTTTCCGTGCTGGCGGGGATCGCGGCGCTCGTCCTCGGCTTCATCCTCTATCCGCGGGTCAATCCCGAGGCGTCGATCCGCTTCGAGGTCAGTCGCACGGAAGCCCGCGACCGGGCGGCCCGGTTCCTGGAAGCGATGGGACTCGATCCCGCGGGCTACCGGCATGCGACGCGATTCACCTGGGATGTCGAGGGGAAGGTTTTCCTCGAACGGACGATCGGTCTACCCGAGGCGAACGCGATCCTGAGCGATCCGGTCCGGATGTGGCGCTGGGGGCAGCGGTGGTACCGGCCGCTGCAGAAGGAGGAATTCCGCGTCGAGGTCGCGGTCGACGGCGCGATCGCGGCGTTCGATCATCCGATCGAGGAGCTGGCGGCGGGCGCGGTCCTGGCGCCCGATTCCGCCCGCGGGATCGCGGAAAGGTTCCTCGCCCGAGTCGTCGAGGTCGACCCGGCGCAACTTGCGTTCGAAGGAGTCGTGACGCAGCAGCGGCCCGCGCGGGCGGATCACACCTTCACCTGGAAACGATCCCAGCCGAACTGGAACGGCGGCGACCTGCGGCACGAGGTCCGCGTCCAGGGTGATGCCGTCGGAGGATACCGCCTCTTCGTCCACGTGCCGGAGGAGTGGGCACGGGATTACGAGCGGCTGCGTTCGTTCAACCAGAGCGCGGGGGTGGTCGCGCAGGCGTTGACGCTGCTCCTCTTCATCGCCGTGCTGGTGGTTCTCCTCCTGCGGATACGGATGCGGGACATCCGCTGGCGAACCGCGATCGTCTTCGGTCTGGTCGGTTTCGCGTTGCAGTTTCTGGCGGAGTTGAATGCGCTCCCCCTGCTCTTCTACGACTACGAGACGACCGCCTCGCTCGGCGGCTTCCTCGGAGAGCGCATGGTCGGCAGCGTGCTCAGCAGTCTTTTGCTCGGCATGCTGATCTTTCTCCTGACCGGCGCGGGTGAGGCGCTTTACCGCGAGGCCTATCCCGGTAAGATCTCCCTTTCCGGCTGGTTTACGCGCCGCGCCCTGCGGACGCGCCGTTTTCTCCTTTCCGCCGTCTTAGGGCTCGCTCTGACCGCCTTCTTCTTCTGCTACCAGCAGCTCTTCTACCTGGTGGCGGCGCGCCTGGGCGCCTGGGCGCCGATCGAGGTGCCGTACGACGATCTCCTCGGCACCGCCTTCCCGTGGGTCTTCGTGCTCTTGATCGGATTCATGCCGGCGGTGACCGAGGAGTTCCTCTTCCGGATGTTCCCGATCCCCTGGCTGCAGAAGGGGCTGCGCTCCCGCCTTCTCGCCATCGTGATTCCGGCCTTGATCTGGGGTTTCGCCCATTCGAACTACCCTAACCAGCCGTTCTACATCCGTGGGCTCGAGGTGGGGCTCGCCGGCGTCCTGATCGGCGCCATCATGCTCCGGTGGAACATCTTCGCCACGCTTGTCTGGCACTACACGGTCGATGCGCTCTACACCGGCACGCTGCTCTTCCGCAGCGGCAATCCCTACTACGTCATTTCGGCGGCCGTCGCGGGCGGCGTCATCCTCTTCCCTCTGCTCTACGCGATCGTGAGCTATCTGCGGCGCGGACGCTTCGACGAGCCGGACGGACTGGAGAACGCGGAGGCGTCGACGCCGGCCGGGACCGAACCGGCCACGGTCCCGCCCGGCATCCCCGGAGAGGATCGGCGGGCCGGGCCGGATCCGAGGGGTGCCTTCCCGAGGGCGGACGTAACCACCGCGATAAGCGTTGAGGGAACGGGAGACGGAGACGCGTCCGCCGGTGCGCCGCGGGAGGACGACTCCGCCGGACCGGCCGCTCGCTGGTCGTGGCGGCGTCGGACGGTCGCCCTGGCGATCGGGGGAGCCGCCCTCCTCCTCCTCCTCCTGCCGGGCGAGCGACTCGAGACCGCGCGCGGCATCACGGTCGGTCGTGACGACGCGCTGGCCACCGCCACGTCCTTCCTGCGCGAGATGGGGGTCTCCCCGGAGTCGTACCGCCGCGCCATCCTGCCGCAGGGGGTCCGGGATCCGAACGAGGCGCGCTACCTCCGCCGGCACGGGGGATTCGATGCGTTGCGCTCACGATACGACGGGGCTGCTCCGCCGCTCCGCTGGCGCGCCCGGTTCTTCCGGCCGCTCGAGGCGGGGGAGTTCAGCGTCGAGGTCGACGCGGTTTCCGGACGCATCGTCCGCTTCGATCGGACGACCGCGGAGCGGGACTCGCTGGCCTCGCTGAGCGCGGCCGCGGCGGAGTCGGTCGCGCGGCACTTTCTCGCCGTCCGGGGGTGCGATCTCGGGGCGCTGGAACTGCGCGAGGCGTCGGAGGAGAAACGCCCGCGACGCGTCGATCACGTCTTCCGGTTCGAGGCGTCGCTCTCCGACCCGCGCAATGTCGGCGAGGCCAAACACCGCGAGCGGATCGAGGTCCACGGCGATCGCATCGGGGGGTGGAGGACCGAACTCAAGCTTCCCGAGGAGTGGGTGCGAGAGCAGGAGCGCCGGACGGTGTGGAACGTCGCCGCGCAGATCCTGCCGTTTCTCGCTTTCGGAGCGGCGATCGGGCTCGTCCTGTGGCACCTGTTGGCGGCCCATCGGGCGCGGCGCGTGCCGTGGCGGGCGGTACTCCTGGGGGCGATCCCGCTCGGTCTGTTAGGGCTGGCGGGTGGGATCAACGCCTGGCCGGGCGTCGCGATGCGTTACATCACCGCGGTGCCGTGGGAGGTCTTCCAGGTCACGGCGGCAGTCGGGATCCTCCTCGGCCTCGTCGTCAACTACCTCCTCTTCGTGCTCGTGCTGGCCGCGGCGCTCGCCGCCTGGCCGACGGCCTCGGAGTGGATGCGCACTCCGCGTCTGCGCCGGCACCTCCCCGACGCGCTGCTCGGCGCGGGGGCGGCGGTGACGGTGCTGGCCGGGTTGCGCCGGATCGGTCCCTTCCTCGCTTCTCGTTGGCCGACAGCCGCGTCGCCGGAACTCCCCGCTTTCCCGATCGGCGCCGCGGACGCCTGGCCCTGGCTGGGGATGGTCTGGTCGGTCGCGCGGGGAACGGTCCTGCTGGCCGCCGCGGGCGCTGCGTTCATCGCGGTATTGCGGGCCGAACGGCGTCGCCTGCGCGCGCTGGGCCTCTTGGGGCTCCTGGTCCTCGCGATCGCGGTCCCGGATGCGCACGGCGCGGGCGAGTTCCTGGTTCGCCTCCTGCTCGGCCTGGCGTGGGGAGGCGCACTCCTGGCGATGGTTCGGTTTCTTCCGGCCGGCAATCTCCTGGTCTGGCCGGTGGCGGTCTACCTGGTCCTCGGGGTTTCGGCGATCGGGGAGGCCCTGGTTCCACCCGTGGCGGGGTTCAGGACGGCCGCCGTCGCCGCCTCTCTCCTCCTGGCGATTCCGCTCGGGTGGCTCGTGCTAAAGGCCTGCCGGTCTGGTAGGGTCCGCCCATGAACACATCTCTGCGCACTCGGATCTACAAGGGGATCTGCCTGGTCCTCGTGGCCTACGGAGTCCTCGCGCTCGCGGCGGCCGGCGCGTCGTCCGACTCGGCCGGACTGCCGGCTTCGCGCTTCGCGCTCTTTGCCCTGACGCACGTCTTTCTGGTCGTCATGGCCGGCCTGCGTTTCCTGCGGCCGCAGCGGCCGGGCACGCCCGGTTCGCTGCTCCTGACGCTGGCGGTGGGACTGGTCGTGGTCGGTGGGGCGGTCTCGCGCGAGAGCGCGCCGCCGTGGCTACCACTCGGGCGGCTCCTCTTCCTCGCGGTCGCGTACCTGGGACTGAGGCTTTCCGCGCCCCGGTAGGCCCCGGCGGCGCGATCCGCTCAACCGCCGAAGGCGCGCAGGGTCCCGCCGATCCAGTCGGTGACGAGGAAGTTCATCCGTCCGATGAGGAGCGAGACGCGCCCCATCACGGTGTAGCCGAACGCGGCTCCGAATCCGAGCATCAAAAACCAGATGCCGACCCGGCTGACCTTGCCGGCCGCGCCCTTGTGCTCGACCGAGAAGAAGAAGTAGACCAGGACCGAGAGCACCCCGACCAACATCACGAGCGCGTTGAATCCCGAGCTCCAGCTGAAGCCGCCGTCGGCTCCACGGAAGGAGAGGTTTACCATCGTCGCGCCGGCCTGCGGCAGCACCTCGCCCTGCAGCTTCTGCACCATGTTGATGCCGGTGTAGTAGCCGACGTAGATCGCCAGCGAGTAGCGCGCCAGCCAGGCGACCGGCGGGATGTAGCGGTTGTAGAGGTTTACGCCGATGAGCGCGGCGAAGAGGAGGTTCCAGTTCGAGCCGAAGTCCTGGACGAGCGGCAGCACCAGGTTCGGTTTCAGCGTCTGGTCAGCGGTCTGCCCGATGTAGTAGCCGAGGGAGACTCCGGCGAAAAGCGCCTCGGCGAACCGGAAGAACGGATTGTCCCGGTAGAGGAAGCTGAAGATGCAGAGGGTGAGGAACGCGGCGATCCAGGTTCCGATGATCTCAGGTGTCGACATGTCGGTATCTCCTGGTCCGCGCCGTCAGGAATTGGTGCGCGAGCGGCCGATGAAGAAGGCCGCATTGCCGAGGACGATGAAGAGGATGATCACCGCGTGGATGATCGTCTGCACGTCCATCCCCCGGATGGCGTTGAAAAGAATCGGATTGGCGTAGGCTTCGCGGGTTTCGGGATAGCGATCGAGCAGGAGCCGTTCATACTCGGAGGCCCCCTTGAGTCCGCCCAGAAGCCCGATCATCTGCCCGCTGTCGAGATAGGCGTAGTACTTCGGCGCGGAAACGGCCGTGCAGCCGACCGCCACCGGAGTCTTGAATTGCGCGTTGATGAGGTTGGCCCACCACTCCCCGATGATCCCGGTGGCGAAGCTGACGACGAGGTCGACGTCGGCATAGGAGTTGACCTGCCGCATGAGCGGCAGTTCCGCCAGCGGAACACCGCGGGCATCGGTGGGGAAGACCCCGTGGATGTCCTGGCCCATCTGCTTCATCAGGGCCTGTCCGCCGTCCTTGTAGCCGAGGTTGACCCAGTCGAACCCGTAGACGAGATGGGGAAACTCGGAGGCGACCTGGTTGCCCACCTCGGACGCCATCGCCCCGCCGCCGATCGGGTAGAGGGCGAGGATCACGACCTTCACGCCGCGGTGCAGGCTGTGCCGCAGCACCGCCAGCGCCATGGGGGAGTTCTCCGGCTTGGTCGTCGGCCCGTAGTCGAACGAGACCATGACGACATCTTCCGGGCCCAAGGTCTCGATCCGATCGAAGAGGCTCCGCACCGGCGGCGTGATCGTGACCGGGAAGCCGATGGGAAAGATGATCGGCAGGACCGTTCCGATGCCGACCAGGAGGAAGATCCAGCGGCGGTCGAGCGCCTGGAGGCGGGTGGCGAGACTCCTCGGTTCGGGCGTGCGGCTCATGTGGTGCCTCCTACTCGCTCTTTTCGAGACCGAGGTACGACCGTTCGATCCCGAGAATGACCCGGAGGGAGAGGGAGGCCGCGCCGAGGGCGGCTCCGATGATGATCCCGCGCTGGGCGGCGGCGTTTGGGCCGTTCATCATCCACTCCGTGAAGCGCCCCAGCCAGGTCTCCCCTCCGGGGAAGGCGGAGAAGATCACGTCGCCCAGCGGGATGCGCCCCAGCATCACGACCACCGCCGAGACCAGAAGGATCGTCGCCTCGAGGTTGCGGACGCGGAAGGCGCGGAAGGCGGCCGAGGCGACGTAGAAGGCCAGCAGGCTGAACATCGTCGCCTGCAGCGGCTCGAAGACGTAACGCGTGATGTAGTTGAACGGGGTGGGGGTGCCGTCCGGCTGGGGACCGATCCCGGTGAAGGGCCCGACCGAGAAGGCGGAGAGAATGCCGAAGATTCCCGGGATCAGAAGCCCCGCCAGGAGCGCCACGGCATAGGGCCACCCCTTGGCCTTCCGTTCGATCTTCTTCACGTTCCCCTGGATGACGTTGACCACGCCGAGGAGGAGGGCGAAGCCGGCCACGATGACCAGCCACTTCTCCAGCCGGTCGGCCGGGACCTTGACGAGCGTGGCGCTTTCCGTGAAGAAGAAAGCGACGATCGGGATCATCCCGGCGAGGAAGGTCAGGACCAGAGGGAGCTGCAGGCGAAGGAACATGATGCGTTCTCCTCGATCGTTTCAGGATCCGGGCGGAAGTCCGGCCATGGCGCGTCAGCGGGCCTGGAACCAGGCGGCCAGGTCGAAACGGCCCAGCGTCGCCCCGATCGCGCCGATGACGATGCAGAGGCCCACCAGCGCCTTGGTGAAGTCCTGCCCCTTGATGCAGCCGAGCATGGCGGGATCCCGCGAGAGATAGGCGCCGGCGGCGTAAAGTTCCTCCCCGATCAGAGTGTAGTCGCAGGCGCAGACGAAGAACGGCAGCTGCGCGATCTCGGCCGTGCCCGCGATCTGGATGGCGCCGCACGCCTGCCCGGTCTCGGCCAGGAGAAGCGATTCCGCGTAGAACGAACCGATCAGGAAGTTGGCCGCCGGGCGTTCGCGGACCATCGTCCCCGAGACCGAAGCCGTGTAGGCGAACTGATCGTAGGTGACGTAGTGGACGATCGACTCGTTGTAGAGGTCGGGCCGCCCCTCCTGCAGGTAGGCTTCCCTCACCGTTTCGCGGGCGGCGGCGAAGGTCAGCGGGTCCTTGTTCGGCACGTCGAGCTCGGCGTTGTACCTCGCGGTCATGCGCGCCACATGCTGCAGCACCGCCAGGCTGGCGATCGTCTGGTTCTCATCGATCGACATGATTCCGGGGACGTAAAGGACCTTGCGGCCCAGTTCGGTCGCGCGCCCCACCGCCTCGTCGATCGCGTTCAAACCCGCGATGCGCCGGATGAAGAGGTCGGGCCGGCGCTTGGCCGTCCGGATGTACCAGAGGACGAACCCGCAGAAGACGATGAAGAGGACCAGCGCGTTGACGCGGTTGGTATCAAAGAGCCCGGTGGATTCCACAGCTGTCTCCCTGGAGTAGGGGTGGAAATGAGAGCGGAGCCGCTCGCGCGGTTCCGGCCGCGGTGACGGACGGCCGCGCGGTCGAAGAGCCGCTCGATCCGGCTCGGGTGCTCATGATCCGGCCCCGTTCCCGGGGCTCTCGCCCTCCGGGGGGGGCGGGGTAGCCTCGATCCGCGGGAAGAGCGGCCCTCCGGGGCGGATGGCCGTGCCCGCCTGGAGGACTCCCCAGCGCAGCCATGCGGGGTCGCCGGCGTGCTCCAGGAGCGCCCGCGGATCCGCGATCACTCCCAGGCGGTAGAGCGCCTCGCCCGCCTTTCCCGGAATGATCGGACTCAAGAGTGTGACCGCCAGGCGGATCGCCTCGGCCGCGGTGGCCAGCGTCCCGCCGACGGCGGCCGGCCCCTCCGTCTTGACCGCTTTCCAGGGCGCTTTGACTTCGAGGTAGCGATTGACGGCGCGAGAGAGCTCCATGGTCTCCTCGATCGCAGCGTGGATCCGGAACTCTTCCATCGCCGCAGAGACGTGCTCCGCCGTCTGCTCGGCCCGTTCGCGCAGCTGCGATTCCGGTTCGCCCGCCGTCCCCGCCTCCGGAATCCGGTCGCCGCTGTAGGTGTGGATCATCCGCTCGACGCGGTTCAGGCCGTTGCCGAGATCGTTGGCCAGGTCGGAGTTGATCCGCCCGATCATGGCCGCCTCGCTGAAACTGCTGTCCTGTCCGACCACCATGTCGCGCATCAGGAAGTAGCGAAACGCGTCGACGCCGTAGATCTCCTTCAGATCGAGGGGCCGGACGACGTTGCCGACCGACTTGGCCATCTTGGCGTCGCCCATCAACCACCAGCCGTGGGCCAGGATCGTGCGAGGGAGTGGCAGGCCGCAGGCGTGCAGCATGCAGCTCCAGTAGACGGCATGCGTCGTAAGGATGTCCTTGCCGATCAGATGCACGTCGGCCGGCCACCACCCGCCTTCGGGTCCGTCGGTGCGCCCCTCGACGGCGCTCAGGTAGTTGGTGAGGGCGTCGAACCAGACGTAGGTCACGTAGTCGCGGTCGAAGGGGATCGGAATGCCCCACTTCAGGCGGCTGACCGGCCTCGAGATGCAGAGGTCTCCGAGGGGCTTGCGCAGGAAGCCGAGCACCTCGTTCCGCCGCATGTCGGGCTGGACGAACTCCGGGTGCTCCTCGAGATGACGGACCAGCCACTCCTGGTGGCGACTCATCCGGAAGAAGTAGTTCTTCTCGGTCAGCGGCGTGACCGGCTTGCCACAGTCGGGGCACTTGCCGTCCACCACGTCCTTCTCGGTCCAGAAACGTTCATCCGAGACGCAGTAGAGTCCCTCGTAGGTGTCCTCGTAGATCTCACCGGCCGCCTGGAGCTGTCCGAGGAGGCGCTCGACGACGCGGATGTGGCGGGGTTCGGTCGTCCGGATGAAATCGTCGTGGGAGATCTCCAGCGACCGCCAGACCTGGAGGAAGCGTGCGGACAGGCGGTCGCAGTGCTCCTGCGGCGTGATCCCGCTTTTCGAGGCGGCTTCGAGGATCTTCTGCCCATGCTCGTCCGTGCCGGTCAGAAAGTGGGTCGCGTCCCCGCGCAGGCGGTGGTAGCGCGCCAGGACGTCGGCGAGCACCGTCGTGTAGGCATGCCCGATGTGCGGCTCGTCGTTGACGTAGTAGATCGGGGTCGTGATGTAGAAACGACGCGCGCTCATCCTCTTCCTGGACCGGAGCCGGCCGGCGCGCGGCGCCCTCTGCGGGCGAAGACGAACGCAGCCGGGCTCCTGCGGCGATTCGTCTCCCCGGCCGGCGGACCGCCGGTCTCGGGTCGGGCACGATTCGTGCAGTATGCCGGATCGGCACGAGCGTATACAAGCGCTCAGGCAGGTGGAAGAACGGACCCGTAGAGGCCCGATCGCGATCCGATCAGTTGATTCCGCGTTCCTTCTTGGCGGCCTGCACCGCGGGCGAGGAGTGGCTGTTGGCGAGCCTGACCGCCCAGGCGAGGAGCGGTCCCTCCGGAAGCTTGCGGATCAGTCGGGCGTGGACCTCCGCCGGGACCTTCTCCGGCTCCTCGGCGATGGTCGTGAGTCCGCTCACCTGCACCGGACCGGTCTCCTCGTACACCGCGTCGAGGGCCGGCAGCAGGGCCTCCTCGAAGCCGGCGCCGCGCAGGGTGTGGAGGACCGCCTGGCGTACCGCAGGGACCCGGATCTGTTCGTAGACGTCCAGCAGCAGTCGCCCGCGGAAGCGGGTCAAGACCGGCTTGAGCGAACGGATGAGGTTCGCGCCATCGTCGAAGGCGATCTGCGACCCTTCGGGCCACGCGCCATTCTCGAGCATCCCCACGGTCAGCGTCTCCGCTTCGGCATAGGCCGCCTCGGTGGCGCGGACGAGGAGGGTGATCCGTCCCTGGGGGGCGATCGGAGCATCGTCGGGCCAGGTCCCGCTCCGCAGGACGTTCAGGATCGCGGCGGGAATCGGGCGGCACGACGCCTTGATGGCGCCCTCGGCCAGCGGAACACGCTGGTTCGACGGGGCCTGCATGATCTTCGCCTCGGCCTGTTCGCACGGGAAAGGCGTTTCCTCGGCGGTGGCCCGGACGGCCGGCCAAGCGACCAACAGGGCGACGATCAGAACCAGGCCACGAATCGGCAAGGGCATGCGCATGCGGTCCTCCTCTGCGGTCGCGTCGCAGGACGCGGCAACCATTCGAGCTGAAGGCACAGGGAGAATCCCTGAGATGGGACCGCTCCGTCAAGGCCGGGTTCTCCGGAGGGGGGAGGAATCGCCCGGACCCGGGCCGGAGTCGACACGCCGAGAGCCGGCGCGGCCGTCTCCGAGCGTGCCCGAATGGCCCGAACCCCTCGCGAGCGGAGGCCTCGTCGTGAACTGCTTGTCGCCACGCCCCCTCTACCCTAGCCTGCCGGGAGCGTAGCCGCCGGGGGCGGTGTCGCCCGGGTCGATCTGGCAGGCGAGAGGGAGGTGGCGTGCTGCCCCTGGATGTGCATGAAGCTGTGCTGCCGAACGGGCTCAAGGTCCTGTCGGTCGAGGATGACTCCAGTCCCACCCTCAGCCACCAGCTCTGGTATCGCGTCGGATCGCGCTTCGAACGGAGCGGTTTGACCGGACTCTCGCACCTGTTGGAGCACCTGATGTTTCGCGGGACGGAGCGGCACCCCGACGGCGCCTATGATCGCATCGCGCAGCAGAACGGCATGATCCACAACGCCTGGACCGGTCAGGACGCCACCGTGTTCTACGCGAACTGCGCCCGGGACCGCCTGTCGGTCGCGATGGAACTCGAAGCGGACCGGATGCGGGGCCTGGCGTTCAGCGAGGAGATCTTCCGCCGCGAAGTCGCGGTCGTGCGGGAGGAGCGCCGACAGAGTGTGGACGATCCCCCGTTCGGTCTCCTGTCGGAGGCGGTCG
Source organism: uncultured bacterium (assembly GCA_964371055.1). GTDB lineage: Bacteria > Eisenbacteria > RBG-16-71-46 > CAIMUX01 > CAIMUX01 > CAYJLF01. The sequence goes on along the minus strand of CAYJLF010000004.1, from coordinate 203,217 downwards.
ATGCCACCGTCTTCCACCTCCACCCGTATCGCTGGCCGGTGATCGGATGGGATGACGACCTTGGTCGGATCAAAGCCGAGGACGCCCGTCGACACCACGAGACCTTCTATCGGCCGAACAACGCGGTGCTGGTGGTGGTCGGGGATGCCCGGGCCGAAGAGGTGATCGACCTCGCGGCCCGCCACTATGGCGCGATTCCACCGGGGCCCCCGCTACGGCCGCGCCAGGTGCGCGAACCGGAGCAACTGGGGGAGAGAACGGTGCGGGTCCACAAGGAGGTGGAACTGCCCGGTCTGATCGTCGCCTACCGCGCACCGTCCGCTTCCGATCCGGACGCGGCGGCGCTCAACGTGATCGAGTTCCTCCTGCTGCACGGCCGGTCGAGCCGGCTCTACCAGCGACTCGTCTACCGCGACGAACTCGTCGTGGGGCTCGGGGGGGGGCTGTCCCTGCGGGCCGAACCATCCACCTTCGCCCTGCGGGCGACGGCACGGCCCGGGGTCGAGATCGCGCGAATCCTTGGAGCGGTGGAGGAAGTGCTGGCCGAACTGACGGAGCGGGCGATCGAGGCCTCCGAGTTGGCCAAGGTTCGGCGGGTCATCGAGGCCGACTTCATCTTCTCCCGGGAGAGCAGGTTCGACGTCGGTCAGAACCTCGGGGAAGACGAGTGCCGTTCCACCTGGCGCGACTACCCGCTCTGGCTGGACCGCCAATTGGAAGTCACTCCGACCCGGATCCGGGAGGTGGCGGGGCGCATCTTCGAGCCGCGCCGGCGGTCGATCGGGTACCTCGTGGCGGATGGGGCCCGCGGTCCGGCGCGGAGCGGGGGAGGCGACGCCGATGGGATCTGATCCACTCCACCCGTCGCATCACGCCTTCGTGGAGCGACGCACCCGGCTCCCGAACGGTCTGACGATCTCCCTCGTGCAGCGCACTCACCTGCCGATCCTGTCCGCCACGCTCCTGCTCCCCGCGGGCGTGGCGTGCGAGCGGCCGGACGAGGCCGGACTGGCCGGGTTGACGGCGAGCCTGCTCCGGCGCGGAACTCTGCGCCGCGATGCCACCCGTCTGGCCGAGGATATCGAGGGGATGGGCGCCTCTCTCGGAATCGCGTCGGACTACGACTACGCGCTGGCGGGGGTCAGCGGTCTCGCGCGCGACGCCCACGCGCTTCTGGCCACACTCGGGGAGGTCCTGCTCGAACCGGCGTTCGATCCCGGAGAGCTGGAGCGGCGGCGCACCGAGCTCCTCGGTCTCCTCCATCGTCGTCGCGATGATCCCGCCAGCCTGGTTCGGGATCGCTTCCTCGCGCGCCTCTACGGTGCGCATCCGTACCACCTTCCTCGAGACGGCTACCCGGAGACGATCGAGCGGTTCACGACCGAGGAGGTGAAACGCTTCCACCACCAGTCCTATCGCCCCGACTCGGCGGTGCTCGCCGTCGTCGGCGACGTCGATCCGGAGGAGATCCTCGGCCTGGCGGAGCGGACGTTCCGGGATTGGATCGGCACCGGCGCGGATCGCTTTTCACCTCCGCCCGTGGTCACGGCGGAAGCCCCGGGTCTCGAGCGGATCCAGAAAGATGGTCTGGCGCAGGCGGTCCTCCGGATCGGCAACCTGGCCCTCCGCCGGGACAGCCCGCGCTACCTCGCGGCCGTGGTCATGAACTTCGTCCTCGGAGGAAGCGGTCCGGGCTGCCGCCTGATGCGCGCTCTCCGGGAGGAACGCGCCCTGGTCTACGAGGTCCACTCGAACGTCCATCCTCGTCTGGAGACCGGCTACTTCTACGCCGAGGCGAGAACGGCCGCCGGAACCGCGGAGGAGGCCCTCGCGGTGCTGCAGCGGGAGATCGACCGCCTGCTCGAGGAGGGCATCACCGCGGAGGAGCTGGACCTTGCGCGGCGGTTCTTCACCGGAAGCCTGCCGCTCGCGCTGGAGACGAACGATCAGCTCGCCACGAACTTCCTCTCCCGTTCGTTCTACGGGCTCGAGGAGGAGTTCTGGTTGCGTGACATCGAGGCGATTTCCCGCCTCAGCGTCGAGGAGGTGAACGCCGCGGCGCGAGCCGTCATCCGCCCGGAGCGCTTCGTCGTGGTGCGCCTGGCGGACGAGCGGCAGCTCTAGCAACCTGACCGGCGGGCGACGCCGGGGCCAGGCCACCATAGCCTGCCAGCACCGCTGCGAGGCTGACCTCGCCGGGACCCGGTCGGTCATGCCAGGACTGGACTCTCCAGGCCTCGCCAGCCCTCCGCGCCAGAAGCAGACCGGCCGTCCCCCCCGCGGCGCAGGTCGAGGACCAGGAGAGAGAGGTCGGGCCGCACTCCGCCCACGCCCACGTCGTATCGGCGGCGGTCCATCGGGCGAGTCGCACCGCGCCGGGGTCCCATTCGATCCACCCGACCTCGGGGTCGGCGAACCAGTTCTGCACCGCGGTGGCGACGAGCGACCGGTTCCACGCGAGAGGCCACCCGGACCGTTCCGCTTCCATCACGCAAGGGACGAAGCGAAAGCACTCGGCGCAACCGCCGACAAACCCGTCCGGATCGGCCGCTCTGATCGCGGCGAAGAGATTCGTGAGGCACTCCTCGGGCGTGGCGGGCGGACGGTAGGAGAACGGGCGGATCCGGATCGTGCACGTGCCGGCCAACCCCCAGCGGTCAGTCGCGGTCGCCGTGACGAACTGCTCCTCCTCGGTCAGGAGATCCAGCGGCAGATGATCTCCGGGAAGGGTGCGGGGGAGGTGCGAACCCGACCAGATGATCCGCTCCGGCGGGAGGGGTCCCTCCTCGGGATCGTTGGCGTCGGCGGTCAGGGCGGCTCCGGTCCGTCGTTCGATCCAGACGGCTCGGGCTGGCGCAGCGATCGTGACGCCGGGCGGGCGATCGTGTCGCACCCAGACCGCGATCGGCCCGGCGGTCACGCTTCCGCCGTCGATGTCCTGAAGGGCGACCGTGATCCGCGCTTCGGTGCCTCCCACCGGCGCATCGGCGACCCAGAATCCGCGCCAGGGGGGTACCGACGCGCTGTCGACCACCACGCCGTCGATCAGGAATCGGATCACCTTAGCGTCACGATGGGTAACGCTCGCCTCGATCATGACCCGCCCGCCAACCGTGTCTCCCTCCGCGGGCTCGACGATGGCGACCGGAGGGTCCACCGGTCCGGTCGAGTTAACGGGATGCTCCCGGGCGCAGGCCGCCGCGGCGATGGCGGCGAGTGTCAACCGCAACCGGGTCCGGCGAAGGGAGCACGTGTGGCCCGCGACGACCCAGCGCGGCATGGCGACCCTCCTGTTCGACGGTGACGAAGCGTGGACGCAGGAGGTTCCTCTGGCAGGAAGCATGCCGCCGCCGAGCTTGCGGCAGGCGGTACCGGACCGGACGTGACGAGGCGGCCGCCCCGTCGGGGACAGCCGCCTCGTGCTTCGTCAGGCGCGGCCGGATCGGCGTCGGAAGGACGTCCGATCGGCCATGCGTGGTCGCCTCGCTAGTGCCGAACGACCAGCTTCTGCGAGATCTCGTCCTTCCCGGCGGTCAGGCGAGCGAAATAGACGCCGGCCGGTAGGTCCCGGACATCCACTTCCATCGCCCCGATCGTGCCGTAGTTGAACCGATCGAGGAGGAGTTTGACCTCGCGGCCCTGGAGATCATAAAGGGCCAGACGAAGCTGCCCGGGCTCGCGCGTGCCGTAACGCAGGGTCGTCGTCTCCGTGGCCGGATTCCCGAACACGCGCAGCGTCAAAGGCTCGACCCGGGGGTGCGTCTCGACCGACTCGCTGCCGCCCAGGTTCGAGATGTCAACCTCCCACATGCCGCGCCCGTGCGTTCCCACCCGGAGCAGGCGGGCGCTGTCGTGCAGCCTCAGGTCGTCGATCATGACGTGCGGCAGCCCGGTGTTGAACGGGAGCCAGGTCGCACCCGCATCCGGCGAGTAGTAGACCGCGAGGTCCGAACCGACGAAGTAGCGGTCCGGATGCTGCGGGTCCATCTCGATCGCGTTCATCGGCTCGTCCGGCAGCCCGGTGTCGATCGCCACCCAGGTCGTGCCGCCGTCGGTGGTCTTGCTGACCTGCTTGTAGGTGCTGGTCGAGAAGGTGGAGAGCGTGACCACCCAGGTATTCGGATCGGTGGGGTGGCAGTAGACGTCGCTCAACTGGTTCCCGGTGGCCAGGGAGCCGGTCTTGTTGGTCCACGAGGCGCCGGAGTCGGTCGTCACCCAGACGCGCGCGCCGCCCAGCACCACGACCGTGCTCGGGACGTCGCGGCACTGGTGGATGCTCCGTCCCCCTCCCAGCCCCACGGGCATGTTCATGTCGACCCAGAGGTCCATGCGGTTCGTGGTTCGGAAGACCTTCGTGTTGTGGGCCGTCCAGATGATCTGCGGATTGGAGTAGTCCATCCAGGTGGGCGTTTCCCACGGCCCCTGCTCGGTGATCCCCGTGTTCTTGGAGAAGAAGGTGCCGCCGCCGTTGACCGAACGGCGGTGATCGCCGTAGTAGAGTTCGCCGTACATCGTCGCCGGAGTCACGCGGTCGATTTCGCAGAAGAACCCGTCGCCACCGATGACGTAGGTCCAGTTCACGTTGTTGTTGTAGCGCCAGGTGCCGTTGTCCTGCGTGCCGCCCAGCGCGAGGTGGGGATCGGTTTCGGCGTGGTTGATCGCGTAGAACTGCATCGTGATGAGCCCGGTGTTCACGTCGAGGAAGGAGGTGCCTCCGTCGGTGCTCTTCCAGACGCCTCCGTCGCTCCCCACCCAGAAGTGACTCGAATTGCTGGGCGCCCAGGCTGTGGCGTGGTGGTCGACGTGCACGTTGCCCGCAGTCTGGAAGAAGGAAGTGCCGCCATTGCCCGAGCGGTAGAAGTCGACTCCGCCGGAGAAGACGGTGCTGGTGCTGACCGGCGAGATGTCGATCGTGAGGTTGTACCACCCCTGCGGCCCGTAGTGATTCCCCGCGCCGAAAATCTGCGTGAAGTTCAGGCCGCCGTCCGTCGAGCGCCAGATCCCCTTCTGCGTGCCTCCGCCGTTGGCGCAGGCGAAGAGGACATGGTTCGGATCGACGTCGGTCAGGGCGAACCGGTTGTTGCCGATGTCCGTGGTGGGGGCGCCGGCGACGATGCGGGTCCAAGTCAGACCGTCATCCGTGGAGCGGTAGAACCCGTTCTCCGCCGACGCCATGCAGGTTGCGAACATCACGCTGGTGGAGCCACGCTGGAGCTCGACGTCCATCCAGTCGCCCGTGGTCATGACCTGCGTATAGGTGACGCCGCCGTCGGTCGAGCGCCAGAGGCCGTGGCCGGTCGCCGCCATCAGGGTTCCCGTGACCGGGTTGTGTTCGATCTCGAAGACGGCCCGGCTGTTGCTCAGCGGGTAGCTCATCCCGGTCGTGTTCCAGGTCGCTCCCGCATCGGTCGACTCGAGGATCCCGACGCCGAAGACCGCGTCGACGTTTCCCCAGCCCTCGCCGGTGCCGATCCAGATGTGATCGGGGTTGTTGACGTCGATCTCGATCGATCCCACCGCCAGGGTAGGGAGGAAGTCATCCAGCGCGGTCCAGGTCGTCCCGCCGTTGGTCGTCTTCCAGATGCCGCTGCTGGCGAACCCCGCATAGACGATGTCGGGATTGGTCGGATGAACATCGATCGCGAGACAGCGGCCGGCGACGTTGGCCGGGCCGAGATTGAACCAGGTCTCGCTGCGCGTGCCCTTCTCCTGCTCCATCCTGCGAAGTTCCTGCCAGGCTTCCCAGCGGGCGCCGGGAGTCATGTCCTGCTGGCCCGGCTCGAGGCGTCGCTCGACGAGCCACTTGTATCTTTGGTACGGCTTGAAGCCGGTGCCGCGCGTGGTGGTGGGATCGGCCGTGACGAGCGGGGCATAGCGCTCGTCCATCATCCGCAGGTAGTCGCGCGTCGTCTCCGGCCACGACGCCTGGTCGTCAGCCGAGGACGGGAGCGCGGCGCATACCGTCAGGACGGCGGCGGCGAACAGGGGAAACCAGAGCCGGGTGCGGGGACGGGTCATGGTGGGACCTCCTCCAGGGTCGAGGGTCATCCGTCTCATCGGAAGCATTGCGCTTAAGTGTAGCATAAACGCAGCTTTCGGACAAGTCGGGTTCCGCGGCGGGCGGGGGTGGCGCTCGGACCTCGGAGACGTGTACCGTTACGGACCGCCCCGGCCCGGAAGGTTGGATGAGGCGGATCGCTGGTCGGTTGCCCGGGAGGAGGATTCGTGGCTCAGCCGTTCATTTACACCATGAAGGGGGTGGGGAAAGTCCACCCCCCCGACAAGGTCGTCCTGCGCGATATCTGGCTCTCGTTCTACTTCGGCGCCAAGATCGGCGTCCTCGGCTCGAACGGCGCCGGCAAGTCGAGCCTCCTGCGGATCATGGCCGGGGTCGACACCGAGCATCTCGGCGAGGCCCAGGCCGCCGCCGGGATCCGGGTCGGCTTCCTGTCGCAAGAGCCACAACTCGATCCGGCGAAGGATGTGCGGGGCAACATCGAGGACGGGCTGGCCGAGTTGCGCGATCTCATGCGCCGGTTCGAGGAGATCAGCACCCGCCTGGGCGAACCCCTGGAGCCGGAGGAAATGGATGCCCTGATCCAGGAGCAGTCAGACGTCCAGGAGAAGATCGAGCATGCCGACGGCTGGGACGTCGACCGCAAGATCGAGATCGCGATGGACGCGCTCCGATGTCCGCCGGGGGATGCCGACGTCTCGACCCTCTCCGGAGGGGAGCGCCGCCGCGTCGCGCTCTGCCGGGTGCTCCTGCAGCAGCCCGATCTCCTCCTGCTCGACGAGCCGACCAACCACTTGGACGCCGAGTCGGTCGCCTGGCTGGAACGGCACCTGCAGGATTTCCCCGGCACGATCGTCGCGGTGACGCACGATCGCTACTTCCTCGACAATGTCGCCGGCTGGATCCTCGAACTCGATCGCGGGCACGGCATCCCGTGGGAGGGGAACTACTCCTCCTGGCTGGAACAGAAGCGTGACCGGCTGCGGAACGAGGAGAAAGCCGAGTCGAAGCGGCAGCGAACCCTCCAGCGCGAACTCGATTGGGTCCGCATGAGTCCGCGGGCCCGGCAGGCGAAGAGCAAGGCGCGCCTCCAGGCCTACGAGGAACTTCTCGGCCGCGACCAGGACAAGGTGCAGGAGACGGCCGAGATCGTGATCCCGCCCGGACCGCGGCTCGGCGACGTCGTGGTGCGCGCGGCGAAGGTGCGCAAGGCCTATGGTGAGAATCTGCTCTACGACGAGTTGAGCTTCAACCTTCCCCGGGGCGGCATCGTCGGGGTCATCGGACCGAACGGCGCCGGCAAGACGACGCTCTTCCGGATGATCGTCGGCCAGGAAGGGCCGGACGGCGGCGAACTGAAAGTCGGCGAGACGGTGTCGGTTTCCTACGTCGACCAGGTGCGGGACGCGCTGGACGCCGACAAGACCGTGTGGGAGGAGATCTCCGGCGGCGAGGATCGGATCCTTTTGGGCAAACGCGAGATCAACTCGCGATCGTACGTCGCGACCTTCGGCTTCAAGGGGGGGGATCAGCAGAAGATCGTCGGCCACCTCTCCGGCGGAGAGCGCAACCGCGTACACCTCGCCAAGCTCCTCAAGTCGGGCGGGAACCTCCTGCTGCTGGACGAGCCGACCAATGACCTGGACGTCGACACGCTTCGTGCCCTGGAGGATGCGCTCCTGGAGTTCGCCGGGTGTGCCGTGGTGATCAGCCACGACCGCTGGTTCTTGAACCGGATCGCGACGCACATCCTGGCCTTCGAGGGGGAGAGCCGCGCCTTCTGGTTCGAGGGGAGCTATGACGACTACGAGGCGGATCGTCACCGGCGGCTCGGGGCCGAGGCCGATCAGCCGCACCGGATTCGTTACAAGAAACTCATCCGAAGCTGAGGCCGTACGATGCCGGTCAGGCTCGGACCTTGGACGGCAAATGGAGGCAAAGTCGATGTTCAACGCCGAACGGCTCCTGGGGGACCTGATCGCGGGGGGACTCTCCGGTGGTCGCCGGGGAAGCAAGAGGTACCGTTACCGAGGGTCGAGCGGTGGCCTCGGTGGGGCCATCGGCCGGACCGCGCTCTCGCCCCAAGGGCTGACGATCCTGGGCGGCCTCGCGATCGCCGCGTACGAGCACATCAAGGGGAAGCAGGCCGCGGCTCTTCCGCCCCCCGGTCCGCCGTCCGGCAGTCCCGCCGGCCCACCGCCGTTCCCTCCGCCCCCGGATCGGGCGCTTCTCCTGATCGAGGCGATGATCAGCGCCTCGAAGGCGGATGGGGAGATCGATCCGGAGGAGAAGGCCCGGATCCTGGAGCATCTCGATCGCCAGGGAGAAGGTCCGGAAGCTCGTGACTTCGTGGAGCGGCAGATGGCCCAGCCCTTGGATCTGGACCGCCTCGTGGCGCGCGTGCCGGATCAAGCCCTCGCGGCCGAGGTCTATGCCGCCTCGCTTCTGGCCATCGATCCCGACACGCCGGCGGAGCGCGCCTATCTCGCCCTCTTGAGTTCCCGCCTCGGGCTCGATCCCGGGGTGATCCGGGCCCTCGAGGCGCAACTGGACGGACCCGAAAACGGACCGGGCCCCGCGGCCGGAGCCTGAACCTGGAGAGCCGCGACGAGCGGAGGGAGGAAGTTTCCAAATGAACCAGTGGTTTTTCCATGTGGATGGCTCCCAGCAGGGACCGTTCGACGGCGCGGCGGCCTCCGCGTTCGCGCAGGCCCACCCGACCGCGCACTGCTGGCGCCAGGGTTTCACGGAGTGGTTGCCGGTCAGCCGCGTGGCCGAGTTGAGTGGGGGGGCGGCGGTGACCGCCCCCACGTTCGCCGCCGTCGCGCCGCGCGCGGATGAGATCGACTTCAAGATCGTCGGGCAGGAGATGCAGTTCGTCGAGGTGGAGCTCGACCCCGGGGAGAGCGCCGTGGCCGAGGCGGGCGCCATGATGTACAAGGACGGCCGGATCGAGATGGACACGATCTTCGGCGACGGTTCGGGCTCGGGCGGGAAGGGATTCATGGACAAGCTGGTCGGCGCGGGCAAACGGCTCCTGACCGGCGAGAGCCTCTTCATCACCGCGTTCACCAACAAGGCTCCCGGCAAGGCGCGGGTCGCCTTCGCCGCGCCTTTCCCCGGGAACATTCTCCCGATCCGGCTGAGCGATGTCGGCGGGCGCCTCATCTGCCAGAAGGACTCCTTTCTCGCCGCCGCGAAGGGGGTCTCGATCGGGCTCTTCTTCCAGCGCCGCATCCTCACCGGCCTCTTCGGCGGCGAGGGATTCATCATGCAGAAGCTGGAGGGGGACGGATGGGTCTTCGTTCACATGGGCGGCACGGTGACGGAGAGGACGCTCGCCCCCGGCGAGGTGCTGCACGTCGACACCGGATGCCTCGCCGCGATCACCGAGACGGTCCAGATGGATGTGGTGCAGGCCGGCGGAATCAAGACGATGCTCTTCGGCGGAGAAGGGGTCTTCTTCGTCAACCTGACCGGTCCCGGAAAGATCTGGATCCAGAGTCTGCCGTTCTCGCGGCTGGCGGGACGGATGCTCCAGGCGGCGCCGCAGCGCGGCGGATCCCAGGGGGAGGGCTCGGTCCTGGGCGACGTCGGGCGTCTCTTCCGGGGAGACTGAGCGCGGATCGACAATCCCGCCTCGTGATCCGGCATCCTATCAGGTCGGGCTGACCGTTCGGGCTGCGGTCGTCCCGCGGCCCGACGAACATGGCGGACGCTTTCGTCCCGCCGAAACCGCGACCGCCGGGTCGAACCGAGGAAGGGGTCTTGAGATGCGTCGTTGGATCACGGTGTTGGTGGCGGCGGGCCTCTTTGCGTTGCTGCCGGGGGGTCAATCTGTGGCCGCCGAAGGGGACCCAGGCGCGGACCGCGCGGAGGAGCGGCGGCCGAACGGGTGGCACGCTTTCTCCCTCGTCGACATTGATGGTCAGACGGTCTCTCTCGATCGCTATGAGGGCAAGGTGGTGCTCCTGGTCAACGTCGCGAGCAAGTGCGGGTTCACTTCGCAGTACGCGGGACTGCAGAAGCTCTATGAGCGGTATCGCGAGCGCGGGCTCGTCATCCTCGGGATCCCGGCCAACGACTTCATGAACCAGGAGCCGGGTACGGAGGCGGAGATCAAGACCTTCTGTTCGACTCGGTACGGGGTCACTTTCCCGCTCTTCTCGAAGATCTCGGTCAAGGGGAAGGAGATCGATCCCCTCTACCGCTGGCTCACGGCGAAGGAGACCAACCCCGGGTTTGCCGGCGACATCGAGTGGAACTTCACCAAGTTTCTCGCAGGGAAGGACGGAACGATCCTGGCGCGCTTCGGCACCCGCGTCGCGCCCGACAGCAAGGAGCTGGTCGAGACCATCGAAAAGGCCCTGGCGGGCTGACGCTACGGGTCCGCGGTCACTGCTCCCCGCGGCAGTTCGTCCATCCCCAGGCGACGGAGCTCCGCGCGCATGATCGCGTCGAGCTCCGCGGCCAGTTCCGGCGAGGCCGGTGATCCGATCGAAGCCCCCCGCCGCACGACGTCCGCCCGAGCCCGGTCCCAGGACGTCATCCGTCCGCCCGCCTCCCAGTCCGCGAACGACGTCCGATCGATCAGCGCGGACGGAATCGACAATTCATCCCTCCAGTGACGGCGCGTATGCGGGTGGGAGAGGAGTTCACCCGTCCGGATCAGATCGTCGAAGAGCGGGTCGGGATCCCCGCCGCGCGTCGCGATGCCGCGCGCGAGGCGCAGGGCGTGGCCGCAGGCCTCGTGGTCTAGGAGGAGCTTCTCCTTCGACTGCGTCAGGATGTAGTCGAGGATCCCCGGTCCGGAGACGAGGTTGATGCCGGCGAGCACGGCCAGGACCGCGCCGATTCCGCTCTCCATCCCCGCCTGGTAGTCGGGAGTCTTGGCATCGGAGAGGGCGAGATAGCCGTGGGTCGGGAGATGCAACCGACGCCCGACCCCGGCATAGGCCAGGACCAGGAGCATCGTCTCGGGCGCCCCCATCGGCGTGGATCCGTGCCGCATGTCGAAGGCCGAGGGCGCGCCGCCCCAGACGATCGGTGCGCCGGGCGCGGCGGACTGGTGGATCGACACTCCGGCGAGCGACTCGGCGCAGTGCTGCACGACGGCCTCGCGCAGCGTGACGGGGGCCGTCGCCCCGGTCAGCGGCATCGAGACGAGCGTGGCGGGGATGCCGGCGCGTGCGCAGTCGATCAGGCATTGCGCCGTCAGATCGCTCCACCGCAGCGGCGGACTCGGGCAGCAGTCGAAGAAGGCGAGAGGAGACCCGGCCAGGGCCGCCTCGCCGCCTCGTGCGGCGGCGAGCATCGCGCGCATCGGCGCGAATCCATCTCGCCGAAAGGTGCCGGTGACCACCGGTTTCCGTCCGTGGCGCAGCGCGAGGTAGAGGCGATAGCGATCGCCGGCCTCGGGCGGAACGTCCGAGGAAAGGAGGGCGGTGGCTTGGGCGGCATAGTGCGGGAGTCCGTCGACCAGCCGCACGAGCGAGACGACATCCCCGGTCGTGGCCGCCCGGCGCGTCAGGGTTTCGGGATCGAGAAGATGGATGGCGGCCGAGCCAGGGTCGAAGTGCACCTTCGATCCGCCCATCTCCACGGCCGCTTCCCCCTCCCGGTCGGAGACCGTGAAATGCGGGGGCGCGGTCTGGAGCGCGCGGCGAACGAGAGCCTCCGGGAGGCGGAGCCGGCCATCCGCCGGTGTCGCCCCCGCCGCGCGAAGGAGGGCGGCGGCATCCTCGTTCTCGATCAGGACGCCCCCGCGGGCCAGGAGGTGCAGGGCCTCCTCGACGATCGCGTCCGCCGCCTCCGCGGGGAGTGGACCGAGTACGGGGACGAAGAAGCTCATCGCGCGCTCTCCTTTCGGCGATAGGAACAGGTCGTGAGAGGGCAGCGCGAGCATCCTTCTCCGGCCATGACCGGTTCTCCCTGCAGGTCGAGCCAGAATCCGAACGTGACCGACTTGCGCGGAATCATGAGGCAGGACGGGACCAGGCGGACGCCGAGGGAGGCATGCGGCAGTCTCGCGAAAACGAGTCGCTGCGCCTCGAGCGGCCAATCCCCGTAGCCGGGGCTGATTCGGCAGGGGACGCGATCCTGCGAGTCGGGGGGCTTCAGCCCAGGCTGCCCCGGCGCGCGGACCCGGAGCGCATGCAGGCTCAGCTCGTCCGCCGCCTCCTCGACGGCGGCGCTCCCCGCGCTGTCGAGCAAGAGCGCCCGGACGGTCTCGCCGGCGGCCGCCGCCTGGGACACCGCGGTCTCCAGAAGCGGTCCGATCGTGGCGAGCCCCAGTATGAAGGCGGTGGCGGTCGCGGCCCGGGGGGCGTCGACGCCGGCCGCCTCGCCGGGCGTCATCCGCCGCCAGACCCCGCGGGGACGCACCAGCGCGCGAGCCTCGCGCAACGCTTCCTCGAACGCTCGCGCGATTCTTTCGGGGGGATCCCGCTCGGGCGGATAGCCCAGCAGACGGAGTGTCTCCTCCGCGCGGATCGTGACCGCGAGATCGATCCCTTCCCGGCTCATCGCCACGGCCGACCCGGGTGCAGCCTCGCCCGCAGCGCCGCGATGAACCGTGGATCGGTGCCGCAACACCCCCCCAATGCCTTGATGCCGTCGATCGCGGCCACGCTCGCCATGTCGGCTGCGAACTCCTCCGGAGACTGGGCATAGACGAAGGCCTCGCCGCGTCTTTCCGGTCGGCCTGCGTTCGGCTGCACGACGAGGGGAAAGCGGGCGTCCGAGCCGATCCGGACGAGTGCCGCCACCTCGTCACTGGTCAGCGAGCAGTTGGCCCCGACCACCGAGGCCCCCGCGTCGATCAGGCTCTGCCACGCGGGCCGAGGCTGATCCCCCATGATGGTGAAGTACCCCCGCGGCCTCCGTTCGAAGGTGAGGGAGGCCAGGACCGGGATTTCAGGCGCCCCGCTGCGCGCCGCTTCGAGCGCGATGAGGGCTTCACGGAGATCGGTGAAGGTCTCGAGGTGAATCGCGTCGATCGGGGTCGCACGCAGCGATTGCACTTGTCGATCGTACGCCTCTCTCCATGCGAGCGGGTCGCCAGTTCCGACGGGAGGGAGATACTCCCCGGTCGGCCCGAGATCGGCGAAAACCCAGGCGGCGCCCGAGGCCCGCGCGAGTTCGGCCGCGCGGAGCTGGATCTCTTCGGCGCGATCGGAGAGCCCGAAGCGCTCGAGGCGGATCGCGTTGGCGCCAAAGGTGGCGGTGTGCACCACGTCGCTCCCCGCGTCGACGTAGGCGCGATGGACGGCGAGCAGCTCCTCGGGACGCTCGAGGACCCACGCTTCGGGCGGGCTTCCCGGCGCCAGGCCGCGGGAGATGAGCATCGTGCCCAGCCCCCCGTCGAGGAGCAGGGGAGTGGGATCGAGCAGGCGCTGGAGCAGCCGATTCATACCAGGAGGGCTTCGGCGGCGACGACGGCGCGCAGCGCGTTCTCCGCGTAGGTGGCGCCGATCTCCGCCGCCCAGGCCTCGGTGGCCGGAGCTCCACCGATCAGCACCCGGGGCCGGGACGGGAGTCCCGCCGCCTCGACGGCGCGCACGAGTTCGCGCTGCGCCGTCATCGTGGTGGTGAGGAGGGCGGAGGCAGCGACAATCCGCGCGTGCACCTCCCGCGCGCGGGTGACGAAGGCTTCGACCGGGACGTCGCTGCCGAGGTCATGCACTTCGAACCCGTGGGCCGAGAGGAGGGTCCCGACCAGGCTCTTGCCGATGTCGTGCAGATCGCCCCGGACGGTGCCGATGACCACCCTCGCTCGCGGTTCCAACCCGCCGCCCCGAGGTCCGAGGGCCGGCTGCAGCACCGTCATCGCGGCCTTCATCGCTTCCGCCCCCTGCACCAGCTCAGGCAGGAAGTAGGCCCCTTCTTCCCACAGCTCGCCGATCCGCCGGATGCCCGCGGCGTAGCCCGCCTCGATCGCCGCCAAGAGATCATCCCCCGCCTCGATCGCCGCGCGCGCGAGGTCGGCCGCTCCCTCGCGGTCCCCATCGATCACCGCTTGCCGCATCGCTTCGTGGCGTTCGCCGGACATCGTCTCCTCCTTCCGTGCGAGAGGAGGGTAGCACGCGGGAGATCGTCGTGGCTGGCGATTCGCCCCTTGCCGCCGCCGTGGCGTTGCGGCACCTTCGCGTCCATGGCGCGGCGGCGATTCCTGCGAGGCTCCGGCTTCGCCCACTTCACGGAGTACCTCCTCCTGCGGGGTCTCCTCGCCTTCGTCTCCCGGCTCGATACGAAGCAGGTGCGGGGGTGGGGAACGGCTCTGGGGCGGATCGCCTTCGACCTCGTCCGGTTGCGCCGCAAGGTCACGACCTCCAACCTGGCGCGAGCCTACCCCGAGTGGGTCCGGGATAAAGTGGAAGAGGTTGCGCGCGCGTGCTACGCCGAGATCGGCCTGACGTTTTTGGAGATGTTCGCCATGGCGGGCTGGCGGATGGAAGCGCGCGCGGCCCGCGTGCACGTGGTCGACCCGGAGCAGTTCGCGACCGCTCGGGACGCGGGACGTGGCGCGGTCCTCCTCGGCGGTCATCTCGGGAACTGGGAGCTGGCGGGATCGGCGATCGCGGCGTTCGGACATCCCACCTCGGTCATGGTGGCGCGGCAGCGGAATCGCCGGGTCGATGCCCTGGTGCGCGAGGCCCGCGAGCGAGCCGGGATGCGGGTCTTCTACACCGACGAAGGTCTGCGGCCGGTGCTGCGGGCGCTTCGCCGCGGCGAGTTCGTCGCCTTTCTCTTCGACCAGGATGCCGGGCGGACGGGTAGGTTCGTGCCGTTCTTCGGACGGCCGGCGTCGAGTCCGATCGGGCCGTTCCGCTTCGCCCGCCTGGCGGACTGCCCCATCATCGTCGGGCTGTCGGTGCGGCAGGCCGATGGCACCTATCGGTTGGAGATGCCCGGCCCCCTTCGGGTGGCGCGCGATCTCCCGCCCGAGGTGGCCGAGGAAGAGGCGCTCGCCCGGGCGACCGTTCTCCTGGAGGAGGCCGTTCGACGCCACCCCGAGCAGTGGTTCTGGATGCACCGCCGCTGGAAGACACGACCGGCGGCCGAAGAAGAGGGATCGTAGTCGCGCGCCGATCCGGCGGCGATCGGGGCGGGAGGAGGAATCGATGCGGATCGGGAGCTTTGGCGAGGCGGGGCGGGAACGCCCGGCCGTCGTGATCGAGGACCGGGTGGCCGATCTCTTGGGGGCGCGCCCGACCTGGCCGAAGGGATGGCGGGGAATCCTGGACGCCGGCCTGCTGCCGCAGATCCCTGCGGCCGCGAGGGAGGCGCCGCAGACCCCACTCGCGGCCGGGCGGCTCGGACCTCCGATCGTCGATCCGGGCAAGATCATCGCGATCGGACTCAACTATCGCGACCACGCCCTCGAGCAGAAGAAAGAGCCGCCGTCTGCGCCGTTGCTCTTCGCAAAGGCTCCGAGCTGCCTGATTGGCCCGGCCGATCCGATCCGCCTCCCGGACCCGGCGATCGAGGACCAGGTCGACTGCGAGGCGGAGCTTTGCGTCGTCATCGGAAGGGCCGGGCGGAACATTCCGGAGTCGGAGGCGATGGAGCACGTGCTCGGCTTCACCATCATGAACGACGTGAGCGGCCGCCGGTCGCAGTACGGGGACAAGCAGTGGTTCCGGGGCAAGAGCTACGACACCTTCGGTCCGTGCGGCCCGTGGATCGTGACGCGCGACGAGTTGGCTGAACCGGCCGGGCTGAACCTCGAGGCCGACTGGGGTTCCCGGCCGATGCAGCGCGGGAACACGAGGGACCTGATCTTCTCCGTGCCGGCGCTCGTCAGCTACATCAGCCGGATGATGACCCTGGCTCCGGGTGATCTCATCACGACCGGCACGCCGGCGGGGGTCGGGGTCTTTCGGGATCCCCCGGTCTTTCTGCGGACGGGGGAAGTCGTGACGATCCGCCTCGAGGGAATCGGAGAGCTGAGGAACCCGGTCATCTGAGCCGGCCGCGGCCGGGCGGCCGGGGCGGGGCGGGGCCGCTACCGGCAGGGGTAGGCCGCACCCGTGGTACCCGGTTTGCCCAGTCGTTTCGCGATGTTTCAGCAGATCGCGGCCCGATCCCTGCAGGTACTGCGTATCAATTTGACCCATCTAGGGATACAGCCTCCTACCTTTCGGCGGATGAACCAAAATGTTTCTTGGCAGTCGCTCCCTCCGGAGGTATAGATCGCCCGTGGGGGGGAGTGACGCCATGGAACGATCGGAAGCGAAGCCTGAGTCCGCGGACGGCGGCGCGTCGGACGGGAGAGTCCCGCTGCGGGACCACATCCGCGACATCCTCGACTCGCTGCCAGCCGGCGTGCTCACCGTGGACCGTGACTGGAGAGTCACCAGCCTGAACCTCGCGGCCCAGGGACTGCTCGGCGTGACGGAGGCGGAGGCCCTGGGCCGCCTCTGCCGCAAAGTGATGCAGACCGATGGCTGCATCGGCGAATGTCCCCTCCGCATCACGCTCGAGACGGGGCGCAGCGTCAGCGACTATGAAGTGACGGCGACGGGGATCGAGGGCCGCGCGCGCCGACTGGCGGTCAACACCGCCGTCCTGCGCGGGCAAGGCGGGAGCCCGATCGGCGGAGTGGTCTCGTTCCGTGAGATCACATCTCCGGACGAGACCGAGGTGCCGCACAGGGGACCCGATTTTCACGGGATGATCGGGCGGAGCGCCCCCATGCGCTCGCTCTTCTCGTTGATCGAGGAAGTGGCCGACTTCGATTCCACGGTGCTGATCCAGGGGGAGTCCGGCACCGGCAAGGAACTGGTGGCTCGGGCGATCCAGCGGTTGTCCCCGCGACGAGAACGAGCGTTCATCCGGGTGAACTGCGCGGCCTTCGTCGAGACGCTGCTGGAGTCCGAGCTCTTCGGGCACGTCAAGGGGGCGTTCACCGGCGCGCACCGCGATCGCCCGGGACGATTCGAGCTTGCCGACACAGGTACGATCTTTCTCGATGAGATCGGGGAGGCAAGCTCCGCGGTGCAACTCCGCCTCCTGCGGGTGCTGCAGGAACAGGAGTTCGAGCGGGTCGGAGGGAGCGAGACCCTGCGCGTCGACGTGCGCGTCGTCGCGGCGACGCAGCGACCGTTGGCCGATCTCGTGCGGGAAGGGCGGTTCCGGGAGGATCTCTTCTACCGGCTGAACGTGATTCCGGTCAATCTGCCGCCGCTGCGGGAGCGGAGAGAGGACATCCCGCCGCTGGCGGAGCACTTCCTTCGGCGGCAGGGGGTGCGCTGCGGGCGGTCCGTGGCCGGCTTCTCGCCGCGAGCGCTCGGTCGCCTCAGCGAATACTCCTGGCCGGGGAATGTCCGCGAACTGGAAAACGCCGTGGAACATGCCTGGGTTCGAGCCCGCGGCGGGCTGATCCGGACGTCGCATCTGCCGGCGATGGTCGCAGGGATCGGCGGACAAGGAGGCGGAGCTCCCGGCCGGGGACCCGGCCGGCCGTCGACCGGAACGACGGTCGGCGGCGAAACCGGTGTCCGGGGTCTGCTGCGGGTCCTGGAGGCCGCCCGATGGAACCGCCAGGAGGCCGCTCGCCAACTCGGCGTGAGCCGCACGACGCTGTGGCGTCGCATGGTCGCCGCGGGACTCTCGGATCGGAGCGAATAGCCGCTCGCCGGCGACCGGTTGGAACGCGCCGTTGCAGGTGAAACGTCGCGTTTCGAGCTGGCGTCGACCGGCCCACCCATGACCCGCCGTGAGAGGCGGGCAACGCCGGGCCGGCGCCATCTTTTGCGCTGCCCGTCACCCTCTTCGGTCGATATTCCGGCCGCGTGGGGCAACCCAGCGCAAGCGCAACGCCATGTTCTAAAGATGGTTCCGTGCTCTCGGCGCCGTCCGGACTTGCGTCGGGACCAGATCGAATGATAAGAATCACCGTGGTCAAACGGGACTCCGGCATGTGGGTTGCTAATTCTGCATCCGGAGGGTTCCACCCGATGACGTTGATGCTCGGCAACCGCTACTTCCTGGATCGGGACTACGCCCGTGCGATTCCCCTCCTGGAGGCGGCCGTGGCGGACGACCCGGGGAACTTCGGGGCACGGAAGAAACTGGTCGTCTCCTACCTGCAGGTCGGAGATCTCGATCGTTCTCTGGCCAGCTTCGAGGAAATCCTCCGGCGAGACCCGCGGATCATCATCGACACCGATCCGGAGGAGGAGGACTGCCCATGTCCCGCGCTCTCAGCCGCGCTGGAGAAGCGACTCCCCTGGTCTTCCGATCCGTTTCCCGCGCTGGTCGGCCTGGCCGTGCTGGAGGCGTACTGCGATCTACCGAAGGCCCTTCGCTATCTCCGCCGGGCAATCGCCCTGCGGCCCGCGGAGGAACGGTTGGCGCGGATCCAACGCGCTCTCGAAAAGGAGAAGCCCTCATGCCACACGCTGTGAAGCCGGGATCAAAAACCACGGCGTTCCGGCCCATCCTCCTGCTCCTCGCCCTGGTTGCGGTGCTGGCGGCGGCCGGTTGCGCGGACGAGAAGTCGACCAAGCCGCTGGCGGGAGGAGACGCGTGTCGGACCTGCCACACCAGCAAGGATGCGTTGATCGCCTCGGCCGCGCCGGTCGAGGAACCGGGAGAAGACCCGGGCGAGGGGTGAGGCGGCACGGCACCTCCGTTGGAGGTGTGGGAGAAGTACATGATCAGCGCGGAGTATCTGGCTGAGCCGGGGCCGCATGGGGGCGCCTGCACGTCCTGCCACGCCGGGAACAGCGGCGGAGCGACGAAGGAGGCGGCGCACACCGGCCTGGTCCACGATCCTTCCGCCGGGGACGCCGCGTCCTGCTCGGGCTGTCACGCCGAAACGATCGCGAAGCATGCGGTCAGCCTGCACGGCACCCAGGCCGGGTACATGACGATGTTCGGCCTTCGCGGGGCCGGACCGGCCGGCCAGGTCGAAGCGATGTTCCAGGCGCGGTGCGCATCGTGCCATACGAGTTGCGGCACCTGCCACATCAGCCGGCCGGCCGCCGTGAAGGGAGGCCTCGTCTCCGGACATCGCTTCCGCGAGACCCCCTCGATGGTCGACAACTGCACGGCCTGCCACGGCAGCCGGATCGGGGCCGAGTTCCGTGGCGAGAACCAGGGAATTGTCGGCGACGTCCACTACCGCGGTGGGAAGAACTGCATGTTCTGCCACGACGATGAGGAACTCCACGGCGACGGAACCACTCCGGCTCTGCGGTATCTCGCCCCAAACGCGCCCGGGTGCACGGATGTCGGGTGTCATGACGACGTGGAAACCGACGCCAACGGCTGGCACGCCGCGCACGGCCGCTCGACCGCCTACGCGGCCAAGCTCGCCTGCCAGGTCTGCCACGCGCAACCCTACAAGAACTGCTACAGCTGTCATGTGGAGCTCGACCGCCAGGGCCTCGACCATCCGTCGCGGATCGATTTCCGGATCGGGCGCAATGCCCAGCCCGACTTCGCGGGCGACGTCGACTACGTCGTGGTGCGCCACATCCCGATTGCCCCGACCAGCTTCGAGGCGTGGGGAGTGACCCAGGCGAGCTATGGCGCCACGCCGACCTGGCGCTACGCCACGCCGCACAACATCGCGAAGCGGACCAGCCAGGCCTGGCCGGAAGGTTCACCCAATGTCCCCTGCTCGTCGGGTTGCCATGACAAGGCCGGTCTCTACCTGACGGCCGCGTACCTCGACTCCCTCCAGGCGGAGGGGATCCTGGCGCCCGAGGAGATCCAGGCGAACCGGGACGTGGTGGTCACGCTGAAGTAGCGCGGTTGCCCGTCCCCTCACATCCCGTCCCGCGTGGGGGGGGAGAGCGAAGAAGGAAGAGGAGGATCGTTCATGATCTGGAAGCGGTTGTCATGGTTTCTGATTCTGGCTCTGGCGCTCGGCTTTGCCGCCGGCTGCTCCGACGACGATGACAACGGGACAACGCCTCCGCCGGCGGTGGACCAGTTCGAGACCGTGCGGGCGGCGGTCGACAACTACCTGACGGGTCTCGGCACGGCGCCGACGATCAGCGCGCAGAACACGTTCGAGAATCTCTCCAGCTACTATGTTCTCTCGACCCGGAGCGCCGCGCATTACGCGTTGGGCCACGTTCCGGGCGCGGACAACATCCCGTACGTCAAGGTGGCCGATGCCGCCACCAACCGTTCCGCGATCCCGACCACCGGAACCGTGGTCGTCTACTGCTACACCGGTCACACGGGCGGAGTCGCCGCGACGGTCCTGGGCGTCATGGGTTATCCCGCGAAGAATATGAAGTACGGAATGTGCGCCTGGACGGACGACTCTGACGTGCGCGCCACGACTCCTTTCCGCGAGGAAGATGTGCCGGATTACCCGGAGATCGAGACGACGCCGCACACGCTGACGGTCGACTACGGCCTGCCGACCCTCGATGTGACCACCTCGACCTCTCCCGCGGAGATCATCCGCGCGGCCTGCGACGCTTACCTCAACAAGTTCGACGGCACCGGGATCAGCCCGGTGATGGCCGCCACGGCGCTCCACACGGAGAACTTCGAGGACGGCGACACGACCGACAACTACTTCGTCCTGAGCGCGCGCAGCGCCGCGCACTACAACCTGGGGCACATCACGGGCGCCTACAACATCCCGTGGAACCAGGTCGCCAAGGTCGAGAACCTGCGCAAGCTTCCGCGGGACAAGAAGATCGTCGTCTATTGCTACACCGGCCACACGGGAGCGATCGCGGCCACAGCGCTTGGCGTCCTCGGATACGACGCCGTCAACTTGAAGCACGGCATGTGCGGCTGGACCAAAGACGCTGCCATCCGCGCGACGAGCCCGTTCAGCGAGGAAAACGACTGCAAGAAGTACGAGTACGAGACCGGCGCGGGCAAGTAGGCCGCCCGGCTGCTGACAGAGACGATCGGTAAGCTCTTCTGAGCGGCGGCCGGGACCGGTTCGCGCGGCGCCGCGACCGGCCTGTCGTCGTCGACGACGAAACGAAGGGCCGGGCCCCCCGGGGCCCGGCCGGGTGCGCAAGTGTCATGCGGCGTGATGCGGCCCGGGGCCTGGAAGGGGTCGAGGTCGGGTTGCCTCGCCGGCCGCCGGGTGACGGCATCGCCCGGGATCTCCCCCCGCTCAGGACGCGGCGGACGTCTTCGGCCGGTGCTCCGCCTGGATCCGCTTGGTCTGCCGGTAGAACCCGGTGCTAAAGACTCTGGACATCGCCTTCAGCTTGAGCTCCTTCAGCGCGTACCTCGCCGGATGGTCGACGAACCAGCGGCACTCCTCCGGGAGGAGCACCAGGCTGACGTGGATGTTCGGCGCCACCCCGACCGGCAGGTCGTGCTCCATGCAACACTCATAGAACCGCCGGAAGACCGGCACCATCTCCTCCGTCTTCGGCGGCGGAACCTCGTCGTAGTCGGTTCCCTTGAGCGGCCGGAAGACGCAGACGGTGGGGATGGCCCCCACTCCCGTGATCCACTCGATGGCGCGGATGCTCGACTCGGGGGCCTCGAGTCCGGCCACGATCTCGCCGTTGCTGACCCAGGGGTCGAAAATCCCGCCGCGGCGCGGCATCCGGGCGCAGTACTCCGTCGCGTCGAGGTAGCGCTTGAGGCCGTACTCGCGGTGCTTGCCGGGACAGACCTCGATGAAGCGCGGCTCGTCGAAGATCTCGAAGCAGAAGGAGACGCGGTTGACGCCGAGATCGCGGATCGCGTCATACCGTTGGAGATCCGGGTGGGGCGGGGTCTGGATGCCGATCAGAAGGCCGGTCTGGCGCTTGATCTCGCGGATGTACGGTTCGAGGATGTCGAGATACGTGTAGCCGGCGTAGTGCCCGGTATTGAAGTCGACGTAGGTGATCCCCGACTCGTCGATGGCCGCCCAGACGACCTCCATCACCTCGCGCACGGACTTCTCGTCCGCGTCGTCCACGCCCAGGTTCAGGCCGACCGAACAGAACTTGCAGTTGCTCTTCGTCTTCTCGGTCCAGTACTCGCAGACCTTGGCCGGGTAGACGCCCAGGTAGGTGCCCTGCAGCGAGCCGACCGAACGCATCTTCTTTCCGGTGGAGGTCTTGCGGTCATACCACCCGGGGCGGGGGGAAAGGGTGATCGGCGCGATCTTCGTCCGCTCGCGGTCGTCGCGGTGGATCCAGTATTCGCCCTTTTCCCGGAAGAGGATGTAGGGCGACGAGGCGGCGAACTCCTCGGTCACCGGAATGTTGGTCCACAACCCATGGGGCAGGATCGCCTCCAGGCCGCTGCCTAGGCCGGCCCGGGTGCGCAGGATGGCACGTCCGCCATCTTCCTCCACCAGGCAGGAATCGTCGAGGCGCATCCCGCGGCAGTAGAGGTCGAGCTTCAGCAGGCCGGGATTCTCGCGGACGTCCCACTCCATGATGCGTTCCTTTCCGTGACGATGGGACGGCGGATCGCGCCGCCGCCCGGGCGTGGGCCGGAGCTTTCCGGGAAGGCCGGGTTCCGGCGGAATTCGTCCGATCACTCTACCATCGGCAGGCGGGGGACCGCTCCTGATTCCGAAGGTGGGACGGCGCGCGGTCCGAGTCACGAGGCAGAGGAGACGGGCGGAAGGCGGACCGGCGACGCCGGGTCTGCCCCTTCGTCGCCGGTCGTGGCGCGCCTCCGTCCCGACGACCCTCCGCGGGCGGCCGGAACGGACGCGATGCGCTTCGTTCTTCAGCTCAGTTCTTCAGCCAGTTCTGCGGCACGTTCTTCCGCCACCGGCTAGTCGTAGTACTCGATCCCGAGGTGGGTGATCAGCTCCTCGCCGCGGAGATAGCGGAGCGTGTTCTTCAGCTTCATGAGCTGAATGAAGAGATCGTGCTCCGGGTAGAGCCCCGGCGCGTGCTGCGGGCTCTTGAAGTAGAAGCTCAGCCACTCCTGGATGCCGCGCATCCCGCTGCGCCCCGCCAGGTCGAGGAAGAGGGCGAGGTCGAGCACGATCGGGGCGGCCAGGATCGAGTCACGGCAGAGGAAGTTGATCTTGATCTGCATCGGGTAGCCGAGCCAGCCGAAGATGTCGATGTTGTCCCAGCTCTCTTTGTTGTCGCCGCGCGGCGGGTAGTAGTTGATCCGGACCTTGTGATAGAGGTTCTCGTACAGCTCCGGGTAGAGGTGCGGCTGCAGGATGCTGGAGAGGACCGAGAGCTTGCTCTCTTCCTTGGTCTTGAACGACTCGGGATCGTCGAGCACCTCGCCGTCGCGGTTTCCCAGGATGTTGGTCGAGAACCAGCCGCTCACACCGAGGAGGCGCGACTTGAATCCCGGCGCGAGGATCGTCTTCATCAGGGTCTGGCCCGTCTTGAAGTCCTTCCCTGCGATCGGCACGCGCAGCTCCCGGGCCAGTTCGACCAGCGCCGGCACGTCGCCGGAGAGGTTCGGGGCGCCGTTGGCGTACGGCACCTTTGACTTGATCGCGGCGTAGGCGTAGATCATGGACGGGGAGATGTCCGGGTGGTTCTCCCGCATCCCCTTCTCGAAGGACGCCAGGGTGGCGTGGACCTCGGACGGCCGGATGAAGATCTCGGTCGATCCGCACCAGACCATGACGAGACGGGCGAGCCCGTGCTTCGCCTTGAACTGCGCGATGTCCTGCATGAGCTGGTCGGCCATCTCCATCCAGTTGGCGCCGCTCTTCTTGTTCGGACCGTCGAGCCGCTTGCAGTACTTGCGGTCGAAGACTGCGGGCATCGGACGGATCGCCTCCAGTTCGGGACGAACCTGGTCGAGGAGCCGCGCATCGAGCACGCCCGCTTTCAGGGCGGCCTGGTAGGTGTCCTCGGGGAAGATGTCCCAGCCGCCGAAGACGATGTCGTTCAAGTCGGCGAGCGGGACAAAATCCTTGATCAACGGCGACCGCCCCTCGGTGCGCTTGCCGAGACGGACGGTGCCGGTCTGCGTCAGGCTTCCGATCGGCTCGGACAGCCCCTTCCGCAGGGCGTAGACCCCGGCGATGAAGGTGGTGGCCACCGCCCCGAGACCGGGCAGCAGGATCCCCAGTTTGCCCTCGGATGGCTGGATCTGGACCGGTGTGCTCATCGACTCCTCCGGTGCGGCCTTCGGGCCGCGGGTTCGGTTCCAGGATCGGTGTGCCCACCGTCGGGTGAACCCGGGACCCGGCGGGCGACGACTGCCGGGAGTCTGCCGGACGCGACGCTCCGCAGTGTCATTGATAGTTTGGAAGAGGGACCAAAATTGTGTTTATATCTACCGCATGCACCTCGCCGATCTCGAGGCCCTCGCCCTCACCGTCCGTCTGGGGAGCCTCTCCGCCGCCGCGCGGCGCCTCCTTTTGACCCAGCCGGCGGTCAGCGCACGACTGAAGCGCCTCGAGCGGGAGGTGGGAGAGCCCCTCCTGTTGCGCTCCGGCCAGGGGATGCGGCCTACCCCAGCGGGGTCGCGCCTGGCGGCCCGGGCCGATCTGCTCCTGCAGGAAGTCCGGCGCCTGGAGGAGGAGGCGGCCCCGGAGGCGCCGCTGGCGGGGCGCCTCGTGCTCGGAGCCACGGATCTCGTCGCGGTCCAGCACCTGCCGCCCCTGTTGCGCCGTTTCCGCCGCCGGCATCCTCGCTGCGAACTGGCCGTCCGGGTCGAAGGGACCGAACCTCTGGTCCGCCTGCTGCTCACCGGGGAGATCGAGCTGGCGCTGGGCACGCTGCCGGCGGGGTATACGGCGCTGGAGGAGACGGCGCTCTTCCACGATCTGCTCGTCCTCATCGCCCCGCCGGGACACCCCCGCGCCGGCCCGAAGCGGGTCCGACCCGAGGCGCTGGCGGGGGAGACCTGGATCAGCCACAAGCCGGAGTCGGTCACGCGGCGTCTGGTGGAGGGGTTCTTCTCCAGCCACGGGGTCCACCTGCAGGTGGCGATGGAGATTTCCAGTCCGGAAGCGATCCGGCGGCTGGTGCAGGCGCGGCTCGGGATCGCCCCTTTGCCGTGGTCGCTGGTCCATCGGGACGTGAAAGACGGGCGTCTGGCCCTGATCCCGGTCCAAGGCTTCCGTCTCGAGCGCACCTCCGGTCTCCTGGTCCGGCGCGGGGCGCCGCTGGGACGGGCGGCGCGAGCGTTCCGCGAGGAATTGCGGCGGATCGAGGAGAAGCGAAGTTCAGCCGCTACGAGTGGCGCCGGCCACTCGTAGCCAGCGCCCTCGGGGTGGGGAGACCCGGTGCGGTGGCTCTCCTCAGATCCGGTGCCGCATCCCCACTGCCTCCGCCTTGGCGGCCTCGCCGGCCGGACGGAGTCGCCGCGGGTAGGCCTTGAGCCCCTCCGAAAGCACGTGCAGCGCCCGGCGCAGGGCGCTCTCCTCGAAGACGTAGGCGATGCGTCCCTCGGTCCGGCCCGACCCCGGCGTGGCATAGAACCCGCTTCCGGGCGCGAAGAGGACCGTCTCGCCCTCGTACTGGAAGTGGTTCAGCATCCAGAGGGCGAAGTGATCGGAGTCCTCGACCGGCAGCGTCGGCATCGCGTAGAAGGCGCCGCGCGGTGTCTCGCAGCGGACGCCGTTCATCTTCGCCAGCTCCTCCATCACGATGTCGCGCCGGCGCTGGAACTCCGCCGTGAGCTGCTGATAGTACGACTCCGGCAACGTCAGCGCGGCCTGCGCCATCCACTGGCCGATGCTCGGAGGCGAGAGCCGGGCCTGTGCGTAGCGAGTCGCCGCGCCGATCAGCTCGCGGTTCTGGCTGCCGAGGCAGCCGATCCGGGCACCACAGGCGCTGAAGCGCTTGGAGATCGAGTCGACCAGGACGATCCGCTGCGCCTCGCCGCGGTAGGTGAGGACCGAGCGGTGCTGGAGCCCGTCGTAGCAGAACTCCCGGTAGACCTCGTCCGCCACGACCCAGAGTCCCCAGTCCCGCGCCATCTCGAGGATCAGCTCGACTTCGCCGGCGTCATAGACCGTGCCGGTCGGATTGCCCGGATTGCAGAAGAGGATGGCGCGGGTGCGGGAGGTTAGCCGCTCCTCCCAGACCTCGCGGGGCGGGAGTCGATACCCGTTCTCCGCCGAGGTGGGGATCGGGGTCACGGAGACCCCCAGCATGTTCCCGAAGCCGAGGTAATTGGCATAGAGCGGCTCGGGGATCATGACCTGGTCCCCCGGGTCGGCGATGCTCGCGAAGGCGAGAAGGATCGCCTCGCTCCCTCCGGAGGTGACGATCAACTCGTCGGGCGAGAGCGCGATCTCGTGGCGCGCGTAGTAGTCGGTGAGCGCCCGTCGCAACTCGACGAAACCGGGGGACGGGGCGTACGACAGGACCTTGGGGTGGTCCCGGAGGGCCGCCTCCCACATCCGCTCGGGCGTCGGGATGTCGGGCTGGCCGATGTTGAGTCCCCAGACCTTCAGGCCGCGGGTCCTGGCTTCGTCGGCGTACGGCACCAGCTTGCGGATCGGACTGGGGGGGGACGAGAGGCCCCGAGCAGACAGACGGATCGGTCTCATGGCTCCTCCGGAGGCAGCCCCGGGCCGGCCGGGGCGGGGTGGATATCGGTGGAAATGCCCGGCACCAGCGCAGATCGCGGTAACGCTAGCCGGTCTTGAAGCCGATATCACGGGTGGATGGCGATTCGCCTTCCACCCGGATTTTGCCGAACTGCGTCTCGTACGCCTCGACCTTGGCCTCGAGCGCGCGGAGCAGGGACCGGGTGGTCTGCGGCGTCATGATGACGCGGGCATAGACCTTGGCCCGCGGCACCCCGGGCAGGACACGCGCGAAATCGAGGAAGAACTCGGAGGGCGAATGCGCCAGGAGGACGAAATTCGAGTAGATCCCTTCGGCTTCCTGCGGATCGACCTGGACCTGCAGTTGCTGCGGTGCGGCCGGCGGCTTCTCCATCGTCTCCCTCCCCGTCGACGCGGCGGAATCCTCGCGGCCGGCTGCGGCCGGCGGGTTCTGCGGCGACTTGCCCCTCGTCAACCATTTCATGCTGAGTCGAACCTTCCGGTGGCCCCCCGGGGTACACCGGCCCGAGGCGTTGCCTCGCTCACCGGTCCACGCTGCACCATGGAGACGCGATGAACGGAAGCACTTCTGAACCTCGGACCGCAACCCAACCGGACCACGATCGAGATCCGCAGTATAGCAAAGGCTCTCCGGAGGCGGCAGCGCAAATCCAGACGCTCTTCCGTCTCACCACGGTCCTGCACGGCCTCACCGATCTCGGGGCGATCTCCTCGGCGCTCCTCTCGACCCTGATCACGGAGGAGGGGCTCGCCTTCGACCGAGCGGTGTTGCTCCTCACGGACCGCGAACGGGAACGACTTTGCGGCTACGACGCGGCCGGGGAGCGGGAGCGGGAGCTGACGCGGGATTTCTGGAAGCTGCTCGAGCGGTTCCCGGAGTCGCTGGGCGACGCGATCCGCCTGACTCTGGATCCTCGCCGGCGTCTGCGCAGCCCACTCTCCAAGAAGGCGCGCCGGCTCTGCTACCCGCTGACGGCGTCGGGCGGCGCGCCCGCCCTGGCGGTGCTGACGGGGGAGCCGGTCGTCCCCGGGGGGGAAGCCCCGCCGGACCCCGAGGATCTCGTGCAGGCGCTCGGCGACGGTCCGTGGTCCTTCTGGCCGGTCGTTGGCACGCGCGGGGTCACCGGCGTGCTGGGCGTCGCCGGGGGCTACGCCCATCCGTTCCCGCCGGCCGCGCGCGAGCTTCTCGTCATGCTGACCCGTCACGCGGGACTCTCGATCGAACGGGGTCGCAACTATCAGGACCTCGAGCGGCAAGTCGCCGAGATGGCCACCGTGCAGGAGGTCTCCCGCGGCATTCTCTCGGCGACCAACCTGGAGGACCTGCTGCAGCTCATCTCCCGGGTCTCCTCGCGGGTGATGGAGGCGCGTTGGTCGGTGCTCTGGACGGTGGATGGCCCGGAGGAGACTCTCAGGGTCGCATCCCACTGCGGTCTCGAGGCAGAGAACGGAACGATCCTGGCCCGCGTGAATCCCCTGGCCGTGGAATGCGCGCGCCGCCGCCGTCCCCTCCTTCGCCGTGACGCGGCGGCCGATGGGACGATGGAGCCCGGCTCGAACGGGGACCCGCGATCCCTTCTCCTGGTCCCTCTGGTCGCCTTCGACCGGACCGTCGGCGTCCTCGGAGTCGGTGACCGGGAGCAGTCCCGCGACCAGGAGTCCGCCCTCTTCCGAGGCGAGGATGAGCAGTTCCTGAGCGTCCTGGCGGCCCAGGCCGCGATCGCCCTCAAGAACGCGCAGCTCTTCGACCAGGTGCGCGAGGCGGAGAAGCGACTGCGCGAGAACCAGGCGCTCCTCCTCCAGACGGAGAAGCTGGCCGCCCTCGGCGAGATGAGCGCCAAGGTCGCGCACGAGATCCGCAACCCGCTGTCGGCCGTGGGGGGCTTCGCTCGCCGCATCCGGCGCAGTCTCCCGCCGGACGATCCGAACGTCGAACACACCGATCTGATCATCCGCGAGATCGGGCGGCTGGAGGAGATCCTGACCGAGCAGCTCGAGTTCGCGCGCCTCTCCCGGCCGCGGATGGAGATGACCGAACTGCCGTCCCTGGCACAGGAGACCCTGCTCCTGATCCGCGAAGAGACCGAACGGCGCGGGATCCGGGTCACGGAAGAGTACCAGGCGGGCTTGCCGCGGGTGTTGCTCGATCGGGACAAGGTCAAGCAGGTCATCATCAACATTCTGAAGAACGCCCTGGGGGCGGTCACGACCGGCCATCAGATCCTCGTGCGGGTGGATCGGGTCGCGAGTGACGTGCGGATGGAGATCGCCAATGACGGCGAGCCGATGGCGGGAGAGATCCTCGAGAGCCTGTTCGTTCCGTTCGCGACCACGAAGGCGGGGGGATCCGGACTCGGACTCGCCGTGGCGCACCAGATCGTCAAGGAGCACGGGGGAGAGATCCACGTGCGGACGGGAGAGCCCTGGAGCGTGTCGTTCACCATCAGTTTCCCGATCCGCGAGAACCAGGATCGGCGAAAGAGCGTCAACGAACGGCGGACCGGTCGCGACCGGCGCCGCTCCCGCTGAAGCGAGGCGGGGAGGTATGGAGATGGCCAGTCTGTTGATCGTCGAGGACGACGCCAGTCTTCGGAAGCTCTATGAGTCGGAGTTTGCCGACGACGGGTACGAAGTGATGAGCGTGGCGTCGGGCGAAGAAGCGCTCGAGAGGCTGCGCTCCTCGCCGCCGGAAGCCGTGGTGCTCGACATCCGGCTGGGAGGGATGGACGGGCTGGATGTGCTGCGCCGGATCCTGGACAGCCGCCCGGCGGTCGCCGTCATCCTCAACTCGGCCTACCCGAGCTACAAGCAGAGCTTCGCGAGCTGGTCGGCGGACGGGTATGTGGTCAAGTCGTCCGACCTAACGGAGCTCAAGGCGACGGTCGCGGCCGCGCTCGCCCGGAGATCGGTCGCGGCCTGAAGCCGAGGATCGGCTCGTCTCCCCAGAGACGGGCAACCGCCGAACCGGCTTGTGGAAATGGGCTTGACGGCACCGCGCCGCCCGGGGTACAACCATCCTTGCCCTTTCGCGGTGCTACCCTAGCTCAGTTGGTAGAGCACTAGACTGAAAATCTGGGAGTCCGCGGTTCGAGTCCGCGGGGTAGCACCATTTGTTGCAGGGCCGTGCGCGGCCGGAGACGCCCGGGATGCGATTCACCTCCCGGGCGATTTCCCGTCCGGTCCGGTACCTCGGGAAGAGCGGGCTGGTGTAGCTCAGTTGGTAGAGCAGCGCATTCGTAATGCGCAGGTCATCGGTTCAAATCCGATCACCAGCTCCATTTTCTTCCGTTCCAGTTCGACGGCCGGCGCGGGCCGGTCGGGCCGGATCCCGGCGGGATCCCGGCCTTCTCCGCGCCGGCGGCGGGGAGAAGAGAAGCCTCATGTCCCCCCTGATGGTCAGCGTTTCCGGGGTTCGCGGCATCGTGGGACCCGAGTTCAATCCGGTCGTGGTCGCGGCCTGGACGGCCGCCCTGGCCGACCTGCTCGAACCGGGACCGGTGGTTCTGGGACGGGACTCCCGCCGAACCGGGGAAGCGCTGGCGCAATCGGCAGCCGCGACCCTGCGCGCCTGTGGCCGGGATGTTTTCGACCTCGGTATCGTCCCGACCCCTACCGTGCAGATGGCGGTCGAAGTCTGGGGCGCCGCCGGTGGCCTGATCCTCAGCGCCAGCCATAACCCCGCCCCCTGGAACGCCCTCAAGTTCGTCGACCGCGGGGGGAGTTTCCTGGCGCCGGAGCGTTTCGCCGCGCTGCGCCGGGGAATCGAGGCCGGGATCGTCCCCTTTGTTTCCCACGAACGATTCGGCCGGGTAGTGGAAAGGCGGAGCGACGCGCTCTCTGCCCACCTCGACGCGGTCGTCCGCGTCGTCGATGCGGACCGGATCAGAAGCCGCACGTTGCGGGTCTGGATCGACACCGGACATGGTGCGGGTGGGGCGCTCCTTCCCGACCTGGCTCGCGCGCTGGGCGTCGAGCTGCACTGTCACGGCGAAGAGACCAGCGGCGCATTTGCCGACAACCCAGAGCCTTCCGAGGCATCTCTCAAGCAATTTCTCAATCTTGTTCCGACCGATGCGACCTTCGCGGCGATGGTCGATCCCGACGCCGATCGCTTCGCCGTGGCCCTGCCCGGGACCGATGCGATCGGGGAGGAGTGGACGCTGCCGCTGGTCGCGCTCGGGCGCCTTCAGCGGGAGCCGGGCACGCTCGTCACCAACCTCTCGACCAGTACGAGAATCGAAGCGGTGGCCGCCCGGTTCGGTGTCCCGCTCCACCGGACCCCGGTCGGGGAGGCGCACGTTGTGGCCGAGATGCGACGGACGGGCGCAATCCTGGGAGGCGAAGGAAACGGGGGAGTGATCGACCCTCGGGTTCACCTCGGGCGGGACGCCGCCGTGGCCTTCGCGCGTCTCTGCGAGACGGAAGCTGGGAGTCCGGAGGGATTGAGAGAACTCGCGCGCTCCCTCCCTCCTCGGCACCAGGCCAAGATCAAGGTGGGGGTTCCGGCCGGGGGGATTGGAGCGGTCTCGGAGCGGCTGGTCGGCCGCCTGGGCCCGGCCGGGGATACCCGAGACGGGCTCCGCTGGGCGCGCCCGGACGGCTTTGTTCACGTTCGTGCCTCCGGAACCGAACCGGTGGTGCGGATTCTCGTGGAGGCCGGGAGCGCGGGGATGGCCAAAGAACTTCTGGAATCGGTGCGCGTCGCGCTCGATCGCGGTTAGCATCGGCGGTGACAGGCGATCGGCTGCGACGGTGGGCCGAGTTCGGGGGGATCGATGTGCGGAATCGTCGGATACACGGGGAATCGGGAGTGCCTCCCGATCCTGCTCGAAGGACTGCGGCGACTCGAGTATCGCGGGTACGACTCTGCCGGCGTGGCCGTCGGGGGTGATCATGGCCTGAGGGTGATCAAAGACGCGGGGAAGATCGATATCCTCGAGCGCCTCGTCCGGGACGATCCCCCGCGGGGACGGTTCGGGATCGCCCACACCCGCTGGGCCACCCACGGCGAGCCGACTCAGATCAACGCCCACCCGCACACCGACGAGCGCAGCCACTTCGCCGTGGTGCACAACGGAATCATCGAGAACAGCGACTCGCTCCGGGAGACGCTCCGCCTGAAGGGGTACACGTTCGTCTCCGAGACCGACACCGAGGTCCTGGCTCACCTCATCCAGGAGTACTGGGACGGCTCGCTCGAGAAAGCGGTCGCCTCGGCCTTGCGCCTCGTGACCGGCACCTACGGGATCGCCGTCGTGAGCGACCTGGCGCCCGGGATCGTCGTCGGAGCGCGGAAGGGGAGCCCGCTTCTGGTCGGAGTCGGGGATGGCGAGTACTTCGTCGCCTCGGACGTCTCGGCGATCCTCTCCCACACCCGCCATGTCGTCTACCTGGGAGAGGAGGAGATGGCGATCATCTCCCCGACCGGCTACCGCACCCAGACGTTGAACGAGATTCCGGTCAATCGCGAGGTCCAGGAGGTCACCTGGGAGCTGGACCAGATCGAGAAGGGCGGATTCCCGCACTTCATGCTGAAGGAGATCTTCGAACAGCCGCGCGCCATCCGGAACGCGATTCGGGGGCGACTCGTGGTGGACCGCTCCGAGGCGAAGCTGGGCGGGCTGAACCTGAGCGGCGATGAGTTGCGGCGTTTCGATCGGGTCATCCTGACCGCCTGCGGCACCTCCTGGCATGCGGCGATGATCGGCGAGTACATGATCGAGGAGTACGTCCGCATTCCGGTCGAGGTGGAGTACGCCTCGGAGTTCCGGTACCGAAATCCCGTCCTGGACGGCCGGACCCTCGTCATCGTGATCAG
Source organism: uncultured bacterium (assembly GCA_964371055.1). Lineage (GTDB taxonomy): Bacteria > Eisenbacteria > RBG-16-71-46 > CAIMUX01 > CAIMUX01 > CAYJLF01. Next base: position 170,934 of record CAYJLF010000004.1, on the reverse strand, counting down.
CCAGTCCGGCGAGACGGCCGACACCCTGGCCGCCCTGCGCGAAGCGCGGCGGCGCGGCGCGCGGGTCCTCGGCATCTGCAACGTGGTCGGTTCGTCGATCGCGCGCGAGGCCGACGGGGGAATATACATCCACGCGGGGCCGGAAATCGGCGTCGCCAGCACCAAGGCCTTCACCGCGCAGGTCGCAGTCCTCGCGCTGCTCACGCTCTACCTCGGGCGGTGGCGGGGCCTGGCGGAAGAGGTGGCCGCGGAGTTGATCGGGGCCCTGCGTGCGATTCCAGAGCAGATGGAGCGGATCCTCGCGACGAGCGACGAGATCCGCGACATCGCACGCCACTATGCCTCCCACTCCAACTTCCTCTATCTGGGGCGCGGCTTCAACTTTCCGGTGGCGCTGGAAGGGGCTCTGAAGCTGAAGGAGATCTCCTACATCCATGCGGAGGGGTACCCCGCGGCCGAGATGAAGCACGGTCCGATCGCGCTGATCGATGAGAACATGCCGGTCGTCTTCCTCTGTACGCGCGACTCGGCGCATGAAAAGGTGCTGAGCAACATGGCGGAGGTCCGCGCCCGGCGGGGTCGGATCATCGCCGTCGCGACCGAAGACGATGAGCAGGTGGCGGCCCGCGCCGACCACGTCATCCGGATCCCGCCCACGATCGACCCTCTGGTGCCGCTCCTCTCGGTCGTCCCGCTCCAGTTGCTGGCCTACCACATGGCGGTCGCGCGCGGCTGTCATGTCGACCAGCCGCGCAACCTGGCGAAGAGCGTGACGGTGGAGTGAAGCCGGCGTCGCGACACGGAGCGCCGGTCGCACCATCGGTGGGGGGAGCGAGCCGGGCGCCCTGGGGGGCATCGGGCACCAAGCGAGGCGGACAGACAGGGGGAGACGGATCGATGAGCAGACATCGAGTCATCGTGACTGACCGGGCGCCGGCGGCGATCGGACCTTATTCCCAGGGGATCCTGGACGAAGAGACCGGACTGCTCTGTTGCGCGGGGCAGATCGGACTGGACCCGGGCACCGGACAGCTCGCTCCGGGTGGGGTCGTCCCCGAATTCCACCGGGCGGCGGCCAACGCGCTCGCCATCGTGGCGGCGGCCGGGCTCGAGGCCGCGGACATCGTGCGGGTCACCCTCTTTCTCGCCGACATGGCGGACTTCCAGGCGGTGAACGAGATCTACGCGCAGTACTTCCGCCCGCCCTATCCCGCCCGCTCGACGGTGCAGGCCTCCGGACTCCCGCGCGCGGCCCGCGTGGAGATCGAGATCACCGCGGTGCGGAATGGTTGACGCCCCGTCGGGCGGCCGGTAGTCTGAATGCCCGGTGACAACAGTCTTTGCAGCGGGAACGCATGAGTTCTGGTGGGCTCCGAGGACTTCAAATCCTTTGCCGGGCACTCGCGTGTCCGGGGTGGGTTCGATTCCCACACGTTCCCGCCAGTTGTCCCGGCCGGCGAGCGCCTTGCGTCACTCCCTAGCGCTCTGGGCGCTGTATCTCATCGCCTCCGGGGCCTCCCCGGTCGCGCGGGCGCAGGACCTGCCCTCGCCGGTGGCTCCCGACACAGCCGAGACGAGACCTGATGCGATCAGGGCCGCGCCGGGTCCCGACAGCGGGCGCGTGGTGACGCTGCCGCCGGAGATCCAGGGGGGAACGCTGGTCGCGCCGGGGCAGCCGAGCTCCGGCGGGGCTAGCTCCGGCTGGGCTTGGCATCGCGAGCCGAAGTGGATCATGCTCCGGTCGGTCGTGGTCCCCGGCTGGGGGCAGTGGTCGAACGGCAAGCATCTGAAGGCGATCGTCGTGGCGGCGGGGGAGGGTTACCTCATCGGACGGGCGATCGACTACGGGCGGAAGGAGAGGCGGGCCGAGCGAAAGGCCCGGGAAGCGGCGGACGACCCGGCCCTCGAGGCCGGATTCGAGGAGGAGCGGCGCTACTTGGCGTCGCGCCGGAGGGACTTCACCTGGTGGTCGGCCTTCGCGGCCGTCCTGAGTATGGGAGATGCCTACGTCGATGCGCAGCTCGGCCCCTTCGATGCGGAGTTCGAACCCCAGGACGGGAACGCCGCCCGCCCGGCGGGGATTCGGGCCGGACTCCGGCTTCGCTTCTGAACGGAAGAGGTGGGCTGAACCTCGATGAAAGCCTCGGACATCCGCAATTTCTGCATTGTCGCCCACATCGACCATGGGAAGTCGACGCTCGCCGACCGTTTCCTCGAGTTCTGCCACACCTTGCCGGCGAACCAGATGAAGGAACAGGTCCTGGACAACATGGACCTGGAACGCGAGCGGGGGATCACGATCAAGGCGCACGCCATCGCCATGGACTACGCGGCCAGGGACGGCCACATCTACCGTTTCAACCTGATCGACACCCCGGGACATGTCGACTTCTCTTACGAGGTGAGCCGGTCCCTGGCGGCGTGCGAGGGGGCGCTCCTCCTGGTCGACGCGAGCCAGGGGGTCGAAGCGCAGACCGTCGCCAACCTCCACATGGCGCTCGAGGCCGGCCTGACGATCCTGCCGGTCATCAACAAGATCGACATGCCGGCGGCCCGGGTCGACGACGTCAAGGAGCAGATCCACCACCTCCTCGCGGCCGGGGACGACGAGATCCTCCTGACTTCCGCCCGGCAGGGCATCGGGGTCCAGGAGATCCTCGAGGCGGTGGTGACCCGCGTGCCGGTCCCGACCGGAAGACCCGAGGCGCCCCTCCGCGCCCTCATCTTCGATTCCTCGTTCGACAAGTTCCGCGGGGTCGTGGCCTTCATCCGCGTCGTCGAGGGGACCGTCCGCAAGGGCGATCGCATCCGGATGCTCGCCACGGAAAAGACCTACGACGTCGACGAGGTCGGGCTGCTCCGCCTGGGGATGGTGCCGCAGGAGTCGCTCTCGGCGGGCGAGGTCGGCTACCTGCTGGCGGGGCTCAAGAACGTGGCAGACGCCACCGTCGGCGACACGATCGCCCCCGCGGACGCGACGGTCGTCGCCCCGCTGCCGGGCTTCAAGCCGCTCAAGCCGATGGTCTTCTCCGGCCTTTTCCCGGTCGACACCGAGGACTACGTCAACCTCAAGGACGCGCTCGGCAAGCTCGCCTTGAACGACGCGGCGCTCAGCTGGACTCCGGAGACCTCGGCCGCGCTGGGGTTCGGCTTTCGCTGCGGTTTTCTCGGGCCGCTCCACATCGAGATCGTCCAGGAGCGTCTGCACCGGGAGTACAACCTCGACATCATCGCCACCATCCCAAACGTGCAGCTGCGGGCGACGCTCGACGACGGCGAGGTGGTGCGCGTCGACTCGCCGGCCGCGATGCCCGACCCGGGCCACTGCGAGCTCTACGAGGAGCCGTTCATCGAGGCCCGGATCGTCACCCCGCAGGAACACGTCGGCGCGATCATGAAACTGGTGCAAGAGCGCCGCGGTGATTTCCACGGCATCGACTATCTCGACCCGACGAGGGCGCAGCTCACCTACCTGATGCCGCTCTCCGAGATCATCTACGACTTCTATGACCGGCTGAAGTCCTACAGCCGGGGGTATGCCACCCTCGACTACGAGTTCTTCGACTACATGGCGTCCGACCTGGTCCGGTTGGACGTGCTGCTGAACGGCGAGGTGGTCGACGCGCTGTCGATCGTTGCCCACCGGGAGAAGGCCTATGAACGGGGCCGGGATCTGGTCGACCGCCTGCAGAAACTGATCCCGCGGCAGATGTTCCAGATCGCGATCCAGGCGGCGATCGGAGGCAAGATCATCGCCCGTTCCACGGTGAGCGCCATGCGCAAGGACGTGACGGCCAAGTGCTACGGCGGCGACATCAGCCGCAAGCGGAAGCTGCTGGAGAAGCAGAAGGAAGGCAAACGAAAGATGAAGCAGATCGGATCGGTGCACGTGCCCCAGGAGGCATTCCTCGCCCTGCTGAAGTCGCAGGACGAGAAGTAGAAGGAGGGGTCAGCGGTGAATTCCCTGTTCTCGTCACGCCGCGCGCGGCCGTCCGCTCCCCGGGGTTTCCTGCGGGAGATGGGCGAGTCGCTCTTCGTCGCATTCCTGATCTTTCTCGCCATCCGGACCCTGGCCTTCCAGGCCTTCCGCATCCCCACCGGGTCGATGGAGAACACGCTGCTGCCGGGCGACTTCCTCTTCATCAACAAACTCGCCTACGGCGCCCGCCTCCCCTTCACCGATGTGCGCCTGCCGGGGTACACGCAGCCGAAGCGGGGCGACATCATCGTGTTCGAATTTCCGCTGGACCCCAAGGTCGACTACATCAAACGCTGCGTGGCGGTGGCGGGCCAGACGGTCGAGATCCGGAACAAGGTTCTCTACATCGACGGGACGCCCCAGACGGAGCCGTACGTCGTCCACAAGGACGCGCGGGTCTTCAACGATCCGAACTCGGAGAACTTCAAGCGGGACAACTTCCCTCCGTTCAAGGTCCCGCCGGGACACATCCTGATGATGGGAGACAATCGCGACTTCAGCTACGACGGACGCTTCTGGGGCCCCGTCGACCTCCGGCGCGTGCACGGGAAGGCCTGGGTGACGTACTTCTCGTGGAATCCGGAGAAGAAGCTGCCGCGTCCTCTGCGGATGTTCCGCCTCATCCGGTGAACCGGACGGTCACCTGGCCGCCGCCCTTCGGGCCGGGCCTCTACCTGCACGTGCCGTTCTGCCGCGCGCGTTGCACGTACTGTGACTTCTACCGCACCACCGACCTGCGCCTCCGGGCGGAATGGCTCGATCGGATCGGGCGCGAGATCGGTTTCGGCGCGGCGGACCCGGCCTTCGCCGGGAAGAGCTTCCAGACGGTCTACTTCGGCGGGGGCACCCCTTCGCTCCTCCTGGGCCGAGAGATCGCGCGGATCCTCGACGCGTTGCGAGGTCTCTTCCGCCTCGACCCGGGGGCGGAGATCACGATCGAGGCGAATCCCGAGTCGGTCGACGAGGCGCGCGCGGCGTCGTGGCTGGAGGCGGGGGTCAACCGCCTGAGCCTGGGCATCCAGTCATTCCACGATGATGAGTTGCGGCTCCTCGGGCGCCTGCACAACGCCGCGGAGGCCGTTCGCGCGTACGGGGACGCGCGGCGGGCGGGATTTCAGAATATCGGCCTGGATCTCATCTACGCGCTGCCCGGGTCGACGGTCCGCAGATGGCACGAGTCGCTCTCGCGGGCGCTCGCGCTCCAGCCGGATCATCTCTCGGCCTATTGCCTGACGCTGGAGGGAGACGTGCCGCTGGAGCGCGCCTGGCGAAAGGGAGAGGTCTGCCTGCCGCCGGACGACGGCGCGCGCGCACAGTACGATCTGCTCACGTCTCTGGCGGCGGAGGCGGGGCTCGGCGCGTATGAGATCTCCAACTTCGCCCGCCCCGGTCGGGAGTGCCGTCACAACGAGAACTACTGGATCCGGGGTGACTATCTCGGCTTCGGACCTTCCGCCCACTCCCACGGCGGGGGTCGGCGTTGGTGGAACCCGTCCTCCCTCGAGGCATGGGGAACGGCCATCGACGAGGGCCGGTCCCCGGCCGGCGGCGAAGAGGTGGTCGACGCCGGGAGTGCGGCGGCGGAGTGGATCTTCCTCGGCCTCCGGCGGGCGGAGGGGATTCCATGGGAGACGCTGGCGGGGTCCTGCCCCGAAAAGGGGCCCCCGCTCCGCGAGAGCGCGGAGGCGTTGGTGCGAGCCGGGATGCTGGAATGGGCGCCAGGGGGCGTGGGGGTCATTCCGTGGTTGCGCCTGACCCCCGCGGCGCGCTTTGTTTCCAACGCCGTCTTTCGCGAACTGATGGAGGCGCTGGAGTGACGCCGTCGCCGTCCGGGTGCGCGGGAAGGACGAGGCGGCGGCAGGGGAGGGGAGTGCCGGGATGGACAAGGAGCGGATCCAGGTCGGGCTGGTCCAGGACTGGCTGACCGGCATGCGGGGCGGCGAGAAGGTCTTCGAGGCTTTCTGTCAGCGCTTCCCCGAGGCACCGGTCTACACCCTGGTCCACCGTCGGGGCAGCGTGAGCCCGGCCATCGAGTCGCATCCGATTCACACGTCGTTCATCCAGCGCCTGCCGCGGGGCGTCCGCAATTACCAGCGCTACCTGGCGCTCTTTCCCGCCGCGATCGAGCGTTTCGATCTGCGGGGCCTCGACCTGGTGATCTCCTCCAGCCACTGCGCGGCCAAAGGCGTCGTCGTCCATCCCGGCACGCGTCACCTCTGCTACTGTCACACCCCGATGCGCTATGTCTGGGCCGCGTACGAGGAGTACTTCGGCGGTGGCCGGTACGGCGGTCCGGCTCGGGTCCTCTTGCCGGTGCTGGCGTCGGGCCTGCGCCAGTGGGACCTCTCGACCAATGTGCGCGTCGACTCCTTTGCCGCGAACTCCGCGCACGTCGCCGCGCGCATTCGTCGCTACTACGGCCGTACGGCGCGCGTCATCCATCCCTGGGTCGATGTCGACTACTACACTCCGGCCGGCGAGGCGGAGGACTTCTATCTCATCGTGACCGCGCTGGTCCCCTACAAGCGGATCGATCTCGCCCTGGAAGCGATCCGGTTGCGTCCTCGACCGCTCGTGATCGTCGGGGACGGCGTGGAGCGACGCCGGCTCGAACGGATCGCGCCGCCGGGCGTTCGTTTCACCGGTTGGCTGGGCGCCGAGGAACTCCGCGCGTACTACCGGCGCTGCCGGGCGCTCCTCTTCCCCGGGGAGGAGGACTTCGGCATCGTGCCGGTCGAAGCACAGGCCTGCGGTCGTCCGGTCGTCGGCCTGGGTCGCGGCGGACTGCGGGAGACGGTGCGGGAGAAAAGGAGCGGGCTCTTCTTCGCGGCGCCCGAACCGCGGTCGCTGGCCGCCGCCATGGAGGAGTGCGAGGGGACCCGCTGGGACGCCGCGGAGATCCGGCGCGGCACCGAGAGATTCGGACGGCCCCGTTTCGAGGCGGAAGTCGACGCATGGTTGCGAGAGGACGGGCCGCCCGGGTTCCAGGGCGTGCCGCGCTCGTCGGCGGGAAACGATGGGACAGGCTGAGCGCAGCAAGCGGGCCGCTTTGGTCCAGGCCATCTGGCTCTTCTCCGATCTCGTCGCGATCGCGGGGGGGTTCGCGCTCGGATACTGGGCACGGTTCTACTCTCCGCTCATCCACGTCCTTCCCCCCGAAAAGGGGATTCCCGACGGTTCGACCTACGTCCTGGGGGCGGTCGCGACCGCGGTGATCTGGATCCTGCTGCAGCACTTTTTCGGTCTCTATCGATTGGAGCGAGGACGTCCGCGCCACGGCGCGGGAGAGATTCTCCGCGCCCAGGGCTTCGGGATCCTCGCGGTCGCAGCGCTCTCCTTCTTCTACCGGGACGAGACCTTCTCGCGCGTGGCGATGCCGCTGATCTGGCTCTTCACGTTCCTGCTGACCGTGGCCGGACGGTCCCTGGTCCACGCGGCCATCCGAACCCGGCGCCCGTTCCCTCCGATCCGCTTCGCCGTGGCCGGCGCCGGTCCGCTGGCCGGGCGCATCGCCCGGTCGCTCGGACTCTCGCCCTATCCCCACGCTCTGATCGGCTACCTCGAGATGGACCCGACCGTGGACCGCGCGGCGCCGGAAGCCCCGGTGCTCGGCCGGCTCGACGCCCTCGAAGCAATCGCGGCCGCCCACGATCTCGACCTCGTGGTCCTGGCCGGGGAGTCGGGGGCCTCGGCACGGCTCCCGGAGCTCTACGCCCAGTGCCAGCGCCTCGACCTGGATCTCCTCTTTCTGCCCGAGCTCTCTCCCCTTTGGGGACGCTCAGCCCGACTGGAGGAGGTCGACGGGCTGCCGCTGCTTCAGCTGCGTGAGCCTGCCCTCACCGGCTGGGGACGCGCGGCCAAGCGAACGCTCGACCTGAGCCTATCGGCGGTCCTCCTGGTTCTGCTGGCGCCGCTCTTCGGCGCGCTCGCCCTCGCGGTGCGGCTCGATTCGCCGGGCCCGATCTTCCATCGGCAGGAGCGGGTCGGGCGCGATCGACGCGTCTTCCGCATGCTGAAGTTCCGCTCCATGCGGGTCGACGCGGAACGGGCGACCGGACCGGTCTGGGCCGCGGCCGAGGACCCGCGGCGGACGCGGATCGGAGTCTTCCTGAGACGCTGGAGCCTCGACGAGTTGCCGCAGTTGTGGAACGTGGTGCGGGGTGAAATGAGCCTCGTGGGACCGAGGCCGGAGCGCCCGTTCTTCGTCCAGCAGTTCGAAACGGGGGTGGTCGACTACTACGACCGGCACCGCGTGAAGTCCGGCCTGACCGGATGGGCCCAGGTCCACGGCCTGCGGGGCGACACGCCGATCGAGGAACGGACGCGGTACGACCTCTACTACGTCGAGAACTGGTCCGTCGGGTTGGATCTTCGGATCCTCCTCTTGACCGCCTGGGCGGTCATCCGGCACCGCGGGAGCTGACGTCCCTTTCCCGCGCGATCCGGGGTCCGGACGGCGGTTGCCGGCAGGCCGGCGGCCCCGGGTGGCCCGGTCGGCTGGTTCTGCCTCGGCCTTGATGCAAGGGCCGATCACCGATACTCTCTCCGGATTCTCGCGGGATCGGGGCGCGGACGCCGCCGGCCGCGTGGAGGGAAGGATGGCATGGCCAAACGCGACTACTACGAGGTGCTGGGAATCGAACGGAGCGCCGATCTGGAGGCCATCAAGAAGGCCTACCGGCAGCTCGCCCTCCAGTACCACCCCGATCGGAATCCCGGGGACACGGCGGCCGAGGAGCACTTCAAGGAAGTCAACGAGGCTTACGAGATCCTGAAGGATCCGCAGAAGCGGTCCGCCTACGACCAGTTCGGCCACGCCGGCGTCGATCCCCAGGCCGCGGCCGGGGGCGGATTTCCGGGCGGCGGTTTCGCCTTCGACCTCGGCGATGCGCTGCGGGCGTTCATGCGCGAGTTCGGGGGCTTCGACTTCTTCGGCGAGGAAGGAGGCGGGCGACCTCCGCGCGATCGCCGGGGTGGACGGCGGCAGATCCGCCTGGCGCTCACCCTGGAGGAGATCGCGACCGGCGTCACGAAGAAGGTGCGGGTCAGCAAACTGGTCGCCTGTCAGACCTGTCATGGGCGCGGCAGCAGTTCGGGGCAGACGACGCCCTGCGAGGTCTGCGGCGGCAGCGGACAGATTCGGCGGATGCAGCGCTCCTTCTTCGGGCAGATGGTGAACGTCAGCGTCTGCGAACGTTGCCAGGGAGAAGGCGAGGTCGTCCGCGATCCCTGCGCGACCTGCGGCGGTGACGGCCTGGTCGAGGGGCAGGAGACGGTGGCCGTCAACATTCCGGCGGGGGTCATGGAGGGGAACTACATGTCCCTCCGCGGACACGGCGACGCCGGTGTGCGGGGCGGTCCGCCGGGTGACCTGATCGTGGTCTTCTCTGAGAAGCCGCACGCCGTCTTCGAACGGCACGGCGCCGATATCGTGAGCGACCTGCCGATTCATCCCCACCAGGCCGTGATTGGAGCCAAGGTCGAGGTGCCGACCCTGAACGGCAAGGTCAGGGTCGAGATCCCGGCGGGAATCCAGTCGGGAAAGGTCTTGCGGCTGCGGGGCAAGGGAATCCCGGGGCTGGGCGGCCGCGAGCCGGGCGATCAGCTCGTGCGCGTGATCGTGGTCATTCCCACGCGGCCGTCCGCGGACGAGCGCCGCCTCTTCGAGGAACTGGGCAAACTGCACGGCGGCGAACAGCCGAAGCTGCAGAAGGGGTTTTTCGAGCGGATGCGCGACGCCTTTGGCGGATGAGGCCGGAGCCGCGAGCCGAACAACGGCCCTCTTCCGCGAGTCGGAAGGGTGTCCACGTGGATCTGAACCGAGGGAGGAAGCGTGCACGACGCGACCGATGACGCCGGATCGACCCATGGCGTCGCTCCTGATCCGTCTCTGAGCTCGACCGAGGCCGGCGGAGGGCTCTCGGTCGAACAGGTCGAGGTTCTGCGCACGCTCGAACCGGGCGGGGAGGAAACGATCTCGTCGCTCTCGGCCCGGCTGGAGCTCGACCAGGCGAAGGTCGCGGCGGCGGCGGTGCTCCTGGTTCAAGCCGGCCTCTGCACGCTGCGGGAAGAGCCGTACCGCGAGTGGGTCCTCCGGGAGGAGGGCCGCTCGGCACGAGAGAAGGGGTTGCCGGAGCGCCGGGTGCTGGAGGCGTTGCTCGCACACGACGGGCGCGGCGCGATCCCTGAGATCAGCACCTGGACCGGGCTCGACGCGAAGGAGGTCGGGCAGACGATCCGCGGACTCGGGGCACGGGGTTGGGCCCGGAAGGAGGGCCCGGTTCTGATCTTGACCGAGGCCGGAATGGCGGCGCGGACGGGTCGCGAGGCCGACGAACTGGCGCTCGAAATCCTGGCCGAATCGGGCCGCCTGCTGGAGGATGAACTCGAGGCGCGCGGCTGTCCGGTCCAGAAGGCCCGCGAGCTGCTCGGGCCGCGCAATCCCTGGATCGAAATCCGTGACCGCGTCCACCGCCACGTCGCCATCACCGGGGCGGGCGAGGATCGGCTCCGCGCCGGAGTCGACCTCCGTCCCGTCGTGACCTTCCTGTCGCCGGAACTCCTCGCCTCGGGGGCGTGGAAGGAAATGCGATTCAAGCCGTATGACGTCCAGCTCGCGACCGAGCCCCGTCACCCCGGCAAACGCCATCCGCTTCAGCGCGTGATCGAGGATGTGCGCCGCGCCTTCTTCGGGATGGGTTTCACCGAGTGGCGTTCCCCGCAGGTCGAATCCTCGTTCTGGGACTTCGACGCGCTCTTCCAGCCGCAGGACCATCCGGCGCGAGAGATGCAGGATACCTTCTATATCGCGCGGCCGGCCCGCACGCCTCTCCCGGCGGACGCCGGGCTGGTCGATCGGGTGCGAGCGGCCCATGAGGACGGGGGCGACACCGGGTCGATCGGCTGGCAGTACCGCTGGCGCGGCGATCTGGCGGAGCGGAACATTCTCCGGACCCATAACACCGCCACGACGATCCGCGCGCTGGCCGAGATCCGCCGGGGGCCGGCCAAGGTCTTCTCCACCGGTCGCGTCTTCCGGCGCGAGGCGGTCGACTACAAGCACCTGCCGACCTTCTTCCAGGTCGACGGGATCATCATCGACGCCGAGGCCAATCTCTCATCGCTCTTCGGGACTATGGAGGCGTTTCTGCGCGAGCTCGGCTTCTCGCGGGTCGACTTCCGCCCCGACTTCTTCCCCTACACCGAGCCTTCGGTCGGCGTGCTGGTCTGGAACGAAGAGAGGCGCGACTGGTTCGAGCTGGCGGGGGCCGGGATCTTCCGGCCGGAGGTCACCGAGCCGCTCGGCTGCACCGAGCCGGTGCTGGCCTGGGGATTCGGGCTCGATCGCCTCGCGATGGTGATCCACGGCGTCAGCGTCATGCGGGATCTCTACCAGGTCGACCTGGAGTGGCTGAAAGGGGTGCCGCTATGCCGGTGATCGGGATTCCGGTCTCGGAGTTGAACCGCTGCGCGAGGACCGAGATCGACCGCGACCGTCTCCTCCGCGTGCTGGGAGAGATCGGTTGCGACGTCGACGGGTATGAGACCCTCGCCCGCGTGCGTTGCGCACGCTGCGGCTACATCGTGGAACTGGTCGGCAAGGAAGAGACACCGCCCCGTTGCGATCGCTGCGACTTCGACCTGCGCGCGGCGGGGGGAAGCGAGACCCTGCCTCCGGTCGAGGTCGTGCGGATGGAACTCCTGGCGGTGCGCCCCGATCTCTTCGACCCGGGCGGTCTGGGTCGGGCCCTGCGGGGCATCCTCGAGTTGGAGGAAGGCCCGGTGGAGTATGGAATCGCGCCGCCGCGCCTGACGGTTCGGGTCGATCCGTCGGTCCGTCGCGACACGAGCCTTCGCCCGTTCATCGCCTGCGCCGTCATCGAGGGGATCACGCTCGACGAAGACCGGCTCAAGATCATCATGAAGATGCAGGAAAACCTGCACTGGGCGCTCGGCCGCAACCGCAAGCATGCCTCGATCGGCGTCTACGATCTCGATCGCCTCGGGCTCGAGACGTCCGGCCGCGCGGACGACCGGCCGGCGCTGTCCCTCGAGTACACCACCGCGGATCCGGCCTACGAGTTCGTCCCGCTCGGCGCGTCCGGCACGAGCGCCGAGCACCGCCGCTCGCTGCGCCGCATCCTGGAAGAACACCCCAAGGGCACGGCCTACGCCCACCTGCTCGCCGGCTTCGACCGCTACCCGATCCTCCGGACGGCCGCGGGCCTCGTCCTCTCGATGCCGCCGATCATCAACAGCGAACAGACCAAGGTCGAGCCGGAGAGCCGCCGGCTCTTCCTCGATGTGACCGGGAGCGGACAGCGCATCGTGCGGCGGACGCTCAACATCCTCGCCACGTCGCTCCTGGAGCTCGATCCGGGCGCCAGGCTGGAGGCGGTGCGGATCGAGACTCCCGACGGGGAGGAGATCACGCCCGACCTTGCTCCCGAGGCAACCTGGTGCGAGGTGGAGGGCGCCGCGCATCTCCTCGGGATCCCGCTCGACGTCGAGACGGCGCGAAAGCTCTTCCACCGGATGCGCCACGGCACCGGTCGGGTCGAAGGGAACCGGATCGAGGTGCTCGTCCCGGCCTACCGCAACGACATCCTGCACGAACGCGATCTGGTGGAAGACCTGGCGATCAGCCACGGCTACCACAACTTCCCGCACACGCTGGTGCCGCGCCAGACGGTCGCGCGCGAGCAGGAGGCCGTGGCGCGGAGCGCGCGCGCGCGGGAGATGCTCGCCGGTTTCGGGCTGGTCGAGATCATGACACTCGCCCTGACCTGCCACGAGCAGGGGGATGGTCTGCTCGGGCGCGCGCCCCATCCGGGGACGGTGTTGCTCGAGAATCCGATCAGCGTCGAGCAGACGCAGCTCCGAACGAGCCTCTTGCCCGGTCTCTTGCAGACGCTCGCGCGGAACCGGAGCAACCCGCTTCCGCAGGCCGTCTTCGAGGTCGGGGAGGTCACCTTCCTCGATCCGGACGCGGAAACCGGCGCGCGGGACCGGCCGCACCTGGCTTTCGGTCTGATCTCGCCGAAGGCCGGGTTCGCCGACCTGCGGGCGCTGGTCGAGGCCGTGGTGCGCGAGTTCGCTCGTCCTCTCCGCCTGGAGGCGGCGGCACCCGAGTTCCTGCTCGAAGGGCGGGGCGCCTGGGTGCTGGCGGACGCCGACTCCGAGGGATCGACCGGCGCCGCCATCCGTTGGGGCGTGATGGGCGAGGTCCACCCTCGCGTGCTCGAGAGCCTCGGTTTGCAGAACCCGGTCGTCGTTTGCGAGATGGCGTTGTCCGAGGACGGCCGGGCAACGCCCTACCTGTCCTTGCCTTGATCGAGGGAGAGACGGAAGGAGGAGCCTATGCAGAGCAGAACCAGCGAGCCGGCGGGCGAAGACCGCAGAGGGGTCGGAGGTTGGTCCGCGCGACGCGCGTTCTACGCATGCCTGGTGGCGGGGTTGGTGCTTTTCGCTGCCTCCGGATGCGGTGGAAAACGGGAACAGGCATCCTCCGGCGGACCGGGCGCCGGCGGCGGCAGCGAGACAGAAGGAGGCGCCATGCAGGCGGAAGGAACGAAGACAGTCAGCTTCGAGGTTCACGGAATGCACTGCGGAGGCTGTGTGGCGGCGATCGAAGAAGCGCTGGGGGAGTGCGACGGCGTCGTGCAGAAGAAGGTGAGCCTCGACGACAGCCTGGCCGTCGTCACCTACGATCCCGCCAAGGTGAAGCCCGCCGACGTCGTGGCGGTGATCGAGGAGTTGGGCTACATCGCGAAGGAAAAGGCGGCGCCGTAAGCCCTCAGCCGGCGGCGAATCCGACCAGGCGGACCTCGAGTTCCAACTCGACGCCGCACAGCCGCGCCACTTCGCGCCGCGCGCGATCGATCAGCGCGCGCACGTCATGGGCGGTCGCGCCTCCCGTGTTCACGATGTAGTTGGCGTGATGCCGGGAGATCTGCGCCCCGCCGACGATGGCTCCCTTCAGGCCCGCCTGCTCGATCAGGCGACCGGCCGCGTCGCCGGGGGGATTACGGAAGACCGATCCACACGAGAGGCCGGCCGGCGTACGGGCTTTTCTCTCCGCCGCAATCTCGCGGATCCGCGCCCGCAGGCGCTCGGGGTCGTCGCGCCGGAGCCGGATCGTGGGGCCGAGCACGAATTCGTGGGTCGGGTCTTGTCCGGAGAGCGCGCTCCGCCGGTAACCGAAATCGAGCGCCGCCGCTGGTCGTTCACGCCATCCGCGGTCGATCGACCAGGTCTCGACGGAAAGGCAGACGGAAGCGACATCACCGCCGTAGGCGCCGGCGTTTCCGACCACCGCGCCCCCGACCGTCCCGGGGATTCCCTCGGCCCACTCCAGTCCCGCCCAACCGTCATGGGCCACGGCGCGGGCCAGACTGGCCAGGGGCGCTCGCGCGCCGGCGCGGAGGAGCGCCTCCTCGCCCGCGGCTTCCACCCGCCACCTTCGTTCGCCGACCCGGAGGACGAGGCCGGGATAGCCGGCGTCTGCGACCAGGAGGTTCGAACCTCCGCCGAGCGCCAGGACCGGTAGCCCGCGCTCGAGCGCGAAGCGCACGCACCCCTCGAGCGCGCAGGCGTCTTCCGGCTCGGCGAAGTATCGGGCGGGCCCGCCGATCCGCCAGCTCGTGAGGGGAGCTAGGATCCGATTCTCCTCGAACGGGAGAGGATCGGGTTGGCTCATGAGTGCAGTCTCACAACACGGGCCGCCGGTTCGACCGACGGCCCGTGATCATGGTGCCGGAGGTGGGACTCGAACCCACACGGGATCAACTCCCACTGGATTTTGAGTCCAGCGTGTCTGCCATTTCACCACTCCGGCCAACCCCTGCAACGCGGCGGTCCGACCCGGGTCCTGTCCGACCGCAGCTCGGATCGTGGCCCCGCCCGGTCGCCGACGCAGAACCGGGACCGCAGTCGGCGGCTCGCTTCGGGAAAGAACGCTCGGAAGCGTACCCCGTGCCGTCGGTGGGGAGCAAGCGAAAGGCCAGGTCGTCCGGCGGCTATCACCGCCAGGAACAGGGTTGACGAGTTTCCCCCCGCCCGTTAGGATCGTCGCTCGACGGGGCTGTAGCTCAGTTGGGAGAGCGCATGACTGGCAGTCATGAGGTCGTCAGTTCGATCCTGATCAGCTCCACGTTGTGAGACAAGGACTTGCGGCGATGACCCGCGGGTCCTTTTCTTTGTGGTCAACGCCGTGGTCAACGTTCCGCGACAAAGCCCCCGCCCGTCGGTTGGGGGCTCTCTTTCCGCGGAGTGACGGACCCCGGGCGTCGCTGTTACGATCGGCCTCGAGGCCCTCAGCGTCGAGCGCGCAACTCGCTCAGGCCGCACTATCTCCGATCAGGTGCCGGTACTCTCCTCGCGGAGCTTCATCGCCCCAAGGGCGCCCGCTGGCACTTGCTGCTAGTGCCTGTCCTAGCTGCTAGTGCCTGTCCTAGCTGCTAGTGCGCGAGCACCAGGCGAACCGATTCCGCGCGGCCGGCGGCCTCGACTCGCGCGAAGTACACCCCCGCGGGAGCCGGCTGGCCCGCATCGTCCCGGCCGTCCCAGACGATCGAACACGCGCCGGCGGGGAGCTCGGCCTCGAGGAGCGCGCGGATCTCCCGGCCGGCCACGTCGAAGACGCGGACCGCCGCGGGGCCGGCTGCGGGAAGCTCCAGGTTGATCGTACAGCTCGAGGAGAACGGGGCCGGACGCGCGGACGTCGGCGCCGGCATCGGCTCGTCGGTGGACGAGACCGGGTTGAGTCGTTCCCACATCTCGACGCGGTGGAGGTTCGTAGGGCCTGCCCAGACTTGGCCGTCCTCGTAGGTCGCGACAAACTCCGCCCCCGTACTGATGGAAACGGGACGGATTGACGGGTTGTCGGGGCGAGTGAGGTCTCCGGAGAACGTACAGCCGGTCGTCCAGCCGATCGTCCAGACCTGATTGTCGTCGTAGAGAACGTAGATAGCGAAACCGCCGTACGGGATCATCGCGCGAACAGGCACGCCGCGGTTCGCGCACGGCAACTCCAGAAGGTAACCGCCCAGCGTGTACCAAACCGTGCCGTCGGAATAGGCGAAGTAGCTAATTCCCGATCCGCCCGCCGTCGCCACCGGCACCATGAGGTCCTGGGCGACCACGGGAGAGACGGCCAGCAGGAGAGCCCCACACAGAACAAACCACCTCACGCTTCACCTCCAGGTTGAGGCCATCGAACGATCGACGGAGAGGAGGATACAACGCACCCCTTGGCCAGCGCTCAGAGCTGGCGGCCGATCCGGGAACGAGCGCCCCGGATCCCCCCATCCCCGGTCCCGCCGCCGTTCCCCATTGACGCCGCCCCGGCGTCGTCGTATCACCTGCGGGTCCGCCCGGTCGGGGGAAGTCTCTGAGTCGTCCACGGGCGAGGCTCGGCATGGACGCACACTGCGGATGGAAGCGAGCGAGCTCCTTCCGCTCCGCGAAGTGAGGGTCCGGACGTTCGACCGGATGGTCGATCGGCCGGTGACATCGGACAACGGAGGGCACGATGAAGATCCGTACGTGGGGCGCGGTGGTCATGGTCCTATTGCTGGCGCTGGCGCTCGCGGCGCCGGCCGACGCCCGGCCGAAGCAGGGGGACAAAACCCTGAACCTCAACCTGACCGAGTTGCGGTTCGCCACGGGGACCGAGCAGGCCTGCAACGAGGATGGGGAAGACTGCGAGGACGTCGCGGACGTGAGTTCGTTCGACCTCGGACTGGGCGGCAGCGGCGGGTACATGTTCACCGACCTGTTCGAGGCGGGCCTCTCGCTGAATCTCGGCCTGGCCAGCACAACGAGCGAGCCCAGCGAGGGAAGTGCCTGGAAGAACGAGAACTCCGAAACCCGTTTCGGCGGGGGCGTCTACGGCAAGGTCCACCTGGGGAGCAGCCCGACCATGGTCCCGTACCTGGCCGGAGGGCTTGGCCTGGGGATGGTAGTCGGGAAGGACGAGGAGACCATCGGCACCGTGAAGGGGGAGCGGGAGTACGGCCGAGCCGTTTTCGACGTCTATGCCCAGGCCGGCGTCGCCTACTACGTCGCAGAAAAGTACGGGATCACGGCGTCTGCCACGGTGACGCGGCTCGGCCGCGGGTCCGATAGCGACACCGAGGACGACGACAACGGCACTTCTGCCTACGGCGAGTTCTCGGTTCGGATCGGCCTCGGCCTCAGCACCTACTTCTAGTCACGGTCGGGCCGGCCCCGGTGCCGGTCCGGATCGCGGAAGCGATCCGCGGGACACGAACATGCGCGGCGTCACCCGCCAAAACGGGCGACGCCGCGTCGTCTGCCGGGCCAGCCTGCTCTTCGCTCGCCGCCGGAGCGGCGCCCCCTCAGTCGATCTCCCCGCGATGCGTCACGACCTTGGTGACGAGCCCGTACTCGGCCGCCTCCTGCGCCGACATCCAGAAGTCGCGATCCGCATCCTCGGTGACCTTCTCGAGCGTCTTGCCGGTCTCGTGAGCGACGATCTCGTTGTAGCGGTCGCGCAGCTTCAGGATCTCGCGCGCGGCGATCTCCAGGTCCGAGGCCTGGCCGAAGTTGGCCGACGACGGCTGGTGCAGGAGGAAACGTGAGCTCGGCAGCGAGAAGCGCTGCTCCTTGGGCGCGGCCAGATAGACCATCACGGCGGCCGACGCGCAGAGTCCGGCCACGATCGTTCGGATCGGGGGCTTGACGAAGCGCATCATGTCGTAGATGCCGAACCCGGTGTCGGCCTCGCCGCCGGGCGAGTTGATGACCACCGTGATCAACTTATCCGGGTCGTCCGCCTCGAGCAGGATCAGGTTCTGGTAGACGCGACGCGCCAGCTCGCTGGAGATCGGCTCGGAGACCAGCACCGTGCGGGCCTTGAGAAACTTCTCGGTGCGGGCATCGCGCCCCTCGCTCTTCTTGCGCCCCTTCTCCGTCTCATCTCCCTCTTCCTCGTCGGCGAAGTTCTCCCGGTCACGCCTCATGGTCCTGATCCTCCCTGGGCCTCAGCCCGGTTTGCGCATCCCTTCGATGCCGTCCGACGGCATCCCCTCAGTCCTTTTCCTGCCGCCGATCCTGTCGTCCCGCCGACAGGTCGACGAGTTCGATCCCGAGCCTTTCCGCGACGTCGAAGATCCTCTGCTCGCGGTAGAAGGCGCCATAGTAGATCCGCCGGATCCCGGCGTTGGCGATCATCTTGAAGCAGCTCCAGCAGGGGCTGGCCGTGGTGTAGATTTCGGCCCCCTCGATCCGGACGCCGTTCCGCGCCGCCTGCAGAATGGCATTGGCCTCGGCGTGGATCGTCGCGACGCAGTGGTCGTTCTCCATCATGTGCCCCGCCTCGTCGCAATGGGGGAGCCCCCGGATGCTGCCGTTGTAGCCGGTGCTGAGAATCATCCGGTCCCGCACGATCACCGCTCCCACGCGGCGACGGTCGCAAGTTGCGCGGGTCGAGACTTCCTCGGCGATCCGCATGAAGTAGTCATGCCAGTCGGCGCGGGCCGTCATCGTCTTCCTCCCTCCGTCTCTCCCATCCGCCGGAACCTCGCCAGGTGCAGGGCGCGCCCCTCCTGACGGTACTTCATGGCGTAGTTGGTCGGCAGACCGCCCTCTTCGGCCTCGGGCCATGGTTCACGACGGAACGGGCCCAATCCCGTGATCTCCGCGATCGCCCCCGTGAAGTATCCCTCGACGTCCGAGGCTACCCGGAGTTCACCTTCCGGCGGGAGGGCGCGCGCGCAGAGATGGTAGAGCGACTCCTGCAGCAGCCGCCGGCGCGCGTGACGCTTCTTCGGCCAGGGATCGGGGAAGTAGACGTGGACGACCGCCGCCGACCCGGGGACGACCCAGCGCGCCAGAAAGTCGAACGCGTCCCAGCGGACCAGCCGGATGTTGGGGAGGCCCGATCGATGGATCCTCTCGGCGGCACGCCGGAACCACTTCTCGGCCCGTTCGATGCCGATGAAATCGATCTCGGGCCGGGCCCGAGCGGCCTCGATCAGGAAGAGCCCCTTGCCGGATCCGATCTCGAGTTCGACGCGCGCCGCGCGCCGGAAGACCCCGGCCCAATCGAGCGGCGGCGACAGCGCCTCGGGGCGCAGGACGCAGCCCATCTCCTCGAGAGGGACCGGCAGGGGACGGGATCGGCTCATGCGGGGGAGTCTACCCGATCGTGCCGTTTCTGCGGCCGTGGTCCTCGCCCTCTTCGGCCGACGCGGCGGAAGCGGTCAGGGAGAGCGGCCGGACCTCCGGCAGGCGCCGGGGGTCCCCGGGACCGTAGGTGCGCGCCGCCTCGTGCAGGTCCTCCGCCATCTTGGTCAAGCGCTGCACCCTGACCGTGAGGGCCCGCGCCTCCCCGATGGTGAGCCCGCGATCCCAGGCCGTCTGCTGCGCCTGGTAGGCCTCGTTGCGGAGACGCAGGCAGGAATCGAGGGCCCGGCAGAAGAGCTCCCCGGCACGGTTCAGGTCGCCGTTCAGGGCGTACAGCTCCGCCAGTTCCCGTTCGTCGCTGACGACGTCGATCGGATCCTGTTCTTCAGCCTGGAGTTGCCACGCCTTGAGGTGGAACCAGAGAGCCGCGCGCCGGGCCGACTCCTCGTCCAGCGGGAGATCCGGCCAGAGCGCGCGCAAGGGCTCGAGACGATCGAGTACGCGCTCCAACCGGTCGCGGCCGGGACCGTGTTCCTCCCAGCCGAGGAGGGCGCCCCGGTGCCCGGGAGTCCACGACAAGTGCAGCTCGTCGAGATAGAGCCAGGTGAGCCGCAGATAGAGCCGGCCGAGGAGGCGGACCCGCCAGTACTCGGGATAGACCATGCGCTGTGCCGCGATCGCTCCCAGGGTGTAGCGCACCGCACGCTCCGGCTGGGGGTCGGATTCGGGGAACGATCCAAGAATCCGCACCAGGGGTGCCGAGACCCCGGCGCTCTGCTCTACGAAGAGGCGCCTCAGCGTCTGCGCGGTCCCCTGGAGATTGCCCCCCTCCCGGAAGTCGGCTTCGGTTCCAGGATAGCGACACTCGGCGCAGAGGCAGATGCCGTGGTGAAGCGGTGACTCTTCCGTGCGGTCGGTCCCGTCGGTCCAGCCAAAGGCGCGCAGGAACGGCTGACCGGGAACCGGCAGAGTCCGCACCAGGTGTGCCTTGAACATCCGCTGCGGAGATCTCTCCCCGCAGGCTGGACAGCGTTGCACCGCCGCGTAGATGGGGCGTTCGGACCGCGATGCGGCGCCGTTCATCGTCACCAGGGGCCTCCCGTGATCGTCGGCCGGTCTTGAAATCCGGGGCTTTCCCCTCTGGAATCATCGGGCGGTCCCGGGGCGGTTCTTTAGGGCGTTGGAGCGACACGAGTTCCGATCCCGCCGCGGGCGAGGGGGCGCCCGCGGCGGCCGGCTCGGACCCGTTCTCCTACTTCGCGGCCGGCAGGCCGAGCGCCTCGGCGACCTTCGCTGCCAGGTCGAGAAATGCCCGGGAGGTGGCCGAATCGGCATTTCGAGCCAGGATCGGGGTTCCCTCGTCCCCGCCCAGGACAACCTCCGGATCGAGCGGGATCTCGGCCAGGAGCGGGACCCCCACGCGTTCAGCCTCCCGGCGGCCGCCGCCGGAGCCGAACACCTCGGTCCTCTGGCCGCAGTGGGGGCAGGCGAAGTAGCTCATGTTCTCGACCAGTCCCAGAATCGGGATCGAGACCTTGCGGAACATCCCGACCCCTTTGCCTGCGTCGATCAGCGCGACATCCTGGGGCGTGGTCACGATCAGGGCGCCGGAAAGCTGGATCTTCTGCGAGATGGAGATCTGGACGTCACCGGTGCCGGGCGGGAGGTCGAAAACGAGGACCTCGGTGTCCGACCAGTCCACGTCGCTCATCAGCTGCTCGATCGCCTTGCCCGCCATCGGACCACGCCAGATCACCGGGGTGTGCCGGTCGATCAGGTATCCGACCGACATGCTCTTCACTCCATACCGCGGGATCGGGATCATCTTGTGATCGATCACCTGGGGTTGCGATCCTTCGAGGCCCAGCATGGTCGGGATGGAGGGGCCGTAGATGTCGCTGTCCAGGAGGCCGGTGCGATAGCCCAGGCGGGCGAGTCCCAGAGCCAGGTTGACCGCCACGGTCGACTTGCCGACCCCCCCCTTGCCGCTCGCCACCGCGATCTTGAACGGGACGTCGTCCAGCAGCCGGGGCACCACCTCGGGGGCAGGCGCCCCGTCGGCGGGGCGATCGCCGAGATAACGAGCCTGCATCTCCAGCCGGTAGGAAACGCCCGCCTCCCGCAAGAGGCGATGGCAGTCCTCCTCGATCCGCTCGCCGGCTCCCTGCAGGTTGGTCGAAAGCTCGATCCGGATGACGAAGGTCCCGTCCTCTTCCTGGATGTCCTTGAGGTACCCCAACGAGACGATGTCGCGTTCGAGGCCCGGGAAGTGGACCCGCCGCAACAGGGTCACGATGTCGTTCAGTTCGGCCATGAGTGCTCCTTTCGCGCCGTCCGGCCACGCCATCCGAGCGGGCGGGCGTCCGGGCAGTATACGCCTCCACGGCCGGGCGCCCGCCACGAATCGCGGTTCGCTCTCACCACCGGGGGGAAGGGCGGAATCCGTTTGTTTTCAGCGCACGGCGGGAGCACACTCCCGGCGCGCCCCATCGAGGCGCCGTGAGCGGAGCCGGCGGGGCAGAGGGAGGGTGGGCATGTCGACCAAGAAGCTTAGCGAGGCGCTCGAGTATCACAGCATGGGCCGCAAGGGCAAGATCGAGGTGATCGCCACCAAGCCCTGCCTGACCCAGCGCGATCTGTCCCTGGCCTACACCCCCGGTGTGGCCGTGCCGTGCCTGGAGATCCAGAAAAACCCCGATGACGCCTACGAGTACACCGCACGCGGAAATCTCGTGGCCGTGATCAGCAACGGCACCGCCGTGCTCGGTCTCGGCAACATCGGCGCGCTCGCCGGCAAGCCGGTGATGGAGGGGAAGGGGGTCCTCTTCAAGCGCTTCGCCGACATCGACGTCTTCGACATCGAGATCGCGAGCGAGGACGCGGCGGAGGTGATCCGCACCTGTCAGCTCCTGGAGCCGACTTTCGGCGGGATCAACCTCGAGGACATCAAGGCGCCGGAGTGCTTCATCATCGAGGAAGAGCTCAAGCGGACGATGAAGATCCCGGTCTTTCACGACGACCAGCACGGCACCGCCATCATTTCCGGTGCCGCCCTCATCAACGCCGTGGAACTGACCAACCGCCGGATCGAGGATGTCCGGGTCGTCGTCTCGGGCGCGGGAGCCTCCGGCATCGCCTGCGCCAAGCACTACATCAACCTCGGCGTCAAGCTCGAGAACATCCTCATGCTCGACACCAAAGGGGTGATCTACAAGGGACGCACGGAGGGGATGAACCCGTACAAGGAGATGTTCGCGCGCGAGACCAAGGCCCGCACGCTCGAGGACGCGCTGAAGGGCGCGGACGTCTTCCTCGGCCTCTCCGCGAAGGGGTTGCTGAAGCCGGAGTGGCTGCGCCAGATGAATGCCAACCCGGTCGTCTTCGCCATGGCGAACCCCGACCCGGAGATCACCTATCCGGAGGCGATCGCCGCGCGGAAGGACGTGCTGATCGCGACCGGACGCTCCGACTACCCGAATCAGGTCAACAACGTGCTCGGTTTCCCGTTCATCTTCCGCGGCGCGCTCGACTGCCGTGCCACGACGATCAACGAAGAGATGAAAATGGCGGCGACGCACGCGCTCTCGGAGCTGGCCAAGCAGGACGTTCCCGATTCGGTCAGCCGGGCCTACGGCGACCAGTACTTCCGCTTCGGGCGCGAGTATCTCATTCCGAAGCCGTTCGACTCCCGGGTGCTGATCTGGGAGGCCTCCGCGGTGGCGAAGGCGGCGATGGAGACCGGGGTCGCCCTGCGGCCCCTCGATCTGGACGAGTATCGGGACCGGCTCGAGAGCCTGCTGGGGCGGACCCGCGGCGTCATGCGGACGATCATCAACAAGGCGCGCACCCGCCCGAAGCGGATCGTCTACCCCGAGGGGGAGAACGAGCGGATGATTCGCTGCGTGGCGCTGGTCCGGGACGAGAAGATCGCACGCCCGGTCCTCCTCGGTCGCCCGAAGGTGATCCAGGAGACTTTCGCCGCACTCGATCTCGACCCGGCCGGCATCGATGTCGTCGACCCCGAACACGACGCGCGGATTGGTCGCTATGTCGAAGAGATGTACCGGATGCGGCAGCGGAAGGGGCTGACGGAGGACGGCGCTCGCGTCACGCTGCGGAACGTCATGCACTTCGGGGCGATGATGGTCCGGCTGGGTGA
This sequence comes from uncultured bacterium, assembly GCA_964371055.1. Lineage (GTDB taxonomy): Bacteria > Eisenbacteria > RBG-16-71-46 > CAIMUX01 > CAIMUX01 > CAYJLF01. The sequence continues at coordinate 147,646 of CAYJLF010000004.1, read as the reverse complement.
CGCGGACGGAATGATCGCCGGGCTGTCGCAGCGGCTGCCCGAGACCATCCGGCCGACGATCCAGATCGTGGGCCTGAAAAGCGGGACGAAGCGCGCGAGCGGCGTGCATGTCCTTTTCGCGCGCGACCAGCTTTTCTTCTTCGCCGATACCACGATGAACATCCGCCCGACCCCGTCCGACCTGGCCGAAATCGCCCGGCAAGCGGCCCAGACGGCGCGGGAGTTCGGCGTCGAGCCCCGCGTGGCCTTCCTGTCCTACGCGAACTTCGGCAGCGCGGACGGGCCGGGGGTCGCGGAAGTGCGCGAAGCGCTGACCTTGCTGCGCCAGCAGGAGCCGGATCTGATCGCCGACGGAGAGATGCAGGCCGACACCGCCGTGGTGCCAGGCGTCCTGCGCGACATCTATCCCTTCTCGCAGCTCGGCGGCGAGACGGCGAACGTTCTCATCTTCCCGCAGCTCGAGTCGGCCAATGCCGCCTACAAGCTGGTGCAGCGTCTGGGCGGAGCGGAGGCCCTGGGCCCGATCCTCCAGGGACTGGCCAAACCGGTTCACTTCCTCCAGCCGCACTCGGAGATGAACGATGTCGTCTACATGACGGCCATCGCCGTCATCGAGGCCGGGCTCGGGGAGGGGGGCCGGACCGTCTAGCGGCGGTCCGAAAGCATCCAAGCCGGGAGGATGGAACGACACCACGAAGAGGGCGGCGCGAACCCGCGAGGCGAAACCGGGGAGGCGGATCTCGGGCGGAGCAATTCGCCCTATCCGCCTCCGCCCGTTCCGAGGCAACCGCCATACCCTCCTCCGCCCCGATGGGCCGCCCCGGCCGGATCGGAGGAGATTCCGCCGTCGCCGCGACTCATCCTGGGCCACACCAGCGATCACCTCTTCCTCGCGGGCGCTCTCTTCGTCCTGACCCTCGCCGCCACCTGGTTTACCTGGGGACCGCTCTACTCGGTCGCGATCATGGTCATCCTGCTCTGCCACGAGATGGGGCACTACCTGATGTGCCGCCGGTATCGTGTCCGTTCGACTTTGCCCCTCTTCATCCCGATGCCGTTCATCTCGCCGTTCGGCACGATGGGGGCGATCATCCTGATGCGGCAGCGCATCGCCAGCCGGCGCGCCGTCTTCGACATCGGGATCGCCGGACCGCTGGCAGGGCTCGTACCGGCGCTGGCGGCCTGTTTTATCGGGCTGGCGGCGTCCTCGGTGGTTCCGACGCCCCCCCCGGGGTTCTCCGGGCTCCGGCTGGGGGACTCCCTTCTCTTCGCCCTGCTCCAGCGGGTGACGCACCCGTCGATGGCACCCGGCACGGAGCTGATGCTGCACCCGGTCGCCTACGCCGGTTGGGCCGGGCTCTTCGTCACGGCCTTGAACCTGCTGCCGATCGGGCAGCTCGACGGAGGACATGTCGTCTACGGACTCCTCGGACGCCGCGCCCGCTGGATCTCGCTGACCCTGCTGCTGGGCATGGCCGCCCTCGCCGTGACCTACCCGCAGTGGTGGGTGCTGGTCGCGCTTCTCCTGTTCTTCGGGTTCCGCGGGCATCCTCCGGCGGCCGACGAGAGGGTCCCCCTGGATCGGCGGCGCCAGCTCCTGGGACTCTTCGCCATGCTCGTCTTCGTGCTGGCATTCACGCCTCGTCCGTTCCTGAACCCGTAGCCTGGTTCGGAAGAAGCGGATGACCCCGATGCCTCGGGCCCCGAGTCATGCTATGGTCGCTCCCGTGCCCGGCGGGGCCGGGCTGGAATGGGCGCAACCTTCAGCGAGGATCGCGTGGCTGCCAAGCTCTCCGTGGTGATCCCGGTCTATAACGAACGCACGACGATCGAGGCGATCCTCCAGCGCGTCCTCGAGGCCCCGTACGAAAAGGAACTTCTCGTCGTCGACGACGGGTCGACTGACGGGACCCGCGAGTTCCTGCGCACGTACCAGCACCCGGCGGTGCGGATCTTCTTTCACGAAGAGAATCGGGGCAAGGGGGCGGCGATCCGCACCGCGATCGATCACGCCGCGCTCGATGTCGTGCTGATCCAGGACGCCGACCTCGAGTACGATCCCGCGGAGTACGACAGGCTGGTCGAGCCGATCGAGCGGGGCGTCGCCGACGCCGTCTATGGCTCCCGTTTCCTGGGCGGACCGCACCGTGTCCTCTTCTACTGGCACTACGTCGGTAACAAGCTCCTCACGACGCTCTCGAACATGCTGACGAACCTGAACCTGACCGACATGGAGACCTGCTACAAGGCGTTCCGCAGGGAGGTGATCCAGTCGATTCCCCTGCGCTCGAACCGCTTCGGGTTCGAGCCGGAGGTGACCGCGAAGCTGGCGCGCCGGCGCGTCCGGATCTTCGAGACGCCGATCTCCTATTACGGGCGGACCTACGCCGAGGGGAAGAAGATCACCTGGCGGGACGGGTTGAACGCCGTCTGGTGCATCGTGCGTTATCACCTCGGCGACTGAGCGTTCCTCCGGTCGGTTCCACCGGCCCCGGGGCCGTGTCGGGCGGCTCAGCGGGATTGACCGCGAAGTGCGTTTCCCCTAGACTCAATCCGCTCTGCATACACGGTCGCTGTCGTGTCTCCACGGCGCCGGCCGTCGACGGGCCCGACGCGCAAGGGCCGTGGCCGCACCACCCGGGAGGGTTGACCGCCATGAAGCGATCTGTCGTGTCCCTGGTCATTCTCATCCTCGCTTGCGCTGGACTACCGATCGCCGCCCCCGCCGCGGCGCCCGCATCCGGAAGCCCGGCGGCGGACCTCGGCCCCGAGGTGGTCGCCGGCGAGCTCGTCCTTCAGCTGACGCCCACGGCCGTCGCCTCTGCGGCCTTTCGTCCGGAGCTGGCGCCGGCCGGAAGAACCGGCCTGTCCGGACTCGATGCCGTTCTGGCGAGCGTGGACGCGGTTCGCCTGGAACCGGTCTTTGGCGTCATCGCGGACGCCGCCGCGCACCGCGAAGCGGGCCTGGACCGGATCTATCTCGTCCGGCTGGGATCCGCGATCGATCCGACGTGGGCGCTGCGGCGCCTGAACGAACGCTCGGAGGTCGCCTTCGCCGAGCCGAACGGCATCGCCCGCGCCATGCTGACTCCGAACGATACCTATTACGCCAGTCAATGGGCCCACCACAACACGGGCCAGGCGGTGAAGTACGGCGGCGGACTCGTCGGCACGCCGGATTGTGACACCGACACCGACGAGGCCTGGGACTTAGAGACCGGAAGCTCGAGCCTGGTGCTCGCCATCATCGACACCGGGGTCGATACCGGTCACCCGGAATTCGCCGGCCGCATCGTGGCGGGATACGATTTCGTCAACAACGACACCAACCCGATGGACGACGCGGGACACGGCACCTGCTGCGCCGGAATCGCGGTCGGAGCGGGGAACAACGCGCAAGGGATCGCCGGGGTCGCCTGGGGCGTGAAGCTGATGCCGGTCAAGGTCCTCAACTCGAGCGGCAGCGGGACCTACACCGCGATCGCGAATGGAATCACCTGGGCGGCCGACCAAGGCGCGAAGGTCCTCTCCATGAGCCTGGGCGGCAGCGTTGGCTCGACCACCCTCGAGAGCGCCGTCAACTACGCCTACAACAAGGGGTGCGCGATCTTCGCCGCCTCGGGCAACGGGAACGCGTCCAGCCTTTCGTACCCGGCGCGCTACGCCAACTGCATCGCGATCGGGGCCCTCTCGCCCTGCAACGAAAGGAAGAGCACTTCGACCTGCGACGGCGAGACCTGGTGGGGCTCGAACTACGGGACCGGTCTGGCGTTCCTCGCGCCGGGGGTGCGGATCCACACCGCCGACATCCGCGGGAGTGGCGGGTACGGCTCCGGGGACTACATCACCGACTTCAACGGCACCAGTTCGGCCACCCCGCACGCAGCCGGAATCGGAGCCCTGGTCTGGTCGGAGAACTCGACCCTGACCAACGCCCAGCTCCGTAGCACGCTCAACAGCACCTGCGACGACCTCGGCACGGCCGGCTACGACGTACAGACCGGCTATGGACGGCTGAATGCCTACGCGGCGGTCGTCGCCGCGGGTGGCGGCACGCCTCCTCCTCCGCCGCCGGAGCCGGTCGTGATCTTCACGGAGACGTTCGAATCGACCACCGTGCCCGGCTCGATCTGGTCGGCGACCGATGCCAACGCCACCAACGGCCTCGACTACTGGGGTGATCAGTCGTCCTCCACCGGCGCGCGCGTGCACGGCGGAAGCTGGAGCGCTTACTGCGCCGACAATTCCAGCGTCTCGGGACAGAAGTACGATCACTACATGTCCGCCGACATGAGCCAGATCAACGCGCTCGACCTCTCGAGCTACACCGGCGTGACGCTGTCGTTCTGGATCTGGCTGAAGACGGCGAATGCATCGGACTACCTCGAGTTCCAGTACTGGAACGGCAGCAGCTGGGTCGCGCAGCAGCGTTGGACCACCACCAGCAACGCCTGGATCAACCCCACCTACGCCGTCACCGGCAGCTCGCTCAAGTTCCGTTTCTACTTCTACTCGAACAACTCGCGCAACGCCGAGGGAGCCTACGTCGATGACATCCGCGTCACCGGCACCCCGGTGTCGTCCATCAGCGGCGGCCCGGTGATGGTCACTCTGCTCGAGACCGGCGAGGAGAGTGAAAGGGCGGACAAGGCGGTGGAGAGCGCCGTTTCCGGGGAGCTGACCACGTTCTCGGTGGCGCCGAACCCGATGCGCGGCGCCACGACGCTGCGACTCGCCCTCGCCGGGGAGTCGCTGGTCCGGGTCGAGCTCTTCAACGTCGACGGGCGCCGCGTGGCGCGGATCCACGACGGGACCCTCCCGGCCGGTGAACACCAGTTCGGCTGGTCAGGAGTCGACGCCCGGGGGGAGAAGCTCGCGGCCGGGGTCTATTACGCCCGGCTCAGCCTGGACGGCGAGGCGTTGGCGACCCGACCGGTTCTGATCGTCCGATAGCAGCCCGCACGCACGGCAGGCGCCGGTCGTCCCGACGGGGCGGTCCGGCGCCTGCGCCGTCTGGGGTGTCTTGATTTCTGACACCATGTAAGCTTGAGTTGACGCTGGTAGCACCGCCGGATAGGCTTAACTCGCTCCGGTCCTTGCGCATGGATGAGGGCGCCCCGCAACCCGGGAGGATCGATGCTGAAGGTCACGTCGGTGAAGACCCCACGACGACAGGGTTGGACTATTCGCCGGGCGCTTTTCCTCTCCCTCGCGCTGGCGGCGCTGACGGCGGCCCTGGCCCCGGCGTCGATCCTCTTTCCCGCGACTCCCGACTGGGAATCCGGGCAACCTGGGCAGTACGGCACCGGTTGCGCGTTCCGCGACCTGAACGACGACGGCTGGCCCGATATCGTCGTGGCGAACGGGAACGACATGCAGCGCCAGGCCCTCGCGGTCTATCTGAATCAAGGGGGCGGGCTCTTTCCGTCCAGTCCGACCTGGAGCTCGACCGATCTCGACTACAACGGGCATCTCGATCTCGCCGACGTCGATGGGGATGGCAACCTCGACTGCGCCGTCGCGGTTTACATCGGGGCCGGGGGCTTCGGCACCCCCGGCCGCGTCAAGCTCTATCGCGGTAACGGGGACGGGACGTTCAGCGCCACACCAGTCTGGTCCTGCCAGGATGCCTTCTACTGCTTCTCCGTCGCCTTCGGTGATGCCGACTCGGACGGGCGGCCGGACCTGGCCTGCGCCGCGGGGGAGCCGTACAACCGCTACAAGGAGTACTACCGCGTCTATCGCAATCTCGAAGGGGAGCTCGAGCCCCTCCCGTTCTGGCAGTCGGCCGATCGCAAGCTGGGGCTCGACGTCACCTGGGGAGATGTCAACCGCGACGGCATCCTCGACCTGGCCTTCGCCGGCGCGGCCAAAGCGACGGGGTCCGACCCGATCTCCTATCCGAACGAGGTCTACCTCGGGACCGGCGCCGGATTCCCGACCGCACCCGACTGGGTCAGCACCGACCCGCGGTATCTGGCCAACACCCTCTGCCTCGGCGACCTGAACGGTGACGGCTGGCTGGACCTGGCGGTGGCCGACAACAATCAGACCGGGGGATCGGGAGAGGGACGGACGAAGCTCTACTTCAACAACGGAGCCGGCCAGCTCGTCGCGACGCCCGGCTGGACCTCCACGTTCGACGGCTACGGATCGCACGTCTCGTTCGCCGATGCCGATCACGACGGCGATCTCGACCTCGCCGCCGGGTCGTGGTGGGGACGCGTGCGCATCTACGAGAACGCGGGCGGGAGCATTCCCGCCGCCCCGTCCTGGCAATCCACTTCGACGAGTGTGATCGAGAACATCGCCTGGGAGGATGCCGATGCCTCGTGCGTGGGCTCTCCCTATGTGGAGCGCTTCCCGGGTGACGGGGAGACGCACGTCTTCACCACGTTGCGCCGCCCACTCCGCCTGCTCGACGTGCGGGTCGACGACGTCCTGGTGCCGGTCGGGGAGCGGACCCACGGCAGCGAGTCCGGCTGGGTGGCGCTCGGGTTCGCTCCCGCCGCGGGATCGGAGGTGATCGTCCGCTATGCCGCGCCGGCCGCCCCCGACTTCGCGGTCAGCAATTGGGACCCGAACGTCGGCGAACAGCTCTTCCTGAACCAGCTGATCCCGGCCGGAATCCCGGAACCGGTCGTCGCGCCGGTCGCGCTGGTCGCGGCGCCCAACCCGGCCCGTCGCGGCTCGCCGGTGCGTTTCGAGGGAGAGTGGGGGGACGGCAGCGTCCTTGAGCTCTTCAGCGTCGGCGGGGCGAGGCTCGGTCGCTGGCCGCTGCGTAACGGCGCCGCACAGTGGAGCGGACGAGACGGGAGGGGAGACCCGATCCCCGCCGGATCGTACTGGGCGCGGGTCACCGGAGGGCCGGGCGGCGCGACCACCACTCGCCTCGTGATCGTGCGATAAGCCGGCGGTTCGACGCGATGTCTCTCTCCATCCGCACCGAGCCCGCGACGATCCTGCCCGACCGCTACGTGGCGGTGGGTGAACTGGCGCGGCGCGAGCAGCGACTGGTTCTGCGTTGTCACGTCCCGGCCGAAGAGAATCGCGCGTGCGTCCTCAAGTGCCTGCTGGGCGCGGCCGGCGAGGCGGAGCGGGAGGCGTTCCGCGCGGAGTACCTGCTGCTCGACGCGCTCGAACACCCGAACTGGGTCCGCCCGCGTCGCCTCGGCCCGCTCCGCGACGGCGGGCTGGCCCTCGAGTTGGAAGAGGCGGAAGGGGTCCCGTTGAGCCGCTGGCCGCTCGCAGGATGGTGGCCCGAGAACCTCGAGATCGCCCGGCAGATTCTCACGGCCCTGCAGGCCCTGCATCGCCTCGGCGTGGCGCAGCTCGACCTCTGTCCCGATCAGGTGATGATCGCGCCCTCACGCGACATATCGCAGGGATGGGAGCACGACGAGGCCGGACGAGAGATCCGGGTCCGCCTGCTCGATCTGGGACTCGCCGCGCGGTTCGGGTCGATTCGCGCCGGCCGCGGGACTCCGGGTTACATGGCGCCGGAGCTCTTCGACGGTCGCGGTGACTGGGACGATCGCGCCGACCTGTACGCCGCCGGAGCCTGCCTCTTCGAGTTGCTGACCGGCCGGCGCGCGTTTCCCGGCGCCTCCGCGCGCGAGGTGCTGCACGCGCAGCTCTCGGGGGAGCGGCCGGATCCGGGGAGCCAATCCGGCCTCCCTCCTCCGGTTCGCGCGCTGCTCGGCGACCTCTTGCAGCGGGACCCCGCGCGTCGGCCGCGGAGCGCGCTGGCTGTCTGGCAGGCCCTGCGGGAGCAGGCCCAGCGTCGCGACGGCGTGCTCCTTCCACCCGGGCTCGCGGCCGGGGGAACGTTTGCGTTCCACGGACGGGACGACGAAGTGGCTGCGTTCCGTGCCTGGTTGAACTCGCTGCGGAACGATCCCGCGCGCGAAGCGGCTTCGCTCCGGATCGAGTGCCGGATTCGAGGAGCGCTCGGATCCGGGCGCCATCGACTGGTCGCGCGTCTCGCCGCCTACGCGCAGGCCGAGGGCTGGAAGGTCGAAGCCGAGTCGCACGGTTCGGTGGAGATCGTGCGGGACGATCTCTCGGCCACGATCCGCGTGGTGGAGGCTTCGGCGCCCCGCCCCCCCGCCGACGTCGCGACGGCGGACGTCTTGACCCCGTCGTCCGGCATCGATCCTTCGGCACGCGGACCGGTCCTTGAGATCGAACTCGCGCCGCTCCCCGAAGCCGAGCTCAGGCGCATCCTGGAAGGGCAGGGGATGGAGTCGGCGGCGTTGCGGGAGACGGTGGCGGGGGAGAGCCTCGGTCTGCCTGGATTGCTGCACGCCCTGGTCCGGACGCTGCCCCGGGAGGCCGACCTGGCGGCGCGCTACGCGGCGGAGGCCTCGTTGGTCGATCTCTTCGCCACGATCTCTCCGCCGCCGGAGTGGATCGGATACCTCGATCGGGTGCTGACCGGCGCATCCGAGGCGGAGCGCGACGCGGCCGTCCTGCTCGCGTTGACTGAGGAACGCTGGGAGAGCGCGTCGCTCGCCAGGGTCCTCGGCGTGATGGACCGCGACATCGCCCTCGGGTTGCAGCGTCTGGCCGCGAGCGGGTTGGTGACTGCCAACGGACCGGTCATCGCCTACCGCTCTGCGCTCTGGCGCCGGACCGCGACCGCCTGGAGTCCAGAACGTACAGGTCGACTCGCGCGCTTTTTGGTTCGGGGCGGACTGCCGGAGGGACGGTTCTCCGCCACCCAGCGGGCTCGACTGGCGCTCTCGGTCGAGGACGTCGATGTCCTCGCCGCCAGCCTGTCCGCCGCGATCGCCGAGCTGACGCGCCAGGAGGCGGACGAAGAGGCGCTCTGCCTCTGGCGTGACGCCTGCCGCGCCGGAGTCTCGCCCGCGCGGTTGTACGCCGCCGAAGTCGCGCGGCCTCTCCTCGACGCGATCGCCGGGTGGAGCATGACCTACGGCTCGCCTTTGCCGGGGACCGACGAACTCCCTTCCGACCCCGCCGGAGGGGCGTTCGAGCCGCTCTTTCGAGCCTGGAGCGCCTGGCTCGAACGCGACTTCACGCGGAGTCTCGACCTCACGCGGGCCGCGTGGAGCGATCCCGCGCTGGATTTCCAGCGGCGCATCCTGCGGGCGCGTTCGCTGGTCCACCTGGGACGTCACGCCGAAGCCGCCGCCGAGATCGAGGCCAACGTGCCGGGCGACCAACCGACCGCACACCACGAGGCGAGGCTCGCGCTGGTGCGGGCCGAACTGGCCGGGCGGCGCGGTGACCTCGAAGAGGCGATGCGGTGGTGGATGGTCCCGGCCTCGCGGGCCGAGGAACTCCCGTTGCTGGACCGCATCTATGCGCTGCACGGACTCGGCCTGGCCCGCTTCCAGCGGGGCGAGATCGAGGCGGCCCGCGCGGCCATGGCGCCGCTCGAGGATCTGGTGCATCGGACGGAGCTCCGCACGCATCGAGGCGTGGTCCCGACCCTGCTCTGCGGCATCGCCTTCCAGGAAGGACGCCTGCGGCAAAGCCAGGCCTGGCTGGAGGACCTCGCCGGATTCTGGCTGACGCGCGGCGTCTGGAATCGCGCCGCGGTCAGTCTGTACAACCTCGGACTGATTCTGATCGAGCGCGGATGGCTGGGGCGTGCGGTCCGGGTCGACCACGACCTGGCCGGCGTCTGCCAGCTCTCGGGGGAAGTGCGGGAGCTGGCCCGGGTCGGGGTGCATCGCAGCCACCTCCTCGTGCGCTCCGGGCAGCTCGAACGGGGATTGCGGGAGGCCGACGCGGTCCTCGAACGTTTCGGCGATGCGGTGCCGCGGTACCGCCTCTTGGTCGAGGCGACCCGCGCGGAGGCGCTCGCCGGTCTCGGCCGGCCCGCCGAGGCGCGCGCCGCCTTCCGTCAGGTCGTCGATCGCTTCACCGCCACCGGCGGCCGCGAAGACGCCATGGAGAGCCTGCTGCACTGGGCGCTGCGCGAGGCGGAGGCCGGGGAGAGCGATCGACTCCAGGCGTTGCTGAGCGAGTTCGATCACACCGGTGGACCGATCTCCCCCTTGACGGCGAGTCTGCGGGCTCTCGCCGGCGGCGAGGGATCGTTGCTGGCGGGGAGGACCGATGAGGCCGCCGCGGGGCTGCAGCGGGCGGTGACGCTGCTCGAGTCCCAGGAACGTTGGCTCCTGGCCTGGCGAGCCCACTGGCGTCTCGCGCAGGCTCTCCGACTTTCGGGATCGCCGCGGCGGGCCGCGGAGCACTACGCGACCGCCCGTTCCGTTCTCACCGCAGTCGTGGAGTCGCTCGGCGATGAGTCGCCCGCCTCTCTTTTCCTGGAGAGCCCGGCGATCCGGCAGTTTCTTGATGATCTGGGACAGGACTGATCCCCGGGCCGGCGTTATGTCCGCTCGGGAGCAACAGAATGGAGCTGGCCATGCAAGATGATCGCGACCTGGCGCCGGGGGCGGATGAGGGGGCGGCGCGCGCGGCGCGCCCACGACTGGACCCCACGCCGGAGAGCGACGCCGTTCCCGCGAAAGGCGCCACGGTCTCCCGGGAGTCGTGGTTGCGGCGGCAGGCCATCGATGCCCGGCGCGAGGGGACCACGCCGGCGGAGCGGAGCCTGCTGCTGTCGGCCGATCTCCAGGCGCCGGGCCAGGCCCGGGACACGTCCGAGCTGGACGGCCTGCGACAGGTCCTGAAGCTCTCGCGCGATCTGTCGGGCATCCTCGATCCTGAGATACTCTGCGGCGCGATCCTCGACGCGGCGATCGACATCGCCGGCTCGGAGCGCGGCTTGCTCCTGCTGCAGGAGGGGGAGAGCCGGCTTCGCGTCGTCGTCGGTCGGGACCAGGGGGGCGCCTCGATCGACCCGGAGACGGCCCGCATTTCGGAGACGCTGGCGCGGGAGTGCCTGCGGCAGAACCGGCTCCTTCCCTACAGCAGCCTGGACGACCTGGCCGAGATGGCCGATCTCGGCACCGCTCGTTCCCTGCACGAACTTCGGATCCTCTGGGCGCTCTGCGTGCCGCTGCGCGAACGCGGAGCCGCCGTCGGAGTCCTCTATCTCGACAGCCGCGCTCGCACTCTGAGATCGGATGCCGCGGCGCAGGAGGTGCTGGAAGCGTTCGCCTCGCACGCCGCCGTCGCGCTGGCCAACGCCCGCCTGCACCGCCGCGAGGAGGAGACCCGGCTGCTGCTGGAGCGGGAGAACGAGGGGCTCCGCGACACGGTGCGCCGGAGTTCGGGATTCGCGCGCATGGTCGGGGTCTCGCCGGTCATGCAGGCGCTCTATGCGAAGGTGCGACTGATCAAGGACAGCGACATCCCGGTCCTGATCTGCGGAGAGACCGGTACCGGAAAGGAACTCGTCGCGCGCGCGCTGCACTACGAAGGGCTGCGCCAGGAGGGTCCCTTCGTGCCGGTCAACTGCGCCGCGATCCCGGCGGCGCTGCTCGAGAGCCAGATGTTCGGTTACGCCCGCGGATCGTTCACGGGCGCGGTCAAGGACACGCCGGGTCTGGTGGAAGAGGCGCACCGCGGAACCCTCTTCCTCGACGAGATCGGGGACCTCTCGCTCGAGTTGCAGGCCAAACTCCTCCGCTTTCTCGAGACCGGCGAGTTCCGGCGGGTCGGAGAGACGGAGGGAATGCGCCAGACCGACGTGCGGATCGTGAGCGCGACGCTTCGCTCCCTGCCGGAGATGATCGGCCGGCGCGAGTTTCGGGAGGATCTCTTCTACCGCCTGGCGGGGGTCCGCGTCGACCTCCCGCCGCTGCGAGAGCGGGGAGATGATCTGGGCCTGCTCATCGATCACTTCTTCGTGGAGGCGATGCGCGCCGCCCGGCGACCGATCCAGGGCATCACGCCGCGCGCCCGGAGCATCCTTTTGCGGCAATCGTGGCCCGGCAACGTCCGTCAGTTGCGCTCGGTCATCTTCGGGGCCGCGGCCCTCGTCCCGGCGGGCGAGTCGCTCGATGCGGCGCAGGTCCGCGAGCAGTTGCCTGAGATCCCGGCGGAGAGGATCGGCCTGCACACGCCGGAAGGGACCTCGCTCGACGAGGCGGCCACGCGATTCGTGCGTGAACTTCTGACCGGAGTGCTCGATCGCCGGGAGTGGAACATCACCCGGGCCGCCGCGGAGTTGTCGATCAGCCGCCAGCACCTGCACAACCTGATCAAGCAGCACGGACTCGAGCGTCCGGGACGGAGCGGGACGAACAACAATAAGCGCTCCTGAGTGACTCGACGACATGACAATTGTCGTGTAAATGTGACTATCACGTATCATGTTCCTCAAGTGAGAGTTAGGCGCCTATCGAACTCTGGTGACAAGTCCATGCGACAAAGACGTCTCTGGTTGGCGATTCGAGTCCATGCGGACCGGCACGGCCCTACCTTCATAATGGACTATATTACAATACGTTAGAGTTAGTGCGCCGGGAATGTGAGCTCGCCACGGTCTTGGCACGACGAGTGCATTACCACCCCCGACTCAGGAGCGCTCCCAGCAAGCTGGGGCGGCAGTTGCGAAACCAGGAGGTGTCTCATGTTGATCATCGAATCGCTCTTCGTCTTCGCGATCATCTGGCTCGGCAAGGGCAGGGCTGGCTGGTAGCGGAAAGCCGGGACGCGATCGGGTCACGGAGAGCCCCCCGGTCGCGGTCCCGGCCGCTGATCTTCCGAAGCCCGCCGACGGGCGACCCAGTGTGACGGTTCCCGGCCAGGTTCCGGCATCCATCCGCCCCTCGAGAGTTGCCGGACGGCGGGACCCAGAGGCCCCCCGGCTCCCGCCGGGGGGCCTTGTTTCGTGGGCGAATCCGCCGATCCCGGCTCGGCTCGGCCAGCTCAGACATCTCTCTTCTTTCCAAGCGGTTCCGGGTGGACGTCGACCCGGAGCCCCGCTCCAGCGCGTCGTTTCTCCCGCGAACAAAGGGGAGTTGGGTTGCCCCCGCCACGCGAGGAGCGGCCCGGAGCGATTCCCGCCGCGATCGCACAGCACATAACACATTGTTACACAACACGGTGGAGCGCAGTGCGTCCCGCCCTCGTTCCGCCGTCCATCCCCGGCTCGGCCTTGGCATCCCGCTTGACTGTCACCCAGTGTTGACAGACTTCACCAGGCGGGAGGAACCATGCTTCGTACCTTCGTCGTCCTACTCAGCGTGCTCGTGGCGGGGATGGTCTCCGGCTGCGGTGAAGATGCGTCGCAGATCCTGGCACCCACAGACTCCGGCGTCGCGCCGAGCCTCCTGGCCGTGAGCCGGGCCTCGGCGGAGATCGGCCCGGCCGGAGGTTCCGTGGAAACCGCGGGCGTCGCTTTCACGATCCCCGCGGGTGCTCTCCAAGAGCCGGTGACGGTAACGCTTACGGTCGATCTGGATGCCGCGGGCCGGCACATCGAAATCGAGCCGCAAGGTTTGCTCCTCGCCTCCAAGGCGACGCTCTCCGCTCTCGCTGGCAACTTCGCAGACCGTCGGACCTGGAACCCGGCGGCAGGGATGTGGGTCGGCGCGGGGGCCCAAGTGGTCGGCGGCTTCCTCCAGAGCCGTGTGGTCCAGCTCTCCCGCTTCGACGACTTCGAGTAGCCTGGCCTCCCGGCGCGGGTCCGCTCCCCCGCGCGCCAGAATCGCCCCGCCGGATTCCTCCGCCGGCGGGGCGAACTGCTTGTTCCGTCGCGGTTCAGTCCGCCCCGACTTCGGCCGATAGTCAAGGGGACGACTAACCTCCGGGAGGACAGCCGGTTGGCGCGGATCGACGCAATCTTCAAAATGGTCAAGGAGCAGGGCGCGTCGGATCTCCATATCTCGACCGGCGCCCCTCCGATGCTCCGTGTCCAGGGCGACATCCGGCCCATCGAAGCGCCCGAGCTGACCGGCGACCAGGCCCGGCAGCTCCTCTACGAGATGATGGCTCCCGAACAGCGGGTTCAGTTCGAACGGGACAAGGACATCGACTTCGCCTACGACGTCGCGGGCGAGGTCCGGGTCCGCTGCAACCTCTACGAGCAGATCCGCGGCATCGCCGGCGCGTTTCGCCTCCTGCCGACCCGCATCTTCTCTCTCGAACAACTCGGCTTGCCGGACCAGATCCGGCGGTTCGCCGAGTACCGCAAGGGGCTGGTGGTCGTCACCGGGCCGCCGGGGAGTGGGAAGAGCACCACGCTGGCGGCCTTGCTCCACCACATCAACGAGACGCAGCGAAAGCACATCATCACGATCGAGGATCCGGTCGAGTATGTGCATCCCAACCTGAACTGCCTCGTGAACCAGAGGGAAGTGGGCCGCTCCGCGCGCAGTTTCTCCGCGGCGCTGCGGTCGGCCCTGCGCGAGGATCCGAACATCGTGCTCGTCGGCGAGATGCGGGACCTCGAGACGATGCAGCTTGCGATCACGGCGGCGGAGACCGGGCAGCTCGTGCTGGGGACCCTGCATACGGCCAGCGCGGCCCAGACGATCGACCGGATCATCGATGCCTTCGCCGACGAGAAGCAGGCGCAGATCCGCGCCATGCTCGCCGAATCGCTCCGCGGCGTCGTCGCCCAACGCCTCGTGCGACGGGCCGACGGACAGGGACGCGTCCCGGTGGTGGAGGTGCTCTTCGGAAACATGGCGGTGGCCGCCATGATCCGCGAGAAGAAGACCTTCCAGATCCCGACTTTGATGCAGACCGGACGCAAAGATGGCATGCTGCTGCTCGACAATGTCCTGATGCAGATGGTGAAGGACGGCGCGATCACGCCGCAGGAGGCGTACCTGACCGCGAACGTGAAAGAGACCTTCGCCCCGCTCCTCGAGCGCGGCACGCAGGCCGAAGCGGCCTGAGGGGAGACATCCGATGGCGCCGGGGGAGATGACGACCCGCGAGCGAATCACGTGGCCGGCCCTGGGCGGGCGCCTCGGCGCGGTCTCGCTTTTCGACCTCTGCCAGTTCCTGATGCTGAACAGAAAGACCGGAACCCTGACGGTCCGCACGCCGGAGGGGACCGCCTACTTCACGTTCCACGAGGGACAGCTTCTTTCGGCGACGGACGAGACGCTCCGGGACGGGGAGAGCATCGTGCTGCGGGCGGTGCAGTGGCGCGACGGCACCTTCGAGTTCGCCCCCGGGCCGGTCCCGCCCGACCGTCGCATCCAGGCCTCGACCGAGAGCATCCTGCTGGAGGCAGCGCGGCAGATCGACGAGATGGCGGCCACCGGAGAGGACGACGGCGCGGGACCGTCGGCCGCCCAGCTCTTCCTGGAGAAGCAGGAACGCGCGGCGGGTCTTTCCGAGACCTTCCGCCGGGTCGTCGCGCTGGGGGACGCAGACCAGAAAGGGCGTGGCTGGCGCGATGCGGTGCGCGCGGCGCTCCGGCGGCCGGGGGCCTGGAGGCTTCGACTGGGCCCGGGGGCGCGCGTCGCCGTGCTCCACCGGGCCGGGCTGGAAGAAATCGTCGGCGCGGATGCCGGCGCCGTCGTGGCGTGGGCGGAAGAACTGGCCCCCTCCAGCCGGGGGAGCGACGAACGAGCGCGCCGGGGCCGCGCGCGCCGCGTCCACGTCACTCCCGATCCGGAGGGGGGATCGTACTGGTCCGTGCGGCACCGTGCCCCCGACGGCGACTGGGTGCTCGCCAGTCTCGCGCTGGCTGACATCCCGTCCTGGTACGACCTCGGCCTGCCCGATCCTCTCTTCCACGAACTGCAGGCGCAGAGCGAGGGCTGGACCCTCATGCTGGCTCCGGCCGACGGATCCGAACGAGGAGAGATCTGGCCGGGAACGACGGCCCTCGCCGCCTGGCTGGCTCGTCGCGCGACCGAACGCCCGGAGATCGCCTGGGTCGTGGAGTCACTCCCTCGCTACGAGTGGAGCCGCCTGCCCGGACGGGTGGGAACGGTCGCCCCGGAGCAGTTGGCGCGCCCCGGCGGACTGGAGGAACTGGTCCGCTCCAGCCAGGCTGGACTCGTCGCCCTGGCGGACGCACCGACGCCGATGCTGATCGAGGCGCTCGCCCTGCATGGACCGAGCCTCCGGGTGGTCGTGCTCGCCTCCGCGATCGGCCCGGGGCCCTGGTTCCGAGGCCTCGCGAGGCGCCTGGGACCGGGCCAGGAGAGCGCGTGGATCGAGGCCGGCCTCGGAGCGGTCTGGACGATCCAGAGCGGATCTCTCGAGGCGCCCCTCCCCTTGGCCAGCCGCCTCGCGGTCCCCGCGCGGACGCGACCAGCCTCCCCGCCGACGGCGAGCTGAGACGCCTCCGAGTTTGCGGCAGCCGGTGCGCTGCCTCGAGTTCCACTTGATCACTCCTCTGCCGCGAGCGGGTCGCGCCGCGCGGCCGATCGACCCCGCGAGTGGACAGCGGGCCCTTCGATCCCTATCCTCGCCCGTCTTGGGGGTCGCTGGAGAAGGAGTGGAGACGATGGCGGGCGGTACGGTTGAGCTGGATGGATTCTCCCTCGATCGCGAGCAGGTGGTGCGCGTGGCGCGAGGCCAGGGCGGAGAGCGGGCGTTCGCGGCGATCGCGCGCTCGTCGATCGAGGAGTGTGCCCGTGTGCGGGCGATCGTGGAGCGGGAATGGCTCGCCCCCGGCGGCCCGGGCGCGGCGATCTACGGCTTCAACACCGGCGTCGGCGTCCTCAAGAATCGCCAGATCCCCGCCGCCAGAATCGAGGAGTTCCAACAGCGCTACATCGATGCGCACGCCGCGGCGGTCGGCCCCCCGCTCGCCGAGGAGGCGGTGCGAGCGGCGATCCTCGTCCGGGCCAACAGCCTGGCGTCGGGCCATTCCGGGGTCCGCCCGGCGCTCGTGGAGGCGTTGGTCGATCTGCTCAACCGCGGCATCCACCCCTGGGTGCCGGAGATCGGCTCTTTGGGCGCCAGCGGCGATCTGGCGCAACTCGCGCATGTCGGCGCGGTCCTGATGGGAGAGCCGGACGCACTCGTCCTGAAGGACGGGGTTGCGGTCCGGCTCGGCGACCTCGCTCCGTCCGAGCAGCCGCGTCCGCTCCGCCTCGAGGCCAAGGAGGCGATGGCGCTCACCAACGGCACCAGTTTCATGCTGGCTCTCCTCGTTCTCCTCCTCGAGGACGCCGGGGCGTTGGTGCGACTGGCGGATCTCGCGGCCGGACTCACCCTCGAGGCGACTCTGGGGGAGGAAGATGCCTTCGACGCGCGGCTGCAGGTGGTCCGCGGCCATCCCGGGCAGGAGTCGGTCGCGCGGAACCTGCGTCGCCTCCTGCGCGGGGGAGAGCCGACCGGCGAGCCGCTGCGTCTGGAGTACCTGCGGGCGAAGATCGGGCGGGAGGTCGATGCTCAGACGACGGCCCTCGCGACCGAAGGGATCGATCGCGATGCGTTGCACCGCTTCCGCCTGTCGACGGAGCACCTCCCTCGCGTGCAGGACGCCTACAGCCTCCGGTGCGCCCCCCAGGTACACGGAGCGACGCGGGATGCGCTTCTCTTTGCGCGGACGACCGCCGACCGGGAGCTCAATGCCGTGACCGACAACCCGCTCCTCTTCTCCACCCGGGAAGGCGTCCGGGCTCTCTCCGGCGGGAATTTCCACGGCCAGCCGCTGGCGCTGGCGGCCGACTTCGCGTCGATCGCCCTGGCCGAACTCGCGAGCATCTCGGAGCGACGGCTCTATCGTCTGCTCAACGCCGAACTGAGCTACGGGCTGCCGTCGAACCTGACCGGCGGGGAACCGGGCATCAATACGGGCCTCATGATCACGCAGTACACGGCCGCGGCGCTCGTCTCGGAGAACAAGACTCTGGCCCATCCCGCCTCCGTCGATTCGATCCCGACTTCGGGAGACCAGGAGGATCATGTCAGCATGGGGCTGTGGGCCGCGCGCAAGGCGCGCCGCATCCTCGACAACACGCGCCGGGTCCTGGCGCTGGAGATCCTCGCGGCGGTGCAGGGGCTCGATCTGCAGGAGGATGTCCTGGGCCGACCGCGCCGGCTTGGAGCGGGGCTGGCCGCCACTCGCGACGCGGTGCGAACGGGTGGAATCCCGATGCTGAAGGAAGATCGGTTCCTGCCGCGCGACCTCGAACTGATGCAGCGCCTGGTCGATTCCGGCGCGCTGGTCGCGGCAGCGGAGACGGCGCTCGGAGAGGGGCTCGAGTAGACGGATCGAGCGACGACCGCCCCGGGGGCGGATCGAGGAGGAAGACGTGGGCCAGGCACCGAGGGACGACAGACCGAGGGACGACGAACCGAGGGACGCGGGCGACGACGCCGTCGACGAGGGGCCGGCGCGGGTCGACGGCCGGATCCACCCGCGGACTTTCCGGGGGATGCGCGACTTTCTCCCCGCCGAGATGATCCGGCGCGAGGAGATCTTCGGCTATCTGCGCGAGGTCTTCGGTCGCTACGGCTTCTCCCCGCTGGAGACGCCCGCGGTCGAGTATCTGGAAATCCTGCTGGGGAAATATGGGGTCGAGGGGGAGAAGCTGATCTACCCCCTCGCCTATCGCGGCGGACACACCCTGGCGTTGCGCTATGACCTCACCGTCCCGCTGGCGCGTGTGATCGCGCAGCACTCCTCGCTGCCGCGCCCGTTCAAGCGGTACCAGATGCAGCCGGTCTGGCGGGCCGATCGGCCGCAGCTGATCCAGGGGCGGTACCGGGAGTTCTACCAGTGCGACGCCGACATCGTGGGGGAGACGAGCCTGATCGCCGACGCGGAGATCCTGGCGCTGACCGGCGAGGTCCTGCGCGGGCTCGAGGTGGGGCCGTTTCGCGTGCGCGTCAATCATCGACGGATCCTGGAAGGGCTGGTGCGTGTCGCGGGGCTTCCACTCGAGTCGGTGCCGGCCGTCCTCCGGGCGATCGACAAGATCGACAAGGTGGGGGAGGCCGGAATCGAGGCGGAGCTGGCCGCCGAGGGAATCGAACCAGCGGCGCGGCGCCGGATCCTCGACCTCCTGGGGCGTCCCGCCGGCGGGAAAGAGGCGATCGAGGGGCTCTTGGCCGCGCTCCCCGGCGATCCGGGGATCGAAGCGGGGTGTGCGGACCTGTTGGCGATCTGGGACGCCCTGGAGGCGATGGGGGCAGAGCTGCCGCGGTATCAGTTCCGGCTGGGACTCGCGCGCGGCCTGGACTACTACACCGGGGCGGTCTTCGAGTCGTTCCTGGAGTCGCTGCCGCACATCGGCAGTCTGACCGGGGGAGGGCGTTATGACGGACTGGTCGGCGTCTTCTCGCCCGAAGAGGTCCCCGCAGTCGGGACGACGATCGGACTCGACCGGATCTTCAGCGCACTCGAGCAGAGCGGTCAGGCCCGGGGCGCCGCGTCGCGAACCTCGGTGCTCGTCCTGCAGTTCGGAGCAGAGGCAGAGACGGCGGCGCTGGTCATGACCGGGCGCCTGCGGGCCGCCGGGATCAACACGGAGGTCTGGTACCGACCCGAGCGACTGAAGAAGCAACTCGCGCAGGCCGATCGGCGCGGGATTCCGCTCGTCCTTTTCCAGGGCCCGGACGAAGCCGCGGCCCAGGCCTGGACGGCCAAGCAGCTCTCGACGGGAGAACAACGGGTTCTGCCCGATGCCGAGGTGCCACAGCGCCTGCGGAAGTGGCTCGAGGAAGCGGCGCCCGCCGGGTAACTCCGGCGAGGGGGGCCGGTTGACGCCGGTCTTGGCGGGTGCTACCGTCCGCGCTGATCCGGCCGCTGACGGCGGCCACCGGCCTGCCGAGGGTAGGGGGGAGTGGGACGATGATGTGGATCCGCAGGTTTCCCGCATTGATCACGTTGTTCGCGGCGCTCGGCTTCGGGGCCGCGGGACTGGCTTGGATCGCTCCCGCCCAGGCGCAGGACCCGATCGGCCGCTTCTCGATCGGTGGCACGGCGGGGGGGGGGATCTTCGCCCTCGCCGATGTCGAGGACCGGATCGACGAAGCCAATCGGGACTACTTTGGTCCGCGCGGCTGGAAGACGCTCGACGCCCCCGGGGTCGGCTTCAACTTCGCCGGAGACCTGCGCGCACGCATCTATGGACCGATCCACCTCTCGATCGGTGGCGGCACGATGATGGCCGAAAGCGGACTCGACTTCGACGAGGTCATCTCCGTCAAGCCGAGTGCGACCTACTACCAGGTCCGGGTCGACTACGATCTGCCGTGGCGCCCGACCCCAAAGATGCGCTTGCGCGTCGGCGGCGGGGCGCTCAATACGACCAGTGCGGAGTGCGAGGTGCGACACGAGGTGCGGCGGGTCGAAGGTGGCACGCAGCGGGTCGAGACGGCGACCTTCGAAGGAAGCGGTTGGGGCGGGCTGGCGGTCGTGGCCGCCGAGTACACCCTGAACGACAAGACGACGCTCGTTCTAGACCTCGCCTACCGCTATCTCGACATCGAGCGGGACAAGTTCAGCTACCAGATCTCCGATCTCGCCCAGCCGACCCAGGACACCGACCACGACGGGGTACCGAACCTCTATGACCTGGACCAGGACGGCGTCGATCAGAGCGGGGACCCCGTGCTGACTCCGCTGACCATCATCGGGGCCGCTTTCCTGGAGATGGAGCGGATCTCCGGCGTGCCGGTCCATGACGCCGACGGCCGGCCCAACGTCCGGGCGCTTGGCATGGAGAGGATCGATTTCAGCGGCCCGATCCTGAACGTCGGTCTTCGCTTCTACCTTTTCTAGCGGTTCTCGCGCCCGCCGGGACTCTCTCCCGGCAGGAGGACGTAGTTCCGGTACCCGCCGATCCGGTGGCGCAGGATGCGATCTTCGATCCACGTCAAAAGCCGGGTGGAGAGGCGGTTGTGTTCATGCCGCGTCGCCGGACGCTGGTAATCCTCCGCCCTCCACTCTTTCGCCGCGATCCACTCCTGCATGACGCGGGGGTGAGTCCCCTCGAACCGGCGCAGGTGATCGAGAGGTCCGTAGTCGAAGGTCTGATCGGTTTGCGCGTGCCGGCGCCTCACCCAGTCTTCAGGATGATGCAGCCGGTCGAGCGCGACCTGCTTGCTCTTCATGACGGCCGGCGGACGCACCCATCCATAGTGGAAGATCCGCGCTCCGCTCGGGCGCACATACGGCTTGCGGCCGTCGACCCTGAATCCCTGCGCGCTCTTCCAGGAACGCATCCCCGGCATCCTCCGCACGGCGCGAACCTCGTGGCGGTACCAGTTCCGCGTCCAGTGATAGAGGCCGAAGTCGCCCCAGAAGTGAAGGTAGTCGAAGAGCAGTCCCTCGACGCGCGCGTCGTCGAGATTCTCCTCCATCGCGCGACGCAGCCGAGGTAGATCGTCCTCGTGCAGGACCTCGTCCGCCTGCAGGTAGACGGCCCAGTCACCGGTGCACGCGTCGAGCGCGAGGTTGGTCTGGTGCGCGTTGATCGCCCCGTGCACGAAGAGCGCCGGATCCCAGTCGGTCTCGATCAAACGCACCTTCGGATCGCCGATCGCCCGGATCCGCTCGGCGGTCCCGTCCTCGGAACGGCCCACGCTGATGACGAACTCGTCCACGATCGGCAGGACCGACCGGATCGATTCGGCCACCGGGTAGTGCAGCCGGACCGCGTCCCGGACGAAGGAAAAACCGCTTACGCGCATGGTCCCCTCGGGTATGCTCCCCCGGACTCCGGTCCGTGCCGATCGTCGGAACGGAGGAAACCGGGCGACGCGCGGGCGTGATCCCGGCGCGCCGACGCGGCATTCTAGGAGGACCGCGGGGGCGTGGCAACGCGCGTGATCGCGCCGGCCGCGGGGCCGAAAGGTCCCGCCCGCGGCGCACGGAAGGATCCGTCCGCGCCGACCGCCGCTTTCCGGGCCGACCGCAACCTCCAGGGAGAGAAAGAGGCGGGCTCATGCTGAAGAGATCATCGAACCGGCGAAGGCGGGAGGGGGACCTCGACCGCCGGGACCGGCGCGGCGCTTCGGTCGTGTCCAGCCTCGCCGTCGGGATCCTCTGGGTCCTCGCGTCGACCGCCTCGGCGTCGGTCGAGATCCTCCCATTGGCGGAAGTCCGCGCCGGCATGAAGGGAGTTGGCCGGACGGTCTTCTCCGGTGAGACCATCGAGGAGTTCGGGGTCGAGATCGTCGGGGTATTGCCCCAATCGCGTCCGCAGGGGAGCCTGATCCTCTTCCGGGGCGAGGGGGCGGAACTCCGGCGGACCGGGATCATTGCCGGGATGAGCGGGAGCCCCGTCTACGTCGATGGCCGGTTGATCGGAGCGGTCGCCTTCGCCTACCCGATGGTGAAAGAGCCGATCGGGGCGATCACGCCGATCGAGGAGATGCTCGACCTGGGTCTCCACGCGGACTTGCCCGCGGAAGAGGCGATCGGTCAGGAGGCGGGGCCGCTCAGCCTTCGACCGGATGCGCGTCCCACAGGACGGCCAGGCACCATCACCGGTCAGGCGGGAACGGGTGGTCAGCCGGACGGCACGACCGATGCCCCGGAACGTTTCGCGGCCCTATGGTCGAGCTTTCTCGATCGACTCGCGGATTCTCCCGCCACCATCCCCGATCGGTCTCCGCTTCCCCTGGTCGAGCCGAAGCGCGACCGGGCCGGAGCCTCGCTGCGACCCCTGACCCTCCCGGTTGCGATGACCGGTTGGGCCCTCCCCGTGCTATCGGCACTGTCGGGGTCCCTCGTCGAACTCGGCCTGGAACCCGGCATCGGCCCCGCGCCGGCCGGCGCCGGGATCTCCGCCGAGACGGAGGCGTCGGGCGAGGCTGGCCGCGGCGATGCCGACCACGGCACGCTCCAGCCCGGTTCCGCAGTCGGCATCAGCCTCGTCACGGGCGACGCCTCGATGGCCGCGATCGGCACCGTGACCATGGTCGACGGCGATCGCGTCTTCGCCTTCGGTCATCCGATGCTGAACGGCGGGCCGGTCGGGCTGCCGCTCTGGCGAGCGAGAATCCTGACCGTGATGCCGAGCGTCGAGGTCTCCTTCAAGCTGGGGAGCGTCACCGCGCCGATCGGCGGGATCTGGCAGGACCGGCGCGCGGGCGTCTACGGCACGCTCGGACCAGTGCCGGAGATGATTCCCGTCCGGGTCGTGCTGCGGGGCCTGGCGGACGAACCGCTGGTCTATCGCTATCAGGTGGCGCGCGACCGGATGATGACGGCCTTCCTGCTCCCCTGGACGATCGCGAACTCCTGGCTGCACACCGGGTGGAACACCGGCGAGATCGCGGCCCGCTGCCGGGTGCGCGTCGACTACAACGGCGGCCGCGTCGTCCGGCGCGAGGAGATGATCCGGACCGACGTGCCGGCCCTGGGGCTCTCCGGAGCCGCCACGCTGCCCGCCGCGCTCCTGCTCGTCAATCCGTTCGAACGGGCCCGCCTCGACTCGTTGTCGGTCGAAATCGATGCCGAGCGCCGCCAGCCGCAGGCGTACGTCACCGGGTTGCGCGCCGACCGGGCGCGCGTGCGCGTGGGCGAAAGCATCCGGTGCACCGCCCGACTCGAGACCTGGCGCGCCGATCCCGAGAGCGTCGTCTTCCAGGTCCGCGCCCGGCCCGAGTGGGCCGGCCGGCGGATCCGCCTGCTCGCCGCCTCGGCGGCCGAGGTCATGGAGATGGATCGCGAACGGACTCCGGGCCGGTTCACTCCGCGTTCGCTCGCGCAGCTCGTCTCCCTCGTCGAGACCCTCCCCGGGAGCGAGGTGCTGCTGTTGCGCGTGATGTCGCGGGAGGCGGGAGCCGTGATCGACGGCCGGGAGATCTCCTCCCTGCCGCCGTCGCTCGCGGCGGCCGGCACCAGCACGGGGGCGCGCGCCATGATTCGCAGCGCCGCGGGAAGTCTCCTCGAAGAGCACTCCCAGGCGACCGATTGGATCTTGAGCGGGGCGGAATGGATGGAACTGGAGGTGATCCCTTGACCGCACGCAGGCACCACGCGCTTCGATCGGCGCCGGCCGCTTTGGCCGCCGCCTGGCTCTGTCTCGTCGCGGCGGACGCCGGGGCCGCCCGCACGCGTCTCTTTGTGGCGGAGGGATACGACGAGTTCTCCCGGGGGAAGCTCTCCGGGGTGACCGTGACGAGCGAGGGACTCGCGTTTCCGGGGCCGAAGCCGATCGCGGCGCCCGATCCCGGCGCGCGGACGATCTGGACCCTCGTGCCCGACGGCCGCGGCGGCGTCATCGCGGCCACCGGCGATGGCGGCCTCGTGCTTCGCCAGGGACCCGGCCAGAACGAGGAGCCCGAACGCCTCGGCGAACTGTTCGACGCGGAGGTCTTCGCCGCCTGCGTCGACCGTCGTGGTCTCGTGCACGCGGCCGGCGCCCCGGTCGGCACCGTCATGCGCCTCGAGTCCGGAGCGAGCGCCACCACGCTGTTCGACCTTCCCGAGCCGGTCGTGCTGGCGCTCCTGGCGCGCGATGACGGCACGATCCTCGCCGCGACCGGTGACCGCGGTCGTCTCTATCGGATCAACGCGGACGGGGAAGGGGAGGTGGTCTATGAGGCGCCCGACCTGTCGTTGCGCTGCCTCGCCGGCTCGTCCGCCGGGCGGGTCTGGGCGGGCACGGACGGACGCGGGCTGGTGCTCGAGATCGACCCCGATCGGAAGAGCGCGAGGATCTGGTACGACGCGGCCGAGGAGGAGATCGTCGCCCTGGTCGCGAACGAGAACGACGGACTCGTCTTCGCCGCCAATCCCGGGCCTGCGGCCTCGAGTGGCCCCGGCGCGGATGTCGCTGCACCTGGCGGCCGTGATCCTCGGTCCGGCGTCGCTCCCTCGGCCCAACCGGCGGTCTACCGACTCGAGGCACGAGGCCAGGTGCGCCGGATCTGGACCTGTCCCGAGAAGATGATCCACGCGCTGGCGATCGAGCCCGACGGTTCGGTGCTGGTGGCGACCAGCGGCGCGGCGGGTGTCTACCGGGTCGACCGGGCCGGGCGCGCCTCGCTGGTCTGGCGCGCGGAGGAGGAACAGGTTCTCTCACTCGCGGTGCAGGGATCCGCCATCTGGGCCGGAACCGGGAACCCGGGGAGGATCTACCGACTGACGGCGGAACCGGCCGAAGAGGGCTCGATCACCGGACGCGTGATCGATGCCGGCGATCAGGCGGTCTGGGGAGCGCTGCGCTGGACCGGATCTCTCCCGCTCGACGGGGTGCGCTTCGAGACGAGGAGCGGGTATACCTCGGAGCCCGATGAGTCGTGGTCGGAGTGGACCACGGCGGAGCGCGACGGTGACGCCTCGAAGGTCTCGAGCCCGCCGGGCCGGTGCCTGCAGTGGCGTGCGTCCTTCCAGAGTTCCGGCGGCGAACCGCGGTCGCTGCGCCGGGTCGAGATCGCGGCCGCGATGATCAACACTCCCCCTGTCCTCAGCCAGATCCGGCTCTCCCCGGACGAGCCGACCTTTCTCGGGGGAGACCCCGCGCGCGGGGGGCTGACGCAGGTCCTCGCCTCCGGCATCGAAATCGACTACAACCTGCCGCCGCCGGGTGTCGTGAAGGCGACGGCCGAGGATGTCCCCGGCTGGGTGCGCCGCCTCCGGTCGCTGGTGTGGGACGCCAGCGACGCGGACGGAGACGAGCTCATGACCACCCTGGAAATTCGCGAGGCGGGGGAGACGGCCTTCCGGCGTCTGGCCCGGGATCTGCGGGACCGCGCCTGGACGCTGGACGAGGGACTACTGCCGGACGGCGAGTACGAGATCCGGGTGACGGTCTCCGACGCGCCGTCGAATGGAGTGAAGGAGGCGCTGACCGACAGCCGGCTGACCCCATCGTTCCGCGTCGACAGCGTTCCTCCCGTTCTGTCCGACATCGAGGTCCGCCTCCTGCCCGATCGTCTCATCGAGGTCAGCGGGCTCGCCACCGATGCGATTTCCCCCGTACGGCGCGTTGATGCGTCGGTCGACGGCGGGGCGTTCCAGCGCCTTCTGCCCGAGGACGGGCTTCTCGACACGCGGGCGGAGCGTTTTCGCGGTCAGGTCGCGCTGCGGCCGGAAGAGGTCGGATCCTGGATCGTCATCCGGGCGCAGGACGCCGCAGGCAATCGTGGTCTCCATCGTGCCTGGATCGCGGACCGGTAGGTTGTGGCACGCATCCTGGGGACTCCCGGCGACAACTCCCGGTTCCCGTTGCGGTTGCGTGTGTCGTAACCGTAGCACGATCTTCATGCGCCTCCGGCCCGGTTCTCGCTCCCTTGCGGGGTATGACGCCTCGCCGACACAACCCTGGCCCGGTGGCCGCACCTCCCCCGGAGCCCCAGACCGAGGCCCAACGCTCCATCCGTTCGCGTCGCTCCACTCCAGCCCGCCGCTCGGGCGGACGCCCGCGTCTCTTCCTCCCACCTCACTGCCCGAACCGAGACTGCGCTTTCTATCACCCTGACCCGTCCTGGAAGTATGTCCGCGACGGCCAGGAGTGGAACGCCTCCGAAGGACGGCGGATCCAGCGCTTCCGCTGCCGCCACTGCCAACGCCGGTTCTCCACCCGAACCTTCCAGACCACCTACTGGCTCCACCGCCCCGACCTCTTCCCGCGCATCGCTTCTCTCTCCATCGCCGGCGCGGGACTCCGACAGATCGCCCGGGAACTTGGCACCTCCCATCCCACCGTCGCCCGACACCTCGCCCGCGCCGGAAGACACTGTCTGCTCTTCCACCGCCAGATCCTGGAGGGAAAGGTCATCACCGAGCCGATCGCCTTCGACGGCTTCGAGACCTTCGAGTACTCCCAGTTCTTCCCCTGCCACCTCAACCTCGCGGCGGGTCACCAGAGTTGGTTCCTCTACCACTTCACCGACAGCCCGTTGCGCCGCAAGGGAACGATGACGCCGGCGCAGAAGATCCGGCGCGCAGAGTTGGAAGCCACCCTGGGAAGGCCGGATCCGAAGGCGGTGGAGGAGGGGATCCTCGAACTCCTGCGGACGGTCGGGCGGCAGATGCCGTGGGGGCGGGCAGAGGATCCAGGAGAGAAGGGCGCAGGCCCAGGCCCCGGAGCCGCCGAGGCCCGGCTCGCCCGGCGTTCTCGGTTCGATGCCTGGTTCCACAGCGACGATCACCCGGCCTACGGACGTTCCTTCTCTCGACTGCACCGTGAGTACCCCCACCTCCGCCTCCACCGCCTCGTCACCCCCTCCACCGACCCGCGCTCTCGAGCCAACCCCCTCTTCCCCGTCAACCTCGCCGATCTGCTCCTCCGCCACCACGGAGCCAATCACCGCCGAGAGACCATCGCCTTCAGCAAGAGGCGCCAGGCCATGATCGAGCGCCTCGCCCTCTTCACCGTCTGGCGCAACTACATCAAGTCACGGCGGGAGAAGAAACCGGGGGAGACCGCCGCCATGCGCGCCGGGATCCTCGATCGGCGCCTCCACTGGGACGATCTGTTTCGCGAGCGGTACTTTCCCCGGCGCCACCTGCTTCCCGGCGTCTGGTGGAAATACTACTGGCGAAGGGTCCGCACGCTCGCCCTGGGGGACCGGCAGACGACGCACGATCGGCGGTTCGCGTTCTGAGAGAAGGGCGGCGCGCACGTCAGCGCACGTTCCCGATCCGCAACGCAGACGTCGATCGGCATCGCCCATCGCCGGCTGAAGCCAGCGCGCGGCGATATCCCATCAACCTGCGTGCCTCGGCACGACCCAGCGCCTCGAGGGAGGCCCAGGAGCTGTCCCGTCAGCTCAGGACAACACCGGAATTCGTGCCACAACTGTCTCAGTAGGCGATGCCCCAGACCACGCGATAGGGGGATGGATCCGAACAGCGGACGCACCGGCCGGGCTCGTCCGGCAACTCGCCTCGCAGCCGCGCCAGCGGAATGTTTCGGATGGTAGCCTTGGTCTCATCCTTGACCGCCGCCTCGCAGGAGCCCTGCCCGCACCAGTGGGCGAGGGCGAACCCTTCACCCGCCTCCATCCTCGCGCGAAACGCGTCCCAGCTATCGACCGGCGCGGTGTGGGCCTCGCGGAATTCCAGCGCACGTTGCATCAGGTCGCGCTGCATCTCGGTGTGGATCCGCGTCAGGGCCGTCGGTAGCTGATCCACCGGCACGAACTCCTTCTTCCGATTGTCACGCCGTACGAGCACGGCCTGGCCCTTGGCGACATCCTTCGGTCCGACCTCGATCCGGACCGGCACCCCGCGCGCCTCCCACTCCGCGTACTTCCACCCCGGCCGCATCTGGTCACGATCGTCGATCTTCACCGTCGAGCAATCGGCCAGCGACCGACGGATCCGGTCGGCCGCCTCGAGCGTGAGCGCCTTCTCCTCGTCCGAAGTCCAGATCGGGACGATGACGGCACCGAGGGGAGCCAGGCGGGGCGGCAGCACCAGCCCATTGTCGTCCGAATGCGCCATGATGAGGGCACCGACCAGCCGGGTCGAGACACCCCAGGAGGTCATCCAGCAGTACTGCATCTGCCCGTGTTCATCCTGGTAGCGCACGTTGAACGGCACCGCGAAGTTCGTCCCGAGGTTGTGCGACGTCCCGGCCTGGAGCGCCTTCCCGTCCTGCATCATCGCCTCGATCGAGTAGGTGCGGAGCGCCCCGGCGAACTTCTCCGCGTCGGTCTTGCGCCCGGGCATCACCGGCAAGGCCATCTCGGTCTCGGCGAAGTCGCGGTAGACATCCAGCATCTGCAACGTCTCGCGCTCGGCGTCGGCCTCGTCGGCATGGGCCGTGTGCCCCTCCTGCCAGAGGAACTCCGTCGTACGGAGGAAGAGACGCGTCCGCATCTCCCACCGCACGACGTTCGCCCATTGGTTGATGAGAAGCGGCAGATCGCGGTAGGACATGATCCACTTCGCGTACATCGCGTAGATGATCGTCTCCGAAGTCGGCCGGACGACGAGCGGCTCCTCCAGCTCCTTGCCGCCGCCGTGCGTCACGACGGCCAGCTCGGGCGAGAAGCCCTCCACGTGTTGCGCTTCCTTCTTCAGGAACGACTCCGGGATGAAGAGGGGGAAGTAGGCGTTCTGATGCCCCGTCTCCTTGATCCGACGGTCGAGGCCCTGCTGGATCTTCTCCCAGATCGCATACCCGGCCGGACGGATGACCATGCAGCCGCGGACCGGCGAGTGGTCGGCCAGCTCCGCCGCGCGGATGACGTCAAGGTACCACTGGGAGAAGTCTTTGCTGCGAGGCGTGATCGTTTCGGAGCTCATCGGGTCTTCCTTCCTCCTCCCGCGACTGCCGCGGAAAAGTCGCCGGAATGTACCACGGCACCATCCCGGGGAACAAGCTCACGCGCGGACGGGCCAGGGGGCGTGATCGAAGAGAGAGCCTCCCGAAGGCGGGAGGCTGCAGGTCCCGGGACGGCCGGGGCCGGCGGTCCGGCCGGGTCAGAAAAGCCCGGGGGCCGGACTCGCCCTTGGCGGCGCGGGCCGTCAGGCCGCCTTGGCCAGCGTTTCCTGGATCTTCGTCACGATCGCGGCCGGCTCGAACGGCTTGATCACGTAGTTGTTGGCTCCGGCCTTCAGCGCCTCGACCACTCGCGTCTTCTCCGCCTCGGTCGTGACCATGATCACCGGGACCGAGCGTCCCGCGGCCCGGATCGCACGCAGGGCATCGATGCCGAGCATGTTCGGCATGTTCCAATCGAGGAGGACGAGGTGGAACTCCTGCGCCATGACGGCGTCGACCGCCTCCTTGCCGTCAGCCGCCTGCGCCACATCTTCGATCCCCGCGCGCGCCAGGGCGCCCACCATGACCTTCCGCATGACAGCGGAATCATCCACGACCAGAGCCTTCATCCTTCGACCCCCTTGTTGGCATGCTGCTCGAAAGAGACCCTCAGGTTGAAGGGCCCGAGGTCGCTGCGAAAGGGCACGTCAAGCCAGGTGCTTTGGCGGGGGAAGTCCAGGATCTCGTTTCCGCCGCGGATGACGGTCGGCAGCCCGAGATTCACCACTTCCCCTCCGGCCTCGCTGAGCTTCGCCTTGGCCCGCCCGGCCACGATGTTGACGAGTTCGGCCACCCCGTCGGAGACGCTGTCCTTCGCCTCCTCCGCGTCGACCTGCAGGAGACGCCCGACCATGGCGTGAGCCGTGGGGTGCGGGAACGACAGCGCGACCGTGCCCCGGGTCGGGCCGCTCAATCCGATCAGGGCCGTGATGTCGCCATGCACCGGCGTGAAGCCGGCGAGGGCGGGTTGACCCCGCTCGACATCGCAATTCAGCATGGTGGAGCACAGGGAGTACACACTTTCGATGAACGGATTCAGGAGTTGGGCGATCATCATCTCCCCCGGGTGAACTTTGGGCCTCGGGCGGCGGACGCCTCGGCGTAGCGCCGCTCCGCTTTGGAGTTATCGTTCACCCCGGGGGGCAGATTGAGAGAAAAGGGGAGAGGATGCGGCTCGCGAGGCAACGGGATCGGAATCGTCCTCAGGGCGGTCCGGCGGGCCTCCCCGCGATCCGGAGCGTGGTCAAAGTCGTCCGGAGGATCCCTCCGGCAGGACCAGCAACTGACCCGGACGGATCTTGGAGTTCATGGTGAGCCCGTTGGCACGAAGGAGGGCGGGAAGACGGACCCGATGGCGGCGGGCGATCGCGCCGAGGGTGTCGCCGGAGCGCACTCGATAGCGATCCGTCTCGGGGACTCGATCGAGCTTCTCCGACGCCGGGAGCGCCGCGTAGAGGGCGTGCGCGTCCGTCGATCGAAGCGAGGGGAGCCTCAAACGATAACCCCGGGGCAACGGCCTGGCATCGCGAAGATAGCTGCCGCCGACGGCGGGATTGAACGCAGCCAGTTCTTCGGAATCGATCCCGAAACCGCGAGCGAGGGCGTTCCAACGCACGTGGTGCGGCAGCTCGAACTCGTGGTAGACCCAGGGCAGATCGCACGCGACCTCGCCGCCGAAGTACTTCTCGGGATGCTCTCCGACTTCGATCGCGGCGAGGAACTCGCAATAGAAGTTCTGCGAGGCGAACCCGAAGCTGGGGCCGTCGTACTCGAGCAGGATGCGCGCGATGTCGGTGCCGCCCGTCTTCCCACGGGCGCGGGCCACCCCCGCCACTCCGTGGTTGTACGCGACGACGGCCAGCGGCCAGCTCCCCAGGGTCTGTCGGGCGTCCGCGAGATAGCGTGCGGCAGCCTCCGTCGATCGGATCGGGTCGAGGCGTTCGTCGAGATCGGGCTGGACCCGCAGGAAGCGCCGCCCGGTCGCCGGCATGAACTGCCAGAGCCCGCTCGCTCCGGCTTTGGACATCGCTTGCGGGTGGAAGGAAGACTCCACATGGGGGAGGTGCAGGAGTTCGGGCGGCACGGCGGCCGCGGCCAGGATCTCCTCCATGGCATGTCGATAGCGGCCGGCCCGCTGCAGGCCGGCGTGGAACTGCTCCCGGATGCCGGGCTGGCTGCGCACGCGTCCACCCGCGTTCGTGAACCGTGCGCCTTCCGGAAGCCCCTCCAGCAACTGCGCCAGACGCCTCTCTTCGGCCGCATAGGCGGCGGGGGGACGTCCGGCCATGCCCTCGAGGATCGCGGCGTAGTGCTTCCGCTTCCGCTCGACCTGAGCTTTGATCTGCGGCTGGGTCAGTCCCGTCACGTCGAGGACCTCGTAGATCACCCAGGGGTAGCGGCCGTCGTGGATGACTCTCTGGTCCTTGGAGAACTCGGCGAAGATGCGGATCCAGAACTCGACCCGGGGCTGCAGCTCAGGGGGGCAGGGGAATTCGCCGGATCCCAGGGCATGCGCCGGACCGGGCCGGAGGAACAAGCTGAGGCAGCCCGCGACGAGGATCAGAGTTCGCCAGGCCGGAACGGCTGTCGTCGGACGCCGCCGCAGGTCGTGTCGCATTGCCGGTGGGCTTCCTCTTCGTTAGACTGCCGCGAAGGACAGCGGGCTTCCTTTGTCATCGGCCGGGGGCCGCCGTTTCTTGAGCGGTCCATGGTGGAAGCGTACCGGATACGGGGAGGATCGGACAAGCATGCCAACCGCCACCGATGCGCCTGGCACCGGCGCCCCGAACCCCGCCGACGCGGCCGATCTGCTGGTGGAGGCGGCGGGGCTCTGCAAGGCCTATGGCCCGGTTCCTGCGGTGGCTGATCTCTCCTTCGTGGTCCGACGCGGTGAGGTCCTCGGGCTGCTCGGGCCGAACGGAGCCGGCAAGTCGACGGCCCTCCGGATGCTGATCGGCTTCCAGTATCCCGACGCCGGCTCGATCCGCCTGCACGGGCACGACGTTCTGGCCGAAGGGCGGGAGGCGCGGCAGCGGCTCGGGTACCTCCCCGAATCGGTTCCCCTCTATGCGGAGATGCCCGTCCGGCGCTATCTGGCCTTCTTCGCCGGACTCAAGCAGGTCCCTGATCCCGGACACGAGGTGGAGCGGGTCATCGCGCAGTTGGATCTCGACGCGGTCCGTCACCGCCCCTGCGGCAATCTCTCCCGGGGTTACCGGCAGCGCGTCGGACTCGCGCAGGCCCTGTTGGGAAACCCGGACATTCTCATCCTCGACGAGCCGACCTCGGGACTCGATCCGAACCAGATCCACGATTTTCGCGCGCTCCTGCGCGAGCTCGGGCGTTCCCGCGCGGTCCTCCTCTCCACGCACATCCTGTCCGAGGCGCTTGAGGTCTGCGACCGGGTGCTGATCATGAGCCGCGGCCGCACGGTGGGCGAGGGACATCCCGGAGAACTGGCCGGCACGAACGTCGCGGTACAGTGGGCACGATTGCGCTGCCCCGATCCACCTTCCGGCGAGGAGGCGGCCCGGTTCGGACTCGTGGAGCAGGAGACCGCGAGCTCACCGCATCGCGTCTATGAGTTGCGGCGAGGCCTGCCGAGGGCCGAGGCGAGAGCCCTGCTCGAGCTTTCCCTCGCACGCGAGTGGGAGCTGCTCGAGTGGGGTACGGGGTCGGCCGGGCTCGAGGCGATCTTCCGCCGCCTGACCCTGCAGGAGGACGAGCGATGAGCGTGTCCCTGGTCGGCCGGATCGCCCGGCGCGAGGTGCGGGCGCTGTTCGATTCCCCCGCCGGATACCTGGTGATCGGGACCTTCTGGCTGGTCGCGGGAATGCTCCTCGTGAGCCTGCTGTTTCAGTACCGCGAGGCGTTGCTGAATCTCGCGCAGTCGGGCCGCCTGCAGGGCGGCCAGGTCGGCATCCACGTCAACGACGCGGTCATCCAGCCCCTCCTGCTCAACCTCGGCTCGATTCTGGCCTTCTTCGTCCCGCTCCTCACCATGCGCAGCTTCGCCGAGGAGCGGCGCAGCGGTTCCCTCGAGCTCCTTCTCGGCCAGCCGGTCCGGGGTTTCGAGGTGGTCGCGGGAAAGCTCGCCGGTGCCTGGCTTGCGCTCCTGGTCTGTCTCTCGATCCTGATTCCGCACGCGGTGGTGCTGGCCATCGTCACCACCCCCGACTGGAGCGCGGCGGCGGCCGGGGTGCTCGGTCTTCTGCTGCTGGGCACGCTGTTCTGCGCCGTCGGCATCCTCCTCTCGGCTCTCAGCCGCTCCCAGGTCGAAGCTGCCGTCCTCAGCCTCGGCACTCTGCTGGCGGTCGCCATCGGACCGGCGGCGATGCGTCCTTCCAGCGACGCGGGTGCCGCCGTGGTGGCGTTCGTCTCGGTCATGGAGAGGTATGCCGACTTTGCCCGCGGCACGCTCGACCTCGGTCACGTGGCCTTCTTCCTGGGTGCGATCCTGCTCCTGTCGGCCGCCGCGCTGCGGGGACTCGACCTCGTGCGCTGGCAGGGATAGGCGCTGACATGAAGGAACGACGCCCTCTGCCCTGGTTCGGCCTGAGTGTCGCGCTCCTCGTCGGCGCCGGCCTCGTCGCGTCGGTCGCGGGGACAGAGACGTACCTGCCGCGTCTGCTGACCGTCGCCGGCCTGACCGGTCTCGCCTGGGCCCTGGTCCGCAGCTGGCGTTCCTCCATCCGCTTTCTGCGGCGGATGCAGCGTGTCGCCGAGCCCGGCCCTTTCCTCACGCTCGTCCTCCTGGGCGCGGTGCTCATGGTCCTCGCGGTCGGCCTCGCCCAGCGGGAGACGCGGGTCGATCTCTCGCGACGGGGCCTGAACAGCCTGAGCGATATCTCCCGCGAAGCCCTCGCCCATCCGGGGGCCGAGGTCGAGCTGATCGCGGTCTATCGGGAGTCGGCCCCCGCCGCCTCTCAGGCCGCCTCGATTCTCCGCATCTACCGGAGTGAAGGACGAGGCATCCGCACGCGGCGACTCGACCCGGAGCGGGAGCCGGAGCTGGCCCGGTCCCTCGGAATCGAATTCACGAATGGGATCCTGGTGCGGTCCGACTCGGTCCGCGAGATCGTGAGCGAGCTGTCGGAATCCGAACTGACGAGCGCGATCCTGCGCGTGCGCGATCCGCGGCGGCCGATCGTCGGTCTCCTGGAGGGGCATGGCGAGACCGGAGGAGGCAGGGCGGGGTTCTCGGAGCTGCGGCGGGTGCTGGAGCGGTCCGGGCTGTCGCCACGCCGGATCGCCCTGGCCGATCTCGCCGAGCCGCCGCCGGGTCTGCGCGTGCTTCTCGTGACGGGTCCGGCCGTGCCGTTGCTGCCGGGCGAGATCGGATCGATCGGCCGTTTCCTCGACCGCGGCGGTCGCCTGGGTGTCTTCGTCGACCCCGAGCGTCCCACCGGCCTCGAGCAGCTGATCGACGGACGTGGGATCCAGGTCGACGGGCGGCGCATTCGGGATGACGGACCGCTGACCCGGTCGGTCGGCCTGGGCCCGGAGACGATCGCGGTGCAGTCGCTCGGAGAGCACCCGATCAGTCACGGTTTGACTTCGGCGATCGTGCTGCGCGGCGCGACCCGCGTCGGACTGCAGGCGGCGCCGATCCTGGGGACAGCGGGAGGCGATGTCCTGAAGAGCGCTCCCAGCGCGCGGCTTCTGGTCGAGGGGGAGGGTGCCGTGGGCGCCGACCGCTCTCTCTCCGGGATCCAGCCGCTCGGCGTGGCTCTCGAGTGGCCCGTTCCGCCGGGGCCGGAGACGAACGATCGAGCGATTCCCGAAAAGAGCGCCGCGCGCCTGCTCGTCGTGGGCGACAGCGATCTCCTGCGCGATGACACGATCGGCCTCTACGGCAACGCCCAGTTCACGGTCCGCGCCATCTCCTGGCTGGCGGAGGTGGAGTACCCGCTGACCTTTCCGCCCATCGATGCCGGCGGCACCCCGCTGCGGGTGGGGCTGACCGGGTTCCGGGTCATCTTCACCGTCGTGCAGATCCTTCTTCCGTTCGCGCTCTTCGCCCTCGGCCTCCTGGTCTGGCTGCGGCGACGATGAGCCTGCGCGTGACCCGCACCGCCGTGACCCGCGCCGTTCTGCTGGTCGGGTTGGCCCTGGCCGTCGTCTGGGCCACGCGGGGCCGCCGGCCCACCGCCGAGACCCTGCCTGCGGCACGGATCTCCGCCGGGCCCGAGTTCGCCGCCCTGGATCGGCTCGTCTTCACGAGCGGGGGCGACAGCCTGGTGGTGACGCGTCGGGGAGAGGACTACTGGGTCATCCATCCGTTCCACGACCGGGCCGATCCGCTCTTCGTCGAGGAAGTGCGCCGCCAAGCGCGGTCGATCGCCGCGCTGCGGGTCCTCCCGGACGAAGTCGGGCCGGCGTTCGGCCTGACCCCGCCGCGGCGCGGGGTCGCGATCACCGATGCTGACGGACGTCTCTGGTCGCTGCGGATCGGCGACCCGACTCCGGTCGGCGGCCAGGTCTACGGCGCCCTCGAAGGTGCGGGGGCGCCCGTCGTCGTGCTGGACGAGTTCACGGTGGGGAAGTTTTTCGCCCCGGCCGACTTCACGCTGCGCGATCCGGTGCCGGCGCCGCTTCGCGCCGGTCCTCCCGACTCGATCGAGGTCCGGGCGGGGGCGCGATCCCTGCGTGCCCGCCGCCTCGGGGCCGAGCGCTGGGTAGCCCGCGAGCCCGCGGGGCTTCAGCTCGATCCGCTGCGGATCAACCAGGTGGTCCAGCAGCTTCGGGGGCCGAACCTGATCGGATTCCCGCGGCCAGAGAGCGATCCAACCGAGCACGGACTCGACGCGCCGCGCGTGATCTGGATCCTCTACCAGGGCGATCGCGCAGAGACGGTAAGCGTAGGGAGGACCACCCCGGACGGGCGCGGCGTCTATGTGCGTCCCTCCGGACGGACCCTCCCGGCCATCCTCGGCAGCGACTACTTTCGCCAGCTCGTCGACGGTTGGCCGAGCCTGGCCGACCGGCACCTCGTGCGGATCGCCGCCGCGGCGATCGACACGGTGAGCCTGCTCGCTCCCCGCCCGGGCGGGTCCTACCGTCGTTCGGCCGAGGGGTGGGTCCGGGATCCGGGTGCGGTGCCCGCCGACGCCGCGATGATCGAGCGGGACGTGGCCGCGCTCGCCGCGCTCCAGTGGCTGCGGTGGCCAGACTCCTCGGACCGTCCCTCCGGCCCTCTGCTGACGCTCCGGCTCGCCGGCGGCGGATCGGCGGAGACCCTCAGCCTGGCCGGCGGCGACACGACCGGGTGGGCGAAGCGCGGCCCTCTTCCGCTCTGGGGACCGGTCAGCCGCCTGGTCTGGCAGACCTGGGAGTACCGATTTCGCGGGGTCCGCTGAGTCCCGGGTCGGCTTTTTCCGCGAAAGATGCTCAAGCCCGGCGCGGTGGAGACCGAATCCCTCAGAAGGACGCAAGTCCGGAAGGGGGTGCTCTGATGAACAAGTATCAGGTCAACATGGTTCACCCGCGACAGATCGTGGCGAAGAACCTCAAGGGCTGCAACTCGAGCCGCACCGTGACCAACTTCGCGCAGAAGAACGGCGTGCCGTGGGTCTGGTGGAAGCCGACCGCCACGCAGAAGGTCATGCTGGTCGACTGGACGCAGTTCCGGACGGCTTGGAAGCAGAACTACACCGAGACCAAGCAGTTCGGCCCGAAGGCCGGGTACAAGCCCGCCACGGCGAAGAACTACACCTCGACGCAGACCACGCGTTACACCACGAACAAGCCCCGTCCGCGTCGCACCACGCAGAAGGCGACGAACAACCGGACGCAGTACGCGACGACCCGCTTCACCCGCAAGCGGGCCGCCTGAGCGGGCACCGGTTCTCGAGAGGCGGCCCGGTGAATTCATCGGGCCGCTTCTCTCTGCCCGTTCTGCGCCCCCTTTCGCTCCTCTCCCTCCTCGCTCCGGAAGATCCGCCGCGCCCGTCGACCTGCCCGTCCTCGGCCGCTCAGGCGCCTTGACCCCGCCGGCCTCCCTCCGTATGCTCCCGCCGCAACGGAGGAACCCCGCCATGATGGAACCTCTCATCGTCCTCACGACCATCGGCAACGCCGAGCAGGGGCGCCGGATCGCGCGCGAGCTGGTGGAAGCGCGCCTCGCGGCCTGCGTCACCTGTTTTCCCGGTCTGGTTTCTGTCTACCGCTGGAGCGGGCGCGTGGAGGAAGACGGAGAGATGCTCCTCATGATGAAGACGACGGGAGAGCGCGTGGAGGAACTGAAGGCGCATCTTCTGCGTGTTCACCCTTACGAGATTCCGGAGTTTCTCGTGCTGCCGGTGCGTGACGGCGGTGAGCCCTTTCTGCGTTGGCTCGGCGAGTCGACCGGCCGCGTGCGGGAGAGCGAGTGATCATGCTGCCGGCCTGCGGAGTGATCACGCTCACAACCGACTTCGGACTGAAGGACAGCTACGTCGGCACGATGAAAGGGGTGATCCTGCGGATCTTCCCCCAGGCGACCCTGGTCGACATCACCCACCAGATCACCCCGCAGGACGTGCTCGAGGCGGCGCTGATCGTGGGGAGCGCCTACCGGTACTTCCCGATCGGGGCCGTGCACCTCGTCATCGTCGACCCCGGGGTGGGCGGAGAGCGCCGGCCCCTTTTGGTCGCCGGACGGGAGCACTTCTTCGTCGGTCCCGACAACGGCGCCTTCACCCATCTGCTCGAGTCCGATCCCGAGGCCCGGATCCGCCGCATTTCCGAGCCGCGGTATCTCCTGCCCGGAATCAGCGACACGTTTCACGGGCGGGACGTCTTCGCGCCGGTGGCCGCCTACCTAGCGCGGGGAGTCGATCCGGCCGAGTTCGGGCCACAGCTCGACGATCCGGTCCAGCTCGAGGCCCCGCGGCCGAGGATCTGGGGCGATCAGATCCGCGGCGAGGTCGTCCACATCGACAGCTTCGGCAACGTGGTCTCAAACATCACCCGGCGGCAGTTCGACGAGACGGTGCGGGGGCGCCGCGTGCGCATCGAGCTGAACGGCAAGGCCGTCGACCGGATCTCCCGAACCTATTCCGACCAGGATCGCGGACGGACTCTCGCGCTCTTCAACAGCCACGATCTGCTCGAGATCGCCGTCCGCGAGGGACGCGCCGAACGTCGTCTCGGGGCGGGCAAGGGCGACACCGTCCTGGTCCAGATCGGGGACGGATCCGGATCCTGAGTTCGTCCGACAGCCGAGTCGCTCCGGGGGAGGTCCCATGCCGATTCTCATCGACGTAGCCCTGGTCCTCTGCTTTCTGCTCACCGTGGCCGCCGGCGTTCGCAACGGGTTCTTCCGGGAAATCTTCGCCCTCGCGGGTCTCGTCGCGGGAACGGTCGCAGGCTTTCGCTTCACCCCCGTCGCCCTGGCGCAGGGCCCCGGGTTCCTGCAGAGTTCATCCGTGGTGTACGGGATCGTCTTCGCCGTGATCCTCGTGCTCGTGCTTTTCCTCTTCACGCTCTTCGGACGGCTCTTCGCGTCGGCGTGGGAAGGAAAGAAGGTCCCCGGACTCAGCCGGTTTCTCGGAGCCGGTCTGGGCGCCGTTCGGGGGCTGATCCTGGTGCTGGTCCTCGCCGGAGCGATGGCGGTCGTCTCGCCGGTCGGAAGCGGCACGCTGGCCCAGACCCGCGTGCTTCCCTGGCTCGGTCCGCTGCTCCGTCCCCTGGCCGCCGCCGTCCTGCCGCCTCCAGCCACCCGGCACCTGGTCGACCGCTGGCAGGCGATTCCCTTCCGACACGGCCCGCCCCGGCCGGTTCCGCGCGGCCAGGACATCTGACACCGAGGGATCGAGGGGATCTCGATCCGTGGCCGCTCCGCCCGTTCCGCCTCTTTCGTCCGACTCCGGCTCGCGGTCAGCGGGCGCCCGGCGCCCGCGGTTCCTCTCCGGGGTCGGAGCAGACCTCGTCGCCGCGATAGGAGGAACTCGCCCGCCACGCCTCGAGGAAGGCCGGGAGAAGGCCCCGCAGGACTCCCATGGCGGGCACCGCCAGGAGCATCCCGGCAAAGCCAAAGAGGGTGCCGAACAGCAGCACGCCCAGGAGAACCGCGAGGGGATGGATGCCGAGGCCCGTGCCCTGGATGCGCGGAACGAGGAACTGCCCTTCGAGGACATTGATCACCGTGAGGCCGATCGCCGCCTTGATCAGGGAAGCCCACGGAGCGGGCCCCGTCAGGGTGTTGAGCGCCACCAGGACGATCGTCAGCCCGAATCCGACGATGGGGATGAGGGAGAAGAGGCCGGCCAGCAGGCCGAGCGCGATCGGCTGAGGAAGTCCCGCGATGGCGAAGACGATCGAGAAGAGGACCGCCTCGACCAGGGCGACCAGCACCTGGCCGCGGACGTAGACCCTGAGCGCCGACTGAAGATCCTGCGAAAGTCTCTCCACCAGCGACTGCCACCGCGCCGGGACCCAGTCCATGAGGGTGCCGCGCAGACGCTCCTGGTCGGCCAGCAGGTGCCAGGCGACGATCGGTGTGAGCAGCAAGAGCCCCAGCCACTGCGCCGCCCGCCCGATTCCCCGGCCCAGATCCGACAGGCGGCCGAGCGCCGCGCGCAGCAGATTCTCCGCCTGGCCGACGAGTTGTCCGATGAGGGATGTTCCATCCCCCGCCCCGCCCGACGCCGCGAGGCTGTCCATCCCGGCCGCGAGGCTGTCCATCCCGGCCGCGACGCCGATTCTGTCAGGAGCCGCTGTCCGCTCCACGAACGGTGCGACGGGACCAGCGACCTCACGCAGCGCGTCGAGATGGTCGGAGACGTACGCGTACATCGCCGGCAGCCGGCTGATGATGAATTCGATCTGCCGGGCCAGCGCCGGGATCAGGAGGACGAGGGCCAGGCCCGCCAGCAACCCGATCGGCAGCAGGCAGAGGGCGATCGCCAACGGGCGGCGGAAGCCCCGGCGGGTCAATCCCGCGACGGTCGGGGCGAGCACGAAGGCGGTCAGGAGACCGGCGACCAGGGGATAGACAACCCACCGCGCCTGGTGGAGAATCCACAGGACGAGAACGGCAATCAGGAGGGCGCGCGCGGCCCGCCGCGCCGGTCCGGCCGGCAACGCACTGCCGAGGATCCAGGAGGCCACGAAGAGCACTGCTGCGCCGAGCGTGCGCTGCGCCGTCCAGAGCAGGAGGGCGAGGGAAGCGCCGAGCGCGAGGACGAGTGCTCCTTCACCTCGGGCGGGGTCTTTCTGCACCGGTATCACGACAACGCACCTCCCGGGCCACGCGGTCGTCCGCGCGCGGGGAGGTGGCGCGGGGAGGCGCGATGGCATTCCGCATCCTGGGCACGCGAATCGAGTGGCTGGCCGCGTCGGATCTGCCCCGCGAGGGAGAGGTCCTTGTGATTCCGGCCAACGACCACTTCTGGATGCTCTCCGGGCCCGGCCTGGAAATCAAGAAGCGGTTCGGCAAAGAGATCGAGATCGAAGCGGTGCGGCAGGGACCCGTCGAAGCCGGCCTCGTGGTGGCGACCGGGGGGGCGGCCTTGGGGTATCGATGGATCTACCACGCCGCCGTCATGGGGCAGGACCTGAACTGGATCCCGGGTGCCGGCGAAGTCGCGGTGCGGGCCGCCATCGATCGGGCGGTGCGGGACAAGGCGACGTCGATGGTCTTTCACCCGCTTTACCAGGGTGCGCACGGCCGCCGGGAGGGCCCGGTCCGCGAAATGATCGCCGGCTTCCTCGCGGCGCTCGCGGAGGGCTCGGCGGTCAAGTCGATCCAGGTGCTGCACGAAGGGGCCGAAGAGAAGGCGCTCCTGCAGGAAACCTTCCTGAAGCTGCTGCGCGACTCCTCCTGAGACACTCGGCCCGGCGCGCCGCGGGCTCCGGCCTGCGTCCGTCCGTTCGGCGGACACTGGACTCAGCCGAACATCTTGCCGATCGGGCTGAGCATGAAGCCCACGACGAGCAACCCCGTCAGAACCCAGATCACGATCACCGGGACGACCGTCCGCGCCGGGGGGAGACCGCTCACCGACGCCAGTCCGAAGGTCAAAAGGACCAGGCGAAAGAGGGCGAAGAGATCGAAGCGATCGAGCACCGTGAGCAAGAGGCGGTTGTTCGGGTCGATGAAGGCGGCGGGACTGGTGAAGACGTAGAGCGTCTCCTTCGACATCATGAGTGGCAGCCGGAGGGCGTCCCGCACCAGGAAGATGAGGGCGCTGAAGGTGACGACGCCGAGGACTTCGCCGTAGGGGACACGGGCTCCGAGGCCGAAATTGAGCGCCAGGTGGTAGATCAGCGCCACCAGCAGGTAGGAGACGAGGAGCGCTCCGATGACTCCCCAGAGGGCCTGCAAGGCGAAACGGCCGGGGTCGTCGTAGCCGGTCTCCATCTGCGCGATG
Organism: uncultured bacterium; assembly: GCA_964371055.1. Taxonomy (GTDB): domain Bacteria; phylum Eisenbacteria; class RBG-16-71-46; order CAIMUX01; family CAIMUX01; genus CAYJLF01. Next base: position 106,251 of record CAYJLF010000004.1, on the reverse strand, counting down.
ATCGACTCCTTCTGTTCCTCGCCGATGCGGTCGTTCCGCTCGATCCCGCTGATCACCTGCTCACGCGTGATGTCCCGGAGGAGGATGGCCTGGGTGAACTGCATCGCCGCCAGGAGGATCAGGGCGGTGATCCAGACGCTTCGCCCGAGAGGTGGCTGAAAGGCAGTGCGGGGCGAGGTGAAGAGCCTTGCCAGGCGGGCGGCGAGGCCCGGCCTCCCCGGATCGCCTGGCGTCGGGGGCCGGTAGGCAGCGGTTCCGTCTTCTCCCGGGCGCCCCTCGCGATCGGTGCCGCTCACGGTCCTCTCCTTTCCATGGCCTTGCGGCCATGAGGTCCCGGCGCCCGCGGGAGGGCGCCGCCATGAGACTCACGGTGCCAGCGGCCCCGGTGGTGGCCGGGACGCTGACCAAGTCGGTGGATTCTCGCTCCCGATCCACGGGCGGTCAACCGGCGTGCGTGGCGGACAGGGGGGAACGGAGGGGCCTACCCCAAGATAGAGGGGAAGATACGCCCATCCGGAGAGTGAAATGCTATATAGTAGACAAATTCCTTCATATGCGATACGCTTGATCCAGCGGGGGTTGCAAACGGTAGCCGTGTCGCGGGGACGGTGTTCCCGCGGAGGTGCTGTCATGAAGACATGTTTCTACCTTGGAATGGCGGGCATCATCCTGTTCATGGCCGTCGCAGTCGCGCCGGCCAGTGCCGAGGAGCCGTTCTTCGACTTCGCCGGATTCTCGTATCTGGACGGCCCGCCGGCGGAACCGGGCACGAGGGTCACGATCGTCATGCGTTTCAATGAGATCCAGCCGCAACCGATCTGGCCGCTCGACTTTGAGACCAACGAATACACCGTTCTGGTGGACGATCTCGAGATCACCCAGGTCGTGAGCTACGACACGATTCTTGAGATCACCTACGCCGGCGGCGAGATCGCGCTCCAGGCCGACGCGGCCAAGAACTCGGACTACGCGCCCCTTCCGCCGAATGCCGCGGTCCCGGCCACCTTCGGGGACGGGTCCCTCGAGCTTCTCGGCCATTTCACCGAGCTCGTGCTCTTCTATGACACGGTGTCCGGAGTAGGCACCGTCAGCGGTCTGGTCGACTGGTCGAGCGGGCCCAGGCTCGCGCTTCTCGACCAGCCGAACGGCTGGACCTTCTTTGGAGGCGTCAGCAACCATCCTGGGCTTGGCATCCCCGACGGATACGACCTGGCCTGGGATCCGCAGATCTACGGACCGGCTCCGTCGCCCATCGAGACCGGCTCCTGGGGATCGATCAAGAAGCGGTATGCGCGGTAACGCACAACTCCGGCCGGGCTACTCCACGGCCGAGGGTGAGGTATGGACATGAAACGGATCTTCCTGGCTGCCATCGTTCTGCTGGCGATGTCCTCGCCGGCCGGCGCCCTTCCTCTGGTGCTGGACTACACCGGATTCTCCTGGTCCACGATGACCAATGGCGACATCCAGTCCTTCGAGGCGGTGGGCGTGGTGGACGGTTTCTCGCTGCCGGTGAACCTGACGGAGGAAGCGTACACGTTCCACATTGCGGGGCTGGCGCTCTCGCAGGTCACGGTTCTGAGCTCATCAACGAAACGCTACTCCTTCAGCGGCGGCGGGCTGGCTCTCTACCGGTCGACCGGTCCCGCCGACCGCCCATACGACTATGGCATAAACCCCGCCAACGGCACGGTTCCCGCAACGTTTGTGGACGGCGTCAACTGGCTCTCCGGCTCCTTCGACACGTTTGACGTCGTCGTCAACTCGGTCCTCGGCCTGGGACAGCTCAATGCCACCGGCAGTTTCGGGGGAGGGGAGTTCGCACCCAGCCTCCTCGGGGAAACCTATTTCACTTTCGCCGGGCTGACCTCCCGTCCCGGCAACGGCATCCCGGCGGGCTATTCCTACCGCATGGATGGCCAGGCGACGTCCGAGGTGGCCCCGGTCCCGGAGCCCGCCGGTCTGTTGCTCCTCGGCCTCGGCGTCCTTCTGACCGCCTGGGGGGTGAAGCGGCACCGCCCCTGATCGATTTGCGCGCGGCCTGATGCGCGAAGGGCCCGCGGTCGCCAGGCGATCGCGGGCCTCCTTTTTGGCCCTTCCACCCGTCGCCAACGCCCCGGACGCATCGAATTCCTGTTTGTAGCTCCTTGGAGCGCCGATGGATACTGCGTGCGGGACGATCTCGCCAGGGAGGGCCGAGGGCAGAAGCGGTGCAGGCGCGGTTTAAGCTGATTCTGATCAACGCGGCCGACGCGGTGCTGCTTAATTGCGCCGTGCTGGCTGCGCTTGCCCTGCGCTTCGACTTTGCGATCCCCGAACGGTTCCTCCGGTCGTACTCCGGCTCGGCCTTCTTCTACACCGCCGGCATGCTGCTGCTGTTGAACCTGGCGGGGATCAATCGGTCGCTCTGGCGGTACGCCGGGGTTCCGACTCTCCTGGTGCTGGTCCGCACCCTGGGGCTCGGCTTCAGCCTCGCCTTCATCCTGAACCTGGTGCCCCAGGTACATCTCTTCCCCTCCAGCGTCGTCATTCTGACCTGGATCCTCTCCACGGTCCTCATCGGGGGGAGCCGCCTGGCCTGGCGCGTCGTGCGGACACCCCGCTGGCGCGCGGCGCGCCGAGGTGGCAGCCGGATCCTGATCGTAGGAGCGGGCGAAGTCGGCGCGATGCTTTGCCGCGAACTTCTGCGGGCCGAACATCCGGCCGGTACTCCGATCGGTTTCGTCGATGACGACCCTCAGTTGCGTGGCCGAAGAATCGAGACCCTCGCGGTGCTCGGATCCACCTTCGATCTACCGCGTCTGATCTCCGAGAAACGGATCGGCCAGGTCCTGATCGCGGCCCCTTCCGCACCCGCTCACCTCGTCCGCCAGGTGGTGCACTTCTGTCAGGAGGCCGGCGTCGAGTGCCGGACCGTGCCGGCTCTCTCCGACTTCATCGCGGGCAAGGGGGCCCTGGGACAGGTTCGTGAGGTCCGGATCGAGGACCTCCTGGGACGGGACCCGGTCCAGATCGATGTCGAGGGAATCGCCGGACGGGTCCGCGACCGCACCGTACTCGTCACCGGGGCCGGAGGTTCGATCGGGTCGGAGCTCTGCCGCCAGCTGGCGCTCTTCCAGCCGGCGCGGCTGGTCGCGCTCGATCACTGTGAGAACCGGCTCTGTTACCTCGGCCTCGATCTGGGAGAACGGCATCCCGAACTGCAGCTCACGCAGGTCGTGGGGGACATCCGCGACGAGTCCGGGATGCGGGAGCTCATGGCCGACTATCGTCCCCAGCTCGTCTTCCACGCCGCGGCGCACAAGCATGTGCACTTCCTGGAGCGGACCCCGCGCGAGGCGCTCCTGAACAACATCCTCGGCACCCGCAACACGGCGCGGGCGGCCGCCGCGGCGGGGGTGGAGACGTTCGTCTTCATCTCGACCGACAAGGCGGTCAACCCCTCCAACGTCATGGGGGCGAGCAAACGTGCCTGCGAGATCGTTCTGCAGGCGATGGCGTCCGAAGCGACGACCACCTTCGTGGCGGTGCGGTTCGGCAACGTGCTCGGCAGCGACGGCAGCGTCATCCCGATCTTCCGGCGCCAGATGGAGCGGGGGGGGCCGCTCACGGTCACTCACCCGGAAGTGCGCCGCTACTTCATGACGATTCCCGAGGCGAGCCGGCTGGTGATCCAGGCGGCGGTCTTCGGTTCCAGCGGCGATGTCTTCGTGCTCGACATGGGCGAGCAGGTGCGGATCCTCGACTTCGCCGAGCAGCTGATCCGGCTCTCCGGACTGCGGCCGGGCATCGATATCGCGATCAAGTTCATCGGCCTGCGTCCCGGGGAAAAACTGGAAGAGGAGCTGCTGACCGACGACGAACGGACCCGTGTCACCCAGCACCGGAAGATCTTCCGGGTCGAACTCGATCCGGTCGACCCCGCCGAGGTGATGCGCAGAGTCGACCTTCTCGCGGAGATGGCGGTGAGAGCGGATCGGACCGAGATCGTTCACGCGCTCGGCGAGCTGGTGCCGGAGTATGTCGTCCGGGATCCCGAACCGCTCCCGATCGAGGCGCCGGTCTTCGTGGCGGAACGGCGTGGTCCCCGCGTGGCCCCGCCGAGGCGCGAGACCACGGCCCGCCGCCTCCTGGAAATCGGCACCGCCGGCGTGATTCTCGCCTTGCTCTCTCCGCTGGCCGGTGTCCTCTTCCTGCTTTATCGCCTGAGCGGTCCGGGCCTCGTGCGTTTCGTGCGGGAAGAGCGGATCGGGCAGAATCGACGGACGAGCGATCGAAGGCGGGATGGCTCGGCGGTCCCGATCGATCGGCGGGATACGGATCGACGTCAGCGCCCCTTGCCCGGCAAGCCGTTCGTCTCGTACCATGTCGAGCTTGTCCGCGGGCGCCAGAGTCGAATGCAACGGTGGCTGTCGCGTCTCCTTCTGCGCTATCGGCTCGATCGGGTGCTCCTCCTCTGGAGCGTCGTCCGGGGGGAGATGGGGCTGGTCGGCCCGTCGGCGCGCCTGATCGGCGAGGCAAGCTACAGGCAGGACTGGGCCAGCGCCTGGGTTTTCGCGCGTCGCCCCGGGCTGGTCGGCCCGGGAGACCTGCTCGCGGTCGATGGTGCGGACCGAAGTCGACACGAGCTGTATGACGGCTACTACGCGCGCTATGGAGGCGCGCGACTCGACCTGGAGACCCTGTGGCTCTCCCTCTTCCGGCTCTTCCGGGGAGCGGACCCGCTGCCCGATCTCCTGGACCAGGCGGCCGAACCGGCGGAAGGGATGCCCGCTTCCGGCCAGAAGGGATGACACCACGATGCACGGAATGATGCGGAATCTATCTGTGGCGCTCCTCGTGCTCACGGCTCTCGTTGCCAGCGGCGAGGTGCGAGCGGAGGGGGAGTATGTCATCGGCGCGGAAGATGTGCTGTCGATCAGCGTCTGGGAACGTCCCGAGCTGAGCCGGACCGTGGTGGTGCGCGCCGACGGAAACGTCACGGTACCGCCGGTCGGCGATCTGCCCGCCGCCGGCAAGTCGACCACGGAGCTGGCGCGGGAACTCGAGGCGCAGTTCTACCGGACGCTGCGCATCGCCACTCAGGCCACGGTCTCGGTGGTCGCGTTCAACAGCCGCCAGGTCTACGTCGCCGGCCAGGTGGCGACCCCGGGCCGGTACTCCTTCGAAGAGATCCCCGGTATCATCGATCTGCTCAGCGGCGCGGGTGGTCTGAATGCCACGGCCGACCTCGCGAACGTCCGCATTCTGCGCAAGCGCGACAGCGGAACTCCCGAGACCATCAGTGTCGACGTGGCGCGCGCGGTCCAGTCGGGCAACACGACTGCGCTCCCCGCGCTTCAGCCCGGGGACGTGGTCTACGTCCCGGGCGGCGCCGGCGGGGCCGGACAGGTCGTCGGGGGGGGAGGGGCCTACGTCCTGGGAGAGGTCGCCCAGCCCGGTGTCTACAGCGTCATGCCCGGAATGGACCTCCTGCAACTGCTCGCCGTAGCGGGCGGCACGACCCCCGGAGCCGACCTCAAGCGGATCGACATCCTCGGCTCCGACGGCACCGGCGCTTCTTTCCGGGTGCGCATCGACCTCAGGGCCGAGATCCAGCAGGGGCGCGGCGGCCCCGAGATTCGTCCGGGTGATCGCATCGTGATCTCGCCGTCCGGCACCGGCGCGGGCGGCTTCGCCTGGACCTTGTCGCGCGAGGCGCTCTCGGTTTCGCGTGATGTCTTGAACCTCTTCCTGATCGGCGACATTCTCGGGGACTGAGCGAAGCAGCTTCACGGTCCCCACCGGAACAACCCCGGAGGCACTTGATGGAACCGGCGATGCCGATGAAAGAAACGGTCGACCTCAGGTCGGTCTTCGTCACGCTCTGGCGCCGGCGCTGGGTCGTGATCGTGCCGGCCGTGCTGGCGGCCGCCACCGCGTGGGTCGTGACGCTGCCCAAGCTCATGAAGCCGGTCTATCAGTCCCAGTGCACGCTCAAGGTCGAGTTCCCGCAGCGGCTCTCGCCCGGACTCCAGCAGCTCGTCCAGAACCCTGAAATCGGCGAGATGATCAGTCGCCTGAACAGCCAGGTGCAGGACAACGCGTTTCTGCTGAATCTCGCCCGGATCACCGGACTCAGGGACGATCCCGGCTTCGGCGAATGGGCGACCCGAAGCGCCAGTCGCTACCCCGACCTCGACCGGGAGAGCCTGATCGACCTCAAAGTCAGCGACTGGCTGCGGGACCGGATCCGACTCGGCTCCGCCTCCCGGCGCAGCGTCACCGAGAACATCTTCACGATCTCGGTGCTCGACTTCGACCCGGGACGGGCCCGCACCCTGGTACAGAACATCGCCTCCGGAATCATCGAGGCCAACAAGTCGGAACAGACCCGGCAGGCCCAGAGCACGGGAGACTTCAGCGCGACCCAGCTCGAGGAGTACCAGCGGCGCTTGCGCATCGCCGAGGCCGCGCTGCAGGAGTATCAACAGCGGACCGCGGCCCGGAGCGCCACGCCGACTCTGGTCACGGTGTCGTCGGCGGCGGCGGCGGAGAACCTCCGGGATCGGGCCGCGCTCGACCTGGAGGAGCTGGAGCGTTCGATGGGACGCCAGGCCGCGAGCTTGCGGCAGGCCGGCCAGGATCCGGCGCGGCTCGAACGCGTCCTCGAGGAGCGGGCCGTGGCGACCCTCCTGGGCGAAGCCCGTGCCCTGGAGGAGAGCTACGTCCGCCAGTCGCTGCTGGACGCGGCCTCGGGACGCAGCACGAGCCAGGGAGGTGCGATCAACCTGGCCCGGAAACTGGAATCCGTCCACCAGGCGGCCCGAGCCGCGCTCCCGGCCGGGACGGCCGCCGAGCCGGCCGGCGCTTACCTTGACTTCGTCGTGGGACGGAACCTCGCGCGCCATCGAGTGTCGCTCTACGACCGCCACCTGGGCGACTACCGCCAGCGCGCCGGGGGTGTTCCCGGCACCGATCTCGAGCTGCAACGGCTGCAGAGCGAAGTGGACCAGTACCGCCAGTTGCAGAACGCGTTCGTGATGCAGATGGCCTCCTCGCAGATCTCCGAAGCCTTCGGCGCCAGCGTGATCGGGAACAAGATCTCGTTGCTGGAGCCGGCGCAGTATCCTCTCCGGCCGATCCGGCCCAAGCGGACGCAGATCATCATCCTGTCGGTGCTGGCCGGATTTGCCCTCGGCATTGGCGGGGTCTTCCTCCTCGAACACCACGACCCGTCGTTCAAAGATGTGCGCGACATCGAGCGCGGTCTCCGGCTCCGCGTGCTCGGCGCGGTGCCGAACATGCCGGGCTTCGCCCGCTTCGGTCGCGCCGGACGCCGCGGCGGCGGAACGGACGACCGGGGGGCTGCCGGCCAGCAGGCCATCCGGGAGTTCCTCGACGCTTCGCCCGGACTCCAGGAATTTCGGAAAGTCGTGCTCGCGCTGATGCACGGTGAGGGCTCGAATCCCCGGACGATCATGGTCACCAGTTCACGACGCGGGGAGGGGAAGTCGACCACCTCGGTCTGTCTGGCCCACGCCCTCGCGCGGGAGCTGTCGGACGAGCGCGTGCTCCTGGTCGACCTCGATACCCGCCGGCCGTCACTCTCCGCCTACGCCGCGGCGTCGGGCGCGTCGGAGGGTCGCGTTGTTCTTTCCCGGCAGGAGTGGCAAGGGAATCCGCTGCAGACTCTCGTCCTGCCCAACCTCCGCGTGCTGATCCCCGAGGTGGAGTCGAAGGGAACCGACCAGGTGACGCTCCCCAGCGTCCGATGGCTCCTGGAGCGTCTCCGCACCGAGGCCGACCGGATCGTGATCGACTCTCCGCCGAACCTTCCCGTGCCGGACGCGCTCATCATCGGCCCGGAGGTCGATACCGTGCTGCTCGTGATCAAGGCAGGGGAGACTCCGCGCGAGACCGCCCGGCGCGGACTGGAGCTGCAGCGGCAATTCCGTGACAACGTCACCGGGGTGTTGCTCAACAACAGCGCTGAAGTGCTGCCGTACTACTACACCTACAGCCACTACGGGTACGGGCATGCGAAACGGGGCTGAGCGTCTCCCGAACCCCGGCGGTGCGGCCGTGTCGTGGTGGCGCCAGCCGGCGCTGGCCCTGGCAGGCGCCGCGCTGGTCCTCGCCGTCGCCGCGTACGCTCGCACGTTCTCCGTCCTCTGGCGCCTCTGGTCGCACAACGACAACTACTCCCACGGATTCCTGATCCCGCCGGTCGCCCTCGCGCTGGTCTGGCTGATGCGGAAAGCCCTGGCGGCGACCCCGCACCGGCCGTCCTGGGCCGGTCTCCCCGTCGTGGCGGCGGCCGCGCTGCTCCACATCGCCGGCATCCGTGGGGATGTCGCCATGTTCCAGTCCTACTCCTTCATCTTTCTGGTGGCAGGCCTGGTCTGGAGTTGGTTCGGCCTCGGGATGCTCCGCAAAGTGTGGTTCCCGATCGCCTTCCTCGCCTTCGCGGCGCCGACTTTTCCTGTCTTCATCAACCAGGTCAGCTTCCGGCTCAAGGCTCTGGCTGCCTTCGGCTCGGTCGAACTCGCGCAGGGCCTGGGGGTGGCGGTCGCCCGGCAGGGGATGGACCTGATCTTCCCGTCCGGCACGATGACGATCGAGGGGGCCTGCAGCGGCCTCAACTCGCTGATCGCGCTGATGGCGATGGGGGCGCTCTTCGCCCACCTCGGCCAGGGCGCGGCCTGGCGGCGCGTGCTCCTCTTTCTCCTGGCGGTTCCGGTCGCCGTCGCGGCCAACGTGGTGCGCATCACCTCGCTCTGCGTCTATGCCGCCCTGACGGACACCGAACGCGCCACCGGCCTCTTCCACGACGTCGGCGGCTTTGTGCTCTACGGATTCGCGCTCGTCGCGCTCCTCATCGTCAAGAGGGCCCTGCGATGCTGAAAAACCCCCGCGTTCTCCTCCCGCTCGGGCTGCTGGCGCTTCTCTCCGGCTATGTGCTGGCCTTTCCGCCGGCGCGAATCCTGGGGACCGACCTCGCCTCGTGCCCGTTCGAGCTGGCCGGCATGACGGGGACCGACCTCGGCCTGGACCAGACCGTGCTCGATGACCTCGATCCGGACGACTACCTGGTCCGGAGTTACGATCGCCCCGATGGCTTGCCCGTCTGGGTCGTCATCGTCTACTTCCAGAATGCCCGCCTCGGCGCGCACGATCCGCAGCTCTGCTACCGTTCGCAGGGCTTCGGGATCACCGATCTGCCCGAGGAGACTATCGACACCGCGCTCGGTCCGGTGCCGGTTCTTCGGTTCCGGGCGGTCAAGGGCTCGCGCAGCGAACTCGTGCACTGCTTCTGGTACACCGCCGGCGGACAGACGCTGAGCGACGTCAAGGGGTGGCGGGACCGCATGTTCTTCCAAGGTCTGCGCAGCAATCGCTCGTTCGGAGCATTTATCCGGGTATCCAGCATTGAGTCGGGTGAGCCGGCCGCGGCGGCCCGGGCGATCCAGGAGGTCATCGGTGACCTGGCGCCCAACCTGCCGCGGTTCTTCCCGGAGGAAGCAGGGGAGAGGGAGGATCGAGGATGATCAACCAGCTGAACCTTACGCTCTGGGCCTGGATCGAGAGCGTGCGATCGTTGCGACGAGGAGCCGTCTGGCTGCCGTTTGTGGTCATGTTCCTGATCCAGGCGCTGTTTCTCCTTTTCCTGACACAGTTTCACCGGCCGATCCTTTCCTGGTTCATGGTGCCCCTGCTCCGACTGATCGCCGGAGCCGCCACTCCCGCGGTGGTCCACTATCCGACGCTCTACGAGGCCTTGCCGCAGCTCTTCAGCCCGATCAATCTCGTCCTCGACTGGCTGATCGGAAGCCTTCTCTGGGGGATCGCCTTCGTCATGCTGTGGCGGCACGCCGCCGGGGAAGAGCCGAGCGGCCCGGTCGCGGCGGTGCGGCGCCGCTGGGGCGCACTGCTCCTGCTGCGTCTGCCCATCACGCTCCTGCCGGCCCTCTTCTTCCTCCTCGTGCCGATCCTGGTGCCGGAAGGGAGCGATACGTTCAAGGGAAACAGCCTCCGCGCCTTTCGCTACGGAGGGTTCCTCTTTGGCGTCGTGGTGGAATCCCTCCTCATCTACGGACCGCTCTTCCTGCTCCAGCATGGACGATCCGTCGGCGAGGCGTATCGCGAGTCGATCCGCCTGGCACTGCGTGCTCCGGTCGCGACGCTGCTGATCATCATGATTCCGAACGCCGTGCATCTGCCGCTCGCGGCCGCCCTTCGCCGCACCGAGCTGATCATTCGCACGCTCTCGCCGGAGATGGTGGGATGGACCGTGCTGGTCAGCATCCTGGTCTATGTGGCGGTGAACTATTTCACGATCGCCTCCGCGGTGCGGGTCTTCGGCGCCCGGGCGACGGAAGGAGGCCACGCGTGAGAAGGACGGTGAGTCAGGCCCGCCGGCGCGGCTACTCGCTCCCCGCCTGGCTGGGGGTGGCGGGGCTCGTCCTGGTGACGGCATGCGGTTCGTCTCCGCTTTCGTCCCGGTACCAGGCGGAGCTGGCGCTGTGGAAGGCGGGAGTCGAAGAGCGGCGCGGACGCCTCAACCCGGTGCGAGGAACCGAAGCCGGGAACGAGATCCTCGCTTTGTACCAGAGGATTCTCCAGCGCTACCCGTTGTCATCGGCGACCGGAGACCCGGCGGCGGTCCGCGACCTCGCGCGCGTTCGGCTCTCCGCCGCGCGCAGCGCGTCGCGCATATTCTTCCAGCAGGGGCAACGACAGGAGGCGATCGCCGTCCTGTCCGCGGAGCGCGCCGGGCTGCGGGGCGACGCAGCGGCCGCGATGGAGCTCTACCGCGAACTGAGCCATCTGCTGGCGACCGGCGAGTCGCCTGATTCCCTGGCCGCTCTCTATCGGGAGATGATGGCGACCTTCCCGGCCGCACGGTCGGACGGACACCCCGATCCCACCATGATCGAGGTTCCGATACGCTTGGGGGATCTCTACGTGGCGGCCGGGCGGGCAGCGGAAGCGGCAGCCGCTCAAGAGGAGGCGATCGCCTGGTACGACCGGGTGGCCGCGGCCCATGCCGGCGCCCCGGTGCAGGTCGCAGCTCTGGTCAAGAAGGCCGACGTGCTGGCCCGACAGCGGCGGGCGGCCGAATCGGCCGCCGTGCTGGACGAGGCGCGTGCGCTTCCGCAGGCCGCCGCGGTCGAGGAAGGAATCCTCTACTCACAGGGACTCCTGCACGAGGTCACGATGGGGGATCCACGCGGGGCGATTCCCTACTACCGCGAACTCTTGGAGCGGCACGGAGACGGTCCGCGCGCGGGACAGGTCATCCTCCGCCTCGGCGTCGCCTACGCGGCGGTCGGACGGGCCGACTCGTCGCAGGCGCAGTTCGATCGGGCGGAGCGGGAGCATGGGCGCGATCTGTCGATCGCATCGGAAGCCCGTGCGCTCGCCGCCCGGCTCTCCTTCGAGACCGGAGACACCGGCGAAGCGATCCGTCGCCTGCGGGCGCTGGCGGTCGACTATCCGCGCACGTCGGCCGGCCTCAGAGCGCCGCTCGATCTGGCGGCGATCTACGCCCGGGCGAACAATCGCGAGGCAGAGACGGCGACGTTGCGCGAGGCGGCACAGAACTACGAACGACTCGCGAGCGAACTGGCGCGTGATCCCGCCCAGGCCCAGGTAGTCTACACCGCCCTGGAGCTCCTCGCGGATGCCCGGTTCCGCCTGGAGGAATGGAGTTCGGTCGCGGAGGCGCTGGTCCAGCGGGCCGGGGCCTTCCCGAACAGCCCGGCGTCGCCGCTCGCGCTGATCCAGGCGGCGGGGATCCACGAACAGCGTCTAAGCGACACCGGCGGTGCCCTCCGTATCCTGAAGCTGCTTGACGAACGGTACCCCGGCCATCCCCTGACCCGCGAGGCCCGCACCAAGGCCGCGCAGCTGGAAGGCCTGGGGTCCTGAGGCGCGGGTCATGAACGTGTGGCCATGGGTACCCGCGCCGGCCGTGCTGACCCTCCTGGCCGGCGCCGGACTGGCCGTGAGTCGGCGCGGCGCCCCGCGGGGCCGTCTGGCCTTTGCCGTGGCGGCGACTTGCGGCGCGTTCATGCTTGGGTCGCTGGCCCTGGTTCTCCATGACGAGTTCGCTCCTCCGCACCCCTGGGTCGCGCTCGCCGGGAATCTCTCGACCCTTCTCCTCATCCCGATCTGGGCGTTCCTCTGTCTGCGCCTCGGCCGGATCGAAGAGGATCTGCACCGATCGTGGGGGGTGTTTCCCGCCACTCTGGTGATCAGCGCCGGGCTGGTCATCGCGGGGGCGTTCGCCCCGGGTGCAGCCGAGGTCACCCGCGTGGCCGGTGGAGCGAACCTGGTGCTGCACAACACGGCCGCCCGCGGCGTGGCCGGCGCCTTGCTGCTGGCAGGCGCGTTCGGCGTGATCCGGTTTCAGGCGCTGGCGGAGGCGGCGCGGCGAGATCATGTGCCGATCCTGCGCCACGCGGCCTCCGGGCTGGTCATCGCCTCCCTGGGCATCTTCCTCTTTGCCAGTCAGACTCTGCTCTACGGCGCAGTTTCGCTGTCGGTCCTCGCCCTCGCCTCGCTCGCGCTCGTTCCCGCCACGATCGCCGCCTGGCCGGCCTGGCGCAGCCGCGATGCCAACCTGGTCCGACTTCCCGTCGGGAGCAGGCCGGTGTCTGCCTCCGCGGTCCTGCTCGTGCTGGGCGTGTTCTTGATCACTCTCGCGTTCTTGGGGGAGCTCTTCGAACGCTACGCGCCGGTCGGACGACAGATCTGGTTCCAGTGGGGAAGTCCGATCCTGCTGGGGCTCCTCGCGTCCCTCTGGTTCGTACCCGGACTTCGCCGGCGCCTCCGCCGTGCGCTCCGCGTCCAGCAGATCTCCGAGCAGTACTCCTGGAACCATGCCGCGCTGACGGACCACGCCGCGCGCGGAGCCGCGGCCGGGGCGGCCCAGCAGCTGGCGCACTGGATGGAGGGAAACGCGGGCCGCCCGGGTGTGGCGATCTGGGTTCGGCGCGAAGACGGGTCCGCATACGATCCGTGGACCTCGGGTAGTCCCGAACTCCCGCCTCTCGCCTCGACGAATCCGCTCCCGCGCGCGCTCGCGGGGGATCGTCACTTTCTCGATCTGACCGAGCCGCCGGAGCGCCTGGCTCTGATTCCGACCTACGTCGAGAATATCGACCTGGTCGAAGGTCGTGGCTTTCGACTCTTCGCCGGTCTCCGCTCGGGGGAGGAGACGTTCGCCATCCTCGGGGTGGCGCCCCGCACCCGACTGGGCGACGCCGCGCTGGCCCTTGGTCTGGAGCTTCTGACGGGCGAAGTGTCGGTCCTGGTCTGGGGCTCGCTGATCGCTTGGACGGATCCGCGGGAGACGCCGCGAGCGGGCGATCCCCGTTTCTTCCAGGAGGCGGCCGCGTTGGTTCGCCGGGCTGGTCTCGCGGCCGGCGGGCGTCCCTACCTCCCCAAGCTGACTTCGGGCCTGGCGCTCGCGGCGGAGGAGACCGCCTCCCTCCTGCAGTCACGCGCCCTCCAGGCGTCGCGCCGCGGCGCCGGGACGCTTTCGCGGGCGGCGGAGGACCGGACGGTGGGTTCATGAAGACGGCGCGCCTTCAGCCGCCCGGCGGTCCTCCTCCGAGGTCGATGCAGCCTCCGCCATCGTTCGGCCTGGGCGAGCCGGACCTCTCCTACCTCGAAAAGCACCGGGCCGCGAAGATGGCTCTCCTGCTGGGGCTCGCCGCGATCGTTTTGGTGATCGCGATCGCCTACCTAAACTACACGTACGTCCAGCCGACCCACCGAATCGTCAAGATGATCCTGGGTGGGGTGATGGCGTTGGTCTTTCTGGCGCGGCCGGACTGGTCTCTCGGGCTGCTACCCTTGGCCTTTGCCTACCTCATCTGGCTTCCGAAGTCGCCGATCCCGATGCTGAACACGATGAATCTCCTCTTCGCGTCCCTCGTCTATGGGTCCATCGCCAGATCGGTCGCGACGCGCCGGCCCGTCTTCGATCACTCGCCGCTCAATCTCCCCCTGATCGCGCTCCTGATCTGGCTGGTCTTCGCCTGGCTGCACCCCATCGTGCTGGAGACCGCCCCGCGGGAAGCCATCCTGCCGATGCTGCAGAGCTTCTGGGCATCGATCAGCGGGCTTGTGCTCTTCTTCCTCGTCTACAGCAACGTACGCTCCTGGAAGCAGATCCGTACGCTCGCGCTCCTCTTCTGCGTCGGATCCGCCGCGGGGCTGGCCGGTCTGCTCTCCGAAGTGAGTCGGGACGGATGGAGACGCGGCGTCGGAGGCGGTGTCGGGCAGGTCAACGTCGCGGCCGCGTACTTCGCCGCCGCGACCATGTTCGGCCTCGGCCTGCTCGGCGCCCGCTATCCGGGTCTGTGGCGTCGCCTCCTCCTTTTCTTTTCCGCGGTGGCGACGGCCGCCGCGCTGACGATCGCCGGGTCCCGGGGTGCGTTCGTCGCCTTCCTCGCGGGAGGGCTCGCCCACGTGTTCCGCGCCGGAATCGTCTGGGTCGTACTCCTCGGCCTGCTGGTCGGCGGGTTCCTGCTCTGGGCGCCCGATTACGTGGTGGAGCGGGTGACCCGAGCCGAGGACGCCGTGACGGCGGAGGAAGGAAGGCTCGATGCGGTCAACGAAGAGGGGGGCGGCCGCATCGACTTTTGGCGGGCCGGACTGCAGGTGATCGCGGACAACCCGGTGCTCGGAGTCGGCTACGCACAGAGCCCGCGCGTGTTGGGCGAAGCGCGTTACCTCGGCCGGCCGCGCCCGCTGCATAACCTCTACCTGCAGACCGCGGCCGAAATGGGGATCCCGGGGCTCATCCTCCTGCTCTGGTTCTTCATCGCGGCATTGTCCGGGGCCGCGCCTCTCCTGGCGGTCCCCGGTTTTCCCCGGGCGCTCGCGCTGTCGTTCCAGGCGGTCGTGATCGTCCTCATGGTGGCGAACTTCTTCGGCGACAGGTTCTTTGCGTTCAACATGGCCGGGATGATCGGATTCCTCGGCGCCCTGGTCTTCCGGGCGCGACGCCTGCTCGAGGAAGAGGAGTGGGCGCGATGGAGCGCGGCCGGCGGCAGGGAAGACGGCGGTCCCGATGATCCGATCGGAACTGCCGGGAATCACGCCGTCGCGCGTTGACGGGACGATGATGGCGGTGCCACGGAGGCGCGCGCCGGGAAGGAGCGGGGCATGGTGCTGAGAGAGGAACGTGGGATCCGGAGGTGGCGATCGATCGCCCTCATCGGAGTCGGCCTGGTCGCGTCGTGCGCTGGAACGGCCGGAGCGCAGACCAGCCCGGTGCCCGCCACCGACGCGCCGGCGCTGGTCGTGACGTCGGATCCGCCAGGTGTCGTCGTCACGCTGAAAGGACCGTACGAATGGATCGGGATGACGCCGTGGACGCTCCATCGCTCGATCAGCGGGCTCTACCAGGTCGAGGCGCGGCTTCCGGGATACGAAACCTGGAAGTCCGAAGTCGTCCTGGGTGACGGGGGGGTGCGATCGCTCGATCTGCGTCTCTCGCGCAAGTCGACTGCCCGGGCGCTGCTCAGGAGCGCGGTGATCCCGGGTTGGGGACAGATCTACCGCGGCTCGAAAGGGAAGGGAGCCCTGTTCCTCGTCGGATCATGCGGTGCCGCGGCTGCCTTTGGCATCCTCGACAGCCGCTATCAGGACAAGGTGGATGATTTCGATGCCCGGCGTCATGAATATGAGCGGGCGACCAGTCTGGATCAGATCGAGACGCGCTACGCCGCGATGGCGCGGGCCTCCGCCCGGGCCGATGATGCGTGGAGCGATCGTCGCATCGCCCTGGGCGCGCTGGCGGGGATCTACTCGCTGAACCTGCTCGACCTGCTTTTCTTCCAAGGCGGGGGCGAGGCACAGGTTGGAGGATTTTCGTCGGGAAGCGAGCGCCCCGCCCTTCCCGTGGCTCTGAACGCGACGCCGGGACGGGACGGTTCCGTCCAGGCCGCCTTGCGTTGGACCTGGTGAGGAGGTGGCCATGTACGCACGCCTGATTCTCGTCCTCCTTCTGGGCGCGCACCTTCTGGGCGCCTCCGGTTGTACCGAGGAACACGATCTCGCCGATGTCGTCAATCCGCGCGACCCGTCGGTCAGCGGTCTGACACCACCGGTACCGAATGCTCCCGAGGTTCGCGTCGGCAATCGGCAGGCGGAGCTCTCCTGGGAGCTCTCCGACTCCTCCGGCGTCGGGCGGGTCGCCTACTACCGACTCTACCGCGCGGTCGCCGACGGTGAGGCGGCTCCGGTCGACACCGCCCGCAGGGCCCCCTCCCTGGTGTCCGGCCTGGTGAACGGAACGTCGTATGCGTTTTCCGTCGCGGCCGTCCTCGACAACGGTCTGGAAGGGAAGCGATCAGCCGCCGTGTCGGGCACGCCCGGTGTCTTCGGAGTGCAGGTCGCGGGCGGACGGGAGTCGACCCGCTCGGTGAGCGTCCTGCTCGCCCTGCATGCGCCGGCGGAGACCGGGGGAGTCCAGCTCGCCAACGACCGCGACGGCCTCGAATCCGCGCCGGTCCAGCCGTTCCTCCCCGAGCAGGCCTGGCAGCTCTCCCCCGAAGACGGGAACAAGGAGGTCTTCGCCCGCTTCACCGACCGCGACGGCAACCCTTCCGTCGTCGTCACCGACCGGATCCGTCTGGACACCCGGGCCGCGATCGCCTCGGTCTCCTTCAGCCCTGCGCAGGCGACTCCCGGTCAGGCGATCGTCTTTGAACTCGACGCCGATGAAACCCAGGGCCGCGCCGCGGTGAGATTGGGCGCGTCGGGCCGGACCCTTGAACTCCGGGACGACGGAGAGGACGCGGACCTGGTCGCCTCGGACGGCATCTACACCCTCCGGTACGTCGTGCCGGCCGACCTCGCCCTCCTGGACGCACTCGTGGTGGGGCTCTTCACCGACCTGGCCGGCAACGAGGCGGACTCCGTCCCGGCGTCCGGCCGCCTCACCGTGCAGAACGATCCCCCGGCCGTCACCCTCGAACCGATCGTTTCCGCGGGACCGGCGGAGCTCCTGCTCGGCTGGAGCCAGGCGCCGGACCCGGGTCGCTTCAGCTCGTACCGCGTCCTCCGGGCCGAGGTGCCCGGCGTCGACACCAGCCGGACCCGAGTCCAGGTGCGGGAGATCTCCGCCCGGACCCAGACGACTCTCACCGATACCGGCCTCGATCCCAATCGCGTCTACTTCTATCGCATTCAGGTCGTCGATCCGTCCGGCCTTTCCAGCTTCAGCAACGAGGAGTCGGGCCGCCCGAACTTCGGCCCGGTGCCCGATCCCGTGACGCTGGGAACGCCGACCAATGTGTCGGAGAGCTCCGTGTCGCTCTCCTGGAGCCGCAGCGTGGCGCCGAACTTCACGCAGTACCGGATCTGGCGCGGCGAGCAGGCCGAGCTCGACGCCGACCCACAGCGGCGCCTGCTGACCACGATCACCTCGATCAGCACCGTGTCGTATGACGACCGGACCGAGATCGAAGAAGGGATGACCTACTACTACCGCGTCGACGTGGTCGGCGGGCAGGGGTTGACCGCACCCGGCAACGTCGTCAGCACGGTGATCCCGAATCCGCCCCCGCCCGGCGTGTCGCTCAGCAGCTCCGGATCGACGGGGGAGACCGCGGTCCTCCTGAGCTGGAGCGAGAGCGGCGCGCGTGACTTCGACCGCTACGAACTCCGCCGGTCATCCGCGGCCGGCGTCGGCCCCGACTCCGAGCTCCTCGTCTCGCTCGCGGAGGCGGAAGAGACCACGCACCTCGACACCGGACTGGTCGAGAACACCGAGTACTACTACCGCGTCTTCGTGCTCGATCACGGCGGGCAGGCCACCGGGAGCAACGAGCTGAAGATCACGACCAAGAACGCCGATCCGGCGGCCGTCAGCCTGGCGCAGCCGACGGAAGTCGCGGGCGGACTGACGCCGACCGTCGCACTCTCCTGGAGCCGGTCGGATGCGCACGACTTCCAGGAGTACCGTCTCTACCGAGACAAGTCTCCCGCGGTGGGGGAGAGCTCCACCCTCGTGCGGACGATCGCGGAAGCGGACGTCCTGTCGTTCAGCGACGCGGGGCTCGACGACAACACCCGGTACTACTATCGGGTGTTCGTGCGGGACGACGCAGGCGGCAAGGCCGGCTCGGATGAGCGCTCGATCGTGACCGCCAACCGGCCACCGAAGCCGGTAACGCTGAGCGTCGGGACAACGACCACGACCAGCATCCAGCTCAACTGGACCCAGAACAACGAGCCCGATTTCGACGAGTACGTGCTCCTGCGCGGCTCCACGAGCACCAGTTTCCCGCTCACCGTCGTTTCGTTCGAACAGCGGGAGCAGACGAGCCACACCCTCTACCTCGCGCAGGGAGACACGACCCGGTACTTCTTCAAGGTGGTGACCTACGATCGAGCGCTCGAATCGCTGTCCCGCCTCTCGACCGACTCCAACATCGTGAGCGCCCGGACGGAGAGCCCGTAAGAAAAGAGGGGAGACCGGCGCGCCGGCTCCCGGAGCCGGCCCTCCGGAAGTGCAGACGAGGACGAAACGCCGCGGATCCCTCAGGGGTCCGCGGCGTTCACTTGTTCAGGAACCCCGGCGTCAGGGTATCGATCAGCGCCGCCGGCCGCTGCCGCCGTCTTTGGGCGATGACCCGCGCGTGTTGTCCGCCGCCAGCATCTCCGCCGCCACCGGGAAGTATCCGAGGGCCTCTTCCAGGGCCGGGTCAGCCTGAATGAAGACCCGGTACCGCTCGTTCTCGCCAAAGAGCGAGCGGGCCAGCTCGGCCTTGATCGACCGACGGACCTGCTCGTCCTGCGCGCGCAGGGAGTCGGGGTCATAGGCCAGCTTCTTGCGGTCGAGGAACGACCGGAACTCGTTCACCAGATCCGGACCGACGGTGACCTCCTGCTCGAACTGACCGAACTGGGAGAACTTCAGGTCCTTTCCGCCCAGATAGTGCGAGGCGAACTCGAAGTAGGCGCGATTCCGGTCCAACTCCTGCTGGAGACGGGGGTAGGGCCAGCGCTTCGTGGTCCGATAATCCGGAGCGATGCCGCCTCCGCCGTAGACGATCCGGCCGGCACTGGTGTGATACTCCGGCCTCGCGCTGGCGCTGTCAGCGTCTCCGCCCGCCTCGCCGTCTCCATCCGGAGCGGGAGGATCCTCGTCCTCGGCGAAATCGGGCGCGAGATAGGCGTCCCGGTCGGCGAAGTCACGCTGGATCAGTCGGCCGGACGGGGTGTAGTAACGCGCCACGGTCAGGAGAAGCGCGCCTCCGTTGCGCAGCGGATACTGCCGCTGGACCAGCCCCTTTCCGAACGTAGTCTCTCCTATCACGAGCCCGCGGTCCCAGTCCTGCACGGCTCCGCTGACGATCTCGGAAGCGGATGCGCTCCCATGGTCGACCATGACGATGAGCGGGTAGTCCTGGTGCCGGCCCCGGCCGGTGGAGTAGTAATCCTCGTTCGAGTCGGGGAGCCGGCCGCGGGTGTAGACGATCTTCTTGCCGGAGGGAAGGAACATGTCGGACACGGCGATCGCTTCATTGAGATACCCGCCGGCGTTGCCGCGCAGGTCGAGGATCAAGCGCTCCATCCCTTCCCGCTTCAGCTTCTCCAGCGCCTCGGTCAGCTCATCGCTCGTGGTGGCGCTGAACCGGATCATCCGGACGTAGCCGATGCCGGGCCGCAGCATGAAGGCGTACGGCACGCTGAAGATCGGAATCTGGTCGCGAATGATGTCGTACTCCATCGGGTCGCGGACCCCTTCGCGCCGCACCGTGATGTGGACGGTGCTGCCGCGCGGTCCGCGCAGCCGGTCGAAGACCTCGTCTTCCTTGATCCCCTTCGCCGATTTCGAGTCGATGTGGGTGATGATGTCGCCCGGACGGAGGCCCAGCTTGTGCGAGGGCGTTCCCTCGATCGCCGAGATGACCGTCAGGTTCCCATCCACCAGCGCGAAGGAAATGCCAATCCCGTCGAAGTTGCCCCGGTTCCGCTCCTGCATCCGGCGATTGCGCTCGCCGTCGAGATAGGTGGAGTGCGGGTCGAGCTTCTCCAGCATGCCGGCGATCGCTCCGTCCATGAGCTTCTCGCCGTCGACATCCTCGACGTAGTTGTCGTTGATGTATTTGAGGACCTGGGTGAAGACGTCGAATTGGCCGTACCCGCTCTTGGCATAGGCCAGGACGCTGCCGAGGAAGGTAAACCCGGCGAGGAGCACGGCCACGATGGCAACGCCCGAGGCCCAATAGAAGATCCGTCTGCTTTTCATTTCCGCTCCTTGTTCCGGCGGCGCAGCCGGGTCTCTGCCGCTGGCCCGTCTTCCGCCGATCAGCCTGACTCTACCACAGGGTAGAGACTGATACGCCGGGTTCGGCCACCGCGTTCCCGTTGCATTGCGCCGTTCCGTCACTTTCGTTATCGTCACCCGGGAATCGGAGGCCAAGGGGAGGTAGGGATGAAGGTTTTCCTGACCGGAGGCACGGGGTACCTGGGAAGCGCCCTCCGCTCCGCCCTCCTGGCCGCCGGTCACCAGGTCACCGTCCTGGCCCGGCGCCCCCCGGAAACCACCCCCGATCCGCGGCTGGAGTGGTGCCAGGGCGACCTGGCCGAAGGACCGCCCCCGGCCGAGATCCTGCACCGGCACCGGGCCGTGATCCACTCCGCGGCCTGCGTCAGGACGTGGGCGGCGGATCCCTCGATCTTCGACCGCGTCAACGTCCAGGCCTGGGATGAGCTCGTCGCCACCTGCGTCCGCGTCGGCGTGCAGAAGGTGATCCACACCTCCAGCTTCATGAGCCTTGGACCCTCCCCGACGGCCGCTCCGATCACCGAGGCGGACCGGGCGGAACGATCGACTTTTCGGAATGACTATGAGCGGACCAAGTACCTGGCGGACCAAGTGACCGACCGGTGGCTGGCGAAGGGAGCCCCGATTGTGACGCTCTATCCCGGGGTCATCTTCGGGCCGGGGGAGCGGACGGCGGGCAATCTCGTCGGGAAGATGATATGGATGATCGCGCGTCGCCGATTCCCCGGCCTTATCGGCCAGGGCGGCCAGGTCTGGAACTTCGCCTACCTGCCGGACGTGGCTCGGGGACACCTGCTTGCTTTGGACCGCGCCGTGCCGGGACGTTCCTACATCCTCGGGGGCGAGAACATTGCGCTCAACAGCCTGGTCGCCGGGGTTCAGCGCCGACTCGGGCGCCGAGGGGGCGTGCCTCACCTGCCGATCGGGTTGGCGGAGGCGCTCGGCGGGTTTCTCGAGCGTCGAGCGGCCGGCACCGGACGTGCGCCCGATCTGACGCGGGGAGTCGCCGCCGTCTACCGCTGCCACTGGTCGTATGACACCTCCGCCGCGAAGCGAGATCTTGGGTACGACCCCACCCCCTTCGACCCCGCGCTGGACGCCACGGTCGAGTGGGCTGCCGGCGTGCGATCCTGGGTCGAGACGGCCCATGCCTGAGTGGATCGGTCATCTTCAGCCACCGGCTCCGCTCGCCTGGGCGATCGGGATCCCGCTCGTCGTCGGGGGCGCGGCCTGGGTATTACGCCTCGTCCGACGTTCCGCGTTTATCGCCGGAGTCCCCCTGGGCGCCGTCGTGCTCTACCTCGGAGGCGGCGCCGGGTTCATCGTGCTCTTCTGGTTCTTCCTCCTCGGGACGCTGCTGACGCGCCTCGGGTACTCCATCAAGGAGGGGCGCGGCGTGGCCGAGGCGCAGGGAGGACGGCGGGGAGCTCCCCACGTGGCGGCCAACTGCGGGACGGGCCTTCTCCTCCTGATCGCTCGCGCGGCGGCGCAGGGAGGGCCGGCGCCGGGGAGCGGAGATCCGCTCTGGTGGGCCGCGTTCGCCGGCAGTTTCGCGACCGCCGCCTCGGATACGGCCAGTTCCGAAATCGGCCAACTCTGGGGTCGGCGGACGGTGCTCCTGCCCACCCTGCGCCCGGTGCCGGTCGGCACGCAGGGGGCGGTGTCGATCGAGGGGCTCCTGGCTGGGCTGGGCGCATCGACCGCGATCGCGGCGGCAGCCCTGGCGGTCGGTCTTCTCGACGGTCGCGGGTTCGTCGCCGTGGCCCTGGCCGGTTTTGTCGGCAACCTGCTGGAAAGCCTGGCCGGATCCCGGGGCCGACGGGCTCTGCCGCACGGTCTGTTGAACTTCGCGAACACCGTCGCCGGCGCCCTGCTCGCGGCGTTCGGCGCGTTTCTCTTCGGAGCTGGACGATGATGGACGGGGCCTGCAAGCGAGGTCGAGGCGGGATCAGCCGGGAAGGAGCAGCATGAGCGACCGCTGGATCGCCACATCCGCCGAGGTCGGTGAAGGCACACAACTCGGCTTCGGCGTCGTGATCGAGGAGGGTGTCTCGATCGGACGCGACTGCCGGATCGGCCACCATGTCGTCCTGCGCGCGGGGACCGTCGTGGGTGCCGAAGTGCGCCTGGACGACTTCGTCTCCATCGGCAAATGGCCATTGCGGGCCGTCAACAGCATCCTCAAGCCTTCCCAGGACCTGCCGCCGGCGCAGATTGGAGCAGGCTCACTGGTGGGGACCGGGGCGACGATCTACCGGGGTGCGTCGCTCGGCGCCAACGTCCTGGTGGCCGACCAGGCGAGCGTCCGGGAGCGGGTGACGGTGGGCGCGTTCACCATCGTGGGACGCGGCGTCGTGATCGAGAACGACTGCCAGGTCGGACGCTACTGCAAACTGGAGACCGAGGCCTACATCACTGCCTATTCCGTGCTGGAAGACCGGGTCTTCATCGCGCCCCAGGTGACCACGACCAACGACCGCTTCATCGGACGCACCGAGGAGCGGTTCCAGCACTTCAAGGGAGTCACCGTGAGACGGGGCGGGCGGATCGGCGCCGGCGCCGTGATCCTGCCGGGGCTGACCGTCGGTGCGGATGCGCTGGTCGCGGCCGGCGCGGTGCTGACGAAGGACGCTCCACCGAGGATGGTGCTTCTGGGCAGTCCGGCCCGCGTGCTGCGCGAGGTGCCGGCGGAGCAACTCCTGGAGAACCAGGGCTGGCCGGAGTAACCCATGAGCGAAAGGAGGAGGTTTTGGCCGAAATGAAGGTTCCGCTTCTCGACGTCAGGGCGCAGACCGAGTCGATCCGCGAGCCTCTGCTCGCGGCGGTCGAGCGGGTGCTTCTGGGCGGACAGTGGATTCTCGGGCCGGCCGTCCGGGACCTCGAGGACCGACTGGCGCACTATCTCCAGGTTCCGCACTCCATCGGTGTCGCCTCGGGAACCGACGCCATCCTGGTGGCCCTCCGGGCCCTGGAGATCGGCCCGGGCGACGAGGTCGTCGTTCCGACCTACAGCTTCTTCGCGACGGCCGGCGCCGTCTCGAACGCCGGGGCGCGGCCCGTCTTCGTCGACATCGAGGAGCGGAGCTTCAACCTCGACCCGACTCTCTTGGAGGCGGCTCTGACTCCGCGGACCCGCGCGGTCATGCCGGTCCATCTCTTCGGACAGACCGCGGACATGGCTCCCATCCTCGACCTTTGCGGCCGGCGGGGAATCCCGGTGGTGGAGGACGCCGCCCAGGCGATCGGGGCGACCTGGGGAGACACGCCGGTCGGCGGGATCGGCGATTTGGGCTGCTTCTCCTTCTACCCCTCGAAGAACCTCGGCGGAGCGGGGGACGGCGGTCTCGTGACGAGTCGTCGCGACGATCTCGGGGAGAGGGTGCGGATGCTCCGGGTACACGGCGCACGGCAGACCTACCTGCACGAAAGGATCGGGTTCAACTCCCGCCTCGACTCTCTCCAGGCTGCGGTCCTCGGCGTGAAACTGGAGCACCTGGACCGCTGGTCGGACGCACGCGCCGCACATGCCCGGCGCTACCAGGAAGGACTGGCCGGACTCGACGGAGTCGTCCTGCCGGTCGATCTTGGACTCGGTCGCCACGTCTGGAACCAGTACACCATCCGGGTGCCGGAAGGACGCCGGGACGCCCTCCAGGCCCAGCTGCGCGACAGCGGCATCGGAACGGCGATCTACTACCCGATTCCACTGCACCTGCAGCCCTGCTTCGCCCCGCTCGGGGTTCCGGCCGGATCCCTCCCCGTCTCGGAACGGGCCGCGAAGGAAAGCCTCTCGCTCCCTGTCTATCCCGAAATGACCGAGGCACAACAGGAACACGTCATCGAGACGATCCGCCAATGGAGCATGACATAAATTGGCAGACATCATAAAATCTTACCAGACAATGTGTAACGAGCTGTATTTGAAGTACTTTCTGAAGTCTGAAAGGTCGGCTCTGCCCGGCTCCGCCGGCGCTCCACCGGAAGGGTTTGCCATGCGTCCGTCCTGTTTCGGCGCGGTTCCGCGAGGTGCGGGATCGAGAAGGAGTTGTCCATGCCACGCATCCTGATCACCGGCGGCGCCGGGTTCATCGGCTCGCACGCGGCTCTCCACTTCGCCGAGCGGGGATGGCAGGTGCGCATCCTCGACAACCTGTCCCGCGGCCGTCTGCTGCATCGCGCCGATCCCAACGCCCGGCACAACTGGGAGCGGCTTGGCGCCGTCCCGGCGATCGAGCGGCACGAGGGGGATGTGCGCGTGGCGGCAGACGTGGAGGCGGCGGTGGACGGGGTCGAGGCTATCCTGCACTGCGCCGCGCAGACGGCCGTGACGGTCTCCACCACCGATCCGGCGACCGACTTCGAGACCAACGCCGTGGGCACCTTTCGGGTCCTCGAGGCGGTCCGGCGCACCGGGCGCCGCGCCTCGGTGCTCTACTGCTCCACGAACAAGGTCTACGGGGACAACGTCAACCTGATCCCGATCGTCGAAGGAGAAGACGCGTACGCGTTTGGTCCCTCGCACGCCCACGGGGTGCCGGAACAGTTCGGGCTCGACCTGTGCGAGCACACGCCGTACGGCTGCTCCAAGCTGACGGGAGATCTCTACGTTCAGGACTACGGACACCTCTATGGCCTCCAGACCGGTGTCTTCCGGATGTCCTGCATCTACGGCACGCACCAGTTCGGGCTCGAGGACCAGGGTTGGGTGGCGTGGTTCGTCATCGCGGCCCTCCGCGGCGCGCCGCTCACCGTTTTCGGCGACGGCAAGCAGGTCCGCGACGTGCTCTGGGTCGGGGACCTCGTGCGCGCCTACGAGGCCTTCCTCGAGCGCGGCCCTCGGGTCGGGGTCTACAACCTCGGCGGGGGACCGGAGTTCACCCTGTCGCTGCGCCAGCTGCTCACCCGCCTCGAGACTGCGCTGGGACGACCCGTGGTCGCGGGGACGGGCCCCTGGCGCCCCAGCGATCAGAAGGTCTACGTCAGCGACATTCGGAAGGCGGGCCGGGAGCTGGGCTGGAAGCCCGAGATCTCTCCCGCCGATGGCGTCGACCGGATCATCGCCTGGGTGCGGGAACACCCCTCGCTCTTCGCCCACGTGGGACCCGCCTGATCCCTTTCGCCTTCCCCGTTTTGCCTCAAGCCATCCCCCCCGGGCAACGAAAACGAGGAGTGGGTGAAATGCCCCAGAGGGGGCCCCAGGGGGGAGCGGGATGCCGGCACGCACGGTCTCCGGGCGAGGGCGATGGTCCGCCGCCGCGGAGCGCATGGAGGAGCTCAGGGCTGTTCTGCCGTCCCTGACCGGACTCCCGATTCCCGGCCCTGAGACGGCGCCGGAGGTCATCGTTCGCCTGGCCGACGCCCTCGAATCGCTGCGCCGCGCGCGCATCCGGGACCAGATCCGGTTCGCCGGGCTGCAGGAGTTCACCGAGTCGCTCCTCCGCGTGCGCGACGCCGCGCACGTCCTCGAAATGCTGGTCCGCTACCTCCGGCAGGTCTTCGGTCTGGAAGAGATCCTGCTGTTGCGGCGCCTGCCGCGGTCTGGTTCCTGGGTCGGTTTCCACCATGCGCGCGGGCAGGTGGCACCGCTGCGCCTGGATCGTTTCCCCTGGCGGGCCGAGTGGGCCGAACCACTCCTCCGCGCTGCCCCCGGGGGAGACGACGCCGCCACGCTGCCGCGCGAGGACCCGCGTCGCTACCAGAGCGTCCTCCCGCTCGACGGGCGTGGGGTGGAAGAGGGCGCGGACATCGGAGTGCGCCCGCACGGCGCGGATGACGAAGGTCCGATCGGTGTGCTCGCGCTCACGCCATCCACGGCCGATGTCGCCGAGCGGGAGTGGAAACCGATCGAAATGGCTCGCACCGTCGAGTCCATCCTCGAGATTCTCTGGCATCGAGAGGAGATGGAAGCGGCGGCCTCGCTGCGGCGGCAACTGCTCGAGGCGATGGAAGACGGGCTGATCGCCTTCGATCGCGCCGGGGAAGTCCTGGCCAGCAACGCGGCCGCGGCCCGTCTGCTCGGGCTCGACGCAGCTCGAAACGGTCCGGTGAGCACCGACGACCTCCAGGGGTCCGCCCCCGCTCTCCTCCAGCACGTGCGCGCCGCGCTGGCCCGGGGCGAGGAACCGCCTCCGCGGGAGTTCGCCCTCGGGCCCCGCGACGCTCCGGCGCCGGTGCGGGCCGCGGTCTCGGGACTTCGGGACGAAGCGGGGAGTACCCAGGGGCTGGTGGTGAACCTCACGGACCTCAGTGGAATCCGTTCGATGGAGGATGAGATCCGTCGCCTCGATCGCCTGGCCGCGATCGGCCGTTTCGCCGCCGGCGTGGCCCACGAGATCCGCAACCCACTCGCCGGCATCGGGGCGGGGGTCGAATTCCTCTCCGGACGACTGGGCGACGGCCCGGCCGATCGTGAGGATCTGCGCATCCTGCGGTCCGAGATCGCGCGCCTCGACCGGATCGTGACCGATCTCCTCGACTACACGCGTCCGCGGCCGCTCAGCCCGAGCCCGGTGGCCTGCCGCGAGCTGTCGGCGCGGGTGACCCTCGCCCTGGGACCACTCGTCGAAGCGAAGAGGATCGCCTGGCGGACCTCGGGGCCGGAAACGCTCATGGTCTGGGCCGATCCGGACCGGGCCGCGCAGGTCCTGATCAATCTGGCGAAGAACGCCCTGGAGGCTTCGGCCGAGGGGGGGCGGGTCGATTTCTGGTGGGAGCCCGGATCCGCCGCCACGGTCGCCGGGGAGACCGACGGCGTCGTCTTCCATGTGCGGGACCAGGGACCGGGACTGAGCGCGGAGCAAGAGGCCCGCGCCTTCGAGCCATTCTTCACGACCAAGAACGGCGGGAGCGGTCTCGGTCTCGCCCTCTGTCACGCCCTGGTGGAACAGCACCAGGGGAAGCTGCTCCTCACGAGCGCTCCCGGGGAAGGGACCACCGCCACCGCGGAGTTCCCTCCGGCCGGCGCGGAAACCGAGAGGTCTGATGCCAGCGTCCATTCTGATCGTCGATGACCAGGAGTCGATCCGGCACTTTCTCGACAAGAGCCTCACCGCCGACGGCTACGAAGTGAGCACGGCGGGGGACGGCGCGCGCGCGACCGCTCTGTTCGATGAGCATGCGCCGGACCTGGCGATCCTCGACCTGCGCCTGCCGGATACGACCGGCATCCAGCTGCTGGCGCGGTTCAAGGAACGCGTGCCCGATCTCCCGGTCGTGCTTATGACCGCGTTTGCGGAAGTCGAGACGGCGGTGCAGGCGATGAAGCAGGGAGCCTGCGACTACCTGACCAAGCCGGTGAACCTGGAGCAGCTCCGGGTCATTTGTCACAAGGCGCTCGAGTCGGCCTCGATCCGCCGGGAACTCGAGCACCATCGCCGGGTCGAGCGGGATCGCTTCACCCGCGCCTTCGTGCGCGGGACGTCGCCGGCGATCCTGCGGGTCTACGACGTGGCCGAAAAGGTGGCGCGCAGCGACGGCACCAGCGTCCTCATCACCGGAGAGAGCGGCACCGGCAAGCAGATCATCGCGAACCTGATTCACGCCGAGTCTCCCCGGTCGGCCCGTCCCTTTCTCGAAATCAACTGCGCCGCGATTCCCCCGGAGCTGCTCGAGTCAGAGCTCTTCGGCCATGAGCGGGGCGCGTTCACCGACGCGCGCACGCAGAAGCTCGGCCTGCTGGAGCTGGCGGACGGCGGCACGCTCTTTCTCGACGAGGTCGGCGAGATGCCGGTGAACTTGCAGGTCAAGATGCTGAAGGTGCTCGAGAGCATGACCTTTCGCCGGGTCGGCGGGACGCGCGACATCCGGGTCGGGGTGCGCGTGATCAGCGCGACCAACCAGGACCTGGGCCTGGCGGTCCGACAGGGGCGGTTCCGGGAGGACCTCTTCTACCGTCTGATGGTGGTTCCGATCCACATGCCGGCCCTGCGCGACCGTCGCGAGGACATCCCGGTCATCGCCGGGCACTACGTGGCGCACTACGCGCAGACGTTCAGCAAGCGGTTCCAGCGTCTCACTCCGGAAGCGGAGGGGAGACTGGTCGAGTACTCCTGGCCGGGGAACATCCGGGAGCTGCGCAACGTGATCGAACGCACGGTCCTGCTCGAAGACGGCGACGCGATCGAGGGGGACCAGCTCCACCTGGGGCGGGTCCAGGGCGCGACGCGCGCCGAGGGACTCCTGGAGCTCCTGCAGCGGGTCCTGGTGGAAGGAGCGGTCGACGAATCGGGCATCCCGTTCGAGGAGCTGCTCGATCGCGTGGAGAAGGGTCTCCTCCTGCGAGCGGTCGAGGCGGCCGGCTGGAACCAGAGCCGCGCGGCGGAAATCCTCCAGATCAAGCGCGACAAGCTCCGCTACCGGATGAAGCACCACGACCTGCACGAGGCCCACACCATCGGGTAGGCCGTTTCCGCGCGGCGACGACCGGCGGTTGCCCGCGCCCCGAGCGCCTCCTATACTCCGTCGAGCAGAGGGGAGGCGGATTGAGAAGAACAGGCCGGAACCGGTGCGGGACGCGACGCGTCTCGGGAAATACGCTCGGCGTCGGCTGGCGCCGCGCGAGGGTGGTCCTCCCGGCGATTCTGCTCTTCGGCTGCGCATACTCCTTCAGCGGCAGCAACCTTCCCTCCCACATCAAGACGGTCGCCATCCCGAACTTCGCCAACGAGACGCTCGAGCCCGCTCTGGACCAGGAGGCCACCACGGCGGTCCTGGACCGGTTCGTGAAAGACGGACGCCTCAAGCTGGCGCCGGAGTCGCGCGCGGATGCCCTTCTGAGCGGACGGATCGTGCGCTACGAGAACCGGGTGAACAACTACGGCCCCGACCAGTCGCCCCGGGACTATGTCGTGGTCATCGCCCTCGCGGTCGAGATGAAAGACCAGGTCAAGAATCGCGAACTCTGGAAAGACGATCAGCTCACCCGCAGCTCGGTCTGGGCCCCGACGAGTGAGTCGATCCTCCTGACGACGGAAGCGGCCGCGCGCGAAGATGCGTTGCGGACGCTGGCGGGGGAGATCGTCACCCGCACGCTGGAGCAGTGGTAGGGGCCGGCCGCGTCCCGGCGCAAGGATGGATTGATCGATGAAAGCGCCGCTGAGATACGCCGACTGGGCCCGGCGCTTTGATGGCAAGGCGGCCGGAGCCTACCTGCTGGCGGGACCGGAGTCGCTGCTGCGGGACGCCGCGCTCGCGCGCATCCGCGAGGCGGTGCTGGGGACGGGAGACGGGGCTCGCCTGGGCCAGGATCGCTTCTACGGCGGCGAGTGTTCGCTGGCCGAAGTCGCGAGGTCGCTCGCCAGCGTCGGCCTCTTCACCAGCGAGCGGCTGATCACCCTGCACGACCCCGAGCGCTGCGGCCGGGCCGGCGCCGCCGACCGCAAAGAACTCCTCGATCGGCTCTGCGGTGGAACTCCGGGGTCGACCTTTGTCGCTCTGACCGGACTGAATCCGGGGGAGCTGGAACGGAAGAACGAGTTCACCCGCGCGTTGCTGTCCGCCTGCCAGGTCGTGGTGGTGGACCACCCGCGGCCGGCCGACGCGCTGCGCTGGCTTATGACCGAAGCGGGGCGGCGACGCATCGCGCTTCTGGCGGATGCCGGACGCCTTCTCCTCGCCCGCATCGGGCCGAACCTGCAGGAGCTCTCCCGCGAGCTCGACAAGCTGGAGGCGGCGGTCGGCCCGGGGGAGGAAGTCACGGCCGCGACCCTGGCGGCGCTGGTTCACCGGGGCGAGCTCGGTTCGGGGTGGGAGCTCTGCCGCGCCGCGTCCGAGGGACGAACGGCCGACGCTCTCCGCCAGTGGGGAGCGATCCAGGCGACCGAGGCGGTGCTGCGCCTGCAGTGGCTGCTGCAGAAGACCGCCCGGGATGGTCTGGCGGCCGGACCGGGATCGTCCCAACTGCGAAGCCTACTGCTCGCATCCTATGATCTGGAGTTCGGCATCAAGAGCGGGTTGATCCCCGGACGGCAGGACGCCGTCGCGCTCGAGATGCTCCTGGTCGCGTCCGGCATGGCGGGATCCCGCGCCGGCGCCGTTCGTCCCGACCGTTGAGGAGGACTCATGTCGCACGCCGCCGCCACCACCGATCACACCTTCGACGCGGACGTGCTCCGCAGCGACCTGCCGGTTCTGGTCGACTTCTGGGCCGACTGGTGCGGGCCCTGTCGCGCGCTGGCCCCCACCCTGGACCAGGTCTCTGCGGAGCTGGCGGGCAAACTCAAAGTCCTGAAGCTGGACGTGGACTCGAATCCGGTCGTGACCAGGCAGTTCGGGATTCAGAGCATCCCGACCCTGATCCTGTTCAGCGGGGGAGAGCCCCGTGGTCAGATCATCGGACGGCCGCAGAGCAAGGATGCTCTGCTGCAGGAGATCGAGAAGGCCGTCGGAGTGCGCCCTTGATCCGACCGGGTCCCCTTCGCGGGCGTCTCGTTCCCCCTGCCCTCCTCCTGGCCGCCGTGCTGGCGGCAGGCAACGTCCCGGCGGCGGAACCTCCCGGCATCCGCTGGACCGGATCGTACACGCACGCGCTGGAAGAAGCCCGGACCGAACAGAAGTACATCATGGTCGATCTCTTCACGACCTGGTGCCACTGGTGCCGGGTCCTGGATCAGAAGACGTATCGGGACGGGCGCGTCGTGGCCCTGACGGATCGCATGGTGAACGTCAAGGTCAATGCCGAGGTGGAGGTGGAGATCGCGGCCCGTTTCGGAGTCCGGTCGTATCCGACCATCCTCTTTTTGAACCCCGATGGCTCGTTGCGGCACCGGGTCCGTGGCTATTCCGGACCCGATGCCTTCGTCCCGATCCTCGAAGAGGTGCTGGCGGGGGAGTCCGAACTCCGGGGGATGGGGGAGCAGATCGCGAGCGCCCCGGCCGACCACCGCTTGCGGTTCGAGTACGCAACGGTCCTCGCCCGCAACCGTCGGGACACCGAGGCGGTCGCCCAACTCGACACCCTGCTGCAGGCGAAATCCCTTCCCTCCGAGCTCGCGGCCGACGCTCGCCTGGACCGGGCGGCCGCGCAAGTCAGGAGCGGACAGGAGGCCGGACGGGCCCGCCAGGAGCTGGAGCGCTGGTTGCGCGACTTCCGGGAACACCCGAGATCCGTCGAGGCCCGGTACATCCTCGGGCTGGCCCGGCTGGGAGAGGGTAAAGCGAAGGAGGCGCGCCGGATCTTCGAGCAGTTGGCCCGGGACGCCCCGGACTCCTGGTTTGCCGCCTCATCCAGGTTCCGTCTCCGCGAACTGGCGGAAACGAGTCCAGGCCCCAAGGGCACGTAGCCGGGGGCCTGGATCAGCCGGTAGCGACCGGCCACGCTGAGGGGACTGTCCGGGGCGCCGTGCTTAAGGTTGACCGACGGAACTCCCTCAACCTAAGTGGCCCGCGAACCCTAAGACGACTCACGTGCGTCCCAGACGTCGTCCCCTGTCTCGAAGGCGACCTGATGCGATCCGTACTGCCTGTCACGCCTTCGGTCGTGGAGACACAACGTTCGTGCCGTCGGCGCCGACCACGTTGGATCGTCTCGCGACCGGCCCCGCGGACACGGCTTACAGCGAGCGCAATCGAAGCCTGCACAAGATGTTTGGGGACTCGGTTCATGTGATTTCCACCATCGGCGGTGGGAGGGGAGGGGTCGACTTGTCCGGCCTAGTGCGCACGCCAAGGGAGATCGAGCGGGCAAAGTGCGAAGGAGCGGATTGCGAAGAAGAAGCGTAGGTTTACATAATATGTCTTATGCGCCATAACCCGAGCCGAGGTTCGGGCCGCGTTCGCGCTCGATCCAGGGTGCGTAGTTAGGTTCGCTTCAAGGCATGGATGGCAGCCCGCCGCGGCCGCCTGCCGCCTCGCCCGGCGGAAGCACTCAGCCCTGCCGGCGCGCTTCCCCCGGGAGCGGTTCGCCACGCTTTCCCTTCACGGGAACACCTTCACTCGAACCGTATTGCCTGCCGGCGCGGACGCGCCCGACCTTATCGTCGTCAGAAGCCCCGGTCTTCAGAAGGCGCGGCCGTCAGAAGCCGCGGCTCTCGCGCAGGCGGATCCGGGCCTCAGCCGCGGGCGTGCTCCGGGGATAGTCGTTGCTGATCGTCTGAAATGCCGCCGTCGCCTCATTCCGATTCCCGGCCTTGAGGTAGGCGATCCCGGCCTGCAGCCAGTCATCCGCCACCAGCGGGTTCCCCTGGATCCGGGCCGAGTTGACGTATTCAGCCGCTCCTTCCGCGACCTTTCCCTGCATCACGAGAGAGGATGCGAGGCCCCGGCGCGCGCCTGACTCGCTGATCGGATCGAGGCCGCCTCCGCTGAGGAACTTACGGAACGATTGTTCGGCCGCCCCGGCATTACCCTGGGCGAGCTGGCCATTCGCCAGGAAGAGCCGTCCGAGCTTCCCGGACTTGGTCGAGCCATAACGGGAAACGACCGTCTCGAATTCCGTCGTCGCGGCGACCATGTCTCCGTTGGCATAGAGGCCCTGACCGCGGAGGAGGGCGAGCGCGGCTTCCCGCTCCGCGTTGACCCGCCCCTGGGCGATGAGCACCGAGGCGACGATGCCGACGAGGAGGATCGCGACGGCCGCGACCACCCAGCGGGCGTTCTTCTTTGCGTACTCCACGGCCTGATTGGCCGCGGTCGCCACGCGGTCTTCCTTCAGTTCCTCTCTGGTCAGACGGTCGGACACCACGCGTATCTCCTCTTCCCAGCCATGCGGGACAGAATCCTCGGGTCGACTACGGATCGCAAGTCGCCAGTGTACGAGCGCTCCTTCCCTTCGTCAATGAGGGAACGGGCGGCGAGGGCGCCACGACTCCCCCGTCTCATGCCGGGGGGGCGCTCCGCGCCGTGCGGGCGGCCGAGGGGTGACTACTGCGGCTCCGCGGCCGGCACCTCGTCGGGCGGAGTGGGTGGTTGGGGCGGTGCTTCCGAGGGGTCCGCTCCGACGCCGAGGAGCGCACCCGGATCGACGGCGGTCAAACCCCAGGCCGCGGCCAGGTCGGGCGTGCGCATCTGATACCCGCGCGACCACTGCTCCTTCAGCCAGGCCCCCGCTTCCGCCTTCGCGTGCCAATCGGACCCGAAGTCGGTCACGAGCTTCTGCCGCACCTGCTCGGCCAGGGCGGCCGCCAGGAGGTAGACCCCGCTCTGCCCGTAGTCCTCCGCCTCGAGGTAGCCGCTCTGCTCGGACGCCGTGTGGCTGAACGAGAGCGCGTCCTCCATCAGCTTCTGGAACTCGGCCGGCCCCGTCTTCGCCGGATCGGCCCGCCGCGCCGTCTGGTACAGGTGGCGTCCGGCCGCCCGGCGCAGGTCGTAGAGCTGATAGAAACGCAGCGCGAGACCGACCGCTTCTTTCTGTTCCGGCTTGATCTTGAGGTGCGCGTCTCTCCAGGCGGCATCGCGGAGCACGCCCTGGATCAGGAGACCGTAAGCGCGAGGCAGCACGGGGGAGCCGAGAAACCGATCCTCGAAGGCGAGGTCAGGGGAGATGTGAAGGTAGAACTCGGCCTCCCCCACCGCCGCGAAGTAATCGAGGTAGTCGGGAAGTCCGCCGACGCGAACGAGACTCAGGCGGGTATCCCTCTCGTTGGCGACCGGAAAGACCTCGACGTCGGACGACTTGCCATCGAGCGGATCGAGGCTCTGGCGCAGAGCACGCTGCCCGGCGAGATCGACGCCCAAGGACCGCAGCCACCCGCCGGCGACGTCCGGCTCCTTGCCCTTCGCAAAGCAGGGATCAAGAGAGGCGAAGCGGAGGAGCCGCGGCAGGTCATACGCCCGCAGGTCCTTCAGCGCCAGTCCCCCCAGTTCGGCGGTCACAGTCGTCGCGAGCAACCCGGTGTACTCTTCCCGCGTCTCACGCAGGATGCGCGCCGCCAGGGAATCGGTCGCCACCGGATCCAGTTCCAGGCGACGGTAGGCAAACTCGGCCGCCGTGGCACCACCACAGATCTCCCGCGTCCGCGTGTCGAGATCGATCTGGTGGTTCAGCAGAAACACATTGTAGTTCTCGAGGAGGTCACGGGTGGCCAGATACCAGTTCCTCCGGTTCGCCCGATCGGCTTCGTTCGCCACGAGACTCGGGAAGCTCCGCAAGGTGAGCGAGGCGCTTCCGATCTTGGTGGCGGAGTTGCGCGCCATCCGCGCCATGTTGTCGGTGTTCGCCCCGACCGCGTAGGCCACCCGTTCGGCCAGCAGATACTCGTAGAGCCGCGTCAAGCGGTCCTTCTCTGCCTGATCCGAGGCCTTTTCCATCGCTTCGCGCAGCGCATCCGTCTTGGACGACTTGAGCAGATAGTCGTAGTCCTTGTAGACCCGCAGGAGGTCCTGCTCCTTCCCTTCACCGGCAGCCGCGAATCGGGCGACCTGGACCCGGGACCAGAGCTCGACGCACTTCTCGCGGATTCGCCCCGTATCCTCGGCCGCCTGAACCGCCCCGGCCAGGACCGCGACCAGCATCCAGCCCGCCAGCACTCCGATCGCGGCGCGAGCCGGACAGGCGCGCGTCACGATCCGCGCCCGGGCCGGGAAGAACCACCTCACCCGACGAGTCATCTGCTCCCCTCCTCCCCATGCCGGCGAGCCGGCTTCTGCTTCTCGACCCCCGCGCAGGTCGGACAGACAACTCCTTCGACTCCGACGGCGAGGGCGAACGGTCCCAAAGTACCACAACGCGTGCAGGCCGGGTCCACGAAACGCCCATCCTCCTCGTCCCACTCCACAAACGCGTGCGATTCGGAGCGGTTCCCGGGCCGTTTACGCCCGGCCGGGGCCAGGAGCGGGAAAGCGATCCGGGGCTGCATCACCGCCGCGGCCGCCACCAAACGGACGTCGATCCGCGGCCGCCAGTTCTCGCGCGCCTCCTCGATCCGCCGTTTCCAGTCGAGCTGCAGGAGCCGGATCCGATCCTCGCGCTGCGCTGCCGTCAAGGCCCACCTTCGACCCGTATTCCGCGACTCCTCGATCAGCTGCCGATAATACCCCTCGATGTTCTCCGTCTCCCGTCTCAGGTGTTCATCACTGTCCCGCCGGACCCGGCCGAGACGCTTGCGCAACCGTTTCTCCAGGACAGACACGGCCGCTGAAAGGACCGTAGCGCGGATCGGAAAGGCCGCGCGGACCTCCCGCCCGCGAGCCGGTGCGGAATCCAGGCTCTGCCAGAGCTCGACCAGTTCCGGAGTCTGACCCAACGTCGCCAGGCTGGTTCCGTCGACCGGCGCGACTTCCAGTTCGTCCGCCTGGTCCTCGAGCGAGTACTGCGCCCGAAAGAGGAAGAAATAGAGCGGGGCGTAGGTCGCGAGAGCCGGCCCGAAGGCCAGTCCTTCCGGCCGGTAGTGCGCGGCCGGGTCGAGGCCCCGCCCGGCCGGGCGGCCGGCCGGTCGATAGCGCACGCCGGCGCGCCCATCCCGCCGCGCCAGGTCAAGCACCCGGTCAAATCGAGGGTTCCCCACCGTGCCCAGTTCGGACCGCGGATTCTCCTGGAGTCCGCGGAGGCTGAACGCCAGGTCGAGTTCGGCCCCACCGAGGGTCTCGGCGTCCACGTCCGACCAGCGCAGGATGACCCGATGATCCCCGTGCCGCTCGGACTGGCCGCCGCGGTGCGCGATGAACTCCTCCAGGAACGCGCGCAGGACGCGCGGCTTCATGGCCGCGACTCCGGCGGGCGGGCGCCGCCCGGACGCGTGTCCAATCGCGAGAAGATCTCGTCGTCAAACTCCTTCACCCTTTCATGTCGCTTGAGCGCCAGTTCGAATTGCTCTCCCAGCTTCTCGAAGGCGGCCTTCCGCGCCTTGGCGTCCTTGTGGCCGGCCCAGATCCGGAAGATCTCCGACTCGAACGACTCCCGATCGCTCCAGTGACCGAGCACCATGTCCATCTCCCCCACCACCAGCTCGAACATCCTGATCTTGCGGGTCAGGATGTCGAGGACATGATCCTCCACGGTGTCGCGGGTGGTGAAGTTGTAGATGCGCGTGTCGCGCTGCTGGCCGAGACGATGGATGCGCCCGATCCGCTGCTCGATCCGCATCGGGTTCCACGGCAGGTCGAAGTTGACCAGAATGCGGCAGAATTGCAGGTTGCGCCCCTCGCCTCCGGCCTCGGTGCTGAGGAGCACTCTCCGCGGTCCGCGGAACGCTTCGATCGCCCGGTCCTTCTCGACGGGGCCGAGGCTGCCGTGGAAGATGGCCGGCTCGACCCCGATGGCCCGCAGCCGCTCGGCCAGATGATCCTGGGTGCGGCGGAACTGCGTGAAGACGAGAAGCTTCTCCTCCGCCTCTTCGCCGACGAGGTTCATCAATCCGTCCACTTTGGCGTGCGTCGCGATGGAGTGCGCCTGCTGGGCCAGACGATTGAGGCGTTTGAGGTACGGCGTGCCGGTGAAGACGCGGCGGCTCCGCTCGAGCGTGCGCGCCGCCGCCCAGGCACTCGACCCCATTTCCTTCTGCAGGACGAGGAGGAGGAAGTGCCAGCGCGGAAACTCCTTCGGATCGCTCTCCTCCGCCACATCGCGGATCAGGTCGGCCACGCCGTCGTAGAGCCGCCGTTCCTCTCGAGACATCTCGAACGGCACGATCCGCACTTCACGGCGCGGGAAGGTGATCGAAGTCGAGCTGCGGCTGGTCCGCACCATGACCCTCGAGAGGGCGCGCGCCAGCTGTTGCGTGTTCTTCGGCAGGCGCTTGTCTCCCCGCACCATGAACTCGCGCCGGAAATTGCGATAGGTGCCGAGCATGCCCGGCTTCAGCAGCGTGACCAGGTTGTAGAGCTCGCGCAGATCGTTCTGCACCGGCGTCGCGGTGAGGAGCAAGAGGTATTTCAGGCTGAGCGTGTCGACGAACTTCCAGCCCTGCGTGAGGTGGTTGCGCAGCCGGTGAGCCTCGTCCACGACCAGGAGATCGAAACCGGCCGCGCCGATCTCCTCCCGGTTCTTCTCCGTCTTCGCCGTGTCGATGGACGCGATCAAAAACGGTCCCTCGGTCCACCGCTGCGTTCGTGACCGGACCTCGAACGGCAGGTCGAACTTGTGCCGCAGCTCTTCGCGCCACTGCGACATGAGAGAGACCGGGGTGAGGATGAGCGCTCGCCGCACCAGCCCGCGAAGGACGTACTCCTTGAGGATCAGGCCCGCCTCGATCGTCTTGCCGAGGCCCACTTCGTCGGCCAGGATCGCCCGGCCGTGCATCTGCCGGAGCACCCGCAAGCAGGCGTGGATCTGGAACTCGTAACGCTCGAGGTCCCGCACCGCGCTGAGCGAGAGCAAGGTCTCGAAGCCGCGGGTGAGCGCGATCCGCTCCGCCCGCAGTCCGAACAGGAAGCCGCTGCCGTCATCCGCGACGGGGGTAAGCTGCTCGAACTCCTCGACCGAAGTGGAATCCAGGAAGAGGGACTCCCGCTCGACGAAGGCGAAACGGGGAGCCGGCGGCTCCTCCCCGGGCGGCACCGATTCTCCGGCGGCGCTCTCCTCGACCGGCCCGCCCTCCGCCTCCGCCTCGCCGGGAACGGCCGGGGGCTCGTCGCCGGCGCCCGGCGCTTCCGTCGCGGCTCCCGGGATCTTTCGCGGCCTTCGCACCGGTCGCGCCCCCGGCTTCGCCTTCGCCTTCACGTCCGCCGGGCTCGGACCGGCCGCGCCCGGCGCGGGTGTTCCGATCTCGAGAATCTTCGGGTGGTTCGAGTTGAGCCGGCGCACTCCTTCGGTGAACGCCACCTCGAGGATGTCGAAGAATGGACGCGGGCGGACTTCCACGACGAGGCCGTCGCCATAGTCTTCGTGGCGAATCCTGTCGCCCACCTGCGCGTGTCTCTTCCCCGCCACGGCGCCTCCCGCCGGGCCTCAGACCCGGCGTCGTCCTCGAACCTGCGGAGTCACCTCCGCTTCGTCCCGGCCGGACCGGCCCTCACTTCAAGAGGTAGTAGTGGAGTCCGACCTGGACGCTGCCTGCGATCGGGCTGGATCCCTCCAGGTCCCACTCGTCCGAACCGCGCAGATGAAGATAATACGCACGAACAGCGGCGTCGACCGTCAAGGCCGGACGGAGGAAGTACTCCGCCCCGAGTCCGACCGAGGCCGCGGGGGCGAGCGGAGGGATGACGTGATCGCTCGATGAGTAGCGGAACGTATCCCGATGGAATCCCGCTCCCAGCTCCAGGTAGGGAGTTAGACGGTCCTTTCGGGAGAAGTAGACGAAGTAGTTGGCCAGGACGGTATTGACCTGGTACTCGTCCGCGACGGCGTCATCCAGTCCTGATTTGCGGTCGAACCGAAGGTCCTCGAAGCTCGCCCCCACGGCGTGGGAACGGTCGAGGCTGTAGCGCAGGCGGAAGCCCAGCGCCCCCTTCCATCGAAAGTCCTCGTAGCGGTACGACTCCTCCGTGATGGAGGTCCCGCCCAGCTCACGGGTATAGATCCCGCTCCCGTCCATCGCCGTGACTCCGCCCTGCACGCCGAAGCTGAGAGTGCCGCGCCTCTGCTCCCAGGCCTGGGCCAAACCCGGCCAGGCCGCCGCGACCGCGACCGCCAGGCATCCCACGACCCTGAACGCTGTCCGCCTCTGTCGACTCACCGTGCCTCCCTTCTCAACCCCGTGGATGGTACTCCCGATGCACGCGCCGCAGGAAGCCCCGGTCCACGGCGGTGTAGATCTCGGTCGTCGTCACGCTGCTGTGCCCCAAAAGCTCCTGGACGACGCGCAGCGGCGCGCCGCCGTGCAGGAGGTGGGTCGCGAAACTGTGCCGCAACAAGTGGGGATGGATCGCGGCCGGATCGATGCCGGCCGAGCCGGCCCGGCGTCGCAGGATCTTCCAGAGGCCGACCCGCGTCAGGGGTCCGCCCCGGGCGTTCAGAAAGACCACGCCCGGGTCGGCGCGACGCCCCAGGAGTTCCGGGCGAGCAGAGGCGAAGTAGCGCCGCAGGGCCTCGAGGGCGGGGCGGCCGAGCGGCACCATCCGCTCCTTGTTCCCCTTCCCCCGCACGCGAAGCCAACGCTCACGGAAGTCGATCTCCTCGACGCCGAGGCCCGTCAACTCGGAGGCCCGAAGCCCCGTGCCGTAGGCCGTCTCGAGCAGGGCCCGGTCGCGCACGTCCAGCGGTCGCGCCCCGCCGCACGCCTCGAGCAGGCGGGTGATGTCCTCCGGGTCCAGGACATCCGGCAGCTCGGACCGAAGCCGCGGCGCCTCGACATCACGGGTCGGATCGACGGCGAGCCGGCGGCTGTGGACCATCCACCGGAAGAATCCGCGCAACGCGGAACGGGCCCGCAGGCGCGAACGGGGCGCCTCCCCCGCGTCGTGCAGCCGGGCCAGCCCCTCCCGCACCAGCTCCGCGCTGACCTCGCTCCAGCGCCGGACATCCTTCCCGCCGAGATACTCCACCTGCTTGTGCAGATCGTTCCGGTAGGCGGCCACGCTGTGGGGTGAGAGGCGCCGTTCGAAGGTGAGATGCCAGACCCACTCCTCCACTTCCAGGAGGAGTTCACGCGACGTCGCTCGCGTCGGCTCACTCGTCATCGCGACCTCCCGCGTCGTGCGGCGGATGCTCCGCCCTCACCGCATCGGTTCCCGGGGGCGGCGGTCCCAGGCGCTCCGCGATGAGACCGGCGAGCCTGGCCCCGATTCCCGGGACGGCGGCGATCGCGTCGGGTCCGGCGGCACGGAGGGCGGCCACACTGCCGAAGCGTTGCAGCAGCGCGCGGCGCCGGGCCGGGCCGACGCCGGGAACGGCATCGAGACGTGAGACGCGCTGCGCCCGGACGCGCAGGCTGCGATGATAGCCGATCGCGAAGCGATGCGCTTCGTCCCGCACGCGCTGCAGCAGCCGGAGCGCTTCCGAGGTCCGCGGGAGGCACAGAGGTGACGGACGATCCGGCAGGACGATCTCTTCGTTCCGCTTGGCCAGACCGGCGAGCGGCAGGTCGGGATAGCCCGCCTCCGCGAGTGCGGCCCGCGCGCTCGCCACCTGCCCGGCCCCCCCGTCGACCAGGACCAGGTCCGGGCGCGCCTCGTGGCGATCCCCGAGCCGCCGCAGGCGCCGCCGCAGGACTTCCGCGATCATCGCGAAATCGTCGGGCCCCTCGGTCTCCCGCATCCGGAAACGGCGGTAGCCACTCTTCCAGGCGACGCCGTCGCGGAAGACCACCATCGAGGCGACAGGATGCGAGGCCTGCAGATTGCTGATGTCGAATCCCTCGATCCGATAGGGAGGCGTGGGGAGTCCGAGCGCCTCCTGCAGCGCGTAGACCGCGTGATCGACCCGGGCCCGCTTGTCGGCGACGCGCAGCTCCTCCTCCTCCAGCAGCAGGTGCGCATTTCGTGCCGCGACCTCGAGGAGATGACGCGTGCCGCCGCGCGTCACGACCTCGAACTCCACGGAGTGGCCGGCCGCGTGCGACAGCGCGGCCGCGGCTTCCGCCTCGTCGGCCGGGGCCAACGCGAGCACCAGGCGGCGCGGAATCCGGGTCGCATGAAGGAAGCTGGAAAGGAGGAGCGCTCGCATCTGTGCAGCCGGGTCGGCGCCCCGAACGCCGGTCAGCAGGCGATGGCTCTTGCCCAGCACCCGTCCTTCCCGCACATGAAGGAAGACCCCGCACGCGAGATTGCCTCGCGTCGCCAGGCCGACGACGTCGGCTTCGGCCTCGGCGGGAGGCACGAGTCCCTGTTCCTGCATCAGTTCGCGCAGCATGGCCACTTCGTCGCGCAGCCGGGCGCTCTCCTCGAAACGCAGGGCCGCCGCCTGGGCACGCATCCTCTCTTCGAGCACGCCGACCACCTCCTCTCCGCGCCCCGAGAGGAGGTCGAGCAGAGGACGGACCTGGGCGGCATACGCCTCCCGATCGACGCGCCCGGTGCAGGGGGCGGTGCAGCGATGGATGAAGTACTGCAGGCACTCGCGCCCACCGCGCGCGAGACGTCGGTCGGTGCAATTGCGCAGCCGGAAGACGGCCCGCACCGTGCGCAGGACGCGGCGGAGGTCCTTGACCCGCGTGAACGGCCCGAAATAGCGCGCACCGTCCTGCTCCACGTGCCGGGTGACGACGAGGGCCGGATAGTCGTGCCGCATGGTCACTTTCAGGTAGGGATACCGCTTGTCGTCCTTCAGACGGATGTTGTAACGGGGAGCGTACTGCTTGATGAGGCTGTCCTCGAGCACGAGCGCCTCGACTTCGGAACTGGTCGCGACCCAGTCGAGGTGGCGGATCCGTCGCCTCAGCCCCCGCAAACGGGGGTCATCCGGATCCGGGCCGCGAAAGTAGGAGCGCACGCGCGAACGAAGCCGCTTCGCCTTGCCCACGTAGATGACGCGACGCCGCGCATCGCGGAACAGATAGACGCCGGCGTCGTCCGGCAGCAGACGCAGACGTCCCTCGAGGATGGCGCGCGCCCCGACCTGGCCGATCTCTCCCCGCCGAAAAGAAGGATCGGCCGAATCCCCCATCGGATCACGCGCCATCTCCTCGGCGGGAGGCGGGGCATCCCCCAGTTCATCCCTCCGGCGATGCGGAGGCCGCGGCGCCTGCGCGGCGGATCGACGTCGACGTTTCATCGGCCGGTCTCGTTTCCGCGGCGGCGCCCGATCCGCTCTCTGACGATCGACCAGAGAAACAGCCACTCCCGGGATCTCGCCAGGTGCAGCGCCGCGACATAGCCGGCCATTCCCGCCGCCAGCGGGACCAGCGCCGCCGCCAGAGCTGCCCACACGCCCGGCAGAGCCCAGCCACTCACCAGTTCCCGCGCCGCCAGGAGCAGCCCCACGGATACGACCAACCCCGGCGTCAGCCGGACGACGCACTCCCCCAGACCTCGCAGCGGCCAGAGGCCGAGGCGCCGGCGGGACCAGTGGGCGAGGAGAGCGACGTTCAGGAACGAACTGAGCGCCGTCGCCAGCGCCAATCCGCCCAGGGCGAGGTAACGCATCAGGATCAGGTTGAGCACGACGTTGGCAACCAACGCGATGACCGCGGCCCGCACCGGAGTGCGGGTGTCCTTGTGCGCGTAGAAGAGCGGAACGAGCGATTTTGCGGTCCCGTAGGCCACCAGTCCGAGCGCATAGAAACGCAACGCCATGGTGGTCATCGCCAGTGAGTCGCCCCCCGAAAACGCCCCGCGCTGGAAGAGCAGCGCCAGGATCGGCCGCGCCAGGATCACGAGCCAGATACTCGCCGGCAGCATGACGAGCAGGACGAGGCGGATCGAGAAGGCCGCGGTATCCTCGGCCTGAGCCCTCTCTCCGCGACTCACCAGGCGCGACAGGGTCGGCAGGCTCGCGGTGCCGAGGGCCACGCCGATGACTCCCAGCGGCAGCTGCATTACGCGCTGCCCATACTCGAGGGCCGACACGCTCCCCTGGACCAGCAGGCTCGCCAGGAACGTGTCGACGAACGCGTTGATCTCCTGCACCGCGATCCCGAGGACTC
Source organism: uncultured bacterium (assembly GCA_964371055.1). Classification (GTDB taxonomy): domain Bacteria; phylum Eisenbacteria; class RBG-16-71-46; order CAIMUX01; family CAIMUX01; genus CAYJLF01. The sequence goes on along the minus strand of CAYJLF010000004.1, from coordinate 63,555 downwards.
CGGGGAGCATCAACCACAAGACGCGGCCGACCCCGGGGTCGCGCCACGCCCGGGAGGGGGCCAGCGTCAGGCGACGCGCGCGGAGCGGCGGCCACTGGATCGCGGCCTGGAAAACGCCGCCCAAGAGGACGGCGGCCGCCAGTCCGTAGACCTGCACCGACGGATCGTCCCCCAGTTGCGGCGCGACCAGGAGCGCTCCCACGATCATGAAGACGTTCAGGACCGAAGGCGAGAGGGCCGGGGTGGTGAAGTGGCGATGCGTGTTGAGCACCGCCATCGCGAGCGTGGCCAGACCGATCAGAAGGAGATAGGGGAAGAGAACCTGGGTCAATCGAACGGTCAGCTCGACTTTCCCCGGAACCGCCCGAAAACCATGAACGAGCCACGGCACGATCGTCGGTGCGAGCAGTACGCCGAGGAGAACGGTGATGCCGAGGGCGGCGCAGAGAACGGTCGAGAGCGCTCGAAGAAAACGGACCGTAGCTTCCCGGTCATCCCGCTCGACGTAGTCCGCCAGCACCGGCACGAGCGACGCCGAGAGCGCTCCCTCGGCGAAGAGCGCGCGCAGCAGGTTTGGCACGCGGAAGGCAACGGTGAAGGCATCCGCCGCCATCCCGGTGCCGAAGAGCCAGGCCCGGGCCATGTCGCGGCCCAGGCCGAGCAGACGGCTGATGAACGTCCCGAGGCCCAGTCGCGACGCGCCGGAAACCAAGTGGCGACGCCCCGGTGAAGGGGCTTCCGGCGCGGGGGTCACGACGGCACTCCCGCCGGCGCGACCCGCGACGGGCGGCGGGCTGAGACGACGTATCCGCGCGCATCCGCGGAAGTTGGGGCCGCTCTCCCCGCGGCCGCCGTGTGGCGAAACGTGAGCATCTGCGCAGTGTCCATCCAGGAGACCACTTCGTGTCAACCGGGCAGTCGCGGAGATCGCAAGAAAGGGGGCCGATCGGCAAAAAAAGGACTCAAGCAGGCCCGGTCATCAGCCGATGGACTTGAGGGGGAGTAGTGACCCGGCGACGACGATCCCTCTCCGGTCCCGGCCGGAGGTTGCCGCCGCCCCGCTCCGGTCGCGCGGCGCCGCCGTCTGGGCTGCGCCCGCTCTGCCCCGCGGCTCGCCGTTCTCGCCCCGGACAGCGGCCACGCCCGCGGGAGCGCACGGAGGGTTTGATCATGGATCCTCTCGCCTCCACCCCACCCTCTCGGGCCACCGAGCGCGTCGCGCGTGGTCCATGGCGCAGGGCCGCCGGAACGGTCCGAACCTACGGGAGCCATCTCCTAGGTCTGACCCGGCCGATCGGATTCGCTTCGCTGCTCGCCCTGGCAGCGTTCGCGTTCGCCGGATGCGCCTCCGACGACGCCGGCCGCCCGATCGCGCCGGTGGCGCCTTCACCGGTTCCGGCGGCGGAGGCGGCCGGAGCCTGCTGCTTCTTCGACGGATCGTGCGTGGTCCTGACGGAAGAGGATTGCCTGGCCCAGGAAGGAACCTTCGCGGGCGAGGAGACCTCCTGCGATCCGAATCCGTGCCCGCAGCCGGAAGCGGTCGGGGCCTGCTGTTTCGCCTCCGGCTATTGCGAGCTCTTCACGGTGGCGGAGTGTGGCGAGGCGGGCGGGACCTACCAGGGAGACGCCTCGGCCTGCGATCCGAATCCCTGCCCGCCACCACTCCCGCCCGGGGCCTGCTGCTATCCGGACGGCTCCTGCGCCGTGCGGACCGCTGATGTGTGCGACCAGGAAGGGGGCATCTTTGCCGGCGAGAACACCCCTTGCGGGCCGCGATCCTGCGTGGCGGTCCGGGACGAAGGGTGCGGCGCCGCCTACTGGCGAAGCCATCGCACCGCCTGGAAGCACACCAGCTACCGCCCGACCCACCGCCTCGGCCGGATCTTCGTGGTTCCGCGCCAGCTGCGCGGCATGGCCGACGACCGACTCCTGACCGCGCTGTACTACGCGAATGGTCCGGGGCTGCGCGGGGGCGCACGCATCCTCTTGCGGGCGGCGATCGTGGGGGTGCTGAACGCGTCGCACCCCGACGTCAACTACCCGCTCACCGAATCGGAACTCGTCGCCCGCACCAACGAGGCGCTGGCGAGTCTCGACCGCGGTCGCATGGTCGCGCTGGCGCGGGAGATCCGCGCGCACAATCGCCTGGGTTGCCCCCTGTCCAAGTGAGATCCAGGCGAAGCGGATCGAAGGGATGCGAGGGGATGTGATGACCGCGTCGCGGGGGGGGGGGGGGGGGGGCCCCCGCCCCCCCCCGGCGGGGCGTGTGCCCCCGGCGTGGCTCGAACACGCGACCTACGGTTTAGGAAACCGTCGCTCTATCCACCTGAGCTACGGGGGCGACTCGGTAGAGTCGCTGCAGCTTAGCCTCCCGGGAGCGGCAAAGCAAGATTCCACGGCCTGGTGCGGCGCGCCACGAGGCGGACCGTGCGCCAAACCACGCGCCAAACCACGCGACCGTGACCGCGGGTGCCGCGCTCCGCGCGTCAGCGAGGGCGCCCCGCCTCCACCGGTAGACCGGCCCCTCTCCATGCGAGGATTCCGCCCTCGAGGTGCCGCACATCCTTGAAGCCAAGCTCCTGGAAGAGGCCGAGGCTCTGGCCGGAACGATTGCCCGACCGGCAATAGAGCAGGATCGTCTGCTGACGATCGAGGCTCGAGAGATCTTCGCGGAAGGAGGCCGCGTGGAAGTCGAGGTTGACCGCGCCCGGAATCCGCTCGCGCTCGAATTCCGCCGGCGTTCGGATGTCGAGGAGGAGAAAGTCCTCGCGGCCGGATTGCGCGCGCCACAACTCCGCGGCCTCGACCGCGCGCAGGGGGTGAATCGCCGGGGCGGGAGCGGGACCTCGGTCGCGGCAGCCGGTCACGAGCGCGAGCGCCATGATCAGCGCCGCCGACACGATCCGCAACGACGCGCCGGACCGTCCGGCCCGACCGGTCCCCGGACGACGGCGGCTCTTCCGCACGCGCATCGTCTACTCCTCCCCCGCGTAGTGCACGAGGCTGTGGATCCGCCAGGGAGCGAGCTTCTCCCTCCCCGCCAGGAAGTCGAGTTCGACCAGAAACGCGAGCCCGACGACCGTCGCCCCGGCGCGGTCGATCAATGCGGCTGCCGCCGCCGCCGTTCCGCCGGTGGCCAGGAGATCATCGACGATCAGCACGCGCTGTCCGGGGCGCAGGGCATCCTGATGGACCTCGATCGCGTCCGCGCCGTACTCGAGCTGGTAGGACTCCCGGTGCACCGCCGCCGGCAGCTTGCCCGGCTTGCGCAGCGGCACGAACGGCAGAGCGTGACGGTCGGCGAGCGGCATTCCAAAGAGGAAGCCGCGGGACTCGATGCCGGCGATCACGTCCACCTCCCCCGCGAACGGCGCCCAGAGCGCGTCGAGCGCCTCCGCCACCAGGGGTGGGGAGAGCAGGAGGGTCGTGATGTCCCGGAAGAGGATTCCGGGCTTGGGAAAGTCCGGCACATTCCGAATCGCCGCCGCCAGACGGTCGGACAGGGTCGAGCGCATCGTCCCTCTCTCCTCTCCCCGGCCGGGATTGACCGGCCTGAAAAACAACGAGGAGACGAACCCGGTAGGATCCGCCTCCTCGCCACATTGGTCGGGGCGACTGGATTTGAACCAGCGACCCCCTAGTCCCGAACCAGGTGCGCTACCAGCTGCGCTACGCCCCGACCCTGAAATCGTTCGCCAGACTGCCCTGGGCCCTCCGCGGCCGCTCCGGCCGCTCCGGGCATCCGGCCAAGCTTCCGGACTCTCCACCGGACAACCACTCGCCGCCGCGCCGTGACCCATGGGTCCCGAAGAGTAGCCAAGCCTTTCCGGTCTGTCCAGACAGATTTTCGATCGGCCTCACCGGCGCGCTACTGAAGCGCCACCGCGGTTCCCCACCGCGGCTCCCGGGCAGAGGAACCTCACCGCGGCTCCATCTCGTCCCAGCCTTCCCGACCCAGCAGGGGGACGAAGTTGCAGGCGATGCTCCAGCGCAGCTGCGGTTCGCCGGAGGATCCTCGTTCGATCACCGCCAGCCGCTGGAGTTCGCGGGTGCCGGCGGGACAGACCAGCCGGCCGCCCGGGGCGAGCTGCTCGATCAGGGAGGGAGGCGGCTCGGGTCCGCCCGCGGTCACGATGATGCCGTCGAAAGGAGCGAATCGCTTCCACCCGATCGTGCCGTCCCCGGTCTGCAGGACCACGTTCTCGATCGCGAGCTCGCGCAGAATCTCCTGCGCCCGCATGGTGAGTTGCGGAAGCCGCTCGATGCTGAAGACAGTGCGGACGAGACGGGAGAGCACCGCCGCCTGGTACCCGGATCCGGTGCCGATCTCGAGCACACGATGGTCCGCTCGCGGGTCCAGGATTTCGGTCATCAGAGCCACCATATAAGGCTGAGAGACGGTCTGGCCCATCCCCAGCGGAAGCGCATGGTCGCCGTAGGCCCCGGGCGCGAGGCCCGGGTCGACGAACCGGTGCCGGGGGATCTCGCGCATGACGCGCAGCACACCGGGATGACGGATGCCGCGGGCAGTGAGCTGGTCCTCGACCATCCGCTCGCGAGCCCGCGCGAAGTCGGTCATCCGTGCGGCTCCCCTTCCGGGGACGGACCGCCGCGGCCCGGAGCGGTGAACGGGATCGTGACGCCGCGATTTTCGTCCAAGCCGAGACCCCAACCCCGTACCTGCTCCAGGCGCGCGTGGTCGGTCAGGTCGAGTTGCAGCGGCGTGACGGAAACGAATCCCTCGCTGATGGCCTCGAAGTCGGTCCCGGGTCCGGGCTCCCAGGTCGGCGCCTCGCCGCCGATCCAGAAGCACGCCTTCCCCCGCGGATCCTTCTGGGCGACGATGACGTCGGGATAGACCCGCCGGCCGAGCCGGGTCACCCGGATGCCCCGCAGTTCCTCGAAAGGCCGGTCGGGGATGTTGACGTTGAGGAGCGTGCGGGCCGGGAGTGGGGCGCAGAGGAGACGGCGCACGAGATCTCTCGTCACCCGGGCGGCGGTCTCGAAGCTCTTGGGATCCCAACTCACCAGCGAGACCGCCAGGGCCGGGATTCCCATGAGCGATCCCTCCGCCGCCGCCGCGACGGTCCCGGAATAGGTCACGTCGTCTCCGAGGTTCGGCCCGTGGTTGATCCCCGAGACGATCAGGTCGGGCTGGACGCGCACCACGCCGGGAACGCCCCGCACGGCCAGCAGCACGCAATCGGTGGGGGTCCCATCGACGCTGTAGACCCGTTCCCCCGTGCGGCGGATGCGCAGGGGACGCTCCAGGGTGAGGGAGCGGCTGGCGCCGCTCTGCTCGCGGTCCGGCGCGACCACCGTGACTTCGCCGAGATCCGCGAGGGCCGTCCGCAGCGCGTTCAGGCCGGTCGCCATGACACCGTCATCGTTGCTGAGCAGGATGCGCATCACGGGATCTCCCCCACCGGTCGGAGCCGCGCGGGGCAGCGGCCGAGATGGAAACGGACGACTCCCCGGCGCCGGCGCGCACCAGGCCGCCCGCCCCGGGGAGTCACCACGAAGAACTGGTCGGGGCGACTGGATTTGAACCAGCGACCACTTGCCCCCCATGCAAGTGCGCTACCAGGCTGCGCCACGCCCCGACCGGATACCTGCACTGGAACTCTAGTCGCGCCTCCCCTCCGATTCAACGGAAATATCGGTCGCCGGGGCCTGTCGCGCGGCCGGTTCGCGCAGGAGATCGAGCAACCGCGCCAGTTCGTCGCGGACCTCGCGCAACCGCTTGCGATCGTTGGGCGCCAGGAAATCGAGTTCGGCCTGCGGTTCGCTCTCCTCCACCCGGCGTCGTCGTTCCTGGAGCAGTCGCTGGCGCGCGCCGGAGATCGTGTAGCCGCGATCGTAGAGCATCTCGCGGATCGATCGGAGGATGTCGAGATCGCGCTCCTGATACATGCGGGTTCCCGCCCGGTTCTTGCGCGGACGGAGGACCGAGAACTGCGTCTCCCAATAGCGAAGGACGTGCGGCGCCACCTCCAGCATCGCGCTGACCTCGCGGATGGAGTGGTACTTCTTCGCCGGGCGCGACGTCGGTTCCGTCATGCTCCCTCCCGTCGGACGATCCACGCCTACTCCGAACGGAGCGGTCGAGTCATGAGATCGTGCAGCGCCACCTCGGGCGAGACCCCCTCGAACAGGATCCGCGCCACCTGCCGGGCGATCGGAAGCTCGATCCCGATCCGCGCCGCCAGGTCGAGGGCAGCGCGCGTCGAACGCACCCCCTCCACGACCATGCCGATGCGGGCGAGGGCCGCCTCGAGCGCCTCGCCTCTCCCGAGCGCCTCCCCCAGGGTGTGATTCCGGCTGAGCGGGCTGGTGCAGGTCGTGACCAGGTCCCCGACGCCGGCCAGTCCGAGAAACGTATCCGGCCGGGCCCCCATCGCCTCGCCGAGCCGCCGGATTTCCGCCAGCCCGCGGGTGAGGAGCGCCCCCCTCGCATTCTGCCCCAGCTCGAGTCCGTCCGCGATGCCGGCCGCCAGCGCGACGACGTTCTTGAGCGCCGTCGCCAGCTCGACTCCGAGCGGATCCAGACTGGTGTAGACCCGGAACCGCTCCGTCGCGAAGAGCCGCTGCACCGTCGCCGCCGCCTCGGCGTCGTGCGAGGCGGCCAGGATCAGGGCCGGCTTTCCCGAGGCGACCTCCAGGGCGAGACTCGGTCCGGCCAGCGTGACGACCGGCCCGCAGCCGTCGCCCCGAACATCCCTCAGCACCTGCCCCATCGTGAGCCCGGTGCCTTCCTCCAGCCCCTTGGTCGCGATGATCCAGAGCCCACGGAACGAGCGGTCGATCGCCCCCGCGAGACCCCGCAGGGCGTGCGAGGGAACGGCGACCAACGCAGCGAGAGACCCGGGAGACGGGACCTCATCTTCAGAAAGTACATGAAGGTTGGAAGGAAAGCCATATCCAGGAATGTATTTACGACACTCGCGATCTTCATGCAGGCGACGCCGCTGTTCCGGATCATTGTCCCAGAGGCCAACGATTCGCCCCTGCCGCGCGAGGTGCAGGGCCAGGGTCGATCCCCAGCTCCCTCCGCCGTAGACCGTCACTTCATGCATCGTCGCGCCCCCTTTGAACGCTCGCCCCGGGTGCGCCCGACTCACCGCCCGGCCGACCGGAGCCCTGCGGACTGGAGGGACCGCGCAGGCGCAGAGATCCCTCCCGTCCCCGGAGGAGACGTCCGATGTTGGCGCGGTGCCGGAGGAGGAGCAAGAGGGCCGTCACGACCGCAGCCCAGAAGGCGGGATCAGCGACCGGTCGGGGCCGCACCAGCCCCGTGGCGATCGGCAGCGCCAGGGCCGCCGCGAGGGATGCGAGCGAGACGATCCGGGTGGCGGCGAAGATCAGAGCCCAGAGTCCGAACGCCAGGGCGAGGGGAAGCGGAGCCAGCACCGCCCACGCGCCTGCCGCGGTGGCGACACCCTTACCCCCGCGGAAGCCGGCGAACGGGGTGTAGGAGTGCCCGAGCACGGCCGCCACAAGTGCGACGAGGCCGGCCCACTCCCCCGGGCCCGAGCCTTGGGATCCGCCCAGGAGGACGCGCGCCACGAGCACCGCGCCGGCTCCCTTGGCCGCGTCGAGCAGGAGCACCGCGATGCCGGCCACCGGTCCGAGCACGCGGTAGACATTCGTCGCACCCAGGTTCCCCGAGCCGTACGCACGGACGTCGATCCCCTTCAGCCCGCGGCCGAACCAGAGACCCCACGGCAACGAACCCAGGAGGAACGCCGCGGCGACCGTCACGATCCAGAGCACGTGCCCTCCTCAATTGCTCTTGCGCAGGACGAGGCGGATCGGGCTGCCCTCGAAGCCGAGCGCCTCGCGGAAGACCCCGTTCAGGTAGCGGAGATAGTGCTCCGGAACCCGGCTCGGTTCGCTCACGAAGAGCACGACCGTCGGCGGGGCCTTCTTGACCTGCGTGGCATAGTAGATCTTCGCCGGTCGCTGGCCTCGATGCGCCGAGGGGGGATTGCGCTTCAACGCCTCCCCCAGCACGTCGTTCCAGCGTGGCGTCGGGATCTCCTGTCGCGCCGCATCGTAGACGCGAACGACCGTGGCGGGAAGGCGGCTGATCCGCTGCACCGTCAACGCCGACACGTACTCGATCGGCGCGTAGCTCAAAAAGGGCATCTCCGAGGCGACACGGCGCTTCCACTCCGAGGTCGTGTGATCGTCCTTGGGCGGCAGATCCCACTTGTTGATCGCGATGACGCAGGCCGCACCGGCCTGGTGCACCATGTCGGCGATCCGGATGTCCTGCCGGTGGAGCGGCTCGGTCGCCTCCAGGACCAGGATCGCCACGTCGGCCCGGTCGAGCGCGCGCAGGGCGCGCAGGGTGGCGTAGAACTCCCAGTCAGGCTGGCTGTCGAGGCGGCGCCGGATCCCGGCGGTATCGACCACGATCAGGTCCCGGCCGTGATACCGGAGCGGGGAATCGATCGCGTCACGGGTCGTCCCGGGACGATCATCGACGATCATCCGCTCCTCGCCGAGCAGGCGGTTGGTGATGGAGGACTTCCCCACGTTGGGGCGCCCGACGATCGCCACGCGGATGGCCCCCCGATCGTCGGGGAGTCCGCGCTCCGGCAGATGCGCGAGGATCGCATCGAGCAATTCGCCGACGCCGCGTCCGTCCATCGCCGCGATCGGGTGCGCCTCGGGGAGACCCAGTTCCTCGAACTCGGTGGCATGAGACTCGAGCAGCTCCGAGTCGGTCTTGTTGACCGCCAGGAGGATGGGGGCCTGCTGCCGCCGCAATTCCTGCGCGATCTCACGGTCGTGCGGGTGCAGCCCCGAGCGGGCATCGACCACGAAGAGGATCAGGTCACAGGCGTCGAGGGCCCGCAGGACCTGGCGCACGACCGCCGCGTCCATCGTGTCGCGCCCCTCCGGTACCCACCCGCCGGTGTCGACCAGCTGGAAGGAACGGCCGTTCCACTCGCACCGGCGGCTGAGCCGGTCGCGGGTGATGCCGGGCTCATCGTGCACCACCGCCAGCCGGGCGCCGAAGACGCGGTTGAAGAGGGTCGACTTCCCGACATTGGGTCGCCCGACGATCGCCACCACCGGAAGGGCCATGATCTCCTCGCGCACCGCCTCCGCGGCGCCGCCTACCACCAGCGGTCGCGGAACCCCGCCTGTACCGGCACGCCCACCTCGGCGGCCAGATTCTCCAGCGTCATGTCGTCCAGGAACAAACCGTCATCGTTCAGCGTGGCCGGCGGGATCAGCACCAGGTCGCCGCAATCGCGCCCGCGCAGGGTTCGCGCGATGTCACGGCCGACGAGGAGCCCCGCCACCGTCACGGAGCGGCCGAAGAACTCGTTCTCCACGCCGACGACCTCCACGTCGGTCGACTCACCGGTCCGCTCCAGGCGAGCCCGAAGCGCCGGCTCGAGGATGGGGCGGAAGAGCGCCCCTGTCACGATCGTAATGCGCCGCGGCGAGTCGTTCGGGGTTCGCGGCAGGACGCGGCGCTGCCGCGCGAGGCGGTTCAGAAAGTTCCGGGTCATCCCGATGCCGTTCTCGAGCTGCGGGTAGCCGTCGTAGTGGGTTTCCGGCGGCACCGGACGGCCCAGCTTGCGGTACCACTCGTCCCCCAGGTAGATGAAGCCGACCCCCCACTCCCGGCGGAAGCGACGATGGTGCGCTTCGACGGAGGTCACGACCCGGTCGGCCACTTCCGGCGTGACCGGCGCCAGCTCCACCAGCCCCTCGCGGTGATCGGTCATGCCGAGCGGGACGATCGCGAGCGACTGCACCGCCGGGTAGTACGCCGCCAGGTCCCGAATCGTCCCCTCCAGGTCGTCGCCGTCGTTGATCCCGGGGCAGAGCACGACCTGGGTGTGCATGACGATGTCGTGGTCGCGGAAGTAATCGAGGATCGGCCCGATGTCGCGCTCCCGCCGCGACTGCATGAGCCGGCGACGCGTCTCGGGATTGGTCGAGTGGACCGAGAGGTAGATCGGCGAGAGGCGCTGCTCGACGACGCGCCGGATCTCCCACTCCTTCATGTTCGTCAGCGTGACGAAATTGCCGTGCAGAAAGGAAAGCCGGTAGTCCTCATCCTTGACGTAGAGCGTCTTGCGCAGTCCGTCGGGATTCTGGTCGATGAAACAGAAGACGCACTCGTTGCCGCACAGACGGATCCGATCGGGCACCAGGGACAGCCCCAACTCCTCGCCCTCGGGCCGGACGAAGCGCACGAGTTCGGTCAGCGCGCCGCGCACGACGTGGAACTCCAGCACGTCTTCGCCCGATGCCTGGAAGTGGAAGTCGAGCACGTCGCGAACGGCGGCGCCATTGATCCGCGCCACCCGATCACCGGGACGCAGCCCGGCCCGCTCCGCGACCGTACCCGCGGCTACCGCTTCGATCTCGACCACTCTGCCTCCAGTCCTCCCCCACCCCGCTCTCGGGAAACGCCGAAAAGGCGGGTGCCCCATCGTAGACTCCCCCGCCCCGGGTCCGTCTACCGTCCTCACGCCCCCCGCGCAGTCGAACCGGCGGCACGAGGCGGAACCGTGCTCCGGGCGAAGGTCGTCCGTCACCGTCCGGCGTGCGATCTGGGTGTGGCGGTAAGGGTATAAAAATGGAGCGGGCAACGGGATTTGAACCCGCGACTCTCAGCTTGGGAAGCTGATACTCTACCACTGAGTTACGCCCGCTCAGCACCCCTCACCCTACGAAGGGCGGGCCCGGCTGTCAAGCGTGATTCTCCTCACCCTCCGAGGGGACTCCATCGCGTCTCGACCGCGACCATGCACCCCGGGACGCGTCCGCGGCGCCTTCGAGCGAGGCGGTGAGCGCTCGATCTACCCTCGCGCGCAGAGATTCGGCCGGCTCGCCTTCACGAATCCTGATCTCGATGCGTTCCGGCACCCTCCCGCGCAGCCAGGTCTCCTGTCGTTTCGCATAGTGCCGGGTGTGGCGAAGAAAGACCTCCCGGCAGCTCGCGAGAGACTCTCCGTCGAGCAGGTGCGGCAGGAATTCACGATAGCCGACGGTGCGCAATCCGGGCGCCGAGGCGGGAAGCCCCGAGAGGAGCAACGCGCGGATCTCATCCAGGAGTCCGGCCGCCAGCATCGCCTCGCAACGTCTCTCAATGCGCCGGTGGAGATCGCCGCGCTCGCGGATCAGGGCCACGACCGGACGGCGCGTCTCGGGACCGCGGGGGGCGTGCAGCAGCGCCGACAGGGTGAGACCCGTCAGCTCGTGCACCTCCAGCGCACGACTGACGCGCTGGCGATCGGGCGGCGCAAGACGGGCGGCCGTGACCGGATCGACCGCGGCCAGTCGCCGATGGAGTCCTGCCGGGCCTTCGCGATCGAGGATCTCCTCGTGTCGCTGCCGGATCGACGCGGAGGCGGGCGGCAACGGATGTAACCCTCGGGTCAGGGCCTCCCAATAAAGCCCGGCTCCGCCCACCGCCAGCGCTCTCCCGCCGCGATCTCCCAGTTCCCGGAGCGACGCCAGCGCCAGCGCGCGGAAGCGGCCGGCGGACGAGGTTTCGACCGGGTCGAGCGCGTCGAGCAAGAGGTGAGGGACGCGTGCGCGCTCCTCCGGCGACGGCTTGGCGGTTCCTCGATCGAGGCGGCGGTAGATCTGGCGGCTGTCCACGGAGAGGATCGCCCAGCCTCGCGCCTCCGCCAGGGAGAGCGCGATCTCGCTTTTGCCGACCGCCGTAGGGCCGGCGATCCAGCCGACCAGCGTCTCGGTGAGCCGGCCGGCGCCCACTCAGCTCCTCCCGAAGCGGCGATCGAGATCGGCGAGGGTGACCTGCAGAAAGGTGGGACGCCCGTGGGGATCGCCGTGCGGGGTCGAGGTCGCGAAGAGCTGGTCGACCAGCGCGTTCGATTCCTCCAGCGAGAGTGCCTGTCCGCTGCGGACCGCGCTGCGGCAGGCGACCGCCGCGGCGACGCGCTCGGCTCGGTCGATCCCCCGCCGCCTCCCCTCCGTGAGCTCGTGCAGGACCTCGCGAAAGAGACCGGCGGGATCGTGTTCCCAGTTGGCCGGCACGCCGCGCAACAGGACGGTGCGCCCGCCGAACTCCTCGGCATCGATCCCGAGAATGCGAAGGTCTTCGGCGAACTCCCCCCACGCTCCCGCCACGTCGGGCTCGAGGTGGACCGGAAGCGGAAAGAGGAGTTGCTGGGTGGCCGCCGGCATGCCACGCAGGTGATCGAGGGCCCGTTCGTAGAGGATCCGCTCGTGCGCGGCGTGCTGGTCGATGACGAGGAATCCCTGTCGAGTCTGGGCGAAGAGATAGCGCTGATGAAGCTGCCAGATCGGGACGAGTCCCCGGCTGCCCCCTCGGGTCAGAGTGGAACTTCCGCCCTCAGCGATCTCCTCCTCTGTGTGCCGCTCCGCGGCCGGGCGGTCCGGGTCGCCGATGCTCCCGCCGGAGCCGGACGCGCCGGCGGCGAAATCCGGGCCGCCGGCCGGCTGGCGCTGGATGATCGTAGTCGGCGCGTCGCCGCCGTGATCGAAGCGGGGTGCGAAGAGCTCGGGCGCACCGCCCGCACCCGGCATCGACGGATGCGCGGGGGGAGTCTCCGCATCGCGGACCACCGATCCGTCCCTCATCGCGGAGGCAGCCGGCTGTGAACCGATGGCGGGACGCGAGACCGATCCGGGGTCGCGCGGATCGAGGTTCCAACCCGGGACCAGCTCGGAGAGGGGATCCCGCACGGCGCGGACCAGGTCGCCGAACAGCGCCGCCTCATCGAGGAAGCGGACCTCGCGTTTGGTCGGATGGACATTCACGTCGAGCCGCGCGGGGTCCAGGGAGAGGAAGATCATCGCCAAGGGGTTGCGGCTGGGCGCGATCAGGTCGCCGTAGCCCTGACGCAGAGCAGCCGAGAACCAGGGCGCCGTCACCCAACGGCGGTTGACGATCAAGGTCTGGTGCTGCGTTCCCGGGCGAGCCAGCTCCGGGATCCCGATGAAGCCATGGATCTCCCCGCGCGGCGTCGCCGACTCGACCGGCAGGAGCTTCTCCAGAAACGCCGGCCCGTGCAGGGCCGCGATCCGCGTCGCGGTGTCTTCGGCCGGCGGCAGCGACAGCAGGACCTGTCCCTTCGAACGGAGGCGGAACGCGACCCCTGGGAACGCCAGACCGGTCGTGGCGATCAGCTTGACGACGAGACGAACCTCCGCCTCCGGGCTCTTGAGGAATCGCTTGCGGACGGGAGAGTTGTAGAAGAGATCCTCGACCTTGACCGAAGTGCCTCGCCCGCGCGCGGAGAGCTCGACCGTGTGGCGTTCTCCCCCCTCGACGACGATTCGATATCCGTTCCCCTCACGGGGTGCGGTGAGGATCTCCATCCGGGCGACGCGCCCGATCGATGGGAGCGCCTCGCCCCGGAAGCCGAGCGTCCCGACCCGGAAGAGATCGTCCTCGGTGGCGAGCTTGCTCGTGGCATGCGGCTCCAGCGAGGTGAGGAGATCCTCCCGGTCCATGCCGCAGCCGTCGTCGGCCACCGTGATCAGAGTGTCGGGCGTCTCTCCGAGCGTGATCTCGATCGATTCGGCCCCGGCATCGATCGCATTCTCCACCAGCTCCTTGACGACCGAGAAGGGGCGCAGGATCATTTCCCCCGCCGCGATCTGGGCCACGACGCGCGGATCGAGGCGGCGGACCGGAGAGCGGGGCGGAAAGTCCGGGGTCATCGATCGCCTCCCGGCAGAGCCACCCCGGTGCCGGCGGCCTGCAGCAGATCCAGAGCTTCCCGCGCGACGCGCCTCGGCTCGAGGTCGCGCTGGCAGCGCCAGTGACCGAGCCAGCACCCCCCGCGCCCGTGCACCCCGCACGGCCGGCAGGCGAGGTCCGTCACCTCGGCCACTCGGGCCTGGGTTCCGATCGGGGCGAACCCGAATTCAACGACCGTGGAGGTGAAGAGCCCGAGGGTCGGCCGCCCCAGCGCCGCCGAGAGATGCATCGGCCCCGAGTCACACGCCACGGTCAGGGCTGCTCGGGAGAGGACGCCCTTCAGCGCCGGAAGGGGCAGACGCCAGCACGGGACCCCCGGCGGCAACGTCAGGGCCTCCGACGGCGCGCCGGACGGATCCTCAATCCACCAGGGAGAGAGCCCCTCGGCCGCAAGACGCGCCGCCAGTTCCGCGAAGGACCCGGCCGGCCATCTCTTCGTGCGACGCGAGGCGCCGGTGAGAAGAGCGACGCCGGTCGCATCGCGATCGAACGCGCCGGGCGCGAGTCTGCGCGCGAGCGCGACGTCCTCGTCGGAGACTTCGACCACCGGGCGCAGCAGGTCGAACTCACGATCCGGATCGAGCCCCGCGGCGGAGGCGTACCGCGCCAGGGCGGATGGCACCCGCGGGCGCGGAAACCGATCCCCCCACCAGACGATCCAGCGACGGGCGAGCGCTCTTCCATCGATGCGGTCCGTCCGCCGCGCGTACCGGTGCGCGAGGCGGGATGACCCCGGCGTTCCCTGCAGATCGATGGCGCGGTCGAAGGACGGCGCGGTCGGACGCGGCGCCTGCTCGAACGCCTCGCGCGGGAGCACCTGGTCCGCCGCGAACCGGGGCAGGAAGACCGGGCGGTAACGCTCCTCGGTGACGATCGTCACGCGGCCGTGTTCCTCCAGCGTTCGGACGATGCCGGTGGCGAGGATCACATCGCCCAGCGAGTGGAACCGCAGGACCAGGATCGAGTCGTCCGGTCGAGAACGTGCGGCGTTCGCCCCGCCGCGGACGGTGTTCCGGATCACACGCCGTTTCCTCGGTTCGCGGGACCGTTCGAGGTCCACGTCACCACGGCGCATCCTCGGCGAAGGCCGTGTCGAAATCGTAGACGTCGGCGAAGTCTTCGATCGAGTCCTCGTCGGTCTTGCTGAGGATGTTCTCCTCGATCAGGTCATAGACGATGCGGCCGATGTCGGCGCTGCGATTCAGACCCCAGTACTGCAACACGTTCAGAGCCATCGGTCCGAACTCCTCCCGCGCCAGATCGCGGGCCCCCTCAGCCAGGTCACGCCCGCTGACATGCCCGATGAGCCGCAGTCGGCGGCGCGTATACTCGAGCGAACGCAGCACGAAAAAGTAGGCTTCCGAGCGGAACCTTCCCCTCGCTTCGGCCAGCCGTTCCACGGTGGCGATCGTCTCCGGCTCCATGCGCGGGCTCCTCAGGCGACCGGACCGGTCCCGGATGTTTCCGTGCCGCCCTCGCGGTCCCGCCAGGGCAGCCGGGGAATCAGGACGGTGTCCGCCAGGTAGCGGGCGTCGTCTCTCTCCGGATGATCCTCGGTGTAATGCAGACCGCGCGACTCCCGCCGATCCCGGGCGCACCGGACGATCAGCTCGGCGACCAGGGAGAGGTTTCTGAGTTCGATCAGGTCCCGGTCGAGGACGAAATCCCAGTAGTAGCTCTCGATGCTGCGGCGGAAGATCTCCAGGTAGCGAGCAGCCACGGCGAGGCGGTGATCGTTGCGCACGATCCCGACGAAGTCCCACATCGCCCGCCGGACAAGGTCCCAGTGCGCATCGATCAGGACGGTCTCGCGCGGCAGCGTGGCGGTGCCCGCGTCCCAGGCGGGAATTCCATCCGGCATGGGGAGTCCCGACAGATCCTCGCCGGCGGTCACGGCGACCCGCTCGCCCATCACGATGGCCTCGAGCAGCGAGTTGCTCGCCAGCCGGTTCGCGCCATGCAGCCCGGTGAACGCCGTCTCGCCCGCCGCGTAGAGCCCCGGGAGGTCGGTCCGTCCCTCGAGATCGGTGACGACGCCGCCACACTGGTAGTGGGCGGCCGGGACGACGGGAATCGGCTGCTTCGTGATGTCGATCCCGAACCCGAGACAGGTCTCGTGAATGGTCGGAAAGCGACGGCGCACCTGTTCGGAATCGAGGTGCTCCAGGTGGAGCAGCACGCAATGTTCGCCTCGCCGCTTCATCTCGCGGTCAATGGCGCGAGCGACGATGTCCCGCGGAGCCAGGTCGCCCAGGGGATGGCCGATCCGCAGGCGATCGCCGCTCAGCGTCGTAAGGAACCCGCCCTCCCCCCGCGCCGCTTCGGAGATGAGGAAGGACTTGGCGCGCGGGTGATAGAGGCAGGTGGGGTGGAACTGCACGAACTCCAGATTGGCCACGCGACACCCGGCTCTCCATGCCATGGCGATGCCGTCGCCGGTCGAGACGTCGGGATTCGACGTGTAGGTATAGACTTTCCCGCAGCCGCCGGTGGCGAGCACGGTGGCGCGAGCGCCCATGACCTTGATCTCGCGCGAATTCGCATCCAGCACGTAGGCGCCCAGGCATCGCGACGGCGCGTCGCTCCCCTTCACCTTGTGCTCGAGGATGAGATCGACGGCGATGTGGTCCGCGAGGAGTTCCAGGCGCGGATGGGAGGCGATCTGCGCGACGAGCGTTTCCATGACCGCCCGACCGGTGATGTCGCCGGCGTGCACGATTCGGCGCCGGGAGTGCCCTCCTTCCCGCCCCAACTCGTATTCACCGTCGGGACGGTGGGCAAAGGTCACGCCCAGTTCCTCGAGCCGGCGGATCGCGCCCGGACCATGCTTCACCATCAACTCGACGGCCGCCGGACGGCAGAGTCCTACGCCACACGCCAGCGTGTCTTCCGCATGCAAGGCGGGATTGTCGTCCGCGCCCACGGACGCCGCGATTCCCCCCTGCGCCCACGCGCTGCTCCCCTCGAGGGGCGCGCGTTTGCTGAGGAGCGCCACCGTCCCGCGCTCGGCCGCGCGCAGCGCGCAGACGAGCCCGGCCAGACCGGTGCCGATAACGAGGAAGTCTTTGTTTGCCATAATGTTACAGGGCCCCTCCCCGACCCGGGGAGTCTGTCTGGTTTCCGGTTCAGGGCAGTATACGCGCGGCCGATAACAAAAACAGCAGAAAACCCGAAACCCACCCACCCGGGCAAGCAAGGCCCGGGAGGAGGTTGTACGATGCATGCTCGTTCGCGCTCGATCCTCGCCCTCACTGCCGCCGCGCCCCTCTGCTTGTTCACCGCCGGCTGCAGCGACTCATCCGCCCCGCGTCAGACGCCGCATGTCGAGGCGATCAACGACAACCAGCCGCTGCAGAGCGACGTCGTCCGCTACGTCGGCGACAACGCGACCATCGCCGAAGACGCGGTCGTGATCGAGATCTGGAACCGTCCGCACGATACCGTGCTCAATCTTGATCTCAGCCCGTACAGCGGCGTTCTCCTCGAGCGGTATGAGATCACCTTCGAGAGCAGCGAGGCGATTCCGCCGGTGCGGGGCGCCCTAGGTTGGTCCGTCGACCTCAACCGCGTGATGAGCGGCACCATCATCATCGTGCCGGCATCCATGAAGGCAGCGCCGCCGCTCGTCTCGCTCCGGCAGGGGGGCGAGATCCAGGCCGTGGCCCACATCCGGATCGAGGGTCGCGAGCACGGCTCGGGCGAGAAGGTGAGCCTCGAGACGGTGCTCCAGGTGAATTTCGCCAACTGGGCCGACTGACCGCGGCTTTCCGCCGCGGGAGAGTCCGGGAGGCACCTGACGGGTCCGCTTCGGCGGGCCCGTTTGCGTGATCCCGCCCGCGATCGCTTACGGGAGCAGAAGCAGGACCAGGAGCCCCCACCCCACGGTCAAGAGCGTCACCGGCAGGCCGACCTTCAGGTATCTCCAGAAGCCGATCCGTTCGGCTCCCGACGCGAGATCGATGACGATCACGTTCGCCACCGACCCGAGAATCGTCAGATTCCCCGCGAAGGTGGTGGCCATAGCCAGGATCCGCCACTGCCGGACCGGGTCCTCGAGGAGTTCCACCCAGGGGCGCGCCACGAGGATGAACGGGACGTTCGACACCAGGTTGCTCCCCACCACGGCCAGCAGACTGAAGACAACCGCCGGCCGGCGGACCCCCTCCCCCAGCCAGGGAGCGAACGGGCGATAGAGCCACTCCGCCGCCCCCGCCCGCACGACTCCCTCCACCAGAACGAAGAGCGCCGCGAAGAAGAGGAGCAGAGTCCAGTCGACTCGGCGGAACAGCTCCTGCGGATCGTCGCGTCGCATGACCAGGATGGCGCACGCGCCGCCGAGGGCCGCGAGCGAGAGTCGCGCGCCTCCGAAGAAGGCGGCCACGGTCAGGGCCAGTATGATCAGGGCTCGACGCAGGCCGCTTCGATCCGTGGCCCGCTTCGGCCCGGCCGTCTCGACGCTCCCGCATGCCCTCAATGCGCGCGCAAAGAAAAGGTGGAGCACCCCGGAGAGAATGGCGAGTCCGCCCAGCCCCACCGGCGCGAGGTGGAGCAGGAACGCGGCATAGCGATCTCCCGACAACGCCCCGATCAGCATGTTCTGGGGGTTCCCGCCGAGGGTCGCGACGCTCCCGATGTTCGCCCCCATGCAGAGCGCGAAGAGGTACGGCGTCACCGGGTATCCGGCCCGGCGCACCGCTCCGACCACGAGCGGAGTCAGGAGCAGGCAGACCGTGTCATTGACGAGGAAGGCCGCCAGCAGCCCGGAGCCCCAGCTGACGAGATGAAGGAGTCGGACCGGATCGCGCGCCCGGCGCAGCAGCAGATCCGCGGCGAGATCGAAGAAGCCCGCGAGGTCGAGCGAGGCGGTGATGATCATCATGCCGAACAGGAGCGCCAGGGTGTTGGGCTCCACCGCCCGCCAGGCTTGCTCCGGCGTCATCACCTGCGTCGTCAGAAGCAGGAAGGCTCCGACCATGGCTCCGCCCGCTCGCCCGAGCGGGAGGAGCCGCAGGTGTCGGGCCGTCATCACGACGTAGGCCCCGAGGAAGATCGCCACGGCGACCCACGCCGGAGCCGGGTTCATCCGATCGACCTTCCGGGTGGATCGTCGCGCGCGTCGGTCGCGGGACGGGCGAGAGTGGCGTCCTCCTCCGGATCTTCGCCGGCGCTGAAGCCGGGCGTCACGATTCGATCACCTCCTCGCCGGGCCCACTCGCGCACGATGCCTGCCAGCCATTCCCGCCACCCAGCCTCCGCACCCGATTCGTTCCAGCGAATCGACTGCACCAGCAGCGTCACCCGGGCCGAGGGGGAGAGGACACGCCGGATCCGCGGCCAGTCTTTCTCGGTCGTCACCAGCGGCGCCGTCTCCGACAGCCCGCGCAAGTCGCTCTCCGCATAACGGTGGTGATCCTCGAAGAGACGGGCTTCCGCCACCGGGTGGCCCAGGCTGGCGAGCGCCGCCGGAAGCCGCTCCGGATGCGCGATCCCGGCGATCAGGGTCACCGGTTCGCCCACGGCAGGAGACGCTCCGTGTTGCGCCACGAGGGAAGGCGCGCCGTGCCACGAGAGGATCGGGATTCCGGGCCGGAGGAAAGGGCGCACCTGGGCCGCGGCGCTGTCCGCCTCCTCCGCCTGCACTCCCCCGAGAACGGCGACGTCGGCCCGCTGGAGCGCGCGCGCCGGCGGCTCACGCAGCGGTCCGACCGGCAGCAACCGCCGGTTGCCGAGCGGCGCCGTCCCGGACAGCGTGACGACTTCGCCGTCCCGATAGAGCGCCCGATGCTGCAGTCCGTCGTCGAGGATCGCCAGGTCGGCACCCGCCGCCGCCGCGGCGTGGGCTGCCAGGAGCCTCCGAGGGGCCACCCAGACCCCGAGGGCTCCGAACTGCGCCGAGCGCCGGGCCAACCAGACCGGCTCGTCTCCGAAGCGCACCGCGGCATCCTCGGGAGCCGGATCGGGAACCTTCCACACCGCCCCGCGACCGCCCCGCCCCCCGATCGAGCGCGCGCCATATCCGCGGCTCAGGATGGCCGGCTGGAGTCCGGCCCGAACGGCGATCCTGGCCAGTTCGAGGGCGAGGGGGGTCTTCCCGGTGCCGCCCACTTCGATCCCGCCGACCGAGACGACCGGCAGGGGGGCCCGGCGCACCCGAAGAAGACCGGTCCGCAGGGCCGCCTCGCGCAGAACCAGACCGGCCCGGAAGAGCGCCTCTGCCGGCAACAGGAGGGCGGAGACGGCGCGGGCCGCCCCGCGTGGCCCGTTCGGATCCCAGAGATCGTCGAGGAGACGCACGTTCACGCCCACCTCCCGGTCGGATCGGATCCGGCCTGTTCATTCTTCCTGCGGACTTCGCACCAGGGGAGGCGCCGCAGGAACTCCCACGTCCGTGTCCCCGCTCCCGCCAGCTCGAGGGCGACCCGGTGCGCTGCCGCCCCACGCCGCGCCCGCTCGACCGCGTCGTCCCGGAGGACGCCCAGCCAGGCGTGCAGCGCAGCGATCGTCCGGACCTCGACTCCCCCGCTCTCCCGCATGAGGGGCTCGGCGACGTCCCTGACGTTACCCGTCTCGGGGCCGAATGCGACTGGAATCCCCTCGCGGGCCGGCTCGAACAGGTTGTGTCCGCCCAGGGGAACCAGCGTCCCTCCGACGAAGGCGGCATCCGCGGCGGCGTACCACGAGGCGAGTTCACCATGCGTGTCGAGCAAGAGAAGAGCCGGTGGCCCCGAGGCACGCTCGAGGCAGCCCCGAAGCGCCGCGCGCAACGCATGCGCGCGCTCGGTGAGTCGCGGCGGGAGGCCGCTCCGCAACGCTTCGCGCCGCGGGACCTCGAGTTCGGACTCTCGTCGGGAGACGACCTCGATCCCGCGCGCGGCGCAGGCGGCCAGCCAGTGCTCGCGCTCCCTGAGGTGACGGGGCGCGATCACACAACGAAGATCCGGGACCCGGGCAGCCTCCAGGACCGCCTCCTCGCCCAGGCGCAGGCTCCCGGCGACAAAGAGCAGGAAGGCGTCGCCCCCGGCCCGGTCGGATGACGGAGCACCCGGGAAGGGAGGCGACGCGGGCGGGACGGTCTGGGCGCGGTACTTCAAGTTCCCCGTCACGACCGGAGCGATCGCCCCGAGAGCACGGAACCGATCGGCGTCGCCGGCGGTCTGCACCGCGCAGCCCGCCAGGGTGCGGAGCCAGGGACGGTAGAACCAGGCCAGGCGGCGCGTTCCCTGCCAGCGCCGGGCCGAGAGCCGTCCACTCACCACGGCGACGGGGATGCGGGCCAGGCGGCAGGACGCCAGCATCCCCGGCCACAACTCGGTCTCCGCGATCACGACGCCTCGCGGGCGAAGCCGCGCCAGGAACGGCCAGAGGGCGAACCAGAGGTCAAGCGGCGCAAAGGAAATCGTGAAGCCCAAAGGACCGAAGTCGGCGGGCCCCCCCCGGCGGCCGGAGACCGAGAGCACTGTCAGGTGCAGTGGATCGCTGAAGGCATGTTCCGCATCGCCGATCAATCCGCGGATCGCTTCGAGTTCGCCGAGGGACGCGGCGTGGATCCAGAGCGGTCGAGACGGCCGAGGGAGGCGCGACGCCTCGGGTCGGACGATCCAACCCAGTCGTTCCCGCATCTCCTCCGGATGGCGCAGCAGGCGGTAGAGCAGCCAGGGGAAGGCCAGGACGGAGAGGACCGTGCCCAACGCCTGCACCGCGAAGAGGACGACCCAGGCAAACATCATCCGTCCCGCCGCCGATCCAGCGTGGCGGGCTTCGGAGCCTCGAAGGGCTCCTGCGCGCGGCGCTCGACGGCGTCGATCGACTCCTGCACGCGCTCCCCCCACTCTGCCGCGAGCCTCGAGGGCTCGAGGTCCCGTGGGATGCGAAGCGGCTCGCCCGCGACGATCCTGATCCTGGCCGCCGGAGCCGGCACCTCGAACCGGTCCCAGGAACGCAGGCGCCGCCCGCGACTCATCGCCGCGGCGAGCGGAACGATCGGCAGTCCGCTCCGCTGCGCGATCAGAAGAACCCCCGGCTGCAGCTGCTGGCGCGGTCCGCGCGGCCCGTCAGGGGTCACGCCGAGGGGGTATCCGTCGCGTCCCAACCGCGCCATCTCCAACAGGGCCCGCATCCCGCCACGGCTCGTGCTCCCTCGCACCGTGCCGAATCCCAGGCGATGGATCACCTGCGTGATGTACTCGCCGTCGCCGTGGCGGCTGACCAGAACGACGATGCCGCGACCACGGTAGAAGTAACTCAGAGGGAGGATGTGAGCATGCCAGAACGCGTAGATCAATCGCTCGCCCGAACGCTCGATCTCCCGCACCGCGTCGGGCACCTCCCGGTCGACCCGCCAGGTCCTTCCCCACGCCAGGAGAACGGCGGCGCCCACCCGGCCGGCCCAGGCATAGCGAGCCCGGCGCGATTGCTCCGTTTCCGGCCGCGGGGGGGGCCGGACGGGGCGCCCGGTCACCACCGGCTCCCGGGGGCACGATCCAACTCGGCAAGGACGACCTCGGCCGCCCGATCGGCGGCGCCGGGAGGCCCGAGGGCCTCGCGCGCCGCGGCCAGTCCTTGCTCGGCCCGGGCTCGTTCCACCGGATCTTCGAGGAGGCGCCGCAGTTCGCCCGCGACGGCCCCCGGCGTCGCCTCGTGCTGCACCAGTTCGGGGACCACCCGCCGTCCGGCCAACAGATTCGCCATGGCGATGTGCGGCACCGTGACGGCCCGTCGGGCGATCGCATAGGTCCAAGGATGCATCCGGTAAACGACGACGATCGGGCGCCCGAGGAGCGCCGCTTCCAGGGTCGCTGTTCCGGAGGCGACGATCGCCGCGTCGGCAAGACGCATCGCCTCGAGTCCGCCCATCGAGGAAGAAGCGCCGGGAAGGCCCAGTTCCTCGGCTCGAAGGCCGGGCGCGCATCCGGCCAGGTATCGAACCGGCGGCAGGCGCTCTCCCGCCCGCTGGCGGTCCACCTCGAGCGACGCCGCCGCCAACAGCGGGGCGATGCGCGCGATCTCCGAGTGACGGCTGCCGGGGAGCAGCGCCACGACGGGACCATCCGCGGTGATTCCGAGCCGAGCACGTTCGCGCTCCGGCTCGTCCGCCGGCGGCACCAGGTCGCGGAGCGGGTGCCCGACCCAGGTGACCGGCACGCCCGCCCGCTCGTAGAAGGAAGCCTCGAACGGGAAGATCACGAGCATGCGGTCGACCCAGCGGCGCAGGTGTTCAACCCTGCCTGGACGCCAGGCCCAGACCTGCGGGCTGATGTAGTAGACCGTGCGGGCGCCCGCGCGGGCTGCCGCCGGCAGCAGGCGGAAGTTGAAATCGGGGAAATCGACCGGAAGGAAGAGCGCGGGACGCAGCGAACCGAGCGAGGCTCGCACCTCTCCGAGGGCCTCGAGGATCCTGGGAAGGCGCTCGATCACTTCGAGGATCCCGACGACGGCGAGTTCCTCGCTCCGAACGACGAGGCGGACGCCGGCCGCGGCCATCCGATCGCCGCCGACGCCGAAGAACTCCAGTCCGTCGCGCCGGGCACGCAACGCGCGCACGAGGAGCGAGGCCTGGAGATCGCCCGACGCCTCCCCCGCCGCGACAAAGATTCGGGTCATGACGAGTGGGCCGGCAGTCCCATCCGCCGGAGGGATTCGTGGACCCTCCCGCGCACATCGTGGGCCGCCTCCAGCGCCCGCAGGCCATCGACGCCGCTGGCCCCTTCCAGAACTCCGCCCCGGACGGCCTCCAGGAAATCGATCAACTCGTCACGGAGCGGATTGGCCTCGGTGAACGGGCGGAGGTCGTGCCGCAGGCGCAACCGCCGGGCCTCGAAGTAGGCCAGCAGCTCGGCCGGGGAGCCGTCTCCCGCCGTGTCGTCAGCCGGATCGGATTCCGGCCCTCCCTCCACCCGCGCCGTCGAGGCGGGGGCGCCGGCCGCGATGGCGCGCAGCAGACCGGCCGTGGCGGAAGGTCTCGCCGCGTCCGCCTCCTCCAGCACCACCTCCTCGACCTTCCGCCCCATCAGGTCGATGGAAAGATAGCTCCTCTCGCTGAAGAGCCGGATCTTGCGCACCCGTTCACGCGAGACACGGCTGGCGGTCAGGTTCGCCACCGCGCCGTTGGCGAAGCGGAGCCGGGCATTGGCGATGTCCTCTCCCGCCGTCAGGACAGGAACGCCGACCGCATCGATCTGTTCGATTCTGGACCGCACGAGGGCGAGCGACAGGTCGAGATCATGGATCATGAGATCGAGGACGACGTCGACATCGAGCGCCCTTGGCACGAAGGTGGCCAGGCGATGCGCTTCGATGAAGCGGGGCGCGGTCACCCGGGCGGCCGCGGCGCGAAAGGCCGGGTTGAAGCGTTCGACGTGACCGACCGCCAGGACGAGCCGCCGCTGCGCCGCCAGGTCGACGAGCGCGCGCCCCTCCGCCACGGTCGCCGCGAGCGGTTTCTCCACCAGGACCGCGAGGCCGTCCTCCAGACAGGCGCCGGCGACCGCGTGGTGCGTCGACGTCGGCGTGGCGACCGAGACCGCTTTGGCTTCCCTTCGGGCATCGCCCGCCTCGGTACTCCACGCCACTCCGAGCGCCTCTCCGAGCGTGCGCGCCTTCTCGGCGTCGGTGTCGACGACCAGGCGCAACTCGACCCCCGGCAGGTCACGCCAGAGGCGGGCATGGAACGTTCCCAGGTGGCCACAACCGATGACGGCCACCGGCAGATCAGCAGACATGGCGATCTCCTTGCACCGGGCGCGCCGTCAGTGCGCCGGCCGGGCCAGCCCCCGTTCCGCCTCCTGCACGAAGCGGAGAAAGTACTCGATCTCGGGCAGCGGGCTGAGTTCAGCGCGAATGCGGCTCATCGCCTCCTCCTTGAGGAGATTCGACCGGAAGAAGAGGCGGTACATCCGTCCGATCTCGGCGATGGCCTCCGGCGCGAAGCCGCGTCGTTGAAGTCCGATCTTGTTGATCCCGATTACCCGGAGCGGACTGCCGGCCGCCTTGAGGTACGGTGCGATGTCCAGGGGCACGCGCGACCCCCCGCCGATCATCACATGCGCGCCGATCTTGACGAACTGGTGCACGGGGGTGACGCCGCCGACGATCGCCCAGTCGTCGACCCGGACGTGCCCGGCCAGGTTGGCGGAGTTGGCCAGGATCACGTGGTGCCCCAGCCGGCAGTTGTGCGCGACATGGGCGTAGGACATGATCAGGCAGTCGTCCCCCACCACGGTCGGCTCGTCCACGCTGGTCGATCGATTGATCGTGGCATACTCACGGACCACGGTCCCCGCGCCGACCCGGCAGACGGTCGGCGCACCCGCATACTTCAGGTCCTGCGGCGGTGATCCGACGACGGCACCCTGGTGGAACCGGCAGCGCGG
This sequence comes from uncultured bacterium, assembly GCA_964371055.1. Classification (GTDB taxonomy): domain Bacteria; phylum Eisenbacteria; class RBG-16-71-46; order CAIMUX01; family CAIMUX01; genus CAYJLF01. The sequence goes on along the minus strand of CAYJLF010000004.1, from coordinate 38,457 downwards.
CCCGACCTCGGTCCGTCCGTCGAGGAGCACCATCGCGTCCAGCCGGCAACCTTCGCCGACGCGCACTTCCGGACCGATGCGACACCACGGCCCGACGATCGTACCGTCGCCGAGCTCCGCGCCCTTTTCCACCCTGGCGGTCGGATCCACGCTGACCATCGAACCCCTCCCCCTCACTTATCCACGATGGCGGAGAGCAATTCCGCTTCCGCGACCAGCTGACCGCGCACGTAGCCTCGGCCGACCATCTGGCAGATCCGCCCCTTCAGCCGGACGAGCTCCAAGTCGAAGATCAGCTGGTCGCCGGGCCGAACCGGGCGGCGGAACTTCGCCTTGTCGATCGACATGAAGTAGACCAGCTTCGTCTCCGGGTTCTCGACCGTGTTGAGCAGGAGGATGCCGCCCGTCTGCGCCATCGCCTCGATGATCAGGACGGCGGGCATGATCGGATGTCCCGGAAAGTGCCCGACGAAAAACGGCTCGTTGATCGTGACGTTCTTGAGCCCGACGACGCGGCGCCTCTCTTCCAGGAGCAGGATCCGATCGACCAGCAACATCGGATAGCGGTGCGGCATGATCCGCTCGATCGCGTGGATGTCGAAGTGACAGAGATCGAGCAGGTGGCTGTGGTCGTCGCGCTCGCGATCAAGGCCGGCCAGGCGTCGCACCAGGCCCACGTGACTCTCATGTCCCGAGCGCAACGCAATGACGTGCCCTCGCAGCGGCCGGCCGAGCAAGGCGAGGTCACCGATCAAATCGAGGATCTTGTGCCGCACGAACTCGTCGGGGAAGCGGAGGCCGTCTTCGTTCAAGATCTGGTCCCCCCGAACCACGACCGCGTTCTGCAGCGTGCCGCCACGGATCATCCCCGCCTCCCGCAGCGCCTCCAGGTCCTCGTAGAGCGCGAAGGTCCGGGCGGGAGCGATCTCGGCGGCAAACGACTCGGGAGTGATCTCGAGGCTGCGATGCTGCGTCCCGATGAGCGGGTTGTCGTACTGGATGGTGAAGCTGACCTTGAAACCATCATGTGGCAGGGCGATGAGCTGAACCGCGCCATCGATCACCGCAATCGGTTCGGTCACCTCGAGCACCGCGCGCGGCACCCCCTGGTCCTCGATGCCGGCCCCGTTCAGGAGCGCCACGATGGCGCGGGCACTTCCGTCGACCGGTTCCGGCGCTTCGAGGCCGTCGAGTTCCAGCCGGAGGTTGTCGAGGTCGAGCCCTCGCACCGCGGCGAGGAGGTGCTCGACGGTGTGGACCTCCACTCCGCCCGAGGCCAGGATCGTGCGGCGCAGTCCCTGGGCATCGCGGCGGACACTCTCCGGCCCGACCGGAATCTCCGGCGCACCCGGCAGATCGGTGCGGATGAAACGCAATCCGCTCCCCGGCGGAGCGGGCCGGAACGTGACCGTGGTCTCTCCCCCGGTGTGGAGGCCGATCCCGCGGAACGCGACCGCCGCGCGCAGCGTCTTCTGGTTCGGATGGCTCATGGCGTACTCGACTCCCCGTTCCGTTCGTCTTCCGAATCCCCGCCGGGTCGATTCTCCAGCGCCCGGACGCGTTCCTCGAGCCGGCGCAGTTCCCGGAGCGCCGCGGCCAGATCCCGCAGGGCGGCGTAAGCGCGCGAGGCCTGGCGATGCGGTTGGGCCGGATAGCCGGACCAGGTTTCGCCGGCCGGAATCGCCCGGGTGACGCCGCTCTGGGCCCCGACGCGGGCGTGATCGCCGATGGCGATATGCCCCGTGACCCCGGCCTGGCCGCCGAGGGTGACGTGGCGCCCCACGCGCGCCGAACCCGAGAGCCCGGCTTGCGCGCAGATGATGGTGTCCGGGCCGATCTCCACGTTGTGGGCGATCATGACCAGGTTGTCGATCTTGGAGCCCCGACCGATCCGTGTGACGCCGGTCGTCCCCCGGTCGATGGTGGTGTTCGCCCCGATCTCGACCTCATCCTCCACCACCACGCGGCCGAGCTGAGGGATCTTCCGGTAGGCCTCACCATCCGGCGCGAAGCCGAAGCCGTCGTCTCCGAGGACCGCACCGGCATGGATGATGACGCGATCACCGAGTTCCGTCTGACGTCGCAACACCACGTGAGGGTGCAGGAAGCACGCGCTCCCGACTCTGACCTCGGGCCCCACGTAGCAGCCCGCCATGATCCGCGACCCGGCGCCGATGCGCGCCGCCGGTCCGACGACCACGAAGGGGCCGATCGAGGCGGTGGGATCGACCAGGGCGCTCGGATCGATCGCCGCCGTGGCGTCGATCCCGGGCGGGACGGTCTCCGGCACGCTCTGGTCGAAGATCTCCAACGCTTCCACGAAGGCGAGATAGGGTTCCGGGGTGTAGAGGGCGGGGATCCCCGTCGCGGGGAACGACTCCGGCAGGATCACGGCGGAGGCGCGGGTCTGGGCGACGAGTTCCGCATACCTGGGGTTGGCGAGAAACGAGAGCTGCCCCGGTCCGGCCTCGCGCAGCCCGGCCACTCCCCGGATACGGACGGAACCGTCTCCCGCCAGGCGCGCGCGCAGCCGCGCGGCCAGTTCCGCCAGGCTCAGCTCCATCCACCCACCCTCTCGTGACCTCCCGATCTCTGACCTGATCCGCCGTCTCCGAACCTCGCGGCGCGCCTCCCTCCCGGCCGCGCGCGAGCGCCGCCGACGGTCCCCTCCGCCCTCGTCAGTTCCCCTGGCCGGTTTCCAGATCGGCGTTCAACTTCTCGATGATCCGGGCCGTCAGATCGAGGGCCGGATCAGCATACAGCACATTGGCGTCGGCCGCATCGAAGACGATGTCGTACCCCTCCTCCGCGCCGATCGTCTGCAACTCGAGCTGGATCTTGGTCACGATCGGGCGGAGCACCTCTTCGTTCCGCTTGACGACCAGCCCGTTGGGACCCCAGATGCTCTGGATGTACTGGTCGTACTCGGTCAGCTTGCGCTGCAGGTCCTGCTCCAGCTCGCGCCGCCTCTCGTCGCTGAGCATCGGCGCCTGCTGGGTCAGTTCGCGCGTCAGATCATCCAGCCCCTTGCGCCGGTCCTGCGCCTCCTTGTTCCACCCTTCGACATCGCGCGTGAAGCCGGCCAGCGCGTTCTGCGCCTCCTTCGACTGCTCGAGGATCGTCTCGGAGTTGACGAAGGCGATCCGGACGTCGGCCCGCGCGATCCCGGCCGCGATGAACGCGAGGCCGATCGCCACCGCCACGACTCCGACCCTTCGTGTCTCGCGCCGCGGTCGTTCCATCTCTCTCTCCTTAGAAAGCGGGCCCGATGATGAAGTGTGATTGCCACTTGCCGCGATCGACGCCGTAGCCGTAGTCGAAGCCGACGACACCGAGCATCGGGATCTCCAGGCGAATCCCCGCTCCGACCCCCTTCTTCAGGTTGCCCACCGTGAAGTCGCCCGCCTCGTTCCAGGTATTGCCGGCGTCGAAAAAGACCAGGCCCCGCACCGGATTGACGATCGGGAACTGGTACTCCGCGGTGAAAGTGTAGGCGAACCGTCCGCCGGGAAAGCGCACCTCACGGCCGTCGATGACGCGGACGTTCTCCTCCGGCATGATCTCGTAGTCGGGATACCCGCGCAGGTAGTCGGTGCGGGTGCCGCCGAGGCGGAACGTCTCAGAACCTGGGATTTTCTCGCCGGGATACTTGCCGACCAGCGCGACGCGGTTCCGCAGCATCACGGCCGGCTTCCAGAACGGCACGAAGTAGACCCGGTGGTCGATCTCCGGCTTGTAGTAGTGGATCCCGCCGCCGAGGACCGCCCCGGCCAGCTCGAGCCGGACCAGGCTGCGGCTCCCCGCGGTGGGGTTGAAGGGATTGTCGGTGCTGTTGCGGCTGAAAGCCATGTTGACGCGCGAGACGGTGCCGTTGCCGTCCCGCAGGATCTCGCGGCTCTCCGGATCGAGATCCTCCAGATCGCTGTAGCGCACTTCCTCGAGCGTGTATCCGAGGGACGCGCGGGAGTAGTCGGGGAGCCGGACTCCCCACAGCTTCGGCGGAAGCTGCCGTCCCAGGTTGATCCCGCCGCCCCGTTCGCGGGCGCTGTAGAGATCGTACTCCCGCACCGTGTTGTAGAGCTGAAAACCGAGGGAGGTGGGGGTGTTGAAGACCCACGGCTCGGTGAAGGAGATGTCGTAGGTGCGCCGCCGGCTGCCCCGCTCGAGATGGAGCTGCAGGGCCTGGCCGTTCCCGAAGAGGTTGTTATGCCCGAACTGGACGAACCCGGTCAACCCGGTGTCGCCGGCATACCCGGCCCCCGCGGTCGCCGTGCCCGTCCCCTTCTCCTTGACCAGGAAGGAGACATTCACGTCGGAGCCGATGCCGACCGGCTCGTAGTCGATTTGCACATCCTCGAAGAACCCCAGAGCGAAGACGTCCCGATGACTGCGCAGCAGGACCGACCGGCGCAGCAGTTGCCCGGGCCAGAGGCTCAGCTCACGCCGGATGACCCGCTCCTTCGTCCGGGTATTGCCCGCGATCGTGATCTCTCTGACCCGCGACGGACTTCCCTCCTGGATGCGGTAGGCGACCGATACCGTGTCGCCGACGGTCTCGATCTCGGGCTGGATCGAAAGCTCGAGCAGATGTCCCTTCTCCGTGTAGAGCTCGTACGCAGCGCCCGTCGTCGCGTCGAGTCTCGCCCGGCTGTACGGTTCGCCGCGCATCACGCTGGATGAAGCCTGGAGCGCCTCCGTCGGCACCGCCGTATTGCCCGACCAACGGACCGTGCCGAAGCGGTAGGCCGGCCCCTCGTTCACCGTGTAACGCAGGGTGACCGACTCTCCCCCGTCGGCAAAGACCGCCTCGGGACCTTCCACCACGACATCCTTGTAGCCGTGGTTCTGGTAGAACTCGACGAGCTTCTCCCGATCCTCCCGTCCACGTTCGGCGGTGTACCGCTTCCGCCGGAAGAGCGAGTTCGGCTTGAGGGCGAGCGGACCCTGCAGGTCCCCGGGCTTGAAGGCGGTCGCCCCGGCGAACTCGACCGCCCGGATCGACACGCGCCCCCCTTCGGTCACGACGAAGGTGAGATCCTTCCTCCCCTCGACGGCCGTGAGGACGGGCCGATCGAGCCGCGCGAAACGCTCCTCCCGGTCCGTCGCCTCCTCTCCCTCCGCTTCCCGCGCTCTGGCCTCCTCTTCCCGGCGGCGCTGCTCCTCCTCGCGCTGCCGCTCCGGGATCGCATCCTCCAGTCGCGACTCGACGCGGGCCGAAGGGTATCCCTCGTCGCGATAGGCCGCCCCGATCGCCTGCACGGCCTCGAACAGCTTGCGCCCCGTCATCACCTGACCGGCGCGCAGGTCGATCTTCGCCCGCAGGTCATCGTCTTTCAGACGCTTGTTCCCCTCCCAGAGGATCGCGGCGAGGCGGGGGTTCTCCGTCACCTCGATCGCGAGGGCGCGGCCCTCGCCGGAGTCGGGCCAGTCGGTGACGCGGATCGATTCGAAGAGGCCGAGCCCGTAGAGCGCGCGGACCGCCTCGCGGATCCGCTCGCGGTCGGCCGGCCGCCCGGTCTCGAGCAGACTGGTGCGCAGGATCAGGCGGGTCTCGGCGGTCCGGTTGCCGAGGACCTCGATGCGGCTGACCGGACGCCCGGCCAGAGGATCGACCACCGCGGATGGCGAGAGCATCTGCCCGGCGGCCGGACGAAGTCCGACCGAGAGCAGGGCCGCGAGCACCGGAGTGAGCCACAGGGACGGCCCTCGACTCCAGATCCCGGAGGCGACGCGCGACGTCGCGGGAAAGCGCATCCCCCTGCTACTCCTTCGACGGCGTATCCGCGAGAGCCTCGCCGATCGCCAGTTCGTCGCCCCGCTTGGTGATGCGGATCTCGCTTCCCGCATGCACCCTCCCCCGCAGCAGCGCGTCGGCCAGCGGGTCCTCGATCAACCGCTGGATCGAACGCCGCAGCGGCCGCGCCCCCAGCGCCGGGTCGAAACCCTTCTCCAACAGGAGCGCCAGCGCGCCGGGCGTGAGGGTCAGCGTCATGTGGTGTTCCTTCAGACGGTCGCGCAGCTGGTCTAAGAGGATGTCGACGATCTTCTCCATGTGGCCGCGGTCCAGCGGCCGGAAGACGATGATCTCGTCGAGCCGGTTCAGGAATTCGGGATTGAAGACCTTGCGCACCTCATCCATCACCGTGTTCTTCATCTGGGTGTAGCTGACCTCGGCGTCCGGCCGCTGGAATCCCATCTTCCCCTGGCCTCGGATCAGGCGCGCGCCGATGTTGCTCGTCATGATCAGCACCGTGTTCTTAAAGTTGACCTTCCGCTTCAGGGAGTCGGTCAGCTGGCCGTCCTCCAGCACCTGGAGCAGGATATTGAAGACATCCGGATGCGCCTTCTCGATCTCGTCCAGCAGCACCACGGAGTAGGGCTTGCGCCGCACCCGTTCCGTGAGCTGTCCGCCCTCCTCGTACCCGACATAGCCGGGAGGCGCGCCGACGAGGCGGCTGACCGCGAACTTCTCCATGAACTCGCTCATGTCGACGCGGATCAGGGACTCGGGATCTCCGAAGAGGAAGTTCGCGATGACGCGCGCCAGCTCCGTCTTGCCGACTCCGGTCGGTCCGAGGAAGACGAAGGTGCCGATCGGACGACGCGGGTCGCGCAACCCGGCGCGATTGCGCCGGATCGCCTTCGCGATCGCGGTCACCGCCTCTTCCTGGCCGACGATGAAACGCCCCAGTTCCTCCTCCATCCGCACCAGCTTCGCCTGCTCCCGCTCCTCCAGCTTGGTCACCGGGATCTTCGTCATGCTCGAGATGATGAGCGCGATGTCCTCTTCCCCGACCTCCGCCCGCTTGACGTTCTTGTTCTCGCTCCACTCCTTCTTCAGGCGGTAGTACTCCTGGCGGAGCTCCTTCTCCCGGTCCCGGTAGGCCGCCGCCTTCTCGAACTCCTGCGCGCGGATGGCCGACTCCTTCTCCGCCGCGACCTTGTCGATCTCCCGGTCGAGCGTGCGGAGTTCGTTCGGGACGGTCGACATCGACAGGCGCGCGCGGGCTCCGGCCTCGTCGATGACGTCGATCGCCTTGTCGGGAAGATGGCGATCGGTGATGAATCGCTCCGAGAGGCGCACGGCCTGTTCCAGCGCTACGTCGGTGTACTGCACGCGGTGATGCGCCTCGTACTTGTCGCGGAGTCCCTTCAGGATGAGGATCGCCTCGGCCACGGTCGGAGGCTCGACCAGCACCATCTGGAAGCGACGCTCGAGGGCGCCATCCTTCTCGATGTACTTGCGGTACTCATCGAGGGTCGTCGCGCCGATGCACTGCAGCTCGCCGCGGGCCAGGGCCGGCTTGAGCATGTTGGAGGCGTCGATCGCGCCCTCCGCCCCGCCGGCGCCGACGATCGTATGGAGTTCGTCGATGAAGATGATCGTGTCGGGGGCCTCACGGATCTCGTTCATGATCGTCTTCAACCGCTCCTCGAACTGCCCGCGGTACTTGGTGCCGGCCACCACGCTCGCGAGGTCGAGGGTGATGAGGCGATGGTTGCGCAGGAGTTCCGGCACTTTCCCCTCCACGATCCGCGACGCCAGCCCCTCGACGATCGCGGTCTTGCCGACCCCCGGCTCCCCGATCAGGATCGGATTGTTCTTCTTGCGCCGGCAGAGGATCTGGATCACGCGCTCGATCTCCCCCTCGCGTCCGAAGGTGGGATCGAGCTTCCCCTCCCGCGCCAGCTGCGTGAGATCGCGCCCGAACTGGTTCAACGAGGGCGTGTCGGTCTTCTCCTCCCCCTCCGTCTGGGCGCTCGGCTGCGCATGCCCGCCGAGCAGCTTCAGCGTCTCGTCCCGCACCTTCTTCCGATCGACGCCCATGTCCATCAGGACCTTGGCGGCCACCCCCTCGCCTTCCCGAATGAGGCCGAGCAGCAGGTGCTCGGTGCCGACGTAGTTGTGCCCCAGCTGGCGGGCCTCGTCGACCGAGAGCTCGAGCACGCGCTTGGCGTTGCTCGTGAACGGGATCTCCCCGATGGTGAGTGTGCCCCCCGCCTGGGCGACCATGTTCTCGACGGCGTGGCGGATCGCCTCCAGGTCGAGGCCGAGATTGGAAAGGACCGTCGCCGCGATTCCCTCCCCCTCGCGGAGGAGTCCGAGCAGCAGGTGCTCGGTGCCGATCGAGCCGTGTTGCAGCCGGGCCGCCTCCTCGCGCGCGAGGAAAATGACCTTGCGAACCCTCTCGGTAAACTTGTCGTGCATCGTTCCCTTTCCTCCGCCCGTTCGGGCCCTCACGGCTCTGCCGGCCGGCCGGCGCGTCAGGCCTCCGGCGCGTCGGTCACGCCGAGATGACGGCGGATCAACCCTGCCCGGTATTCGTTGCGTTCCTCGGAATCCATGGCCCGCCCGGCCGTCTTCTGCAGGTGAGCCGGCTGACAGCGGACCAGAAGTTCGTTCAACACCGGAATCCCGGGGAGATTCCGCAGTCCCAGCGTCTGCCCGAACCGGACGGCGGAGAGGAGCCCGATCGCCTCCTGCGAGGTGATCAGGCGGGCGTACCGCAGGGTCCCGAACGAGCGGCCGATCTTGTCCTCGGCCTGGCGCCGGGCCTGGCGCAGGAGCTGGTCCTGGGCCTTGTCCTCCCAATCGAGGATCTGGCGGACGACTTTCGTGAGCTTGGTCAGCGTCTCTTCCTCGGTCTCGCCCAGGGTCACCTGGTTCGAGACCTGGAAGAAGTTCCCCATCACCTCGGTCCCCTCGCCGTAGTAGCCGCGCACCGTCAGGCCGACCTGCGAGACCCCGGCCAGGATCTTCTTCATCCGCTGGGTCAAGACCAGCGCCGGAAGGTGCATCAGGACCGAGGCGCGCATCCCCGTGCCGGTGTTGGTGGGACAGGCGGTGAGGTAGCCCAGGTCCTCGTGGAAGGCGAACGTCAGGTGGGTCTCGAGGGCCGCATCGAGCGCCTGCGCCCGCTGCCACGCCGTCTCCAGGTTGAATCCCCCCTCCAGCGCCTGGAGCCGCAGATGGTCTTCCTCGTTGACCAGAAGCGAGATCCCCTCGTGAGACGCCAGCACCAGTCCTCGCCCGACCGCCTCGCCCGTCAGGTCGTGCGACACCAGGTGGCGTTCGAGGAGGAATTGCCGGTCGAGAAGCGGGAGTTCCTCGATCCCCTGCGCTCCGCCCCCCTCGAAGAGGCCGGTGCCGAGGGCCGCCTCGGTCACCTGGGTCAGAATCCGGCGCAGGTCCTCCGGCAGCGCCCGCCCGACGAAGCGCTGGCCGGCGAGGTTGCGCGCCAGACGGACGCGGGTGGAGAGGATCCGGTCGGCGTGCGGGCCGGAGCCCGACAGCCACGCGCCGGTGCGAGCGACCAGGTCTTCGATCGGGATCAACTCGCCCCTCCCGCCCCGGGGCCCGGCCCCGTCTCGAGGACGCGGATCTCGTCTCGCAGCTGCGCGGCCTGCTCGAACTCCTCCCGCTCGATCGCGCGGCTCAGCTCCTCGCGGAGCCGCAAGAGGTCGCGCCGTCGTCCGGCCGCGGCATCACCGGCGCGTGGAGCCTTCCCCTTGTGGCGCGTGGCGCCGTGCACGCGGCGGAGAATCTGCTTGAGCTGCACTTCGAAGGCGGCGTAGCACCCTTCGCAGCCGAGGCGGCCGGTCCGGGCAAACTGGCTGTAGCGCAGGCCGCACCCGGGGCACTGGACCGCACCGACTTTGGTCGCGCTCTCGGGATAGAGGTTCTCGGCCATCCAGATGAACTGGTTGGCGATGTTCAGCTTGCTCTGCTCGATGACCAGGTGGAAGCCCTTCTCCGCCGCGCAGGCTTCGCAGAGATGGATCTCGCGCAGGTCTCCGCCGACGACCTCCTTGTAGAAAATGGTCGCCTCGGCGTCGCAATTCTGGCACTTCATGCGGTTCCCTCGATCCCTTCGATCCCCGGCGCGGATCCCTCCCGCGCCGTTCGCAGCACCCCTTCGTCCAGCCGCAACCATCGATCGGCCCGTGCGGCCAGCTGTGGGTTGTGCGTGACCACGACCCAGCTCTGGCGGTGCTTCCGCGCCAGAGTATACATCAGCTCGTGCAGGCCCCGGGCGGTCTCTGGATCCAGGTTTCCGGTCGGCTCGTCGGCCAGGATCAGACGGGGTTCGCCGTACAGCCCGCGCGCGAGGGCGACCCGCTGCTGTTCCCCGCCCGAAAGCTCGTCCGGCTTGTGCTCGGCGCGGTCGCCGAGCCCGACCTCCTCGAGCAGGTTCCGCGCCCGCTCCCGCGCCCGGGAGGGAGCGAGCCCGGCGATCAGCCCCGGCATCATGACGTTTTCCTCGGCGGTGAACTCCGGCAGGAGGTGGTGGAACTGAAACACGAATCCGAGGTTCCGGTTGCGGAACTTCGCCAGCTCACTCTCCGAAAGCGCGAACAGCTCGACCCCGCCCACCCGGACCGACCCCTCGTCCGGCCGGTCGAGCGCTCCGAGGATGTGGAGCAGCGTGCTCTTGCCGGCCCCGGAGGTCCCGGTGACGGCCGCGATCTCACCCGCCTGCAGGTCGAGGTCGACTCCCCGCAGGATGTGGATTTCCGAACCGCCCATGTGGAAGCGCCGATGCACCCCCCGCACGCGCAGGAAGGGGACGAGATCATCATTCACCATGACGGATCGCCTCCACCGGGTTCAGACGCGCCGCCTGTCGCGCCGGATAGAGCGTCGCCAGAACGCAGATCACGAGCACGCTCGCCAGCACCGCAATTACATCGAGCGTCTCGACCCGCACCGGAAGGGTGTCGATGAAGTAGATGTCGCCGGGGAGCGGGATGAACTTGTACCGCTCCAGCAGATAGCAGAGCAGGAGCCCCCCGGCGCCGCCCAGGATCATCCCGGTGCCGCCGATGATCGCTCCCTCCGCCACGAAGATCCCCCGGATCATCGCCGTGGTCGCCCCCATCGAGCGGAGGATCCCGATGTCGCGGCGCTTCTCCTTCACCAGCATGATCAAAGCCGCCAGAATGTTGAAGGCGGCGATCGTCACGATGAGCGCCAGGATGACGAACATGACCCTCTTCTCGGTCTGCATCCAAGAGAAGAGATTCGCGTTCATCTCGATCCAGTCCTGGCTCCGATAGGGGAAACCTCCGGCGCGGGCGACCAGATCCTCCGCCACCTGCGGCGCCCGGTACATCTCTCGCACCTTCACCTCGACCGCGGAGACCCGCGCGCCGAGTCCGAAGAAGGCCTGCGCCTGGCTGAGCGCGATGAACGCGAGCGCGGAATCGTACTCGTACATGCCGGAACGGAAGAGCCCGACCACCCGGTAGTTGCGAACGCGCGGGACATAACCGAGAGGCGAGACCGTGCCGACCTGCGGCGCCATCAACTGCACCCGCTCGCCGAGGGTCACCTGCAGGTTGTCGGCGACGTGCACGCCGAGGATGATCCCGGGGAGATCTCCCTCCCCCGGCTCGAGGTCGGCTTGGTCCATCCCGCCCTCGACATAGTGGGTGAGGTCGGTCACCGCCGCCGCCGCCGCCGGTTCGATTCCCTTGACCACGATCCCGTCGGCGCCGCCGCGCCCGCTGATCATCGCCTTGCCGTAGACCATCGGAGCGGCCGCGACCACCTCGGGATGGCCTCGGACCGCCGCCAGGAGTTCCGGGACCCCTTCGATCCCCTGCGCCCCGTACCGGAGAAGGGTCACGTGAGCGTTGGTCCCGATGATCCGCGTCTTCACCTCACGCTCGAAGCCGTTCATCACGGCCAGGACCACGATGAGCGCCAGCACCCCGAGGGCGACCCCGCCGACCGAGATCCAGGTGATGAGCGAGAGGAGACCCCGTCCCCGCTTGGGAACGAGGTAGCGCCGCGCGATGTAGAGCTCGATCACGAGCCGGCCTCAGTCATGATCGAACGGCGCCGAGCTGCCGTTCTCCGGCACCACGGTCGGATACCGCCCCGTCCAACAGGCGTAGCAGAAGGCATGGGGCGCCTGCACGCTCTCCCGCAGGTCCTCGATCGCGAGGAACCCCAACGAGGTCGCCCCGACGTAGCTCCGGATCCCCTCCACGTCGAGCGAGTTGGCGATCAGCTCGGTCCGGGTCGGGGTGTCGATCCCGAAGTGGCAGGGGTGGGTGATCGGGGGAGACGCGATCCGGAAGTGGACTTCGCGCGCCCCGGCGCGGAAGAGCAGCTCGACCAGCTTGCGGCTCGTCGTGCCGCGCACGATCGAGTCGTCCACCGCCACCACCCTCTGTCCGTGCAGAATCTGGCGGACGGCGTTGAATTTCACCCGCACGCTGTCGACCCGGTGATCGGCCCCGGCCTCGATGAACGTCCGGCCCACATAGTGGTTCCGGATCAGCCCCAGCTCGAACGGCAGCCCGGTCTCCTCCGCGAAGCCCTGCGCGGCGGAGTTGGAGGAGTCGGGGATGGCGATGACGATGTCCGCCTCCACCGGATGCCGCCGCGCCAGCAGGCGTCCCTGGCGGCGCCGCACCTCGTTCACCGCCTCGCCGAAGACGATGCTGTCCGGGCGGGAGAAGTAGATCTCCTCGAACATGCACTGCGCCCGCGGGCCGTCCGGGACGACCTGACGGGACTCCAGACCGCGACCGTCCAGGACCACCATCTCTCCCGGCTCGACGTCGCGGAGGTAGTTGGCGCCGATGAGATCGAACGCGCAGGTCTCCGAAGCGAAGAGGTACATCCCATCGAGGATCCCGAGGGAGAGCGGGCGAAACCCGAACGGGTCGCGGTAGGCGATGAGCAGGTGCTCATCCATGATGAGGCAGCTGATCGCCCCTGAGATCTGCCGGACCGCCTCCTCCACCCGCTCGGGGAGGGTGTTCCGCTGCGACCGCGCGATCAGGTGCAGGACGACCTCGGAATCGGTCGTCGTCTGGAAGATCGAACCTTCGCGTTCCATCCGGGCGCGCAGTTGCTGGACGTTTGTCAAGTTGCCGTTGTGCGCGATCGCCAGCTTGCCGCCCTGCCAGTCGACCAGGATCGGCTGGACGTTCCGGAGCTTGGTCGCCTTGCCGGTCGTGGCGTAGCGGTTGTGGCCGATCCCCAGGTAACCGTCGATCCGGGAGCGCGCCTCTTCCGTGAAGGTCTCGCTGATGAGGCCGAGCCCCTTCACGACGCGCGTCTTCTCCCCGTTGTGCAGCACGACTCCGCTCCCCTCCTGGCCCCGATGCTGCTGCGCATAGAGCCCGTAGTAGAGGAGGTCGGCCACGTTGCCATGCCCGTGCACGCCGATCAGGCCGCACTCGTCGTGGCAGCGGTCCGAGCGGCGCAGGCGCGCCAGTTCCACCAAAGGATCGACCCGGTTCATCCGATTGAGCCCGCCTTCCTGCGTTTCTCGTCCATCACCCGGACGGCGTTCCCCCTTCATCCGCCCCAGAGCGGCAGGGGAACAGCGCCGGCGAAGATCCGGTGATCCTGATAGTGGGGGTTGACCAGGAGACCCTGCGTGCGGGATCGGGCCACCGCCACGCTCGCGGTCCAGGTGTCCCTCTGCTCGCGGGTCGCTCCCTCCCGCCAGCGGAAGGTGTAGAGCTCCCCGTGCCCCCAGGCCAGGAGGCGCCATCCCGGAAGGGCCGCGGCGAGGCCCTGCTCCAGAGCCCGCTGGCCCCGCCTCCAGAGCAGGAGATGATCGGAGAGCGGATCGATCAGGGACGGACGGCCGAACTCCCCTCCCCGCAGGCGCCCCCCCGGGAGGAGCTCGAAAGCCCGCTGGTCACGCGCGGTCTCGCCGGGCGGGATCTCATCGAGCCGGATCCAGCCGCGCTGCTTGTTCGGGTTCCAGAGCGACGTATCCCGATCGAGCGCGCGCGCCAGGTCGGTGGCGAGCGGCGAAGGCCCCTCCTCGCTCCCCTCGCGGACCGCCCCCTCGTCCGCCACCAGCACGATCTCGTGCAGGATGCGCCGGTCCAGCCCGCCCAAGGCATCGCCCAGGCCCAGCAGGTGGCGGATCGCTTCCGCCGCCGTGAGCGCCGTCGGATCGGCGCTCTTCAGGCCGAAGAGAACCTGCACGGTGAAGGGCCCCGGACCGGGCTGCTCCATCCGGGGCCCCGGATCGTTCGCGCGCTCGTTCATGCGTGACGCCCTCCAGCGCCCAGGGCGCGGGCAAGATTGCGGAACAGCACGAGTCCCGGACCGTCCCGATCGAGCAGATCGGCGGAGGATCCGGCGCGCCGCCTCTCGCCCCACGGTCCGGACAGGTGATCGGGCACCTGGGCCAGAATCTGCGCCCGCTCGGGATGCGGCATCAGCGCGAGGATGTTGCCCTCACCCCCGATGACCCCCGCGGCGTCGGCGAGACTCCCGTTGGGATTGTGCGGAAATCCGCCCGCGGGCCCGCCGTCGTCGCGGCTGTAGCGCAGCGCGACCTGCCGCGAGAAGCCGGCCCTCAGCTCCGGATCGGCGGTGATGAACCGTCCCTCTCCATGCGCCATCGGCATCGGCACCGGACGGTCGAGACCGCGGGTGAAGAGGCATTCCTCCGCGCCGTCCCCCGGAGCCAGGAAGACCCAGCGGGTGTAGTACCCGTCCCGTCCCCGGATCCGGTTGGGAGCGAGCGCGAGGCGCACCGCCCCGGGATCGGACTCCAGCCCTGCGACCGGACCCGGGACGAGCCCCGCTTCGACCAGGATCTGCGCGCCGTTGCAGATGCCGAGCAGGGGCGCCCCCTCGCGCGCGCGTCGCGTGACCGCCTCGAGCAGAGGCAGACGGGCGGCGACCGCTCCCGCCCGGATGCGATCCTGGTAGCTGAACCCGCCCGGAAGCACGTACGCATCGAACGCGAGGAGGCGCTCCGCCGGCTCGTTCCATCGGACGATGCGCCCCTCCAGACCGACCCGCTCGATCGCGAGCAGGCTCTCCCGCTCGCAGTTGCTGCCGGGAAAACGGAGGACCGCGACGTGCGCCGGCATGTCAGATCCCCCCTTCATCGTCGTGGAGACCGTCCCGATTCGGACCCGACGCTGGAGCCGAGTGCGTCACGGCGCGCATCCGCTCCCGCCAGACGCGGTGCGTCTCCTCGATCGGGAGATCGAGCCACCACGTTCCCTCGCGCCCGACACGCAGCGCCGGTTCCGCGACGACGCGGCCGATCAGCCCGCAGGGTATCCCCGCCGCCCGCAAAAACGACGTCAGGATCGGCGCGCGTCCGGGATCGACTTCGAAGATGAATCCCGGCGACTCGCTCAGCAGAAGCTCGTGCGGCGGCATCGGGCCGGCGGCGATCGCGGCGAGGGCCTCGAGGTCGATCTCGACCCCCAGCGCGCCCGGCGCGTCCTCGAGCGCGATCATCTCCCAGAGCGCCCGCAGGAGGCCGCCGTCCGCGACGTCGTGCGCGGCGCCCACGTTCCCTTCATCGACGAGCTGCAACCCCGCGCGCAACTCGCGCGCCTGCGCGGCCAGATCGGGGCAGGGCACCCGCCCTCCCGGTCCCCCCCCCGGCGCGCCCCACTCCCGCTCGCGCCGTCCGGTCAAGAGGATCAGGTCTCCCGCGCGCTTCACCCGCGAGGTCACGGCCAGGCCGTAGTCGTCGAGGATCCCGAAGCAGCAGACGATCGGCGACGGCGGGATCGCCTTCCCCGCCGCCGACTGGTTGTAGAAAGAGACGTTGCCCGAGACGATCGGCAGCGGCTGGCGGTCCGGATCACACTCGGCCAGCGCGAGGCAGGCATCATGCATGCCTCGCAGGGACTGCTCGAAGTCGCCGAGACAGACCGGGTCCTCGGGCGAGCCGAAGTTGAGGCAATCGGTCAGGCAGACCGGACGCGCCCCCGTCGCGATGACATTACGCGCCGACTCGAGCACAGCCAGCGCCCCGGCCCAGTAGGGATCGAGCACGCCGTAGTGCGGATTTCCGTCCAGGCTAACCGCCACGCCGAGCGGCGAGTCGGGCACCGGGCGGCAGACGCCCGCCCCCGCTTCGCCCGGACGCAGAAACGCCTCGCCTCGCACCTCCTGATCATAGAACCGGTAGACCGGCGCGCGCGCGCCGGCATCCCAGCTCGACAGCAGGTCGATCGCCCAGGCTTGCACCTCGGCGCCGGGATCGGGTGGATCGGCCACCGGCGCCGGGGAGGGCCGCGGCGCGGTGGGCCGGTTGAGCGCGGGGGGTTCCTCCAGGATCCGGGTCGGAAGCTCGACCACGACCTGCCCCTCCCAGAGGCAACGGTAGACCGGCTCCGCGAGCACCCGACCGATCACGCGGGCCGCCGCGCCGGGATAGCACCTCCCCAGTTCGAAGTCACGGTTGAAGAGCTCGCAGAGCTCCTCCGCGCGCTCTTCCGGAACGGCCCAGACGAAGCGCTCCTGCGTCTCCGCGCAGAGGATCTGCTCCGGCTGCAGTCCGGCGAGGCCGAGCGGCACCCGCGAGAGATCGATCTCGGCTCCGCGCCCCGCCGCGATGACCAGCTCACTCGAAGCTCCACCGAGACCGGCCGCGCCGAGATCCTTGCAGCCCACCGGGATCCCTTCCCGCTCCAGCCAGTCCCACGCCTCGAGCGTCGCCTCGGCGAGGACGCGCTTCAGGAACGGGTCGTGGATCTGCACCGCGCCGCGGTTGCCGCCCGCTTCGGCGTCATCCAGGATCTGGGAGGCGAAGGAGGCGCCGCCCAGGCCGGTGTCATCGGTCGGCTTGCCCACCAGCACGAGGACGAATCGCGCCTCGGCCACCTCCGCCGGCACCCGGCTGCGGACGATGCGGCGCACCGGCAACACGCCCAGCGCGACCACATTCACGAGGCAGTTGTCGTCGAAACCGGGGTGGAACCAGGTGTCGCCGCCCAGGTTCGGCACCCCGAGCGCGTTGCCGTACTCGCTGATGCCCTGGATGACACCGCGGGCGATCGCGCGGGAGCGCGCGCCCTCGGTCCCCTCGGGGTGGCCGAAGCGGAGGCCGTCGAGCACGCCGATCACGTCCGCGCCCATGCAGTAGACGTCTCGCACGATGCCGCCGATGCCGGTGGCCGCGCCCTCCACCGGCAGGACCTGGGACGGATGGTTGTGACTCTCGTGCGCGACGACAAGGCCCCACTCCTCTCCTCCGTGCACGCCCAGGCTGACGATCCCGGCGTCCTCGCCCGGCCCCAGGAGGACCTGCTTCGAGAGCGGCGGCAGGTACCGCTTCAAAAAGCGCCGGCTGCTCTTGTAGGAGCAGTGCTCGCTCAGGGCGACGTCGAAGAGGAACGCCTCGGGGATCGACGGATCCCGTCCGAGCCTGGTCGCCAGGTCGAGCCACTCCTCCGCGGGGAGGCGCAGCCCGCGCCCTCCTGCCGCGGCCCGAATCTCGTCCTCGCCGCGGCCCTGCACCGGCAGACGTTCGATCCGATCGCTCATCCCCTGCTCTGCGTTCATGCGGGTGCGCTCCCCGGCGGAACCTCGCCCGCCTCCCAGACCTGTTCTAAGGTTCTCTCGTAGATCCGATCGAGGTTCCGGAGGTAGTGCGCCGGCTCGAAGAGCCGGTCGAGCATCGCCGGGTCGAGACGGCCCGCCAGTTCCGGGTGGCCGGCGAGGCGTTCGCGGAACGACCCGCCCTCCTCCCAGGTCGCCATCGCGCACGACTGCACGATCCGGTACGCATCCTCGCGGTTTCCGAGCGCGGTCGTCAGCTCGAGGAGCACGCGCTGCGAGTAGACGAGACCGCCGGTCGACTCGAGGTTGGCCCGCATCCGCTCCGGGAAAATCCTGAGTCCTTCCAGCACGAAGCGGAAGCGGTCGAGCACGTAGTCGGCCAGGATGAGCGCGTCGGGGAGGATGATCCGTTCCACCGAGCTGTGGCTGATGTCCCGCTCGTGCCAGAGCGCGACGTTCTCGAACGCCGCGTGCGCGTTCGCGCGCAGCACCCGCGCCAGCCCCGTGATCCGCTCGCAGAGGATCGGGTTGCGCTTGTGCGGCATGGCGGAGGATCCCTTCTGTCCCCGACCGAACGGCTCTTCCGCCTCGCGGACCTCGGTCCGTTGCAGGTGGCGGATCTCGACCGCGAACCGCTCCAGCGTCGCCCCCACTCCCGCCAGGGCGGAGAGGAGTTCCGCGTGGCGATCCCGGGGCACGACCTGGGTCGCAGCCGGTTCGGCGGAAAGCCCCAGCCGCGCCAGCGTCCGTTCCTCGAGGACCGGAGAGAGATGGGCGGCCGTGCCGACGGCGCCGGAGATCTTGCCGAAGGCGATCCCGGCGAAGGCACGCCCGAGTCTCGCCCGCTGGCGTCCGAGTTCCGCGTACCATCCCAGGAGCTTGAGGCCGAAGCTGGTCGGCTCGGCATGGACACCGTGGGTACGGCCGACGCAGACGGTCTCGCGGTGTTCCACGGAGAGCCGGCGAAGACGCGCACCGACGGCGTCGAGCGTCTCGCGAAGCGGCGCCCAGGCGCGCGTCAGGATGACGGCCTGCGCCGTGTCGGTGAGGTCGGACGACGTCATGCCCCAGTGCAGCCAGGCCTTTTCCTCGCCGAGGTGTTCCCCGACGGCGGTCAGGAAGGCGACGACGTCGTGGTTCAGGGTCGCCTCGAGCTCATCGATGCGCGCCACCGTGAACCGCGCGTTCCGCCGCGCGGCGGCCGCCGTTCCCGCCGGCGCGATCCCGGCCTCCTCCAGCGTCTCCAGGTGCGCCAGCTCCACTTCCAGCCAGACGCCGAACCGGGACTCCTCGGCGAACAAGGCGCCCAGGACCGGCCGCGTGTACCGTCGGATCAAGTCGACCTCCCTGCCAACCTCTCAGCCACCCGTCTCCGGCGCAGCCTCGATCCGCACCGGAATCGTGAGACGCCGTCCCTGGCGTTCGACGGTGAAGGCGATCCGGTCGCCGATCTGCGCGCCGAAGATGGTGCGCATCGCCTGCTGCGGCGTGGAGACCGGCCGGCCGTTGATTTCCAGGATGATGTCCATCTCGCGCATCCCGGCCCGCTCGGCCGGCGAACCGGCCTCGACGCGCGAGGCGAGCAGTCCCTCGGTCGACTCCCGGCCGAGGCGGCGGGCCGCCCACGGCGAGATCGGCTGCGCGTAGATGCCGATCCAGACCGGTCGCGTGTGTCCGTACTGGATGATCTCGCGCGCCGTGCGGACGGCGGCGTTGATCGGCATTGCAAAGCCGATGCCGAGCGAGCCTCCCCCTTGCGTGAAGATGAAGGTGTTGATGCCGATCACCTGGCCGAGCGCGTTGACCAGCGCGCCTCCCGAGTTCCCTGGATTGATCGCGGCATCGGTCTGGATCATGTCCTTGTAGATCGCCTGGGCCGTCTCATCCCCCTTGACGTCGCGGTGCAGCGCGGAGATCACGCCGACGGTCACGGTCGGTTGGTGATCGTTGAGGTAGAAGCCGAAGGGATTGCCGATCGCGATCGCCCACTCGCCGACCACGAGGTCATCCGAGTCGCCCAGCTCGGCCGAGGGAAGGTTTTCGGCCCGGACCCGGAGCACCGCCAGGTCGAGATTCGGATCGGCCCCGATCAGTTCGGCGTTCAGCGTGCGGCCGTCCGCGAGGATGATCTGGATTTCGGTGGCATCGCGCACCACATGCTCGTTGGTGAGGACGATTCCTTCGGGATCGACGATGATCCCACTGCCGATGCCCGGGATCTTCTGTTCGTAGACCACCCCGGGAAGGTACCGGTGGAAGAAGAGATCAAAGGGATCGGCGACCCTCGGCGCCCCGCGCACCAGCCTCGTCTTGATGACGCCGACCGTGACGACCGCCCGCCCGGCGTTCTCGGCCGCCATGGTGATCGCGTTCCGCCGGTTCTGGTCGAGGTCGGCCGCGGCGATCCTGGCCGTCGCATCGCCCGCGGACTCTCGCTCTGCCGTCCCAGCCCCGTCCGACCCCTCGGCGCGATGGCCCGCTTCGGCCCCCCCGTCGTAGCGAACCGGCCGGATCGTCTCACCCGAGGCGTCGCGCGCTTCTCCCGATACGGCGGCCGGACCGGCGGGGGACGCGGCCCGCCGGGTGAGCGCAAAGAAGAGCGAGCCCGCGAGGGCTCCCACCAAAAACAGAAGGACGAACAGGGCCGCCGAAGAGAGTCGGTATCCGCCCCGGCCGCCCCGGTCTGGGCCAAGCATCGTGACCTTCCCCCGGCCCGCCGTCCCGGGCCCACCCCGCGACGCCGGCCGCCTCCCCGCCTCGCGCGGGGCTTCAGACTACCCGGCCTGTCTCCCGATTGCATCCCCGTTTGCGGCTCACCCGGCGAGCCCGGCGCCACGCACCGGAATTCGCGGTTCCAGGCGTGCACGATGCACTGCTACCGGCAGGATGCGACCCGGTTCCAGCCCCGACCGCGGACCGCAAGGGCCGGCCGCATGAACGGCCAACGGCTTAGACGATTTATCGCTTCCCGGCCGCCGGTCTCCTCATGGCACTCCTCTTTCAGGTGTCCCTTCGTGCGTTCTCTCCCTTCCTCCACCGGCCGTTCCGGACTCACCGGGGCGGCCCTTCTACTCCTCGGCGCGGCCGCCCTCGCGGGGCTCGCAGGGCCGGCCGGGGCTACCCGCGGCGTGGAGAACTATCCCCGGATCGCGCAGTACGTCTGCAGCGTCGGGACGATGACCCCCGCCCAACTCGACACCCTGGCGTGGTTCGACCTCGTTCTCCTGCGCGACAGCCCGCACACCGTGTCGGCGGTCCGCCAACGCAACCCCGACGTGGAACTCTTCTACAACTGGATGCCCCAGAACATCGTGAAGTGGAACGAGAACGCCACGTGGTGGTACCCCGACACGACGTGGAGCATCGGCAAGCTCTGTCTCTTCTACGCGAAGCAGAACGACTGGTACCTGCGGGACATCCACGGCAACCGGATCCCCGAAGCCGACGGCTACGCGGCGAACTGGACCCGCTACTGCCCGAAGGGAACCTACGGATCGTCCAAGGGGCTCAACTACGTCGAGTGGCTGGTCCAGGTCGTCATGCCGCGCCTCATCACGAGCGGCACGATCTGGCCCAAGTGGGGACCGGGGAGTGCCGCCTACAACGGCCTCGATCTGGAGATCCTCGTCGACTGCGTCGGCTCGTTCGGCTGGCAGACCTATGCCCAGGCCGACCCCGACCGGGATGGGATCGCCGAAGGGGTCTACCACTCGTGCGAATCTGGCGGCGACGCCGACTCCCTCTCGATTCTCTACCGGGAGATGAACGAACTCTTCGGCGAGGAGGTGGCGCGCCTGCAGAACGAGGGTGTCCTCGTCATCCTCAACACGGCCACGAAGCGGATGATGCCGGAATGGCGGACCGAGGTGACGGGGATCAAAATCGAGCGCTGGTGCAGCTACCTCTGGAATCCCTGGGTCGACTGGTGGGAAGGTTTCTACGGCGTGATGAGCTACGACCACACCGAAATGCTCGGACCGGGCTATCGGTGGGCCGAGGACATGGTCGGGTATCACGGAACCGATGAGATCGAGGGATGGGATCACACGCTGCTGCAGGTGATCCCGGCTCCCAACGCCCCGGTCGCGGAGCAGGCTCGGGTCAAGCGGTGGGGACTCGGCACGTCGCTGCTCGGAGACGGCTTCTTCAACTACACGCCGGATGAGTGCGGCCTCTGGTGGCAGCCGGAGTTCGAGTGGGACTTCGGCCAACCGCTCGGACCCTACGGGCGCGACACCTACACCGGCAGCCCGCCCGACACCCTCTACACCCGGATCTTCAGCCGCGGCTTCGTCGAGGTGAACCCACACCCCCGCGCCGTCAACAGCGTCCCGGCGCGCGACAGCCGCTTCGGATTCTGGCAGACGGTGAGCAACCTCACGGCGTCGACCGAGGGATCCGACCGCGTGCGCGTCGCCTGGACCGCGCCCGACCAGACCTGGTCGCCGATCGACTGGGCCGAGCTGCGCTACGCCCCCTTCCCCATCTCGGCCGCGAACTGGAACAACGCGACGGCGTGGAGCGGAAACCCGATTACGGCGGCCCCGGGGGCGGGCGTCTCGATCGTCGTGACCGGCCTCGCGGCGAACACGACCTACCACTTCGCCCTGAAGCATCGCGTCTACGGCCGCCTGGAACCGGGGACCAGCAACGTGGCCGTGGCCACCACCTCTACGGGGGTGCAGGACCTGAGTCCGCCCGCGGCCATCTCCGATGTCCGCTCCACCGCTCGCGGCCAGAGCTGGATCGACCTGGCCTGGACTGCGCCGGCGGAGGAAAGCCCGCCCGGGCGTGCGACCGCCTACCGGATCCGCTATCGCCTGGGGGGAGCGATCACGAGCGAGAGCGAGTGGTCCGCCGCGACCCCGGCCTCCGGCTCGATCCCGGCGCCGGGGAATCCCGGCACGCCGGAGGAGTTCAGGCTCTACGCCCTGCAGCCCGGCGTCACCTACGGTGTGGCGGTCCGCGCCGTGGACGCGGCCGGGAATCTCGGACCCCTCTCCAACCCCTTCTCGGTCTCGACCCTGTCGCCACCACCGCCGCCGTCCGACACGACGCCGCCCGCCGCGATCGCCGATCTCCGGCTGCATGACCGCGGCGAGAGGTGGATCGAACTGGCCTGGACCGCGCCCGGCGACGACGGATCGAGCGGGACCGCGCTGTCGTATCTGATCCGGGCCTTGCCGGGCCGGGCCATCGGCACGGAGGCGGACTGGGCCGCGGGATTCGCGCCGCCGGACGCGCCGCCGACTCCCCTTCCCGCGGGGCAGACCCAGTTCTTCCGCTTCGAGGGGCTGCCGGCGGACAGCCTCCACGGGTTCTGCGTTCGCGCCCGTGATGACGCGGGATTGACGGGCGGGCTCTCGAACCCCTTCACCGCGCGCACGAACGCACCGTACGTCCCGCCTCCACCCCCGCCGCAGCGCCCGCCGGCCCCGGTCGACGACCTGATGGTGACCGCCGTCGACTCGACCCAGGCGACTCTCGTGTGGACGGCCCCGGACGACGGCGAGGGAGGATCCTGCACGCAGTACCGCCTGGCGGTGCTCGCCGGCGATTCCCTCCTGAGCGTCGCCGACCTCGCGCGCTGTTCGATCCGCATCCTTCCCTCGCCCCCGGCCGCCCCCGGATCGATCGAGACCTGGACCCTGCTGGACCTCGAGCCGGCCACACTCTACGGCGCGGCGGTCTTTGGCTTCGATGCCGCCATGGTCGCCGGCGAGATGGGCCCGGCGGTGCACTTCCACACCCTCTCGCCCCCCGAGGATCCTCCTCCGTTACCGGTCGATCCGGATACGCTCGCGCCCGAGGCCATCACCGATCTCCGGGTGCTCGAGGCCGGCGAGGATTGGATCGTCCTCGCCTGGACCGCGCCGCCGGACCGGTACGAGGAGATCGCGACGCGCGCGGATGCCGATCCGCGTGTCGAGCGCTACCAGGTCCGCCGACTGGCGGAAGAGGCGATCGACCACGAGTCTCGGTGGGAGGCAGCGATCGAGATCGACGCCACCACCGTGATCCCTTCGGAGCCGGGAAAGACCGACACCCTGCGGGTCGTCGCACTCGCATTCGGTCAGCATGGGTTCGCCGTGCGGGCGGAAGACGACTCCGGCAACCTGGCGCCGTTGTCGAATCCTCTCCTGGCGGAGACCGCGTCGCCGCCGCCACCACCCCCCGACATGACCCCTCCGTCCCCGGCCGCGGACCTCCGTCTCCTGTGGGCCCGGCCTCACGACGTCGAGATCGCCTGGTCGCTCGAGGCCGGCGGCGATCCGACCGACCTCGCACGCTGGCGCGTGGGGGTGCTCACGGATCTCGCCATCGCCGGCGAGGAGGCGTGGTCCCGGTCCGACACGACGCGCGAAGTGGAAGTCGCCCCGGATGGAGCCGAAGGCCCGTGGTCTCTTGTCGTCCTCGGTCTCGAGGCCCAGCGGACGTACGGGATCGCGGTCCGGGCGGTCGATCCGGCCGGCCACCGGTCGGTGCTGCCCCTCACCCCGCTCGTCGTCGAAACGCCGGCGGAGCCGGACACACTCCCGCCGCAGCGGATCACCGATCTCGGCCGGCTGGCGGCCGGACCCGATTGGGTCGATCTCGAGTGGACGGCACCGGCCGACTCGACGACCGGGGTCGCGGTCACCGGATACGCCGTGGCGCATCTCGAGGGGAGACTGATCCTGAGTGCTGAAGACTGGTCGCGGGCCGCCGTCGATACCGCCGCGATCGCGTTCCCGGTCCCCCCCGGAGAGGTCGAGGCCACCCGCGTCCATGACCTCGCCCCCTCGACGCCCTACGGCTTTGCCGTGAGGGCGCGGGACGCGGCGGGCCTATTCGGGCCGATCTCGAACTCGATCCTGTTGACGACCGAACCGCTTGCGCCGCCCCCCGACCCGCCGGACACCACCGACACCCCAGACCCGCCCCCCGCCGCCGTCGCGGGACTCCTCGTGAGCGATCGGGGTGACACCTGGGCTCGACTGGAGTGGGTGGCGACCGGTGAGGATTCACTTGAAGGTGTGGCCACAATCTATGATCTAAGAATGAGTTTCGACGCTCCGATTTCAGACGAGGCACTCTGGGAGGCCTCCACGCCGATTCCCGCCGAGGTGACCCCGCGCCCGGCCGGCGAGACGATGTCGGCCCGATGGGATGGCCTCGTCCCGGCGTCCGAGGGATGGCTCGCGGTGCGGGCGTCCGACGCGGCAGGGCAGTGGTCGCCCCTCGCGGCGAGTGTGAGGCTTGAGCCGTTCGTGAGCGATCCGCCCCCGCCGGCTCAGGATCCGCCGGCGGTCACGGTGCTCGAAGTCCTGGCGGCGGGCACCAACTCGGTGACGATGCGCCTGGAGCACCCGGCCGTTCCCGCGGATGCGCCGGTGCCGGCGCGGTACGAAACCCGCCTCTCCCGGGCCGCCATCGCCGACAGCAACTGGAACCTGGCGACCGAAGTCGAATCGCCCGAGCCGGGGGCTCCCGGCGACTCGGTCGAGTGGGTGATCGAGGACCTCCAGCAAGCGACCGACTATCACCTCGCGGTGCGCTCCGTCGCCGCCGACGGCCGCGTCTCGCCCCTCTCGCCCCTTCGATCGTTCCGCACCGACACCGAGGACCTGGCGCCGCCCGATCCCCCCGCCAACCTCGCGGCGTCGTGGAGTCAGGATGGATCGCGCCTCGAGCTCCGCTGGGAGCCTTCCGCCGATCCGCGGGTCAGTGGTTACCGTCTCTATGCCCAGGGCGCTCCTGGCGGCTGGTTCCGCCTGACCGAGACCTTGATCCCGACGGCTGTCTGGGAACTCGACCGGCCCGATCCCGCCACGGTTCGCCGGGTGTCGGTCCGAGCAGAGACCCGCGGGGGCGCCGAGAGCCAGCTCTCAGCCCCGCTGGAGCTCTATGCCGAGACCTGGGAAGTCGAGGGCCCCTTCCCTCACCCGGTGGCGGACGGCTGCCGCTTCCGCGTCACGGTCCCTGCCGACTTTCCCCCCCAGGCGGTTCTTCGGCTCGAGATCCTCGCCCTGGACGGCGGGCGGGTCGCTCGGCTCTTCGAAGCGGCGGTGCGGCCGGGGACGGTGATCGAGGCGAGCTGGGACCGCCGCAACTCGGCGGGCGGACTGGCGGGACCCGGGCTCCACTATCTGCTCTGCACCGGCGGCGGACGCCGGCTGCTGCGCCCCATCTACCTCTCTCCCTGACCGTCCCCCGCAGTCGGTCCTCGCGAAGGCGCAAACGAGGGCCGATGGCGGAAAGAGAACCCGGTCCGGTCCCGGCCCCCGGAAGCCGCCCGGGTCGAAGAGCCGTTCCAGCGCTGCCTCGCGATTCCTGACCCCGAGCGGCGCGCGGTCGGCCATACTCGGACCGGCGGAACGAACGCAGGTACCGGTCGTGGATGGGAGAGGATGCATCGGACGTTGTGGTGGATCGTCGCGGCGGCTGTCGCGCTGCGCCTGACCTTCGCCTTCGGCGTGGCCCGCGCGTGGCTGGACACGCGCCCCGAGACCGAAACCACCGACGGCTACGAGCGCATCGCGGAACACCTGCACGACGGACTCGGTTACCGGCTGATCCCTGAGCACCCCCCGACCCTGCAGCGCCCGCCTGGGTACCCCTTCTTCCTCGCGGGGATCTTCCGCTTCGCCGGCGTCGATTATGCGGCTGTCCAGGTCGCGCAGGCGCTCCTGGGGGGACTCTGTTGCTGGCTGCTCTTCCTGCTCGGACGGTGGGTGTTGGGCCCGACGCTCGGGCTCGCCGCCGCCTCTCTCGGCGCCGTGCACCTGACCGCGATCGAGTACGCGGCCCGGCTCTACAGCGAGAACCTCTACTTCCCGCTCTTTTTGGCTTTCGCCCTCTTCCTGGCGCGCGCGATCGCCCGCGCCTCGGCGCGCGACGGATTCCTCGCCGGCCTCTTCTTCGGACTAGGGCTCCTCACGCGCGGCACTCTCCTGGCGTTTCCCCCCTTTCTCGCGCTCCTGCTCTACCTCCCCGCGAGGATGCGCCCGGGGGCGCGCCACGCGCTCCGGTGGGCGGTCCCGGCCCTTGTCGCCACCCTCGTCGTCATCGCTCCGTGGGCGGCGCGCAACCACCGGCTGACCGGCGTCGCCGTGCCGGTCTCCGCCTGGGGATGGGCCCCTTTCTACCACGGCATCCAGTGCTCGAAGGGGATGCTGCGCTGGGAAGACCTGCGCGTGATCGACCAGGCAGCGGACCGGCAGCGGCACCAGATCGTGGTCGACCGGCTCTACGGCGGCGACCGGTCGCAGGCATACCGGACCGCCGGTGAGGCGATCCGGCATGAGCGGGTGGCGCGCGATCTCGTCCTGCAGGAAATCGGCCGGGATCCGCTCGGCTTCGTCGCCCGGGGGCTGGTGGGGATTCCGTTCTCCTGGTTCCAGACCCTGGGGCGCGGGAAGCGCGTGCTCAGCCTCCTCGTCCACCTGCCGCTCTTCGTCCTCTTCCTCGCGGGGGCCCGCTCGCTCCGTCGACGGGAACCGGCGGCCTTCGCGCGCGCCTGGCCGGCCCTCCTGCTCGTCTCCTTCGTCACCCTCTTCCAGGCGTTCGTCTTCCCGTTCGCCCGCTACCTCGCACCCGCGGTCGCGCTCTCGTTCCTCTTCTCGGGCTATGCGCTCTTGCGCTTTCTCCGGAGGGAACGTTCGTGCGCCTGAGCATCCTGGTGCCGGTCTACAACGAGGAGCGCACGATCGCGGCGCTGCTCGACCGCGTCCTCGAAGTCGATCTGGGCGTCGAGAAGGAGATCGTGGTCGTCGATGATGCCTCGCGCGATCGAACCGCCGCGATCCTCCAGAACTACGCCGATCGGGTGCGCGTGCTGCGACATGCGCAGAACCGCGGCAAAGGCGCGGCCCTCCGCACCGCCCTGCAGCAGGCCACCGGAGAGTTCGTCGTGCCGCAGGATGCCGACCTCGAGTACGAACCGGCCGACCTCCGCCTGCTGCTGGAGACGGCCCGCACCACGGGAGCCCGCGTCGTCTACGGATCGCGCCGGCTCCATCGGGCGAATCGGCAGTACTCTGCGCTCGCCTTCTACCTCGGGGGAATCCTCGTCACCTGGGCGGCGAATCTCATCTACCGCCTCCGCCTGACCGATGAACCGACCTGCTACAAGCTGATCGCGCGCGAACTCGTCGACCGGATGGACCTGGTCTGCGAGCGGTTCGAGTTCTGCGCGGAGGTGACGGCGAAGGCGGCCCGACTCGGCGAACGGATCGTGGAAGTTCCGATCCTCTACCACCCGCGACACCTCTCGGAGGGAAAGAAGATCCGCGCGCGCGACGGGTGGGAGACCCTGCAGACGCTCTGGCGCTATCGGCGCTGGCGCCCGCGCGCCGATTCAGGCCCGAGGGACGAGGCCGCTCCGCGGAGCTAGCAGGGAGTCGTCGGGCCACGGCGGGTCGTATCCGACCGCGGCGAGATAGAGCCCACCAGCCGGCGCCAGCGGGCCCGCGGCCCGGCGATCCCCCCCCTCGAGCAGCGTCGCCAGGCTCTCCGCCTCGCGTCGGCCCCGCCCGATCTCGAGGCAGGTCCCGACCAGGATCCGCACCATCTGGTAGAGGAATCGGTTGCTCCGGATGGAGAAGAGAACTCCCTCGTCCCATTCCTCCCACGTCGCCTCGTGCACCCGGCAGCCGAACGGTCCGTCCGGCTGCGTGGTGAAAGCGCGGAATTCGTGTTCGCCGAGGATCGCCGGCAGCGCGCGGCGCATCGGTTCGAGCGCCGGCCAGCCCCGAGGCACGACGGCGCGACCCCGCGTGAAGGGCGTCTCCCGCGGCGCGAGGAGATAGCGATAGGCGCGCCAGTGGGCGGAGAAACGCGCGGCGAACGGAGCCGGTGCGGCCGCCGAAGCGAGGACGCGGATCGAAGGAGGGAGGTGGGCGTTCAACGCGGCCGCGAGTCGCTCCGCGGGAATCCGCGTTTCCACCCGGAAACTGGCCACCTGGCCGAGCGCGTGGACGCCGGCGTCGGTGCGGCCCGCCCCCTGCACGCGGATCGCTGAACCGGTGATCGCGTGGATCGCACGTTCCAGCTCGCCCTGAACCGTCGGCAGGCCCGGCTGGAACTGCCAGCCGTGGTAAGGCCCGCCATCGTAGGCCACGAGGATGCGGTAGGACGGGGCATCCTCCGGCGCGCGCTCCTCAGCGCTCACGCGCTCGACTCGTCCGCCCACCAGCACTCGGCGATCTGCAGAGCGTTGGTCGCGGCGCCCTTGCGCAGGTTGTCCGCCACGACCCAGAGATGCAGCCCGCGCGGGTCGGAGCGATCGGTCCGAAGCCGTCCCACCCAGACCGCGTCGGTGCCGGCCGCTCCCAGGGCGGTGGGATAGGGTGGATGGCCGGTCCCATCGACCAGGACGACCCCCTCCGCCGTCCGGAGCGCGCGCCGGGCCTCCTCGAGGTCGACCTCGTCCACGCACTCGATGAAGACCGCCTCGGAGTGCCCCACGTCGACCGGCACGCGCGCGCAGGTGCTGTGGACCCAGAGCTCCGGCTGACCGAGGATCTTCCGCGTCTCGAGGAGCGTCTTCTCCTCCTCCCTCGTCCAACCGTCGTCGAGGATCGCGTCGACCTGGGGGAGGACGTTGCCGAACAGCGGGCCCGGAAACGCCCCGTTCGAGGATGGCGCCCCGGTGCGCCCCTCCTCCTCCAGTGCCGCCCGTCCGGTCTCTCCGCGGCCCGAGGCCGATTGATAGGTGGCGACAAAGACGCGCCGCAGCCCGAACCGCCGTCGCAACGGCTCCAGCGCGACGACCAGCTGGATGGTGGAGCAGTTCGGATTCGCGATCAGGGCGCCATGAGTCCCATCGGTCCCGGTCCGGCGCCGGGCCGGCAGCGCCGGGCGGTTCACTTCCGGCACGATCAGGGGGACCGCCGGATCCATCCGCCAACGCGAGGAGTTGTCGATGACCGCCGCCCCGCGCGCGCAGGCGATCGGTGCCCAGATTCCGGAGGCCGAGCCTCCCGCCGAGAAGAGCGCCACGTCGACGCGATCAAAGCTCTCCGCCCGTACCTCCCGGACCGTCACGGGCTCCCCGCGGAACGAAAGGACGGTCCCGTCGGAACGGGAGGACGCCAGCAGGCGCAGCTCCCGCACGCCGATCGGGGAGGCTTCCAACCGCTCGATCATCGTGCGCCCGACGGCCCCCGTCGCGCCGAAGATCGCGACCGCGTAGCCGTGCTCCCGCCCCGGCGTCAGCATCGGATCATCCTTCGGTGCGAGGACCGCTCGGCCGGCGGGGCGGCAGGCCCGGCGTGCCGGGCCGCAGAACGCGCAACCAGAGCCCCTTCAGATACTCCCCCTGCGGATGATCGAGGTGGATCGGATGATCAGGCCCGGCGGTCAGCCGCCCCAGCATCTGCACCTCGGCCCCGCAATCGAGGGACGCGCCGAAGACGATCTTCTGGAACAGGTCGAGCGTGACCTGCTGCGAACAGGAGTAGCTCCAGATGAGCGCCCCGGCGCGCGCGCGGCAGAACGACCAGAGATGGAGATCCTTGTAGGCGCGGGTGGCGCGATCGAGCGAACTGCGGTCCTTCGCGAACGGGGGGGGATCGAGCACGAGAAGATCGTACTGGCGCGTGTCATGACGGACGAAACGGAAGACATCCTCCGCCGCCAGCTCCAGCCGGGCCGGATCGAGCCCGTTCCTCTCCCAGTTGCGCCTCGTCAGCTCCCGCGCCGGCGCCGAGGTCTCCACCTGCACCACGTGGCGGGCGCCGCCGACTCCCGCGCAGACCGAGAACGCGCCGCTGTATCCGAAGAGGTTCAATACGTCGCGATCCGCGGCGTGACGACGCACGGACGAACGGTTCGCCCGCTGATCCAGGTAGAACCCCGTCTTCTGCCCAGACTCCAGGTCGATCAGAAACGGCAGTCCCTCCTCGCGGATCTCCAGCCAGGGGGGCGGCGCCTCTCCCGCCAGGACCCGCGACGCGGCAGGGGTCTCCTCCACCTGCTCGCGACGGGCCCGTTCGCCCCGCTCGATGATCCCGCGCGGCTCGAAGACGCGACCGAGGACCGGGAGCCAGAGCGGGCGAAGGTGGAGCATCCCGGAGGTGAGCGTCTGCGCCGCGAGGAAGTCGCCGTAACGGTCGACGACCAGGCCGGGTATCGCGTCTCCCTCCGAGTTGACCGCGCGCCACGAATTCGTCGCACCTTCCTCGAAGAGCGAGCGGCGCAGCGCGGCGGCGTTTCGGATCCGCTCCTCGAAAAACGCCTCATCGATCGCGGAAGGTTGGAAGGAGAGGATCCGACAGAGGATCTGGCTTTCGGGCTGGACCGTGCCGCGGCCGAGAAACGCGCCACGATGATCGACGACGTCGCCGAGGTCACCGGGCGACGCGCCCGGCAGTTCCTCGACCTCGTCGACGGCGCCGGTGAAGACCCACGGATGGCGCAGTCGCAGCGATCGCTCCCGTCCCGGCTTGAGGCGCAGGCGGTACATCACGCGCGTCGCGTCGTCGCGACCGGATGACGCTGAAGGCTCTCCCGTTGGTCCCGGCTGTTCCGGCTTGTTCGTCACGTCTCCTCCCCTCCGGCGGACGGCCCGCGACGGCGATTGTGATGCCGGCGACCGACGAAGGGCAATCTTATCGTGCGCGCTGCGGTCACAAACATGAGCAGGGCCGAGGCGAGGAGCACCCAGAGCAGCCAGTCCCCGTATCGGGTGTAGAACGTCCCCCCGCGCCCGGGGCCGACCTCCACCACCGGCAGAGCCTCGACGAAGAGCCCGGTGCGATGGGAGACCCGCCCCCACGGATCGACGACGAAGCTGATCCCGCTGTTGGCGCAGCGCACCAACGGCGTGCGGTTCTCGACCGCGCGCAGAATCGCCATGTCGGCGTGCTGCACCGGTCCGGCGCTCCGTCCGAACCAGAAGTCGTTCGTGATGTTGACCAGGTATCGCGATCCGCCGGCCACCCACCGCCGCGCCAGTTCCGGGAAGATCGACTCGAAGCAGATCAGGACCGAGAACCGCGTTCCGCCCGCCTCGAAGAGGTTCGGCTCCCGCCCGGGCGAAAAGTCCGACTGGCCGAAGTTGAGCGCATTGAGCCACGGCAGGCGGCGGGTGAACGGCATCCGCTCGCTGAAAGGGACGAGGCGCACTTTGTAGTACCGCTGCACCGGGATCCCGCGTGGATCGTAGAGGATCGCCGCGTTGTAGCTCTCCACCGAGCGGTCCGGCAGGATCCGGGCGTCGAGCGTTCCGACCAGCACCCAATGACCGAGCTCGCGAACCGTCCGGCTGACGCTGTCGGCCAGCTCGGGCCGCCAAAGGATCAGAACGGGCGCCGCCGTCTCCGGCCAGACGACCAGGTCGGGCTCATGTCGCGCGGCCTCCCGCGTGCGCGCGAGGAGATCCCCGATCACGATCCCCTCGTATCCTTCCTTCCACTTGACCTCCCGGGGGGTGTTGGCCTGCACGAGCGCAAAGCGATGCGCTCCGTCCATCGTCTCCGTCGCGCCGGTGAGCAGGCTCGCGCCGATGGCCACGGGGATCCCGAGCGTCAAGGCGGCTCCGGCGAAGCGACGGGCCGCCGCGGAGCGGCTTCCCGACTCCCACGCGCGGACCGCCGCATAGAGGAACGCGTTGACGGAGGCGATCTGCAGGGTCAGTCCCCAGAAACCGGTCCATGCGACGAGCTGGATCGCGGCCGGCTGTCCGGCCAGCGCGTAGCCGAGCGATCCCCAGGGGAAGGCGAGCGTTCCGGACGACCGCAGCGCGTCGGCCAGAGTCCAGAGGATCGGGAAGCTGACCGCCGCCGGCACCCCTGCCCTGCGTTCCAGGACGGCGGGGAGGGCACACGCCAGGCCGAAGAAGAGCGCCAGGTAGCCCGACAGGAAGAGCAGAGCCGGCACCATGAGTCCCGGAATCGTCACCTCATCGTTCGGCAGGAAGAGGATCCAATGGAGGAGGGCGAAGAAGAAGACCCCCTGCGCCGTCAGCCCCAGCAGGAATCGCTGGCGGAGGGTGGAGGGGACCTCGCCGGGCGCCGGCGGGGCATTGCAGGCGTAGATCAACGGCAGAAGCGCCACCCACGCGAGCGGGGCGGCCCCCAGCGGCGGGAAGGCGGCCGCCTGGAAGAGCCCGGCCGCCACCGCCGCCCCCCACCGCCAGCCGCGCGGCACCCCTTGACGGCTCTGCCCGGGCGATGGTAAGTTCAGTGCCACTTTGCGTCCTCCCAACGGGGTCGGCTCGGCCGCTCCCCGCGGGCGGCCGGCGTGCGGCGCGGCAAAACGGCAGAGGCAGTGCCGCAAGCGATCCAGTCCGGTTCAAGCCGGACGCCAGGTCCAAACAGGCAGTCCGTTCTTATCAAGGCAGAAGTTCTAACCAAGGCAGAGGAGAGTGATCGATGCCCCAGCATGCTTCCGCGAAGAAGCGGATGCGGACGAACGAGCGCGACAAGAACCGTAACCGCGCGGTGAAGTCGCAGGTGCGCGGCGCGGTGAAGAAGCTGCGGAACGCCCTGGGCGAGGAGACGGCGGCCACCGAGCTGCGTCAGACTCATTCGGTCCTCGACAACGCCTCGCGCAAGGGAGTGCTTCACCACAAGAAGGTCGACCGGATGAAGTCGCGGCTCGCCAAGGCCGTCAACCGCGCCTCGGCCTGATCGCTTCTCCCGCCTCGTTCGCATCGTGGTTCAAGGATGACCGCGTTCAAGGATGATCGGCGCCTCGCGGCTCGGGGCGCCGGTCGTTTTCTCTCCCCACCTCAGCTTCCCGCGCCGTCAGAGCCGAGCCGATCGGTGACCCAGTCCCGCATCGCGTAGAGACCCGCCGGCTTTTCCGCCAGCCAACGCAGGGCGGTCAGCGCCCCCCCAACGAAGACCCCTCGATCGATCGCCCGGTGGTTCAGCTCCAGGGTTTCCGCCTGGGCGCCCAGGCAGAGCCGATGTTCGCCGATTCCGGCCGGCAGCCGGACGGCATGGATCCCGACCTCTCCCGGCGGCCGCGGACCGGGGAACCCGCTCCTCCCGTGCACCACCGTTCCGCCCCGGCGCTTCGTCCAGCTCTCCGAGAGCGCGAGCGCCGTCCCGCTCGGCGCGTCGAGCTTGGCGGCGTGGTGAGTCTCCACAATCTCCAACTCCCACTCCGCGGGGAGGAGTCGCGCGGCCTCCTCGACCAGTCGACTCAGGACCGCCACACCCAGGCTCATGTTTGGCGACCAGAGGACCGGGACCGTTCGCGCCGCCGACTCGAGGGCGGCCCGGGACGCATCGGTCAGTGCCGTCGTGCCACTCAGCCAGGCACAGCCGAGCTTCTCGATTTCCGGTCCGATCCGGGCCGGCGCATCGCCGCGGGTGAACTCGACCGCGAGGTCGATCGCTCCGCCGGCGAACGCGAAGGGGCCCGGCGTGAAGCCGGGCGCGATCCCGGCCTCGGTCCCGCCCCGCACGTCGATCCGCGCCGCCAGCACGAGGTCGGGCGCCGCCTCGATCGCGCGCACGAGGAGCGTTCCCATCCGACCGGCCGCCCCGACGACCGCGACGCGCAACGGTTGCCCCGGCGATCGAGAGCTCACGGCCGTGACCCGGCCGGCAGCCACGCGGCCGGCAACGCGTCGACCACCGCGTCGATCCGCGCGGCCGAGGCGGCAGAGACCGGCACGAGCGGCAGGCGCAGCTCTCCGCCGATCAAGCCCACGCGCGCGAGGGCGTGCTTGATCGGTCCCGGATTGCTTTCGATGAAGAGCACGCGCGCCAGCGGGAAAAGCGCGCGGTGGAGCCGGCGTGCCTCTTCGACCTCCGCGGCGGCGAAGGCCCGGAGCATCTGCTGCAGCGGCCCAGGGGTCAGGTTGCCGACGACGCTGATCACGCCCTTCGCCCCGACCGCGAGCATCGGCAAAGTGAGCGAGTCGTCGCCGGAGAGGAGCGTGATCGGCACGTCCCGGCAGATCTCGCTGACCTGATCGAGCGATCCCGAGGCCTCTTTCACCGCCACCACGCCGGGATGCTCCGCCAGCCGCCGCACAGTATCCGGCAGGAGGTTGACGCCGGTGCGCCCCGGAACGTTGTAGAGGCAGACCGGCAGCCCCCCCTCGGTGGCCACGCGTCGAAAGTGCGCCTCCAGACCGGCCTGCGTCGGCTTGTTGTAGTAAGGCGTCACGACGAGCAAGCCATCGGCGCCCGTCTCTCGAGCCAGGCGCGCCTGCACGAGCGTTCTCTCGGTGCTGTTCGTCCCGACTCCGGCCAGGACGAAGGCGCGCCCGTTCACCCGCGCGACCACCCGCGCGAAGAGCTCGCGTCGCTCGTCGGGCGACAACACCGGGCTCTCACCGGTCGAACCGGCCGGCACGATGCCGTCGACCCCTCCCGCGATCAGGTGTTCCACCAGGCGGTCGACCGCCTCGCCGTCGATCCGCCCGTCGCGGAACGGCGTGACCATCGCAACGGTGAGTCCTTCGAACATCGGCTCCTCCCCGGCGTCCCGATCGACGCCGCGCGCGCACTCTACCGCAGACCGCGCCCAGGCGCGAGCGGTCGTCCGATCGTAATCCGCCCCTCGAAGACTGGGTGCGCGGGACCTTCCAACCAGAGACGCCCCGACGCATCACGCTCGAGACGGAAGCGGTCCCCCGCCCGCGATCGCAACCGCACCGGATAACGGGCGCGACCGCTCTCGACCGCCCAGACTCCCACTGCCGCCAGGCCCGACCCGCAGGCGAGGGTCTCCCCTTCCACCCCTCGTTCCCAGGTGCGCAGGCGGATCTCGTTGCCCGAGCAGGCGGCAAAGTCGACATTCGTGCCGCCGGGTCCGAGGAGACTCCACCTTCGAAGCGGAGGAGCGAGGGTGGCCAGATCGAGGCTCTCCAGAGCCGCCCGGTCGCGAACCGGAACCACCCAATGGGGCACGCCCGTGTCGATCCAGACTCCGGCGGCCGCGCCCCGGAGCGGCGGCCGGCCGCGTGGTCTCGACAAAGGGCGGGGGGGCGGCAGTTCCACCCGGTAGCGACCAGGAGCGGAACGCGCGGCGCGCAGCCGGACCCGTCCGAAGCGGAACGACGTCGCGGCATCCGTCGCAGGATCGCCGGCGAGGAGGTACGCGGCGACACAACGCGCGCCGTTGCCACAGAAGGCCGCCCGTCGTCCGTCGGGATTCCAGAACGAGACTCGGGCCGCCCTCCCCGGTCCCGTCCGCGCGATCACGAGCAGTCCGTCACCCCCCACGCCTCGGTGGCGGTCGAGCCAGGTCCGGATGCGGGCCGCGCTCAGGCGCGGAGCTCCTCCCGCGGACGGCAGGCTCCGGTGGTCCAGGAGCACGAAGTCATTACCGCCCCCCTCCCACTTCACGAACGGCACGACGCGCGTGGCAGGAGAACGCGGAGCGACCGGGCGTCGTCCCGCCGAGACTCTACGAGGGCGGACATTCTCAACGCGGCCCGTCGTCATCGTCCCCGACTCCTTCCCGGTCTCCCTCATCCGCACCTTCGACGCCTCCCTCGGCGTCTCCTTCACCGTCTCCCTCGGCGTCTCCCTCAGCGCCTCCTGCCCCGCCCGCGGCCCGCATGGCCAGGACCAGCTTCAGGTCTTTCAGTTCGCGCAGTGGTCGAACCTCCAGCGCGTACGGATAGGCCGCCTGCGGTTCATCCTCGTCGGGCACACGGTTTCCGTTCAGATCCCGGAAGCCCCGCAGGCGATAGAGCGCGGGGGGGACGTCGGTCCACTGGAAGCTCTCCCCCGTCGCTTCGCGCACCACCGCCGTATCGCCGGCGGTCAACTGCGCGATCAGCGGTTGAGCGCAGAAGGCGCTCTCCGCCGCGGCGGCCGCGAAGAGCTCATCGAAACGGAGCAGCGCGCTCCCCACCCGCACCGAATCGTCCGCCGTGAGCAAACGGGGAAGCGGGGCCGGGCGAACCTGCTCGAGCGTGTCGAGCCTCCCCGCTTCGACCGGGTCATCGTCGGCCTCGACGTCCACTCCCGCCAGCCAGAGGCGGAGCGAATCGCGCGCCGCCCGCACGCGCGCCAGATCTCCGCGGGCCGACGAAGCGATGCAGGCCGAGTCGACAATCCCACCGCCGATCCGACCGGGCTCGTCCGCATCGGCGAAGAAGAGCTCCAGGCCGGCCGGCGCCGCCCCCGTGTCGGCCAGCACCACGGCGTCTTCCAGGCACGACCACCGATCGCGTCCCGGGTCGAAGCTGCGGTCGCCGTTCGGATCGTAGTGCGCGCAGATCCGGAGCGGACGCCCGCGCGGCAGGTAGGCGAGCGCGAACGCCCCCTGCGCGTCGGCTTGCCCCAGACGCAGAGGATCGCGCGCAAAGCCCTCCACGCTCGTGTCCGGCGGAGCCGCCTCCCAGGGCCAGGCATAGACGAACGCCGATTTGCCGGGATACCGCTGACCGATCACGCGCCCCTCGAGCCGACCGGTATCGAGGCTCTCCCCCGTGCTGAAGGCGGCGCTCCAGGGGACGGTGAGCGGAACCTGGTGACGATCCCGTGCCTTGACCCCGAGGAGCAGCGCGTAGGTCTGCTCCGTACGGAGCGGTTCACGCAGGCGCAGAATCCAGGTCTGGCCGTCCCAGCGTCGCTCGCGGTACTCCACCGGCGGAGTGAGGAAGAAGGCATCCTCGATCGAGCGACGGTCGACCGGCTCGCTGAAGACAAAAGCCAGGCTATCGCTGAGAGGGACCCCCACGGCGCCCGAGTCGGGCCAGCAGTCGACGATGCGCGGGGGCTCGCGATCCTCCGGCCCACCGCGGGGCGCTTCGATGCGGGCGCACCCCGCGGGGCCCACGAGCATCGCCGTCACGACGAAGGAGAAAGCGAGCGCGGCAGCGATGCGCGTACCCCACCCCGTTTTCAGGGGCCGGCCGGTGCACCGCCGCCGCGCCGACATCATGAAGGGATCAGAGGGCGCCGCTGAGACAGCGCACCAGAATCGCCTTCTGCCCGTGCAGCCGGTTCTCCGCCTGGTCGAAGACGACCGACCGCGGACCATCCATCACCTCGTCGACGATCTCCTGCCCCCGGTGGGCCGGCAGGCAGTGCATCACGATCGCCTTCGGATCGGCGTGGCGCAGGAGTTCGTCGTTGACCTGGAAAGGTGGGAAGACGCGCGCCCGCTTCTCCGCCTCCGCCTCCTGCCCCATGCTCGTCCAGGTATCAGTATAGATCACGGTCGCCCCGCGGACGGCCTCGACCGGGTCCCGTTCGATGACGATCTCCCCCTTCGCCCGCTCCCGGGCGCGCGCGACGAACTCGGGGCGCGGATCGTATCCCTCAGGTCCGCCGAAGGTGAAATCGAACCCGAAGGCCATCGCCGCAGTCAGCCAGGAGTGGACCAGGTTATTGCCGTCTCCGAGGTAGGTCACCTTGATCCCATCGAGTGGGATTCCCTTCTCGCGGATCGTCAAGAGGTCGCTGAAGACCTGACAGGGGTGCTCGAGGTCGGTCAGTCCGTTGATGACCGGCGAGGGCGCCGCCTCGGCCAGTTCGACCACGCGGTCCTGGTCGAAGGTACGGATCATGATCCCGTCGAGGAAGCGGCTCGTCACCTGACCGATATCGTAGACCGACTCGCGCTTGCCGAAGCCGATCTCGGCGTCGGTGATGTAGAGCGAACTCCCGCCGAGCTGGCGCATCGCCACCTCGAACGAGAGCCGCGTGCGCAGGCTCGGTTTGTGGAAGATGCACCCCAGCACCTTCCCACCCAGGCGCATCTCGGGCTCCCCGTGCCGCCACGCCTTCTTCAGTCGCTCCGCCAGCTTCAGCATCGCCTGCAGCTCATCGTGCGTGTAGTCGGCCAGACTGATGAAATCGCGCGTCGTCCCCGTCATCCCCGACGTCCTCCTCCGATCCCCATCCCTGCCGATCCGCCGGGTTGTCCAGAAAGCCCCGGCGTTCTCGAGGAGGAATATGAACCACCGCGGACCTCCCGGCAACCCAGGACCTCGGGGAACGCGGCGGAAGGGGATCCCGCCCGCCCGAAAACGGATCGGGACGCCCCCCCGGGGGGGGTGGAGCGCCCCGATCCCATGGAACCCCTCGTGCACCCCGGTGTCGGTGCGATCCCGGCGCGGGAGCGGCTCCAGAGCGTCCTTTGTGCCCAGCAGGGTGCTGTTAGGCGGCCCGACGCAACCTCCCGTCGAACGGGCCGGCGTGGACCCGCCCGGCTCGCGGCCGCTCTTCCGCGCTCAGCCGGAACCTTCCGATCATGCT